>JBBRLI010000005.1:0-190031 GCA_038231455.1 Vulcanimicrobiales bacterium | reverse complement strand
CGACGGAGCTGAAGACAATCGGCAAAGTGTCTGTTGTGTCGCGTACGTACTCCATTCGCTGCGATGCCGAAGTCACGCCAATTGAAGGCGCGGTGCATCTCTTTATCGAGCCACTCCGAGATCCAAAAAACAATCGGTTACGCGAGATGTGGATCGATCCGCTGACGAATCGGACGCTGCGGATTCGTACGGCTGGAAACTTTCGCGATGGTCCGCCACTGCATTGCGATTGGTCGATCACGTTTACGACGATCGATGGCGTGACGTATATCGACAAGGAGGTCGCACTAGGAACGCTCGATTACGGCCGGAATAAAATCTATCGTGACGTGGCGATCTCTTTCGAACACGTCAAGCCGCTAGGACGATCCACGCTTCGCACACTGCTTCATCAGCTTCCAAGCGAGTACGACCTCCTCGAGCCTCGATGACTCAGTCAAAGAAGAGCGTCGTGCACTGGACCGTCGCGGGAACGGTTCGACTCTTTATCGCTCTGATCGCTCTTGGCTCGGCCGATCCCAGTGCAGCAAGCGTACTGTCCGAGGTGGACCATTGCGGTCCTGTGGATGCGGTCGGGGATCAGCCTGCCCCGGATGTCTCTTACGGACTAGCACGGAAGGCGTGGAGCGCGCAGAATTATCCGATTGCGGTTGACTACGTCGTGGTCGTCACATTACGCAACAATGACAAGTCGACCTCGATCCACTATCTCGGCGAAGACGAGATCGCAGCCGGCGCTATTCACGTCGATCGTTTCAGCACGGAAGAAGCGGCGAACCCAAACGTTCCGCACGGGACCAATGTATTTCTTACGTTGTCGTTCTTTGGCGTGGGCGTGTTTGGGATTCAACTGTCAAAGCCGGAGCCGACGTTCGATTTGCTCGGGACGCCGCATCTCTCACCGGCGTATGCCTTCGGGATCACGGAATCGCCGGCAGCACCACTGATCCCGTTGCCGACATCGTCGCTGAAGACGATCGGCAAAGTGTCGGTGGTCTCGCGCACGTACGATATCAGTTGCGATCCTGAATTAACAACGGACGAGGGAGCGATCCATCTCGTCCTGCGGCCGTTACGCGAACCGCGCACGAACCGTCTGCGCGAGATGTGGATCGATCCGCAGACAAAACGAACGCTCAAAATTCGCACCGCGGGGAATTTTCGCGCCGGTCCACCTCTCCAGACGGATTGGCTAATCTCGTTTGCGACGTTCGCCGGCGCTACGTACATCGAGAAAGAGGTGGCCTTGGGTCCACTCGATTACGGTCGTAACAAAATCTACCGCGATGTCACGATCAATTTCCAGAACGTCACGCCACTCAAACGTGCGACGCTGCAGACCCTGATCCGACAACGGCCGAGCCAGGACGATCTCCTCGAACCTCGATGACTCCCGTCCTTTGACGTCAAAGGCCCAGACGTGATGCATTGGAGTACTGTTGGCGCGTTGCTTCTGGGACTCGCCGTATTGATTGGTGCCTTCGGCGCTCATGCTTTACGCGAACGGCTCGACGACTACGCGACCGGGATCTACGAGCGCGCGGTTTTCTATCATTTCGTTCACGCACTCGGACTTGTGGCAGTGGGCATCGCCTCAGCAGCGCACGTCGCGAGCGATTCGACGGCAAACCTGGCGGGCGGGCTTCTCCTTGCCGGAATGATCGTCTTTTGTGGGAGCCTCTACGCACTAGCGCTCACCGGAATACGGAAGCTCGGTGCGATTACACCGATCGGCGGCCTTGCGTTCGTCGCTGGTTGGATCGCCTTTGCCGTCGCGCTCGCCCGTGCGAACGCCTAGGGGTCATCGCGTTCCGTCGCTTCCGGCGCGTAGATAAACATCGCAACTAAAAGCGCGACGGCGCCAGCGAGGCTAATCGTGAAGAGATGGGCGTCCACGAATCCAGATTACCGCAATCGGGCGAATTTACTACCTGCCAATCATCCAGCTCCGCGCGCTGCGGGTACAGCACTTGGCGCGGAACGAACAACGCCGAGCTGCAGCATGGTGCGCTCGGCGATGGTTCAGCCGGAGCTCGAGTTACCGGTAGGGCGTCGGCGTGGGTATCGGGCCGGGGCCGGATTGGCGGAGCGAGAGCACCGTTGCGGGGGCCGTCGTCTGCAATTGGACTTTCGAACCTTGCGCCACGGTGATGTTTTGACCGGAGCTCGCCGCGACGATGCCGCCGCCGATTGCGCCGACGGCGCCGCCGACATCGGAACCGATATGCTTACCGATGTAGTTGCCGACAATTTGACCGACCACGGCGCCGGCAATCGTCTTCACGGTCTTATTGGCTTTGTTGCCTTGCGCGTCGAGCGAGATCACTTGCCCCTGGAGTGAAGCGGTCGTTCCATCGGCGAGTACGAGCCGGTCGAACGCCAGCGTGACCGCGCCCTTTTTCGTCGTCGACGCGTGGCTGACTGTTGCGACGTGGCCGTATACGCGGGCATTCGCGAATCGCTGGTCATCCGCGGGATACGGCCCTTGGACGTCGAGCACGAACGGATCTTGCACGTTTGCCGACTTGCTACTGAGGGATTGCTCGATCGTACCGTTGATGACGGTTTGTGAGGGCAGCAACGTGGTGCCGGCCGACTGCGCGCTTGCCATGGTGGGGAGAGCAGCAAGCGCGGCGATCGTGAGTACTTGGAGCGATTTATTGAACATGGAAATACCTCGAACGGGGTGTTTCCCGGTTAACGCAGAGGTCAACACCCGAGGTTCCATACCGCTGGTATTCGTTCGAGCCTGTGAAGCGCGCGTGAAAGCCAAGAGGCGCACCGTTCACGCGGAGTTCGCACGGCGGGGCGATCATGAACGTATGAGTCAAATTCATACGTACACGACGGCCCAGTGCCGCTTCGAGGACGCTCCCAAGCGACTTTACGCGCATCTCAAGGATGGCGTCGCGATCATCCCGCTTGGCATCGCGGTCGGCGATCTCCACATCGAGACGAACGTCGAGCTTCGGGTACGCGAGAAGTCGACATTCACGGGCTACCACATGATGGACATTGGGTGGAAGCCGTCGACCAGCGGACCGTATCCCGAATTCAATGGGACGCTGACGATTTCTCAAGATACGATGGAGTGGTCGCGTCTGGAACTCGATGGCGACTACCGTCCGCCGTTCGGCATCGCTGGCGCCCTGTTCGATTCGGCGCTCGGACACCGCATTGCGGAGGCGACGGGGAATCAGCTCTTAGCGAAACTCGCGGCAATGCTCACCACGCCGCTGGTTCTCGACTGAGCGACATCGCCAGTCAGACCTCGCCGATCGTTACGGCAATCTGCGCGTGACCGCCGAACCGTTTTTGCGAGGACACCTGAGCAGAACCCGATGTTAGTCGCGTTGCAAGCCCAGCCGAGAGCAGAATGTAGTCGAGACGCGTTCCATCCCCGCGATGGTAGAGTTCGTTTCGCGACCACCACGTGTAGAGCGGCCGCGGTTTGTAGTCGAGGCCAATCGCATCGATCCACCCGGCGTTAAACGTCTGGGCAAACCACGCCATGGCGGTTGGGTCGCAGCCGTACCCGTTCTTGCTCGCGCTCTCGGCGAAATTCCACGCGTCGTCCCCGTTGCGGAATGTATTCATATCACCGCCGATCACCGCGCCGCCCGCCTCCGCTGCGAGCGCGGCGAAGCGTGCGGCAAGCGCCGGAAATTGCTCCGGCTGGGCATCCATTGTCACGTACACCGATGCGATCGCAAGATCTCCGAGCCGACACGAAATGAATTGGCCATTGCTCGCGAGCGCGTCCTGAGCCGCGAGGTCGAGCTCGCGGAGTGGCTGCTTTGCAAAGATCGCCACACCGCCACGATCGGCTTTTCCGTTCTCATCGTGCGACGTGCGATCGACGGCAAGGGCGTGATAGCCAAGTTCGGTACCGACGGCGGCGGCATCATCGCAGCGCGTTCCCTGCAAACAGATGACGTCGGCTTCGAGCACGTGCGGCATGGTGAAGAATCCATTGGTTACCGCGCCGTGCAACCCGTTGACATTGGCGCTTAAAATACGCATGACTGGGGTTGTGCGCTACAACTCGCCGAAGGCCTCGATATACGCGCGCATCAGTGGCGCACTCCGGGTTTGTTCGACCGCCGCATGTGCTGCTGTGCGACTGGCCGCTCGAAAGCGACTCGCGGCGAGCGACTCGACCGCGGCTGTTGCGACGTCGGCGCGACTATCGGCAATGGCGAGAAGAAGAAGGTCGACGATCTGCGGGACGGGCGATTCGGCAAGCGAATAGAGAATGCCACGGCGCGTCTCGAGCGGCATCTGACGATTCCAGAAGCTGCGGACTTCGGCAATGGCCTCCGGTTCGCGAGATCCCGCAAGCGCTGCGGCTGCCTCGAACACGACGTCCTTGTTTGTCTCGCTCAGTCTCTCCGCGACGAACGCGACAGCGGGTACGCGTTCGCAGGAAAGCAGCGAACGAAAACACTGTCCGAGAACTTCGGGCTCCAGGTCACCGAGGTGGGATTTGAGGCGCAACAACAGCACGCTTTCCGTACCCGCGAAACTCTCGAACGCGCGAATCGCTTCGATGCGAACCTCTTTGTACGGATCGACCAATGCGTCGACGAGCGCGTGCATCACGTCGTATCCTGGCGCATCGCTTGCCGCGAGAGCGAGCGCGCAGATGGCGCGCAATCCCGCGGCCGTGTCGATTCGCGAGGGGTACTTGGACTCGACGCCTCCGCCATACATGGGCTCGCGTTGTCGGCAACGTAGACCTCGCTCGAACGGTGCCGGATGACGGTAGTCGAGATCGCAGAGCGCTTGCGCGATCGCTTTTTTACCGAGTGAGAGTGGATCGACGAACACATCATCCTCGTCGTCTTGCTCGGTATTGAAGAGCCGGTTGTAGGCAACGAGCAGGTCGGGAACAAGATCGCTGAATTGCCGCTCCGCGATGATCGCCGCAGCTTTCGCGACGAGATAACTACTCTTGTCGGTAAGCGCGCGAGGCAGGCCGCGGAGCAGTGCGTCCTCATCACTCCCGTCGCGCAGCTCGAGGAGCTTTGCTAGCCGCGTCTTGAGATCAGCTGCCATACGCCCCCAGCGCTTCGCGCATCAACGCAGCGGTTACAAAAGCGTTCGCTCGCGCGCGGGTACCCATGAAGCGCGGTTGACCCTCGCTCCGGGCACGTCCTCTGCGATTCCCGCTGCGTACTGAGCGGGCGTTCAGTACGGAGCGATCTGAATTCAGTGGCCGTGCTGATGTTGACCCGTGTACTTGAACGATAGGCTACGTCCACAAGGAGTAGCCAACATGAAGACACCCAACCAGACGTTCAGCGCACACGCAACCGAAGAAATTTCCGACCTCGACTGGGTCAACGCCGCACACCTGTTGCTCTTGCTGCCTTCCTACAAGACACCGGCAGCTCCGGCTCCCGCCGAAGTGAAGACCGTGGTCGAGCAGCCCCGGCCAACCCTTGCGCGCCCGCAAATCGCTAGCAGCGGATTGCATCGTGGCTGGGGGCCGCGCTTCTAACGAACGATCAGCGTCGTTGCGGCGCTGCGGCCAAATTCTTCGGGGCGGTCGACGAGGTGTGCTTGCGCGCCCGGCCACGCGAACGTCCCCGGCGTTACGGTCCGCACCAGGTAGTGCAGCTCGTAGATGCCGGGTCCCAGCCGGTCGGCGAACGCTTCGATTCGATCGTGATGGAGTTGTTGGTAGTCGATAAGCCAACTATCGCCGCGCGCGGCAAGCGTGCTGCTGGTCGTGGCAAATGACGTATCGACCGCCTCCATTCCGGCGGGTAGCGGATCCTCGATCATCACCCGGTCGATCGGGTGATCGGTAATGATCTGCAACCCCACATCGTAGACGTGCGCGGCGGGAAGCGTCGTGGGCGTACTCGGTAAGGCAAGGCCCATCGAGGCGAGCACGGGATCCGCGTTCGGTGTGCGAATCTCGCGCGTCACACGCAACCCGGCAAGAACGCCGCGCTGCGGTCCGACAAGCCGATACGAATACGTTACGGCATAGTGCAACGTGCCGGTTCCGCTTCGCGCGACGGCAAGCGACGCGGTACCGCGCGGAAGTTGCGCCATGGGCACGTCTTTGGTGAAGACACGCGCCTTGGGTCCCGCGAATGTGGCGTTTGCAAGCGTTCTCGAAGCGAGCGTCGCGGTCGCGGTAAAGTTCACCGGCGTGCGGTCGTGCGCGATGAGATCCGTGATAGCTGCAAGCGCGGCAGCGTTTTCGCACGCGCAACCCCACGAACCGTGCCGGCGAAGAGCAAGAAGACTGCGCACGAGCCCATCGGTCCGTTCGACCGGCGCGCCGCGTTCCGTGAAGAGTTCGAGTGCCGCCGACTGCAAAAACGGCCGTGCGCTCCACCAGCGATAGCGTTCTGGGACGTCGATGATCGCTGTCGCTCCGGTCACGTAGATTCGCTGATCGATTTCGAGTGCTACGACATCGGCTTGCGCGCGATACGTGGGCAGAGCGTTCAGTAAGCGCGCGAGAAGGATGCGATCGCTAAGGGCAAGCGAGCCACGCTGTGTGAAGAGGTCGCCCAGAAACGAAGTCCGTCGATCGCCGCTGGCGGCAAGTGCGCTCAGAGCGTTCAAGCGGAGCGTCATCTTGCACTCCGCACTCGTACACCACTTGATTCGCCCGGGATCGGCAAGGACGCTTGAAACGAATGACTGCCCGCGTGCGACGATTGCCGCATCGACCGCGATCCCAGCACTCTTTGCGCGACCGAGCGCTCCGAGCGCGGCAAAAGACGCATACGGATCGGATTTCTTCTCACCGGGAAATGACGAAAAGCCCCCATCGGCACCCTGCAGTTTCGCGAGGGTTGCAAGTTCTTGGCGTACGAACATTTTCGCTTCGGGGACCGGATCGATCGTGCCGAGAGACGCGAGCCGGGTGAGATCGGCAGCGGCGCTTAGGCGACTCGCGACCGTTTCCGTAACGGGGTCGGCTTGAGCGAAGATGGCGCGTGCGGTGACGAGGGCATCGGGGACGAGCCCGCTTGCAAGTTCGATTCGCAGTCCACCGGTATCGGCGGGGACACTCGGATCGATTGCGAGGGGAATATTCGCGCTCTTTCCGGTCGCCCCGGTTGCGATCACGCTCTCGGTCGTTGCGCG
Source organism: Vulcanimicrobiales bacterium (assembly GCA_038231455.1). Taxonomy (GTDB): domain Bacteria; phylum Vulcanimicrobiota; class Vulcanimicrobiia; order Vulcanimicrobiales; family Vulcanimicrobiaceae; genus JANLVI01. Next base: position 182,915 of record JBBRLI010000005.1, on the reverse strand, counting down.
GTCGAGGATCGTAAGCGGAATAGCAAACGCGTCCGCTGCGCTTGCAATGCTAGCGCGAAAAGTTGCGGTCACCTCGCCCGCACCGCTTGCGATGATGGGAAAGCGATACGCGTGCGTCAGGGGATCGGCGTTCTCGTGTGTGTCGATGGTCGGCTGAGGCGATGCTCCGGTGGAAAATCTAGCCGGGCCGCGCAGCTCGCCGTGGATCGTGATCTGACCGGTCTGCTTTCCGGGATTACTCACCGCAATACCGGCGGCGAAGGTATCTCCCGGTCGCGCGAATTGCGGGACGACGGGATTTGCCAGGAGCGGTTTCGTTGTGATAAACGTCGTCTCGCCGTTACCGAAACGACCCTCGGGCGTAGCGACCGCGACCATCACGCGCCACGTGGTGAGATCGTCGGGAAGAGTGAATGTTGCATCGGCGTTACCACTCGCGTCGGTCACGATTGCACCGGCGTAGTAGGCCAGAGGTGAGAATGCGCGGCGGATGCGGGTATCGGCACCACCATCGGAGAGGCCACCGCCAAAGCCGAAGCCTTTGTCGAGCGCCTTCTGCGGACTAGTTAGCGTTGCGCTGTCGCGACTATCGGCAAAGCGTGTGGAAATCGGTTGTTGCGCATAGACGAGCTGCACGAGGTCGGGAAGACGATAGCCGGTTAACTGCAGAATCGCCTCGTTCGCAACGACGACCGTGCACGCGCCGTGCACCGGCTTTCCGGCGCTATCGACAACATGAAAATGGACGTGTGCGCCGGCGCCCGGAGCAACCTGCGCGCGATCCGCGTGCGCGGTTACCTTGAGGTACTTGCTATCGAGGGCGACCGTGAATGTCGCAAATCCGCTTCGCGCGAAGGCATTGCCACGCGCGTTCTTCGGTGCGCTTCCCCTTCGAACGAGCACGGCTTGAACCGCGGCGTTCGGCAGCATCTCCGCCGTAATCGGAAACTGCACGGTTGGTGCAGCACCGCTGACGCTGCCGACTTTCTTCCAGATCACCCCGTGGCGAATGACCGCGACGTAGAGATCGCCCGCACCGAATGGCGACTGCACCAGAGCCTTTGCCCGATCGCCGATGTGGTAGGTCGACTTATCGAGCGTGAGCGTTAAGCTATTGGGGTCGGGTTGATTCCAGGCGACATCTTGCGGTCCGCTCACCCAGATTTGCGCGTCGGATGCCGTCGCGTCGTCCTTGGCATCGGCGAGGTTCGCGCGAATGCGGTACGTACCGGCCTTTGGCGGTGTAAGCGATACACGCACGGAATCGCTTGCGCTCGTTGCATCGGCGCTCGCGACCGTCGTATACGTCACGCCGGTAATCTCCGCGTCGCCCCCTTCGACGACGCTCGTTGCGTGCACGAAGTCGGCGCGCTGTAAATGCACGCTGACGTGAACGCCGGGCTCGGCCTTGCCGTCCGGACTTGTGACGATGACGTTCACGTTCTGCGCGATACCGGCCGCTCCGACAAAGTCGGACTTGATTCCGATCAGGGTCGGGGCGGGAAGCGCAGTGATTGTCGCGCTATCGGCGACGTCGAGATTGGAGACGTCCGTCGTTTGAGCGTCAACGCGATACGTCATCGGATACGGCAAGTCGGCTGCGATCGTGAACGATTGCATGCTCTTGCCGTTTGCGTCGACGCGGGTTTGCGCTTGAACCACATCGCTCTTGGCATCGGGTGCAACATCGGGCCAAAACCACTGCGGACCGAAGAGGTAGTCATCGCGATGCGGCGGCGCAAGGTAGGCTTGCGACCGCGTCACGGAAAAAAGCGATGTCGCGCCTTCGACGGGGGCGCCGAGGAGATACGTGCTGGTTGCCGTCGCGTTCACGGTCTCCCCGCGAAGCGCAACGGTCTTATCGAGGGCGACGGCAACTTTGAAATTGGGCGGTTTGAATTCGGCGACGCGGACCGAGCCGATCAATGTTTCGCCGTTGCCCGCGCTCGCGCGAATAACCCAATTGCCGAGGGCCGCGTTTTTTGGAAATGTATAGGGCGTTGTAAATGTGCCGAACGAATTGAGACCGACACGCATGAGATCGCGTTTTTCACCGCTCGGCGTCTCAAGGGTTATGGTGTAAAGTGGCGCCCGGCCTCGCGTGAGAACGCCGTCGATGAGAAACCAGCCGACGCCGGTAAACTGGGCGCGTTCGCCGGGTTGATAGAGCGACCGGTCGGAGACGATGGTGCCGCGGCTATCCGGACTTCCTGAGGACCAGGTCGTGTCGGCTCCGAGTCCATCGTTCGAATACTGTCCGGTGCGGACGTAGGCCCAGTCCGGGCCTTCGCGGGCGATCGTCAGATAGGCCGGCGCGAGGTTGGGGCCTCTTTGACGGGAGCTACACGCCGCGAGCGCCGTCTCAGAAAATGTCGCCATGCCATCGGCATCAGTCGTGGCGCGGGCGCAGAGCGACGCGCTCCTACGATCCGTTGCGCTGCGCTCGGTCGTTGACGGGTAGATTTCGATCGAGGCATGCGCGGCTGGCGTCCCGTCGCTGAGATGGTGCACGCGAACGAGTCCGCTCTCGGGAAAATACTGCGCGAAGATCCCGAGGTTCGTGAGTTGCACGAGCCCGACGGCGCTAGCGTATGTCGGCACGCGCTTGTTGTTCTCATCCGTGTGGGTGCCGATGACCGCGCGCATTCCGTAAGCGAGGACGCCGGTAGGCCCGCCCAGTTTCTCGCGTAGCGGAACGGCTATCGTCTGCTCGCGGTTCGCGGCGCCGCCAAGCGCAAGCGCCGGCCAGTTCGCCGCAATCGGGAGTAGGCCGCCACCGTCGGAATCCGTTGGCGTATCGTTTGCGACGAGATCGGTCGCAGCGACGCGCTTGAAAATCGCGTTCGCGCGTTTGACGTTGGTCGAAACGATGTTGAGCGAGAGGTTCCGATCGGCCGGAAAGATCGTCGTCCCGCTCGGAGCCCAAAATGCCGGCGCAAAATCGCCAGTGTGAAAAGTGGCGTGCGCGTCGTTCCCGAGTGTTTGGCCGAAGGTATCTTTGAGCGTTCCCGAGATCGTGATTTGATAGTCGGTGTTCGGCGCAAGCGTCGTCGAATTGACGCTCACCACGTTGTCGCCCGTCGCGAAGGCGCGGCTCAAATCCGAGGGCGCGGGCGAAAGCACGATTGCCGCGGCGACCGATTTCGCATCGATCGGGTTCGAAAATGACAGCTGTGGCGCGCCGGAAATGAAGCGGTCTGGAGAATCCGCTGAGCCGGTGGAATTGATGCTATCGTACGTTAGTGCACCGTAGGTCTTCAGTTGGCCGCGCAATTCATCCGCGGTCCTCAGGTTGCCGATCTGCGGCTTCACCCCCGGCGCGATAACAATCGAATATAGCGTCGCCTTCGCTAGCGGATGCTCGGGGGTAAGCGTCGTTGCATACGTCGACTGCGATGCATCGAAGGCGACATCGGGCGGTCGAGACGCCGGACTGCTCGGTGCGGGGGTAGGAACGACCACAAACGCCACGCTTGATTTCCCATCGTCGCTCACCAGTGATGCGTGTGCGGCAAGGCTACTCTCGTCGACCGCAATGTTCGATCGTACGATAAGCTTCGGTGAGAGTTCTGAGGGCGGGAGCTCCTGGTTCGAACTTTTCGGCAATGCTGCGATGAGGAGTTTGGTCGTTTCAAATGTCCAAACTAGATCGCGATCGAGCACGGTACCGCTCGTATCTTTGAGGCCGTTTGCGACCCGCACGAGGAAGCGCGTTGAAAGTGGGAGTGCGACGTCGGCTTGAAAGCCGACCAGCTTTGGGGTGAGGAAGCGAAAGTGTCCGGGTAGGGCGGGCGTCAGCGAAAAGTGCGCCAAGGCCTCGGCTTCCCCCGGGCTTTCGAGTGCTTCGAGCGGGATGAGATCGTGCCGAAAGATGACGCGAATCTGCGTGAGAGATTCGGCCGTCCCGCGCGGTGAGATCGAAGCAATCATCGGTGGAAGCGACGGCGCAGGCTGCGCGGTAACTTCCGCATTAACAAGGGCCGCGATATCTGGCGTGGCTGTTGGCGCGACCCCGGCTTCCGGCGGCTTCGCGCTGCACGCTCCAAGGACGGACGCGAACGTCAGAGCGAGAAGAAGAGCTGGGATGCGCACGAGGTGGCAACTCCGTCCGAAAAACACCGGCTTAGTAGCAATCGGTTCGCTTTTGCTCGCACTGGGTCTTGCGTTGCATCCGATCATCTTGCGGCCTGACCATGGAACAAGCGCGATTACCTTTATGGATCGCTCCGGGATTCCACTTGGGACGGTGCTCACACGTTCGAACGAACGCACGATTCACGTTCCGCTCGACCGCGTCGCACCGGTGTTCGTCCGCGCGCTCCTCGCAATCGAGGACCGGCGATATTTTCGGCACGGCGCCGTCGATGTTGCGGCGCTTGCACGTGCGACCCTCGAACTCGCACGCAGTCGGAAAATCGTAAGCGGCGGTTCGACGATAACGATGCAAACGGCGCGTCTACGAAACAACCTCCCGCGCACGCTCTGGGGAAAGATCGCGGAAATCATCCTCGCGGCGCGGATCGAGGGGGGCACAAGCAAAGCCGCAATCCTCGAGGACTACGTGAATCGCATCCCGATGGGTGACGACCTTACGGGGGTCGAGGCGGGCGCGCGCGCGTACTTCGGTGTGCCCGCAAGTGACATCGATCTTGGACAAGCCGCGTTCCTCGTCGCGCTGCCGAACGACCCGGTCCGGCTGGATCCGTATCAGCATCGTGCGGCGCTCGAAGGCCGCCGCCGTTTCATCCTCGATCGACTCGTCGAACTCGGTGTGGTCAACGCGCAAGAAGCGTCCCAGGCGAAGGCGGAGCGGCTCGCGCTCGCTCCACCTAGTGTCGGCATCGACGCAGCCCCGCAGTTACTTTTTCGCCTGGCCGCGCAGCTTCCGGATACAACGACCACCCTGCGCACGACGATCGATGGGGACTTGCAGCGCTATGTGGAGGCGAACGTGGTGCAAGTCCTCGGCGGACTGGGAAATCGCAACGTCCACGATGCAGCGGCGCTCGTGGTCGAAAACAGAACCGGCGCGATCCTAGCCTACGTCGGATCGCCCGCCTATTTTGACACTGCCGCCTCGGGCCGAAACGACGGTGTGACGGCGTTACGTCAACCGGGATCGACGCTCAAACCGTTTTTATACGAGCGCGCCTTCGAACGACGCACCGTTCGGCCGACCTCAATTCTTGCCGACGTTCCTACCGTCTACGCACTCCCGGGTCAGAAAACGTACGCGCCGGCCGATTACAACGCAAGTTTTGCGGGGCCCGTGCGCGCGCGTGTCGCGCTTGCGAATTCTCTCAACGTGCCTGCGGTGCGCGTTCTCTCACAGCTCGGAGTAACCGAACTCCTAAGCCGGCTTCACGAACTGGGATTCGCCCACTTGCAGCACACGGCCGACTACTACGGCTTGGGTTTGACGCTCGGCAGCGGAGAAGTTTCACTCGAGGAACTCGCGCGCGCGTACGTGATTGCGGCAAACGACGGGCAACCCGTTACACTACATGCGCGCGCGGAACCGACCGACGAGAAGCGAGGCAAACGAATTGGCGATCCCGCGACATGGGCGCTCGTGACGGACATGCTCGCGGATGGACCGGCTCGTGCGCGCGCATTCGGTGTGAACTCCCTCTTACGTTTGCCGTTTGCAGCGGCCGTGAAGACCGGGACGTCATCCGACTTTCGCGATACCTGGACGGTCGGTTACACGCGCGACTACACGGTAGCCGTGTGGGCGGGAAACTTCGATGGCTCACCGATGCTTCACGTAAGCGGAGTTGCGGGCGCTGCGCCGCTCTGGAACCGTATCATGTTGCACCTCTACGAATCGCACGATCCCGCCCCGTTCGCACTTCCACCCGGCTACAAGCGGCTGGCGATGTGCGCGACGACGGGACGAAATCCCGATCAAACGTGCACTGCGAGCGTGACCGAACTTGTCGACGCGGAGGATCGAGCGGTGCTCGCTACCGTCGCCGCGCGACTCGGGCCCGAATATGACACGTGGCTTTCCCATCAACCGCAATCGCTCCCGAGCGATCTGCGGATCGTGATGCCGCGCGACGGAGACCAGTTTGTCGCTGCATCCGACGCCCGCATCGTCGTGGATGTTCGCGGTGCAGGTGACGATCTTTCCTGGAGCATCAATGGTCGGCACCTGGAGCATCACGAATCGCGCTTCGTTTACGCACTTGAACGCGGGGATTGGACGATCGTGGCGACGAGCCGCGGCCTCGAATCTCGCGTTCGATTTCACGTCGGCGGCGAACCGCCGCGTCGATCCGTTCAGGGGTTTACATCAGCGCGGTAGCGCTTGCACGAAGCTGGTGATCGCGTCGAAGAGCTCTTTCGGCTGATCGATCATGACGAAATGTTTTGAATTTGGGATGGCTTTGACGCGCAGATTCAAAACACCCGGAAAGAGCGATGTGTAATAGGCCTCATAGCCGGCTTGACGCTCGGCCATCGAGCTTGTGGCAGCTTGGGGACCTTCGTATGCTTGCGGCGTCGTCGGCACTGGAGCGATCTCGAGTGTGGGAACCGTGAGTTTTGTAAGCTGCGGCCGCAGATCGGCAGCGAGTAAATCGCCGAAATAATCGGCGGTCGCGCGTTGGTCGCTCTTTGCCGCTAGTACCGCGACGCGGTCGACGTCGGCCGGCGCGCTGATCATCGTGGCGAGAGTTGCCTTTTGTTGAGCGGCGAATTGGTCGGGCGGTGCGGCGCGCATCTGAGCGGCGATCGTGGTGGCCGTGGTGGTGCGTTGCTCTGCGGACATTTGAATCAGTGGCGCGTACACGGGAAGCCCGTCAACGGCAACGATTCCGCGGACGAGTGCGGCATGTTCGGTGCCGAATCGCAGCGCAAGAAAGCCGCCAAGGCTGTGGCCGACGACGATCGGGCGATCGAGTTTTTCTGTCGTTATCAATTGACCGAGCGACTCGTCCGCGGCATCGAGCGCGTTGCCGACGGGTGCCGGCAGTCCATCGAAGCCCGCGAGCGTTACCAGATAGACGGTGTGCGTTCCAGCATACTGCTTTACCGCATCAGCCCACACCCAAGCGCCGCACGAAAGGCCCGGCACGAAGATCATTGCGGGAGAACCGGCACCGTATCTCTCGACGCGTAGCGATCCGACGGTCGTGACTTTCTCGGGTCTTGGAGCGGTCGATACGCTCGGTGCTGCAGCCGCGAAATTTGCAGAAAAAGCCCAGAGCGCGAGGGCGCAGACGAGTGTCAGTTGTGATTTCCGGAGTCGGCATCGTGACATCAGAAGCCTCCGATTGGACGGTGCTGAACGCTGCCGCCCGGCCTAGGCTATTTCGCGAGCCATATCGATGAATTCCGCTTGCTATCCCACGGTGGCGTTATCATCTCGGGGATCACCGCACGGCTTTCACGAAGAATGCGTAGCAAGTGTGGAGGTGGAGATCCAGTGCAAAACAAGAGAACGGCGCTTACGTTCGCGGCCATCGTGGCACTGTGCGTCATCGCGCCGGCCCACGCGGGAACGGCCCCACCGTGTTCGATCGAAGGTGGCCCCGGGCGCGACTACGTTGCTCGGCTGAAGAAGGACGCGAAGGCCGCGAAGGATCGCGGTCGACACGCGCAAGCAGCGACGCTCTTTGCCAGTGCCGCAGACTACGCGTATCGTTGCACGCCGCAAAGCCTCATGGAGGTGATTGACGGCGAATCATCGCCGCACGAGATCGCCGATACAAAGCGCGCGTTTTGGGGAAACGCGGGAGCGATGTTCGACGAGGCTGCCGAGCAGGCTCGGGCTGCCGGCGAACCGGGCCGAGCATGTTCTTTTTCACGGCGTGCACTTGACGCGTACGCAAAGGTCCCGGCCTACGCGCACGACATGTCATCCCGACGAGCGAAGGTCAAGCGATCGGGCTGCTGAGTCGTTTTTCTGCTACCGTGGTCATCTCGACCGATCACGCACAAAGGAGCAGATAGGTGAACGTCCGCGCGATTGTCTCGGTCACCGGGATCGCGCTTCTGACTGCCAGCGCGTTGATGTTTACGTACATGCTGGCATCAACTGCTTTGATGCGACCCGCACCGCTTGCGGCACCCGCGTCGACGAGCCGGTCGATTGGCATAGCATTCTATGCGCAGAACTTGCATTTCCGCGGGAAAACAGAGGTCCGGATCGACGGAGATGCGATCGCTTTACGCGTTGCACCGAAATGGGTGCAACGTGGCTTCCTTGTGACCGACCGCAAACCGCAGACATGCGTGCACGACGGACGTGTCTTGCACGTCTTTACGCTCCCCACCGACTCGCGCACACTCTACGCCGTGGGATTCATCCTCGATCCGCGCCGCAACGAGTTCAAGTGCAGCATCCCGACTACCGACGGGCCACGCCTTTCCGATCATCCGCCCACGTTCAACACCGCGGACACGTTGTTGCAGCGTGGCAAACTCGAATACGTCGCGCACCCCAAGTTGCGGACGTTACCGCAAGCGCTCTATCAGCCAAACGACCGACCCATGGTTCCGGTGCGGTCGCGATAGAGATCGGAAATTCGTTCAAGAGGCTTTCCCCATTTCTATTACCACAAACTGTGATTTGGGGGAATAGAGCGACGGACGATGAAGATGCGGAAAAGCAAAGCTGACTCTGAAGCGCCAGACAACGTCGTGCTATACTCTCAAAGTATGAAAAATGAGGATCAGTTGGAAAACTCTCGTTTGAAGCGAACTACGCTCCTCGCAACGATGCGGCGAAAAAACCAATTAACGATCCCGCGTGAGGCCGCTGAGGCTCTCGGAATATCTGAAGGCGACACCGTGGTCGTCGAGATTGGTCGCGGCGCACTTTCCTTGCGCCCCGTGCGCCGGTCGTATGCGGGGATCGCGAGCGGGGTTTACGGCGAGGGCGCGGCGTTTGTTCGTCGCGAGCGCAACTCTTGGGAGTAGCCAAATCGCTCGAGGCGGCGATCAAAGCCGGTTCGAGCGTGCTGCTCGATACAAACGTCCTGATCGCCTATCTTGAGGACGGCCAGGCAATCAGTAAATCGGCAAGACTGCTTGTCGACGACTGGATTCACGGCGGTCGAAACGAGGCAATCGTCTCGATGATCAGCGTCATGGAACTGCTTGTTGGACCGAGTCGGGCCGGACACGATGACAGTCCGTATCAGGAGTTTTTGAACTATTACCCCCATTTAACACTACATGACGTGACATTCGACATCGCGCGAAAGGCCGCCCAACTCCGTGCGAAGACGAGCGCTACGACGCCTGATGCGCTAATCGTTGCTACGGGAATCGTCGCCAGAGTCGACTATCTGATTACGAACGACTCCGCATGGACGAGCTTTGTCGACAACGCGCTTATTCTCAGCGAGTATGACACCTAACGTGTCGTTGGTAGATCCGAGTCCCTCACTGCGCCGGTACGTCGAGTACATTACGCTTGAGCGAAATCTTGCTTCACGCACCGCAGTCGAGTACCAGCGCGAGATTGAAGAATTTCTCGCCTTTTTGCCCTCGGTCATTCCAGGCGATTATCCAATTGACGAGCTTCTTCTCAAGGCGACAAATTCCGAAATCCGCCGCTACATTATTGAGCTCATGCGCCCGAAGACGATCAAAGCGGTCGCCGTTCGACGAAAGATATTTGCGATTCGTTCGTTCTACAAATATCAGGTCTATAGCGGACGGATGACGGTCGATCCGACGTACGGCGTTACTCCGCCCAAGGCTGAGAAACGCGTCCCGAAGGTTTTGAGCGAAGATGAAATGGGCCAGTTTCTTCGGACGCGCGTCGCCGGCAGGACGGACTTTCTCCGACTGCGCGACGCCGCGATGTTCGAACTACTCTACGCCGCCGGTATCCGACGGGCGGAACTCGTAGGAATCAACCTCGACGATGTCGATCTCGAACGACGTTCGATGCGTGTGATCGGCAAAGGGGATAAGGAACGCGTCGTTTTTTTTAACGATGCGACCGCCGATGCGATTCGGATGTATCTCGGCCTCCGTCCGCGGACAAACGATCGCGCCCTGTTTTTGAGTCGGCGCGGAACGCGCCTGAGTCATTCGATGGCGGGCGTCGTCTTCAAGATGTACGCCAAGGTCAGCGGCCTTGCGCTCAAAGCCTCGCCCCACGTCGTGCGTCACTCATTCGCAACGCATCTGCTCGAAAACGGCGCCGATCTGCTCACGATCAAGGAACTTCTCGGCCACGCGAGTCTTGCCACAACGCAAATCTACCTCAACGTCTCCAAAGCCCATCTGCGCAAGCAATACGACGAGTCGCATCCGCGCGACAAGCGCGAGGACCGTTAGACAGCTCTTGGTTGGCACCAATGCGTAAAGCAAAGCCGCCGCCGACTCGCCCTTTGTCGAGAAGTCATCATGCCGCCGGTTGGAACACCACGAACTCGCCGCAAGCCGTGAAAGGCCACACTATGCTCGCCGATACCGATCTCGAACGTCCCGAGGCAATTGCCTTGATCCGCTCGCTCCGCAAAACCAAAGGCATGTCGATCGACGATGTCGCCGCGAAGCTCGGCAAAAGTAACGTTTGGGTTGGAGCGCTTTTTAGCGGGCAAGCGATGATGACGAAGCCGACCGCAGAATCGCTTGCCACGATCTTAGGCTGCAGTGCGCCGGACCTCGACACACTCACCGAATGTCCCGTGCGTGACACCGATCCGTTCCTGTATCGACTCCACGAAATGATGGAGGTCTACGGCGACTCGCTGCGGACGCTCACAAACGAACACTTCGGCGACGGCATACTCTCGGCAATCGATCTCAAACTCTCGTTCGAACGCAAAGGCGAACGCGCCGTCATCGTCATGGACGCCAAATTCTTGCCGTACAAAGAGTTTTAACCGATCGCTTCGCGCGCCTTCACGAGTCGCGTGATCGTTTCATTAAACGGAGTCGGTACGGCAGCTCGCCGACCCGTGGCGACGACGGCGCCGTTGATGAAGTCGATTTCAGTTTTGTAACCGTTCGCAAGATCGTAGGCCATCGAATTGCGCATCTCTGCGGTCTGCTCGACAATCTCTTTGACGTACGTCCACGGATCGCCGAACGGGAGCGGAATGCGCAGTGCGCTTGCGACGGCGGCGGCTTCTTGTGCCAGAGCCCGTGCGAGTTCCATCGCATTGAGGTCCTGGAGGATGATGCCGTTGGGTCGATCGAGCAGTGCCGAGACCGGGTTGATTGCGGCGTTCGCGATCAGTTTGCCCCATAAATGCGGTCGGATGTCATAGACGGTCGAGGCGGAGAGTCCGCAGCCATCGAGCAGCGCGACGATGCGCTGCACCGTCTCGGGCGAAGCGCCACCGGTACCGCAGACGGTCTTGCCGACGCCGATGCGTTTCGAATGCCCGGGCGCAATCGTTACGGCAGACTCCGTCGTCGCACCGAGAACGAGGGCAATCGTACCCCCGAGCGCTGTTTTGATCGCCTCTTCGTTTCCAAGACCGTTTTGTAACGAGACGATCGGCACTGCGGGGTTGAGCTTGCCGCCGAACGGTCGCAGCGCGCGCAGCGTATCGGTCGCGCGAACGAAGAGAAAGATCGCATTGCAGCCGTAGAGCGCGGTATTGTCCGAGGTCGCGGTGATGCGTCGGATCTCGGATTCATCGTCGAGCCGGATTCCGTGTTCTTGGAGCGTCGCGACGACCTCGGGTCGTCGTTCGACGAACGTCACGTCGTGATGTTGTGCCAAATGCCAGCCGAAGAGCGTGCCGATCGCGCCCGCGCCGATGATCCCTACGTTCATACGAGCCATGTTAGTAGTAATACCGATAGCGTCGCGGTGATCCCGTGCGGATCGAAAAGAAGCTCGCGAAAATCACCCCGGCGACAAACCCCCCGATGTGCGCAAAATAGGCCGTCCCTCCGCCCTGTTCGCTTGTAACGTGGGTGGTGATAGCGCCATAGCCGTGGATGAACTGGGTCAGCGCCCAGATCCCGATGACGAGCGCCGCGGGCAAGCGCAGAAAGAGTGGAAAGCAGCCGATCGGCGTTATGGTGTTGATCTTGGCCGTTGGAAACTTGATGATGTACGCGCCGAGCACGCCCGCAATCGCACCCGACGCTCCGATCGCGGGGATGTGCGACCCCGGATCGATCGCGATTTGCGCAACGTTCCCAATGATCCCCGCGAGCAGATAGAACACGATGAAGCGCACGTGGCCGAACAGATACTCGATCTCTGGTCCGAACACGAAGAGAAAAAGCATGTTGAAAAAAATATGCAATACCGAGCCGTGCAAAAACATCGCGGTGACGAGGGTGAGATAGACCGGCTGCGGGCTCGGGGGCGGCAACTGGATCTGGTTGATGACGTCATACGGGATGCTTGCGAAGGCGTTGATAAACGCATCGGTATCCCGCGCGCCCGTCTCCTGAAAAAAGACGAGCGTATTGATCGCGATGAGCGCGTAGACGACCACCGGGAAGATCGGCAGCTTCTTACTATCCCCAAATGGGATCACTCTAGAACTGCAGTTGAACGCCGAAGACGGAACGGCGGCCGGTATGCGTGAGGTCGCGTTCGCCTAAGAAAAGTTCGAGTTGGTCGACGGCTTTGATGTGACCGTAGGCATCAAGCGTAGGATGACGCGGATCGTACAGGCGACCTTCCGCCGTGAATTTTCCAGCGCTGAGCGAGCCGAGGACGCCGAGGCGCGAGTAGAGGACGCCGCCCCCGATCTTCACGTCTTTGCCGAACGATCCCATTCCCGCAAAGTTGTACGTCGTATTGCCGCTGCCGATATCATTTGCACCGATGAGAGCACTCGTCGTACCGCGTGGTAACGCGATCAGATTGATGTCCGTCTGTGGGCCGCGATCTTTGGTCAAGAGCGGCGAGCTATTGCTGCGCAGCGGTTGAGCGTCGAGTTGGGCGATCCGCACTTGCAGCGAGACGAGGTTGCGTGCGAGGGCGCCAATCTTCGACTTGAAATTCTCCGGCACGTTGCCAGAGTCCGAAGTGCCGGCAGGTGGCACGCCGCTGCTACTTTGCGGAGACCCTTGCGGACGACGACCCGGACCCGCGCCAGACGGCCCCGCCGTCGTTCCGGGAGCCGGCGTTGCGCCGCGGTCGACGCCGTAAACACTTGACTTGGCACCAAATCCCGCGAGCAGCGAATTCGTCTTCTGTGAAACGGCATCGATATTTGCAACGGTGTCACGCAGTTGGGCCTGCGTCTGGGGGTTGCCGGTGACGTTCCGCAGATCGCTCACCAGCGACGCGATGGTTTTTGTGGTATCGGCGATCGACTGCGTCGTCTCGATCAGGTTGCCGCGAATCTGCGGGTTCTTCGCAAGATCGCGAACGGAGTCAACGGTTTCGTTGAGCGACTTCGAGGTCATCGCGAGCTGATTCAGGAGACCGTCCACCTTGACGGAATCCGTGCGTGCGATGGTATTGAGCTGCCTTGTCAGGTCGTTGACGTTATTCCCGGACGCCGTCAACGTCGACTGCAGTGAATCGGCCAGTACGTTGACTTTTTGTGAGAGTTTTTGAATCTCTTGGTTGGACTGGATCGTAATTTCATTGGCGTTCGTTAGCGCTGACTGGAACGTATCGAGGAGCTTGGGTTCGCGCTGCTGCAGATCGGCAAGCAATGCGTCGAGGCGCTTGACTTCGCCCTGTCCTTCGACGAGCAATTCGGCGATCGAGGCGGGGTTGGTGCCGACCGGCTGTTCGTTGATCGGCTGCACTTCGTGCGGCAGAATTGCAACGGCCGCGGGAATCGGTGTTGCGAGCAGCGAGTTGGTCGAGACGACCGGCGGAACCGGCGGAATGATGAGCAGCGAGGGATCGCCGGTGAGCGGCGCCTGAATGAAGAATTTTGAGTTCTTCGGGATATCGACATCGTTGCGCAGTGCGAGGATGACATCGACGGTGAAATCCGGCAAGAGCGTGATCGTGTCGATCGATCCGACGTTGACGCCGCTTTCGTACACGAGCGCGCCTTTGTGCAGACCCGCTGCCGAATTGAAATGCACGCCCATGCGATAGCCGTTCCGCTTCGTCCCAAAATCGGAGAGGACGTAGAAGATGACGAAAATGCCAAGCAGTCCCAGGATCGAGACGATACCGACTAACGCTTGTCTACTCATGCTGCCTCATATCGGGATGGGTCCAACTTCGCTCCCCTGGAGGAACTGTTGCACGATCGGATTGATCGATTTCTTGATTTCCTCGACGGTTCCGTACGCGATGATCGCTCCCTCGAAGAGCATCGCCACGTAGTCGGCCATCATGTAAATACTTTGCAAGTCATGGGAAACGACCACGGCCGTACCGTTGAGCTTCTCGCGCAACCGCTTGATCGTATCGGTGAGCAAATGGGTGATGATCGGATCGAGACCCGTAGTCGGTTCGTCGTAAAGCACGAGTTCCGGATTGGTTACGACCGCGCGCGCGAAGCCCGCGCGTTTGAGCATCCCGCCCGAGAGTTCCGACGGGAGCCGCTGCTCGACGTTGGCGAGCCCGACGCCTTCGAGCGTTGACTTCACGAGATCGGCGATTTCGCGTTCGCCCATTTTGGTGTGTTCGCGGAGCGGCAGCGCGATATTCTCAAAAATGGTGAGGCTATCGAACATCGCGGAGAATTGGAACGAAAAGCCGATCGAACGGCGCAGATCGACGAGTTGCCGTTCGGGGATGTGGCAGATGTCGACGCCTTTGACATACACGTGACCGGCGTCCGGTTTGCGTAAGCCGTTGAGCAGGCGCAAAATGGTCGATTTACCGGCACCCGAGAGGCCGATAATACACGTGATAGCGCCCTCGACGATGTCGAGCGAGAGGCTTTCCATGACCACTTTTTGTTTGTAGCGGACCGCGACGTCTTCGATCCGCGCGAGTAACTCAGCCACCGGCAGGCCGGAACAAAATGTACGACATTGCAAAGTTCGCGATGAAGATCAAAATGATCGCCGTGACGACCGCGCCGGTCGTCGACTTGCCAACACCGGCTGCACCGCCGCGGGTGCCAAGTCCCTGATACGATCCGATTACGGCGATGATGACGGCGAAGATCAGCGCTTTGAAAAGCCCTTTGAGCACGTCGATGATCGTCACGGCCGATTTTGCAGATGTGAGAAACGTATCGGTCGGAACGTGTGCCGACGAGTTCGCGATCCACATGCCGCCGAGAAACGAAACGAGATCCGCAAATACCGTCAAGAGCGGCATCATGACCATCAGGGCGACCAGCCGGGGGACGACGAGCATGCGCACGGGCGAGAGTCCGAGTGCTTGCAATGCCTCGACTTGCTCGGTCACGACCATCGAGCCGATTTCGGCGGCGATCGCTGCACCCGTCCGACCCGCGACCACGACGGCCGAGAGCATCGGGCCGAGTTCGCGCACGGAGATGAACGCGACGCCACCACCGATGAGACTCTCCGCGCCGTACTGCACCGCTTGCGTCGCTGACTCAAGGGAGATCACAAACCCGGTGAAGAGCGATGTCAAACAGACGATCGCCGTCGATTCCACCCCGAGGCGGTACGCCTGATCGAGTGTCTCTTTGATGCGTATCCGCAGCGTGAAGATAAAGCGCGTCGAGTCGCCGAGTAGCGCGGTCGCTCCGCCTACATACTCGAAAAATGACGACGTCTCACGCCCGACGTTTTCGAGCATGTTCATTGGCTGCCGAGTTCCCGCAGCTTGGCAAGGACGCCTTGCGTTGCCTCAACGCGGCGGGCGGCGACGCTCCGCTCGGCAGTGAGGTTATATTGAAGTTGGTAGAGCTTCTGCAGTTCGCGGTCGACATGTTTGAGCTGTGACTGCGCCTCGCGTTCGAAGCCGTCAAAGTACACGCGCACCGCAGCGATATAGGCCGACTCTGCGCGCGCGTCGAGTGCACCGGAAGCAAGGGCGGCCTCGGCTGCCGATTGCGCTTTCTTGATTGCCCGATCGGTGAGATAGAAAGCGCCTACCTCGGCGATCAGAGCGGCGAGCCGATGCGCTTCAGGCAAGTGTCAAATAATGGCCGAAGCCGTGCGGGGCGAGCGCTTCGCGCTGCGCGGCGAAGAGCGATTGAATGCCACCTTCGGCGCTTGCGAGAAACGCGTCGAGTTGCGTGCGTGTGAATGGTGCGCCTTCAGCCGTCCCTTGAAGTTCGACGAACGCGCCGGCATCGGTCATCACGACGTTCATGTCGACCTCGGCGCGGCTGTCCTCGTCATACGCCAGGTCCAGGAGCACTTCACCCTCGATCAAGCCGACGCTCGTTGCGGCGAGCTGGGCCGTCAGGGGCCACGCTTTCGCGTCGGCCGGGTCGAACGATTTGCGTAAGGCAAGCGCGAGCGCCACGTACGCGCCGGTGATCGCGGTCGTTCGCGTCCCGCCGTCCGCTTGGATGACGTCGCAATCGACCCAGATTGTTTTTTCACCCAATTTCTTGAGGTCGACGATCGCCCGGAGTGCGCGCCCGATAATGCGCTGAATCTCGTGCGTGCGACCACCGATTTTCCCTTTCGCCGACTCGCGCTGCGTGCGTTCGTTTGTCGCTCGCGGGAGCATCGCGTACTCGGCGGTGATCCAGCCGGTTCCGCGGCCGCGCATCCACGGGGGAACCTTGTCTTCGATACTGGCCGCGCAGAGGACGCGTGTATTCCCCATGGAGACTAGGGCACTGCCTTCGGCGTATTTGAGGAAGTTCGGCTCGATTACGATCGGTCGGAGCTGGTCTTTGGACCGGCCGTCAGTACGCTGGATCATGTCGGTCAAATGGTTATTTGCCGCTGAGTTGAAGCCTGCGCGGTTCCCGCACGCGAGGCATGATTTTGGCGACGGCCGCACACCTTTGGCTTCCTTTTACTCCGATGTCGTCGTTCGATCCGAGCGCGCGTACCTTCGTCCGGGCAACCGGCACGCATCTCATCGACGCCCGCGGCCACCGCACGTTCGATGCGATCTCATCGGTCTGGACGACCATCCACGGGCATTCGCACCCCACGATCGTCGAGGCGATCGAACGCCAAGCGCGCACGCTCGACCATGCGACCGCCTTGGGCGCGGCAAACGATGTTGCCGAAGCGCTCGCAGGCGAACTTTGCGCCGCAAGCGGACTTGACCGGGCCTTCTTCTCAAGCGACGGTGCAAGCGCGGTCGAAGCGGCGTTGAAAATGGCGATTCAATATTGGCAGAACCTCGGCGAGCCGCAGCGGACGCGTTTCGTTCACCTGCGTTCGTCGTATCACGGCGATACCGTCGGCGCGATGAGCGTTTCGGATATCCCGCTCTTTCGCAGCAGATTCGGTGCGCTCTGCTTTGCGACACTCGATGATGCTACGATCGACGCGACGCTCGCCGATCCGACGGTTGCCGCAGTCATCGTGGAACCACTCGTGCAGGCCGCCGCCGGAATGCGAACGCTTCCACCCGCTGCGTATGCACCGCTCGCCGGACCGCGCGCGCCGCTGCTCATCGTGGATGAGATCGCGACGGGATTCGGGCGCACCGGAACGCTGTTCGCGTACGAGCAAACGGCGATGCGCCCCGACATCGTGTGTCTGGGCAAAGGCATTACGGGCGGAACGCTCGCGCTTTCAGCGACGCTGACGACCGCTCGCGTGTACGATGCGTTTCTCGATGACGGATCCGGCGAGCAGCGCCACTTCTTCCACGGCCATTCTTATGCGGCAAACCCGATCGCGTGCGCCGCAGCACGCGCGTCTTACGCGCTCTTCGACCGCGAAGCAACGCTTGCAAAAGTCGAGGCACGATCGGCGCAGCTGACGGCGCGGCTCGCGATGTTTGCCGAGCATTCACACGTGAGGACCGTTCGTCAGGTCGGTTTGATGTGCGGGATCGAACTCGATGAAGACACGCTTCCACCGGCGGGTTCGTCGCGGACGAAGGCCTGGGGCATCGCCGATCGGCTCTACGGACGCGGACACTTCACGCGTCCGATCGGGAACGTGATCCAACTCGTCCCACCGCTCTGTACGACAGCCGGTGAACTCGACGGGTTTCTCGATGCGCTCGCTGCGGAGCTCGTATGAGTTATCTCGAGCGCGTACACGCGGCACTGGACGCCCTGGACACCTCCGGTCTGCGCCGAACGATTCGGCCGTGCGGCGACGAGCTTGATTTTTCGTCGAACGACTATTTAGGACTCGCGCGCGATCCCGCCGTCATCGCTGCCGCCGCGCCGCAATCGACCGTCGGCTCGGGCGGATCGCGGCTGCTCGCGGGCGCGCATGACGAACACGGGTTCCTCGAAACGGAACTCGCGTCGTTTCTCGGGCGCGAACGCGCGCTGCTTTTTTCCTCCGGGTATCTTGCCGCACTTGGAGCAGTACACACCGCAGCGCTCGTAACGCGCACCGCTTATTCCGACCGCGAGAATCACGCGTGTATCATCGACGCGCTGCGACTCTCAAAACTGAAACGCACGATTTTCCAAACGCTCCCGGCGCGCCCGCACGATGGACCCGCAACGATCGTCAGTGAGACGCTCTTCTCGATGAGCGGGCGCAGGATCGACCTAGCGGCACTGCTCGCACAACTCGGGGAGGATGACATCCTCATCCTCGATGAAGCGCACGCCCTTGGCGTCGTCGGCCCGCAAGGTGCGGGGATCGCCGCTGGGTTCGACGATCCGCGGGTCGTCATTATGGGCACGCTCTCAAAGTCGTTTGGCTGCGCGGGCGGATTCGTTGCCGGGCCGGCTCCGTTCATCGAGCTCTTGATGAGCACGGCGCGATCGTTTATCTTCGATACGAGTCTTCCGCCGAGTCTCGCGCGCGCCGCCCGCGTGGCACTCGAGCTGATCCGTAAGGGCGATGCCCGCCGCGGGCGATTGCTCGCGCTCGTCGCGCGACTCAAAGCCGCGGTTCCCGCGATCACGGCGGATGGCCCGATCGTTCCCTTGCACGTTGGGTCGCGCGAACGGGCGCTTGCGTACGCGGCGGCGCTGCGCGACCGCGGAATCATTGCCCCGGCGATCCGACCGCCAACCGTCGCTCCCGGCGACGAACAGCTTCGCATCACGATCCGCGCCGATCATACGGACGCGGAGATCGACCGCCTGGCAACCGCACTATTGGAGATCGTCCGATGAACGCTCCCCGCTTCTTCATCACCGGGACCGACACCGATGTCGGCAAGACGCGCGTCGCTGCGGGCGTGGCAAAAGCGCTGCGGCACAACGGCTGGGATGTCACGATCGTCAAAGCCGTGCAGACCGGACTCCATCGAGAAGAGATCGGCGATGCGGCCCTCGCTGGCGCGCTTGCGGAATGCGCGTTTGACGAGCTGCTGCGCTTTCGCGCGCCGGCCGATCCGTGGAGCGCCGCAAACTATGCCCTCAAAAAGCCGCCGCTTGCTGAAGATTTGGCGACGAAAATCGAGGCCTTCGCGGGGGCGCTGGTTGTCGAGGGATCGGGCGGCGTCGCCGTCCCGCTCAACGAGCATCAGACGATCGGCGACCTTGCGCTGCGGTGCGCCCTCCCGGTCATCATCGTCGTTGGTCTTCGCCTCGGCTGCATCAACCACGCGATTTTGACCCTCGAGTACCTGCGTGCTCGCGGCGGAAGCGTCTGCGGACTGGTTCTCGTCGACCGCTTCGGCGACGTCCGTCCCGACTATGTGCAAGAAGTGGAATCACGACTCGAAGCGTATGCTTCAACCATCGCACGTCTGCCGTACGAACCCGATGTCGTAATCTCCGTCGACCACGCGGCCGACCTGTTCGCCGCCCACGCCGCATTCAAAGGACCCGCATGATCGAAGAAACGCTCGAGCATCCCGCCATCGCCGACGCCCGCCGCACGCTTATCGAGGATGGCCTCGCGCTGACGCGCGATCAGCTCGCGGCGATCGCCACGCTGGATGCACGTTTCGTTCCCCACGTCCTGGCCCTTGCCGACGACGTGCGCCGCCGGTATTACGGCGATGTCGCAGGCGTCGAAGTGCTGTACAATGCGAAAAAGGGCGGCTGCTCCGAGGACTGCCACTTCTGCTCGCAAAGCGCGCGCTTTGCATCCGACGTCGAGCGCGAGCCGCTCGGCAAAGTCGAAGACTTCGTCATCGCGGCGCGCGCAGCACACGAGCGCGGCGCCACCGAATTCTGCATCGTCGTCGCCGTGCGCGGCCCTTCGCCCGTGCTGCTGGAGCGCGTGTGCGCCGCGGTCGTGCGCATCAAAGAAGAATTACCCCTGACGGTCGCGGTGTCGCTCGGCATCCTGACCGAAGCACACCTTGTGAAACTTGCGGCAGCCGGCGTCGACAAGGTCAATCACAATCTTGAAACCTCACGTCGGCATTTTCCGAACGTGTGCACGACGCACAGCTACGACGAGCGGCTCGATACGTGCCGCCTCGTTAAAACGCAGGGTCTCGAACTGTGCTGCGGCGGCATCATCGGCATGGGTGAGACAATCGAGGATCGGCTCGATTTTCTCTGCGAGCTGCAAGCGCTCGAACCCGCCGAAGTTCCGGTGAACTTCCTCAATCCGCGACCGGGGACGCCGTTTCAAGATAAGTCGCTTGTCGAACCGACCGAGGCTTTACGATTCGTTGCGATGGTGCGTCTTGCGATGCCAAAAGCGCTCGTGCGCTTCGCCGGAGGACGCGAAATCACGCTGCAAGGGTTGCAAGATTTGGGCATGCAAAGCGGCGCGAGTGGCCTTGTGATCGGCAACTACCTCACCACGAGCGGCCGCAGCGATGCCGATGATTTCGCGATGCTCGAGCGGTTGGGTTTCGAAGTTCTGCGCTAAGTAAAGCGCGTCGCGAGAACCGCGATATCGTCGCGGATCGCTCGCGTTCCGGCGTGGGCTGCGGAGCGATCGAGCAGCGCAGCGACGATCGCTTCGGTCGAGGCCGTAGCGAACTCTTCGACGACGTCCAGAAACCCCTCGACGCCGAAAAACGCTCCCTCGGGCGAGCGAGCTTCAGTAATTCCGTCCGTCGTCGCAACGAGGAGTGTTCCCGGGGGCAGTTCGACGTGGGCCTGTTTGAAAAGATGGTGTTGATCGTCAAACACACCGATGAGCGGGGCGGTCGGCTCGAGCAGACGCGGAGCCTTCCCGGGAATGACGATCGCCGCTGCTTCATGTCCGCCTGAGGCATACGTGAGCGTCCGGCGCGTCGCATCGACGACACCGAAAAAAACGCTCGCGAACGATTCGATCCGCTCGAAGGTCGTATTCTCGATATATAAACGATCGAGCGAACGCAACACGCGCTCGGCCGTGAGCCCTTGCGATGCGTACGCGCGCAGACCGTACTTGACGAGCGCTGCGTGGATCGCCGCTTGCGAGCCTTTGCCCGAGATATCCGCGATCGAAAACGAGACCGCACCGTTATCGAAGTGGTACACATCGACGATGTCGCCGCCGGTAAGCCCGTGTGCCAGGCGGTAGCCGAGAGCATACTCGATCCCTAAAATGTCATGTGTCGAGCGCGCGAAGAGGTGCTCGACAAGAACCTTCGCTGCCGTCCAATCGGCGACGTCGGCAAGGCCATCCACATGGAGCGCCGAGCTCGCCTCACCGTTATCAAGCGCGTCGATAATCGGTACATCGGGCGAGGTCGAAAACGGCGGTTGAACGGGCGATACAGACATACATGACCTCGAAACGTACCTTCGACATCTCTAAGGATTCCCTTCGCATCCCACATGTGACCTTACCAACTCTTGATGCGACCAAGAGTCGGCATTTGTCTTCGCTACTCGACCGTGACGGTTTTCGCCAAATTGCGCGGCTGGTCGACATCCTTGCCATCGAGGTCTGCGATGTGATAAGCAAGCAACTGCAGCGGAATCACGTTGACGATCGGCGAGAGCAATTCGTCCACCACGGGGACGGGGATGAAGTAGTCAGCCAGAGCCTCGGCTTCATGGTCGTCGTGGTTTCCGATGATGAGAATCGGTGCCTCGCGGGCTTTGGCCTCGGCGAGATTCGAGAGCATCTTCTCGCGAACGCGGCCTTCCGTCATGATTCCAACGACCGGGACTTTCGAGTCGAGGAGCGCGATCGGACCGTGTTTCATCTCGCCCGCGGCGTAGCCCTCAGCATGAATGTAGCTGATCTCTTTGAGTTTGAGCGCGCCTTCGAGTGCGGTCGGAAAGTTGACATAGCGGCCGAGGAAGAGCACCGAACGCGCCTTCCGGAGTTTCTTGGCAATCTTGCGGATCTCGTCCGAGGAATTGAGCACGACGTCAATTGCCGCCGGCAGCAGGCGCGTGCCTTCGGCGATTTCGCGCAAGCGGACGATATCCGCGCTCTTCCGGATGCGCGCCAGATACACGGCGAAAAGCGTTGCGGCAATGGCTTGGGCGACGTAGGTTTTGGTTGCGGCAACGGAGATTTCGGGACCGCCGCGCGTCAGCAGCGTACCGTCAGCCATGCGCGTAAGGTGCGACCCGACCACATTGCAGATGCCAAGAATCGGAGCACCGGCTTCTTTTGCGACTTTGATCGCCTCGATCGTATCGGCGGTCTCACCGGATTGCGACATCGCAATCGTGAGCGTGCGCGGGTCCATCGCCCGGTCGCCGTAGCGAAATTCGCTTGCCAGTTCCATCTCGACCGGCAATTTGCAGAGCGCGCGCATCATATACATGCCGATCATGCCGGCGTTGTACGCGGTGCCGCAGCCGGTGATCGAAATTTTGGTCATCGCGCGCAAGAAGCCCTCATCGATGTTGATCTCACTGTGCAACTGCACGTCGTTCGATTCATCGATGCGTCCGGCCAGCGTCTCTTTGATGACGTTGGGCTGCGAGAAGATTTCCTTGAGCATGAAATGCTTGAAGCCGGTTTTTTCCGCCGAGCTCGCATCCCACGCGATTTGTTGAACTTCGCGTTCGACGCGCTTGCCGTCGAACGCCGTAAGCTCGTACCCGTCGCGTCCTACCGCGACGACTTCGCCTTCTTCGAGAATGACGACGCGCCGCGTATATTGCAGCATCGCGGGAATATCGGATGCGACGAACATCTCGCCCTCACCAATGCCGACGATGAGCGGTGAGGCTCCATTGCGTGCGAAGATCAGCGAGTCGGGCGAATCGGCCGAGATCACACCCAGCGCAAACGCTCCGCGAACCTGACCGAGCGTGTGACGCACGGCGGTCACCAAATCGCCGTTGTAGTTTTCTTCGAGAAGATGGGCGAGAACTTCGGTGTCGGTTTCGCTTTTGAAAACGTGGCCATCGGCGATCAGACGCGTGCGCAGCGGACCGTAGTTTTCGATGATTCCATTGTGGATGACGGCGAATTTGCCGCTGCAATCCATGTGCGGATGCGCGTTCGCATCGGAGGGCCGCCCATGCGTGGCCCAGCGCGTGTGGCCGACGCCGACTTTGCCCGAGAGCGGCTCGCCATTGGCCAGACGATCCGCAAGATTCTGCAGCTTGCCTTCGGCCTTGGAGCCGGTCAGCGCGCCATCGACATCGATGACGGCGATTCCAGCGGAATCGTAGCCGCGATATTCGAGTCGCCGCAACGCATCCAAAATGATCGGAACGCTATCGCGCTCCCCAATATAACCAACAATCCCGCACATATCGCTATGTACGGGATCGAGGGAGCATCTTCTTGCGCGTTCGCACGCGCTTACGCTTGCTTTACGTTACTTGATTCCGTCTTTGTTGCGTTTGTAGCCGATCTTCCCACTGCGGACTTCGTTGAACGCCGTCGAAACGGGTTTGTTCGGGTTCACCTTATCGGAGAGCGGCGGGGCGCCGTTGTTGAGTTGTTTGGCACGCTTCGTCACCACGTTGACCAAGGTGAATTTGGAGTCGACGTGCTCCAAGAGGCCGTCGAGATCGCCGAAAACCGAGTCGCTCATGTTTGTTCCAGTGTCCTTATCGTTGAGTCGGAGTACCGATGGATGCGGAATCGTTCCGCGCGGACGATCGCTGCCAGATCGTCGACCGCATCCTGCGGCCGGGCTTCTTCGTTGATGACGAGGTAATCGAAGGATCGAATGGCTTGGAGTTCTTCATGGGCGATTTCCAAGCGAATTGCGATCGCTTCGTTGGTTTCGGTTTGGCGGGCGGCGAGCCGCGATGCCAGGCGCGAGAACCGGTCCGGGACGGTGAAGATCAGAACGGCGTCTTCAAAATGGGACTTGATCGCGAGAGCGCCGTTGACTTCGGGTTTGGCGATGACATCGTTGCCTTGGCTGAGTTGTTCTTCGATAAAGGCACGCGGAGTTCCGTAAAAGTTCCCGTTGTATTCGCGCCATTCGAGGAAACCGCCGGCATCCCGGCGCTTCACGAATTCGCCCCGCTCGAGGAAAAAGTAGTCCGTTCGATCGACTTCGCCGGCGCGGGGCGCGCGGGTGGTCGCTGAAACGCACTTGATCAGCCGTTCTTGACGCGGCAACAACTCACCCAGCAGTGTGTCTTTTCCCGCTCCCGAGGGACCCGAGAGCACGAAGAGCAAACCCGGCCCGGACAGAACGTGCCTCCCTCAACCAAGCATCGACCCGCGAGGTGCGGGCAAACACTGGGAATTCACAAGAACCGCGAAGAGCCCCTTCCGTGATCACCGATTGGATTCTCATGCGCCGGGTGGCGATCGAACTCGAGCGAGCGCTGCGCGGCGGCCGGGTAACGGACGTCGGGCTCCTCGAGGACGGGCGCTTTGCCGTCCGCTTCGGAGGCCTGCGCGGCAAAGGTCGCAGCGAGGTGACCTTGGCCGTCGATGTGTTCGGCACGCCCCCCCTAGCGACGCTCGTGCACGAGGAGTTGACCCTCGCGGGCGATCCCGGCTGGGCGCGGGCGGCCGGCGTGACTCTGCGCGGGATGCGACTCGGAACGGTGCGGGCGCGGCGGGGGGACCGGGTCCTGCTGCTCACCTTTGGGACGCAGTCGCGTTTCGGGGTCGGGACGGAGTCGTCGCTGATTCTCGAACTAATTCCGCGCTTTGGGAATGCGGTCGTCCTCAAAGATCAGGTGATCGTCGCGGCGGCCAAGCAATTCTCACCGGCGGAAAACGCAGCGCGCAGCATTCAAGTGGGCGGCGCGTACGAACCACCGCCCCGACCCGAGCCGCGACTCGATCGGCCCGGGCTTGTCTTGGCACTAGCGGGCGACCGCGCCGCGCGCGTGCGGGGCCTCGGAGCCCACGTCCCGCTCTTGCCGCGCGCCATTGCCGAATCGATCGTCATCGAGAGCGAAGCGATTCCCTGGCCGACGTCGGACCGGCTTGCGACGTGGCTCGTCGATCGCGCCGACGGCGTCATCGGTTCGACCGCAGGCGAACCCGAAGGTTTGGGTGATGTGTACGCCTATCGAGACGCAAACGGCCTCCTGAACGCCGCACACGTGTTGCCCCTCGCGCAGTTCGCTGCCCTCACGCTGACCCGCGAACGCGATCTTCTTCCGTTGCTCGGCGCGGCGCGCGACGCGAAAACCTCACGCGATGCATCGGGTGCAAGTGACCGTCGGCGTCGGGCGCTCGCACTGCGCATTTCCAAACGTCTCGAAACGCTCAAGCGCGAACGTGCAGCGGTGATCGCGAAGCGCGACGACGCAAGCGGCCGCAATCTCTTACGCGCAAGTGGTGAAACCCTCTACGCCTACGCGCACGCAATCGAGCCGGGAACGACCAGCTTCGCGTCGCCGGACGATCCGGCGCTCATCATCACGCTCGACCCCAAGCTCGATGCAAAAGAGAATGCGGCCGCGGTTTTCGTGCGTTATCGCAAGCTGAGCGCGGCGATCCCCCACTTGGAACGGCGCCTCGCCCAGTTGGAGACGCTCATCGCGTCGTTCGAGGATCTCGCCTTTGAACTCGAACGTGCCGAGCCGATCGACTTTCTTGAAATCGCGGCTGCGCTCGACGACCTCGACGGAAAAGCCCGTCCCAAAGCATCGACACAGCAGGCGAAAAAACGTCGTGCGCCGCTGCACGTGGACTTGCCCTCTGGTGCGCGTGCGTATGTCGGACGTTCGCCGCGCGAGAACGTTGAGGTTACGTTCCGGATCGCAAAGCCCGACGACCTCTGGTTTCACGCCCGCAACATTCCAAGTTCGCACGTCGTGCTCGTCCCAGCGCCAAGCATCGAACTCTCCGATGACGATCTCGATGCTGCGGCACACCTTGCCGCAGCCCATAGCCGCGCAAAAACAAGCGATCGTGTCGAAGTCGACTACACCGAACGGAAGTACGTCCGCAAGCAGCGCGACGCCGGGCCCGGCATGGTCTGGTATACGAACGCGCGCACGCGTGTCGGCCGTCCGGCGGAGGCACGCGCCTAATGGGTCCGCAGCAAATTCTGGTCATCCGGCACGCGGAGAAACCGGCACTCATCGGCAAACCGTACGGCATCGATCGTGATGGCGAGCCGCATCCGCACTCGCTCATCGTGCGTGGCTGGCAACGCGCGGGAGCGCTCGTGCCCTTCTTCTGCGATTCACGCTCGCCGAGCGTACAACGGCCGACCGCCGTCTATTCTCCGCCGAGTCACGGCACGCAAGGCGATCACGGTCGTCCCTTCGAGACGATCGTCGCGGTCGCCGAAGGCCTACATGTCGAACCGGAGACGCGCTTCACACTCGAGGAAGAAACGGCGCTGGTGCGCTACATCCTTGCATCGAGCGGCGTCGCGCTGATTGCATGGGAGCATAAACGCATTCCCTTGATCGCAAATGCGATTCTCGGCAATGCGAGCGCACCGCAAGCGTGGCCCGACGACTGTTTCGATGTTGTGTGGATCTTCGATCGTCAGCCAGACGGTTCGTACGCGTTCTCGCAGCAGCCGCAATTGCTGCTAGCCGGAGACCGTAGCGAGCCGATCGCCTAGGCGCGAGAAACTACGCTCGATCAGGATTGCGTGCGCGAATTTCGAGAATCTCCGTCATCGCATCGCGGAACGCACCGACGACGCGCGAATCGAATCGCGAACCGGCCGCACGCTCGATCTCTTCGACCGCGTGACCGATCGTCAGCGCATCGCGCCACGGACGCCGTGCGGTCATCGCGGAAAACGCATCGGCAACGGCGACGATGCGTCCGCCGATCGGAATTGCCTCACCGCGTAAACCGCTCGGGTACCCGGAGCCGTCGATCGCTTCATGGTGCGTTCGGGCAAGATCGGCGGCGAGCGCCATCAAGTGACTCTCCTCGCCGCGCAGGATGTCGGCACCGGCCTGGGCGTGGCCGTGTGCAATCGTGCGCTCCTCGCTTGCAAGTTTAGCCGCCTTGAGCAAGACGCGATCCGGCAGCGAAAGCTTACCGATATCGTGCACGCGCGCGGCGATCGTAATCGCCGCAATATCGTTTGCGGAAAGCCCGAGGCGCGAAGCGATCCGGCCGGCATAGCCGGCGACACGCGTGGCGTGCTGTCCGAGCCGCGGATCGCGTGCCCCAAGTGCGCGCCAAAGATGTTCGATCGTTTGACGGTCACGTTCTTCGAGCTGTGCTGCGAGCGTCTGTGCCTGCGAGACACTCGCCTCCGCCCGCGCGACCGCTTCGATCCGACTACTGCGCGAGACAATGAAGTTCGTCGCGTACGAGAGGAATTCGACCGGGTCAACGGGCTTGTTGAGAAACGCACCCGCACCGCGTCGCAGCGCTTCGCGCCGCAGTTCGCGATCTTGCGTACCCGTAATCATAATGATCGGCGTCTCACCGCGACCCCGGAGTTGCCGGTACAAGCGAATGAATTCCAAGCCGTCCGGATCGGGCATATTCTGGTCGACCACCACGAGCGCGGGGTCGTTCTGATCCGACCACAGCAGCGCTTGTTTCGAGACGGTGAACGGCACGATTTCCGTATTCGGAATCTGCGAGATCACTTTACCATAGAGCTTGAGGTTGGCTTCGTAGTCATCGATGACGAGGACTTTATTCATGTAACCGCACCCCGGTAAGCGGCAAGTTCCGTGCGCGCACGCTCGAGCGCGACGCCAAGGTCGCGCAGTAGTCCAGCAACATCATCCCACACCCCGGAGCGCGCGCGCGATTCGAGCTCCGCAGCGATGTGCGAGACACCGAATGCACCGACGTTCGCCGCAGCCCCTTTGAGGCCGTGCGCTGCGTCGCGCAAGGCACCGGCATCGTGCGATTCGACGGCGCTGCGCACCGGCGCGAGGGCACCGGCTTCTTCACCGGTGATCATCTCGACCAGTTCGACGATTCCCGCACGGTCATCGCCGAAGACCTCTTCGAGCGCCGAGAGATCCAGTGCCTCAGACATGGTCGACCATCGTATAGCGCTCGATCATCGCGGCAAGTTCGGCCAATTGCACGGGTTTGGCAAGGTAGTCATCCATGCCCGCGGCGATGCAAGCGTCGCGATCGCCTTCGAGGGCATTCGCGGTCAGCGCGACGATCGGAACGTGAACGCCGCGCGTTGCCTCGCGGCGCCGGATTGCGCGTGTCGTGTCGTAGCCGTCGAGTTCTGGCATTTGGCAGTCCATCAAAACGAGCGAAAAATCGGTGCGTTCGAGGGCCTCGAGCGCTTCGCGACCGTTGTTCACGGCCTCGGCCCGATATCCCAGCTTTTTGAGTTGTTGCAGCGCAAGTTTTTGATTGACCGGATGATCCTCGGCAATCAAAATCAGCACGTCCTCGCGAGGCGGCGATACGATCGCTTCGTGCACGTCAACGACTGTCGGCACCGTGTGCGCGACGGCCGAGGCGAGCGCATCGTAGAGGTCGGACTGGCGCAGCGGTTTGCGTAAGTACGCGGAAAAGCCACGCTCGATTGCCTCGCGACCGCGGCCGGGTTCATCGAATGCGGTCACCAGGATCAGCGGCACGGATTCGATTTGCGGTGCTGCTTTGATCGCCATGCCAAGCGAGATCCCATCGAGGTCGGGCATAAAGTAGTCGACGAGTGCGGCGTGAAACGGCGTCCCCCGCTTTGCCGCTCCTTGCAAAAGGGTTATTGCGTGGTTGGCGCTTGCCGTGCTCGTGGCGATGATACCCCACGAGAGCAGGTACTGTTCGAGAATTTGACGCGATACACCATCGTCATCGACGATGAGAACGCGCGCGCCGCGTAGCGTCGGAAGATCTTGATATGCCTCGGCGTCGATACGTTTGAGCCGCGCTGTGAACCAGAACGTCGCGCCGGCTCCCGCGCGCGAATCGACGTCGATATCGCCGCCCATGAGTTCGACGAGTTGCTTTGAGATTGAAAGACCAAGACCCGTCCCGCCAAACCGGCGGCTTGTCGAATCATCCGCTTGCGCGAATGGCGCGAAGAGCTTCGCCGCGCTTTCCGTCGAGACACCAATGCCGGTGTCGCTCACACTGAAGCGGACAATGGTAAAGTCGCCTTCGGGACGATCGACCGTGCAACGAACGACGACGTGGCCGCTCGCCGTGAACTTGATCGCGTTTCCGATCAGGTTGAGCAGAATTTGACGGATTCTGTTCGCGTCGCCGAGCAATTGCTTGGGCACATCCGGCGCGACGTACGTGACGAGCGTTAGCCGCTTCTTGCGTGCGCCGGCGGCGAGAATATCGGCGGCCGATTCGACCGCCTCGATCGGCGCGAACGGGACGGCATCGATCGGCATGCGGCCGGTCTCGAGTTTGGAAAAGTCCAGCACGTCGTTGATGATTCCGAGCAGCGACTGCGCCGAACTGCGAACCGTCTCCGTATATTCGCGCTGTTCGCCGGTAAGCTCGCCTTCGATCAAGAGTTCGGTCATGCCGATGACCGCATTGATCGGCGTGCGGATTTCGTGGCTCATGGTTGCAAGGAACTGCGCTTTCACGCGCGCCGCTTCGACCGCCTGATCGCGTGCCGCAGCAATCGCGAGTTGCGCGCGCTTGCGCTGGGTGATGTCGCGCGCGACGATCGTCATCGCGGCGCTCGCATCGACACCGCCAAAGGCAAGTTCCAGCGGAATCCTCCGCCCGCTCCGGTCGACTCCTTCGGTCTCATGAACGCTCGTACTCTCACGCGCAACCGAATCGTAACCGGGCACGATCTGCACGAGCGGCGTCCCGATCGCGTCGCGCGCCTGGAGCCCGAAGAGGATCGATGCCGCGGGATTGAACGAACGAATGTTGCCGTGTTGATCGATGGCGATGAGCGCGTCGGCAACGCCGTCGACGAGCGACCGCAGGCGGCGTTCGGCTTGCGCCACGCGCTCGCCCAAGAGCGCAGCCTCATACAACAATGCGCCGAGCACGACCGTCGCCGCGACGAGACTATCGAGGCGCGCGAAATACCAACCGTAACTGTAGCGAGCTCCACCAAGAAGCGTGATCCCAATGTCGATGGTCATCGCGAAGACAGCAACGCTCAGCCACAGGTGGGCCGACGTGCGGAGGCGCGTAACGCTGACCAGACACACGGTCGCCGCAAGGGAAAGCGCGAACACGGCTGGTCCAACTCCGCTTGAGATCAAGCGCACGTATGACCCGGCGACGATGAGCGCTGGAAGGTCGTGACCGAATCGGAACGTTACAAACGCAATCAGCCCCGCGAGCACAAGCGTAATGGCCGCGAGTGCCGGCCCAAGCCAGCGCGGACCGGCGCGCAAAAGCGTTCGCTCGCGGATGTAGACGTTGACGTAGAGGAGCATGAACGCGGGAAAGCCGCTGTGCCACGCGACCCAGAGCCACACCGAGGTTTGCGGGGACGCTCCGAAGAGTCCGGTTTTCGAAAACACACCAGGGAAGCCGATGAGATGCGGGATCACGATCGCGCTTGTGAAGAGATATGCGATGGCAAGGAGCGCCATCGACGGTCGCCGTCCGGTGAGATACTGTCGGAACAGCAAATAGGCCGTCATCGCATCGGTGAGCATGATCGCCGTTGCAAACGCGGGAAAGAATGCCGGAATTGCAACCGCTGGTATACGCGCGATCGGGACGATCGCAACGGCAATTGCGAGCGCTACGACCGCCGTTGCAAGAGCATAGCGGCGTTGCTGCCGCGTCGAGGGGAAGGTCCCTAAATCGTCGGCGTACGTTTCGATCATTGCGCGCGCACGGCTTCGGTGAAGCGTTCGATCTCTGCGGCGAGCGCGCTCATTTGGACCGGTTTGGAAAGATAGCCATCCATCCCGGCAGCAAGACACGCGTCGCGATCCGAATCGAAGGCGTTCGCCGTCATTGCGACGATCGGAATGTGCGCGCCCGTAGCGCGTTCGTTCGTCCGGATCGAGCGCGCGGCACCAAACCCATCGAGCACCGGCATCTGACAATCCATCAGCACGAGCGTATACGCGCCGGTTGCAACCGCCTCGACGGCCTCGCGCCCGTTCGCAACGGCGTGCGCGACGTAGCCAAGTTTCTCCAATTGTCGAAGCGCAAGTTTTTGATTGACCGGATGATCTTCGGCAAGTAAAATCACCGTGCCCGGATGCCGGTCTTGTGGCCCAGCATGATCGCCGAGGACGGGCGCTTGTTTTGCGCCGGTGAGTGCGAGCGCGACTGCATCGAAGAGCGGCGCGCGGCGCAGCGGCTTACGAACGAAACTTGCAAAGCCGCGCTCCAGAGCCGCGCGTCCGGTCTCGGAATCGGCACAGAGCACGATGCGCGGCGCGGCGCCCTGCAGCGCATAGAAATCGCCGACCGCCGAATCGACGAGTACGACGTCGAACGCTTGCGCCACCCGCGCAGCTGATTGAACGCTAGCGACGGTTTGCACGCGACCGCCCCATGATTCGATATACGCCCGTACGATCGCAGAAGCCGTGTCGTTCGAATCGACGACAAGCGCCGCGAACCCGTCGGGCAACGCTGGACGGTCGCTTGAAACCCCGTCAAGAATTTCGACAGGAACCGTAAACCAAAAGTGCGAGCCGGAGCCAAGCGTCGAATCAACTTCGATCGACCCACCCATCATTGCGATGAGTTTTTGCGAGATCGAAAGTCCAAGACCGCTTCCGCCGTAACGTCGTTTAGCCGAGCCGTCTCCTTGCCGGAACGGTTCGAAGAGTGCATCGCGCATCGTCGTCGAGATCCCGATCCCGGAGTCGCTGACCGAGAAGCGCAGTCGCCGCGGAGCGGAGTCGCGCGTCAACCGTAACGTCACGTTGCCCGCCTCGGTGAATTTGATCGCATTGCCGACAAGATTGAGCAGCACTTGACGCAGCCGGTTTGAATCGCCGATCACGGCGCTCGGGACGCTTGGATCGACGAAGGTGAGGAGTCCGATGCCTTTTGCTTGAGCGTTCGGTGCCAGAATTTCGGCGGATGCCTCGAGCGTATCGCCGGGCGAGAACGCGATCGACTCGAGCTCGAATTTTCCGGCTTCGATTTTCGAGAAATCCAGAATATTGTTGATCACTTCGAGCAGCGACTCGGCGGAGTCACGCACCGTCTCGGCAAACGAGCGGCGCTCGCCGGCAAGTTCCGTTCCCAACAGGAGTTCGGTCATCCCGATCACGCCGTTGATCGGCGTTCGTATTTCATGACTCATCGTTGCAAGAAACTGGGCTTTGAGACGCGATGTTTCAATTGCTTGATCCCGCGCGACGGCGATTGCCGATTCGGCCCGTTTGCGCGCGGTGATATCTCGCGCGATGATGATCGTGGAGGGGCCCTCCGTCGTATCGATCGGATCGCCCGCGCCGCCGACCGTCACTTCAAGCGGGAACGAGCGGCCGCTGGTGGTACGGCCGACCGCCTCGAAGGAGCTCGCTCCACGTTGTGACCGTCGCACGAAGGCGAAGTCGACGATGACCTCATCGATGCGCGCAAAGGCATTACGTTCGGATTCGAAAAGTTTGCACGCGGCCGGATTGACGTCGGTGATGCGCCCGGACGCGTCAACGGTGAGCAACGCATCGGCAACATTCTCGACGATCGCACGCGCCTGACGCTCGGCCGCGGCAATGGCATCGGCGAGACGCCCGCTCTGTTGCAGGAGCGCGAAAAGAACGACGCTTGCTGCGACGAGTGATTCGACGCGCGCTGCGTAGAATCCGACGCTATATCGTGTCGCGCCGAGTCCCGTCATGAGCACTTCCGCCGCGACGGCAACACAGGTGATCGTCAGCCAGAGGTGTGCGACGTTCGATCCGCGCGAGCGCGCCAAAAGCAGACCTGCACATACGGCGCAACCAAGTGCGATCAGCGGGCAGAGCACTTGCAGAAAGAGCGGTGTATAAGCACGCTCGACGATCAGCGGCGGTAGGCGATCTCCGTGCGCGATTGCATACCACGCCATGAGGAAAACACTCCCAACGATAAGGGCTGGAAGCCAGCTGAAAAGTTGCTGTAGGTCAGCGCGCGAAAGGAGACGTCTGGGATCACGGTATTCGTCTCGGACGGCGCTGAGAATAAGCGCGATGAAACCGATTTTCCACGCCACCCAAATCCAGATCGCGCTTTGGGGGCCGGCGCCGAATGAAAACGTGCCCGCACTATCGGGGAACGCCATCAGATACGCAATGACAATCGTTCCGGTAAAGAGATATGCCGCTCCCAAAATCGCGATGGGTCGCAATGCACCCGCGATCCCCTGCCGGAAGAGTAAGAACGCGGTCACAAAGTCGATGATCGCAATCATCGTCACGTTGATCGCCATGAAGGCCGGTACCGGCTTGCCACGCAGCGATGCAAATGGCAGCGATCCCAGGACGACCGCGGCAATGAGGGCCGCAGCGCCATAGGCAGCGCGCCGCTGAGCGACGGTCGTCGCGAACGTAGCCAAGCTCAGCCCGGAAGCACGTGGGGAGCGCATGTTTACACTTTGAGGACCACCCGCTTATTCTAGTTGTTCGGGCGTCGCCCGCGCGAGCAACATGGCATCCCCGAATGAAAAGAAACGGTAATGTTCGCGAATGGCGTGCTCGTAGGCGGCGCGCACTTGGCGACCGCCGCCAAAGGCGCTTACGAGGACGAGCAACGTCGATTTCGGCAAATGGAAATTCGTGACGAGCGCGTCGACGACGCGAAAGGCAAAGCCCGGTGTGATAAAGAGGTTGGTCGCGCCCGGTCCCGCTCGAAGCGGATCGTGAAATTCGGCTGCGCCCTCGAGTGCCCGCAGCACCGTCGTGCCCGCCGCGATGACGCGACGCCCAGCGGCGCGTGCGGCGTTAACGGCGTCGGCTGTCTCGGGTGGAATCGCGAAGCGTTCGGCATGCATAACGTGTTCGTCGAGTGTCGTTCCGCTCATCGGCCGGAACGTTCCAATGCCGACGTCGAGCACCAGCGGCACGATCGTGACGCCGCGGTCGCGGATACGTTCGAGCAGATCGGTTGTGAAGTGGAGCGACGCGGTCGGCGCGGCGACGCTGCCGGGAACCCGCGCAAAAACGGTTTGATAACGCTCGGATCGCGCTGCATCGCCGGGTCCGACGTACGGAGGCAACGGTAATTCACCGTGCTCGCGCATCAGCGCTTCGAGATCGGTCCCAAGCGCGAATTCGACGATTCGCGGTCCGTCATCGAGGACGCGCACGATCCTCGCACGTGCATCACCGAAGTGAATCTCCGCGCCGACACCGAGGCGCCGCCCCGGTCGAACCAGTGCGAGCCACGCGCGCTCGCTTGGATCGTACCCGCCGCCGCCGCTTGGGGCGAGGAGTAAGACCTCGGCTTTGCCGCCTCCCGCGCGCGTGCCGTGCAGTCGCGCGCGAATGACGCGCGTTTCGTTGATCACAAGCACGTCACCCGCGATCAAGGAATCGGGAAGATCGGAAAAACGACGGTCGACCAGCGTGTCGCCGGCCACGATCATCAGCCGTGATTCATCGCGTCGGTCCGCGGGAACGTGGGCGATCCGATCCTCGGGGAGCGTATAATCGTAGGTCGCAACGTCGCGCTCGCTCACATGTCGTGCGTGAAAACGCGCTGCCGTTCCATCTCAAGAAACGCCGTGAGCCGGCGGCGGTCTTCTTCTTTTACGTCGATGAAGAGCACGCCGACCTGGAAGGTGTCGCGTTCGTACGGCCGCACCCAGCGCACTTCACCGCGCAAGACGAGAAACGGACTGCGTTTCATCGTGAATTCGTATTTCGTGCCTTTGGCCATATACTGTTCGGAGATAATACGAAATCCGGTTGGCGAAATATCGGCGATCGCGCAGCGAAAGAGCGTGTACGACAGTTTGTCTTCGACCACGACATCGATGTATTTGCGCAGGCGCACTCCAACGGTGGCATTGCGCTTGTCATCTTCGCTCGGCGCGGCGTCGGGCTTGTTCTCTTCAGCCACGTGCTATCGTCGTTCCCGGAAAATAGAACGCGATGATGCGATCGGCTCCAAAGCCATCGCCTGCCATAAATCGCGCGCCCCATTGACACATGCCAACCCCATGTCCACGTCCCGAACCTTCGATGACGACGAGCGGCGGCGCCTGCGAGGAATCGATGGCAATCGTGCGGAGGAGCGTGCTGCGTATCACGTCCGCGCCGACGAGGCGGCGGAAATCGGACGCCGCGAGGGTCAAGCGACCGCTCCCCGAGACGGCCGCCACCGTCCGCGGACGACCGCTGGAGTCGGGCGCATCGAGCTCAAAATGGTCGGGCACGCTGTTCGGCGCGTGAAATGCGGCCAGAACGCGATCCATGGGAACGGACCGTTTCCAGCGATAATCCGGCGCCGGAACGCAGTGCGGATCGGGGACGCCACGCAGATACGCAAGCGGGGCACGCCCCCAGAGCTCTGCGGCGTCGGCCGTGTGACCGCCGCAGCACGCCATATAAAAGACGCTTGCCGCGCCGCCGCCGTACGCGACGGTCATGCCGCGCGTCGCCTCGACCGCTGCATTCGTCATCGGTGTCTCGCGTTCAACGCCGCCGTACTGCTGATCGCTATCTGAGGCGAGGACGTCGTAGGGGCGCGAGAGCGAGCGGCGTCCGAGCGCGTAGGTTCGCGCGACGATCGCTTGCGCTTCGAGCGCGGCAGAAGGCCAACCCGAGGACGCCTCGATCGGCAAGACACCGTAGAGGTACTCTTCGACGTCCATCACGGCGACGATGCCGCTGCGTCCCGCCCCAAGATCGACGACGCGCGCCGTTCCGCGATAGCTCTTACCGGCGTAGGCAAAGCCGCTGGGCCCGGCACTTGGCGCATCTCCCGTATGGCCGCTCGTAAGCAGAATACGAATCGGCCGCGCAGGCTCGGCGCCGAGATCTAAACCTCCACTGGCGCGAGCCGATGCGCGCGTACTGAGGATCAACGCGCCGGTCGCCGCGACGAACGAGCTGCGCTGCACTACAGGAGCCGCTCTTGGGCACCACTTGCGCGTGGCGCCGGAATCTCTAAATGACGCAGTGCGGCAAGCGTAATTTTGCGGCCGCTTGCGGTTCGCGCGACGAAGCCGGTTTTGAGCAGATAGGGTTCCACGACGTCCTCGAGTGTCTCCACGTCTTCGGTCAACGTTGCCGCGAGCGCATTGATTCCCACCGGCCCGCCGGCATACTGCTGCGCGATCGTGGTGAGATAGGCGCGGTCGAGCCGGTCGAGGCCGAGCGAATCGACCCCTTCCCGCCGCAACGCCTCATCGGCGACGGCAGCGGTAATCACGCCTTCGGCACGCACTTCGGCGTAGTCGCGCACGCGGCGCAAGAGGCGGTTTGCGATACGCGGTGTGCCGCGGCTGCGCGCGGCGATCGTTGCCGCTCCGTTCTCTTCGATTGCGATGCCGAGCACACTGGCGCTGCGCGTAACGATCGATTCGAGTTCGTCTTGCTCGTAATAATCGAGATGGTGGCTGATGCCAAAGCGGTCGCGTAGAGGTGCAGAAAGCATCCCCGCACGCGTTGTCGCGCCGACGAGCGTAAACGTTTTGAGCGGCAACTTGAGCGTCTTTGCGTACGCGCCGCGATCGACGACAAAGTCGATCTGAAAATCTTCCATCGCCGGATACAGGTATTCTTCAACGACACTGCCGAGACGATGGATCTCATCGATGAAGAGAATGTCGCCTTCTTCGAGTTGCGTGAGAATCCCGACGAGGTCTTTGGGTTTGTCGAGCGACGGTCCCGAGGTTGCATGAAATCCACCGCCGAGTTCGCGTGCGATCAAGCCCGCAAGCGTCGTTTTGCCCAGTCCCGGCGGGCCGCTGAAGAGCACGTGGTCGAGCGTCTCGCCGCGTTTGCGCGCAGCGTCGATTGCGATGCGCAGGTTGTCGACGATCTGCGATTGACCGACGTATTCTTCAAAGGTATGCGGGCGGAGTTTTGCGCCGTAGACGTCTTCGGCAAGCGGACTTGCGGGGTCAAGGACTCGTGCTTCGGGCACGTCGCTCGCGACGATATCGCTGCCATCGACGATACGCTTGCGGACGTCGCTCACGTGCGCGGCCGACGCCGGTAAATCTCGGCGAGGAGCGACTCGGCATCGGCGATCTGCGGCGCGCTCTCGAGCGTCTGCGCGATCATGGCCTCGGCTTCCGGACGCTTATAGGCGAGTTGCAAGAGCACGGCTAGCGCTTCGGTTGCGAAATCCGGTATCGGCGGCAGCGCGGCATCGGGCGCGTCTTGGATCAGCAGAAAGCGGGTCACTTTACCTTGGAGTTTCGCGACGATGTCGCGCGCCTTCTGCTGTCCGATCCCCGGCAACGTTTTCAGGAAGACGTGATCGCCTTCGTCGATCGCGCGAGCGATACGTGCCATGGGCGCGGAAAACGCGCGTGCCGCCGACTTCGGGCCGATACTTGCAACGGAGATGAGCGCCTCGAAAAATTCGCGTTCGACGCCGTTGGTAAATCCAAAATAGGTGAAGCGTCCGGCGTTGCCGTCGATCGAGAGTTGCGCGTAGATCTCAAGGGCTACCGCTGCGCCCATAGTGCTCGAGACTTTTTCAGCGACGCACGGCGGCAAGAAGACTTCGTAGCCCAGCCCCCCTGTCTCGAGAATCGCATAATCGTCGCCGCGTTCGACCAGCGATCCGGAAATACGTGAGAACATCGCTAACGCGCGAGCTGCGTCGGAATCGAACGGCGCGTTGGCAACCTCACACCGCGATCGGCAAAGCGTTCGTTTTGCATTTCGATATTGGCGAACGCGATCGCAAGGGCGAGCGCGTCAGTCACGTCGTTTGGTGTTGGCAATTTCTTCAATCCGAGCAGTGCGACAACCATCCCGCCGACCTGATCTTTCTTCGCAGAACCGCTGCCGGCGAGCGCACGTTTTACGAGCGAATGTGCGAGGTCGTGCATTGGGATACCGGCCGTGCCTGCCGCAAGCGCAATCACGCCGCGCGCGTGTCCCATAAGTACGGCCGTCGTCGGATTTTTATAATTGGTCCACAGCTCTTCGACGACCATGCAATCGGGTTTGGTCGTTTGCACGACGTCGACCATCCCCGCGTGCAACTGCGCAAGGCGCTTTTCGAGCGGCACATTCGGCGAGGGCTGGAGGACGCCGCCCTCGACAAGGGTGTACCGCCCGTTCTCGCAGGCGATCACGCCATACCCCGTCGTTCGCAATCCCGGATCGACACCGAGGATACGGCGCACTATTTCGGCGCGCTCGGCTGGTTGTAGTACAGCGTGACGGCGGCGCCGCCGGGTGTGAGCGAGGCGTTGGCTTCGGGTTCCGTGCGGATGACTTTGCCTTCTTCACCCGTTTGAACGTAGGTAATGTTACCAACGCTATAGCCCGCAAGTTCGATCGCGTGCTTGGCATCGACCAGGGTCATACCAGAGACATCCGGCACGGTGCCCGGCACGGCGATGAGAAGTTTAACGGTCGATCCGCGATGTGCTTGCACGCTTGCGGCGGGCGTTTGCGAGATCACTTTTCCACTTGCATCCGAGGGCTGCACGCTGTACCCGATGTCGGGCACGAACCCGGCGGCGCGCAGCGCATCACTTGCCTCGCCGCGCGTCTTATCGCCAACATCGGGAACGCCGATGAGCGACGCGCCGGTACTCAAGACCACCTGGATTGTCGTGCCCGGATCGACGCGCACACCGCTTTTGGGATCTTGCGAGGCAATCGTATTGGCGGGAATGTTGTCACTTGCCTGACGGTCGGTGACGACAAGTTTGAGTCCGATCTTTGCTAACTGTGCGGTGGCATCGTCAAGCGGTAAACTCACGACGCTCGGCACCAGCGGCAGTTCGAGACCTTTGGAAACTACGAGCGTGATGACCGAACCCTCGCGTAAACGCGTACCGATGCCGGACTCGGCAATGACGGTGTCTTTGGGTTCTTTTCCGAACTTTTCATCGAAGCGCGCTTTGAATTTGGTTTGGTCGAGTTCGCGCTGCGCTGCGGCGCGGGTGTAGCCCCGGACGTCGGGGACGTCGACGAGCGGCGCACCACTGCTCACGACGAGCGCAACGACGTCGCCTTGCGCGAGTTTCGTCCCGCTCGCCGGTAATTCACTGATGACGCGGTCGGGCGCGACGCTCGGATCGGTCGTTACGCTGACGCGCGGGACGAGCCCCAGTTTGATGATCGCTTGTTGAGCCTGCGCGGAGGACTCGCCGGAGAGATCCGGGAGCGCAATATTCTTCGGCGGCCCGAACAGCGCTGTCGAACGGCCAAACAAGATGAAGCCGGCCGTTGCGGCGACGAGCAACAGGGCGAGCAGACCGATCCAGATCGCCGGCTGTCGCGGACCCGGCTGTACGACCTCGAGCGGCACGCGCGGGACACCGTTCGGCGGCGTGTGATCCTGAAGCAGCGGACGTTCTGCAGAGGAAGCGCGGCGAGGCGGAGGTTGTGGCGCGCGCACGATCGGGATCGGCATCGTCGCACCGTCCGCCATCGCGCCGACACCCACGTTCTGCATGACGGTGGGGCGTTCGCGCGCTTCGCGCAAGGCCGTCGCGACATCGCTTGCGGATTGGAACCGATCGCGCGGATTCTTCTGCAAGAGTCGCGTGACGATCGAGGCAAGCGCGGGGCTCGCACTACCCTCGGGTAAGACCGGCACCGGATCGCTCACGTGTTTGAGCGCGACGGTGACCGGGTTATCGCCAACGTACGGTAAGGTGCGGGTGATCAACTGATAGATGACCACACCGAGCGCGTAGAGATCGGATGTCTCGTCGATCTCGAATCCTTGCGCTTGCTCGGGAGAAATGTAATAGACGCTACCCATCACCATGCCCGGCTGCGTGACGCCGCTTGCGTTTTCGGCGACTGCGCGCGCGATACCAAAATCGGAAAGCTTCACGACATCGTCTTTGGTGATCAAGATGTTGGCGGGCTTGATATCGCGGTGCAGGATGCCTTGCCGGTGGGCGTAGGCAAGGCCACTTGCAATCTGCGCCGCGTAGTCGATCGCGACCGTTTCGGGGATCGACTTGTGCGGTCCGATTTGCTCGGCCAATGTCTCGCCGTCGACGAGTTCCATGACGATGAAGTACTCGTCGCCTTCGCGACCAACGTCGTACACGTTGACGATATTGGGATGCGAGAGTTTCGCTGCGGACTGTGCTTCGTAATAGAAGCGCTTCACAAAATCGTCATCCGCCGCATATTGATCGCGCAACACTTTGACGGCGACGCGGCGGCGCAGCAACGTATCCGTGCCGGCGTAGACGATCGCCATACCGCCGTTGCCAAGGCGGCTTTCGATGCGGTAGCGGTTGTTAAAGATGCGTTCGTTCACGGTACATTGCCTACTGCGGAGGTTCGCTGCCGGGCCAGGGCGACCCGCAAAACGTTTCGTGCGATGGGTGCGGCATACGTGCCGCCATACCCAACATTTTCAACGACGATGGCAACGGCGACCACCGGCGCCTCAGCCGGAGCGAAGGCGACGAACCAGGCGTGAGAGCGGCCAGCGGGATTGGTGGCCGTCCCGGTCTTTCCGGCGACGGTGACGTTTGGGAGTGCCGCAGCCGTCCCGGTCCCGCGCTTGACGACCTGGATCATCATATCGCGCACGTGCGCTGCGGTCTCGGCGGAGATCGGCTGCGCGAGCTGTTCGGCCTTCACGGCAAGCCCCGTCTTTTCGCCGGCGATCCGACGCACGAGATAGGGCCGGGGGACCGTCCCGCCGTTCGCAATTGCCGCCCCGATAACGGCCATACGCATCGGGGTGACCAGCAAGTCAGCCTGACCGAATGCGAGCTGCGCGAGGATCGAGGGCGAGATCGTCTCTTTTTTCGGGATGTGGTCTCGCGTTGCGGGCAGATCGAACGAGAGCGAATCGCCCAGCCCCCAGCGGTGTGCATACTCGACCCATCGATCGACGCCGAGCTGAACGCCGATCATCGCAAAGTCCACGTTGCTCGAGAGCGCAAAGGCGCCGGTGAGATCTTGCGTTCCGGTGCGTTCTTCTTCATCGTTCTTCACCGTGAAATTGCCAATCGTATAGCCGCCCGGATCGTTGAATTTCGATTCCATCGTGACGACGCCCGCATCGAGCGCATCGGCGGCGGTAACGATCTTGAACGTCGAGCCCGGCGGATAGAGACCGTCGATACTGCGGTCGATGAGGGGCTTTGCCGGATCGACCAACAGCTTGGGAAATTGCGCGCTCAGCTTGTTCGGATCGAATACCGGAACCGATCCGAGCGCGAGTACGGCACCCGTGCGCGGGTCGAGTACCACGCCAGCGGCGCGCGCATGTTGCGAGAGCCCCGCCATAAGCGCGCGCTGGATCGGGATGTCGATCGTCGTGACAACGTCGGCGCCGCGCGGCTCGGCATGTTTTGACCCGAATACGGCGCGGGCTTGCGCGATCGGGTCGTTGGCAATCGGACGCGCAGCGAGAACCGAATTGAATGCGTCCTCCAAACCAAATGTACCGTATTGCGCGGATGCGTATCCAACGGCGTGTACGATGATGTCACTCTGCGGGTACACCCGCTTCTCGCCACGCGTGATCGCAAGCGGCGTTCCATCGCTTGCCACGATCGAACCGCGGCCCGTTGCGAGCATCGCATGCCGCGGATTGTGCGCATCATCGGCCAGCCGCGGACCATCGATCACCTGCACCCACAGTTGGCGCAGCGCGATGATCGCAAAGAGGACGACGAAGAGTTGTCCCAGCCGTGCGATCGCGCGATCGGTCAGGGCCGCGGCTCCGGCGGACGTTCGCGCAAGAGCGTCATGCCACGTTCCGTCCGCACCGCTAAGTGTGCGCTGTCAGGCTCGGCCTCCATCACTTCGTTCACGATCTTCCGAACGAGCTGTTCCTCGATGTCATCGAGTGCGAGGATCGCATCGACGCCGACATCTTCAAGTAATCCTTGAGCGACGTATTTTGCCGCTGGAAGCGTTTCGAAGTATCGCTCTTCGTACGGTTTTGCTTGCCACGGGCCGCGCTTTCCAAAGACCGTTGCATGGTAGTCCCACGCGCACAAGCGGCGTTCATTCCACACAAAATGGTCGCGTACACACGTGCGCCGGCAAACCGCGCACTGCGTCAACTGCTCTTCGGGATGTGCTAGAGCATCGAGGACGTCTTCAGGGAGATCTTCGGGATTGAGGACCAACTCTTCGGTGAGGGCGATCGGCGCCTCCGAATGCCAGCCGATGCGGATCAGCATCTCTAAATCGCGTAAGGACGAGACGAATGCGCGGTCGTCCTCCGGCGAGAACGTTTGATCGACCCAACCAGGCACGTTGTCCGCGGCGATATTAACGCGCTGCCACCCTTCGCCAACCACGACCCCCACAGGGGTCCATGCAAGCGGCGCAAGCCAGGCCGTGATCTGGCGATTATCGGGACGCAGACTCGAGACGAAGGCGAGCGTGCTCGCGTTGCCGCCTAAGATATAGATGCGCGCATCGCTTGCCGGTCGTTCATTCATCGCGCTCTTTGAGTACGGACGAACGCCCGGCCGGGCCTTTCGCTCGCCGACCTGGAAGGCACGTCGCCTCGTCGAGGGAACGACGCGCTCTGTGCGCCGGTTTGAATCGTGGGTCGTCTTGCTCGCCGTTACTTGCGCGATTCTCCCGTCAGCCGCACGTGCATCGGTGCGCGACTCCGCGCTCACCGGACTTGCCTGTACCGCCTGCCATGCGTCCACAGCGGAGTTGACCGGCATCGGCAACGCGTATCGAGCGCGGAGCAATCGGCTCGCGCCGATCGGTCAGCGGCCCATCGTTGCTTTGAAGGTAACCGGAGCCTACGTGAGCGACGGCAATCAGTCGGGCTTGCCAAAGACGATCAACGACTATCTGACGCTGACGTTTGCCGATGCCATCTCGCGGACCGTTTCAGTTGCAGCAGAGCAACGAATCGTCGACGGCGGCCGAATCGCCGGCACCCGCGAAGCCTATCTCGACTACCACCAAACCCGTTTTCGCGCGCTCGTGGGCGCCGATAGCTTACCCCTGCAGATCAGTCCCGATCGATACCGCGATCTTCACACAAATTATCTTCTTGACGATCAATCGATCGGCGCCAATCCGTTTG
The DNA here is from genome assembly GCA_038231455.1 of Vulcanimicrobiales bacterium. GTDB lineage: Bacteria > Vulcanimicrobiota > Vulcanimicrobiia > Vulcanimicrobiales > Vulcanimicrobiaceae > JANLVI01. Next base: position 139,703 of record JBBRLI010000005.1, on the reverse strand, counting down.
TTCTCGGCGCCACCCATCCACAAATCGCCGTCTATCTTGGCGACCCGTTTCTCGGAGTCGAAGTGGGTGCGCTCGTCCTCGCAGGCCATGAAGCGAATTCTGGCGTTCCGCAACGTTCGTTCGATACCGCGTTCTCGCTGAAATTGCGGCGCCCGCAACTTACTGTTGCGCTCCTCACCTACGCTGGCGGCCGCCCAACGGGTAGAAACGGGGGGACGGACCGGTTCGTTCGCGCGATCGCTTCGGTGACCGCGTTTCGTGGTCCATGGACATTTGAAACCCAACTCGGCATCGCTCGCGACGGCGATGTCGGCGACGGTACGCATGCCACTGGGTCGGGCGGAATCGCGCAACTTCGCTACGATGTGCGGCCGAGGACCTATCTTGAAATGCGCTACGAAGGGACGAGCGATTCCATTGGTTCGTTTGCACGCCAAACCGTCCTCGGCGGCGGCATCCGACTTGGCTCGTCATTCCGACTCACCATCGAAGATGCGCTCGCGCCATCCCCGCTGCATCACGTGCTTCACATCGTACTCGGCGCGGGCGCTTCGACCGCCCGCCTCACAAACGCGGCCTACTAAACGCGGCCGCTGATCGACCGCTGGACCAGAATCGCCAGGCCAAACAAACGATATTAGCGACGGCGGCGCCTCGAAGGGACGGATAAGGGTCCGCGTAGGCGATGATCCACGGAACAAATGCGAGGACCACCAAGCGGAGTCGTTCGCTCGCGCGGAGCGGCGTCCACGCAAGGAGCCACTTTGCGGCCATCATCGCGGTGATGACGCCGGCGATCACGTAGGTAAAATCGTCCCCGTTGAATGCGAACACGTCGATCACAAAGAGCGTGAGCCCGACGATAACGGCGATCATCGTCGCCCGGGTTCGCTTCTTTGCATCGAGCGAACCGTTCATCGCTAGTGCGTCCCGACGGTGAATGTCGCTTGGTATTCTTGCAGCGAGCGCGGCGGCCCGGCAACGTTCTCGAGTGCGCTCGCCAATGCCGCTGCCGTGTCGAGACTGGTGAGACACGCGATGCTGGCTTCGACGGCGAACCGACGGATGCGATAATTGTCGGTGAGTTCTCGCGCACCGGTCGCATTGTTGATGACGAGGTCGACCGAACGTGAGGTGATCACGTCGAGCACATGCGGCGAACCGTCACTGATTTTATTCGTTCGTTCGGCGGGGAGCCCCGCATCCGTGAGGAGTTTATGCGTGCCGGGAGTCGCAATAAGCGCAAAGCCGAGTTTGACGTACCGGCGCATGAGCTCGACGGACTCACTCTTCTCTTCATCCGATATCGAGACGAGGATACGACCGCCCGTTTTCGGCATCCGAATGCCCGCCGCGACAAAGCCTTTGCGCAAGGCTCCCGCATACGTGTCGTCGATGCCGAGAACTTCGCCCGTCGACTTCATTTCCGGGCCTAGGATCGTTTCGACGCCGCGCATTTTCGCAAACGAAAACACGGGAACTTTTACGACCGTGAAGCTGGCTTTGGGGCGTAAGCCCGTTCCGAATTCCATGTCGCGAAGTTTTTCGCCGAGGGCGATTCGCGTTGCCGCCGCGACGATGTTAATGCCGGTTGCTTTGGAGATGATCGGGACCGTGCGGCTTGCGCGCGGGTTTGCCTCGATGATGTAGAGTTGGCCTTCGTGGATCACGAATTGAATGTTGATGAGGCCACGAATGCCGAGTTCGCGGGCGATCGCCGTTGTGACGTCGACGATTCGGATTTCCATGTCGGCGTCGACGTTTTGTGTCGGATAGACGCTGATCGAATCGCCGGAGTGGATGCCGGCGCGCTCGACGTGTTCGAAGATGCCGGGAATCAGAATGTCATCGCCATCAAACACGGCGTCGACTTCGACTTCGAGACCGCGTAAGTACTTGTCGACTAAGAGCGGGGCTTTGGGTTGGATCGGTGGGGCCGACTCAACGTATGAGGCGAGTTGGCCTTCGTTATAGACGATTTCCATGCCGCGGCCTCCGAGCACGAAACTCGGGCGGACGAGGACCGGGAAACCGAGTTCGCGTGCGATTGCGCGGGCTTCGCGGAATGATTTTGCGGCGCGGCCTTGTGGGCGTGCAACCCCTAGGCGCGTGAGAGCGTCGTCAAATTGTTCGCGGTCCTCGGCCATGTCGAGCGATTTTTGGTCGCTGCCGACGATGCGCACGCCGCGACGCGTCAATTCGTCCGCAAGATTGATCGCGGTTTGACCGCCGAAGGCGAGCATGACGCCGCGCGCTTTGGTTGCTTCGTATGTAGCTTGGACTTCGTCGGCGCCCGGTGGTTCGAAGACGAGGACGTCGGAGACGTCGAAATCGGTCGAGACGGTTTCGGGGTTGTTGTTGATAACGACGGGGGACATGCCCGCTTCGCGTAGGGCCCACGCGGCGTGCACGCACGAGTAGTCGAATTCGATGCCTTGCCCGATACGTATGGGTCCGCTGCCGACGACGATCACCGCTTCGTGCGTGGGTGTGCGCATTTCGTCCGTCTCGCCGCGCGAGAGATAGTAGTATGGCGATTGTGCCGGGAATTCGGCTGCCGCCGTGTCGACCATGCGGAATGCGGCGCCGCCGACGATGTACGGCGTGACCGATTCTGTGTCGAGTGAATTGATGCCGCGGCTGGAATAGCCGGATTCGGTTGCGAGCTCGAAGTCTTGCGGTGTTGCCGTGCCGGCACGTAAGCGTTCTTCGAGCGCGACGAGTGCGGCGAATTCGGCGAGCCAGAATTCGTCGATCGTTGAGAGTTCGTGCAGGTCATCGACGGAGCGGCCGCGTCGCAAGAGTTCGCAGACGGCGAAAAGGCGTTCGTGCGTCGGCGTGACGAGCGTTCGCTCGAGTTCGTCGTCGCTCCAGCCCTCGTACATGCCGCCGGTTAGCGTTTCGAATTTGAGGTCGAGACCCCGGACCGCTTTCATGAGCGCCGCGGCAAACGTGCGGCCGATCCCCATCGCTTCGCCCGTCGATTTCATCTGCGTGCCCAGTCGCGTGTCGGCGAGCGGGAATTTGTCGAACGGCCAGCGCGGGAACTTGACGATGCAGTAGTCGAGGGTGGGTTCGTAGGCGGCTTTGGTTTTGCCGGTGACGGGGTTCGGGATTTCGTCGAGCGTTTGGCCGAGCGCGATCTTCGTTGAAATTTTCGCGATGGGGTAGCCGGTCGCTTTTGAGGCCAGGGCCGAACTGCGCGAAACGCGTGGGTTGACTTCGATGATCTGATATTCGCTGCGCTCGGGATGCAGCGCGAACTGGATATTGCAGCCGCCCTGCACGTTGAGCGCGCGGATAATCTTGATGCTCGAGGTGCGCAACATCTGATAGTCTTTGTCGGAGAGCGTCTGCGAGGGCGCAACGACGATCGAATCGCCGGTGTGTACGCCGACCGGGTCGATGTTCTCCATGTTGCAGACGATGATGCAGTTGTTGGCACTGTCGCGCAGCACTTCGTACTCGACTTCTTTCCAGCCGAGCAGCGAGGTTTCGACGAGCGCCTGATGGATGATTGAGGCCGCAAGGCCGGTTCCAAGCGTTTCGCGCAGCTGTTCTTCGTTATAAACGAGGCCGCCGCCGGTGCCGCCGAGCGTGTACGCGGGGCGCACGATGAGCGGGTAGTCGTGGTCAGCCGCAAACGCGATGCCCGCTTCGATGTCGGTCACGATTGCCGACGACGGCACGGGTTCGCCGATCTCGAGCATTTTGTTCTTGAAGCGCTCGCGATCTTCGGCAAGTTTGATCGTGTCGATCGGCGTGCCGAGCAACTCGATGTTGTACTTCTCAAGGACGCCGGCCTCAGAGAGTTCGACCGCGAGATTCAATCCGGTTTGACCGCCAAGCGTCGGTAGCATGGCATCCGGCCGCTCGCGTTCGATGATGCGTTCGAGCGAGAGCACCGTGAGCGGTTCAAGATACACGGCATCCGCGATCTCGGGATCCGTCATGATGGTCGCGGGATTCGAATTGACGAGGATGACCCGCAGGCCTTCCTCGCGCAGCGCGCGACACGCTTGTACGCCGGCGTAATCGAATTCGGCCGCCTGTCCGATGATGATCGGACCACTGCCGATGACGAGTACGCTACGACGGGACATATCCCGCGAAAGATTGTCCGACCGCATCGGGAGTCCTCGGATCGGCCAAAAAAAGGACACCTCTCTTGGGAGTGGAGTGCTGCCGACGGTCGAACGGGTGGCGCGATGAGCGATTTCAAGCCCGCCAAAGCCTTCGAAGATGCGCACGAACGAAGCGAACACCGCTCCGAACGCCACGGGGCAAAATGGGTACCGATCGCGGCGGCAATTATCGCGGTCATTGCCGCCTTTGCCAACCTCGTCGCATCACAGCGTTCGACGTATGCGCTCGTCGCGAAGAACGAGGCGCTCCGGCTAACGACGCTGGCGAGCGATTCGTATAACGAGTATGAATCGCGCAGTATCAAACAGCATATCTACGAGGCGCAGATCGCCTCGGGCAACGTGCGTCGCGTCGCGCCTCTCCAAGCAATCGTGGTTCGCGAACGCTCGGAGAAAGCACCGATTCTCTCGAAGGCGCGGGCCTACGAGCGTGACGCCGTGCGCTCGAACGAGACGAGTGCACACGAGCTGCATAGCTACGAGACGATGGAAATCGGCATTACGTTTCTCGAAATCGCGATCGTGCTGGTCTCGATCTCGGCCCTTGCTACGACGCGTCTCCTAACCGTGATCGCAGCCGGCGCTTTCGGGCTGGGCATCGTCATCTCGCTGTATGGCGCACTCTTGCATTAGCGAACGTATCCAGCTTGGGAACGCGGATTAACTCGTTTCGAATTCACTCGACGTGGTGTATTCGTGGTGCGGCACCGCCACTAAAAATTTCTCCTCGTCGAGGGTCAACGCACTCGCAAACGCCACCTTCGCGACCTCGTAGCATTCGCAGGCCGAGTCCTCGAGAAGCTTCGCGTCGAGAATCGAGAGCACGTCGCGCCGATAGCTGATCGCGCCCATTTTCTGAAGGGCGTTCGCCGCCTCGGACACGCCCGCGCGCCGCACGCCAAGCATGATCGCGAGGAACTCGTGTGTGAGGTGGAATTCGGACCTTCCGACACGATCGGCGGTCATCGCGAGCCACCGCGCACAGCGTTTTACCAGCGAATGCTTGATGTTGCACGCGACGAACTGCTGCGTCGTGTAAAATCCGGCAAGCGCATTGTGTCGCATGAGCCGTGAGAAAGGCTCGCTTGTTTCCATGCGCGCTTTAAACGTAATAAACGGCAGCCGTAAGACCTCACCGCGCACTTGGCAGAACACGGAGCGCGTTGCGATTCGTGAACCGAGCACCGCATCGAAGGTCACAAAGCTTTCATTTCCAACGGTCCCGCATTCGACGTTATCGCCGTCGATCAACGTCGTGACGACCGAGAGCACCGCGTCGATCGGGAAATAGACGAACGCGAGCGGCTTCCCGACCGTGTGCGAGAAATCGCGCACGGCCATTGCCATCGGCGTGAGCTCTTGGTCAAGCGCCTCGCGGTCCAAAAGGGGTAGGACGTCGAGAACCCGGTTTCCGGTTTTTCCCGGCGCAATCACCGCCGACACGCGCGGGAACGGACTAGGGTCGGATTGAGCGCACGATACAGCAACAGCTTTTTACGATTCCTTGCAAATGCTGGCGATGAGATGCGGTGCGAATCCGCATCACCACAGTATGCCGACAAATGGAAGACGTTGTCTGTACGCTACCGCTCCGTTGAAGCGAGCATCAATGTTATGGGGCGAGTCGCTCGATCACCCACGGCGTACCGATTGCGATGCGCCGGTAGACGATGCGATCGTGCACGCGGTTGCGTCGCCCCTGCCAGTATTCGAAACGCAGCGGTTTGACGCGGAATCCACCCCAGTGCTCGGGCCGCGGCACATCGACATCGGCGAACTGCTGGTCGAATTTCGTCATGCGCTCGTCGAGCTCGGCACGACTCTTGACCTTGCTCGACTGCGGCGATGCCCAAGCGGAAAGACGGTGCCCGCGTGGACGTTTTTCGAAATAGGCATCTGAGTCGGCGGCCGAGAGGCGCTCGACGGGCCCTTCGACGCGAATTTGGCGTTCGAGCGGTCCCCAGAAAAAGAGGAGCGCCGCGCGCGGGGTCGTCGCGATCTCGTGGCCTTTTTGGCTCTCGTAATTGGTGAAGAACACCATGCCGCGCTCGTCGTAACCGCGTAAGAGCACGATGCGCGCAGAGGGTTGACCGTCGATGCCAACGGTCGCGACCGTCATGGCGTTGGGTTCGACGAGTTCGGCGGCGAGTGCTTCATCGAGCCACGTTCCGAACTGAATGAAGGGATCGCGGGCGACATCGCTCTCATCGAGGGCTGCGCGTTCGTAACTAAGGCGGATGTCCGAGATGTCGCTCATACGTTCTTTCTTGGACTACGGAATGCGGCCGAATGTCAGGGAACCGAAGAGTGCGAGAATCATCAGCGTGCCGCCGCTGACCGCGAATCCGAGCGACGCGTCGACCCGGGACTTCTCCCAGATGCTCGAACGCGCCAGTGCCGCAAGTTTCCTGCGGAGCCCGCCCGCATCACTCACGCGAGCGTAGTCGCCGTGTGCGGCTTGCGCGAATGCCCGAAGGGCATCCTCGTCGATTTGCGCTTCTTCTCTTGTTCCGGGGATCAGCTCGCCGCTGTTGTTCGTGCCGATGCCGATCGTATAAATGGTGATGCCGCGGGCGCCGATCGCCTGCGAAATGGTAAGAGGATCGCGTCCGATATTGTTGATCCCGTCGGTGATGAGCACGATTGCGCGGTGTCCCCGATCGGGTAAGGCTTGCGCTGCTGCCGCGAGCGCCTCGCCGATCGCCGTGCCACCGTTCGGTGGCGGAATGCGCTCGACGGCATCCCGTAAAATCGTTCGGTCATCCGTCAGCGGTGCGATCAGGTTGGCGAAACTTGAAAACGCGACGATGCCGATACGCGTCGCTCCCGGAGTTCCGTCGATAAACGCGCGTACGGCGGCTTTCGAGGCCTCCGAGCGTGTCGGTGCGATGTCGGGTGCGGCCATCGATCCCGACGTATCGACACACAGCATCACGCTGCCGTCACTAACCGGCACGCGCGCGCTAAAATGCGGACCCGCAAGCGCCGTGCCGATGCACAAAAGTGCGAGCGTCCACGCTCCGAGCAGGATCGCGGCCCAAGGGACACGCGATTGAAAAGCCGCTTCCGCAAACGCAAGGTCGCTATACGCGAGAGCCGTGTTTGACGCACGCCGTTCGAGGGTGCGGTACGCGAAAACGAACGCTACGGCGACGGCGATAGCCAACAACAGGAGTGCGGGATGCGCGAAGGTCATCGCACACCGAATGCGTGGTAGAGCGATCCGCGACCGTCGCGCTCATCGAGCGTGCCAATCCGCCAACCGTGGGCGCGAAGTCGTTCGCGAATCGCGGCGTCGCGTTCGGCAGAGGTGATTCGGTAGCGTTCGCGCTGACGTTTGCCGACGAAGACACGGCGCACGCGACCCGACTCCGCATCACGCAAGCGAACAAACCCCGCAAGCGGCATGTCGGTCATCCACGGGTCGCGTGCGATGAGCGCCGTTGCGTCAAGACGCGCGCCAGCTCGGGCGAGGGTAGCGTCGTCATCGTCGTTTGTCAGATCGAAAAAATCCGAGATCACCAGGAGCGCCGAACCGCGCGGCAAGACGTGTATTGCGGTTAGCAACTCGCGACCAAGATTGAAGCTCCCGCTACCGCGCGCATCGATTGCGACCCGTGCGCCGCGCGTTCCGCGCAGGGTGCTCGGACCAACCGGTGCACCGTCGATAATCCGACGCGAACGATCTTCTTCTTCGGCCGCTCCGAACCACGCGCCGAGCGCGTCGTTTCCCGCGTCGAGGAGCGAGCGTTTGCGACCGACGCGCATCGAAGCCGACTCATCCAGAATAGCCGCGAAGACGAGCGCATTTTCATCGAGGTACACGCGCGTCTGCAACGCGCCGATGCGTGCGCTTGCGGCCCAATCGATCCGCCGCGGATCGTCACCTTCGGCGTAGCCGCGCAACTGCGCGAACTCGTAGCCTTCACCCGCCCGGCGCGCGATCGCACCGGGCCCGCGCGTGTTTGGCCGGCGAGCTCCGCGAGCGATTGCGGCGCGCAGCGGGTTCACGGTGCGTGGACCGCGCCGATCGCGGCAGCGACGATTGCCTCAACATCGATACCGTCGGTTGCGACGCGGTAGCCGTACGCGATTCGGTGGCGTAAGACGCTTGGGGCAAGGTCGCGCACGTCATCGGGCGTTGCAAAATCGCGATCTTCGAGGAATGCGCGGGCGCGAACGAGTTGGGACAGCGCAAGTGCCGCACGCGGGCTCGCGCCGGATTCGATGTATTTCCCGAAGTCTCCAAGGAGCGCCGGTTCGCGTGTCGCGCGAACGATATCGACGATGTAGTCACGGAGCTTTGCATCGAGGAATACCGCGCGCGCCGCAGTCCGCCACGACCGCACATCCTCGAGCGAGACGACGTTCTCGGGCAAGACGACGTCGCTCGAACCGAACCGGTCCACGATCGCACGCTCGTCGTCGCGACCGGGATAGCCCACGATGACTTTGGCAAGAAAGCGGTCCATCTGTGCGAGCGGCAGGGCGTAGGTCCCATCGCCGTCGAGGGGATTCATCGTTGCCAGCACGACGAACGGATCGGGAAACGGAAGCGTCTCGGGGCCGATCGTTGCGTGGTGCTCTTGCATCCCCTCGAGCAGGGCGGATTGCACTTTGGCGGGTGCTCGGTTGATCTCATCGGCGAGGACAACGTTTGCGAAAATCGGCCCGGGGACGGTTGCGAACGTCGCACTGCGCTGATCGAAGACACGCGTCCCGACGATGTCGCTCGGTAAGAGATCGGGGGTGAATTGAATGCGGCGGAACGTTCCGCCGATCGCTGCGGCGAGCGCGCGGCAGGCGAGCGTTTTTGCAACGCCCGGCGCGCCTTCGAGCAGCACGTGGCCGCCCGCGATGACGGTGAGGACCAGCGTTTCGAGGACGGGACGTTGTCCGACGATACTGCGGCCGAGCGCATCGAGAAGCGCGACGGGGCGAGTGTGCGATCCGATCATTGTCTCCATCCTTCGGCGCGGCCCGCGCCGCGACCGTCAGCCACCGCTACGCAGCAGGTTCTCGACTGCTGCGAGCGCTTCTTCGATTGCGGTGTCGAGCCGATCGTCTGGCCCGAACGCCGCGCGCTCGAGGTGACCGACCGCGAGACGCACGCCGTTCGCGCCCGCGGGAATGCGCTCGAGCGCATCGCGGGTCGTTGCGCCGCGCGGTACGCCTTCACGGGCGAAGAGCTCGCCGCGCAGTGCAAGCATGCTGGCGCGCGTCCGCGCGCGCTCCGCATCGCAGAGTGCCGCACGCAGTGCCTCGTTCGGATCGATGACGCGAACGATCGTCGGCGTTTGCGGCTGTGGCGATGATGGGGAAGCCCGCGGCACCCGGCGCCTGCGCACCACGAAGAGCACGAGCAACACAAAAATAGCGGCGAGGACGCCGATGATCGCAAGGGCGATGCCGAGGATCCGTCGTCCAAGCGCCCCGGGATCATCGAGTGGGGATGGCCCGGCGACGACGATCGTCAGGGTGTTCGATGAGAATCGCGATGGTTTTCCGTTCGCCGCGTTGACCGCATCGAAGAACGCCGGGGGGATCGTGAACGTGCCGGCCTGAGGTGCCTCGAGGATCACGCGCTCGGTCCAGTCCGTCCCCTTCGGCGTAATCTGGCGCGTATGTTCGTCGCCAAGATTGTTGAAGTCGAGCAGATTCGGCAACACCAGATTGTCGATGCGATCGATTTTTTCGTTCACGTGAACGCGCACGTAAATTGAAAACCGCTCGCCGATCTTCACGTGCGTGCGATCGGCGCCCAGCGCCAAATTCGTGACGTGCAGCCGCGCGAGTTGCTCGGCGGCAACCGGGGATGCGAGCGCGGCGAACGCGATAAGGATCGCGATCAGTCGCGCGAAAGCGCCCCGAGCCACTCCGCAAACAGATAGCGCGCATCGTCCGGTCCGGGCGATGCTTCGGGATGGAACTGCACCGCAGCGATCGGCAGCGTGCGATGGCGGAAGCCTTCGTTGGTATTGTCGTTGAGGTTGACCATCGTTGCTTCGAGATGTGCTGGCAGCGATGCACCTTCGACCGCGTAGCCGTGATTGTGCGCGGTGACGATCACTTGGTTGCGCTGGATATCTTTCACGGGCTGGTTTCCGCCGCGATGACCGTACTTGAGTTTGATCGTCTCGGCGCCAAGGGCGAGGGCTAAAAGTTGATGTCCAAGACACACGCCGAACATCGGCAGTTCGCCAACGAGGCTACGGAGCAGTTCGACGGTTGTACCGAGTTCGCGCGGGTCGCCGGGTCCAGGGGAAATCACGAGCGCCTCGGGTTTTGCGGCGAGGATCTCATCGCGCGATGCGACGTACGGCAAGACCGTCACGTTCGCATCGAGTGCTTCGAGTTCGCGAATGATCGCGCGCTTGACGCCGCAATCGAGCACCACGACGCGATGTCCCGTCTTCGGTATGCGACCGGCCTCATGTTCGTAACCGGTTGCGACACTCGCCACGAGTCCGCTCGTCGACGGGTTGCGTGCGTAGGCGGCGAGTTTTACTTCGGCCTGCCCGATCGCTTCATCGCCCACCGCAAGCGCCGATGCGATCGTGCCGTGATCGCGCAAGAGAATCGTGAGCGCACGCGTATCGATGCCGACGATCGTGGGAATCTTCTGCTCGTCGAGCCACGCGCCAAGATCGATCGTGCTCTCGAAATGTGAGGGCCGAAGCGCCAGTCGCTTGATCACCGCGCCCGCGACGCAGGCCGTCGGATGTTGTGAGACAACGCGCGAGATGCCGTAATTGCCGATGAGCGGATAGGTGAACGTGAGGATTTGTCCCGCGTACGATGGATCCGTAAGCGCTTCCTCATACCCCGTCATGCCGGTGTAAAAGACCGCCTCGCCAAGCGCGATACCCGTCGTACCGAGCCCTTCGCCATCGAAGCGCGAGCCGTCCGCAAGAAAGAGTGACGCGCGGTTCATACGTGCATCGCGCGTCGGGTCGTGAGAATCTCGCCGTTCTGATAGACGATGTGTCCGTCGACGATCGTAACGATCGCGCGCCGCGCGAACGACCAGCCGTCGAATGGCGTGTTTTTGCCTTTCGAATGGAACGTTTTGGCATTGACGATCCACGGCTGTTCGCCGAAGACCGTGATATCGGCTGGCGCGCCTAGGCGTAGTGTCCCGCCGGGCAAATGCAAGATGCGCGCGGGGTTCGTCGAGAAGCACGCGATGAAACGATCGAGCGGCAGATCGGGCATTGCGTGGGCGTAGGCGCCGAGCGCGATTTCGAGACCCGTGAAGCCGACCGGCGCCGCACTGAGCAGTTGCGCTTTTTCATCCATGCCGTGCGGTGCGTGATCGGTTGCGAAAACCTCGATCGACCCATCGCGAACGCCCGCGCGCAAAGCCGAGGAGTCGCTGGGGTCGCGCAGCGGCGGATTCACTTTGCCCTCAGCGCGGTAATCATCAAAGAGATCGTCGTGAACCAGCAGGTGGTGCGGCGTCACTTCGCAGGTGACCGCTGCACCGCGCGCGCGGGCCCAGCGCATCAAATCGAGTCCCGTCGCCGTGCTCAAGTGCGCGATGTGCCACGGTTTCTTCGTATCGGCGGCGATCAGCAGATCGCGCGCGATCACGATCTCTTCGGCCACGTTGGGCGAACCCTCAAGGCCAAGTTTCGCCGATGAAAAGCCTTCGTTCATAACGGCGCTGCCTTTGAGCTGCGCATCCTCGCAGTGCGAGATGAACGGTTGATCGAGATCTTTTGCGTAGCGTGCGGCCTGGCGTAACACGCGCGGATTCTCGACCGTATTGCCGTCGTCGCTAAAAGCAACGGCTCCCGCATCGGAGAGCAAATGATACGGTGCGAGTTCGACGCCTGCGCGATCCTTGGTAATCGCAGCGACCGGGTAGATGCGCGCAAGGCCGGCTGCCCCCGCGAGGCGCGCGACTTCGGCAAGCGTGGCCGGCGAATCCATTGCGGGGGTCGTGTTGGGCATCGCGCAGACCGCGGTAAAGCCGCCGGCAACGGCCGCGGCGCTCCCGGTCGCGATCGTTTCTTTGTGCGTTTGACCCGGCTCGCGTAAATGCACGTGCATGTCGATGAAACCCGGGGCGACGATCAATCCCCGCGCATCGACGACCGTCGCCGTCCCGACATCGAGGTGTTCGCCGATCGCGGCGATTTTGCCATCGCGTACGAGCACATCGCGGACCGCATCGAGTCCCTGCGAGGGGTCGATCACCCGGCCCCCTTGGATGATGAGCGCGTTCATGCGGGCACCGCAGCGCCGTTGACGAGATGGTCGAGTACGGCCATGCGCACGAAGACGCCGTTTTCGACTTGAACTTTGTACCGCGACCGCTGATCGGCAAGCGCGTCGTCGGTGAGTTCGATGCCGCGATTGTACGGGCCGGGGTGCAGGATCACCGCTGTTGCCTTGAGCGCGCGCAGTCGCGAGCGGTTGAGTTGATAGTTGCGTGTATAGTCGTTTAGGGCCGGTAAGAGGCTCGAGGTGATGCGCTCGTGTTGGATACGCAGCATCATGACCGCATCGACTTCGGGAAGGACGGCATCGAGATCGCGCGAGATGCGCACGCCCGGGCGTTCCATTGCATCGGGCAAGAGCGTACGCGGTCCAACGAGCATGACGTCGATGCCAAGCATCGTCATCCCGACGATGTTCGAGCGTGCCACACGCGAGTGGATGATATCCCCCACGATCGCAACGCGCAGTCCGTCGAAGCCGCCGAATTCGTTCCGCAGGGTCATCAGATCGAGCAGTGCCTGCGTCGGGTGCGCGTGCGCGCCGTCGCCCGCGTTGACCACGTGACCGTCGAACGCGTCGGCAAGCCGGCGCGCGAAACCCGACTCCGGGTGGCGAACGACGATGACGCGCACGCCGATGCCGTGGAGGGTGAGCGCAGTGTCAGCAATCGTCTCACCTTTCCCTAAACTCGACGTCCCCGGCGCAAACGAAATGATGTCGGCACCCACGCGTTGTTCGGCAAGCGTGAACGAGGTCGCCGTGCGCGTGCTCGCCTCGAAGAACAAGTTGAGGACCGGCACTCCGGCGAGCAAGTCGCGCGCGGCGCCCTCGCGTTTGAAAGCGGCGGCACGATCGAGGAGAGCGGAAAGTTCGGTACGTGTGACGTCATCGACGTCGAGCAAATTACGTGCCGGCACGGTCCTCATCGGCGATCACGACGACTTCGTCGCGTTCGGAGCGCTGCGGGGATAACGCTACGTCGATGCGCTCGCTCCGGCTCGTGGGAATCAGTTTACCGATATAGTCGGCTTGAACGGGCAGTTCGCGCAGACCGCGATCGATCAACACCGCAAGGCGGATCGCATTCGGACGGCCGAGGTCGGTCACGGCATCCAGGGCCGCACGCACGGTGCGGCCGGTATAGAGAACATCATCGACGACGACGACGGTGCGCCCGGTGATCTCGCCGCGAATCTCGGACTCGGGCAGATCGCGCGCCACATCGTCATCGCGATACAGGTTGATATTGAGAAAACCCAAGGTCGGGGTGCTGCCGCGAATCTCCGCGATCTTCGATGCAAGCCGACGCGCCAGCGACTCGCCGCCACGGCGAATCCCAATCAAAAGAAGGCCGTCCTGTGCATCACTCGGCTCGACGATTTGATGCGCCATGCGAGCGATCGCGCGGTCGATCTCATCGGGGGACATGAGTGTACGGCGTTTGCCGAGCAGCGGGCTAGTCACGATTCCGCTCAAATTACGGCTCCCGGCTGCCCCTGGCCTTTTCGTTCATCCAAGCTTGGCAAGCTCGTCGCGGACGCGCGCGAGGTCGCGCCCGTAGCCGGCGAGCTTCTCGCGCTCTTTCTCCACGACGTCGAGGGCGGCTTTGGCGATGAACGATTCGTTCGCGAGCTTCTTCTCGCCGCGCTCGACCTCGCTCTGGAGTTTTGCGATCTCGCGTGTGTAGCGTTCCCGCAAGAGTCCCGTGGGCGCTTGCGCGGTGATCGTGGCGAGCTTTTCGGCAAGCGTCGGCCCCGCGACGCGCGCTGCATCAACGACGAGCTCAGCTTTTGCATGCACGGCGAACTGCTCGGCGACCCAGTCCGGCAGACCCGGCGGAACATCCAGCGTGAGCCGGTCTTTCGGCCCCATGCCCATCTCGGCTTTCACGTTGCGGATGGTTCCAGCACTCACGATAAAGGCTTCAAAATCCGTCCGCGCCGCCTCGAAGCTGCCGCCCGCACCATCGTAGTAGGCAAGGTCTTGCAACGGATCCGGCCACGAAGCCGTGACGATCGTCGCGCCGTCGTGCGGGAGTTGCTGCCAGATTTCCTCGGTGATGAACGGCGCGATCGGATGCATGAGCCGAACGAACGCATTGAACACATACGAAAGCACCGAAGCGCGCGTCGCGCGTTCGCCCGGGGCTTTTGAGGCTTCGAGATACCAATCGCAAAACGTAAACCAACCGAAGTCGAGCAGTTCGTCGGCCGCGGTGCCGAATTCGAAGCGGTCGAAGGCCTCGGTGATTTTGATGACGGTCTCACGCAAGCGCGTGAGAATCCACTTATCGGCAACGGTGAGTTCGTCGTTCTTCGGAAGGCGCGATGCCGTCGGCAACCCTTCCTCGAGCGAACAAATAAACCGGAGCGCGTTCCACAGCTTGGTATTGAAGCGCCGCGCATCATCGCACGCGCGCTCGTCGAACCGCAGCTCTTGCGATTCGAGACGCATCTGTTTGATGATGCCAAAGCGCGTCGCGTCGGCACCGTACTCCTTGATCAGGTCGAGCGGATCGATCGAATTGCCGAGCGATTTTGACATTTTGCGCCCGTGCTTGTCGAACACGAGCGGCGCAACGAACACCGTGCGAAACGGGATATCGTCCGCAAAATGGAGCCCGAGCATCACCATGCGCGCGATCCACAAGAAGATGATATCGCGTCCGGTGATCATCACTTGGTTGGGATACCAGTGCGCCATCTCGGCCGTCTCGTCCGGCCAGCCGAGAATCGAGAACGGCCACAGGCCGCTTGAGAACCACGTGTCGAGGGTGTCGGGATCGCGACGCAACTCGCGCGTTTTGAAATCGCGCTCAGCGATCGCAAGCGCTTCGTCTTCGGATTCCGCGACGACGACTTCGTCGTTTGGCGTGTACCAAACGGGAAGCTGATGGCCCCACCAGATTTGCCGCGAGATGTTCCAATCGCGCAGGTTCTCAAATCCGTTTTCGTACGTGCGACCAAAGCGCTCCGGGACAAACCTGATCTTGCCCTTGCGATACGCCTCGACCGCAGGCTTCGCAAGCGACTCCATTTTGCAGAACCACTGCAGCGAGAGCAGCGGTTCGATCACTTCGCCCGACCGCGAACTGATCGAGACTTTCTGCAGATAGTCTTTCTCGCTCACGAGTGCACCGCTCGAGCGCAAGTCCTCGACGATCGCTTTGCGCGCGTCGAGGCGGTCCATGCCTTCGTACCGGCCGACATCGCCGCTCATCGTTCCGTCGAGTGCGATGACGCTTGGCATCGGCAGATTGTGGCGCTGGCCGATTTCGTAGTCGCTCGGATCGTGCCCGGGCGTCACTTTCACAGCGCCTGTGCCGAAGTCGCTAAGCACCGAGGCATCGGCGATCACCGGAATCGATCGGTTCACCAGCGGTAAGATCACGTTCTTACCGATCAACGAGGAGTAGCGTGCGTCACTTGGATGGACGGCGATTGCCGTATCGCCGAGCATCGTCTCGGGTCGCGTCGTCGCGACGACGATGCTGCCACTCGCGTCTTCCGTCTCGTAGCGGATTTCCCAAATTTTCGCGTTGCGTTCTTCGTATTCGACTTCCGCATCGGAGAGCGTGGATTGGGCCTTGATATCCCAATTGACTAAGCGCGTTCCGCGATAGATCAAGCCCTCGCGATACAGTCGCACGAAAACGCGGATGACCGCAGCCGAGAGCGGCGGATCCATCGTGAAGCGTTTGCGATCCCAGTCGGGCCCGAAGCCCAGCATTTGGAACTGCGAGTCGATCGTATCGCCGTATTGATCGCGCCATTGCCATGCCCGTTCGAGATACGCTTCGCGCCCGAGGCTGTTGCGCGTGAGGCCCTCTTTTGCCAGCTCGCGCACGAGCACGGTCTCCGTTGCGATCGCGGCGTGATCTTGGCCGGGCAGCCAGTCAGCGTTCTCGCCGAGCATCCGGTGGTAGCGCGTGAGAATGTCCATCGGCGTATAGGTCGAGCCGTGGCCGAGGTGCGCGCGCCCCGTAATGTTCGGCGGCGGCATCGAGATGATAAATGCCGGCCGCGCCGGGTCGGGGTCTTCGTGGAACACCCCGCGAGCAAGCGACTCGGCGTAGCGGCGCGGCTCGACTTCGGAGGGTTCGTAGGTTTTCGGAAGTTCAGGGCGCCCGTCGGTATGCATCGGCCCCGTTGTTTGCGGGCGAGCCGGACGCACCCTACGAATCGGATCGATCTGATGCGCGAGGGTGGAACGTACACGCTAGAGGAGTTGGCGGCCGTGCTCGGCGAGCCGGCGGCCTATTCGCTTGGGAGCTTTTCGCGAGTATGGCTTGCTTCAGATCCCGTGAAGGCGCTCGTGGGCGGGAATTTGTCGTTTTCTTGCGGCTGCGAAACCGCTCCGCGATATGACGGTGGCCACTGCCTCACGTTTCAGTGCCAAGAGCATTTCGGCTACCGAAAAGGTTCGCCGGTGATTTCGGCAGATGGTGTCGGTGATAGCGCCTATTGGGATCTCTCCCATGAAGCCGCCGATCTGCTACTCACCATGATCGACGAACAGGATAGTCTTTGGCTCGCGGATCCGGCGATCGATCTTGCGTCGCTGAGCTTTCTCGTGGACGGGAACAGGCTCGCTCCCGTAATCGAACGCGCTCCACACGCCGTAACGGAACTCGTTCGAGCTGGGTTGATCGAGCAGGCCGGTTCAACGCTTCGGCTTCTCGCCTTCAACCGACGAGACAAGTTTCGACGCTGGTATTGACGAGACAAGCCGGGGCATGTGATTTTTCGCCTGCTTCGAGCGAATCATGAGGCGTGGACCAAGAACGGATGAACGATCAGGAAACATTTCTCGTACGGCTGACGCAGAACCAGAAGATCCTTCATAAGATCGCAGGAGCGTACGGTCGCACGGCAGTCGACCGGGAAGATCTCACCGCCGAGATCACCGGCGCACTTTGGAAATCGTTCGCCGGCTTCGATGAAGCACGTCGTTTCTCGACGTGGATGTACCGGATCGCCCTCAATGTCGCCGTTTCGTTCTACCGCACGGAGTATCGCCGGGCCGAGCGTACCGAGCGCGCCGAGTCAATTGCGCGCCAATCATACGAACGCGACTCCGAGCCTGATGATCGCGTGGATCGGCTCAACGATTTTATCGCGGGCCTCGGGGACATGGACAAAGCCCTTATGTTGCTCTACCTCGATGAGTACGATCACCGAAGTATCGCCGCGGTTCTCGGGCTCACCGAAACAAATGTCGCGACGAAAATCGGACGACTTAGAGCACGAGCGCGAGTCGCTCTCACAACGAATCGAAACGCTTCACAAGGAGAGACGGATGGAAAATGATGATGTGACCGCCGTGTGGCGGCGATATGACGCGCGGCTTGACGAAATGGTGCAAAGCAACACACTGATACTGCGACGCTCTTCGCTCGGCGTCACGCAAACAGTGCTCGATCGGCTCCGCCGCACGCTGCAGCTAGAAATATTGATGAATAGCATCGTTGTGGTCTTACTTGGGGCGTTTTCAGCAGATCACGCGCGTGAACTTCCGGTCTTTCTCGCAAGCGTTCTTCTTGATAGCTATGCGATAGCGATCCTGGCATCGACCGTGGCGCAACTTGCCGCCGCGGCAGTCAATTTCGAAGAGCCAGTCATAGCGATTGCGCAAAAGGTCGAACGATTGAAACTCTTACGGGCCCGAACCGCAATGTGGACGCTCACGCTAGCGCCGCTGATGTGGCCAGCCTTGGCAGTAGTCGGGCTGCGCGGAATGCTCCATATCGAACCAATCGCGGCCTTTGGGCTCGCGTGGCTCCTCGCAAATGTTGCGTGCGGCGTGGCCGTGCTCGTGGCAGCTCTCTGGCTAGCGCAGCGCTATGGACGCGGCGCGCAAACCGCCCCGTGGTTTCGCCGCTTCGCCGAGAGCCTCTCTGGCGAAGATGTCCTCATGGCCACAGCGCAACTGAAGGCATTGTTGCAATACGAAGATACACGAACGAACGCAGCTTAATTGGGTTAGTCAGATCAGTTGAAGCGCGTGGCGAAGGGTCCGGCGAGGCAGTCGCTTTTTGGCGGCGTGTGAGGCCACGCACACGGCTTCATCTGACTCTAAGGAGCCCTTCATCGTCGCTTCAAGACTGGCGACTGACGGCTCGCTACCATTGGCTTATGATCGCAACAGCAGCGGCACATCTCTCGACCTTCGGCACACGCTTCGCGTGGGCGATCGTCGTGGCACGCACGCTGGGCACGGTCATCGCCTTGGCACAGCCCCAGGCTTACGGATCGGCGGCGGTCGCTGCGGTCTCCGCCGCACGCTGCCAGATCGCAAACGAAGCGCGCGCCTGCGCGATCAGCATATCGATGCCGTCGACGACGTCGGCGCGTCGGATCGCCTTCGCTAACGTCGCGCGGTTGCCGTAGTTCGCATCGATCACAAGAGAGGACCGGGTCAGCATATGAATGAGTTCATCGCACAGCTCCGCATCGGGCGGCAACGTCGAGAACACCGCGTCGTACGTCTGCTCAAAATCTACCGCGTCGACCGCAAATTTCGCGCGTAACGCAACGGCTCGCGATTCGGTTCGATTCCAAAGCGCGACCTTCGCGCCGCGACGTTTTGCTTCATCGATGATGGCGCGGGCGGTTGGCCCCGCGCCGAGAACGGCGATCGAGGCTCGATCGAGATGCGGTACCACTTTGGCGATCGCATCGCAAGCGCCGATACCGTCGGTCGTTCTCCCGATCACCCGGTCGCGAAGAAACGTCAGCGTGTTGACGGCCTCGGCCGCTCGCGCACGGTCATCCAGCTCCGTGCATACTGCGTAGGCTTCTTCTTTTAGCGGCGTGGTGACGTTGAGCCCCAGATACCCGATTTCCCGGACGAGACGAATCGCCATCGGCACGTTGCCCGCCTCAACAAGAATCGCATCGTAGCTGCCTTCGATCCCCGCCTGCGTGAGAAACTCGCGATGCAGCGCGGGGCTCTGGCTATGCGCGATCGGATCGCCGATGACGCCGAGCTTCATTCCGTATCGAGGATCGTAAGTAACTCGTCGAGTTTGGTAATCGTGCGTTCGGGCCGGCGTGAATTCGCTGCGCCGCGATTGCACCAGATCGACCGAAATCCGATGCGTGCCGCCCCCGATGCATCCCAGTCGTTCGATGAAACGAAGAGAATCTCGTCGGCCTCGCAGTGGAAATGCTCGAGAGCCATGCGGTACACCGCAGCTTCCGGTTTGTAACGGTGGACGGTATCGGCAGTCAATACGGCATCGAGTTCGGTTATCAACCCCGCATTCGTGAGAGCCAAGCGCGCCGAACGTGCCGTTCCGTTGGTCAGTACGGCTGTCTGATAGCCGCGCTCGCGTATCGCAAGAACCGTCGGCACGACGTCGGCGTAAAACGTCGCGTCCGTCCAACCGGCAAGGAGTTCCGCGCGCGCGTTGCCGCCGATGGTGATCTGCAATCGTGCGACCGTTTCATCGAGAGCACGCGCAGTTAGTTCGTCGAAATCCGCGTACGCAACGTCATTACTCGTCGCGAATGCAAGCGCCAATTGCCGATCGCGCCAAAGTTGGACGAATTGCTCGGGCGTTTTCGTAATTTTCGAGACGCGCCCGGCAAGCGATTCGATGTCGATGAGGGTTCCGTAGAGATCGAAGACGACGGCGACGATATTCATGCGAGTCGCTCCAGTACCGGACGTAGTTCAACAAGCGAACGGATCTCGGCGATCGGTGCTGCACCGATTCGCTCCCGCGGAGCGCCTTTCCGATTGCACCAAACGACGCGAAAACCAAAGGACCCTGCACCCGCCGCATCCCAACCATTCGATGAGACGAACACGATGTCAGCCGCTTTACACCCCAGGTGTTCGGTCGCGACGCGATAGGCTTCGGGTGCTGGTTTGTAAACGCGATGCGCGCTAACGGAAAGCACCTCATCGATGCGCGAATCGAGTTTCCCGGCGACGAGTGCACGCTGCGCGGATGCTTGAACGCCGTTGGTGAGCACCAGGCGCGGATATGCCAGCGCCGCGACGGCATCGAGCGCGGCTGCGGAATCGGCATGCGGTGGGAGCTCGAGCCATCCGGCCATCAGATCCGTCTTGGCTGCATCCTCGAGTTTCAGATGAAATGTCTCCGCGACGAAGTCGAGTGCTCGCTGGGTCAGATGATCGAAATCGTCGTAGCGGCCGGCAAGCGAGGTGGTGAACGCGTATTCGATTTGCTTTTGCCGCCACGCCGTGACGAACGCGTGCGGCGGATCGACATACCGTGCTACGCGGTCGGCAAGCTTCTCGATATCGAGAAGCGTGCCGTACAGGTCGAAGATGACTGCCCGAATCGTCATACGCGCGGCTTTCGCGAAAAGAACACACGTTCCAGCAAGCGCAGGACCCGCGTGAGCGGAAAATCGCTTGCGACGATCGGTTCGGTCAGAACGGCATGCATGCCCATGAGCTTCGCGCCCAAGACATCGGTAAAGAGTTGATCGCCGATGACGACGGTCTGCGAACGCGGGGTGCCCAGAATCCTCAGCGCACGCAAAAAACTCGGTGGCAAGGGCTTCAGGGCATTCGGAACGGTCGGAACGTTGAGTTTCGCGCCGATCGCAGCGACGCGTTCGGGAAAGTTGTTCGAAAGCAAAACGACGGCAAATCCACGCTCGCGCGCCTCGGCGACCCAGTCGCGCACGCCCGGAATCAAATGCGATTCGTGGTAGCCGACGACCGTGTTATCGAGGTCGACGATAAGGCCTCGAAAGCCGCGCTCCCACAGGCCAGCGAGGGAAACGTCGACGATCGTGTGGGAGTGGGCGTCGGGAGCGAACACCCCGCGCTGTGCGCCCCCCAATCCCCGCTATCCTCGGAATTCTCCACAGTCCGTTCGTACGGGCAGACGCGCGTCCACCGGCTTATGCACGGGAATCTCTCGATATGCACCACTTGGCCTAGTGTGTCCCCAAGGGACGTGACAACGATATCTTGTATTCGAATTCTACACGAGGTACAATATCTAGTACGCACGGCGCGAATCGGGCCACCTGTATCGAACAGGTGTTCGATTCGTCGTCCTCCGAAAAAGCAGGCCTGGAGGCAGCATGAAATTCCGTCGCACCTATTCCACCGTCGAAGACCCGTACGCTGGCGTGACGTTTGAGCCGCGCACATCGCGGATCGTCAATACGAATGGCTCCGTCGTTTTTGAAGCCAAAGATGTTATGGTCCCGGCCGGTTGGAGCCAGGTCGCCGTCGACGTCCTTGCGCAGAAATATTTCCGCAAGGCCGGCGTGCCGAAGGCGCTCAAACGCGTGCCCGAACCCGGCTTGCCTGAGTGGCTTTGGCGCTCGGTCGCCGATGAGGCGGCCCTCGCCGCCATTCCGCGCGAAGAGCATTTCGGCGCTGAGGGCGACTCGCGCGAAGTGTTCGGCCGCCTTGCCGGCACCTGGACCTATTGGGGCTTCAAGCACGGCTACTTCCATAAGGAAACCGATGCGGGCATCTTCTACGACGAAATGCGCGCCATGCTCGCACGCCAGATCGGCGCCCCGAACTCCCCGCAGTGGTTCAACACGGGTCTCAACTGGGCGTATGGCATCGAAGGCCCCGCTCAAGGCCACTATTTTGTGGATGCGAAGTCGGGCGAGCTGACCCGCTCGGTCAACGCCTACGAGCATCCAGCCCCACATGCTTGCTTTATCCAATCCGTCTCCGATGATTTGGTGAACGAAGGCGGGATCATGGACCTGTGGGTTCGTGAAGCGCGTATCTTTAAATTTGGTTCGGGTACCGGATCGAACTTCTCGCAGATCCGCGGCGATGGTGAGAAACTCTCCGGCGGCGGCACGTCATCCGGCTTGATGTCTTTCCTCCGCGTTGGCGATCGCGCAGCCGGTGCGATTAAATCTGGCGGCACGACTCGACGCGCCGCGAAGATGGTTTGCCTCGATCTCGATCATCCGGACATCGAAGACTTCGTGCTCTGGAAAGTGCGCGAAGAACAGAAAGTCTCGGATCTGGTTATTGGTTCGATTGCAGCGAAGAAGCATCTCAATGCGATCCTCGGTTCCGCGCACGATTCACGCATTCCCGAAGCCGGACGACTCGATCCGGCGCTAAATCCGCACCTGAAGAAAGCGATGCGCGAAGCGCTCACCGCGGGCATTCCGCCGGCGAACGTGCAGTACGCGCTCGACTTTGCAAAACAGGGCTATCGCGAACTCGATATCGAGACGTACGACACGAACTGGGATTCCAAAGCCTATGGAACCGTCTCGGGTCAGAACTCGAACAACTCCGTGCGCATTCCGAACCACTTCTTCAATAAGCTGGATAACAACGAGTCGTGGGATCTGATCCGTCGTACCGACGGCCGTCCCGCGCGCACGATGGAAGCCGCCGACCTGTGGGAGAAAATCGCGCTCTCGGCATGGCAGTGCGCCGACCCCGGCGTGCAATTCGACACGACCATTAACGAGTGGCACACGTGCCCCTCCGATGGCCGCATCAACGCATCCAATCCGTGCGTCACAGCCGACACGCTTATCGCGACAGCAGATGGTCCTCAGCGCATCGGCGAACTCGTCGGCAAGTCGGCGTTCGTCACCGGCAGCGACGGCGAATTGCACTTCGTCAACCGCATCTTCCCGACGGGAACAAAACCCGTCTTCCGTATGCGCACGAAGAGCGGCTACTCGGTTCGACTGACGGCCGATCACCGCGTGCTCACGGCAAACCGCGGCGACGTTCCGGCAAGTGAACTCGTCGATGGCGATCAGATCCAACTCGTCGCATCGCCATTCGGCGCGATGCAGCTCGATCCGAAGATGGCCGAACTCATCGGTCTTGCACTCGGCGATGGATGCGTCTCGGCAGACGGAGCGTTTTCGCTCACGATGTCGGATGCAGAAACCGCGATCGTCCAGGACGCGGCTGCAACGATCAACCGCTTCAAGCCCGATACCGCCGACGGCGACGGACGCCGCGCCCGTCCGGTCACGGTCAACGCACCGCAGAGCGGCGCAAAGCTCGCGACACGCTCGCAAGCGCTGATCGCCGAACTCTCAACCTACGCGGTACTCGATGCCGGCAGCCAGGGCAAACGGCTCACGGATGCGGCATTTGGCCTCAACGCAGCGAGCACGGCTGCCCTGATCCGCGGCTTTGCGACGGCCGACGGCACCGTTGCAAACTACGGCGAGAAGTCGCACTACGTCTCGCTCGACTCGACCTCGATCGAACTGTTGCGCCAGCTCCAAGTCCTCATGCTGGGCTTTGGTATCAAGAGCAAGATCTACGAGAATCGCAAGACGGCATCGACGTCGCTGCTTCCCGATGGCCACGGCGGTAGCGCAGAATACGCAACACTTCCGTACCACTCGCTGCGCATCTCGCGCTCGTCGCGCGTGCTCTTCGAGCGGTTCATCGGCTTCCACGATGCATCGGCAAAGAACGCATCTCTGCGCACACTCAATGCGAGCGTCTCGACGTACGCCGATCGTATGACCGATGCGTTCGATGCGCTCCTCTATGAAGGCATCGAGGACGTGTTCGACCTCACGGAACCCGATACGTCGCACTTCATCGCCAACGGCATGATCGTGCACAACTGCTCGGAGTACATGTTCCTTGACGATACCGCGTGCTTTGCACCGGAAACGCGAATCAGCACGCCTGAGGGAATGCGGACGGTCGAACGACTGTACCTGGAACAGCAAACCGGGAAGCAAGTCCTCGTAACAACCGATATCCAAGGCGAGCACGACACGGCGCGCCTGACAGCACATCGAAAAGCGACCGTCACAAAAGTTGGACTTAAGCAAGTCTTTAAGATTGACTTGAAAGATGGTCGTTCAATTCGAGCCACTGCCGACCATAAATTCCTGACGAAAGACCGGGGCTGGCAACGGGTAGATCGGATTTTGCCTGGGTCGGACAGGTTGGAAATTCGTGAGTCAGGCAATACCGTCGCTTTTTCATCTTCGTTCGAAGATACGAAGCGTTGGCAAATGCTTGGCTGGCTGAGTGGCGACGGCGTATTCTCTAAGGGGAATATAGCGCTTGTTTTCGGTGGACACGAACAAAAGAATGCTATTGATATGCAAGAGCGATTCAACGAACTTAAAGCTGAGGCAGCCCAAGTCGACACCGGCTCAATGATGCCTCTGCCGGTCCGTACGTCTACCCTCTTCACGCAGAAGAACGGCGTCATGCAAGTAATGACGACGCAGCAATCAGTTGTCTCGATGCTGGAGAAGACTTACGGCGTGAAGCAATGCACGGCTATTGACAAGGACGTGCCTGCAGCAATTCACGACGTTGCCGATGATCTAAAGATTGCCTATTTACAGGGACTGTTTTCTGCCGACGGTTGCATTCGCAAAGGAGTAGGCGTCGCGCACGAGGTCATGCTCGCTTCTTCCTCATCAGCGATGCTGCGCTCGGTACAGTTGCTGCTTGCTGATGTCGGTATCACTTCGCGCATCTCTTGGTTCCAACCCGATGGTCGTAAGAATCCGCAAGGACAATTGCATATCTCCAACATGCAGGCGCGCAAATATTTCTCATTGATCGGATTTCCGTGTTCTGAAGCTAAGGCCCAGAAAGCTTCGGAAATAATGTCGCAGCCGTTTGGCGGCGCTGAAAAAAATCCACGTGCGCCGAAGGTCGTTTCGATTGTCGAAGACGGCGTCGAAATGGTCTATGACGTGACCGAACCTGAAACTCACTCGCTCGTAGCCGAAGGCCTGATTGCACACAACTGCAATCTTGCATCGCTCAACCTCGTCAAGTTCCTCGATAGCGACGATCGATTCGATGCGGCAACGTTCGCAGAAGCCTGCCGCGTCTGGACGACGATGCTTGAGATCAGTGTCCTGATGGCGCAATTCCCCTCGCAAGCAATTGCCCAGCGTTCGTACGATTACCGCACGCTAGGCCTCGGCTACGCAAACCTCGGCACGCTCTTGATGCGCCTCGGTCTGCCATACGATTCGCCCGAAGGCGACGGCTGGTGCGCAGCGATCTCGGCACTCATGACGGGCGCCGCGTATGCAACATCAGCGGAACTGGCCGAACAGCTCGGGGCCTTCCCGCGCTACTCGAACAACCGCGAAGACATGCTACGCGTCATCCGCAATCATCGTCGCGCGGCATACGCTGCCTCGAACGATGAGTACGAAGGCCTCACCATCGTTCCGACCACGCATACGCCAACGCTCTTCACACAAGAGACATGGGCGCTCGCGCAAAACCTCTGGGACCAGGCACTAAGCGTCGGCGAAGTCGCTGGCTACCGCAACGCACAAGTCACGGTCATCGCTCCGACCGGAACGATCGGCCTTGTGATGGACTGCGATACCACGGGCATCGAGCCCGACTTTGCGCTCGTGAAATTCAAGAAGCTCGCCGGCGGCGGCTACTTCAAGATCGTCAACCAGTCGGTCGAACCGGCGCTCCGCAAACTCGGTTACACAAGCGAACAGATCGCAGCAATCGAAGCATTCGCCAAGGGCACGGCAACACTCGAGGGTTCGCCGCACATCAATCGTGCGACGCTCAAAGCAAAAGGCTTCGATGAGGCAACGCTCGACAAGATCGAAGCGCAGCTCCTGGGTGCATTCGAGTTGTCGTTCGTCTTCAACCAGTACGTGCTGGGCGAAGAGTTCTGCAAAACGACCCTGGGCCTCACCGACGATCAGCTGAACAACTGGCAGTTCTCGATCCTCAAAGATGGTCTCGGCTTCACCAACACGCAAATCGATGAGGCATCGGATGTCATCTGCGGGCGCATGACGCTCGAGGGTTCACCGTTCCTCAAAGACGAGCATCTGCCGGTCTTCGATTGCGCGACGCCGTGCGGCAAGCACGGTTCGCGTTACATCCGCCCGCTCGCACACGTCGACATGATGGCGGCTGCCCAGCCGTTCATCTCCGGCGCCATCAGCAAAACGATCAACCTTCCGCAAACGGCGACGATCGCCGACGTCAAGGAAGCCTACCGTTATAGCTGGGAGCGCATGACTAAGGCCGTCGCGCTCTATCGCGACGGATCCAAACTCTCGCAGCCGATGGCTTCGAGCTACGACCTGGGCGATGACTTTTCGGATGATGCCGCCGCGCAGCAGCCGTACCTCACCCCGGTCACGATCGCGGAGAAAATCGTCTACCGCTACATCGCCAAGCGCCGGCGCATGCCGGATCGCCGCGGTGGCTACACGCAGAAGGCGACGATCGGCGGACACAAAGTCTACCTGCGCACCGGCGACTATCAAGACGGCACGCTCGGCGAGATCTTCGTCGACATGCATAAAGAAGGCGCCGCGTTCCGCTCGCTGATGAACAACTTCGCAATCGCGGTGTCGCTCGGTCTCCAGCACGGCGTGCCGCTCGAAGAATACGTGGACGCCTTCACGTTCACGCGCTTCGAGCCCAACGGCCCGGTCGTCGGACACGAAAACATCAAGATGGCGACATCCATCATCGACTATATCTTCCGCGAACTCGCCGTGAGCTATCTTGGCCGCTACGATCTCGCACAAGTACAGCCGGGGATGTCGGTGGACGCGATGGGACCCGAACCCGAATACGTCGGTGAATCCGCCGGTGAAACGCGCCAAACGCCGGTGGTGCAAGCCTCCGTGCAAGCAACGCTCCACCCAACGAGTCCCCACCTACGCCCGGGATCGACGCCCGTCGCAGCAGTCGCAACACCAGTTGCACCGGAACCGATCCTCGTAAAAACGGAAGGTCAAAAACTCGAAGCCCTCTCCTCAAACTGGTCGGACAACCCGGGTGCAAACGCCACTGCCACGGCTACCGCAACGCGCACCGAACAAATGCGCGTCGCTGTTGCTAAAGGCTACGCAGGCGATGCCTGCGGAGAATGCGGTCTTTTCACGCTGGTGCGCAACGGCACGTGTCTGAAGTGCGACACCTGCGGCACCACGAGCGGCTGCTCGTAAGTACGACCGAATCCGTTCACGAGCGGTGAGATGTGAAGGCGACGTGAAAACGTCGCCTTCTTCTTTTCACCTGTTTCGCATTATGCGAGATCTAGACTAGCGGTGTGTTCCCAGTGATCGCCCTGGTCGCGGCGTGGCGCGACCGGCGTTTCGTCAGAAGCGCGATTCTGCCAAATATTCTTGCTGGCGTGATCGTTGGCGTCGTTGCGTTGCCTCTCGCGATGGCTTTCGCTATCGGCTCGGGTGCGCGGCCAGAAAACGGGCTCTATACCGCGATCGTCGCCGGACTGATCGTTGCCTCGTTTGGCGGTAGCCCGGTGCAGATCGCCGGCCCCACGGGGGCGTTCATCGTCATTCTCTCGGGCATTACAGCAAAATACGGCTTTGCGGGGCTCGAGACAGCGACGCTCATGGCCGGCGTTATCCTCGTCGCAATGGGCGTGTTCCGCCTAGGTGCGATTATCGCGTTCATTCCAGCGCCGGTGATCGTTGGTTTTACCACCGGTATCGGTGTCGTAATTTGGATCGGTCAATGGAAAGACTTTTTCGGCTTGCCTCCGGTGCACGAGCCCAACGTGCTCGCGACACTTTGGGCGCTGATCCGTTCGCTTCCCCATCTCCAGCCAGCGCCGACACTCATCGCAATCGCTAGCGTTGCGATCTTGATCTTTGCACCGAAGGTCCGCGGTCTTTCCCGCGTGCCATCACCACTTATCGCGCTCGTGCTTGCAACGCTTGCTGAGGCGATATTTCACTTCCGGGGTGTGGCGACGATCGGGAGTGCCTTTGGCGCGATCCCGCAGCACTTTCCGCATCTTGCGCTGCCGCCGTTTAGTACGCAAATCGTCCTCGAATTGATCGGCCCCGCTTTCACGATTGCGCTGCTCTGCGCGATCGAATCGCTCATGTCGGCGGTCGTCGCCGATGGCATGGCCAATACCAAACACGATTCCAATCAAGAACTTATCGGGCAAGGTCTTGCAAATATTGTCGCCCCGCTCTTTGGCGGGTTTGCAGCAACTGGTGCCCTCGCGCGTACCGCGACCAACGTTCGCAACGGCGGGACGAATCCAATCGCCGGAACTACCCACGCCGTCGTGCTCATCTTGACCGTCGTGTTCTTAGCCCCGCTAGCGGCAAACGTTCCGCTCGCGGTACTGGCAGCGATCCTCTTCGTTGTGGCCTACAATATGAGCGACATCGCCCATTTCCGCTACATGGTGCGTACAGCGCCGCGCGCCGATGTCGCAATCTTGTTCATCACGTTCTTCCTAACGGTCTTTACCACGCTCGTGATCGCGGTCAACGTCGGGATCATCCTTGCAACCATTCAATTCTTACGACGAATGGCAAGCTCGGTCGATGTGCGTACGATGAGCGAACACGACATTCGCGCCGAACTATCCGGTACGATGCCCGCTCTTCCTCCGGGAGTCGTCGTCTACGCAATCGAAGGGCCCGTCTTCTTTGCCGCCGCGCACAATTTCATCAAAGCGCTGATCGACACGCACTTGAGTCCGACGACGGCCGTCATCCGGCTGCGTTATGTGCCATTCATCGACAGCACCGGACTGCAGTCGCTCGACGAAGTGCTTCGCACACTTGAAAGACGCCATGTCCGCGTCATCCTTTGTGAAGCAAACGAGCGCGTCGCCGGAAAACTCATTCGTGCGGGCATCACCGACCGACTCGATCCTCAAGATGTGGTGCTTACCTTTGCGAGCGCAATTGCGCGCACGTTGACGAGTAACCCGCCGGACAGTAAAATCGAAGCCGAGCGAACGACCGCCTAAGCAGCACGAAGAAGCGCGCGGTCTTCTTCGCGAACCCGCCACGAAAGCATCGCAAGGTTGAGCACGCCGAAGAGCGCCGCGTGCAACGCAAGACCGAGTGCAAGCGATATGCATGGTAACTCGATTGCAACAATCAAATAATTCGGATGGCGCAAAAATCGATACGGTCCTGAAACGAGCGGCACAGCGTTCGGTGGAACGATGATTCGCGTTGTCCAGCGCGAGCCGAGGGTCCTAATCGTCCAGAAGCGACCGACTTGCAAGAGTGCGAGTGGTAGGAGCCACAAGAAACTGAATTCGTGACTCCAAGAAAAGTACCACAAGCTCGCGAGCCATGTCGCGTGGAGCGCGATCATAAATGGATACTGCTCGCGTGCACGTTCAGTCGCCCCCGACTGCATCAAGGCTTTCGTATTACGCGACGAGATAACAAGTTCGCTTAGCCGCTGCACCGTTAAGAGCGCGAGGATGACCCAAGCCGGGATCACGACGCTTGTTCGAGCGTGACGAAGCTTGCCGTAAAACCGGGTCCCAGCGCTGCGAAGATGGAGCGCCGCGGCAGCGTAGCGCGCAGTGCGCGATCGAGCACGAAGAGCGCGGTCGGTGAGGACATGTTGCCGAAATCGCGCATCACCGTACGTTCGTGATCGAGCGTGCCGCCGGGCACTTCGAGTGCCGCTTCGATTGCCTCAAGCACTTTGGTTCCGCCCGGATGACAGATGACACGATCGATGTCGGTCGGCTCGACGTTCATTCGTGTAAGAGCCGAATCGTACGCAGCGCGGTAACGCTCGGCAACGAACGCGGGTAACGAACGCGAGAGTTCGACCCCAAGACCGATTTCATCGACACTCCAACCCATGATATCGAGGGTCTCCGGCCAAAGGTTTTCGGTCGAACCGATCACTGTTGGGCCTGGACCCTCGGTACTCGAGAGAATCGCAGCAGCGGCGCCGTCGGCAAAAAGTGACGAAGAAATCACATCGGCCTTCGATGCGCGGTCGAGTCGAAAAGCAAGGCTGCAAAGTTCGATCGCGACGAGCAAGACGTGGCTTCCCGGGGATCCGGCGGCCAGACGCGAGGCAAGACCGAAGCCCGACACGCCGCCCGCACAGCCGAGTCCAAAAACCGGCACGCGCATCACGTCGGGCCGAAATCCAAGCTTCGGTAGGATCCGCGCGTCGATGCTCGGGGTACTAATCCCGGTCGATGAGATAAAGACAACGGTGTCGATTTGGTCGGCACGTAGTGAAGCGCGATCCAGCGCACTGCGTACGACACGCTCGAACAAATCCGACGCGCCTGCGGTATACGCGTTGGTGCGATCTTCCCACCCGTGCTCTTCGCTGAACCACGTTGTCGGAACGACCGTGTAGCGCCGCTCCACGCCCGTCGTGACGAAAACGCGTGACAGACGATCGTAAGCTGGCATCCGAGCAGCGAAAAATTGACGCGACAGTTCGGCTGCGGCCGCCTGATCGATTACATTCTCGGGGACGGCGGTGGCGATAGTAACTAAACGAACGTTCGGGACGGCGTGGGAGCGGGGCACCGTGGCAACCTTCCGGCGCCGAAGGAGCACCACTGGCTAAGGTGCCCGCATCACGTGCGAGCTACACGGATCGCTTACCAGCTTGGCCGGCCAGCGTTTGCGTTGTAGCGAGTAAACGCGCCGCTTACCTTAGAGACGGAATATCTTCAAAAATCGCTTCTGGCTTCGCGTCTGCGAGCGATCGCGTGGGCACGAAGAGCACTGCAACGCTCGCTCGACGGGCGACGCCTTCCGCAACGGAGCCCATTACAACCCGGGTAAGTCCGCTCCGGCCATGCGATGCCATCACGATTACGTCAGCTCCGGTCTTCCGGACCGTATCAAGGATCGCATCCACCGGAGGTTGTTCCACGACGTGTCCATCGGCTCGAACTCCGGCTTTCGTTGCAGTCGCAACGCATTGGTCGACGACCGCCCGTGCGGCCGCGATAGCGGCCGTGTGCTCGGTTGCCGCATCGAAAATTCCCGCCGTCGCATCGCTAAAGAATCGATTGGGGTCGAGCGCGCACACAAAGTGCATCTCAGCCCGCCCGGCATGTCGCACAGCATATGCCGTGATCTTCGAGGTAAGGCCCCCGCCGTCGACTGCGACAACGATTTTCGAAAACATTGACATATCCTCATCTCGGCCACGGGGTCGTTTGCTAGAACGTAGCGCCTCGCTTCGAATCTCTCGTGAAGATGATGAGAATTCTCGTCGGTGGCCTTCTTCACGCAATGCACATGGGAATTGCTTAAAGTCAGCCATACAATGCCAAATGCCGCGAACATTGATTTGGCGCCCGGCGAGGCTGGAAGTATGCTGCTCGGGCTCACAAGCCTCGAGGCGGCACGGCGGCTGCAACGTCACGGCCCGAACGATCTTGTGCCGGTTCAGCGCGGTGGATCCCGAAAAACGCCGCAGACGTGCAATCGATTGCGACGGGCGCGATGGGCCTCGTTCAACGCCTACCGGCCTGATCTCATCGAGCATCGGACTCTTAATCGCAATTGCGGTGATGCTCTTTTGTGGGCGTGTGTTATGGTGACCTCAGAAATTGCCGGCTTGTGAGCAACGCATTGCCTCGCAGCGCCCTTACATGGATCGCCGCTGCCAACCGCGCATTTGCGGCGACGCGGAATCGAAGAATCGGGTTGCGATTCGCTCTGGCCGCCGCTGCTCTCTTTGGTGTGCTGACTGGATGGTGGACTCCCCGGGGACCGATTACATCAGCGCAGGCATTGGCCACGATCGGCGGCAGCCTGCTTGTGGGCTTGCTCGCGGGACGCGTTATGCGGACCCGATGGGTAATGCTGCTGATTCCCGCCGTATTCGTGGCCGTATTCGAACTCGTGCGGATTAAGACGACGGGCCCGCTAGTGGACGCCATTCACTTGGACAGCACACTTGGCATTATCGCCTTCGTCCTCGGCCGCGGATTTCAGGGCATTCTGACCATCGTGCCGATGCTGCTGGGTGTCACGTTCGGCGCAGCCCTCGCGCGCCGCCTTGACCGCACCGGACGGCACCGGCACGGATGGACACAAATCGGGTTGTGGCTGCGTTGGATTTGCGCAGCCCTGACGAGTGCAGGCATGGTGGCACTGAGCCTGGCCATCGTCCGCTCGGCGAGCACCGATCCAATTCTGGACGGCGACGGCCACGCACGCTCCGGAAGCATTGCCGAGCTGACCCGCGTGAAGATCGGTGGTCACCGCCTCGCGATGATGATCCGAGGGCGCAAGACGACAAATCCGGTGCTGCTGTTCCTCGCTGGTGGCCCGGGGGCCGGAGAGATGGGGGCGATGCGCCGGCACGGCCAAGCGCTCGAGCAGAACTTCGTGGTTGTTACCTTCGATCAGCGTGGTGCCGGCAAGTCCTACGATCAACTCGACCCGACCTCGACGCTCACGCTTGACGGCGCGGTTCGCGACACCGTCGAGGTGACGAATTACCTCCGCAACCGGTTTCATCAAGACAAAATCTACGTGCTCGGTAACTCCTGGGGAACGATCCTCGGAGTGCTCGCGGTGCAACAACATCCCGAACTGTATCGGGCGTTCATCGGCACCGGGCAGATGGTCAGCATCCGAGAAACGGACCGCATCTTCTACTCCGATACCCTCGCGTGGGCCAAACGTACCGGCAAGACCGCAGTAGGAAACACCCTGACCAGAAATGGACCGCCGCCCTACTCGGACGTGCGCAAATATGAACCGGCTTTGCTGACGTACGAGAATGACGTTTATCCCTACGATCACCGTGCCAACGCCGAGAGCGCGGGTGGCTACTCCACGAACATCTTTGTCAAAGAGTATAGCTTGATGGAGCAGCTACACGCTTTCGCCGGTGTAATCGACGTATTCGCGGTACTCTATCCTCAGTTGCAAAACATCGACTTCCGCACGCAAGTCCCCCGGCTCCACGTACCGGTTTACCTTATCGAGGGCCGGCACGAGGCGCGGGGCCGTGCCTTGCTGGCTGCGGAGTGGTATCGAAAGCTGAACGCACCGACGAAGCGGCTGATCATTTTTGATACCTCTGGGCATCGGCCACTATTCGAGCAGCCCGAACTATTCAACAGAGTAATGACGGACACGGTCCTTGCGCATACATGAACAGTGCCTCATCGGGCTCCGAAAGCCGCGCCGATTCCGGCCGTCACCGCCATCGCCAAAGCCCCCCAGAACGTGACGCGGATGGTCGATTTGAGGATCGGTGCGCCACCAACTCTGGCCGAAACTGCGCCAAGTAACGCAAGAAAAATCAGCGACGCAACCGAGACGACCATGACGAGCGATTGGACCGGTACAACGATCACAAACAGAAGCGGCAAGAGAGCGCCGATCGCAAATGAGCCGGCCGACGCGAGTGCAGCTTGGACCGGTCTTGCCGTTGTGGCCTCGGAGATGCCCAGTTCGTCGCGTTCGTGGGCGCCCAGCGCATCATGCTCCATCAGCTGCTCGGCGACTTGGTGAGCCAAACTCGGAGCGAGACCTCGTGCGACGTAAATGCCCGCCAATTCTTCGAGCTCTCCAACTCGGTCTTGTTGCAGTTCTCTTTTCTCTCGACCGATATCGGCTCGTTCAGAATCGGCTTGCGAACTGACGGAAACGTACTCCCCGGCGGCCATCGACATGGCACCAGCGACAAGCCCGGCACCCCCGGCTATGAGAATGTTTGCATGCGTTCCAGCCGCAGACGCCACGCCCACAATAAGACTCGCGGTCGACAGCAGTCCGTCGTTCGCGCCTAAGACCGCTGCCCGCAACCATCCAAGTCGTCCGACCGCGTGACTTTCCGGTGGGCCGGTTGGTCGGGAAAATTTAGTTGAAATACGTGCTTCCTCTCGAGTGAAAGCTACAATGCGCTTCACTTGCTATCTTGGCGTCGGCAAGTTAGCAACTGGTTAAACCGACTTGCCGGTTACCCACTTGCACTAGGGACTCCATGGCCCCACTGACTAAGCGCCGCTTCGTGGACTATCTCTCGAATCGCATCGTGATTTCCGCGCTCGCTGTGTGTGGCGTGCTCTCCGCCTTCATTGGTTTTTTCGCGTTTCGACCGGGTATTGCCGAGCAAGCACGGCAGATCGCGTCGTCGCCGGTCCGTGCCGTCGAATCGTTCTTCGTGCCGGATCCAAAGACGCTCTTCGGCAAAAATAACCTACGCGTGCTACTCGTCGGGCTCGATTACGATTACGACGTAAAAGATCAGGAGACCTCAAAGCAGGCGCGCAGCGATATCATCATGGCACTCAACCTCGACTTTGCAGCGCAGCGCATCTCCGAACTCTCGATCCCGCGCGACATGGTTGCCTCGCTGCCCGGCGGACGGCGTGCGAAGATCAATCAAGCGCAGTCCGAAGGCGGGATCCAAGAATCGCAAGCGGTCGTGGCTGAATGGCTCGGCAGTAAGCCGTTCGATCGCTACATCGTGCTACGCATCAACACGGCAAAAGATCTCGTCAATGCGATCGGCGGAGTAGATCTGGTCGCGAAAAATGCCGACGCGCTTCGTGGGACCGGAAAGAACGGTCCGATCGATTACGACGATCATTGGGGCCATCTTTCGATCCACTTCAAGCCCGGCTACCAACACTTTACCGGCGAACAAGCCGTAGCCTACGCGCGCTTCCGCCACGACTGGTGCAGCGACCCGTGCCGAATCTTGCGCCAGCAGCAGATGATCCATGCCGTTCTCGACAAGATCGAACACAATCAATTCAACACCGTCACGCACGTGCGGCAGCTCCTTGCGGTTATGCACGACGACGTCGAGACAAATTTAAGCACGCAAGAACAAGTCTCAACGGCGATCGCCTTCGCCCACGTCCCGGCGAGCCACATTGCGACCGCGCAAGTGCCGTACGTACGCAACATCATGCTTCCTGATTACGGCGATTCACTCGTGCCCGACGAGACCGAAAAACGCCGCCTTGTCGCCTCAATGCTCGCGTCCTCAGAACCGGAGGTCGCTGCGGCCGCGCCGGAGACGATCCGCATTCGCGTAGAAAACGGGACGCTGGTCGCCGGCCTCGCTGCCCGTGTCGCCTCCGACCTGCGACGCAGCGGTTTTACCGTCGCCGATGTGCGTGATGCCCCGACGCATGACAACCTCGTCACGCTGATCCGGTCACAGCAGACGGGCGCGACCAACTCCTACCGCATCCGCAAGGCCCTCGGGAAGAACGCGCAAGATGCAATTCTCCGTGCGTCGAATACGACCGACACCGATGTCGACGTTACAATCGTATTGGGAAGTGACATCGTCGCCGATAAGAAATAGTTGATTCATGGGAGCCTCCCGGGTTCGTGCGTTTGCCCTGCTGCTCGTCCTCATTGGCGCGGGCACGCTCGCCGTCGCCGCCGAGCCGGGATACGACATCTGGTTCGCGGGCAAAATCGTCTCCGTCGACCACTTGCGCGGGACTCTCCTCATCGCCCGCGGCCCGACACAAACCTCGGGCGAAGCAATGGAAGTCTGTCGTCTCGAACGTGGCCCGCTCCACCGCCTCCGAGCGGGGATGATCGTCATGGCCCAAGCCGACACGCGCAGCCACCCATGGCGGATCATTCATCTGCGGATATTCAAAAACAACGTCGACCGGCCGCAGCCCTCATCCCGCATCGCGTTCGCATCGAGCCCGCACGACTGAACGGATCGCTAATTCGATGCGGTTGGGCGACCGCGCCGGAATCAATCGTGTATCACGATGAAGAGTGGGGCGTGCCGGAGCGCGACGATCGGATGCTTTTCGAGCTGCTCACCCTCGAAGGAGCGCAAGCCGGGCTCAGTTGGCTCACCGTCTTACGAAAGCGCGCCGGATACCGCGCTGCATTTCAGGATTTTGATGCGCAGACCGTCGCCCGCTTTACCGTCGCGACCATGAAAAAACTTGCTCTCGATCCGAGGATCGTCAGGCACCGCGGCAAGATCGCCGCGACGGTCAAGAACGCCGTGGCGTTCATCGCGGTACAGCGTGAGTTCGGATCGTTTGCTGCTTACCTCTGGAAGTTTGTCGATGAGCGACCGATCGTGACGCACCGTCCCCTAGAAGCACCGCTTCCCGCGACGACCCCGCTCTCCGACCGGATCAGCGCCGACCTCAAACAGCGCGGTTTCGGCTTTGTCGGGCCAACCATCGTTTATGCCTATCTTCAGGCGACGGGCGTGGTAAACGACCACGCCGCGGAATGTTTTCGCGCCAATGTCGAATTCGCTGCGCCTCGATCGACGTAAAATCAGAACCAACTCTCGAAGGGGCTCGTGCGAGATGCACCGGCTCAACGACCACCGCAAGAGAAAGGCTTACCAATGCGATTTATGATCATTCGCCGCGCCGATGCGAAAACCGAAGCGCTTGTAATGCCATCCGAAAATCTGTTTGCCGCGATGGGTACGTATCACGAAGAACTCGCGAAGGCGGGTATTCTCGTCGCCGCCGAAGGCCTGCAGCCGACCGCGAAAGGCTCGCTCGTTTCGTTCTCCGCCGGAAAGCCCAGCGTCATGGATGGTCCTTTTGCCGAGTCAAAAGAACTCATCGCCGGGTTCACGATGATCGAAGTGCGCTCGAAAGAGGAGGCGCTCGAAT
Organism: Vulcanimicrobiales bacterium; assembly: GCA_038231455.1. Lineage (GTDB taxonomy): Bacteria > Vulcanimicrobiota > Vulcanimicrobiia > Vulcanimicrobiales > Vulcanimicrobiaceae > JANLVI01. Next base: position 102,980 of record JBBRLI010000005.1, on the reverse strand, counting down.
GGGTCAAACGCTGGCCCGCAATCGAGAGTGAAGCGGACGTCGTGCTCGAACTGCGCCAGGTGTTCGAAGCCGATGATTTCGGCGATGCATTCACGCCAGAACTGCGCGAGCAAGAAGAACGCATGCGTACGCAAATGGTTAAACCGTAACGCGCGGACGTGTCGTCAACCGACGTCAATCGCACGATCGATGCCGTGTGGCGAATCGAATCGGCAAAACTCATCGCGGGACTGGCGCGCATCGTCGGGGACCTCGGCCAAGCCGAAGAATTCGCCCACGATGCGCTCGTCGCCGCGCTCGAGAGTTGGCCGCAAACCGGTGTCCCCGAAAATCCGGGCGCGTGGCTGATGACTGTCGGCAAACGTCGCGCGCTCGATGCCATCCGCAGAACGACGAACATGGCGCGCAAAAACGAGGCGATCGGTCGGGAGGCGGCGTTCGCAGACGATAGCGACCCATTCGCCGCCGTCGACGAGGGCGTAGATGATGCCCTTCTTCGCTTGATCCTCATCGCGTGTCATCCGATCCTCGCAATGGAGGCACGCGTCGCGCTTACGCTGCGTTTGGTCGGCGGTCTCACCACGGAAGAAATCGCAGCGGCGTTTCTTCTTCCGCTCGCCACCATCGCTCAGCGTATCGTGCGCGCGAAGCGCACCCTTTCCGAAGCGCACGTCCCCTTCGAAGTACCGACGACAGCGGACTTGCCGGCTCGACTCGGGTCGGTGCTCGGCGTTATTTATTTGATCTTCAACGAGGGCTACTCGGCGACTGCGGGCGAGCATTGGACGCGCCCGGAGCTCTGCAACGATGCCATTCGCGTCGGACGCGTTCTCGCCGAGCTCGTACCGCACGATGCTGAAGTGCACGGCCTCGTTGCGCTCATGGAATTGCAAGCCTCGCGTCTTCGCGCGCGGATCGGGCCCGGCGGTGAACCCGTGCTCTTACTGGACCAAGACCGCAGTCGCTGGGATGGCCTCCTGATTCGGCGCGGCCTCGCGTCGCTTGCGCGTGCCGAACGGCACGGAACACTTGGACCTTACGCACTGCAGGCGGCGATCGCCGCATGTCATGCCCGCGCTCGTGTTGCAAGCAAGACCGACTGGCAATGCATCGTCGCACTCTACGACGCCCTCGCGCAAATCGCACCGAGCCCGATTGTCGAACTCAATCGCGCCGTCGCCGTGTCGATGGCCTACGGACCGGCGTTGGGCCTTGAGATCATCGATTCCATCGCCCACGAACCGGCGCTTGCGAGTTATTATCTTTTGCCAAGCGTACGCGGCGACTTTCTCTTCAAGCTCGAGCGGTTCGCCGAAGCCACGATCGAATTCAAGCGCGCAGCGATGCTCACCGAAAATTTGCGGGAGCGAACGCTCTTGCTCGAGCGCTCCGCTCGCAGCTACGAACGCGGAGCCGCTCCATAGAATCGGCGCACGACGGCTTCGAGCGGAGCGCCCTGTACGACGAGTGTTACGAGAACGACCGCGAACACACCGTCGACAATTTCCGCCCGATGCGGCATCGACTGCGGCAATGCAAGTGCCAGCGCAAGTGGCAGCGCACCGCGCATCCCGGCGAGGACGAAGGTGGTTCGTCCAGCCAGATCGCGAGCAGCAACAAACGCCAAGAACACGCGCGACCCAACGGTTGCGATGACGGCGGTCAACACGAGCACCGGCTCGTGCACGGCGCGCGGGAGATCGATCAGCAGACCGGTTGCAAGAAAGACTACGGCGTTTGCGATAAATGCGGTCGCATTCCAAAAGACATCGACGTCAGCGCGGTGATCGAGGTTGGCTCGACGAGTCAAGAGTGCGCGTAAAGCAATTGCAGCTGCTGTGGTCGCGAAAATTCCGGAGACGCCAAGACGGTCAGCGATCAAATAAGCGATGTACGCCAGCGCCACCGTACCGGCGACTTCGTATTCGGCAAGGGTAATGAGGCGAAGTGCGAGCCACGACGGAATCGCGCAGAGCGTCCCGACCAAGATTCCGCCACCGATCGACACGATGAGCTGCAGCGATCCAGAAGCCCATGCCACTGCGCCGCCGCCGACGACGGTAAGCGCGATGCCGTAGAGGACCACGGCAACACCGTCGTTTGCAAGGGACTCCGCTTCAACGATCGTCGCAAGGCGAGCGGGTGCAGCAACGTTGCGAAAGACGGCGACAACCGCCACGGGATCGGTCGCGCAGACGATCGCACCAAAGAGCAGCGCAATCGGAAAATCGAAGACGTGCATGACAACGAGCGCGCCAGCGATCGCAAACGCGCTAAAGAGCGTGCCCGGCAGGGCAAGTGTCGCGATCGTCCCTGCGGCTCGCCGCATCTCGCCAAGATCGATATTCCATGCCGCCTCGAAGATGAGCGGCGGCAAGAACACGACGAGCAGCGCCGGACCAAACGAAAACGGCGGGGCGATATGCCAAATGGTGCCAAAGATCGCGCCGACGACGACGAGTAACACAGCAGGCGGCACGCGGACGCGCTGTGCTGCGATGGAAACGGTGAGACCGTAAGCGAGCAGCGCAACGAACGCCGCGACGCTCGAGGCAACGGTATCAGTCACGGTCGTTCGCTAGAGTGGCGTGCGCCGGAACTCGGCCATCTGCAACGGCCGGCCGGTCGGGCCTTTGCCCGTCGGCTTTTGCGTGATGCGTCGCTCGACGAGATTGCGGCGCATCATGTCCTTCAGGCGCGCGAGGACCGTGTGTGCGGGCGCGTGGAGTCGGGCGGCCAGATAGTCCGCGCTCTGCCAATCATCCGTTAGGAGCGGCAGCAGGCGATCGTCCCAGCTCGTATCGGAGTTCGGCATCGCATCACGCTTCGGCGATGCGATGCCGCTGCCTTTGCTTAGGTCGTGACGACTTTCTCGAGGCTCGCGAACGTATCGAGCCAGCCCTTCTGATGCCGGTCGCGCGATTCTTCGCTTGCGAAACCTTCGTGCGTGAGCACGATCTCGGTTTCGTTTCCGTGCTCGATGAAGTCGATGCTCACGAGCGTATTCACTTGTGGATCCGGCGGCATTTCATCCCAGATCCAGGTGTACGAGAGATGCTCCGGCGGGCGAATCGCTTTGAATTCGCCGGTCACGATGTAATCTTCGCCGTCCGGTGCGCGCATGACGATTCGATACGCGCCTCCGACGACCACGTCCATCGAGACGGTTGGAATCGTAAATCCCGGCGGCCCGAACCATTCTTTGAGCACGTCGGGTTTTGTCCAGGCATCGAATACGCGGGCGCGCGGCGCGGCGAACGTGCGGCGCAAGGTAAGCATCGGCGCATTCGCCGTTTTGGTCTGGTTCATCGCTTGTCGTCCTCATCTTTCGTTGTGGCGAGATAGGTGTCCAGGCGGTCGAAGGAAGCGGTCCAAAATTTCTGCTGCGTTTCAATCCACGACGTTGCGGCTTGCATCGCTCGTGGGGCAAGGCGCAGGTGATGTTCGCGTCCGATGATTTTGCGTTTCAAGAGTCCCGAGCGTTCTAGCACTTTGAGGTGCTTTGAGATCGCCGGTTGAGAGATCGAAAACCCGGCGGCTATTTCACCGGCCGAGAGATCCCCGCGCGTCAATCGCTCGACGATCTTCCGCCGAGTCGGGTCGGCGAGCGCGGAGAACACGGCATCGAGGTCGGCACTTTGTTTAACCATCTGGTTATATGTATGCGCCAAAAACGGCGAGGTGTCAACTCCACCTCGCCGGCCTTTCTGGAACGCGCCTTACGGCGTGAAGTCGCGCATCTTGGCGACCGTCGGCCCATCGAGTTTCTGGATCATGGCGACCACAAGGTCAACCATGTGGTCGAAATCGCCGCGGTTCATCACCCCATTGTGCGCGTGGGTGTAGCGCACCGGAACCACGAGGTTCACCGTCGGCACGCCCATCGTGCTCTTCTGGATCTCGGCCGAATCATCGCCGTAGCCTTGCACGAGATCGAGTTGCAGCGGAATCTTCTTCTCCGCCGCGGCCGCCTTCGTCAACGCGACCATCTTGCGATTGGGTAGAGCGCTTGAATCGTAGAGAAAAATGCCCGGACCGGCACCGAGTTTTGCCTGTGTTTCTTCGGGATGCGTCCCCGGCATGTCGCCGGCGATGCCGCCTTCGATCGCAATACCAACATCCGGCTTGATTGCATCGGCAGCCGAATGAGCGCCGCGTAAGCCCACTTCTTCTTGCGTGGTCGCGGCATAGAAAATTTGATTCGGATGCGGGAGCGTGGCAAAACGGCGCATGACTTCGAGCAGCACCGCGCATCCCGCGCGGTCGTCCCAGGCTTTGCCGAGATAATTTTGCGAGCCGTTGAGGATCTCGAAGGGCGCATCGGGCACGATCGGGTCGCCGGGTTCGACACCCATCGCGCGCGCTTCGGCTGCGGTTTTCGCGCCGATATCCAAAAAGAGCGAATCGCGAGAAAACACGCGCGTGCGTTCATCGGTCGTCACGACGTGGACGTCGCGCATGCCCGTGACGGCCTTCACCGGTCCGCGTGCCGTGATGATCACCCAGCGCTGATCGACAAGCGCCTGATCGAGCCAACCTCCTAGCATCTGCATGCTCAAGAAGCCGTCGCCCGTGATCCGCCGAACCATCCCGCCGAGTTCGTCCATATGCGCATCGAGCATCACGCGCGGACCGCTCGTGCCTTGCGTTGCAATCACCGACCCCAGCCCATCGTAGGTGATGCTTTTGGTGAACGGGCGCATGTGTTCGACCATTAATTTGCGCACGGGTTCTTCGAACCCCGAAGGCCCTGCGGCATTGGAGATATCGCGCAGCAGCGCGGCCGTCGGATCGAGTTCCGCGGCCTGAACGAGCGACGGGGCAAGCATCGCACAGCAGAGCAGCATGCAAGCGAAAAACCGGACCATATGTAGTGGCATGGCGCCTCGTTCGCAAACTTCCACGCGCATTCCGTCTGCCAAGGGACAAGTGCTTTGGCAGCGCGGTTGAGAAGATGTGGAGATGGCAATTCTCATTGCAGGCGGCGGGATCGGCGGACTTGCGACGGCTCTCGCGCTCGCGCAACACGACATCGACGTGTTCGTGATCGAGAAAGCGTTGGAATTCGGCGAAATCGGCGCGGGCATCCAACTTGCGCCCAACGCATCGTGGGCGCTCGATCGGCTCGGGATCCTCGCGGCCGTCCACGAGCACGCCGTCTTTCCCTCACAGATCCAGTGGATGGACGCGGTCTCCGGCGACCGGCTGACCACCCTTGATTTGGGCGACGCGTTTCGAGCGCACTATCACTACAAGTACCTGGTCATGCACCGCAGCGATCTCCTAAGCGCGCTCCTCGCTCGCTGCCGCGCGCATCCGCGCATTCGCCTCGAAACGAACAAAGACGTCACGCGCATTGAAGATCGCGGCGATTCTGCGGCGGTGCACTGTGCCGACGGATCCACCTACACCGCCGAATTGCTGGTCGGCGCCGATGGACTCTGGTCGACGATCCGGGCGTTTCTCGTGGACGACGGCGATCCCGTGTGCTCGCAGTACGTTGCGTATCGCGGAGCGATTCCGATCTCGGAAATCTCGGAACACGCGGGCCTCGATAGCGTCATGCTCTGGACGGGTCCCGACATGCACTTGGTTCAGTATCCCGTGCGACGCGGCGAACTCTACAACCAGGTCGCGGTCTTTAAAAGCCCGCGGTATCGCGCTGATTCCGATGACTGGGGCACACCCGAGGAAATGGACGCGCACTTCGGCACGGGTGCGGAACTCGTGCGCTCGGCTCTCACGAAAATCAAGCGCAATCGCCGCTGGCCGATGTTCGATCGCTTACCGATTACGCGTTGGTCGCGCAACCGTATCGCCTTACTCGGGGACGCAGCTCACCCGATGCTCCAATACTTGGCCCAAGGCGCGGCCCAAGCACTCGAAGATTCCGTCGTTTTCGCCGACGCCATTGCGGCCTCAGGGATCGATGCAGGACTTCGTGCCTACCAAAATGAGCGCCAGCCACGCACCGCGCAGGTGCAGACGCTCGCCCGAGCCTGGGGCGACTATTGGCATCTGCACCCCGGCCCCGAGCGCGACGCGCGAGACAAGCATCTGCGAGCGCGCAAGTCCGACGACTTCAGCGATACCGATTGGTTTTACGGCTACGCCCCGTCGCTCGCCGCCCATTGATGGACCACGCGATGGAAACGGCGCGATTACCCGTGCGGCAAGCGAGGTTCCGCAGGCGAAAAGAGGTCGATTAACGTGAATCGGCAACCTGAAGAGGATGAGTGATAAATTGACCGCGATGAAAGCTAAAGCCACCGAAGCACGTCGCAAAGCAAAAGCCAACGACGTCGCGGTGAAAGCCGCGGTTACCGAGTCGGAACGCATCCGCGCCATGTTCGACGAAGACCGCGCCAAGCTCCAAAAACGTTACGGAATCGTCTCCGCTATCTCATAGATCGCGATGCGCAAACCCGCGCATTGCTAGGATCAGGACCGCAAGAAACCAGAGCGCGGTCAGCAGCATCATCGCCACCGTCGGCGGCAACGCTCCCGCGAGCGGACCCGCCTTCGCGTAGGCGTCGCGTGTGTTGAAGGCCGCCGTGATGACGCTCGGCTGGACCGCCCACTGCGCTGCACGCCAATAACTGTCGGTCGGCAAGGCGAGGCCAATCGCGGTTGCCACGTTGGCAAGACCGTCGTTTCCCCACTGAACGCCCAGTCGTTCGGTAATACCGGCGATCCATTCAAGACCGAAGCCGAACGTCCCGACGATCGCGCTTGCGAGTGCGCCGAAGCGCGTTCCAAGGGCGAGCGCGAGTGTTGCGACGAGCATCCCAAACACGGCGAATGAGGCGAGCGCAGCGAGGGGATGAGGCGGCATGTAGCCGGTCGTCCAAAAGACGACGAGAAACTCGAGCGTCACGCTTGGCAGCGCGCCCAATAGGACGGCAAAACACACGCCTAGCCACTTACCGCCGATGTACTCGACACGTAAGATTGGCCGCGACAGAATTCCTAAGGCCAGGCCCGATTCAACTTCGGTCGCGATTGCGCTTGCAGCGAGAAACGCGACACCCATCGCGTAGACGAACAGAAAAAGAAACATCACGAATGTGAGGATCGATGAGGCGGCCAGCAATTGCGCGGCGTGCCCGATCGACGTACCGTCGCGGTTTTGAAATGTCGGAATGCGCGAAAATCCCCACGCGCTCAAAGCGATGAAGACGGCGACGCCGACGCCGAGAATCGCTACGATGCGTCGTTCGACCAGTTCGGAGAGCGCCATACGCGCGACCGCCAGAATTCGCACTACCGTGTCTCTCCGACGAAGGACAGAAACCGTTCTTCGAGCGTTGCCACCTTCGGCTCGACGTGATAGACGCGGATGCCGACAGCAACGAGTGCGTCGATCACCGCTGGAACGCGCTCTGCGGCAACGCCGGTCACGGTCGTCCAATCGTCGCTTCGTGAGACAAGTCCAAATGGCGAAAGCGTCGCATCGATCCGCGCTTGATCCCCGACTAGCCGCATACGAACGGCACGCGCCGTCCCGGCGACCTCGTCGATCGTTCCCGCGATGATGACAGCGCCTTTATCGACGATCGCAACGTGGTCGCACACTTCGGCAACTTCGGTGAGGAGATGCGAATTGAGAAAGACCGTCGTGCCTTCACTCTTGATGCGGCGAATGATCTCGCGCACGTCGCGTCGGCCGATTGGATCGAGTGCCGATGTTGGTTCGTCGAAAAAGACGAGATCCGGTGCACCTAGGAGCGCCGTTGCGATTCCGAGACGCTGCTGCATGCCTTTCGAAAACGATCCGACGCGATCCGCTGCGCGTTCGGTCAACGAGACGAGGTCGAGCACGCGTCCGATCTCACGTCCGATCGCCCGCGGCTCGAGGCCGATTAGGCGACCGTGAAACCGCAGAACGTCACGCGCGCGCGCCCACTCCTGGTACCGAAAGAGTTCGGGAAGGTAACCGATCCGGGTTCGAATTCTCCGATCGTCAACGGGTTTTCCGAAGAGTGCTGCGTGTCCGCCGCTCGGACGCACCAGACCGACGAGCATCTTCACCGACGTTGTCTTCCCCGCGCCGTTCGGACCCAAAAACCCGAACACATCGCCGCGTTCGACGCGTAAGGTCAAGTCGCGAACGGCGATCGTTGCTCCGTAGCTCTTTGCAAGACCGGTCGTGAGGATCGCCGGTTCAGCGGAGAGCATTGGCAAGCGCGACCAGATCGTCTTGTTTCATTTGCCCGGCGAGGATATAGAGCATGCCATTTTTCTGCCACATAACACCCGCACCAACCCCGGTGTTATCGCCGATGGCGAGACCCGAGACGCCGTCAATTTGAACCGTCGAAGCCGTCCGCTTATCGATATTCACCGGAATCGGCAGGGTGTGGCTCGGATCGGCGATTGCTTCGAACTGCGCTTTGACTTCCGGCGTAATTTGCGGCTGCGCCAGCACAAACGATTCCAATTCAGCCAGCGTCGCACCCGTTGTGCGTACCTCCGGCGCAGCCATCTCAACGTAGCGCAAAACCGAAGCGCCGTACCCTGCCGCACGACCGTCGTTTCCATGTGCGCTATAGAAGCCGACGACCGCGGGGTGGGCGACGAGGACGATCGATGCGCGATCGAACTTTGCCGGAAGCTCGACCGGCATTTTCAGCCGTCGAGCCTTCTTTGCATCGAACGTAAACGTGCTCGACCCACCGGCGTTCAATTGATAGTGCCAAGACGCATGCGGCACGAGCGGTCCGCCTCGCGGTACGCGAATCGAATACCCCGTCAGCGTGGCAGCTTGCGCCAGCGTAACCGCGCGACGCGATTGTTTCGTTGTCGAATGAAACGAGCCATAACCCTCAAGTGCTATCGCCTTACTCATCGAGGTCATATCGGTCGTACTGAGGTTGATTGGGGCAAGCGTTGTCGGGCGAAAGATCGAGAGCAGGTCGGCTGCATGCGAACCGAGCGGCGTTGTTGCAAAGGCAACCGCGAGTACGGCCGCCGCCGCAAGACCTACCGGCCAGCCGAATCGTCCACGCGGTTGTCGGATCACACGGGGACGTGCAAGAAACCGCGCATGGGCGGCTGCTGTATCGACCGAATCGTTCATCGTAAGCGCGGCCGCTGCGTAGCGCGCATCGGCCCCGATCGCTGCCGCGCGTTCGGCACAGACGGCACACGTGTTGACGTGGGCGCGGTCGTCTGGGGCGAACTCGTCGTGCAGTCGGCGGAGTCGGTTATCATCGAGGTGTAACACGGGTCATCTCCAATCGCAACGCGCGCTCTGCGCGTGCTAAAAGCGTTCCAATTTGTGCTGAGGGCAGATTCAGCGTCCGCGCGAGTTGCGCGTACGTGAGCCCGCCTCCGTAGCGCAAGGCGAGGAGCGAGGCCTCGCGCGTCCCTAGTCGCTTCATCGCTGCAGCGACTTCCCGTACGGATTCCGCACGAACGACGTTTTGTGAGGGATCGGCCTCATGTTGTGCCGCGAGTAACTGCGGTCGCGTGCCGTCGATGAACGCGAGTTCGCGTTGAACGCGACGAGAACGCGAACGAACGAGGTTGAGTGCCGTATTAACTGCTGCTACGTGAAGCCAGCCGGGGCTGGCATCAGAGACGACTTCGCTCCGCTCCGCAAACCGGGCGAACACGTCTTGCGCGACATCTTCTGCCGTCGCTCGATCGCCCACGATGCGCTTCGCGATCGCGACGACGCGCGCAAACTCATCGGCGAAGAGCCGATCGAGTGGCGATTGGGGCACCGGCGTTCGTGCAAGCATTCTATCCCGTTAACACCGCCGACACCGGCTTTGTATCACGCGCCCGACGCCGGGCTCCCGGGCAGCCGCTTAGTGGTCGTGCTGGCGGCGCGAGTCCGCGGCGATCATCCGAAAGACGCCGAGGAAAAAGGCTCCGAGGACGCCCAGAAAGAGCGTGAAAGCGAACACTTCGTAAGGCTGGAGCGTGCGCGGCCAGTGGCCGTTCGCTAAGAGTGCGCCAACAAAGAAAACGGCAACGATATACGCGCAAAAGTCGCGAAAGAGCGGATTGACGATCGGTGCGGTCTTCATCCCCGTAACGATACGCCTGCGCGCCAAAACGCACGGTGATCTAGGTCCAGCGCCCAGCCGGGGCAGGGACGCAAGCATCGGCACGGTACGCTCGGGAGTATGGGACGTTTCTGTGCTGCCGTATTGCTCGTCGTGCTCGCTCTTGTGGCCGCTCCGGCGCCACTGCGCGCGCAATCCACCGAGGCGGGGATCGCATCGGCGCTGCACTGGCGGATGATCGGGCCCTTTCGCGGGGGCAGAACGGCGGCCGTCGCTGGGATCCCCGACCAACCCAATGTTTTTTTCATCGCCGCGGTCAACGGCGGGATTTGGAAAACCACCGACTACGGCCAAACCTGGAAGCCAATCTTCGATGGCCAGCCCTCGGGTTCGGTCGGTGCGATCGGGATTGCCCCCTCGAATCCGCAAGTGATCTATGCCGGGAGCGGCGAGGGACTACAGCGTCCCGACCTTGCCACCGGCGATGGTGTCTACAAGTCGATCGACGGAGGCGCGACCTGGACGCATCTCGGATTGCGCGACGGCCAGCAGATCGCAAAGATCGTCGTCGACCCAAAAGACCCTAGCCGCCTCTACGTTGCGGTCTTGGGCCATCCGTATGGGCCGAACACCGAACGCGGCGTGTACCGTTCATCTGACGGCGGCGCGACCTTCGAGCGCGTGCTGTATAAGAATGAGAATGCCGGCGCGATCGAACTTGCGATCGATCCCAGCAACGCGCAAACGCTTTACGCAGAATTATGGAGCGCGCGCCGTCCGCCGTGGTCGGTTGGCGGCGGCTACGAGCGCCCCGACGCCGGAACGATGCTTTACAAGTCCACCGACGCCGGCACGACCTGGACACCCCTCACCACCGGCTTACCGACGCAGGCCGAGGGTCTGGGTCGTATCGGCCTTGGCATCTCCCGCAGCGATCCGACGCGCATTTACGCGATGGTGGATTCGCCGAGCAAGGGCGGCGTCTATCGGTCGGACGATTCCGGAGCGACGTGGACGCGCACGAATAACGAAGAGCGCGTCTGGGGCCGCGGCGCTGACTTCGCGGGTGTCGCCGTAGATCCCGAGGACAAAGACACGATCTACGTCTCCAACACGTCGACCTATCGTTCGATCGATGCGGGCAAGACGTTCACGGCTATCAAAGGCGCGCCCGGCGGCGACGATTATCACACGACATGGATCAACCCGCTCAACCGCAACATCATCATCCTTGGTAGCGACCAAGGCGCAACCGTAAGCGTCAATCGCGGCGTGACGTGGAGTTCGTGGTACAACCAGCCGACCGCACAGTTTTACCACGTCATCACCGACGACCGCTATCCGTATTGGGTGTACGGCGCGCAGCAAGAAAGCGGCAGCATCGGCACCGCGAGTCGCGGTAACGACGGTGCGATCACCTTCCGCGAGTGGCATTCCGTCGGTGTGGAAGAGTACGGCTACGTCGCACCCGATCCGCTCAACCCCAACTACATCTACGGCGGCAAAGGCACGCGCTACGACTGGTCGACCGGGCAAACGCGCGACATCGCGCCGGTCGTCTTACGCGGTCCTAATTCGTACCGCTTCAACCGCACGGCACCGCTCCTTTTTTCCAAAGCCGATCCGCACGCGCTCTATCTCGGCTCGAACGTCGTCTTCCGCACGACGAACGGCGGTAATTCGTGGGACATCATCAGCCCCGATCTCACGCGGCCGAATCCCGGCACGCCGCCGAACTTCGCGTTCTTCTCCTCCGCCGATCCGCGCGCAGGCAAACATCGCGGCGTGATCTACGCGCTTGCACCCTCGCCAATCGATCGCAATCTGCTGTGGGCTGGGACCGATGACGGACTCGCCTGGGTCACCCGCAACAGCGGCAAATCCTGGATGCAAGTAACGCCGCCGGGCCTTCCCGCGTGGAGCAAGTTCACGCAGCTCGATGCTTCGCACTTCGATCGCAACACCGTGTATGCATCGGTCAGCCGCTTCCGCCTCGACGATCTGCAACCGTATATCTTCCGCACGCACGATGGCGGCAAGAGTTGGACGAAGATCACGCAAGGCTTACCGGACAATGCCGCGGTGAACACCGTGCGCGAAGATCCCAAACGCCGCGGCCTGCTCTTTGCCGGTACAGAACGCACCGTCTACGTTTCATTCGATGATGGCGATCATTGGCAATCGCTGCAGCGCGATCTTCCGTCCACATCCATTCGCGATTTGGTCATCAAGGGCGACGATATCGTGGTCGGCACGCACGGCCGGTCCTTCTGGATCCTCGATGACATCACACCGCTGCGCCAGTTCGATGCAAAACATGGTGGCGTCCATCTCTACGCGCCGCAAGTCGCCGTGCGCGTACGCCGCAATACGAACACCGACACGCCACTTCCGCCCGAAGTCCCCGCGGGGGAAAACCCACCGGACGGCGCGATCATCGACTACGCCCTTGCCCAGGGCGCAACCAACGTCGCGCTTTCGATCGCCGATGCCGGAGGCAACGAAGTTCGCCGTTACACGAGTGCCGAGGGGGCTCGTCGAGTCGATGCAGACCTGAACGTACCAACGTATTGGATTCGGCCGTTCCATCCGCTCGAAACGAGCGCGGGGATGCATCGTTTCGTATGGGATCTCCACGAAGCCGCACCGCCATCGGTCCGCGGAGAATTTCCTATCTCGGCGGTCTATCGCGATACGCCGCGCGAACCGCTCGGTCCGGCCGTCCTGCCGGGACGTTACACCCTCACGATCGTGGCCGACAATCAGCGCGCAAGTGTGCCGCTCGTCGTCACGATGGATCCGCGCGTTCACGCGAGCCGTGCGGATCTGGTCAAACAATACGCACTCGCCGCTCAACTGCGCAGCCAGATCGATGCATCGTGGGATGCACTCACGCACGTGCAAGCCTTGGGGGCGCAACTCAACGAACGCAAAAAAACAGCGAAGACCCCAGCAATACGCGCACAAATCGACGCGCTCAGGAAATCGCTGCAGTCCTTCGGCTTCGATCGTCTCAACGGACAGATCACCGGCGTTTACACCTCGGTCGAAGCCTCGGACGATGCCCCCGCTACGCAATACGTGCGCACTGCACGCGAACTGCGCGTGACGCTCGATCGGAATCTCGCAACCTGGCAAAACCTACGCGATAAGGACGTGCCCAAACTCAATACCGTGCTGACCAACGCCAGCATGCCGACGCTGCAAATCAGCAAATCGCGCGCTCCACGCGTCGAAACCGGCGACAAAGACGCGCTCCCGTAATCGCGAGACTTTCTCTCCCACACAGGGTACACGAGAATGATGAACGATAACGATCGCCCCTCCGTCCCGCTCGACGAACTCCGCAGCGCTCTCGGCGATGATCCACAGGGGCTCGCCGCAGCCGATGACCTGCACACGGCTTGGCAAAGCGAAGCCCCCGATCGCACCGCGATCGAGGGCCACGTTGACCGCCTCCGCGGGATTCACACCGCCGAGGCCGTCATCCTCAACTGGTGGGAAAGTCCACGCGTTCAAGCCGTTGTGAAGAGCCTAACCGACGCACAACTCTGAGCGATTATTTCGCGTAGCCAGCACCGGCTTGGGCCTTCCGTGCACCAATGACATGAACCGTGGTGTCGACGAACGCGGTGAGCTTCGTCTTCTCATCGATCGTTAGGTCTTTGCCGCGTACAAAATTGTGCGCGAAGAGTCCGAGCGGTCCGAGCAAGAGATACGTAGCGACGGTCGCCGTTGACGCTTTGCCGGCTTGACCTTCGCCTTGGTCGGTGTGCTGCGTGTTCGAAAGTTTGATCTTGTTCCCGTCGGAGGCCGTGACGTAGTCGTATTGCAATCCGAGCTTCCCGGCGTGGCCGTTGCTTCCGGCGCCCTCGACCATGGCAATCGTGCCTTGTCCTTTGGCGCCTTTTTCGACGATCACCATACCCTCGATATCGAGTTCTTCCGTAGCAACGATCGCGAACGTATCACCCTCGGCCGCCGTTATCTGTCCGACAATGTACGACTCTGCTCCAAGAGTCGCAGCCGTTGCGCCGCTGTTCGCCCCCGAGGGAACGGACGGCAAGACGGCATCGTAACCATCGAGCGAACCGATGCGCGACAGAATGGCCTTCGTAATCGCCAATGCAGCGGGTGCGTCCTCGGCTGTCGAGCGCAACGCAAAGACCGCGATGATTCGAGCCTTAGCGCTCGCGGGAACAGAAGTCAAAAGAACCGTCGTTGCTAGAAGCAACGCAGCAAGCGTCTTTTTCACCGACCACACCTCCGGTTCGAAAAGCAACTCGTAACGATTTAGAACAACGGTGCAATCGAACCTTGTGTCGGGTCGGGTCGTGACGGAATAACCGGGATTGGCGTTCGACGCGGGGTCGGTGAGCCGCTGACTTCGGGACGCGGCGTCACTTTTGGTTGAGGCGTAAAGATCACTTGCGGCGTGACTTGTCGAGTACGCGGATCAAAGGGAGCCATCGTGGCGATCGGCAGGGACTCATTCGTCGAGACCAAGATGCGTTTGGTCGTTGCATCCTCGGCAATCGATCCTCCGAACGCGCGGACGACGTCTGCAAGGGGGACGAATACCTCGCCGGCTCGCGAGAACGGTGCGAATGCGAGGGAAACTTCGCGACCGTCGACTCGCGCGGTCCGTCCGCCAATCTGCATCTCCGCATGATGCTGAGAATTTGCAAAGACAATGCGCCCGGTGTCGGGGTCGCTGGAAATGCTCGGAACGATCCGGGTCAGAGCGGGAGTGACCGCAACGGCGACGGAACCGTCGTCGAGGAGCGGCGGCACACGCGAAATGTACGTCGACCCATTGAGGATGATCGCCGCGGCCAAAACGGCGATCATAACGTCCGCACCGAGGCCCTTTGCCAAAAGTTTTTCGCGTCGGTCGTGCGGCCGGTCTGAAGTTCGCACGCGACGGCAGCTCGTTTCTCGCCCAAGCGCTCGCGTTCAACGCGCTCTTCGCGCTGATTCCGCTCGTGCTGCTTGCGATCTCGCTGCTCGGTTTCATCTACGGAGATAGCGAAGGCCAGCGGCGCTTCTTGCTCTTGATCGGCGACCTTGCGCCGGCGCTGAGCGGCACGGTTTCCGATAACTTCGCAAACGTGGTGAAGCTGCGCAATATTTCGGGCATTATCGGCTTTGTCAGCTTGATTTGGAGCGGCAAGAATCTCTTCAGCGCACTTGCATACGCGCTCGATCGAGCGCTCGGCATCCCTGCCGCGCGACCCTATCTGCACGATCTTCTCCGCTCGATCGTGATGTTGCCGGTCGCTGGAATCTTTCTTATCGGCGCGACCGCGCTTCCGCTGGTCATCTCGTTTATCGTGCGCTTCACAACCTTGCCGAACCTGCGCGGCGTCTCCGAAGTCGGCGGTTACACGCTCGCCGTCGTGCTCGTCTTTATCGTAACGGCAATTCTCTATGCCGTCTTGCCGAACCGCAAAGCCGACATTCATTTTGCAATCCCGGGGGCGGTGGTTGCAGCCATCCTCTTTGAGGTTGTACAAATCGCCTTCGCGGTGTACACAACAAGCACATCGGTGTTGCACATTTACGGTGTAGCATCGGCGATTCTTGCGTTGCTCTTCTGGATTTATTTGATGGGCGCGATCTTTTTATTCGGCGCCCAATTCTGTGCCGAATGGGAGGCCGACGATCTCCGCAGCCGCCTCGCGGGCGAAGGGGCAACGGGAGCGAGCGTCACGCCGATTAGCGAGGCGATTCGGTTCCGCGCTTGAAGATGCCAATCGTGCTTCGTTTTGTACGTGCTTTCGGCGCCTTGGCGTTTCTCTGCGTTTTCGTGATCGGTGCGGCGCCAATTCTGCCGCCCCCGGTCTTGCTCGTCTATCCGTTCACCGTGAACGGCGATGCGCAAAAAGAATCCGGCGCGCGCCTTGCCGTCTTAATTGGAGAGCAAATCGCCCAGATCGGCGGGGTGACGGTCAAGCCCGGACCGCCCGGCACGCTGCGCGCCGACTTCCTCACAACCGCGCGGAACGCAAACGCGGACTATTACCTCAGCGGCTACGTGACGCCGATCGGTGATGAAGTCACCGTGGTCGAGCAAGTCGTCAGCGCACAGACCGGCATCGTTGCCTTCAGCAACACCGCGCAGATCAAGACCTACGCCGAAGCCGGCGGCCAGGGCGATATCTTGCGGACGGCAATCTTGCGCCACCAGGGCCGCAATATCGCGGCGTACGAGCAGTTCGCAACGCCGCCGCCCGCGACACCCGCGCCCGCCGCGACGAACGACTCGAGCCAAGCAAACTTCGGCGGACTCTTCAAGAAAAAGAAAGCCGCCCCCAAACCCGCAGCCGAACCGACGAAATCGCCGACTCCAATTGCGATCGTCTCGCCGGAGCCCGTAACGACTCTTGCGCCATTGAACACGATGGCACCCAAGGCCGTCGCGACGGCTCAAGCGCGTGCCGTTGCCACGACGACCGCCCCTCCGGCGCCGCGCAGCACGCCGACGCCCGTCGCAGTCGCCGTTGCCGCGCCGACTGCCGACGGGAATTATCTCGTTCTTGCGTTTGGCGGCACGGCCGATTCCGAGCGCCGCGATTACGCGACGACGCAGATTGCGGCCGAACTCGATCGTCGCAAACTTCATGGCGTCCCGACAAGCGCCGGACAAGTGAACCCGCAGCTCTGCGAGACCAACGGGGCAACGCGCGCAATTGGCGGCACGCTTGCGACAAAGCCGGGCGATCCGGCATACGGCAAGTCGACGACCGCCATCATTGAGTTTTCCGTCTACGATTGCAACGGCAAGTCGATCTACAAGAAGTCGTTCGACCAAGATGCAAGCGGCGATCGCGACTGGCAGACCGCGATCGATCGCGTCGTCGGCATGGCCACGGGCGCGTACCTTACGCCGCGGAAAAAGCGCTAAGCCGTTTCCGCTTCGGCGCTATCGAGTAAGCCGGGCGGTAACGTTACGCGAATCGTTTTCGCATTGACGTCGATCCGCCCAACGAACTGCGCAACCAGCGGCACGTACGATTCGCCTTCGCGCAGCACCAGCAAATCCTGCGCGGCCGTGTGCATCACATTGACCACGCGCGCAAGCTCGTTGCCATCGGCATCCACGAGCGCACAGCCGATTAAATCGTCATCGAGATACTCGCCTCGCTCGAGCGCGACGTCCGTGCGCGCAATCGTCAGCGTCGCGCCGACGAGCGCCTCGGCGGAATTTGCATCGTCGACGCCATCGCACGTGATGAGCGGGCGACTTTTATGAATGCGCAGAGCGCGCACGCGCAGATCGCGTACACGCCCATCGGGGAGAGTGGCCTCAAGTTCCGAGCCCGGACCGACGGCGTCGGCACCGATCCGCGTTGGATCGAGCTTAAGCTCACCACGGAGTCCGAAGATCCCCGCGATGCGGCCGGCTCGAAGTCTAGGCTTCGTCTTCGGGTTCGCCGGGGTCGCCACTGGCGGGATCTTCCGTATCCTCGGAGTCGACAATGTCGACCGTCACACGGCCTTCGGCGCCCGCGCGAACCAGGGTCCGCAAGGCTTGCGCGACACGTCCGCCGCGACCGATGACTTTTCCGAGATCGTCGGGATCGACTTCGAGCTCGATGACCGGGCCACGATCGCCTTCAACCGTCACCACGACCACTTTTTCGGGCGCAGCGACGAGTTTTTTAGCAAGGAACGTCAGCAACTCGATCGCGCGTGCTTCGGAGACTTCCGGCGCTAGCTGCGGACGCGGAGCGCGTTCGCGACGCGGTCCACCGCGGTCGCCGCCAAAACGCGGACGCGAACCGGGCGGGCCGTCGTCCATGCTGCGGCGCGGCCGGCGCGGACGGTCGTCCTCGGGCTCGATATCTCCATCACCGGTCGTCTCGTCGGAGGCGATTTTGCGCGCGCCGAGGGTGGGTTTGCGTTCTTCGTCTTCCTTCGGTTCATCATCCCCGAAGAGACCGAACTCGTCGTCGAAGGCGGACAAGTCTACTCAGCCTTCTCGGACTTTGGCTTTCTCTTGGTCGGCGAAATGAAGCCGCGTTCCACGAGGCCTTTTTCGGCCAGGAGACGGCGAACCGGATCGCTCGGCTGTGCGCCCTTGGCGAGCCATTCTTTGACCTTGTCTTCGTTGATGACGACAGTCTTGGGCTCGGTGCGGGGGTTGTAGTGGCCGAGGATTTCGATGAAGCGGCCGTCGCGCGGCGAGCGTGCGTCGGAAACGACGAAACGATACGTCGGCTGTTTTTTCGCGCCCATGCGGCGGAGTCGGATGCGGACCATGGTTGTCTTCTTACTTTCTAGCTGGGTTTGGTTGTAGTGTTTTAGCGGCCGAGGCCCATTCCGGGGAATGGGAGTCGCGGGCGTTTCCCGCCGCCGAACTGTTTCATCATCTGACGCGCGCCCTCGAACTGCTTGATGAGGCGGTTCACGTCGGACACTTGGGTTCCACTGCCCGCGGCGATGCGCTTGCGGCGGGAGGCGTTCAGCACCTCGGGACGATTGCGTTCGCGCATCGTCATCGAGCAAATGATCGCCTCAACCTTTTGGACGTCTTTTTCGTCGATTTCGACATTCGGCAGCGCCTTGGAAAGACCCGGGATCATCTTCATGATGTCGTTCATCGAGCCCATTTTGCGAACGGTTCGCAACTGCCCGAGGAAATCGTCGAGTGTGAACGCCGATTTGCGCATCTTCTCGGCGAGGTCTTTTGCCTCTTGTTCCGAGTAGACGGACTGTGTTTTCTCGATGAGCGTGAGCACGTCGCCCATCCCGAGGATGCGCGAGGCAAGCCGATCGGGATAAAACGGTTCGAGGGCGGCGAGCTTCTCGCCGACGCCGACAAACTTGATCGGCGCACCGGTTAGTTTGTGGATCGAGAGCGCCGCGCCGCCGCGGGCATCGCCATCCATCTTCGTGAGGATGACGCCCGTGATCGCGAGACGTTCGTTGAAGCCTTTGGCAACGGCCGTTGCTTCTTGGCCCGTCATCGCATCGGCAACGAACAAAATTTCTTTGGGATTGACGGCGGCTTTGATTTTTGCCAGCTCGTCCATAAGCGTCTCATCGATTTGCAGACGGCCTGCGGTATCGATGATGACGGTTGAGATGCCAAGACGCTTTGCTTCGGCAACGCCGTCTTTTGCGATCTTGACCGGGTCGCCCGCACCTTGATCGTAGACCGGAAGATCGAGCTGCTTGCCGAGCGTCTGCAACTGCGCGATTGCAGCGGGACGATACACGTCGGCGGCGATGAGCAGCGACTTGCGTCCCTGCTCTTTGAGCCGCATCGCAAGCTTTCCGGTATGCGTCGTTTTACCGGAACCTTGCAGACCGACCATCATGATGACGGAGGGTGGTGCATCGCTGAACTGCAGGCGTGCTTGCGCGCCGCCCATCAGTTCGACCAGTTCGTCATGGACGAGTTTGACGACGGTTTGACCCGGCGTCAGGGAGGTTAAAACGTCGGTGCCGACGGCCTTTTCTTTGATCGCATTAACGAATTCTTTTGCGACCGCAAGATTGACGTCGGCTTCGAGCAGAGCGATACGTACTTCGCGCAATACTTCAGCGACGTCCGACTCACTGAGTCGACCGTGTCCCGAAAGACGGTTGAAGATCGTGCTTAGACGATCGCTGAGCTGCTCGAACATTTAGGCCTTGGCGGAACTTGCGTCGATTTTCGTGACTGCGTCGCCGACCGTTTTAATCTTCTCGGCTTCTTCGTCGGGAATATCGATACCAAACTCGGTTTCGAATGCCATGACGAGCTCGACCTGGTCGAGCGAATCGGCACCGAGGTCGTCCGTGATCGAGGCCTCGGGCGTTACTTCTGCTTCTTCAACGCCGAGTTGTTCGACGATGATCTTCTTGACTTTATCAAAGGTGTCCGACATGGGTTATCGTTTCTCCGTAAGAGTAGGGGTCATGACATCACGAGACCGCCATCGACAACGATCGTTTGACCGGTGACGTAGCGGGAAGCATCGGAGCAAAGGAAGGTGACGACTCCGCTAACATCTTCGGGGTTACCCGGACGTCCGAGCGGGATCGTTTGCATATAGTGGGCGCGTGCTGCCTCCGGCATTTCGGCGGTCATAGCCGTCTCAATGAGACCGGGGGCGACGGCGTTGACTCTTACGTTCCTCGACCCCAATTCCTTTGCTAAGGAGCGGGCGAGGCCCAGCAGTCCGGCCTTCGTGGCGCTATAGGCGGCCTGACCGGCATTTCCCGTCACGCCGACGATGCTCGAGACGAGCACGATCGCGCCGCTTCGGGCCTTCACCATGGGCTTGGTTACTGCCGCGCACAGGTAGAATGCCGACTTCAAATTGACGTCGAGGAGACGATCGAGATCGGCGCTCTTAAAGCGCAGCATGAGGCCGTCGATCGACTGACCGGCGTTGGCGACGGCGATATCGACTTTGCCGAATGTTGCGATCGTCTCGGCGACCGCTGCCTGCACGGCAGCCTCGTCGGAAACGTCGGCAACGATGACGTGCGTCTTTGCATCCGCCCGGGCGGCGGAAACTGCGGCGACCGTTTCATCGAGCGCTGCGCGGTCGCGGCCGATGAGCACGACATCGGCGCCGTTGCGCGCAAGGTCAACTGCGATCGCGCGGCCGATGCCGCGACTTGCGCCCGTGACGAGCGCGCTCTTTCCGCTCAACATTAGACCGGCGTCGCTCCGAGTGTTTCGAGCAATTTCGCAACGCCGGCGGCGTCTCCGACGTGAATGACTTTCGGCGCATTCGGCAACCGTTTCGCAAGCGGCGAAAGCACGGGACTCGCGCCAAATTCGACGATGAGATCGAGTTCGTAGCCGAGCATCGCGTTTGCGGTGTCATCCCACATCACGGGCTCGGTGACTGAGGCGACGAGATGTTTCTTGATCGTGGCGACGTCTTCGTACGGCTTTGCATCGACGTTCGAAAGAACGGTGAAGGTCGGCATCACGATCGATGCATCGGTTACGTACTTCGCAAATCGGTCGCGCGCCTCGATCATCAGTTCGCTGTGCCACGCGCCCGAAACGTTGAGCGGAACGACGCGTTTTGCGCCCGCTTCGAGGGAGAGCGTTCCCGCAAGCGTCACGGCGTCGAGGTCGCCGCTGATGACGATTTGTCCCGGCGCGTTGAACGTCGCAAGCGCGACGCGCCCGCCGGTCTTCTCACGCGCCGCAGCGACCGCCGCGCGCAGTTTGTCGGGATCGAGGCCAAGCACGGCCGACATTCCACCCGGCGCCTGTTCGGCATCGTGCTGCATCGCAAGAGCGCGTTCGTTGACGAGCGCGAGCGCCGATTCAAACGGCAGCGCATTTGCGATCGTCAGACTGCAGAATTCGCCAAACGAGTGGCCCGCCGTAACGACCGGCGCGAGCGCATCGCCGACTGCCGCACGCAGCGCGACATTCGCGACGAAAATCGCGGGTTGACTGTAGCGCGTCTCGCGTAGCTTCTCTTCCGGTCCGTTTTTCGCAATCGCCAGCAAATCGTAGCCGAGCACGCGTTTTGCCGAGCCGAAAAGCGCGGCGGCGGTGGAATTGCTCGCGGCAACATCCGCGCCCATGCCGACGACTTGCGATCCCTGACCCGGAAAGATAACGCCGACGCGCACTACGCTGCCCACTTCCATGCGACCGCGCCCCACGAGAGTCCACCGCCGAAGGCAGCAAAGACAATAATATCGCCGGCTTTGAGCTTACCGGCAAGTTCGGTTTCGGAGAGCGCGATCGGAATCGACGCTGCCGACGTATTCCCGTACTGCTCCACGTTGATGATGACTTTTTCCGCTGGCAACGACAAGATATTGGCGACCGAATCGATGATCCGGCGATTGGCCTGATGCGGGATCATGAAGTCGCAATCGGCTGGCGTCAGGTTCGCGCGGCGCAACACCGCTTTGGCGCTCTCGGCCATCTTGTTAACGGCGACTTTGAAGACGCCCGTCCCGTTCATGTGAATCTTGTCGCGATGGACGTCGAGCAAATCTTGCGACATCGGCTCCACCGTCCCGCCGCCCGGCACCATGAGGAAGCCGGGCGTCGTGCCATCGGATCCGAGATCCGAGGCAAGGAAGCAATCGATCTCCGCGCGCTCGAGGATCACCGCGCCCGCGCCGTCGCCAAAGAGAATGGCGGTTCCGCGGTCTTCATAGTTCACGATCGCCGAAAGCTTCTCGGCACCGATCAACATGACACGATTATAAACCCCCGCGCGAATCATGCTGCTCGCGATCGTGAGGCCGTAGACGAAACCGCTGCACGCAATCTCCATATCGAAAGCGGGTTTGCCAACGACGCCAAGCTTGCTAACCACGATGCACCCGGTTGCCGGAAATGGCATGTCGGGCGAACAGGTTGCGACGATATACAGATCGATGTCGCTTGCCTGGAGCTTGGAGCGTTCGAGACAATTGCGCGCCGCGGCGACGGCAAGGTCGCTCGTCGCTTCATCGGCGCGCGCCATGCGTCGTTCTTTAATCCCGGTCCGGCTGGATATCCACTCATCGCTCGTATCGAGCGTCCGCTCGAGATCGGCGTTGGTGAGAATCCGCTCGGGGAGGTAATGCCCGACCCCGGCGATCCGGACCCCCGTGGCGCTCAATTAGCCGTGATTGTGGCCGGCGTGTTCATCGCGCGGCTCAACGACCATGCGGCCGTTATACATGCCGCAGGTTCCGCACACAAAATGCGGGAGCTTGGGCTGGTGGCACTGGGGGCACTCCATCACCGTGACGGGATTGAGCTTCCAGTTTGCAGCTCGGCGGCTGCGCGTTTTCGAGCGCGGGGTTTTCCATTTAGGATTCGCCATGATCGCCTTCCGTATCCGACGGGCACGTGCAGTTGCCGTCGTTTTTGTTGAGTCCGCATTTGGGGCAAAGACCGAGACAGTTTTCGGAGCAGTAGAATCCCAGTGGTAAGGCGCTAGTGACTAGCTGCCGGACCAGGTCTTCGACGTCCAAGAGATTGCCCGTGAGCACGTTGTTGTCCGCAAACGGATCGCTCGTTCCGCTTGGCGGGTCGAAGCGTTCTTCGACCGGGATGACGACGGGGACGGTGATGTCCTCGACGCAGCGGTCGCAGGGTCCGGATACAGTGGCCTCGATCGTCCCATCAACTTCGATTCCGCGGTCCACTCGACGAAGTTCGAGCTGGGCACGGGCGGGTTGTGAGAACGTGAAGCCGCCAAACGCCGCGACCTCGACGGGCCCGTCGAGGATCATCGGTCGACCTGCGGCAAGCAGGCCGCCAATATCAATGGTGAGTGGAGGCATAACACACGACCGAGGCCCCCGCGCGGGAGCCTCGACGCCCCATTGTAGTATGGCCGTCCTCCGGTGTCAAACTAGGCGCTTGCCCAGGATGCGTGAACGAGGGCCGTGAGTAGTTTACATGTGGCGTTCGGCAGGCAGATCGCCGCTGCCGCCCAGCGCCACCACCTTGACCCACGTCTGCTCGCTGCGGTTGCCGCTCAGGAAACGGGCGGGCCACAAAGCGACTCCGGGCGTAATATCGTCGGCGACGGTGGCCACGGCCACGGAATCTTCCAAATCGACGACCGCTGGCACCCTTTCGCCAAGACCCCGGCGGCGATGGACCCGGCAGCCAACGCCGAGTACGCGGCGCGGCTCATCTCCGGCCTCGTGAAGCAAAATGGGGGCGACGTGCATGCGGCGCTCTCGTGTTACAACGCGGGTAGCGCCAAAGCCGCCGGGACCAAGACGGCCTGGGGGGACGGGACGACCCTCGGCTACGCCGATTCGGTCCTGCGCCATTACCAGCGGATCAGCACGACTTCTTCCTCGCCCGGAGCGATCGCCGCGACACGCGACGTGCAGGTCGCGGCACTTCCGGAAAGCGCAGCCCAAACCAACGCTTTGCGGTCCCTCTACACGCAGCTCGGCACGGCTTCGGGAGCATGTCCGTCGCTTCCGGCGCATAAAAAACCCGCACCACCGAAAGACGATAGCGCGTCAATTCTCGCTTCCGGCGATGATGATCGATCGCAAAGCAACCTCATAATCTGATGACTAGCCGCGAGCGCACCCGGCGTGAACGACTGGCAACTTCGTCCTTTTAGGAGATCAGCATGGGCTTCAATCTCAATTCCGCGCTCGGCGTGGGACTGCAGACATTCCTGACCACCGGCAATCCGGCGGTCGCAGCGGGTGCCGCGGCGGTCGGCGGTTTTACGGGCGCCGGCGCCACCGGTACGGCTGCCATTGGCAATGCCGCAAATGGCGCGCAAGGCGCCTGGCAAAGTGGCGTCCTTCTCGCACAAGATGGGATGAACGCGCAAAATGCGTACTATCAACTCGCACTCCAGGCACAATCGAATGCGTTCGATCAGATGACGGCGGAAAAATCCGAGCTGATGCGCCAAAGTAACGTTTTACGCGAAGTCGCAATGCAGCAGCGCAAAGCCGACGACCAGATCACCAAGAAATTCATCGAGTCGATCACCGGTTAATCGCGTGCTCGTTCTCAACAACCGCGCACCCGCGACTGCCCGACCGTCCGCCGCTGCAAAGTCCCGTGACACCGGAAGGCAGGTCGAGTTGGCGGCCGCGAGCGACGAACTCGCTGAGAAGATTGCCGCTGCCGTTACCGCGGCCCAATCGAGCGCCGAGGGCGCGGACGAAACAGCGGCACTTCAAGCGCGGATGCAGTTCGACACCGTGCTCCGGCAGCGGGCCGAACTCGACCGCGAACTCAACGCCCTGCGGGACCTCTCGATGGAGCAGGTCAAGCGCGACGATGAGATCTTGAAGAAATGGATCGCGCTGATCTAGGCAGGGTCCGCGAAGCGATTGACAAATTTGGTCCGCTCTCGTAACGTTAGTTGCCGTGCGGGCCATTAGCTCAGTTGGTTAGAGCGCATGCTTGATAAGCATGAGGTCCCTGGTTCGAACCCAGGATGGCCCACCAAGTCAAGTCGACCGTCGATGTTCAATCGGCGGTCGACTTTTTTGCTCCGTCGCTACTCGCTGCGACGAAACGCCAGCAGAACCGACTCGAGGTCGGTTGCGACGTTCAGCGATTTCTTCAAGCCCGTTATTTCGAGCAAACGTAAAATATTTGGGTCGGTGACGATTGCTGCGAAGGCCGCTTCCGCGCGTTGAAGGCGTCGTCGGAACAATAACAATTCGCTCAGACACGTGGAGTCCATCAAGCGGACCTGATGGAGATCGACGATCATGGGCGACCGGCCATCCCACACCTCGTTCAAGCGATCGCGCAGTTGCGTGTACTTCGAAACGTCGAGATCACCGGTAAACGCGACGACGATCGGATCGGCGAAGGTCATAAGCGTGGGCGACCGGATTTGACGTTCACCCTGGGCGTGTACCCGATCCGCTCTCCACCACACGCGGACCGGGATCACACGTTAGCGCCGGCCGTGCGCCTCTTTACACTCTTCTACGCGCTCTTTCATGTTGCGTTTCTGCGCCTCGAGTCCGTCGCGCTGCGCATCGATTTGCGCTAGCGCATTGCGACGAGCCACCGCGTTTTGCGGACCTCGATATTGCCGTTGGATCTGCTTGCGTTGTCCGTCGAGTTGATGGATCTGCATGTTGAGCTGGCGCCCGCCACTTTGTTTGCACGGATTTTTCGCGTTCGCTCCCTGCGGAGTCAAAAAGCAGACCGAAAGCGCGAGCGCAAGTGCAGTTACCGACCGAAGGCCATTCATCGAATATCTCCCCAACATTTGAAAATTCACCCGGCTATGCACGCGTGCCCAAGATTCTCCTCGATCAACCGGAGGCCGCCTTGGTTATCACGAGCTGCGACCACGAAACGGGTTTCTTACTTGCCCAGGAGTAGTTCGCACCATGCGTTCGATCGTGGTCGTCCTGTTGCTTGCGCTCGTGCCGATTCTCGGAGCCGGCAGCCCGGTCGAACCGGCCGATACGGTCGTAAAGAACGCGAATGTCCGCACGGTCGAACCCGGGCACGCTCGAGCCTCCGCTTTTGCCGTACGCGGTGGGCGCTTCATCTTTGTCGGCGATGCCCCGGGCGCAATGCGCTATCGCGGTCCGCGGACAACCGTGATCGATGCGCACGGTACGACGGTGCTTCCCGGTCTTATCGACGCGCACGGTCACTTACTTGGCCTCGGACTTGGGCTACGGACGGTCGACCTGGTCGATGTTCCAACGTATAACGAAGTCGTCGCGCGGGCCGCAAAGCGTGCGAAAGAATTGCCGCCGGGCGCGTGGGTGATCGGACGCGGCTGGGACCAAAATCGCTGGCCGGGGCAGGCGTTCCCGACGCATGAAGCACTCGATGCGGCGATCCCCGACCATCCGGTCGTACTCACGCGCATCGACGGCCACGCACTGCTCGCGAACGCCGCCGCGATGCGCGCTGCGAATATTACCGCGAATACATCCGATCCGGTCGGTGGACGGCTCTTGCGCGATGAAACCGGCGCGCCCACCGGCGTCTTCATCGACAACGCGAAGGCACTCATTTCCGCCGCGGTCCCCGCACCAACACACGATGAGGTGCGGCGTGGGATGCTCGACGCAATTGCCGTCGCGCATCGCTATGGCCTCACGACCGTGCACGATCCCGGCGAAACGCGCAGCGTCATCGAGGTCGACGAAGAACTCGCTCGTGCCGGGAAACTCACCCTGCGAACCTACGCGATGATCAGCGACAACGACGCGGACATCTCGTACTATCTTGCGCGCGGTCCGCAGAGCGCACTCTACGACGGGCACCTGTGGATCCGGTCGATCAAACTCTACGCCGATGGCGCGCTCGGATCGCGCGGTGCTGCGCTCCTCACGCCCTATACGGACGACCCGGCGAATAGCGGCTTGCTCGTCTCAACGCAAAGCCATATCGAAGGCATCGCCGAGCGCGCCTTACGCGCCGGCTTTCAAGTCGGGACGCACGCCATCGGCGACCGAGCAAATCGCATCGTGCTCGATGCCTATCAGCAAGCATTCGAGGCCTTTCCACTTGCCAAAGACGCGCGATTTCGCATCGAACACGCGCAGATTCTCGAACCAAGCGATATTCCACGTTTCGCCCGGCTTGGCGTCATTCCGTCGATGCAGTCAAGCCACCAAACCAGCGACATGATGTGGGCCGAAGCCCGCGTTGGGCCTAAACGCATCGTCGGCGCGTATGCGTGGCATTCGCTCCTTGCCACGGGCGTCAAGATCGCGAACGGGACCGATTTTCCCGTTGAGCGCGTCGATCCGCTCATCACCTATCACAGTGCCGTGACGCGCGAGAACGGCAAGAACGCACCGCCGGGCGGCTGGTATCCGCGCGAACGGATGACGCGCGAAGAAGCACTCGAGTCGATGACGATCTGGGCTGCGCGCGCAGGATTCCAAGAGAACCTGCTGGGCTCGATCGCGGTCGGGAAATATGCCGACTGGGTGGTCCTCGATCGCGACATCGTACAAGTTCCGGCAGAACAAATTCTCGGTACGCGCGTCTTGCAGACGGTCGTCGGCGGACGCACGGTCTATCGCGCGCCTTAGCGCAACTTCAACCCCTCGCGGATCAAGCGACTGTTCGGCAAATCGAGGAAAGCTCGACGCGAGGCGTCATCGGAAAACGACGCCACGCGTTCCAAGAAGAGGCGTTCCGCGACGGCATAGTGTGCCCGTGCCGAACTCAGACGGCTACGGCGATCGTCCACGAGCCCCGCGACGTACTCGATATAAAACATCTCATCGTGCGGATCGGTGAGGCGCGCGGCGACCTCAAGCATGGTCCGCGCGGTCATTTCGGCGCGACGCGAATCACCGCGACGCACGTAGGCCAGTACTAAGTCCGGGAGTTCGGTAACAACGGCAAGCGCGTGATCCTGCGCTGTCGCCATGCGGATGCCGCGCTCGAGCAAGTCGATCGCACGTTCGTAATTCCCGCGCGCGCTCTCCGCCGCACCCAAATTGTTCATGATTTTGGAGGTGATCTCTCGATTGCCGCTCTTTTCTGCGAGCTTGAGTCCACGCTCCCATTCGTGGACCGCATCGTCATAGCGATGTCGATAGTAGGCGATGAGACCCGCGTTGCTCACGCAGGTTGCATGCCCAAAAACGTCACCAATCCGCTCGAAAATCGCTGCAGCCCGCTGAACGCTTGCAAGCGCTTCATCGTAGTTGCCAAGCCGCATAAGTGGGATCGACGAGTTGATGAGCGTCTTTGCTTCGCCAAGCGGGACGTCGAGCTCGCGGTAGACCCGTGCAACACTTCGATAGATCACGAGTGCCCGCTCGAACTGCCCTAATCGGTTGAGGGCGCGGGCGACTTGCGTTCGGACATCCGCATGCGTCTCGCGATCGCCGGAGACGGCGAAAAGTGGCTCTGCTGAATCGGCCGTCGCGATCGCCTCGGACATGCGCATCTCACCAAGGAGCATACCGATCGTGAGGCCTACGATCTGCGCTTGTCCGAGAAGATCGCCCGCATGTTCCGCTTCGCGATCCGCGCGTTTGAGATAGTCGTACGCTGCCGGAGCATTGCCGAGCGAGGCTTCCATTTCGGCAAGCGTTAGCAGCGTCTCACAGGCAACCGTCGCGGCGTTGAGCGCGAGGGCGCGATCGGATGCGGCGATGAGATCGATGCGCGCCGCGGAAAACTTCTGCGCATCACGTGCGGCTTGACCGCGGGCGAGCATCGCTCGCATCGTGAGTGCCGCGTCTCCCAGTTCAAGCGCGAACGCCATGAATACGTCGACGAGCCGCTCGCGCTCATCGACCTCACCCCCGATCCTCGCGCAACGGATTCGCAGCTGCAGCACCTGGGCACGTTTCCGCGAATCGGTTGCAAGCTCCGTGAGTTCCCCGAGCAGCCGCAAGTGATCGGCACGCCCGGCGCTCGCGGCCGCGATGCGTTCTTGTTCGATCAGGAGCGCATACCGGGATTGCTCGGTTTGCTCCGCCCGCAAGCCGCGCTCGATCGCGATACGCGCATCGTCATCAGCGAAAATCTCAACGGCTGCGCGCGCGGTCATTGCGTACTGTTCTGCCGAAACCGCCGCGGGCGTTCGCGCCATCGGCGCGGTAATCGACTCATATCTCCCGTTGGAACTCGATACAAGTTGAATCGTCGCGGCGCGCCCCGCATGGCTCAATCGTCGGATCGACGAGCCGAGCGGTTCAGATACGGAGGAAGCCGTTGCCACAATCAGCACCGGCGCACCCGCGATCCGATGTGCCAGCGATTCCAGCGCTGCAACCGTGGCATGACCGGCGCGATGAAGATCGGGAAACACCAGCACGAGCGGCCCGGGGCGCGCGAGCGCAAGCACCGCAGCGGCGATTCCATCATAGAGACGGCGCCGTTCTCGCTCGAGGTCGCTTGCGTGCGTCCGCGGTAGGGGCCGCCCAACTTCGGGAAGCAAAGCGGCCAGCGCCGCGATCTCGCCGGGCGGAACGACTTCGCGAACGTACGGGAGTGCCGACCGCAGAATGGATGCGATCGGCTCGTACGGCCGACCCTCGCGACCGGCGGCACGGCCGATAAAAACGCGTGCATCGGTGCATCCATCAGCGAACATTTCGGCAAACTCCGCTTTTCCGCTAGAACGCTCGCCGATGAGAAACAGCGTCGTCCCGCGTCCGCTTTGAACCATGGCATACGCATCTTCGAGCATCCGCAAAGCGGGCTCGCGCCCCGGGAACGCGTGCGACGGTATCACGCGGTCGCCGACGAAAGCGCGGAGAAGCGCGGCGGTTTCGGCGCTCGGCTCGGCGAGACGCTCGCGCCGCATCCGATGCGCGAAGCGGTCGAATTCCGCCGCTGCTCCGGCGTAATCGCCCTGCGCCGCGAGTTCGCGCATGAGCGCACGAACGGCGCTCTCGCGCCATGGATCGATCGCAAGAATCGCGCGCGCGTGTCGCATCGCGTCATCCGTGCGCGCGTCGTCTTCCGCAAGCGCCATGAGCGCTTCGCGACGGAAGAGCGCGATACGGCGCAATCGGTCGCGTTCGACTTGGATCCACGGCGCATGATATCCAACGAGAAATTCGCCACCGTACAGCGCGACGGCAGCATCGTAGGTCGAGAGGTTGGCGGCGTCTTCTTCAAACGCGATCAAATCGCAAAACGCATCTGAGGCGAGGTTCCACTGGAGCGTATCCGGGGTCGCGTGAATCCAAGGCTGCGCGGGGTCGTCCGGCG
Organism: Vulcanimicrobiales bacterium; assembly: GCA_038231455.1. Taxonomy (GTDB): domain Bacteria; phylum Vulcanimicrobiota; class Vulcanimicrobiia; order Vulcanimicrobiales; family Vulcanimicrobiaceae; genus JANLVI01. Next base: position 72,830 of record JBBRLI010000005.1, on the reverse strand, counting down.
GCAGGGCGGTCTGCAAGACGCTCACGTGCCGACGGAGTTTCACGCGCGCATCCGACTCGCGATCGTCCGGCCAGAGCAGCGTCGCGACCGCATCGACGGATGCTGGATGGGCACGGTTGAGGATCAGGTACGCGAGCAGCGGCAAGGCGCGCGGCAGCGCCTCGAATCGATACGGTTCCCCGCGAAACGAGAAGCGCGGCTCGCCAAAGAGTGCGATCCGCAGCACGGCCTTACCTTAGGGGGCTTTTTTCGCGGGTGGAAGCGTGCGATATCGCTCCGTCAACAAATCTTGGCGCGTGCGCTCGTGCAATTCACGTCCGTCGACGAAAACGTGTTCGACACGTGTCGTAAATTCAAACGGGTCGCCGCTCCACACCACAACGTTTGCATTGCGGCCGGGCGAAAGCGAACCGAGCCGGTCGGCAACGCCGAAGACTTCGGCGGGTGTCAACGTAATCGCGCGCAGCGCATCGTCGTGGGACATGCCGTAGGCGACCGCGTTGCCTGCTTCGTATTTGATGTTGCGGGCGTTGAAGTTATGCGAATCGCCGCCGGGATCGCTGCTCACGAGCACGACGGTCACCCCGGCACGACGTAAGAGCGCCGGCGTTTCCTGACGCGAGTTGAGCGTCGAGAAACTATTCGGAATATTGTTCATCGCCCCGGAGAGGACGGGGACGTGAGCGCGCGCGAGGTCGCCTGCAACGAGCCACGCCTCCGCTCCGCCGACCAGGATGATCTTCACGCGCTCGTCGCGCGCGAACTGGAGTGCCGATTCGATCTGGTCGACCGATTCGGCATCGACTAAGAGCGGCTCGCGCCCCTGCACGACGGGGACGAGCGCATCGAGATCCGCCTTCGCTGCGCCGAGCGTCCGAAGCGTCGTACCGTCGTACTTCGCGCGATTGGCTGCATACAGACGAACATCGTCGAGGAGCGCATGCAGCTTGCCGATCAACTCGCCGCGTGAGCTCGCGCCCGCTGCTTGCGGGTTATCGAATTGAACGACGATTCCGGCCAGACGGCCTTCGAGTAAAGAGCGCGGGTTGCCGGGACGCAAGGTGAGCATCGCAGCCTGACCGGCGATCAATCCACCGGAGGGTGCGATCACGACGTTCGTCACGCCGTCATCGCGCGTCGGCGGAATGATGACGGATTCCGTATTGAAACCGTCCCACGGGATAAACGATGGTGCGATCCGATTGCTCGATGAGGTCTCGCGCGTCTCGCGCTGCGCCTCAATTTCGACGAGGCCGACTTGCGTGTAGGCGTCGATTAATCCGGGCGTAACGATTTTGCCGGTCGCATCGATGCGCTGCGCACCCGCGGGAACGGCGAGATTCGCGCCAACCGCGGTGATCTTTCCGTCGGTGATGATCACCGTACCGTTTTTGATCGGGGCGGAGCTGACCGGATACACGGTCCCGCCGACGATGGCGATCGTCGCAGCATTCGCGGCAACGGGTAGTGCGAGCGCGATCAGTGCGGTAAGTGAAGCAAGAACGCGCACTATTTACCAGCTCCTTGCGGGCGCACGAAGCCCAGTTCGAAATCGGTCTTCCAATTTTGGGCGGGATCGCTCCGATCGAAGAGCAGCGCACCGTCGATCCATACTTTCTCCGCTTTGGTATAGACCGAGAACGGATCGCCGCTCCAGAGCGCGACATCCGCGTTCTTGCCGGCTTCGAGCGAACCGATCTTGTCGTCGAGTCCGAGCGCCCAGGCCGGGTTGATCGTCATCCAGCGCACGGCTTTCTCTTCGGAGATGTTCATGCCAAGCGCATTACCGGCAGCCATCGCCTTGGCAACTTCTTGACTGAGGTGCTGCGCGCCGTTGGGATCGTCGGAGTGAATCATGGCCTTTGCGCCCGCCGCGTCGACGAGCGCCATGTTTGCACGAATCGAATCCATCGCCTCGAGTTTGAACATGCCCCAATCCGCCCACACCGCGGCGCCCGTTCCGGCTGCGGCAAGCATGTCGCCGATTTTGTAGGCTTCGACGCCGTGGTGAAACGCGCGTATCTGGTAACCAAATTCTTTTGCGATGTCGAGCATCTGCGCCATCTCATCCGCACGGTAGCAGTGATTGTGAACCAGGATATTGCCGCGCAAGACTTCCGCGAGCGTTTCGAGTCCGAGGTCGCGCGCCGGCGGCTCGCCGGTTTTGGTCGTATTCCAAGCATCCCACTTGCGGCGATAGGCCTCCGCTGCAATCCACGCCGTGCGATACCCAGCGACATTGCCCATCCGTGTCGAGGGTCCGCGCTGCGCGTACACGCGCTTGGGATTCTCGCCGCACGCCATTTTTAGGCCGTATTTGGCGCCAGGAAATTTCATGCCCTGAACCGTTCGCGACGGAACGACTTTGAGAATCGCGCTGCGGCCGCCGATCAGATTGGCAGAACCCGGTAGCACCTGAATCGTCGTGACACCGCCGGCGAGGATGCGCGGAAATTGTGGGTCTTGCGGCCACACCGAATGTTCGGCCCACACGTTTGCGGTGACCGGGTTGGTTGCCTCATTGCCGTCATCGAGCGCCGATGTGCCGGGTGCTGCGTACACGCCAAGGTGCGAGTGGATGTCGACGATACCGGGTGTCACGTACTTCCCCGTGCCATCGATGATCAGGGCGTCGGGCGGAGCGGCAACGTTCGCACCGACCGCGACGATCTTGCCGTTCTGCAAGAGGATCGAGCCGGCCCGAATCGTCGGGCCGGCGGCGGTGAGAATCGTTGCATTACGGATGAGCGTCGTTCGCGCTTGAGCGGGTGCATAGGTACTGGGAAACGGATCGGCCAGCGGTGTCGAGAGTGCTCCCAGGCCCGCGGCATTTGCATCCGCACCGACCAACGAAAAAACCAACGCGACGACAAGACAAAAACGTGCGACCATGACCGCACATTTTGTTACGTCCCTACGATTCCTTCGCCGCCTTCGCGATGTTGAGCACTTGCGTAAGGAAAGTGTATCGGTCGGCGACTTCGTCGATCACTTTGGTGGTCGGTTTACCCGCTCCGTGCCCGGCTTTCTGCTCGATGCGAATGAGCACCGGTGCCGGTCCGCCTTGCGCGTGCTGCAACGCCGCCGCGAACTTGAAGCTGTGCGCGGGGTACACCCGGTCGTCGTGATCGGCCGTCGTGACGAGCGTTGCCGGATAGTGCGTCCCCTCGCGCAGGTTGTGTAAGGGCGAATATGCGTAAATCGCGGGAAACTGCTGCGAATTATCGGCCGAACCGTATTCCGCGGTCCACGCCCAACCAATCGTAAAATGCTGGAAGCGCAGCATGTCCATCACACCGACCGCCGGGAGAGCCGCCGCGAAGAGTTCGGGCCGCTGCGTCATGCAAGCGCCGACGAGCAGCCCACCATTGCTCCCACCCGCAATCGCAAGTTTCGCAGTCGAGGTGTAGCGCTCCGAAATTAAATACTCGGCACCGGCGATGAAGTCGTCGAAGACGTTCTGCTTCTTCTCGAACGTCCCGGCGAGATGCCATGCCTCTCCGTATTCCGCACCGCCGCGAATATTGGCAACGGCATACACACCGCCGAGTTCCAGCCACACCAAGATCGCCGGCGAGAACGCCGGGGTAAGCGAGATATCGAAGCCCCCGTACCCGTAAAGAATCGTCGGAGCCGTGCCATCGCGCGGCACGCCGACTTTCGATGAGACGATCATCGGCACGCGCGTCCCATCTTTACTCGTATAGAAAACCTGTTCGCTTGTGAACGCCGCTGGATCGAAATTGACTCTCGGCGCAAACACCGGCGTCGTGGTTGCCGATTCGAGATCGAGCGCGTAGATCGCGGCCGGTGCGACGTAGGACGTAAACGCGAAATACACGGTGGTATCGTGCTTGCGTCCGGCGAATCCCGATGCCGTGCCGAGACCCGGCAATCCCACCTCGTAGGCAAGCTTCCCGTTCAAGTCGTACACCTGTACGACGGAGTGCGCATCGTGCAAGTACGTTGCGATCAGCCGACCGCCGACGAGTTGCACGCTCTCGAGTGTGTCGGCGGATGGCGGAAGTACGACCCGGTGGTGTTGCGGTGCATCGACGTCGACGGTGACGAGTTGGCCGAGCGGCGCATCACTCGTCGTTTGGAAGTACATCGTTGTCCCGACGTTGCCGACGAACTGGTATTGCGCCTCGCCCGCGGTAAAGAGGCCGCGCACGGCCGAGTCGTTCGACTGCAGATCGCGCACGAACACGCGATTGCGCGATTCGGTTCCCTTGGTGGCGGAAATAAGGAGATACCGACCGTCCTCGGTAACCTCGGCGCCGAGCGTCCAATCTTTATGGTCGGGGCGCTCGTACACGAGCAAATCGTCGATCTGCGCCGTGCCCAGAGCGTGGAAGTACAACTTGTGATCGTAGTTTGCGTCCTTGAACTGCGTTTCACCGGCGGGCGCATCGAACCGACTATAAAAAAAGCCGCTGCCATCGAGCAGCCACGCCGCGCCCGAGAACTTGCTCCACGCGATCGTATCGGGCAAGTCGCGACCTGAGGCGACTTCACGCACGCGCCATGTTTGCCAATCCGACCCCGAAGCCGAGATGGCATAAGCGACGTATCTTCCGTCATCACTGAGCGAGAGTCCGGAGAGCGCGACGGTACCGTCACTTGAGAGGGTGTTCGGATCGATCAATACGCGCGATGTCGCACCGAGCGAACGCGCGGTGTAGAGGACGGCCTGATTTTGCAAACCGGCATTTTTCGTGTAAAAGAATCGATCGCCGACGGCCTGAGGAATGCCGAACTTTTCATAGTCCCAGAGGGTGGTGAGGCGCGCATGAATATCTGCGCGCCGATCCGAGCGCGCCAGGATGCGCGCCGTTAGCGCGTTCTGCGCCTCGACCCAAGCCGCGGTTTGCGGCGCATCGACGTCTTCGAGCCAGCGGTACGGGTCGGCGACGCGCGTCCCGTGATAGTCGTCTACCTGATCGAGTCGGTCGGCCTGCGGGTATTCGCCTGAGGTCGGGATCGTCGTGGTCAATTACACTCCGGTTACATAGTATTGCGGTCTCTCAGAATCCGACGGCGTTCTGCCGAACCCTACTATTGTACGCCACTTGCTTGCTTGGAGTCACGTTGTCTGTCGCACCCCCGACCGCTTTGGATCCCGTCGATGGATTAGTCGACGAATTCAAACGCTTAGCCTCACGTCGCGATGTGGGAGCCGGGCTGCAGCGAATCGTCGGACGTCTACCGGTGTTGCTTGGGATCGATCGAGCGGTCGTCTACCGCTTCAACCCTGCGGAAAAACGGCTTGTCGTCACGCACGAAACGACCGGCGCGACGCCGTCGCTACTAGGTTCGATCCACCCGATCGCCCAGTTGCCAGCGTTTATGGTGAATGCGCTCGAGACCGGGATGCAAGTCGCGATCGAAGATTACGACCGCTATCCGATCGCACCGAGTCAACGGCGTGCGCTTCGCTTCTCGAACGTCCGCTCGAGCTTGATCGTCCCGATCGCGAGCGAACGCAAACCCGCGGGCCTGCTCGTTATCGACGTGTATGCATCTGCGCGCATGTGGGATGCAAAAGCGCAAACGGCGCTGCAGAAAATTTCGCGCGTCATCGGTGCGGGAATCAGCGGCACCAAACGCGGCCTGCACATCACCGAAGGCGATCCGACGCTCGAAGTCCGCGGCGCGCAACTCAACATGCTGAGCAATCTTGCAAAGACCCTCGCCGATCATCGGGGCGCCGATGCGATCATCGATTCCGTATCGATGCAGCTCGCCGGTGTCTACGGTGCGGGAAGTGCCCGCGTCTCGATTCGTTCGAATAACGACCGAACGATTGCAGAATCCCTCGAAACGGGCGAGATTCTCGTCCGTGACAATCTCGAGGGAACGCGTGTCGTGGTCCCCATGATCGTCAACGGCGAGGGTGTCGGTGCACTGGATATCTCGCTCTCAGCCGCCACCCTCTCCGCCGACGACGCGCAATTCCTCGAAGCCGTCGCAAATATGGTCGGCTCGGCCGTCACTACCGCCGAACGCTACGAACGCCTGCGGTATGAAGCAATTACCGACGGCCTGACGGGCATCTACAATCACCGCTTCGCGATGGAGCAGTATACGGCGCTCTTCGCGCAGGCGCGCTCGTCGAAAAACCCGCTCTCGCTCTTGATGATCGATATCGACAAGATGCGCGACATCAACAACGCCTACGGACACCTCGTCGGCGATAGCGTGCTGCGTTACGTTGCCGCGGAACTGAAAGCGAGCGTCGAATCGCACGAGGTCGCCGCGCGCTACGGTGGCGAGGAATTCCTTATGGTGCTCCCCAGCACGGGCGTCGAAGAAGCGACACAACGCGCGCGTCTGCTCATCGAGCGAATCGCAGAGAATACACCCGACGGCGTGCCTGCCTGCACGATATCGATCGGCATCGCGGAGACACCGATGCACGGCACGCAAGCGGATCGTTTGCTCGAGACGGCCGATAAGGCGCTCTACGTCGCCAAATACGGCGGCCGCAATCGGCTGCACGTCGCCAATCGCAATCTCAACAGCGAGTGGGAACGGCTGGCACAAGAAGCGTTTTTCGCAGTCCTGACGTCCAAACAGTTTTCCACCGGCCCGCACGCAATCGAAAAAGCGGCCGAGCGCGTCGCCGGCAGCGGCGGTCGCAATATCGATATGGCTCTGGCTCTCGCACAGGCCGTCGACGTACGCGACAAGTACACCAGCGGCCATTCGCACGCCGTTGCAAACTACGCGCTCAAACTCGGCAAGCTCCTCGGCTATGGCGAGACGGAGCTCGAAGAGTTGCGCCTCGGCGCGCTCTTGCACGATGTCGGCAAAATCGGCACCCCCGAGAGCATTCTCGGGAAAGACGGTCCGCTCACCGATGCGGAATTCGACGTGATGCGCAAGCACCCGGGCGACGGCGCACGAATCCTCAGCCCCATTCCGCAGATGCGACGCGTCTCGACGCTAGTCGAAACGCACCAAGAGTCGTGGGACGGCACCGGTTACCCGCTCAAACTCAAAGGTGAGGCCATTCCTCGCTTGACGCGCGTCATCAGCATCGCCGACGCGTATCATGCGATGGTTTCGACGCGCCCGTATCGCAAAGGCATGACGGTCGACAAAGCGTGCGGTATCCTCACAAATGGCGCGAGCAAGCAGTGGGATCCGCGCTTCGTTTCGACGTTTGTGAAGATGGTTTCACCGTGAAAGCAAGGGTACGCGTCACTCGATCCGGAAGATGACGCGTCGCGGGGACGTAGCTCAGTTGGTAGAGCGCCTGCTTTGCAAGCAGGATGTCTGGAGTTCGAATCTCCACGTCTCCACAAGATTTTTGGCTCGAGCTCACCGCTCGGGCCTTTCTTTCGCTGCCATCGGCAGGAACAAGGTGGGAAAAAGCACTCCAAGGAGCCCCTCCCCTGTTTCCTAAAGCAGCACTGATGACGACAATCGACGTGTTCCGGCATGATTCGAGTATCCAGGACGTTGCGGTTGGCCGGCATATCGTCGAAATCGGCGACACCGGCGATGTCATGTACGTCGTGATCGAGGGCGAGATCGAGATTCGTCTCGGTGACCGGGTTCTCGAGCGGATCGGTCCCGGGGGGATGTTCGGGGAGCTCGCGCTTATCGAGCACAAAGAGCGCACGGCTACGGCCGTAGCGACCGTGCCATCGAAGGTCGTCCCGATCACGCCGGAGCGCTTCCTCTACCTCGTTCAGAACACACCGTTTTTCGCAATCGAAGTCATGCAGACGATGGCCGACCGTCTGCGGCGCATGGACGCGCTGCTGTTGACCAAGGCTTAACCGACTCGAGGCCGGGCCTCGACCGGCGCCGCGTGCGTTACGTGGCGAAACGCGGGCGTAAGTTTGTCCGAGCGGCAGGACCGATACCGCGCACTCACAAATCGTCGTCGGTCGGCCTCGGGGGATTAGCTCAGTTGGTAGAGCACTTGCATGGCATGCAAGGGGTCAGGAGTTCGAGTCTCCTATCCTCCAAATTCGATCGGCGCGTTTAGAATGTCTCCGAAACCTGGTCGGTTACCGCCGGCAACGTGAGATCGCGCAGTAACGATACCGGATACCGTCCGACTAAGACGGATCGCGCGTGACTTCCACCGCCGACGCGCTGTCCGACGGTGAACTCCGTCGTCATTGCGGCGATGATGAATAACCCACGCCCTTCTTCAGAGAGTGGGTCGGACGGAAGTCGGCTGAGATGCCGGAATCCGACGCCGCGATCGAGCACGTGCAACACGGTTTGCTCGCCGCTGCCGTCGACGATCACATCGACGATTCCCGGCGCGTACCGCGCGATGTTTCCGCAGAGTTCGCCGAAGACGACTTCGGCATTGGCGATGTCGACCGGCGAGAAATGTTTGCTTGAAAGTCCGTTTGCAAACGTTCTTCGCGCCTCGCGGGCCGCATCCGCGTCGGATGAATTGAAAGTCGAGCGAACGATATACCGCTCGGATTCGACAAAGTCGATCTTCACGACTAAGATCGCGACATCGTCCGGTGATCCGTCGGGAATGACGAGTCGACGGATCATCGCCGCCGGATCCGCAACGGTGTGCATTTGCACATCTCGAGCCGTTGCTTCGAGCAATCGCGTTCCTTCGACAATATCGTGCTTCGCTTCGATCAGGCCGTCGGTGTAGAGCCAGATCGCGTCGCCCGATTGGAGCGGGATCGTCGAGGCATGTCCCTGATGCCCTTGGCGAAGGCCAATCGGCAACGTGAGATGATCCAGATCCCGGACGGGTCCGTTCGCTTCGATGAGGAGCGGCGGTGGATGACCGGCGGAGGCATACGTGAGTGTCTGGCTCACGAGGTCAACAATACCAACCCATGCGGTGACCAGAACGTCGGGGTATTCTTGTCGCAGCGCTCGATCCGAAGCGTCGAGCATCAACGCGGGCTCGGCATGTAATTGCGCGATCCCACGCATGATTTGGCGCACGACGCCCATCACCACGGCTGCATTCAAACCGCTCCCGGCGACATCGCCGATTGTTAGCAGCACGCGACCGTCCAGAAGTCGAACGGCATCGTACCAATCGCCGCCGACGTTCTCGTTACTCAGTCCCGGTTCGTAAATCGCGTCGAACGTAAGACCCGGAACGATCGGAAGACGCGGCGGTAAAACCGCTCGTTGGAATGTTGTCGAACGGTACAGCTCTTGTTGGTACTGTTCTTCACGAACGTCGAGCGCAATTTCCGCGCGAATCCGGTCGTCGATCCCGACCGCGATACCGCTCCACGATTCGATACGCCCGCTCTCATCGCGGTTCGGATCGACGCTTACGACGTGCCAGAGGCGATCGTGTAATTCGGAAGGCGCCCCGACAAATTGCGCTTCACCCCGAAACGACTCGCCATTTTCCATCGCCGCCTTGAGTGAAGCGTTGAACGCCAGCGCTCCCGCGGCATCGAGCAAATGCGTCCAGAGCGAAGTCGACGAGAGCACTTCGTCTCCCAAGAGACCCGAATAGTCCATCACCATTCGGTTGACGTAATTCAGCTCGCGTGCCGCGTCGTAGGTCCAGACCATATACGAGCTGTGTTCGAACGGATTCGATGGCTTGCGTCCGTTGCTTAAGGGACCGGTCGGTCGATTCGACGAGGCGGGATGCATGGATGCCTTACCGTCCGCAAACGCGGGCTAAGCGAGTTGTACCCAAAAATCACCATCATCGGTCCGTAAGCGTACCGATCGATATCCGTTCTTGCCGCGCGGCACGCAATCGCGTATGATGCCCGGGCGGAGGACGCTGGATCATCGCACCCGCGAGGGTGAGGAAAGTCCGGGCTTCATAGGGAGTGGTGGCGGATAACGTCCGCTCGGGGTGACTCGAAGGAAAGTGCCACAGAAACAAACCGCCGTGCGCGAGCGCGGCAAGGGTGAAATCGTGAGGTAAGAGCTCACGGCGCTCCACGGAGACGTGGGCGCGGGTAAACCCCACCTGAAGCAAGACCGCTCGATGACGACGCTTCGCGCGTCGCGGATACCCGTCCGAACGAGTTACGTCGCACCGAGGTCGCCGGCAACGTCGGCCCAAGAGAGATGATGATCACCGGCTTTGCCGGGACAGAATCCGGCTTACAGGCGCCCTCCGCTCTGCCTTTTGTCGCAAGCCTCGCCGCTCTTAGCGGCGAAGCGACATTCATGAAGCCATCGCTCTGGCGACTCGTCGCCTTCCTTGGGCTGCTCCTGGTCGCGGTAACGGTGTGCACCGATCTTGCCGCGGGCAGCAAAATTGGAACCCAGGGATTTACCGCGAAACTCGTTGATCCCAACGCGTACACCGTGTATGAAGTGGTGAGCGTGAAGCCGGATCTTCCCGCCGCGCGCGTGTTGCGGGTGGGCGATCGGTTCCAACTCGTCGATCAATCGTTAAACGAGCGGATGCGTTACTATAAAGTCGATCCGGGCGACGTCTTCAAGATTCGCCGCGAACGCGCCGGGTCGCCGGTCCAAGTCGTTGACCTCGAAATCGCTCCGAGGCACGACGCCGTCCCGATCATTGTCTACGTTTATATTTTCTTGCGTGTTGCGATGGGAATCGTCGCAGCAGCAATTGTTTTCCGGCGACCGGACTTACCCGAGGGACGGGCGCTGGCGTCGTTCTTTTTGCTCTTCTCGCTTGCGCTCTCATCGACGACCGCGTACTACATGAGCGGCGCATTCGTCCTGGCGTGGCTCGTCTTTCAGCAGTGCTGCGCATTTACCGGAATCGGACAAGCCGTCCGCTTTGCAACCATCTTTCCGACGCGCACCGATACCGGCGTGCGCGCGTTCATTCGGCGGCTCAACCCCTTCGTCGTGTGGGGCATCGTCGCGCTCGCCTTCTTCATCGAATATAGCGTTTTCATTACCCAGCGACGGCCGCCGATGTTGGCGTTGATCCTCGGAAACAGCCCGTGGATTTACTATGTCATCGCGATCACGACCGCATTCTTCATTGCAAATCGCAAGGCGACGGGCGAAGAGAAACAGCGCGTCCGCTGGGTGTCGCTCTCGCTTGCGATCGGCTTCTCGGGACTGATCGCCGAAGTCGTCGCGCTCCTCACCAAACACTCCGATCAGTGGATTTACTTTCTCCCGGTGACGGCGCTTGCGATTCCATTCGGTATGGGATACGCAATCTTACGCTACCGCGTGCTCGATATCGGCTTTGTTGTGAACCGCGCGATCGTCTTCGGCGGGGTCTCGATCGTCGTCGTGGTTGTCCTCGGCTCGCTCGAATGGTTTCTCGGCAAGTTTCTCGTCGACGTTTCGCATACGACAAGTTCGATCATCGAACTCGCGCTCTCGGTCACGCTCGGACTCTCGCTCAAATCGATCCACCACCGGGTCGACCGCTTCGTCGATGACTTCTTCTTCCGCGAACGCCACGCATCCGAGGCGGCAATTCGGCGTTTCGCAACCGAGGCGTCGTTTATCACCGACCTCGACGTGCTCGAAGATCGAGCAATCGAGATCGTGATTCGTAACGCGCACGCGGTTCACGCGACGATTTATCTTGCCGAACCAAATCGTTTCGTTTGTGTCGCGACCACAAGTGACATGCCCACGGTGATCGATGAAAACGATCCGGCGATCGTGCGTTTGCGCGCGTTCCGCGAAGCACTCGTTCTGGAGGGCAGCGATAGTACGATTCCGGGCGAGCGCGTATTCCCGTTCGTGGTGCGCGGACATCTTACCGGAATGCTTGTGATCGGCCCGAAAAGCACGGCCGAGCCGTATGCGCCAGACGAAGCAGGCGCAATTGCGCTCCTTGCCTCGGCGGTCGGGACGGCGATCGACGTGCTGCAGACCGAATCACTCAAGCGCGAAGTCGATCGCATTTTGCGCGGCTCCGACGGGTCGCTCGAAGACTTGCGGGCCGCGTGGGAGCGCACCGCCGCAACCAGCGGGGCCATCCCGGCGTCTCAAGGAATAATGCTAGCGACATCGCCGCCCCAGTAGGAGAGTACGTGGCCCACTTCACCAAAGACCTCACCGTCGAAAACGCGTTTAAAGTTCATGCCGGCGCCCGCCGTGTGTTCGCGCGCTTTCACCTCGGCGGCTGCGCCAACTGCGCGATCAGCGAAACCGAGACGATCGAACAGGTCAGCGAAGGCTATGGCATTCCGCTCAATATGCTCCTGGCCGACCTCGAAAAACTCTTCGAAGCGCCGGAACTTGCCGTCGGCGACAAAGTGAAGTTGCCCGATGAAATCCGCTCGAAGATTCCGCAGCTTGCCACGGTTCCCGAAGTCGGCGAAGTAAAAGACTTCGCGGCAGGCGCCTATACCGTGGAATTCGGCGAAGTACGTCTCCAGGGTCTGGCCGAGGATTTCATCAAGGTCGATCCGGTCGCCGCGGGTTAGATCCGCCGCCTCCAACAGACACGAGAACGGGCGCCTCTGCGGCGCCCGTTTTGCGTTCTAAACGTCGAGCCGCTTGCGGTCGACGAAACTCTCGTCGGTGCCGTGCCAGTGCGCGAGCGCCGATTCCCCCGCTTTCCAGCACAGATACACCGGCCGTCCGTCGCGGAGCGCCGGAAAATCCAAGAGCCCAAGATCGAGGTCTTTCACGACACAGCCATGTGCCTCGATCCGGTTGATCAGGCGGACGATCTCGGCCTTGAGTTCGGTGAACTTGCGCGAGACGCGGCGATCGTGCGTTTCCGCAGGCCGGTTCGCGCGGAGCAGAGGATCGCTCTCGAGCAGGCGGATCGCAAGCTCGCGCCGCTTCGTCCACAGCTCATCGAGCAGCGGCGAGAGGATTGGGATAAGGGCGTTTGCTTTCTCAGGCGAAAAAAGCTTCATGATCCTTGCGGTGTCTCGATGAGCTTACAGTCTTTCGTTATCGTAACGGGCCTCTCCGGAGCAGGCAAGAGCCAGGCGATGAAATCGTTCGAGGATCTCGGCTATTACTGTCTGGACAATTTACCGCCGAACCTCTCGATGGCCTTGGTCGCGCTCGTCGAACAAGGCGGGATCCATCGCGTGGCAATCGCCCTGGACGTGCGCACCCACGGCCCGTTCGGCGACCCGCTCGTAGCGCTCGAAGGCCTCTCCGAGGCTGGATTCGGCCCCGAACTGCTCTTCTTGGATGCCGACGATGAGGCAATCGTGCGCCGGTACAGCGAAACGCGCCGCCGCCATCCCTTCGCGACCGACGCCGATCACCTGACCGTTGCCATCGCAAAAGAGCGCGTATCGCTTGCGCCGCTGCGAGACCGCGCGCAACACATTTGGGATACCTCGCGGCTCACGCATGGCATGCTCAAAGAACGCATTCAAGCGACGTTCCTCGGCGTCAACGGCGAACTCAAACTGCGCGTCGCGTTGCTCGCGTTTGGTTTCAAATACGGCGTTCCGCTGGATGCCGACTGTGTCTTCGACGTGCGTTTCTTACCGAATCCGCATTACGTCGCCGAACTGCGGCCGCTCACCGGCGACGACGCGCCGGTTGCCGCGTATCTCGAAGCGTTGCCCGAGACGGCGATCTTTCTTGAAAAAACACTCTCGCTGCTCGATTTCTTGATGCCGCACTACCGCAAAGAAGGCAAGTCGCAGTTGACGATCGCGATCGGATGCACCGGCGGACGCCATCGATCGGTCTTCTTGATGCGTCGTATCGCCGCGCACTTGCTGGCAAATCCCACGCTTGCCGTCTCAACGGAACAGCGGGACGTGGAACGATGAAGCGATCGATCAACGTCGTGCGCTGGTTTTTGCCGGGGCTGGGCGTTAAACGCTGGCTCGTGGTTGCCGCGTTCGGTGCGGTTCTCTTGGTGAACGGTATCTCGCGCTGGTTTACCGACGAAGGCACGCACTTCCGCATCAACGAGCTCGTCGACAACATCGTTGGCGACGTCATCCCGGCCGATAAAATTTCGTTCCTTTTCATGACACTCGGCGTCGTGCTCGTGGCGCTTGGGATTTGGCGCTGGCTCAATTCGATCGTTACCGCCGTGCAGCCGTACGGCACCGACCGCATGATCGACGCCCTGCTCGAAACGCGTCTCAAGCGCGGCTATAAGATCGTGACGATCGGCGGTGGAACCGGTCTTTCGACGCTCCTGCGCGGACTCAAACGCTACACGGCAAACTTGAGCGCCGTCGTTACCGTCAGCGATGACGGCGGTAGTTCGGGCCGTCTGCAAAAAGAACTTGGCGTTCTGCCGCCCGGCGATATTCGGAACTGTCTTGTTGCGCTTGCCGATGACGAAGCGCTCGTTACCGATCTCTTTCGCTACCGTTTTCGCGAAGGCGAAGGCTTGACCGGTCACTCGTTCGGCAATCTGTTTCTTGCCGCCATGACCGGTATTACCGGCAATTTCGATGAGGCGATCAAAGTCTCGAGCCGCGTGCTCAACATCAAAGGTCGCGTGCTCCCGGCGACGCTGGGCGTCGCACGACTTTGTGCAACGCTCGTCGACGGCACGATCGTCGAGGGCGAATCGAATATTTCAAAAGCCACGAAGCCCATCAAAGATGTCTTCTTCGATCCGCCATACGCCGCGCCGCTCGATGAGGTGATCGAGGCGATTCGCGATGCCGATGCAATCGTGCTCGGGCCAGGATCGCTCTATACCTCGATTATGCCCAATCTGCTCGTCGATCGCGTTGCCCGGGAAGTCGAAGCATCGAGCGCAATAAAGATCTACGTCTGCAACGTGATGACGCAGCCCGGAGAAACCGATGCGTTCACGGCCTCAGCGCACGTAAAGACGCTCCTCGATCAAGCGCGCGCACACGTCTGCGATATCGTGGTTGTGAACGATCAACTGCCGAGTAAGCTGCGCAGCATCTATGCCGAAGAGGGCCAATTACCGGTGCTCGTGGATGAGCCGGAACTCGCCAAACTCGGCGTTAAAGTCGTGCGCGCGCAAGTGATCAGCGAAACGCAGAACGTGCGTCACGACTCGGAAAAACTCGCGCGCGTCATCATGGAAATCGTCGATGGGACGATCGCGCAGCGTGCCTCGTTCGTTAAGTTCCGCCAGTCGGACCCAAAAGAACCCGCCTCGACCTAGCGATGCGCGCCGCTGCCGCGCGCACGAGTGCGAGGGTCTCGGCCATCGCTTGCTCGAGCGGCATGGGCGCCGCGCAAATCGGAACGCAGACCACGCCGCGATCGAAGAGTGCGCGCTCGACCGATACATCGACACTGCCGCCCAGGGCGTAGACGGGAACGCCGGCGCTGCGCGCGAGATCGGCAACGCCCGCGACGGTTTTCCCGTGCAGCGTCTGCACGTCGATCCGGCCTTCACCGGTGATACAGTACGCGGCGCCGCGAAGTGCGTCCGTCAGGCCGCGGACATCGGCAACCACATCGACGCCGCGGCGAAGACGTGCGCCCGCAAGCGAGGCAAGTCCGAAGCCGAGGCCACCGGCGGCGCCGGCACCGGGAAGTTCGCGCAGATCGCTTTCCCGAGCCCGTCCGATCGCGTCGGCGAGCGCGTGAAGTCCGCGTTCGGCTCGCGCGGCAATTGCGCCGATCGCGCCTTTTTGCGGACCATAGATCGCCGTTGCACCGGTCGGTCCGAGTAAGGGATTATCGACATCGCAAGCGATCTCAAATGCGACGGAGGCAAGACGCGGATCGAGACCACGTACATCGATCGAGACGACGTCCGCGAGCTGCGCCGGCGTCGGGTCGATCGCCGCACCGGCGCCATTGAGAAATCGCACACCGAGGGCCGCGAGTGCACCGGCACCACCGTCGTTGGTCGCGCTACCGCCGATGCCAAGAACGATCCGTTTTGCGCCGTCGTCGAGGGCAGCAGCGATGAGTTGGCCGGTGCCGAACGTGGTGGCGGCAAGAACGTCACGACGATCGGTTGGGACCAGTTCTAAACCGGAGGCCGCGGACATCTCGAGAATGGCGACATCGCCTTCGCGCGCGAATCGCGCATCGATCGGATCGCCGAGCGGTCCTCGCACGCGTGCGCTGCGAACGAGAGCCCCGCTAGCGATGAACGCATCGACCGTACCCTCGCCGCCATCGGCCATCGGCACGATGCGAACCGCGAGTTCCGGCTCGACATCACCCAGGCCAGCGGCAATCGCCTCGCCGATCGCGGCGGCACTCGCACTCCCCTTAAATTTATCCGGGGCGACGAGAACGTGCAGCGTTACGGCGATTTTCGCAACGGAATGACGACGCTCACGGTTTGTCCGGCTGCAAACGACGTCGAAGCCGTCGCCGAACTCGCATAACCCGTGGCCGCCGCGGAATAATCGTCTTGACCGATCGGCACGTTCTGCACTTTGAACGTCCCGTCGGCGCCCGTCGGCGCGGAATTACTCACGAAGTTGACCGTGACGATCGCACCGGCAATCGGCAGGCTCGTCGCCGAATCGATCACTCGCCCGGTGAGCGTCGCATAATTCTGCGATGCGGGGAGCGCGGGCCCGCCGCACGCGGCAAGCGCAAGGAGCAAGACGGCAGCGATGGGGCGCAGGCGGTTCATGCCGAGCGCATTGGCTTAGGCCGGAACCACGCCCTCTTCTTTGTCTTGCTTCTCAAGGTTGCCGATCTTCTCTTCGAGCAACCAGCGATTCGCCTCATCGCGGTTCTTGCTTGGAACGCGCGCTTTGAGCCAGGCGACGATTTCTTCGTCTGTATGCATGTCTTCGATCGCGGCGTTGAACACGCGGTCGGTAATGCCCCAGCGATCCATGACGCCACGGTCCATCGGACAGGGATAAATATAGTCAAATATCGTCTCGTCGCGCGCTGCTCGCGCTTTGTCAAAGAGTCGGGCGAGCCATAAAAAACCTTCGATCGATTCGCGACCGCGTCGTGGAAAAACAGAACCGCTACGGAAGTCGGTCGGCACGAAAAGTTCCCCCTAAAAGGATCGTAGTCCAGCAACACTTTGACGCAGGCAGGGCTCCCGCGGTTGCGGAAGCGCGAAGCATTATGGCGCTCAGCACACCTATACCCAAAGCCGGTAGCGGCGAAATGCACTACTTCAACGACGCGCTCGAGGCCGTCGGCCGCACGCCGCTCGTGCGGCTGAATAAGGTCACGGATGGTGCGGAGTGTCTGGTGCTCGCGAAGGTGGAGTACGTCAATCCCGGCGGCAGCGTCAAGGATCGCCCGGCCGTCGCCATGATCGAGGAAGCCGAGGCTTCCGGCTCGCTCAAAAAAGGTGCGACGATCATCGAGGCAACCAGCGGCAACACCGGCACGGGCCTTGCGATGGCGGCCGCCATCCGCGGTTACCGCTGCATCCTTGTGATGCCCGATAAGATGTCGAGTGAAAAAATCGACTTGCTGCGCGCATACGGCGCCGAGGTCGTGGTGACGCCGACCAATGTAGCCAACGACTCACCCGAATCATATTACAGCGTTGCGAACCGTCTCACCGCCGACATCCCCGGCGCCTTTCAGCCCGATCAGTGGCACAATCGTAACAACCCCGATGCCCATTACCGCTCGACCGGCCCCGAGATCTGGGAGCAGACCGGCGGCAAGATCACGCACTTCGTGAGCGGCATGGGAACCGGCGGCACGATCTCCGGCACCGCGCGCTACCTCAAAGAGATGAATCCGAAGATCGTCGTCGTCGGTGCCGATCCGGAAGGCAGCATCTATTCGGGCGATACGCCCAAGTCGTACAAAGTCGAGGGCATCGGTATGTCGTATCTGCCGGTGACGGTCGACATGCGTGTGATCGATCAAACGATCCGTATCGGCGATAAAGAGTCGTTTCTTATGGCGCGCCGCGTGACACGCGAAGAAGGCTTACTCGTGGGCGGTTCGTCCGGCACCGCCGTCGCTGCCGCCGTGCGCGTCGCAAAGACGCTGCCCAAAGAAGCCGTACTCGTCGTAATGATGCCGGACTCCGGCCGCGGCTACATGTCCAAAATTTTCAACGATGAGTGGATGAAAGCCAACGGCTTCATCGAGGATGAGAAGCGCAAAGACACCGTTGGTGACGTGCTGCGCTCGAAGGTCGGTCTCACGCAGCTCATCACCGTCGGCCCAAGCGCCGTCGTGCGCGAAGCGCTCGACCTGCTGCGTAAGTATGAAATCTCGCAGTTGCCGGTTATGGACGGCGACAAAGTGGTCGGCAGTGTCAACGACGTGGCGGTGATGCAAGCGGTCTTCGATCACTCGGATCTCTTGCACAAGCCCGTAAGTGAAGTGATGGGGCGCCCGTTCCCGATGCTCAGTGTCAACGACGATGTCGATAAAGCCTACCGCCTCCTGACACTTGCAAACCCCGCAATTATCGTCACCGAAAACGACAAGCCGATCGGCGTCCTCGCGCGCCAGGATATTATCAGCTTCCTCTCCTCATCAAGCCAGACGCTCTAAGCGCGTGAAGATCGCCATCACCGGGGCCGCGGGAACGATCGGCTCGCGCCTTGCCACGCACCTTGCGACGAGCCACCCCGTCGTGCGCATCGATCTGCACGATGCCGATATCATCGCGGACGTACAAGATCTCGCCGCACTCGAAGCCGCTTTCGCGGGCTGCGATGCGGTTATCCACCTCGCCGGCAAAGTGGAGGTGGAAACGTCGTGGGACGACACGTACGGACCGAATATTTTAGGCACGTACAACGCCTTCGAAGCGGCGCGTCGCGTCGGTGCAAAACACGTCATCTTTGCAAGCTCCAATCATGCCGTAGGCATGTACGAAGTCGACGAGAAACCGGCGATCTACGAACCCTCATCCGGCATGCTCGTTGGCATCGACGATCCCTATCGGCCCGACGGGCTTTATGGCGTGTGGAAGGCGTTCGGCGAAACGCTCGGTCGTTTCTACAGCGATAAGTACGGCCTGCGCGTGGCCTGCGTTCGGATCGGTTCGATCACCAAAGAGGACGATCCGAAACACGAGAGCGTGCGTAGGTCCTCGGGCTGGCTGAACCTCACCGACGAGCAAAAATTCAAACGCTACGCCGCGACGTGGATGTCGCAGAACGACTTCGCGCGCTTGGTCGGTGCGATTCTCGCGCATGACGTGCCGTTCGCAACCGTGTACGGCGTCGGCGACAACGCAACGCGCTTTTGGGACTTGGAACCCGGCCGCGCGATTTACGGGTTCTGGCCACAAGACGGCGTGCGATAGGCACCGCCGAAGACCATCCGGAAGGGCAATCCATGGATTTTAGCACGCGCGCCATTCACGTCGGACAAGAAGCGGACCCCACCACGGGCGCAACGATCGTCCCGGTGTACCAGACCTCGACCTACACGCAAACGTCGGTCGGCGAACATAAAGGCTTCGATTACAGCCGCACGGTGAATCCGACGCGCGTCGCGCTCGAGCAGCAACTCGCCTCGCTCGAAGAAGCCGAATATGGCAGCGCCTTCTCCTCCGGCATGGCAGCAACGTCTGCGGTGCTCAACCTGCTCTCAGCCGGCGACCACGCGATCGTGACCGACGATCTCTACGGCGGCACGTATCGGCTCTTCACCAAGGTGCTCACGCGCTACGGTCTCGAGTTCACCTATGTCGACATGAGCGATCTTGCGGCCGTGCGCGCCGCGATCAAACCGAACACCAAGATGTTCTGGATCGAAACGCCGACCAATCCGCTGCTGAAGCTCGTCGACATCGCGGCAATCGCGCAAATGAAAACCGCGGGCCAAACGGTGATCGTCGACAACACGTTTGCATCGCCGTATTTCCAGTCGCCACTCGCGCTCGGCGCCGATGTCGTCGTTCACTCGACGACCAAGTACATCGGCGGTCATAGCGACGTCGTTGGCGGCGCGGCCCTAACAAACGACAAAGACTTGCACGAATCGATCAAATTCCACCAGAACGCCGTCGGCGGCGTGCCCGGCCCGATGGACGCGTGGCTGACGATGCGCGGCGCAAAGACGCTTGCGATTCGCATGCGCGAGCACGAATCGAATGCGAAAGTCGTGGCAGCTTTTCTTGAAGGTCGCGACGATGTCGCGCGCGTCTTCTACCCCGGCCTTGCCTCGCATCCGCAGCACGAACTCGCAAAGAAACAGATGCGCGGCTTCGGGGGCATGGTCTCATTCACGCTGCGCGGACCGGAATCGCGAGCGCTTGAATTCGCCAAGCACACCAAGCTCTTCAGCCTCGCCGAAAGCCTCGGCGGCGTCGAGTCGCTCCTGTGCCATCCGGCGCGCATGACGCACGGCTCGATTCCCAAAGAAGAGAGAGAACGCCGTGGCGTTACCGACGGTCTCTTGCGCCTCTCGGTCGGCATCGAAGGCGTGAACGATCTGATCGGCGATCTCACACACGCACTCGACACGACGCTCTCCTTAGCCAAGACCTAGCCGCGCGTGGGGTGGGTCAAACCCGTCACGCTCGAAGGCGAGATCGTCGTTCTCGAACCGATCTCGACTGCCCATCACGACGATCTCGTCGACGCGGTGCGCGACGGGAAGTTGTGGGACCTATGGTACACGAGCGTTCCCGAACCCGAGGGCATGGCGGCAGAAATCGAGCGACGTCAGCAATTGCAAGCGGCCGGATCGATGGTGCCATTTGCGATCGTGGAACGCGCAACGGGTCGCGCCGTCGGCATGACGACGTATTGCAATATCGACGAGGCGAACCGACGGCTCGAAATCGGATACACGTTCTACCGGAAGCGCCTGCAGCGCACGGGAGCAAACACCGAGGCAAAGCTGCTTCTACTTACACACGCGTTTGAAACACTCGACTGCATCGCCGTCGAGTTTCGCACCTCGTCATTTAATCGAGCGAGCCGAGCGGCAATCGAACGCCTCGGCGCACGCCTCGACGGCATCCTGCGTAGCCACGGGCACCATCGCAACGGCACACTCCGCGACACCTACGTCTATAGCATCGCGGCTGCCGAATGGCCGGCCCTACGTGCCGGACTGCGCTACAAATTAGGTCAAACCTAAAAGGCATTCACCTCCCCGCTTCGTATCTGAATGCCATGAGAGTGTTGGGTGCACTTGCCCTTGTGAGCGCGTTGCTCACTGCGCGGGCCGATAGTGCAGAGACGTATCGTGCCTACGGCTCGAGCGCGGTTGGGGCGGCGAATATCGCGGTCAACAATCCGCCTGCGAAACATGCCGTCCGCCTGAACGAAGTCGGTCGTTTTGCTCTGGTCTTGACCGATGGCGGCGTCATCGAAAACGAGTCGGTTAAATTTCCCGTGCTCGTCAAACGTTTCTCGTTTGGGTGGCAAGCGCTCGGGCTCGTTGAAGACGACTGCGTTGTTCGGAGCATCGGCCTTGTGGCAAGTCAAGAAGCGCGCCTTCGCGCCTCGATGCCCAAGCCGTCGCACGCGGTCGAGGGGTGCGCGTGGATCCACGATGTTGGTCCGCGTGCCGACGTTGAAAGCGTCCGCGAACGCATGCACGGTGCGTTCATACCGTACGTCGGCGTTTCGGGAAATTTCGCGCTGGGCGAGTGGTGGGGTCCCGGTGGAGGCGGCTCGCTCTTTGTAAACCGATCGGGTACGTGGCTGCAGATTGCAAACGGCGGCGGTGTTCTCGGCGTGCCGGTCATGCGGGGTTACGGCGTTCCGTTTACCACGGCGTGTCGACTCGATCCAAGCGACGTTGCCTGTAAGGCCGTCCACACGAGCCGACGGGCCGGCATATTCATCGACGGCAGGTGGTGCAGCGGTACGCGCCGCCGGAAATGCGCCGACCCGCATCGTTCGCATCAATCGCATGGCCCGCTATGCGCTCGTCTTAACGGAGGGTGGCACGCTCGAGGGGCAACCGGCGAGCGATCCGCTTTTGGTCAAGCAATTTGGATTCGGATGGCAAGCCATCGCGAGCGTTTCAAACCGTTGCGATCTTCGCGAATTTGACATCGGTCGTGACGCAGAACGAACGCTGCTTCACGGAATGCCCCTGCCCGAAGAACACGATGGAGCATGCGCTAAGAGCGCGGACAGGGGGGACGACGCCGATGTCGAGCGCGTTCGGAGTTTAATGCAGGGTCCCCTCACGCCCGAAGTGCTCGTTTCGGGTTTGTACGCACTCGGGACGTGGAGCGGCGCCGGAGGCGGGGTTTCGCTCTTTCGCAAACGCGGCGAGAACTGGAGCTGGATTGGCGGCACCGGCGGCTACCTTATCGTTGATGAGATGATCGCAAAGGGCGTGCCAAAAAAGAATGCGTGCGCCTTTCGCCCACGCGACGGAGCGTGCACGTCAGCGTCGCGTTGAAACGATGGCTATTCGGCCTCTATGCAAGCTGACGCTACGTGTATCGCATCCGCGCTCGGGTATGAAAGATCCATGCAAAATCTCAATGGAAAACATGTTGCTGCCCTCGTTTGCGACGGGTTCGAAGAAGCCGAACTCGTCGATACGGTCAAGGGTCTTCGGAATGCGGGTGCCGTCGTCGACATCATTTCCGAGAAGCGCGAGCCGCTGCAGGCCTTTCAGCATATAAAGCCCTCAATCACCGTGACACCGGATAAGACGTTCGATGAGGTCAAACCCGAATCGTACGACGCGCTTTTGCTCCCGGGCGGCGGCCTGAATGCCGATGCGATTCGCATGCTTCCGCAGGCCCAAGCATTCGTGAAGTCATTCGACGCTGCGCAAAAACCAATCGGCGCGATTTGCCATGCACCGTGGCTGCTCGTGTCATCGGGAGTTGCTGAAGGTCGTCACCTCACGAGTTACTCGACGATCCAAGACGATCTGAAAAACGCCGGCGCGCAGTGGAGCGATCAGGCCGTCGTGGTCGACCGCAACCTTGTGACCAGCCGTCAGCCGGACGACATTCCGGAATTCAACAAAGCCTTGATCGGCCTCATCGCTCAGACGCTTGCGGGGAGCACGCCTGGCCGTTAAGCCCTGCATCACAGCATCAGGCCTCCGGCGCGAAAACGCCAGGGGCTTTTTCGTACCCCGCGAATGAGCCGCGCATGATCAAAGGCTTTGGATCGTTCATCATGCGCGGAAACGTCATCGACCTAGCGGTGGCGGTGGTCATTGGAGCCGCATTCGGCGCGGTCGTTACGGCGTTTGTGAAAGACCTCATCACGCCGCTCATCGCCGCGATCGTCGGCAAGCCGGATTTTGCAGCGCTGGCCTTTACGATCAACAACAGCAAATTTGCGGTCGGCGATTTCATCAACGCCATCATCGCGTTTTTGCTCGTCGCCTTCGCGATTTATTTCTTCGTCATATCGCCGATGAACGCCGTCACGGCTCGATTCAAAAAGCCGGCCGACGAAGCGCCGGCGATGCGCGAATGCCCGGAGTGCATGAGCGATATCCCGGCCGCCGCCACGCGCTGCAAATTCTGCACCGCGGTCTCCGCACCGGTGACGGCTTAAAAACGGAGTAGCGGTTCGTAGAGCGCGCGCTTGTCCGGCGAGGCGTAATCGATCGGAAGCCGCCCGTCGTCGGAGCGAACATCACGGTTGGCACCCGCGACCAGCAAAGCTTCGATTGAGTCATCGTCCCCGTTGTGCGCGGCTTGATGGAGCGGGACGATGCCGCCGCGTTGCGGGACGTTGGGGTTGGCGCCGTTCGCGAGCAACAACGAGACGATCGTCGCTTGATGGGCTGAGACAGCACTATGGAGCGGCGTGACGCTCATGGCATTCTGGGAGAGCGCGTCGATTGTCGCTCCGTGTGCGATCAGGTACCGCGCAGCGCTTAGTCCGCCGAAGTACGCGGACAGATGGAGCGGCGTGAAACCGTCGGGCGCGATCGCATCGACCGCCGTTGGATCTTCCTCGAGTCGCTCCGCGAGCGCATCGGCATCACCAAGCGCGGCAGCCTCAAACACATCGAGCAGCGGAATCGCGCGAGCTAAGCGATACGCTTCGGCACGGTCGCCCGCATAGAGAGCGGCAAGGATCGCTGATGCCACGGCTATTCTCGATCCAAGACCGAGGCGAGCAGCGGAAGCGAGACGGAGTAGCGATAGCCCACGTTGCGGTGGTCGTCATCGAACTCTTCGTGTTGGACCTCCAGGCCCGCCTCGCGCATACGTGAGACCAGGATGCGCGCGCCGATATCGAGTCCGTATTCATCGCGCCTGCCGCAATCGATGTAGCGTAAGCGCATCGCTTGGAGGGCCGGGAGACTCGACGTCACGCGCTCGCATGGATCGAATGAAAGCCAGCGCGCAAAGACATCCGCACGCAACTCGCCCGTCTTGCGATCCCATGGCAAATCGATATCGAAGGCTGTCGCTCCGGCCGGTGAATACGCCGCACCATAGCCGAGCATCTCGATCGTCTGATAGTACGCTTGCGGCCGCTTCGACATCCCCTCAAACACGGCGACGAACTCCGCAATCGGGTTATGCTCCGCACTCGGATCGGCCGCCAAAATGGCGTAGAACGTTTCGAGCGTTCGCTGCGCCGTCGGAAACGATGGCAGATGAGCGTACCCGAAATAGAGGTCGCCGCTGTGGGATGCGAGCGCGGCGAACGTCCCGGGAAACGCAAGCGAAAGATGCAGCGCGCCGAAACCGCCCGATGATTTTCCGAAGACGGCACGGCCACCGGCTTGAGGAATCGTCCGATAGGTGCGATCGACTTGCGGAATGACCTCAGCGATCGTATAGGTCGCGTAGTTCCCGTTGTGAACGGAATCGACGTACTGCGAACCACCGAGGCGCGTGAAACCGTCGACGATTGCAAGCAACACGGGCGGCATCTTCCCGATCGCGATCAGCCGGTCGACCCACTGCACGACGTTGGTCTCCCACGCGCGTCCGCTTACGAGTCCCGCGACGTCGCCTGTGTAGCCGTGCAAACAGTAGAGGACGGGATAGCGCGTCGAGCCCTCGGGATCGTACCCCGGCGGCGTGTAGACGGCGAGCGGCCGCTCTGCGGGATCGCCGAGCGGATTCCCCGCAAGCGCCGCGCTGAGGACGGTATCGATGGTCAGCCGGCCTTGGAGTTTCAGGAGGCGCGAGAGGTCGTTCATCGCAACCGTTTTTTCCAGGGCCGTTCGATTCGCCTCGATAAAGAGCGAGGGTGATACGCGGTCTCGGAGCGCGCAGCGCACTCGCCGTCAACATCATTACGATGATTGGCGCGGGGCCGCTCATAACGATCCCCCTCGTCGTCGTTGCGCTGCACGGATCGGTCTCGGTCGCCGCGTGGGTGATTGGCGCGCTCATCGCGATCTGCGATGGGCTTGTGTACGCCGAACTCGCATCGCGCTTTCCCGGCAGCGGGGGGACGTACGTGTACTTGCGCGAGGCCTTCGGCGCATCGCGTTACGGAAAGCTGTTTGCGTTTCTCTTCGTGTGGCAGTTCATTTTCTGGGCGCCACTAACGCTAGCATCGGGCTACATCGGCTTTGCACAATATGCGGCCTATCTTGCGCCGATCTTCGGCACGAATCAGGTCGCGCAGCGCGCCCTTGCCGTCGGACTCGGCGCACTCACGCTGTTCTTGCTCTACCGCGCGATCCCGACGATCGCGCGCGTCGCATCCGGCCTAAGCGTGGTCGCCGTCGTGACGATCGCGCTCATCGCCTTTGCGGGTTTGACACACCCGACGGTCGCAATCACCGCGATCGTCCCGCAATCGTTCACGAGCGTCGGTTGGCTCGCACTGGGTTCGGCGCTCATCTATATTCTCTACGACTATTCGGGCTACAACGAAGTCTGCGCGCTCGGCGATGAAGTCCGCGACCCCGTGCGCACGATTCCACGCACGATCGTGCTCTCGGTTGCCCTCGTCGCGACGCTCTACGTGCTGCTCAATCTCGGTGTCTTCAGCGCCGTCCCCGCCGACCTTGTCGCAAAATCGCAGTCGGTCGCCTCACTCGTTATCGAACGCACGTGGGGCGCGGTCCCCGCCGCGATCGTAACGGTCCTCATCTTGATCACGGCGTTTGCATCAACATATGGATTGCTGCTAGGTTCGGCCCGCATTCCGTATGCCGCGGCACTCGACGGCAACTTTCTGCGGCCGTTCGCGCACCTGCATCCAAGCGGAAAATTTCCGGATGTCTCGCTCGTGACGCTCGGACTGATCGCACTCCCCGCCGCAGCGTTTCTGTCCTTGGATCAAGTCATCAACGCGCTTAGCGCCGGCATCTTCCTCATCCAAGGAATCGGCCAAATCGCGGCTCTCGTTCTCTTACGCCGAACCGCTGCTCCCGCGCCGTACCGCATGTGGCTCTTCCCGGTTCCGGCGATCGTCGCGCTCGGCGGATGGATCGCGCTCTTTACGCAAACGACGGCGTGGGGGATGACCTTCGGCGTCCTGACGCTTTTCGTCGGCGGCGTCGTCTTCTTCATCCGGGCGAAACGGATGCGCAGTTGGCCATTCGCATTGATCGCATCGCTCGCGTTCTTGCTGACGGCATATCAGCCCGCGGATGCAGCCGAATTCACGCACAGCGCAAACGTCGAACGACGAGGCACCTCGACCTTGCTCGTCGACGGGCGGCCATTCTTCGTCTACGGAGCGGCGTTCTTTTACGACCGACTTCCGCGCTCATCGTGGGCAGCATCGCTCGATGCGCTCGCCACACTCGGGATCAACACGATCGACCTCTACGTGCCGTGGAACTGGCACGAACTCTCCGACAACGATTTTGACTTCGATGGCCGCACGAGCCCACGGCGCGACCTCGGCGAACTCATTGCGCTCCTCAAAGTGCGAAACTTCAAGATCATCGTTCGGCCCGGACCCGTTATCCGCAACGAATGGCGCAACGGCGGCTATCCGGCGTGGCTGCTCGCGCGCCCCGAATACGGGATGCCAATCCACGATATTCTCGAGGGTCGCTATCCGTCGACGGCGACGTTGCAAAACGCGAATAGCGACGATGCTGCGGCCGCATGGTTGCAAAATGCGACGCACGTACGCTATTCCGAACGCTGGATCGGGATGGCCCTGCGACAGTTCGTGCCGATCGCCGACAAAGTCATCGCCGTCGCACTCGATGACGATCAGGGCGCGTACATCGACAATCAAACGTGGCCCGCGCCGCATTTGCGCACGTATCTCGACACGCTTGCTAGCGACGTGCGCAGCATCGTCGGCCCGCAGCTCCCGCTCTTCATCAATACCTACGAGATGAAAGTCACGGCCAGTTCACCCGTTTGGGCGATGGGCAACTGGTATCAAAGCGATGCCTTCAGTATCGGCGAGCACGACCGTGGCGCGCTTGAATTTTCGACCGGACTCTTGCAGACACGGCCGCATCAAGCCGTTGCAATGAGCGAATTTCAGGCAGGATGGCTGCAACAACCCGAATCGACGCGTCCGCGACCGGCCGATCCGAGCAATACCACGCTCGCGCTTCATTCGCTCCTCGGATTTGGCGCGCACGGAGTCGTGAACTTCCCCGCGCAAGATTCGATCGCGCCTGCCGGCTGGGAAGCGCCGTTCTCGAATATGCTCTACGATTGGGACGCGGCGCTCGGTATCGACCCCACGGTTCACCACGCGCGGTACGCACCGATGCGCAGCTTTGCCGACCTGATCGACGTCTACGGCGGACTTCTCGCATCGACGCACCGCGATGCCGACGTCGGCATTGCGTATCTAACAAGCGCGTTCGACGAGCGGGCGCTATCCCATTCGGCGATTTTTACGATCGCCGCGCGTACGCAAGACGCGCAGCGCGCCTGCCGGAATGCCGGCTTGGTATGCGATTTGATCGACCTGCGTTTCGGTGATGAAACGACCTTGGAACGGTACCGGCACATTGTTGTTCCGAGCATCCCCGGCGCGGGTCACGTTCTGACGCAAGTGCGGCTCAAACTTACTGCGCTGCAAGCGCGCGGTGTAAAAATTGTCGGAGCGATCGCTGAGATTGGCGAACTCAAAGACCGTGCCGTGACCGGCGCTGCTGGCGCAAACGTGCTGCATGACGATCGATCGCGTGCCACGTTCGTCGATATCCCGAACTACGATGTCAATCCGATCGCGATCAAGGAACTCGCGTTCCGTCGCGTTGACGGAACGCGCGAACGCGTCGGTCCGCTCGACATTCCCGCGCGCGATTCGCTTGTTATTGCCGCGGACGTGCCCCTTCATTCGCTGAGCGAGTCATTCTCGGCGGCAGACCGGCTCATTCTTACGACTTGCCACCCACGCCGCATCGGATCCAACGTTGAATTCGGCTCTCCCGGTGAGTGTTTCGTGCGCTTGGAAATCGGCGGCCATCGCCTCGAATTCAACGTTCGAACGCCGCAAGTTCTCATGGTCGCGAGTAGCGGAGCCGACTTACGCGACTCATCGCTCAAGACAATCGATCGAGCGGCACCGTCCAGACTTCTCCAGACGCTGATCGTTCGCGATGACGTACGCATCCCGGTGGTCTACCCACAGCAGGCAAAACCCGGTGAGGCGATCGCTTTCAAAGCCGACTTACTCGAAGATGGTGCGCCGCTAGTGGTGTTGGAAAACGAGCGCGTTCGCGTGGTCGTCTCACCGAACGCCGGCGCGCGCGGATTCGTCTTCGAATCGCTTGCCACCGGGCGAAGTGCGTTCACACCGATCGGCGCAATGCGCGACGATGTGCTCGTTCAACCGCCGCCCTCCCAGGCGGACAAGATCGCCAAGTACACGCATAGTTTTCCCGCCGGCTTTTTTAATCGGAAGTATGCCGCCGCCGTGATCGAATCCGGTCCGCGCGCCGTCGTGCGATTCGCCTACAATCCGCCTGACGTGCTCCCCAACGGCGAGCACATCGAACGAACGCTAACACTCGAACCCGGCGCGACATCATTCTCCGTCGACGAACAGGTGACGTTCGGCGATGATCCGGGTGCAAGCAGTCAGCGCGCGGTCATCATCTCATCGCTTGGCCTCTTTGGCGCACCGGACGATCTGCGGGCAATCGGGCGCGACGTACGCGACTTCACTGCCTCGACGCAAACGCTCGACCGCGACGCGGTCGGCATGTACAACCAAGTCACACACGACGTGATCGCGCTCTCGTGGCCGCACGGCGATATCGAAAAAGCCGAAGCGACGATCGGCGATGGTTCCCTAGTTGTAAAACTTCGACTCGCGGCCGGGGCACGGCGCCACATGGTCTATCGCCTCGATACCGCCGAGTCGCTCGATGCGGCGCGCGCGATTGTCGCAAGCCCACAAGGGCGTCGGGTCGGTTCCGCGAATTTGCCCGAGTCGGGGAAGTGGCGAAATGGTATACGCAGTCGCCTCAAAAGCGACCGAGTGTGAGCTCATGTGGGTTCGAGTCCCACCTTCCCCAAGGTAAAACGTGCCGATGATGACCACTGCTACGACGTTCGGCCGCGGCGCACTCCGCGGCCGCGTCCGCGTTCCCGGAGATAAATCAATCTCGCACCGCGCGCTTCTGTTCGGTGCGGTTTCCCGCGGAACGACGGTCATCTCGAACTCCAATCGCGGCGCCGATGTTCGAGCCACGCGCGAAGCACTCGCGGCGATGGGGATTCGCATTCAGCACTGGGCCGGGCGCGACAACGGCGCGACGCTCGTCGTCACCGGCGGCGTCCTGCGCGACCCGGTGCAAGTCATCGACTGCCTCAATAGCGGCTCGACGGCGCGCATGCTCATGGGCCTCGTCGCGGGCGCCGGCGTGCGCGCCAAGTTCACCGGCGATGAGTCGCTGCAGCGCCGTCCGATGGAACGCGTCGCCGTGCCGCTGCGGACGATCGGCGCGCAGATCGAAACGACAAACGGCCGCCTTCCGGCAACGATCGCAGGCGTTCGCAATCCCGCAGGCGGAACGTTCGCGCTCTCGGTCCCCTCAGCGCAAGTCAAGTCCGCGATTTTGCTCGCGCATTTGAACGCCACCGGAACCGTGCGAATCACGGGCGATAACTTCAGTCGCGATCATACCGAACGGATGCTGCAGCGATTTGGAGCCCCGGTCATTTGGGACGGCGAAACGGTCGTTTTCGAACCGCGCCCGCTTATCGGCACCGAGATCGAAGTGCCGGGCGATATTTCCGCTGCCGCGTTCTTCTTCGTTGCCGCCTCGATCGTGCCGGGCAGCGACCTCGTCGTCGAACGCATCGGCGTCAACCCGACGCGTACCGGCATCGTCGATGCGCTGCGAGCGATGGGTGCGAATATCACCTATGAGAATGCGGTCGAAGTCGGCGGCGAACCGATCGCCGACGTTCGCGTGATCGCCGCTCCTTTGAATGGGACCTCGATCTCGGGGGCGCTCGTCTCGCGCATGATCGACGAGCTACCGGTGTTCGGCGTTGCGGCCGTCTTCGCTACGACCCCAAGCGTGGTCAGCGGCGCAGAAGAACTCCGCCAGAAAGAATCCGACCGGATCGCGACCCTGGCCGCGCTGCTGCGCTCGGTCGGGGCGGACATCGAAGAGCGCCCCGACGGGTTCATCGTCAACCCGGTGGAGCTCCACGAAGCGACCGCTCCGGTTGATAGCGCCGGCGATCACCGAATCGCCATGAGCGCGGCGGTACTTGCGGCCGGAACGGGGAACATTGTCGTAGACGATGCTGCGCCGATCGCGATCAGCTTTCCGGATTTCCAGGAGATATGGACAACAGCACAATCTTAGCTGAGGAATTCGAACGCGAATCCCACCGCATCGACCAGCTCGTCTGGGATGCCATGGCGATTCGCAAAGGCGAATCCGTGCTCTTTGCGGGCGCCAGCATCGATCCGCTGTGGTTCATCCGCGCGGTTCAAATCGGCGCAGACGTCACCGTGATCGAGTCGGATGTCGATCGCCTGGGGTCGCTTGCGGATGTCGGCGTTAAGACCGTGCGCGGCAGCACGACGACGATCCCCGCGCGCGAGAATACCTACGACGCGGCGATCGCGTTTCACTATCTGCACGAAGTCGATCCGTTCTTTCACGCGCAGATCGTCTCGGAACTCGCGCGCGTCGGGCAGCGCGTCGTCATCGTCGAACCCGCGCCGCCGAGCGATGCGCTCGGACGCCGCATTGCCGCGCTCTACTCGCGCGCGAAGCGCGAACTTGGCGCCTTTGAGTACTACCAGATCCTCGACTACTGGAAAAAACTGCTAACCGTCGTCAAAGCCGATATCACGAGTGCGACGTACTCGTTTCTGCGCGTGCCGCCGCGCGAATACATCGAAGATACGGTGCGCTTGATTCTCGAGACGATGGAAATCGAGGAGACGCCAAAACCTTACCTCGACGAACTGCGCGAACTCGCGCAACGGCCCGGCGGCCAACTCTTGCCGCAGTCACGCTACGTGCTCGTCGCTGCAGCGGCCGGCGAAATTCCAACCGATGGCGCGGGGACGTTGCTGCGCGAAGACCCCGCCGAGCGCATCAAGCGCGCAAACGACGCTGCAATCGCCGCCTTTGCCCATAACCCGCAAGCCCCGGCGCCGCCGGCACCGGCGCCGAAAATACCGATTCCGATCGCTCCGGTCGCCCCGGGCGCGCTTCCGGGGGCATTCTCTCAAGCACCCCCCGCGCTTCCCGGCAACCCACCGCCGCCGTTTAATCCCGCGGCGCCGATTCCAAGCAGCCCGTTCTTCCCGGTGAGCCCGCCGCCCGCGCAGCCGGGCGCACCGCCGGCGCCCCCGCAAGGTTTGCCGGCCGCGTTCTCGTTTAAGCCGACCGGCGACGTATCGAGCGAAACGATGATGCCGCCGGTGAATCCGTTGCCGGAGACGCGACAAAATGGCCCGTTCCGCTTTGGCGGCGCGCCCCCCGAAATCGTGGTCGGCATGCCCCCGGGTGCTCCGGATCCCCCACCATCGCCAGCATTCGGACCGCCGTTCGCCGTGCCGCCTCAGGCCCAGCCGCCCGACGTGCCGTTCGGGATGCCCCCGACCGCAGCGCCGGCACCGGGCGGCTGGGCGTGGGAACCGCCTGAGGCACCGGTTGACGCGAACCCGTTCGGCTTGCCGCCGGGGACAGCCGCCGATCCGTTCGGCTTACCGACAGCGCCGCCGCCCGGTAGCCCATTTGGTCCGCCGCCAGATCCGAACGAGCCGAAGTCCTAGCGCGCGAGTCCGCGCAGCCAGGCGACGTCGCGCTGGATCGTAACGAAAATCGGCGGAAGTTCGACCGGTAAAAACGTTGGGCCGCGGCGGACGATCGCAAGTGCCGCATCCATACGCCCGACGAGCGGCGCGATCTGCTGCGATGCGATTTGAAGCCGCTCCACACTCGCGGTAACGGTCGCCGGATCGATGCCCGGCGGTCCCTCGGTGAGCGCTCCAAGGCGCTTATTCAAGCGTTTTGCCTCGCTTGCCGCACGCACGAGCATCACGACGATCAGATCGAGCAGAATAAACGCAAAGACGCCCGCAAACCAAGCTGCGAACGTCTCGAATGACATCGAGCGACCTACGCCGCGGTGTCGCTTTTGGGTGTGTCGCTTTTGGTGCTACCCGATTCCGACGGCGCTGCGCCGCGCGAATCGTTGATGTAGAATCCCGACCCTTTGAACACGATTCCGGCGGGATTGAACACGCGGTTCAGCTTGCCACCGCATTTGGGGCACGCTTCGCCGTGGGTTTCTTTAAAGCCATGACGCACTTCGGTCGTCTCTTGGCATTTCTCGCACTTGTAGTCGTAGAGGGGCACGTATTTCTCCGGTTGGTGGCGCTACGGTAGAGCGTAGCAAAATTTAGCACTGAGCGTCAATGACTGCTAAAAATCTTCAAGCAGTGCGTCGGGCCCGCGGTCGTACTCACATAACCCCTTAAAGTGCACGAGCGATTCGCCCAGCGCGCCTTCGAGCTTGGGCCGCACGGTAATGCGGTCGATCAAGCGGCCGATCGCCCCGCCATACGTGGGGTAGTCGATCCGAACCACGATCTTCGAGCGTTCGGTTTTGCGCTCGACGCGCAGATCGATGCGTCGCCGCACGGAGTACGCGCCAACGAGCGAAACGATGTGATTTTCGATATACTGGTCGACCTCGAAGAGCTCTTCCTCTTCACCCGGAATCGCCGAGCGGATCGCGACTTCGTCGCCGAGGCCGAGCATTTTGAGCGGATCCAGCCGCCGCGCACTCCGGAGGAACGAGAGCCACACCGGCCATTTTTCCACCTCGCACATCAGGGCGAAGGCGGACTCGGCCGACGAAGCCACGTCTTGGCTACGATGCAGTGCGCCGGGGCGATCGAACGAGAGTTGCGGAATCGCCATCGACTGATCTTCGCCGTCCATTGCACCCTGCCTGCGGTAACCACTAGGGATTGTGGTCGAGATCACCCCGACCCACAAGTTCTTGTAGGCCGAAAAAGAAAAGCGACCGCTTTAGGCGGCCGCTTCGATCAAAACTGGGCGGAGCAGCTCCTTCAAGCGCTGGCGCGCGCGAGAGAGCCGTGAGCGGACCGTCCCAATAGAGATTCCGGTTTGGAGCGCGATCTCTTCGTAGCTGAGGTCATCGACCTCGCGCATCGCGACCACGGCACGGAACGGCTCGGGCAGCGTTTCGATGGCGTTTGAGAACTCTTCGCGCGTGAGCGCATTGTACGTCGCGTAGAACGGATCGTCGCCTTCGGGGCGCGCGTTCGACACATCGACGAGTGCATTCTGCAACCGTGAGAGACGGACGTCTGCGCGTTTGCGTTTTTTGTTGTGGTCGAAAAACACGTTGACGGTAATGCGATAGAGCCACGTGTAGAACGACGATTGGCCGCGGAAACGTTGGATATTGCGATAGATGCGCAGGAAGACTTCTTGTGTGAGGTCTTCGACGTCGCCCGACTGCACGTTAAGTTGCGCGAGCACACGATGCACGGTCGATTCGTAATTTTTCACGAGCTCATCGAACGCATCACGACGACCGGCGTTGAACGCCTCGATCAGTCGCAGATCTCGTTCCGCGCGCAGCTGCTGCTCGACCCCAAGCTGCTTCCGTTCCGTTACCGCTACTGCCACGTTGACTACCCTCCATACCGCCCCGCCGGTCGATGCCGACGGGTGTAAGAGAGCGTACCAATCCGGGGGTGGCGGCGATGTGAGGACGCCCACGGTCGGGCGTTGGTCTATTTCTCGGTGGAAATTTCCCCAGCATTGACCCCGCGGCAGAACGCCGCAAGCGTACGGATACCGACCGGAATTGCGCCCTCGTCGAGCTTGAATTGGGGGCTATGCACGTAGAACGTGGCCCCGACCGACTCGTTATAGACACCCAGGCGCACGAGCACGCCCGGGACGCGCTGTGCGAAGTAGGCGAAGTCCTCAGCGCCCATTGTCGGCTGGAGGCGTTCGATAACGATCGATGTCCTCTCGCGTAAATGCGCGGCAAGGTTCTCTGCGAGCACCGGGTGGTTGACCACGGGCGGATAGCCGTAGATGACTCTGAGTTCGAACGTAACGCCGTAGGCCGCCGTCACGCCGCCGATGATGCGATTGAGGCGCGCTTCGATTTCGTTTCGTAACACCGGGTCGGTCGTACGAACCGTACCGGTCATGTGCACTTTATCGGCGATGATGTTGTTACGGAAACCGCCCTCGATCGTACCGATCGTGACGACGACCGAGGCCAACGGGTCGGTCTCGCGCGCGGCGATATTCTGCAGCGCAAGAATCGTTGCGGCAGCAGCGGGAATCGTGTCTTGCGCTTTGTGCGGAGCAGCGCCGTGGCCGCCTTTGCCGCGGATCGTGATCTGAATTTCGTCGGCTGCGGCGTTCACCGGTCCCGGTGTGATCGAAACGGAGCCGGTTGGAATGCGCACGTCGACGTGGAGCATCGCAACGGCATCGACCTTGGGGTTATCGAGCGCACCCTCGGCGATCATTGGTTCCGCTCCGCCTGGGCCTTCTTCGGCCGGCTGGAACAACAACACCACGTTCCCGTGAAGCTTCGCCCGATTTTCTTGCAGGTCGCGCGCCGCACCGAGCACCATCGCAACGTGCGCATCGTGACCGCACGCGTGCATTTTATTCGGCACTTGCGAGGTGTTCGGATCGCCCGAATCCTCTTGCAACGGCAATGCATCCATATCGCCGCGAATCGCCGACGTCTTGCCGGGAAGCGTGCCGCGTATCACGCCGACGACGCCCGTCGTCGCGACCCGGCGGTGCTCGATGCCGAGTGCATCAAGTTCGCGCTCGATTAGCGCGGCCGTTTTCTCTTCTTCGAAGCCGAGCTCCGGATGGCGATGAATCTCCCGCCGAAGGTCAATAGCATGCTGGCCGATAGCGTCGATCGCGATGGTATCCATAAAAAGTCGATACGGAGGCGAGCGTTCTCACGCCTGCGCCATCGATTCCGGAGGAATCGTAGCGTTCGCATCGTGAAGCGTGGATGATGCTCGACGCGTCGCTGGCGCTAACCCGCTCGTGTTCAGAAAGCCAACCGCCCGATCACCTGCGACACGCAATCGACGCACTTTGGATCGATCGCTCGTCGTCGAGTACGGCAGCCCAGATAAAAGCGATTGTCGCCGATGGGTGCGTC
Organism: Vulcanimicrobiales bacterium; assembly: GCA_038231455.1. Lineage (GTDB taxonomy): Bacteria > Vulcanimicrobiota > Vulcanimicrobiia > Vulcanimicrobiales > Vulcanimicrobiaceae > JANLVI01. The sequence continues at coordinate 37,549 of JBBRLI010000005.1, read as the reverse complement.
GACCTGATCGGGCAGCAGGCGGCCGACGGGCAATTTTCCCTGTTCGTCAACGGCGTTGATAGTCGGGGTAAGTTCGTAAACATCGAACCGGGAACGTCCTATGTCGGAGTGCGCTTCAAACCCGGTGTAGCCCGGCTCCTGTTACGCATTGACGTGCCCGACCTACGCGACTCGCAAGTCGCTGCCACGGAATTTCCCGTTTTGCGAGCATTGAATGACCACGTACGCGCGGAGACGTCATTCGATCGAGTCGCCGGACATTTTCTCGAGTTTATCAATCGACATGATGCGCACGACACGCTTCAGGTACCGTATCGCGTTCTCGATGCGCTGGAGCGTCTGCGTTCCACCAGCGCACACCCAAGACTTGAAGAGGTCGCACGCACGATAGGAGTTACCGAGCGAACCTTACACCGCGATGTGCTCGCGTGGACCGGAGTTTCGCCAAATCTCTTCGCGCGAATTCATCGATTCCAGCGGGCGAAGCGCTTGATATCGGTGGGCGGGCGAGCACTCACTGATGCTGCGTATCTCTGCGGTTTCGCGGATCAAGCACATATGACTCGCGAGTTTCATCGATTTGCGGCGCAAACGCCGGCACTTCTCGGCGGACATGTCTGATTTCTTCATGACCTTTGAACGGCATTCTTGAGATACTCGATCGATGAAAGAATCGTCGATTGCTTTAGGGTATGTCATCCTTCACGTGCCGGACGTTTCTGCGACGGCAACGTTTTATCGCAAGGCATTTGGGCTCGAAGTGCGATTCGCACATGAATCGGGAGAATATCTAGAGTTCGAGACCGGCTTGACGGTACTCGCTCTTGCCGCCGAAACATTGATCGAGCGCGAGCTCGGTATTCCGATAAAAGGTCAGTCCGATCGGGAATCCGGAGCCGAGATCGCCCTGGTTACCAGCGATGTAGAGGCGATGATGGAACGCGCACTTTCCGCCGGCGGACGCTTAGCAAAAGCCGTCTCGGTCATGGCGTGGGGGCAAAAACTCGGTTACGTGCGCGATCCGAACGGATTTCTTGTGGAGATTTGTGAACCCGTTTCATAGGTTTGAAAGAGCAGCCGTATGACCCCGCCGATCTTCAATCGCATGTCGAATCCGCGGCCGCAAACAAACTGGGTCTGCGCTTCCGCAAGATGTTCGGAGGCATCATGGGCTACGTCGAAGATCGGCCTTTTTGCTCTCTTTCGAACATGGGCATCGCGATCAAGCTCGGCGAGCCCGAGCGCGGCGAGCTACTTGACGAACCGGACGCCCGGCCTTTGCAATACAGCCCGACCGATCCGCCAAGCAAATCGTACGTACTGGTGCCACCGCTCTTCCATAGCAATCCAGGTCAGTTACGACGATGGCTGCTCCAAAGCGCCAAGTTCGTACTCGGGCAACCCTCGAAACCGACACGCAAGAAATAAATGTCGAGCGGCTACGATGGTTTTGGATCCCGCACCTACCTAACAAAAAGTTTAATATTATTTCCCGCCTGCAGTCGGCGGCCTAACTTGGCTTCCCGAGTTTTGGAAGCGTTCGAAAATCGCCCGAGACACATTACAATAAAAAGTGGGAGACGCATCAAGCGTCCCCCACTTTCGGGATATTGCGGTGCAGAGAACTAGCTGCGATAGCGCAGGAACGCCGGGACTTCGATGTCGTCCATGTTGACCGGGGCGACTTTGTCGAATTCGATGCCGTTGGAATTCGACATCGACATGCCGCGGTGCGGGCGCGAGCCGAAGCCGGCGGCGAGGACCGTGATGCGGACTTTGCCTTGCATCGTCGGATCGATCGATGCGCCGAAGATGATCTGTGCTTCGGAGTCGACCGCGCGTGAGATCATCTCTGCTGCTTCGTTCACTTCGTACATCGAGAGATCGGTACCGCCGGTGATGTTGAAGATCACGCCGCGCGCGCCTTCAATCGTGGTCTCGAGCAGCGGTGAGGCGATCGCCTTTTGTGCTGCGTCGGCAGCGCGGTGTTCTCCCGAACCTTCCCCGATGCCCATCATCGCCGAGCCTGCATCGGTCATGATTGTCTTGACGTCAGCGAAGTCGAGGTTGATGAGGCCGGGCTGGGTGATCAAGTCGCTGATGCCTTGGATGCCCTGGCGCAGAATGTCATCGGCGTAGGTGAACGCCTCTTGCAGCGGCGTACGTTTCTCGATGATCTGCAGGATGCGCTCGTTTGGGATCGTGATGAGCGTATCGACTTTCGATTCGAGTTCTTTGATGCCGTGCTCGGCTAGCTGCATACGTTTGCGGCCTTCGAACGAGAACGGCTTCGTTACGACCGCCACGGTGAGCGCGCCGGATTCGCGCGCAAGTTCCGCGACGACCGATGCTGCACCGGTGCCGGTGCCGCCGCCCATGCCTGCGGTGATGAACACGAGGTCCGCACCGTCGAGAATCATCGCAAGATCCTCGCGAGACTCTTCTGCTGCTTCTCGGCCAATGTTCGGGTTTGCGCCGGCGCCGAGGCCGCGCGTGAGTCCGGTGCCGATTTGCACGGTGTTATTGGTCTTTGCGTTGCGCAGCGCTTGGACGTCGGTGTTGATCGCGTAGAATTCTACACCGGCCAACCCTTGCTCGATCATCCGATTGATTGCGTTGCAGCCGCCGCCGCCGAGACCTATGACCTTGATCGTCGCCGCGTGTTCGGGGACGAAGCGTTTTGCATCAGCCATGGTAAGTTGATCCTCCGGAAAGAGCTTGGGTTGTTCTAGTTCCACAGTCCGCCGAGCCACGTCCACATCCGCGCAAACGGGTTAGGTGCAGTTCGAACGGCCGAGTGCGGAGCGCCTTCGCCCCGCGGTCCAAAGAGAACGAGGCCGACGGCCGTCGCGTACTCCGGTTGTTTGATCGAGTCGTTGAGTCCGGCGATGGTCGTCGGCACACCGATTCGCACGGGGAGACCGAAGAAGTCCGCGGCCGAGGAATCGATGCCGCGCAAGCGCGCGCCGCCGCCGGTGATGACGACCTCGCCCAGAATTTGGTCGCGCGGGACGCTGGCGACGATGTTCGCCTTGACCATGCGGAAAATCTCTAAGATGCGCGGCACGACGATCGATCGCAGTTGCGCGCCGGTCATCTCGCGCGACGTGCGGCCATCGAGCGTCTTCACCGAAAACGTCATCGTGTCATCATTCGGATCGTCGATGCGCGAAGCACCGGACGCGTACGTCTTCTTGATGTTTTCCGCCTCGGCGAAGGTCGTCTTGAGGCCAAGCGCGATGTCGTTCGTGATGATGTTGCCGCCGACCGGGATCGTCGCGGTGTGAATCGCGCCGCCGCCGCTGTACACGGCGATATCTGTCGTGCCGCCGCCAATATCGAGCAAGATCACGCCGACGTGCTTCTCTTCGGGCAGCAGCGTTGCCGCCGAACTTGCCAGCGGTTGAAACACGATGCCGGCCGTCTCCAGGCCCGCACGATGCACGCATTTGAGCACGTTGGAAATAAACGTCGTACCGCCCGTGACGATGTGCGTGTCGACTTCGAGCCGTCCGCCCGACATGCCAACGGGATCGGTCACGCCGTCTTGCCCGTCGACGGTGAAATGACGCGGCAGCGCGTGCACGATCTGTCGATCGGCCGCAAGGTTGATAATCTTCGATGCATCGACTACGCGTTTCACATCGGCGGTAACGACTTCGCGTTCATCGCCCGTCACCGCCACGACCCCGCGGTTGTTGGTCGATTGAATGTGCTCGCCCGTGACGCCGACATACACGTGCGAGATGTGCACGCCGGCCATGCGCTCGGCTTTTTCCGTCGCGGCTTCGATCGCTTTGACGGTCTCCTCGAGGTCGGTGACGACGCCTTTTCGGATCCCGGTTGAGGGTGCTTCGCCCACCCCGATGATCTCGAGGCCTTCGGGTCCGATGGCAGCGACGACGGCGCACGTTTTGGTGGTCCCGATGTCGAGACCGGCTACCGTCTCATATTTCATTTTGACGTCACGCCCCAAGATATTGTGGGTGGGAAGTCGTTCTCCTACTAGAACGTGGGCTTTGGCCCTTGTTGCAAGTCGTTCCTAACGGTAGCTGACGACCGGCGTTTGGGGTGCCCGGACGTCGATTGCGGTGACCGCTCGGCCCTTGTTTTGGGTCGCTCGGCGGATCGGATCGATCAGCGTAGCCTTTTTGGCGAGGTCTTCGTCATCGCCGAATTTGAGTTCGACCCCGTGGGGGTCGATCGCAACGAGCGATGCATACCGATCGAGGTGGAGTGACTGCACCGGGATGCCCGCCGCCGCGAGCGTTGCAAGATCGCGCACGAGTTGACCGATGCGCTCGTCGCCGATCGTCTCGCCCGGGACGGGGATTTTTTTCAATGCGACGCTGATCAGCGTGAGTTGCGCGGAGGTGCACGATGAGTCGAGCACGCGCTGCGTCGCATCGATCGTGAGGAGACGGCCTGCTTGCAGACAAGCCATTGGAACGCGTTCGGTAGCGATGATTTCCACGCGGGCGGGTAACGTGCGCGAAATCCGACTGCTTGCAATCCACGGAAGTGCGTTGATCCGCGCGGTTATTGTCTTTTCGTTCAGCAACCAGGCATTCGCGCCCGGATCGATATGCGCCGCGTTGACGATCTGCGTCCCGGTGACGCGCTTCGCGTCGCCGGTTACGGTAACAGCGACCGTTCCGACGCGGAAGAGCGGTGCGGTCGCGAGTGCAAAGCCGCCCCAAATCGCAAGCACGACGATGACGATGATGAAGAATGCAAAAACGCGCAGACGGACGAGCGGCGAACGCTTCGTCCGGCGACGCGTGTCCTTCGCGCGCGAACTCACCGCAGCGCGTACCGGTCGATCGCTTCGACAACGCCGTCGTGCATGACGTCGGCGACGACCGCATCGGCGCGCGCCAAAAGCTCCGGCGGCCCCGAACCCATTGCGATGCCGAACCCCGCGGCATCGAGCAGCGGCAAATCGTTCCACGAGTCGCCGACGGCGATGGTGTCGGCAAGTTCGACCCCGTAGTGTGCGGCAACGAAGGCGAGGGCGGTGCCCTTACTCACGCGTGGATCGAGGATTTCGACGAACTCCGGATTACTACGGGTGACGTACGCGCGGTCGCCCATGCGCTCTTTGACGATCTCGACATAGCGGCTCGCGCGTTCCGGCGAATCGACGAGGACGATCTTATCGGTATCGCGCTCGGCGAATGCCGCGACGAGCGAGGGGACGATGACCGGTTCGACGTTCGCAAGATCGATGTACACGCGCGACCAGTCGTTGATCGCATCGAGATAGAGTCGATCCTCGGCGTAACACTGCGCGTGAATTCGGTCGACCACGGCCGCCGCAAGAATCTCGTGCGCCACGTCGCGCCGGACCGGCGTGCGTTGCAAGACCTCGCCCGAACGCGCATCGAAGATCGCGGCGCCTTGATAGCAAACGACCGGCCCGGTGAGGCCCAGCCGGTCGATAAACGGTTTTGCCGCCGCATACATGCGACCGGTGATCACGGTGACGGCCATCCCCGCAGCGTGGGCGCGCCCAACCGCCGCGACGACGGCGTCGGTAATTGCGGGACCGGGACCAACGACCGTTCCATCCAGGTCGAGCGCGAGCAGCTTCTTCAATCGCGCAAGAGCGCCGTTCGCGCGTGTGCGGGGAGTCCTTCGAAATTCGCGAGCGCCGCGAGCACTTCGCGGTCACCATGCATGCGCGCGCGGCTGTTTTCGATGATCGACATCGAGCGCACGAAATCGAGCGTCCGTAGGCCCGATGAAAAGCGCCCGGCGCCCGAGGTCGGTAGCGTGTGATTGCTCCCTGCGATATAGTCGCCGGCCGCAACGGGCGTATCGTCGCCGATGAAGATCGCTCCGGCGCGGCGTATGCGCGGAATCATCGCATGCGGATCGGCGACTTGCAGCGAGAGATGTTCGGGTGCGAAACGTTCGATCACATCAAAAATTTCATCGTGCGTGGCGGCATGGATGAGATACGTGCCATCACGCAAGACCTTCTGTACGATATCGCCACGCCCGGTCTCCCGCGCGAAGTCGCCTTCGAGCAATGCGCTTACGGCTTCGAGCAGGGCGCGATCCGTCGAAACAGCGGCTACCCGTGCAAGCGGATCGTGCTCCGCTTGTGCGAGGATTTCACCGGCAACAAAGGTCGGCTTCGCCTGCGAATCGGCGACGACCAGAACCTCCGAGGGGCCGGCTAGACCATCAATGCCGCAGATCCCGAACATCTGACGTTTGGCCTCAGTCACGTACACGTTTCCCGGTCCGACGATTTTGTCGACGGGAGCGATGGTTGCTGTTCCGTACGCGAGTGCTGCGATCGCTTGCGCGCCGCCCGCGGCGTAGAGCTCATCGACTCCGCAAAGGCTGCACGCGTAAAGAATTGCGGGATTGATCGATCCGTCCCGTTGCGGCGGTGTCACCACAACGATGCGCTCGACGCCGGCGATTTTTGCCGGAACGACGGCCATCAGCACCGATGAGGGCAACTCTTGCGTTCCGCCGGGGACGTACGATCCGACGCTTCCAAGGGGGCGGTACACGAATGCGCTATACGTGCCGTCGGAACTGCGATAGGAAACATCGGTTGGACGCTGTGCGGTGTGGAACTCCGCGATTCGCTCGCGCGCAATCTCAAGCCCGGCCGCAATTTGTTCGGGAATCAAACCGCGCGCGTGGGCGCGTGTCGGGATATCGACGCGCATCGAGGCAATCGTCGCCCGAGGGTCATCGAAGCGCTGCGTGTAGGCAACGACGGCAGCATCCCCACCCGTGCGCACGTCCTCGAGAATAGCCGCGACCGTCTCGCGGATCGCGCGCGGCGGATCCCAGCCGCCGGTATACAAGCGCGCGAGTGCGGCCCGGTCCTGGGCATCAATGATGATCATACGGTGATGGGTCGTCCTTCTAAACGTTCGAGCAGCGACATGAGCGCGTCGTATTTCGCGCGGAAACGGACGGGGTTCACGACAAAGCGCGCGGTGCTCTCGGCGATCTCATCGACCACGACCATGTCATGCTCGCGGAGCGTCGTCCCCGTCGCGACGAGATCGACGATCGCATCGGCAAGACCGACGAGCGGGCTCAACTCGACCGATCCATGCAGCGGGATCAGTTGCACGGGCAAATCGCGCTCGGAGAAATACGTTTCCGCCGAACGCGTAAATTTTGTCGCAACGCGCAAGAACGTCGGGAACGGCGCGCCTTCGTGATAGCGGTCGATGCGCCGCGCCGCGACGACCAGTCGGCAATACCCAAAGCCAAGATCCGCAAGTTCCGAAACGTGTCGATCGCTTTCCCACAGCACGTCTTTTCCGACGATGCCGCAATCGGCTGCGCCGAATTCAACGTACGCGGGCACATCGGTCGGGCGCAGGAAAAGCAGCTCCGCTTTTCCGTCCGGCGTGACGACGGTGAGCTTGCGGCCCGTGTCCTCCGGGACGTCGATCCCCGCTTTGCGCAACCGTTCGGCTGCATCCGGATAGAGCGAGCCTTTCGGCATCGCGATGACTAAGCGATCGGCATGTGCGGGAGACGGTATCGGCATTACGATCCTTCACCTTTGCGCGAGACAACAGGTCGCGGCAAACGTTCGCTCGGGTGCAATTCGACGTGGAGTTCGCGTAGCGTGCCATTGGTGGCGACGACAACACGCGGGATGCCGTGTGCGCGCGCGTCGGCGAGCAGCTCCTCATCGGTGAGCGTTGCGCCGGCGAAGCGCACGACGTTGCCCGCCGCGCGCTCGCGCGCTGCAATGACATCGGAACCCATCACGAGCACGTCGACGCGCGGGCGCTTGCGATCGACGTGTTTGCCACGCCGTTCGAGCGCAATAAGTAAGCGCTCGATCTCCGCCGTCCATCCGACAGCGGCCGCATCGTAGCCGAAGCGCGGCAACAGCGAATCGTAACGCCCGCCACCGCACAGCGAGAAGCCAACTTCGGGGACGTACCCCTCGAAGAGAAAACCCGTGTAATATTCCAGATCGCGCAAGAGCGCAAGATCGATTGAAACGCGGCTGCCATGACCGAGCTTCGCGGCGCGCTCGAAGAGGGTGTCGATGCGATCGAGGGCGGCAAGCGACGCGCTCGTGCGGCAAATCGTGCGCGCGCGCGCCGTGACATCGCGTCCCCCGCGGCTCATCGCAAACGAGACGAGTTCGGGTCGCTCGAACGCACGTAGTGCAACGATATTCCGGTCGGCCATGAAGCCTTTGGCTGCGCGCATCGCTTCGGGATCGAGTTCCAGGCCATCGAGGATGCCGTCGACGATCGCGGCATCGTTGATGTCGAAGTGCGCGTCGCGCAGGCCGACTTCGTCCATCGCTTCGATCGCCATGAAGAGCGCCTCAGCGTCGGCGTCGAGGCCGCCGGGGCCGATCAACTCGACTCCGGCCTGCGTGAACTCGCGCATCTTGCCTTCTTGCGGCTGCTCGTAGTACCGGTACGCCGTTGCAACGTACGAGAGACGCAGCGGCAGCGGATCTTCGCGCATTCGCGTGGAGACCAGGCGCGCGATCGGCGTCGTCATTTCCGGTCGGAGCGCAAGCGCCGTTGCACGGCGGTCGGCAAAACGGAACGATTCTTTGGTCAGTTCGCGACCGAGACCGATTTCGAGCACGTCAAAGCGCTCGAAGCTCGGCGTTGCAACTTCCGAATACGCCCATCGTCCGAAAAGCGCGCGCATCGTTTGCTCGATTTCGCGTTTGCGAACGAGTTCGTGTGGAAGCCAATCGCGAACGCCGGCCGGGAGACGCATCTTACGGCGGCCCCATACGGAAGTTGCCCGGCCCGAAGATGCGTTCGAGTTCACTGCGGATGGACGCATTCTGCGAGATACCTTTAGGGATGCGTTGCTCGTCGCTTGCGATGTGAAGCACGACGGGCACCTGACCCGGCGAGGAATCGATCAGTTGCGCGAGGTCGTCGATCTGATCGCGTTTACTCACGTTCACATGCCAGCCCGAAACAATCGGCGGCGGCGCGACGGTGCGGCGCTCGAATGGCTTGACCTCGTTGATCGTAACGCTCAGTTCCAGCGGCGTCTCCTCGCCCGGAACCGATCCGCGCCGCTCGCGCAGACGCAGGCTGCCCTGCATCACTACGATTGCATCTTCGATGAAGAAATGCTGGAGCGATGCGTATTGCTTGGGAAACACGACGCACTCGATGCTGCCCGTCATATCCTCGACGATCGCAATGAGCATCTGCGATTGCGATTTGGTCATCGTGCGTCGGACCGAGGTTACGAGTCCGGCAACCGACACCCGTGCGTCGTCTTCGAGACCGCGCAGATCTTTCACCGGCGTCGCACCGGCGCGCACGAGGGCGTCGGCGACATCGGAGAGCGGGTGACCCGAGATGAAAATTCCGAGCGTCTCTTTCTCCCAGGCAAGTGCTTCAAGCGTGCTCGGCGGTGCCATGATCTTGAGCGTCGGGACGAGCGCAGGCGCCGAGTCCTGAACCTCACCAAAGAGCGAGACTTGGCCCGACTCGCGATCGCGCGTCGCACGGTTGGCGATTTCCAGCGCAGAATCGATCGCATCGAGCAACTGCGCACGATTCCCCGGCAACGTATCGAAGGCGCCGCACTTCACAAGGGCTTCGAGTACTTTGCGATTCACGTTCTTCGTATCGACGCGACGCGCGAGGTCGAAGAGGTCGGCAAACGGACCCGCTTCATCGCGCGCGCTCAAGATCGCGCGCACAGCGCCTTCGCCGACGCCTTTGACGGCGGCGAGGCCAAAGCGAATCTCATCGGCGACGACCGTGAAGTCGACGAGCGACGCGTTCACATCGGGCGGTAACACTTTGATCCGGAGTTTCTTTGCCTCATCGATGTACTCGACGAGCTTGTCGGTCTTGTCTTTGACCGAGGTCATCAGTGCTGAGAAATATGCTAGCGGGTGGTTAGCTTTGAGAAACGCGGTTTGATAGGCGATCCAGCCGTACGCAGCGGCATGTGACTTATTAAAACCGTAGCCCGCAAAGGGTTCGACGAAGGCGAAGATTTGATCCGCGAGTTCAGCGGTCAGTCCGTTTTCCACCGCGCCGCTAATAAACTTCTCGCGGTAGACGGGGATTTTGTCTTTCTGTTTCTTCCCCATGACCTTGCGCAATTCGTCGGCCTGGCCCATGGTGAAGCCCGCGACGTCGCGCGCGATCTGCATCACCTGCTCTTGATAGCACGCAATGCCGTAGGTCTCCGAGAGAATCGGCTCCAGCAGCGGATGAAGATAGGTGACCTTCGTGCGACCGTGTTTATTACCGATGTACTGCGGGATCCACTCCATGGGACCCGGCCGATACAGTGCGACGAGCGCGATGATGTCATCGAGCGTATTGGGTTTGAGATCGACGACGACGCGGCGCATGCCGTCCGATTCGAGTTGGAACACGCCGGTGGTCTCACCGCGTGAGAGCATATCGAACGTGCGTGTATCCGCATCGTCGATCGTTGCAAGCTCGAACGTCGGATCGGTCGTGCGGCGAATTTCATCCACCGCTGCCTTCATCACCGTCAAGTTGCGCAGACCTAAGAAGTCCATCTTAAGCAGGCCGATTTTTTCAACCCAGCCCATCGAGTACTGCGTGTTAATGTCGCCTTCGCCGAGTTTGATCAGCGGCGCGTAGTCGACGATCGGACCTTTGGAGATGACGACACCGGCGGCATGCGTCGAGGCGTGCCGCGCCAGTCCTTCGATTGAGTTTGCCGTATCGACGAGCTTGCGAATCTGGGGCGAACTATCGTAGAGCACTTTGAGTTCGGGGATTTGCTCGAGCGCTTTATCGATCGTGAGTCCGCCAGGTCCCGAAGGAATCAGCTTCGCAACGCGATCGACATCGGGCAGCGGCACGCCAAGCGCGCGACCTGCATCGCGCACCGCCGCGCGCGCAGCCATCGTTCCGAACGTTACGATCTGCGCGACACGCTCTTTGCCGTACTTTGCCGTCACATAGGCGATGACTTCGTCGCGCCGTTCGACGCAGAAGTCGGTATCGATATCGGGCATCGAGATACGGTCGGGATTGAGGAAGCGCTCGAAAATCAATTTAAATTTGATCGGATCGAGGTCGGTAATTTTCAGAACGTACGAAACGATCGACCCGACGGCCGAGCCGCGTCCGGGGCCGACCGGAATGTCCTGATCGCGCGCGTACTTGATGAAATCCCACGTGATGAGGAAGTACGACGCGAAGCCCATCTTGTTGATGACGCCAAGCTCGTAATCCATCCGCTCGCGCAGGACGGGATCGCTTGCAACACGCTCCGCGCCGTAACGCTCGATGAGGCCGGCCTCGCAGATTTCGCGCAGATAGTCTTCCGCGGTCGTCTCGTACTCGTTCTCTTTGAGTACGACGGCAGATGCGACGCCATCCGGGGAGATCGGCGGCGGCGTCGCGCCCGGCACATCGGGCAGCACGGCGATGTCGAGCCCGCCAAGTCCCGGCGGCGTCCACAGCGTGCGGTCCGCACCGGCGGCAACAAGGCTCGATCCGGTGAGTTCGCGCGTGCGAATCGGCACCGGGAAATCGGGCAGATGAAAAATTTTCTCGGGGATCTGGATATCGATCCGGTTTGCGATGACGACGGTATTGTCGCACGCGTCGGGCACGTCGGCGAAGAGTTCGCGCATCTCGGCGTTCGATTTCACGTAGAATTCATCGGAGTAAAACTTCATGCGGCTGACGTCTTGCACCGTTTTGCCCGTACCGATGCAGAGCAGCACGTCGTGCGCAGGCGCATCGGCCCGATTGAGATAGTGCGAGTCGTTGGTGGCGACCAGCGGCAGATTCATCTCGCGCGCGAGCTTGATCAACCCGTCGTTGACAATGTCTTGCTCGGGGATGCCATGGCGCATGATCTCGATGTAAAAGCGGTCGCCGAAGATGTCGACGAACGACTGCGCGGCCTTCTTCGCTCCGGCGTAGTCGTTTTTGAGGAGCGGCTGCGCGACAAGACTCGACATGCAGCCCGAGAGCACGATGAGCCCTTCGTGGTGCTTGGCGAGCAGATCCATGTCGATCCGCGGCTTGTAGTAGTACCCCTCGAGGAAGCCCTTACTAATGAGGGTGACGAGATTGCGGTAGCCCACGAGGTCCGCTGCCAGCAGCGTGACGTGCGCTTCGTCGCGCACGGTCTTATCGAACCGGCCGCGCGGAGCGATGTACGCCTCGCACCCGACGATCGGCGTCAGTTTGAAGTCGCGCGCGGCGTAGTAAAACTCCATCGCGCCGAACATCACCCCGTGGTCGGTAAGCGCGACGCCCGGGGAGCCATCCTCTGCCGAGCGTCGACAGAGTGAATCGACGCGGCAAGCACCATCCAACAGAGAATATTCGCTATGGACGTGCAAATGGACGAAGGCGCTCACAGTAAGCGTGGATTCCTTATTTGGCGGAGGGGTTCCGGTAAGAATACCGTAGGAGTGCACTCCTGCCCCTCCGAAACTGCCTGCTTGAATCTGCAGCAGGGGGAGAGCCACAGCACCGGCGTCGTCGCGATCGACGGGGGCTCTTTGCAATCCGAACTCGACGCGGCGTATCGGCGAATTGCCGAACTGATCGTCGAACGCGACGAATACGCGCAGCAGAACGCCGAGCTCTTCGTGCTGCAGCAAGTCTTCTCGACGATCAACTCGACACTCGACATCGACGACATTCTCTCGATGGTCTTGCGCGGCATCCGCGAGGCGCTGCGCTTCAATCGCGTCATCCTCTTTGACATCGAGAACGGCGAGCCCAAGCGCCGCCTTGAAACCGACGCCAGCGGCAGCGTCGTGGCATCGGGAGACCCTGCGGCCTTCCGCCCAGGCCCGGTTTTCGATGCGATGATCGGCGGCACGTCCGATTTTGCGCTCGGATTCGCCAAGGAAGATGATGCCCCGGTCGATGACGTGCGCGGGACGTTCTGTATGCTGCCGTTGATCAGCCGGAATACCGTCCGCGGCTTGCTCTACGTGGATGACCCGCCGACCGCCGAGGTCAACGATTCCCAGCTCCGGATGTTGCTGGACTTTGCCGCCCAGGCTGCGATCGCAATCGAAAACGCTCGCCTCTACAACGAAACCAAACGACTCCTCGAAGAGACCCAGCGCCTCGCCCTCACCGACCACCTCACGGGCCTGGCGAACCGGCGTGCGCTTAACGACTTGCTCGAACGCGAACTCTTCAATGCCGAACGTTACCAACTGACGCTTGCCTTCGTGATCCTGGATCTCGACGATCTCAAACGCATCAACGACTCCTCCGGACACGCAGCCGGTGACTGGGCCTTGAAAAATTTCGCAGACGTGATCAAGACCTCGGCCCGCAAAGGCGACGTCGTTGCCCGCTACGCCGGCGATGAGTTCGTCATCGTGATGAGTCAGGTTGACCGCGAGCAGGCGGAGCAAGGGGTCGAACGCCTCTTTAGCGCGCTCCGCCGCGAGGGCATCAAGTGCTCGGTCGGTGCGGCCATGTTTCCTTACGACGGCGCCGATGGACCGGGGCTTTTCTTCGCTGCCGACGAGGCGCTTTACGAGGCAAAGCAGCAGGGCAAAAACCGCTTCATCTTCTTCGATCGCACGGCCCGAAAAGCCAGGACCGGCCAAGACTCTCTTTAGAGAGGGCCCTTGCGACGTAGGTAATGACAGCGCCCAAGTCACGGGTGCTATGCTTTGAAGCAAGAATGTTGTTCGGTCGCCCCTCGCGGGGGTACGAACCAACAGAGCACTCTGTCGAGGGGTCCAACTTCGGTGTTGGCCCGGAGCACAAAACTTGATCAAGCACGATATTGTCGTCGTTGGTGGTGGTCTTGCCGGAATGCGAGCCGCTGTCGAAGCCGCTGAACGCGGCGCCGATGTTACAATCGTTTCGAAGATGCACCCGGTGCGCAGCCACTCGGGCGCCGCGCAGGGCGGCATCAATGCCGCGCTCGGCAACCGCGAAGATGACTCCCCGGAAAACCACGCCTTCGACTGCGTCAAAGGTTCGGACTACCTCGGCGATCAGGACGCGATCGAAGCGATGACCGCCGATGCGCCCAAACAAATCGTTTGGCTCGAGCACCGCGGCTGCATCTTCAGCCGTCTGCCCGACGGCCGCATCGCGCAGCGCCCCTTCGGCGGCGCTGGTTCACCGCGTACGTGCTACTCAGCCGACGTCACAGGCTTGGTCATCCTGCACACGCTCTGGGAGCAGCTCGAACGCTTCCAAGTCAAAGTCTACGAAGAGTATTTCGCGACCGCGCTTGCCATCGAAGACGGCATTGGCGCCGGCGTTGTCGCCTACAACATGCGCAACGGCGAACTCGAACTCGTCAGTGCAAAAGCGACGATCTTCGCAACGGGCGGCCTCGGTCGCGTGTACGCGAAAACGACGAACGGCTATGCCTCAACGGGCGACGGCATGGCGATTGCGTATCGCGCCGGCATCCCGCTGATGGACATGGAGTTCGTGCAGTTCCATCCGACTTCGCTGAAAGAAAACGGCGTGTTGCTTTCAGAAGCGGCCCGCGGCGAAGGCGCGTATCTGCTCAATTCGCTGGGCGAACGCTTCATGTTCAAGTACGCGCCGAATAAAGGCGAGCTCGCATCGCGCGACGTCGTCTCGCGTGCGGAATGGACCGAGATTCTCGAAGGCCGCGGCATCGATGGCTGCGTGCAGCTCGACTTGCGCCACCTCGGGCGCGAAAAGATTCTCGAACGTCTCCCGCAGATTCGCGAGCTCGCGCTCGATGCAACCGGCATCGATGCAATCGACGCGCCGATTCCGATTCTCCCCGGTATGCATTACGCCATGGGCGGAATCGCAACCGACAAAGACGGCGCAACCTCCGTGCCGGGCGTGTACGCTGCGGGCGAAGTTGCTTGCGTCTCGGTGCACGGTGCCAATCGCCTGGGCGGCAACTCGCTGCTCGAAACGATCGTCTTTGGTGCCCGCTCGGCCGCTCACGCATCCGAGTACATCAAATCGGTCGGCAGCGTTCGTGAATCGGCAAAGACGCTCAAATCCGAACAAGATCGCATCAACGGAATTCTCGCGCGAACCGGCGGCGAACGCCACTCGGCCGTGCGCAAGAATCTGAATAATGCGATGAGCGATCACGCCTTCATCTTCCGCAACGAACAAGACCTCACGGTTGGCATGAACAAGCTGCGCCAGGTTCGCGAAGCAGCAACGCAGATGGTCGTGCAAGATAAGTCGAAGACGTTTAATACGGATCTTGTCGGCTTGCTCGAAACGGAGTTCCTCGTCGACGTCGCGCAGCCGATCATGCTCGGCGCACTCAACCGCAACGAGTCGCGCGGCGCGCAGTCGCGCACGGACTTTCCCGAACGCGACGATGCGAATTGGATCAAGCATTCGCTGATGCGCTTCAAAGGCGCAACGACGGATCCCGAACCGGACTACTCGCGTAAAGTTACCTTCACGAAATACGAACCAACGGTGCGTACATACTAATGAGCTTCATTCTCGACATCTACCGCTACGATGAAAAAACCGACGCGGAGCCACGCCGCGATCGGGTCGAAGTCGATCTGCCGACCACGATTACCGTTCTCGACGCGCTCGAGTGGGTGAAAGCGGAGAAAGACGGCTCGGTTTCGTTCCGTCGTTCGTGCCGCTCCGCCATTTGCGGCTCGTGCTCGATGAACATCAACGGGGTCGCCGGTCTTGCATGCAAGACACCGGTGAGCGACGTTCTTAAATCGGACAATTCGGTCATGGTCGATCCCATGACGAACTTCCAGCCGATGAAAGATCTCGTGGTCCACATGGACCCGTTTTGGGATAAGTACTCGCGCCTGAAGCCGTACTTGCAGCCCAAAGATAAAGACGAAGATCACGAACGCGAACGTCGCGTTTCGCCCGAAGACATGAAGAAGCTCGTCGCCGTCGCCAACTGCGTGATGTGCGCGACCTGCTACTCGCTCTGCCCGGTCGTTTCGGTCGATCCGGCGTTTGCCGGCCCGGCTGCGATCGCGTATGCGTACCGCTTCATCGAAGACGTGCGCGATAGCAAACGCAAAGAACGCGCCGCGCAAATTTCGGAAGATTACTTGTGGCTCTGCGCGCACTGCTATGCGTGTTCGTACTGCCCCAAACACGTCGATCCGCAGGACGACATTATCGCCGTCAAACGCGCGACGATCGAGGAAGGCCTCACCAATCACCCCGGCCCGCGTCACGCGCTGGTCGTCGGCAAGACGATCAAGGCGACGGGCATGCTGCACGAGACCGAAGTCATTCAAGGCACCGTCGGCAAGTTCAACATCATCGGCCTCATCAAAGTGGCGCCGCTGGGGTTGCGCATGGCGAGTAAAGGTAAGTTGCCGCCGCTCTTCCTCAAACCCGTACCGAAGGTCGATGAGATCCGGACGATTTTCGAAGCCCTGGAGGTCCCCGTAGGATAATGGCAATGGTTATGGATACGCCCGCGATCAAGCGGATGTCAAAGTCGGCGCAAATGCGCAAGTACGGCTTCTTCCCCGGCTGCGTTGCCAAAGAGAGCTGCAAAGAGTTGTTCAACTCAACGCTGCTGCTCGCTGACAAACTCGGCATCGAACTTGTCGAACTTACCGCCGCATCGTGCTGCGGTGCATCGGTGCTCAACGACACCAACCGCGACGTCGCACGCGTGCTGAACGCCCGCACGTACGCGCAGGCCGAAGCCCTCGGCCTCGATGATGTGATCACGATCTGTTCAACGTGCACGGGCCACATGCGTGCCGCAAACAAAGAGCTGCTGGAATCCGAAACGCACATGACGCAAGCAAATGCGATCTTGGGCAAATTCGGCGCAAAGTATGAAGGCAACGTCTCGGTACGCCATCTGCTCTGGCTGCTCATCGATGATATCGGTCTCGACCAACTCAAGAAGATGGTTGTGAAGCCGCTCAACGGTCTGAAAGTCGCACCGTTCTACGGCTGCCATATCATCCGTCCCGAGTCGGTCAACGGCTGGGAATCATCGCGCAACCCGCACTCGCTCGAAGACCTCATCACCGCCCTCGGTGGTGAAGCGATCGACTACGCCGGCAAGACGCGTTGCTGTGGCTTCCACGTGCAGCTCGAAAAAGGCGACATCGCCGCCAACATGGTCGGCCAGAACATGCGCATGGCAAAAGACATGGGCGCCCAGGCCGTGCTCACGCCGTGCCCACTCTGCCACCTGGCGCTCGACGGCTATCAGCAAGACGCCGCCGCCCGCTGGGGCCGCACGGATCTCCCGACGTTCCATCTGCCACAACTCGTGGCACTGGCCCTCGGCGTCGATCCCTCGCTGCTCGGCATGAACAAACACCTCATCAGCCCCGGAATGGTGCTCCAGGAGCACGACCTCGCCCCCGCTCACGTCGGGTAAGACACGACGAGGATGACGAAAAAAGCCGCCTAAAATGGTGGCTTTTTCCTTGTTTGCTCGATATGAAGGCGTGATCGTCGCGCATGAAGTCAATCTCAATCGTCGAATCTTCGCGTATGGAACGCTCCTACGCGGTCGTCCTCGAACCCGAGGTGGAAGGCGGATTTTCCGTCAGCATTCCCGCTCTGCCCGAGGCGCATACGCAGGGTGAAACGGTCGAAGAATGCCTCGAACGTGCGCGCGAGGTGATTCTCCTGGTTTTGGAATATCGCGCCGAGGTCGGCGAGGAAATCCCGCCTAGCGACACAGGCCTGCTTTTGGAGCGCGTTAGCGTCGCGACGCCTTAGTTTTCGTCTCGACGAATGGGGCCGAAACTACCGGTTTTGACTGGCCGCTCAATGCTCCGGGCGCTTAGGCGTGCTGGTTTCGTCTTGACGCGTGTGAAGGGATCACACCATATTGTTGTGCATCCCGACGGACGGAAAACCGTCGTGCCCGTCCACGGCAGCACCGATCTAAAGCATGGCATCGTCAGAGATATTCTTCGTGACGCAAAAATCGATTCGTACGAGATCCGAAGGCTTCTGGAATAGGGGATCGTCTTTCAAATCAACCCAGAGTAACTCAACTCCCACCGAAACAATGAAAAAAGCGCCATCAGGCGCTTTTTTTTGCGGGCCGCTTCAATTAGCGGTTGCGCGCTTCTTCTTGGAATGCACCCCATGAGATCAAGGCGACGATTCCGACGGAGAGGATCACGAGGATGGCTGGGATCGTAAACACGGGCGGACGTACTCGCTTTCTCTTCGGGGTGGCATGGCGACAAAAGGTCGACCGTCACTTATTAAGTGCTCGGGGCTCCGTTCCCTCGCTCGCACGTAGCGCGAGGAGGTGCCCAGCGCTAACCAAGTGCCCATCCACGCGGACCTTTATTCCATCGATATGACCGCTCTCCACAATTCTCGATTCTTAAGAAAACTTCTTAAAAATATTTTGAAAATGTCCTAAATTTTACAGAAAAATTTCCGAATCGTTATCTTACCAGCGCTTCCTTGACCGACCAGTCAAGTGATCGCGGTCATGCATCAGGTGATTCTGGAGCGGGTGTAATGGCAATCACGAGACCGGGTGAAGTGACCATTTCGAGCGACGATCGGGTCGCCGGAAATCAAGCGATCGGGCGCGTTCCCAAATCCGTCGCCTTTCGCCTTGATGCGCTTCCGCTAACCATCGACGACGGCGTACTCGTCGTCGCGCTTCACGATCCCGAGGACGTAAACGTTCTCGACCAGTTGCGCGCTACGACGCGCGTTCGCATTCGAGCGGTCGCAATGCCGCGCGAACTTATTCGCGAACGTCTGCGCGAAGCTTACGGAGCGACCGATGCAACGCTGACCGCGAGCGATCGTCGGGCCGATGCACCCGCCGTTCGGGCGGTCGACGCCATGTTCGAACGAGCGATTCGATCGCACGCATCAGACATTCACATCGAACCGCTGAACGGCGGAATAGGTCGCATCCGCTTACGCATCGACGGGATACTCCGTGCAATCGAAACCATCCCGAGTACGCTTGTCGGCTCGTTCGTCTCGCGCATCAAACTCGTTGCCGGCATGGATATCGCCGATAAGCGGCAACCGCAAGACGGCCGGTACTCGGTCGCCTACGAAGGTCGCTCGATCGACGCACGAGTCTCGTCGATTCCCACGATCGATGGTGAACGAATCGTTATTCGCCTACTCGATGAGAACGCGACCGCGCCGAATCTTGCGACCCTCGGGATGCCAGCCGACGTTCTTGCCCACTACCGTCGCTACGTCCATGCGCCATGGGGTTTCGTCGTCGTCACCGGTCCGACGGGGAGCGGCAAAACGACCACGCTCTATGCATCGCTGGCCGAACTCGATGGCGCCTCGAAAAATATTTGCAGCGTCGAAGATCCGATCGAAATGCGCGTCGACAATGTCGCGCAGGTTCAAGTGAGCACGCGTTCCGGTCTCACGTTTCCAACGGTGTTGCGGTCTTTCATGCGCCAAGACCCAAATGTCATCATGGTCGGTGAGATGCGCGATGCCGAGACCGCCTCGGTCGCGATCTCCGCCTCGCTTGCGGGTCAACTCGTTTTTACAACGCTCCACAGTAACGATGCACCGCGCACGATCGAACGGCTTGTAGAACTCGGCGTTGCACGTCATTCCCTAGCGGCTGGGTTAACCGCCGTCGTCGCGCAGCGCCTCGTGCGGACCCTTTGCGAACACTGTAAAGTGCGCGAACCGATCCCAAGCACTATTCGCGCCGCGCTCGAATTCGGTACGGACCACTGGTCGACACCTCGCGGATGTCGCGTTTGTTCCAATACGGGCTTCATCGGCCGGATTGGGGTCTACGAGTTGCTCGCAATCGACGACGTGGTTCGCGACGCGATCGCTTCCGGTGCGTCGAGCGTTCAAATTGGGAAATTGGGACGGGCGCAGGGCTATCGACCGATGGCGCTCGACGGGCTTGAGAAAGTGAAAGACGGCGTGACGTCCTTTGAGGAGCTCAGCCGCGTCGTCGCTTGGGAGCAGATGCAATGAGCGAACTCGACGCCGTCCGACTCGTCGAACTCATCCGCACCGCTCGCGCACGCGATGCCTCCGACGTTCATATGGGAGGAGGCGAAAAACCCGCGTTTCGGATCGATGGCCGTTTGACCGTCCTCGATCACCAGACCATTAGCGAACGTGCGGTGAACGATTTTCTCGCCGGGATGCTTCCATCCGCTGCGCTCGATCGTCTACGCGAGCGCGGTACGGCGGACGGTGCGCAGCGCCATGCCGAGATCGGCGCGTTCCGCATCCATGCCTATCGTCAGCTCAGCGGGACGCGCGTCGTAATCCGCTTGCTGGCAAAGGCCATTCCGAATCTCGAACTCCTATCGCTGCCGAGTATCGTCGGCGATCTGGCACTGCGACCGAGCGGCCTGCTGTTGTTCACCGGCCCGACCGGAAGCGGGAAGACGACGGCGCTCGCAGCGCTCATCGACCGGATCAACCGCACCGTCGAACGGAACGTTATCACGGTGGAGGATCCAGTCGAATATCGCCATTCATCCCTGCGGTCACTCGTCACGCACTGCGAAATCGGCCGCGATGTAATCGATTACGAGGAAGCGATTCGCGGCTTTCTCCGCTCCGATCCAGACGTTCTTCTCGTTGGCGAAATGCGCGACCGCGAAACGATGGAAGCGGCAATGACTGCCGCGGAAACCGGACACCTCGTGCTCTCGACGCTCCACACGAACGACGCCCCGCAGACCGTCGACCGAATCGTCGATTCGTTCCCTTCGGAGTCGCAAAACCAGGTGCGCTCGCAACTGGCGTCCGTACTGATCGGCGTCGTCTCTCTACGCCTTCTGCCACAAAAAAAGCAGCCGGGACGCCGGGCAGCCGCAGAAATTCTCGTCGCTACCGATGCGGTACGCGCGATGATCCGTGACGGCAAGACCCACCAGCTTCGCAACGCCATTTCAACCGGACGCAGCTCGGGAATGCAGACGCTCGAGTCACATCTCTCCGAACTGGTCGTGCACGGGATCATCGATCTTGATGAGGCGCGAAACGTCTCCACGCGACCAAGTGAAATTCGTACGCTCGAACGGGCGGCGGGCTGATGTCGGCGGCTACTTTTCGCTATACGGCGCGCACCGTGGACGGCGAGATCGTCCGTGGATCGATGGAAGCGATCGATGCCGACAACGTTCTAAGCGCTCTTCGCACGCGGGCGCTCTTCGTCACAGCGATCGACCGTGAAAGTCAGATCGCGCGGCGACTGGGCCGGTCGCTTTCGATCGGCGGCGTTTCGCGCAAGTCGCTTTTGGCCTTCTTTCGGTCCTTCGCGACGCTCATCCGCGCCGGCGTTTCCATGCAACGCGGACTCTGCGTCTCGATCGAACGCTGCGAGGATCCAACTTTACGCGAGGCGCTTCGTTCGGTGCTCAGCGATGTCGAGCATGGGACATCCCTCAGCGGGGCGATGTCCCGCCGGAGCCGCGCGTTCCCACACCTCTACGTTGCGATGATATGTGCGGGCGAGGAAGGCGGGATCCTCGACGATGTTCTCGAGCGCCTCGCGACGTTTCTCGAACGTGACAGCAACTTGCGCAAAAAAGTCCAGTCGGCTCTCGCCTATCCGATGGTGGTTCTTACTGCTGCCCTGACCCTCGTTGTGTTTTTGATTGCGCGAATCGTGCCGATGTTCGCCGGCATGTTTGATAGCTTTCACGTCGAGCTGCCGGTTACTACGCGCATTCTGCTCGGTGCGGGACAAATATTGCAATCGCCGCTCCTGTGGGCCGTTTTTCCGCTTTGCATCATCCTGACCGGGATCGCGCTGGAGCGGTACAACCGAACGGTCGCGGGAGCGCTCTTGATGGATCGGCTGCGGCTACGGATACCCGTCATCGGTACACTCGTGCAAAAGTCGATCGTCGCACGCGTTGCACGAATGCTCGCGACTTTGCTTCGTTCCGGTATCGAACTGGTCAGCGCAATCGACGTCGTGATCCCGGTCGCGGGAAGCGCCGTTTACCGCCGCGCGCTTACGCGCATCAACGTCGCCTTACGCGAGGGCGATTCGCTGACGCGCCCACTTGCGGAGTCGCGTGTCTTCGATCCGCTTGTCGTTGCTCTCGTTCGCGTCGGCGAAGAGACGGGGCTCGTCGACGATATGCTCTTGAAAATCGCCGAGTATTTTGAAGGCGACGTCGAAACGACGGTCGCTACGATCGGTGCTATTATCGAGCCCGCGCTCATTATCTTCCTTGGAGCCGCCGTCGGTTTTATTGTCTTCTCTATCTTTATTCCGCTTTACTCACTAATCGGGAGCGTATCAAAATGATGCCGAATATCGACCCGGTTCTCGCGCGATTTATTGCCGAACCAACGGTGGTTCATCGCAATGCAGTAATCGAATCCTACCACTACCTTTGCGCGCGCGCCGCGCGGAAGTTCTCTCGGCCCACGTCCGAGCGCTCCGATCTCGAGCAAGTCGCTGCAATCGGATTGATCAAGGCGACTCACAATTTTAACATCGCGCTCAAGACGCCGTTCGAGGCTTATGCCTGGATGATGGTCATCGGCGAACTCATGCACTACGTTCGCGACCACGAGCAAATCGTGCGCCTTCCACGGTGGCTGCGGTCGCTTGAGAAGCGGTACTTGAACGCGATCGAATGCCTGACACATCGATTTGGCCGCGAGCCCCTCGCTAGCGAGATCGCCGAGGCGATGAACGTGGAACTTTCAATCGTCCAAGAAATCGAACAGCTTCGACGTGGCAAGCAGATCATTTCGATCGACCGAGATCCGTACATATCCCATTTGCAAAGCGACCGACGGCGCGAATCGAATCGCCCAATTCTCTCCCTCGAGGAACGCTTGGCATTACTATCGGCGATCGAAGGCTTGAACGAACGCGAAAAGACCCTTGTGATGGGCATTTTCGCGGCCGGGTTCTCGCAGTCGGAAATGGGTCGCAAAATCGGGCTCTCGCAGAGCCAGATATCGAAACTTCTGGCAAAGGTCCTCGCAAAAATGGCGCGCGACTTGGACTAATCGCATCAGATCTGGGCACTAACCGCTGCGTCCCCCTTCGCAACGAGGTGCCAACCATGCAGCGTCTGCACAAGAAGCTCGACGACCAACGTGGTTTTACGTTGATCGAACTGATGATCGTCGTCGCGATCATCGCCATCCTTGCCGGGATCCTCATCCCGAACTTCGTCAACGCACGCGCGCAAGCCCAGACATCGGCGTGCGAGTCCAACCTCCGCTCGATTGCTACGGCGATGGAACTCATGTATGCCGATTTGCAGACGTATAGCCTGCCGGTCGGCTCCGGCGCGCAGGCCGCCGATCCCGCTTCATTTGGCGGGGCAAATAACCCGTATCTGAACAACACCCCGCACGACCCTGCCGGCACGCCGACCTCGACGTATACGATTACGCCGCAGACGCTCAACAATGAGCCGGGCTACGTCATTGCGTGCCCCGGCGCGCACGTTGGCAGTACGCTTGTAAAAATTCAAGGCTGTACGACGGCGACAACCTGCTCGAAGCTGAACTATACGTCGGGTCTCGGCCTGAGCGGCTCGTGATCGATCCACAATCGGCCGTGCTCGATGCATTCGCCCATCCAACCCTCGGAGCGTTCGCAAGTGTCTTCTTTGGAGGCTTGATTACGAGCATCGGGCCATGCGTCGCGCCGCGCTACATCGCGATCGCCGCCCTTAGCGGCAAGGAACGCGGCGCCGTTGTCCCGGCGGCGGTCTTTGCGACCGGGATACTGGCGGCGTATGTTTCACTTGGTTGGGTCTCCGGGGCCTTGGGCTTTCTCGCCGGCGCATCGACACTGATCTATGCGGTCCTCGCGAGTGGTCTCATTGTCGCCGGTCTTTGGACGCTCCTCAGACGACGTCACCATCACGAACACGCGTCCACGGCTCCGCGCTCCCTCGGTGCGGTTCTGCTTCTCGGGGCAGCCTCCGCGTTCGTTGCATCGCCTTGTTGCACGCCGATCGTCGCATCGGTCGTCTCGTACGCGGCAATCGTCGGGAAACCAGCGTTTGGCGCGACGCTGCTCTTCTTCTTTGCGCTCGGTCACATCACGCCGCTCGCAGCCGTCGCATTTGCCGGTGGACCACTTCGCGCGATGATGGTTCGCGTAGCGAACGCGCAAGCACCGGCAATCGCAAGTGGCGTTCTCATGCTCGCTCTTGGGTTATTTTATGGAGTACTTGTCTGATGGAGATTGGGCTTACTCGGCGTCTCGCGATTGCAGCCGTGAGTCTCGCGATGAGCGGCCTTCTTTTTCACACGCAAGTCGCAAGTACGCTTGTGACGCGGGGTGACGACTACTCGCGACTAAACCACCTCGAACGGGCGAAGACGATGTATGCGCGCGCACTTTGGTTCGACCACGCGTCGATCGTCGCCGCCGACCGGCTAGCCTTTCTCGGGATCCGAGAGCACAATCCCGTCGGATACGCTCTTGCCAGCGATACCGCAACCGAAGGGTTGCGTTACCATGCTGACGATCCTCGATTACTCCTCGACCGGGCTCTTGCAGAAGAACATCTCGGAGCATTCGGCGCAGCGCTTAGCGATTTTGACCGCCTTGCCGCGCTCGAACCCAACGCACGAACGTTCGAATTCGCCGCTCGCATGGCGCTGCGTCTGCACGATCGACGCGCGGCTCATGTCCGATTTGCTCGCGTTTTAGCGATGAATCCGCTCTTTACGAGCGCACGACGCGGATTTGAGGAAACCGAGTGAACGACGGGTTGACGTTCTTGTTCGCCGTTAGTGTCGCGCTCGCGACGTGGATCGCCGTACGATCAGCAGCGGACGCGGCCGGGCTCGACGCGGGCAAGATACCGCAGCTGCCGATTCTCATTGCAGCGGGCATTGCGATGTATGGAGCGCACGATCGGCACGACTCGCAAGGGCTGCTGCTCGCCGCAGCGATCGCCGGCGTTACCGCGTGCGCGATCGGCGACCTGCGAACCGGCTTCCTCTTCGATCGCGCGACAGCTCTCCTAAGCGGGCTACTCCTCGTCCTTGCTGCAATCGACGGACGCCTCGGATCGACGTTAATCTCGGGTACAATCGTCGCATCGCCACTCGTCCTTTTGTACGCGATCACCGGCGGGCGTGGCCTCGGCCTAGGCGACGTTAAACTCGCGTTCCCGATCGGTCTTGGACTCGGGTCGCTCGCTGGTCTTGGCGCACTCGGTGCGGCGTTTGTCGCCGGGGCTGCTGTCGGGGTCGTGCTCCTCACTCGCGGTCGCGCTCGAACAAGCTCGATTCGATTCGGCCCGTTTCTCGCTTTCGGAACGGCAACGAGTGCGCTTCTGCCGGTCGCCGCGGTCCTTCGCTGATGCTCAAGACGATGGCAAGGTCGCTACCACTGGGTATCGACCTTGGAACGCATCGCGTTCGCGTCGCGGCTCTGGAATATCGCTGCGAGCGGCCCGAACTCATCGGTGTGGCGGCACGAGATGTTGATGGAGCGGACGATGCAGCGACGTCTGCCGCAATCGAAGCGGCATGTCTGGAACTTGGGACGCGCGAGCGCCGCTGTGTCATCGGGCTCTCCGAACCAACCGCGATTATCCGGCGAGTGAGCTTTCCAACGATGTCACGCCGCGAGCGTGAAAAAGCCGCGCGTTTCGAAGCGGCACGCTTCATCGATTACCCGATCGCCGATACCTGTATCCGAGTCGAATCGATCGTCGATACTCCAAGCGACTTTCACCTTGGGATCGCACGACGTTCAGAGCTCGAGCGACGCGTTTCGATGCTGCGAAAAGCCGGCTTACGGCCAGTCGCAGCAGATCATGAAGCGTTCGGGTATCGAAGGATTGCGCCGCGCGTCGATGCGATGCTCGACATCGGACACGAACGCTCGACGCTGCACCTTTTTGCCTCCAGTATTCCGGTGTCGATCGTCCTCTCGACGGCAGGGCGAACGCTCACGGATTCGGTCGCCGCATCCCTTGGGATCGACTTTTCCGCCGCGGAGCGACGCAAGCGGACCCTCGGACTAGCCGGCGCGGGCGAGACCGCGCGCGATTCTTTTGTCGACGAACTTGCAACCGCACTCATTGACTATCGCGCTTCCGGCGGAGGTGAACTTCGCTCGATTGCGCTCGTCGGGAATGGATCGCGGCTCTTCGGCATCGGCGAGTATATCTCGAACACAACTGCAATCCAAACGGCGCCAGCCGAGTTCGGCGGCACGATCGGATCCACTCTCCCGCGTGACGTCTTACGTGCCGCAGCTCCCGACTGGATGCTGGCTTGCGGTCTTGCACTCTGGGACTCTACCACATGACTCAATTCAATTTTTTACCGAATGGCTCCGCAGCCTTCGATACACGCTCGCTTCTGGATTCCGTACCCATCCGGCTCCGCTTGCCGCTCGTTGGTTTTAGTGCCGTCATCGTCGTTCTCGCAGCAATCATCGGGATCGATGCATTTCAGCTGCGATTAACGCAAGGCGAGGTAGACGAGGTCAGTGCGCGGCGCGATCGAACGCAGGTGGCCGTTCACACAGTCTCCATGCTGCGCTCTCGTCTCGTCACGCGCGAGGCATTGCTGGCGCGTGTCACTACGATACGGCGTCGCGATCTTGACGGCGCGAACGAACTTGCAACGATCGGGAACGCCCTTCCGACGCGTGCGTGGATCGCTTCGCTTCACAGTGATGGAACGCGCTGGACGATCGATGGGGAAACACGCGATCCGCAAGCAATCGGCGCAACGCTCGTCGCGCTACGGCGAGCAACGATGCTCCACTCACCGGCGCTCGTCTCCTTGCGCAGCAGTAGCGAGGCTCGTCCAATCGACTATCAACTGAATGTGGATCGATCGCCATGATGAAAGCTTTTCGGCGTATTCCACGAGACGTCGTCCTAGTCTGGGGTTTAGCAGCAAGTGTTCTTATCGGCGGATTTGCTGCAACGTCGAGCTGGTTCGACTCGACCCACGCCGCGCTTGCCGCAACCGCGGAAACGGCGACCTTGCAAATCGCTGCGAACGAAAAGATCCTGCGCACGAAACCAAAGCTGCTCGCCGAAGAGCACTCGGTTGATGCCGTCTTATCGCATGTCGATCTCGACGGCGATACTCCAAACATCGTCGCGCAATTCTTGCGTGAACTCGATCGCACGTCGCGTTCAAGGGACGTTCGACTCGTCTCCGTCCTCTCGGGAGGCGCCGCACGCGATGTCGGCGCGACCGTTCGTGGAACGAGCGCCGTCCCTTCGCTAGGCGTCTCGAGCGTTACACCGACGGACATCTTCGATGCGCTCCCACTTGAAGTGGTCATCGAAGGTCGCTTTTCCGATATCATTTCGCTGATCCGATCGCTTGCGAAAGATCGAACGCTCGTTAAGACTGATATCCATTCGATCGTACACGCATCCGGCCGATCTTCCGGCAGTCCTCGATTGACCACTGGCCTCAGCATCACACTTTATCATCGTGCGATCGCCCCGCAACCAACCCTAGGAGTTCTTCATGCTTCGTCTCGATCATCGCAGTAGAACGCTCACGTTGTGTGCCTCGGCACTTTGCTTCGCTAGCGCTTTCGCCGCGACACCACAATCGGCACGGTCCGCGAGTGATCCAACATCCGTCGATCGCACGGTCGTCGCGTCGAAACAGCATGACGCACCGCTCGAACTGATCCAGCCGCACCGCGACCCATTCATCGGCGAGCATCTTAGCCCGGAGGGACCGTCGACGCCACCGACGTTATCGGTTCCCCTACTTGGGGTTCCGACTTCGCTGCGGGCGCTCCCCGCGAATGCGGGTGCGCTCGGTACGCCCGTCTTCGCGACCCAAAGTACGCTTCGACTTCAAGCGGTCGTGAGTGGTGATCGGCCGGTCGCACTCCTCATCGACTCGACCGGAACGCATGTGGTCGCAACCGGAGATACCGTCGACGGAAGTACGATCGTACGCATCGGCCGCGCCGGACTTTCATTAAGCGATGGTCGATCGATCGTACTCGAATCAGGAAAACGGTCGGCAGCTCAGCGTGTTTTCGCGGAGCCCATTCCGCTCGTACCAGTTCCATCGCCGTCGCCGGCTGCAGCGTCACCCTCGGTTCCGCAGGTGCAATCGTGAAGATCTATCGGATTCTCGCGCTCGTCGCGTCAATCGTCGCTTCGTCGGCTGTCGCATCTCCTGCCACCGCGCATGCTCGCACGTCTCCTCTCATATCGATCGATGCGCGCGACATCGACCTAGCCGATCTCATCCGACTTCTCGCCGCAGAATCGAACGAGAATATCGTCGCCGATGGATCGGTCAAACCGCAACGCGTCACCATGCGTCTACGAGATGTGCGTTTCGACGAAGCGCTCTCGACGGTCGTGCAGAGCTTTAATCTCGTCGTGCATCGGAACGGTCGCATCCTCGTCCTGGGGGACGCGGCGACGATGAATCGACGTTACGCCGATTCTGGGGACTTAGCCTCACAAACGATCGTCCTCACGCTTGCTCGCGCAAAGGCCGAGGATCTGGTTGCGCCTCTTACGTCAGCGCTTCCGGTTGGCACGGTGATTTTTGCAGATAAACGATCGAGTTCGATCGTTGTAACCGGGACGCAATCGACGGTCGACCGCGCGAGTCACTTGATCAAGCTGCTCGATGTCTCGGGGATCGGATTGAATGGAACGCAGACGTCGGCTTATGCGTTGAGTAACGTCAAGGCAAGTGAAGCAGCCCGTGCACTGAAAGGCACGATCCCAGAAACAGCGATCGTCGCAGACGATCGTCAGAACGTCATTCTCATCACGGGCAATACCGAGATCAACGATTCGGCAAAGCAGCTGCTGTTCAATCTCGATCATCCAGGTCGACAAGTGATGTTCGAAGTCCGCGTCGCCGACGTCCAGCCGGAAATCGACTCATCAAATCTGGGGATTACGTTCGGAGGTAAGGGCTTCGGAAGCGGCGGCCTTGCCCAATTCGCTTATACGCTCACGCAAAGTTCGGCAATTGTGAACGCGCAACTCAACGCGCTTATCCAGCGCGGGCACGCCTCAATTCTCGCTACGCCGCGAATCGCGACGCTCAATAATCGCGAGGCAAACCTGCTCGTAGGAGAAACGTATCCGGTCGTCACGACAAATCTGCAGACGGGACTACCGACCGTGCAGAACGTCGACGTCGGCGTGAAATTGCGTCTGACCCCAACAATTGGACCGGACGGAACCATCACAGCCGAGATGCATCCAGAATATAGCCAGATCACGGGTTTCAACGCGGCGTTCCCGATCGTTGCAAACCGGCACGTGGATTCTACACTGAGGGTGCACGATGGAGAAACGATCGTACTCGGCGGGCTCTTCTCCGATGTCGACTCCGACACCATCACCAAGTTTCCGTTTTTAGGGGACGTGCCGGTACTCGGAAGCTTCTTTCGCAACCGGCAGCGTTCGCATACGAAGGATGAAGTGGTCTTTCTCATCACTCCGCACGTCCTCTAGCTTACGTTATAGCGGCTCCACGCGATTCGGCCGACATGGACGCCGCGAAGCGCACGTTGGGCGTCGGGGCTGCCGTAATAACTCGGCCGACCGCTCCACTCACGCGCCATGAGCAAGATCGGCATGTCGGGGAAGAGGTCGCGTTTGAGACTGTCTAGCAGCTCATCGGCGGTGGTCGGGTCGGTTAGGATGTTGGGAGGGACGCTGGCCAAGGCAAACGTTACGCCTCCTTCATTGAGGACGGCTCCATCGAGCGTCATCGTTGGTCTCCGATCGGCAGATGGTTACTTAGGGTATCGGCAGCAATCGTAAAGATTAGCGTCGCATTAAGCGACTTTTAACAAACTGTGTCGCGAATCACGCAACCCGGGGCAACGCTCGGCTGCCGCGAACTAGCCCGTTAATGACAACGGATGCACCCGCGGAAGCCTCCCTCGTCGGCGCCGACGGCGCCTCGAAGCTCACACTCGCCGTCGGCCGCGCCTTCCACCAAGCTGGCATCCCGGTTGACTTCCTCGAGGAACTCATGCGGGATCTCGCCCTGCATCTGGGCGTCACGCTTCAAGTGAACGCTTTGCCGACGAGCCTCACGGTTGCCATCGGCCCGGCCTATGCGCAGCGCGTGATCATCATGCGATTGGAACCGGCGAAGCTGCACTTGCGGAAACTCGCGCAGCTCAACGAACTGCTCGCGGATTTACGGGCCGGCATAGTCGATGTCCAAGCCGCGCTGATCGAAACGGAGCGTATCGACAAAGCCCAGCCCCCAACACCGGTCATCGCGTTGATTCTTGCCTATGCAATGCTCTCGCTTGGAGTTGCGATTTTGCTCGGTGGGGGCCGCATGGACGTGATTGTCGCGACGCTCGTCGGGGTCGCGACTGGCTCGATTGCCTCGATCGCGGAGCGCGTACCGGCGGTCGATCGCATCTTCGAGGTCTCGGCTGCGTTCATTGCAACACTCATCATTGGTGCATTCGAACGTTTTGGCGACCACGAAGTCTCGCTCTATGTCGTCATCATTGCCGGAATCGTGCAGCTCTTGCCGGGACTGAGTCTTACGACGGCCTTGCACGAACTCGCGAATCGTAATCTCGTCGCGGGCACGGCGCGGCTCGGCGGCGTGGTGGTGACGCTACTCTCGCTAACGTGCGGGTTCGCGCTTGGTGTCGCGGTCGCGGGTTCATCACTTCTCAATGGCGCAAGCGTTCCGATGCAGCGTCCATTTGGCTGGCTCATCGTACCGTCGATTCTGGCGATCGCGTTCGCCGTTACGATCATCCTCCACGCGCGCCCGCGTGATGTCGGCTGGGTGCTTGCGTCTTGCGGGATCACGATTGTCGTTTCACGTCTCTTCTCGCTGCTGCCGGAACCGCGTATAGCGGCATTCGGCACCGCTCTACTTGTTGGTCTCGGAGCGAACGTCGGTGCGCGCTATATGCGTATCCCGCAAGCGCTTTTACTCGTCCCGGGACTCTACGTTCTCGTTCCGGGATCTCTTAGCTACGAGAGTATTCTTGCGGTCTTCCAGCGCGACGTCACTGACGCCGTGACACTCGCACTCAACGCCACGCTCGCATCGATCCTCATCGTGTCGGGTTTACTACTTTCTCAACTCGTCATTCCAGCAAGTCATCGCGACGGCGAACCGGCCACCTAAGTACGACTCGATCACAGTCGATGCCCGCTCAGCGATCGTCGGCACCGATTTGCTGCGCTCGTGCGCAAGCCTCAGTAATCTTCTCTTGCGCGTTCATCCGCTGCGCGATGCGACAACGGATTGTCTCGTAGCGCGTCGTACGTGAGTCCATCTCGCTTGCGGTTGTCGCGTAGCGCCACGCCGGCCCGAGGTTGCCGGCCAGCAGTTCGAGTTCGGCACGTTCGCCGTTGGCGATTGGATCGTCGGGATTGAGGCGTTCCGCTTCACCGCAATCTGCTAGTGCTCCACGGCGATCGCCAACCAGACGTTTCGCGCGACAGCGTAAGGCGAAGACCGCCTCGCGATCGGCACCGGGTCTCGCGAGCGCCCAACTAAGATCGGCGATCGCCCCGCGCGGGTCTCCGGCCACAAGCCGCAGCTGCGAGCGTCGATAGAGACGTCGGGGAGTCGGATCCTCCAGCGCTATGGCCCGATCGTAGAGCCCAATCGCTTCGCTAAGATTGGCGCGATCGACGCTCATGCGATCGCCCTCGGCCTCGAGTTGCGCTGCGATAATCGAACTGGCGCCGGCCGATGCAACAGAGGGGGACGCAGCTACGACAAGAATGACGGCCAAAAACGGATGCAAGCGAATCATGTCATGGTCAGTGCCACCCGAGCTTCGAAATTAGTCGCGATCTTCTGACGAGTTCGTTAACACGATCGGATACTTCGAGAGGCCTCTATCTTCTATGCCGCAGCGCTGACGTTGCAAGTCGCGCTATACCGGTCTGGTATGGATGCGACGAAAACACGCGAACGC
Organism: Vulcanimicrobiales bacterium; assembly: GCA_038231455.1. Taxonomy (GTDB): domain Bacteria; phylum Vulcanimicrobiota; class Vulcanimicrobiia; order Vulcanimicrobiales; family Vulcanimicrobiaceae; genus JANLVI01. The sequence continues at coordinate 5,713 of JBBRLI010000005.1, read as the reverse complement.
TTTCAAGGATCGTCAGCCAATTATCATAGGCGGCAGCTTCCTCGTGCAGTCGGTACTGCACCTCTCCGAGCGCGTACAGCGTTTCATTGCGCGGTGCCCCTTGCTCCAAAGCTCTCTCGAGCTTGTCACGCGCTTCGCGATATCGTCCTTTCTGCGCGAGAGAAATTGCAAAGCGCAGAACGGTACGTGCGGCTTCTGTCACATCCGACGAATTTACCGCAAAACTATCCTGATTATTGAAAAGATAGCGTTCGTACAGCGCGAACGCCGTGTGCGAATTCGGCCTACGGAACGATATCTCGATGGCCCGTAGATCACTAAATTCGCTGCCGCTTGGTGTGATAGTATCTAGATGATCCCAAGCCGCAAAAGCTGACGTCCAATTTCCAACACGCGCTTCCGCGTCGCCAAGCTCGATCGACGCATCGGTGAGCAAGAACCGAAGCCCATCGGGAAATTGTTTCCGATGGGATTCGGCAGCCAGTCGACTCACGGCATCAGTCAATGGAATCAGGGCCTCGCGATACTTTACCGTTGAAATCAGCGAGCGGCCTTGCGACTCCTCCGAGTAGACTCGCGAGATTGCAGCGGCGTTCATAGGCGAGGCAAACGCCGGTGCGGGCATGACGAACAATGCGGCGAGGGCGACCCCGAGCCTACGGATAGAGATAAACACCCTGATGCTCGTCGAGCGCGCCGCCGTTGCTGTACTTTTGATGCAACAGTTTGAAGCTCTAGGAAGCCAGCAGATCGAGCCGCGACGCTAGTGCGAAATTACCGTCGTGCGCTCGACCGGCCCTGCTGTCACTGCGACAAGGTCGGGATCGCACTTGATCGTCCTCGGGTGGCCGATATTATTGGTCGGTCCAATTCCGATTCGCATTGAAACGTAATCGTTGGGCACCACGGTCAACGTCCGGGTGCTCGTGAGCGCACCAATCCGCATGGTTCCGCCAAGCAGCGGCGGGGGGAACGGCGGCTGGACGACGACGTCGCCTCGCAATTCAACGGCGTACGTCCCCGGTGTTAGTCCGAGGGCGCTAAACGAGCCATCACCGCGCGTCGTAACGGTCCGTACATCGGTGCCATTTCGGAAGACAACGGTTGCGCCGGGCAGGGCATGTTCCGCTACGCAATCGTAGGCGTAACCGGTTACGGTTGCCGTGTCCGCGGCACGCGCCGCGGCGGAGTCGACTCCGATGAGAACGGCAACAATCAAGGGAAGTGCCTGAATCTTCATATCAAAAAGTTCGGTATCTCGGCGAAGGCTCCCGCCCATTCGTAACCGATCGGCAGCGGATGCCTTCTCTTCGGTTCGGTATTCGAAGCTAGCTCGGTTGTACTGCCTGTCCCGAGATGAATGCGCCGACGATGCCATTCATAAACTGCACGTCAGTTGCGTTGAACGAGCTCGCGGCAAAGTGGCCCTGCTTTGAGGGAATCGTGACGTGCACGGCGTCCGGGATTGCTTGCGCTGCGCGCACGACTTCTTCTGCCGGATTGAGCAGATCGAGCGGTCCGCCCATCAAGAGTGCCTTCGCCTTGATGGATCCGAGCGCGGCTTTCCAGTCGCCGTGGAAGGTTGAATTTCCGACATTGAAGGCATCGTACGCGTACGTTTGTGAAATCCAATCGTTCGCATCGAGCTTACTTGCAATGCGATTGTCTTCTTGTTTTTTCATGAAGGCGAGGACGTCGGTCTCTTTCGGAAACGCTTCATCGAGGCCGGCCGGCGTGCGCGTCGCGATCGAATCGAAGATATCCGATTGGGCACGCCATCCGGCTTCGGGCTGCGCCGTATAATTGCCATTGTTATACGCCGGGTCGAGCGTGAGTGCGGTTCGCCCGGCTTTGGTCATCACCATCGACCAGGGTGGCGTTCGCGCAAGTGGCGTGAGCGCAACAATCATTTTCATCATATCGGGGTGGGTCACTCCCCACTGCAGACTCTGCATTCCGCCCATCGACGCGCCCGTCACGATCGCGAGCTTCTTGATCCCAAATTTTTTCGTGACCAAACGATACTGCGACTGCACCATATCACCGAGTGTATAGCGCGGAAATGCCGTGCCGTGTTGTTTTGTGCTGTTCGAAGGCGAGGTCGTGTAACCGTTCCCAATTGCATCGGTGCAGATAATGAAATACTTCTCGGGATCGTATGCCTTGCCGGCACCAATGAGAAAATCGATGCGGTGGTGATTGCCCCCCAGTGAGGACGTCATAAGGATTGCGTTGTCTTTGGCTGCGTTCAGTGTTCCATGCGTGACGTACGAGAGCATGAAATCGTGAATGACATCGCCGCTCTCGAGCTTGAGATCGCCTTCGCTGTAGAGTTGATGCGGAGGGTCAGTCGGAAGGTTCGCGGATGCGGTCAGGGGGGCCACTAGGATCGCAGCCGCGATGGCAATTTTTACGAGCAGTCGACGCATGAAAACACTCCGTTCGTTAGCGGTGAAGAAATCCGGTTGAGAACCACGGGACGGCCGCGACAATGACGAGCGCCACGACGATCGAGGAAAGGTAGGGGATCATCCGCTTCATCGCATGATCGGGCGAGACGCGGCCGAGCGCGCACGCCGCATAATACCCGAAACCAAGGGGCGGCGCAAAAAGACCGACGCCCATGCCGAGAACCGCGACCATCGCGTACTGCACTTCGTCGATACCGAAGCCTTTTGCAATCGGAAACAACAAGGGGCCGAATAAGACGACGGCCGGGATCCCTTCGAGCACCGACCCCAGTACGATGAAGAGCAAGACCGAGAGCGCCATAAATCCCGCGGCTCCGCCCGGCGCATGACCGAGCGAGTCGCTCAATTGCTGCGCGAAACCGGATTGCGTCAGCGCCCAGCCCATTGCCGTTGCGGTAGCGATGATGAGCATGATTGCACCAGTGAGCGCGGCGGTCTCACGCAACACCGGATAGATCGCGCTCCATTTCAATTCACGGTACAAGAACGCACCAACGAGAACGGAGTAGAGAATACCGACCGTCGAGACCTCGGTTGCCGTCGCAACGCCGCCGAGGACGGCAGCACGAATGAGAAATGGTAACGCAAAACCGGGAATCGCCGCAAACATGGCGATTCCGATTTCGCGGAAGGTCGCACGCTTCGCGAGTTCGACTTTGTCGCCGCGCGAACGCCATAAGATGACAACAAGGAGGCAGATCGCAGCCAAGAGCGCCGGCACGAGCCCCGCGGTAAAGAGCGCGCCGATCGACACTCCGGTCACCGATCCGATGATGATGAGGACAAGGCTCGGCGGGATCGTCTCGGCCATCGCACCCGCTGAGGCGAGCATCGCGACGAGGTCGTTCGGTTCGGAGCCGCGTCGACGCATCTCCGGGAAAAGCACCGGTGCGACCGCCGCCATGTCGGCGGTCTTCGAACCGGAGATCCCCGAGACGACGTACATCGCGAACACGAGCACAATCCCAAGTCCCCCGCGCAAATGACCGACGAGCGAGGCGAGTGCTGCGACGAGTCGCTGCGCGATACCGCCGCTCACGATCAAATAGCCGAGCAAGATGAACATCGGAATTGCGAGCAACACGATATTCGATGCGCCCTCGTCCATCCGGCTTACGACGACTTCGAGCGGCACCTTGGTCGCAAACAAGATATAGGTCAGCGTCCCGAAGCCGAAGGCAAAGGCAATCGGCGTGCCGATCGCTATCGCGCCCCCTACGATAAAGAAGAAAAAGATGACGAGATTGATATTGCCGAGTGTTGCGAAAAACGGGCGCGCAAAAAAGAACGCGGCAACGACGACGACACTTACCGCCATGACGCGCAGCACGATGCCACGATCGATCTCTAACAATCTGGTAATCGAAAGCACGAGCAAGAGTGCCATACCGACGAAAATCGCGGCGATGATCCACGAGCGTGGTAAATTCAGCACTGGTGTGACATCGATGAGATCGTCGACGAAGAGTTTCTGCGATGCCGGTAGCATCTCAAGTGCAAATGCTGCAACGATCAGCGCGACCGTCGCATCGAACCACTGCGATGCGCGACCACCGATCGCGCGTGCGAGCGCGGTTAGGCGCATATGCTCGCTACGCCGCCATGCGATCACCGCACCCAGCATAGAGAGCCACAGCATGATGATCGTCGCGAGTTCGTCGGTCCAAACGAGTGCGTGATGCAACACGTACCGCGAGAACACGCCGCTAAGGAGAATGCAGACTTCGATGACCAGGAGAAAAGCAGCGACCGGCTCGGTTACCCGGCCGATCGCTGTGTCGACTGTTTCGGTGAGCTTGATGCGGTCTTACCCCAATTTTCCGGAATATTTTTCGAGCGTCGACCACGCGACGTCGCCAAACTCGCCTTTCCATTTGGAATAGAACGGTCCTAGTCGTTTATGGAACCCAGACGTATCCGCTTTATTGACGGCCATTCCGCGTCGCCCGAGTTTATCGGCAAGCGACGCGTTCAGACGCGCGACATCGCCGCGTTGCAAGAGCGCGTATTTCGTTGTATTACGTCTGACGATTTCTTGAATGTCGGCCGGAAGCGCGTTAAAGGCGTCCTTATTTCCGAGTAGCCAGTAACCGTCCCACATGTGGTTCGTGACGCTCAGATACTTCTGCACTTCGTAGAACTTAGTCGTCTCGATCACAGCGTACGGATTCTCTTGTCCGTCGACGACTTTCGTTTGCAGTGCGGTATAGGCTTCGGAAATGTTGATCGGTGTCGGCGATGCGCCGAGTGTCTTGAACAGATCGATCCAAAGACGGCCGGGAGGCGTACGAATCTTAAAATTCTCCAGGTCTTCGACCTTGGTGATCGGATGCGTACTCGAGGTAATCTGCCGGAAGCCGTTCTCCCAGATCCGATCGAAAGCGATCAGACCCTTGGCATCGGTCTCCTTCTGCACCATCTTACCGACATCGCCGTCCATCGCTTCGAACACCGTCTTTGAATCTTTAAATGCAAAGCCGACGCCTTGGATCGCAGCGACCGGAACGAGTGAAGTGAGAATACCACCCGAGAGCGTGAAGAATTGCACGCCACCAACACGCAGCTGCGAGAGCACTTGCGTGTCGCCGCCTAAAATATTGTTCGGGAAGACCTGAACTTTGAGTCGGCCTTTTGACTCTTGCTCGACCGCCTTCCAACATTCCACGTTACGAATGTGAAGCGGGTGGCTCACCGGCAAGTTGTGGGCCATCTTGTACTCGAACTGCGCGGCTTTTGCCGGCGCTTTGATGAAGCCGATCGACGCGAGTGTCGCTGCACTCGCGACGACAAAGCGCCCACGAGAAACGGAATTACGCAAGTGCGGGTCCCTCCGAAGTTGGTTCGCGTATGATGACGTGAACGACGCGTCCGCATCAAAGGATGGGACAGCTGGTCGAAGCGTTTATTCAGCGAAACTGCACGGTTTCTTGCAAGTTTGTTTCACGCTTCGGTAAACCAAACGGAATTCAAAAAGCCCGCCGGCTTTCGCCTGGCGGGCTTGTTTGATTATCTGGCACCGACCTACTCTCGAGGGACCCTGCGGTCCGACTACCATCGGCGCTGGTGGGCTTAACTGCCGTGTTCGGGATGGGAACGGGTGGGACCCCACCGCTATGGGCGCCAGAAACTTGATCCCGATGCGATGACGAGCCTTGACTCGAGTCGATCGCAGCGGAAAGCTGCACAAAGAAGAACTTTCATGTCCAAACGGGATACTATTGCGTTCTTTAAAAAGATTCCGG
>JBBRLI010000004.1:0-204927 GCA_038231455.1 Vulcanimicrobiales bacterium | reverse complement strand
TTTCCCGCAAGGCTGGCGTGGGTGCGTTCGATCCCCGCGCGCTCGATCGGGTCGCCGGTGCGGCGCAAGCCCGCGGTGTCGGTGAGGCGCACGAGCACGCCGTCGATCCCGATCGTCTCCTCGATCGTGTCGCGGGTCGTCCCGGCGATCTCCGAGACGAGGGCGCGCTCTGCGCCGAGCAGGGCATTGAGCAGCGAGGATTTCCCGGCGTTCGGCGGCCCCACGATCGCAACGCCAAGACCCTCACGTACCAGCCGCCCCGTTTCCCAACTCGCGACGAGGTCTCCGAGGCGCGCGTCGATTGCGGCAAGGTCGTCCGCAAGTGCGCGACGTTCGGGTTCGGGCACCTCATCCGGAAAATCGATCGCGCCCGCCAGCTGCTCGAGCGTAAAGGTGAGCTGGCCGCGAATCGACTCGACGACCGCGCGAACGCCGCCCGCAAGGCGCGCCGTGGCCGCGACCGCCGCCCCGCGGCTCTCGGCCTCAATCACATCGGCGACGGCTTCCGCCTCGGAGAGATCGAGCTTCCCGGCAAGAAAGGCACGCTGCGTAAATTCGCCTGGGCCGGCTAGACGCGCGCCGTGCGCGACGAGTGTGCGTAAGACTTCCCGTGCGACGACGGGCGAGCCGTGCACGTGCAGTTCGAGCATATCCTCGCCCGTATAGCTTGCTGGCCCGGCAAAGTAGAGCGCAAGTCCGCGGTCGATCGCCGCTCCGCTCGGATCGAGCATCGTCCCGTACGTCGCAACGCGCGGCAGTAGCGCGGGCCCGGCAAAAACGCGTTTTACGAGCCGACGCACCTCCGGGCCGCTGGCGCGAACGATCGCGATCGCTCCGCGTCCGGGGGGCGTCGCGATGGCCGCGATCGTCTCCCCCAAAGCCCTGGCTACTTAGGCGAGACGATCAGTCGCCGCTCGGGTTCGACGCCTTGCGACTCAGTCGAAACGAACGGGCTGTCGGCAAGCGCGAGATGGACGATTTTGCGCTCGGATGGGAGCATCGGTTGGAGCGCGATGGGTTTACGTTCGCGCACCACGCGTTCGAGCGTTTGAAGCGCGAGCATTTTGAGCTGCTCGGCGCGACGGGCGCGGTAGCCCTCGGCGTCGATCGAGTAGTACTTCCGGTTGTTCCGCACACCGACGTTGATGATGTTGTTGAAGACAAGGTTCAGCGCTTCGAGCGTGTTGCCGTGACGGCCGATGAGGTTCGCGAGGTCCGAACCGCGGACTTCGAGATACTCGCCCTCGGGACGGCTAATGTACACGACGTCGACGCCCGTGATGCCCATGCGCGTGAGGATCTCAACGAGCAGCTCTTTTGCCGGTTCGATTTGACCCGGGTCGGAGACGGTGGGGGCATTCGAGCGCGGGCGGCGCGGCGCGGGGGTCGCAGCCTCACCAGGCTCGGCAACGGCCGCGGGTCCGGCGGCGCGCGTGCGGCCACGCCCGCCTCGGCGGCGGGTGCCGGCGCGGCGGGCGGTCGGATCGCCTGCGGGGTCGTCGTTGGCTGGGGTCTGCTCGTCGCTCACGGATATCCTATCGTTTGGCACGGCGCTTCGAACGCGAACCGTTCGAGGCGTTCTTTGAGGCGGTTTTGCCGCCCGGGAGCGAAGTTCCGTCGCCCTCGGCAAGGTTGCTCTTGGAGGCGGGCGTTTTCGCACGCACGGTCTTCATCGAGCCGCTATCGGGCGGGATCGCGACCACGGCCGCGTTTTTCCCACCGTAGAGACCGAATTTCCGGAAGAAATAGACTTGCTGCGCCATGGTGAACAAGTTGGCGGCAAACCAGTACACGATGAGCGCGCTCGACCAATTGTGACCGAACCACGCGATGAAGACCGGCGACATAAACGACATGATCTTCTGGGTCTGCGCGGCCTGCGGATCGGTCGACGGCGGCGAACCGAAGCGCACGCTGAAGTACATCGAAACGACGTAGAGCGCGAGGAAGATGTAGTCCGGCGCAAAGAGGTTGGCCGCGATGACCGAGGCTCCGGCGACTTTCGGAAGATGCTCGCCAAAGGCGCTGCCAATCCACAGGAAGTGCTCGGACTTGAACTGATCCGAGCGCGCGATGATCGCCCAGTACAAGCTGAAGAGAATCGGCATCTGCAAGAGCAGCGGGAGGCAGCTCGCAAACGGATTGACGCCGTGCTCTTTATAGAGCGCCATCTGCTCCTGCTGGAGCATCTGCGGATTGCCTTTGTGCTTGGCTTGCAGGGCCTTGAGCAGCGGCTGCACTTTCTGCATCTCGGCCATCGATTTGAACTGCATCGAGGCGAGCGGCCAGAACGCCAGACGCACCAGACCCGCGAACACGATCAAGCTCCACCCGAGGCTCGGGATGAAGTGGTGAATATAATCCAGGACCCACGTCAGGCCCGTGATGATCGGTTGGAGCGGGTTAAACGCGAGGAAGAGCACGAACGGCCTTTCGGGTTACGGGACCGGGTCGACCCCGCCCGGATTCCATGGATTACAGCGCAACACGCGGCGCACGGCTAAACCTATTCCGCGAATGACCCCATGTTTCACGATCGCCCCGTGGGCGTAGTCCGAGCATGAGGGATAAAATCGACAGGATGCTGGGAGCGCCGGCGAGATGACGAGCTTGTAGGCCCGCAAGAGGCCGAGCAAGAGAAGCCGGATCACCCCAAACCCAAGAGCCGGGTGACTTCTCCGGCGATCTCCACAAACGAACCGGTCGCGGCCGCTGGGCGAGCAATGAGCACGCAATCAACGAACGGCGCCGAGCCGAATGCGGTTGCGTCGAGGATCGCCTTGACGCGTCGCCGGACCCGATTCCGGACGACGGCCCCGCCGACGTCCTTTGCGATACTCAGACCGATCCGCGAGCTGCGCGGGTCGCGTCCTCCATCAAGGAAGGCCACAAAGTACGTTCCCGCCTGGCGCCGACCCCGACTTCGCACACGTGCAAAGTCGCCTCGCCGACGGAGGCTGGCGAACGTCCGCATGCGTCCTAGACGGTCAGGCGTTTACGGCCTTTTTTCCGGCGCGCGGCAAGGACCCGGCGGCCGTTCTTCGTTGCCATGCGCGACATGAACCCATGCACGCGTTTGCGGCGACGGTTATGCGGCTGAAAAGTGCGCTTCACAGTAGAGTCTCCGAATCGACAAGAAATGGCCCCGCACGCGGATGCGCGGGGCAGCCATTAAGTATACGTAGCCGGGGCCCGGCCCGTCAAGCCGCAGCGGGCGAGATGCGAACGGTTCGCGCCTTTTCCACATCGGTGGACAAGCCTGTGGAGAACCGGTCGCACGGGTGCGCCGCAATCGACCGCACGACGAGGACTCCTGCCCCATTTAGGGCTACTTTTGCCTTGCGGATAACCCGCGGAAAACCTCGTAAAATCAAGGACTTTTGCCTGTTTATAGCCCTGTGGATAAGTGCATAAGTTTTCGCCCCGCAAGCGCAGGACTAGGGTCTATGGGCGCCAATCCGAGGTGGCTCATTCATCCCGTTTCGCACCCCCGGTCATAAGGTGCGGACGGTCGATACTTTTCTCTTCTAGTCAGCAGGGAACGTCTATGCCGAGTGTTACGAATGCGACGGATGTCGCGGGCGATCTATGGGCTGCGGCACTTGAATCGCTGGAACGAAAATACTCGAAACCGATCTTCGAGATGTGGCTCAAGCCAATGCGGCTCGTTGAGGTCAACCACTCCGAGATCGTCCTCGCGGTCCATTCGAATTTCGCCCGCGATTGGGTCGAAAACCGCCTGAAATCCGAGATCGCCGACGTGCTCGCAACCCTGCTTGGCACCAGCATCGACATTCGCTTTGTCGTGGCGACCGATACGGGCGAAGCCCCTTCGCAAACGACGACGGTCTCCGCGCCGACCCGCACGATCGTCCCACCCGAGGAGCTGCGCCAAGGGAATCTCAACCCGCGTTACACCTTCGATGAATTCGTCGTTGGAAACAGCAACCGGTTCGCCCACGCCGCCTCTCAGGCTGTGGCCGAGACACCGGCCAAAGCCTACAATCCGCTCTTCCTCTACGGCGGAGTGGGCCTGGGCAAGACGCATCTCATGCATGCGATCGGCCACCGGGTCCTCGCCCAAAACCCAAGCGCGAACGTGGTCTACCTCTCAAGTGAGAAGTTCACCAACGAATTCATCATCGCGATCAAAAATAATCAGACCGTCGAGTTCCGCAACCGGTACCGCCACGTCGACGTGCTGCTGATCGACGACATTCAGTTCTTAGAAGGCAAGGAACAAACCCAAGAAGAGTTCTTCCACACCTTCAACTCCCTTCACGAAGCAAGCAAACAGCTCGTCATCTCAAGCGACCGGCCGCCCAAAGAAATCCAAACGCTGGAGAATCGCCTCCGCTCGCGATTCGAGTGGGGACTCCTCACCGACATCCAGCCTCCGGATTTAGAAACGCGCGAAGCGATCTTGCGTAAGAAAGCAGAGACCGAGAAAATCCCGGTCCCTGATGAAGTGACGTCGTTCATCGCAAAAGTGATCCCGTCGAACATCCGCGAGCTCGAAGGTTCGCTGATCCGCGTGGTCGCGTTCGCCTCTTTGACGAAGTCGCCGATCACGGTCGACCTTGCCGCCGAAGTGCTCAAGAACGCCGTCGCGCAAGCCCCCATGCACCGCGTTACGATCCCGCTCATTAAAGAGCGCGTTGCCAAAGCCCATGCTCTCACGGTCAAGGAGATGGACAACGGCCGCCGCGATCAGCGTCTTGCTGCCCCGCGCCAAATCGCGATGTATCTTGCCTGCGAACTCACCGATTGCTCGCTGCCGCAAATCGCGCGCGACTTCGGCAAGAAAGATCACACGACCGTGATGTACGCTCGCGACAAAGTCAAAGACTTGATGGAACGCGACGAAGCCTATCGGAATAAGGTTCGTTCGCTCTTAGCACTCTGCCAAAGCGAATAGACGCGCACCATTAACCTTGAATGCACGCCACGATCGTTACGCCCAGCACAATGCTGGGCGGTTTCGTTTTATATGCATCGTGCCTCGCGGGTGGGGGGATGTGTTGCCGGTGGGGTGTCCGAGCTTTTCGCGAAGCCAGGATTGGCGAGAGCGAAAAGTCGGCAAGTAGCATTTTTACACGACGTAAAAATGCGGGCGTCCCCACCGGCAACACGTCCCCCCACCCGCCAGCTACAATCACCAAAAGAGCCCATCGAAAACCAAACCCACAGAGTTGTACCGAACGCCTCACAGGGTGGGGCTTCAAACGTGGATAATGGGGTTTCGCGCGGCCTCTGTTTAGGACGAGGATGGATCGTGTGATTCATCCACAACCGAAAAAAGGCGCATCGTGCTGTCGTAATTGGGGATCCCGACTTGTCCCCGTTGCTCACCGCGTTACTGCTAGTACGACTAACCTTTTATATATACGAGACGACGGCCGAGCGGCCGTGGACGGTGGATAGTGAAGTTTACCTGTAGTACGAAAGACATTGCGTCGGCCGTTAGTGCCGCGAGCAAAGTTGTTAACGCGCATACCACCGTTCCAATTCTTTCCAACGTGCTGCTCACGGCCGAAGACGGTGCGATCAAAGTACGTGCAACGGATCTTGAGCTGACGCTCGAACACGCATTTCTAGCTGAGATCACGGAATCGGGGTCGGTCACCGTTCCCGCTAAATTGTTCTCCGGGTATCTTGGGAACTTGCCCGCTGGACTTCTCGAGCTTACGGGTTCGCCGTCGCGTGCGAGTGTAAAGTGCGAAAAGTCGAACTACGATTTTCATGCGCTTCCGCCGGATGAATACCCGCCGCTGCCAGCCGCGCAAAAAGGCGCGAGCTTTGGGCTTGCTGCAAAACGGTTTCGCGAAGGTGTGAACGCGACGATCTTTGCTGCCTCGAACGAAGAAGCGCGTGGCGCGGTGCTGATGGGCACGCTTGTCGAAGTTGAAGGCAACTCGATTACGATGGTCGCGACTGATGGGTATCGGCTTGCGAAGTGGCAGGCGGAACTCGATCGTCCGATCGATGCGCCCGCGAAGTATATTATTCCGTCGCGTGCGCTTGCTGAGGCTGCGCGTAATCTTGGTAATACGGAAATTCTTGAGATGACGGCGCTTGGTGCGCAGAGCAATCAGCTTTCGCTGGCTGCGGATGCGACGTCGATTGTTGTTCGGCTTGTCGATGGGCAGTACCCGAATTACGGGCAAGTGATTCCGGCGAAGTTCGATCGTTCGGTTACCGTGAATACCAGTGCTTTTATTGGCGGGCTTCGGCGTGCTGAACTCGTTGCCGGGGATCGGGCTTCGATGGTCAAGATTGCTGTTTCGAATCAGCAGTTGATTATTACCGCGAATTCGGAGCTTGCCGGTAATGCGTATGAAGAGCTTGAGGTCGAGCAGACCGGTGACGATCTGACGATTGCTTTTAATGCGCGGTATCTGGTTGAGATTCTCAACCACATCGATTCACCGCAGGTCGTGTTGGAATTTTTGGGGCCGCTTTCGCCCGCGGCGATTCGTCCGCTTGAGAGCGCGAGCGGTGCGAATCAACTCTACGTGTTGATGCCGCTGCGCCAGTAGTCGCGTGCTGCTCGAGCAGCTCGCCCTGACCGACTTTCGTAATTATGCAGCGTTGGAATTTGCACCGGCGCCCGGATTGAATGTCTTTGTCGGTCCGAATGCACAGGGCAAAAGCAACTTGCTCGAAGCGATCGCGATGCTAGCAACCGGAAAATCGTTTCGGGCTACGCGTGAGTCGGAGACGGTTCGTGCCGGAACGACACACGCCGAGATTGCCGGCATCGCGCGAATTGCTGCCGGAACGATTCGGTTGCGTTGTTCTATCGATGCGGCATCGACCGGGGCGCGTAAGAAATACGACGTGAACGGGGCGAGCGTTGGGTTTGCGAAATTTCTTGGGCAAGCGCGCGTCGTTACATTCGTGCCGGCCGACTTAGGTCTTGTGTCGGGGGCGCCCACGCTTCGGCGGAGCTTTCTCAACGCGGCGCTCGCGCAAGAGAGTCCGCTCTATTACCGGGCACTTGCGCGGTATCAGAAAGTCAGCGCGCAAAAGTCCGCACTGCTGCGTGGTCTTGTCGATCCGGATCCGGAGTTGCTTGCCGCGTACGACGAAGCGCTGGCCGAGAGCGGTGCGGTGATCGTGCATGCGCGCGCCGCGTTCGTGCATGAACTCGCCGAAGCCGCGGAGCGCATCTACGCGCGCTGGGAAGGCGCAGGTGAACGACTTGCGATTCGCTACGCCCCGAATGTCCCGCTCGATGAGATCGACGATACGCGAATCAGCGAAATTCGGGCGGCGCTCCTAGCGCGTTTGGAACTGCGTCGACCGAGTGAGATCGTGCGGCGCACGACGCTCGTTGGTCCGCATCGTGACGATCTCTCGCTTGCGATCGACGGGGTGCCGCTTGCGGCGTACGGATCGCAGGGGCAGCAGCGGACGGCGGTACTCGCGCTCAAGGTCGGCGAATACGATGTCATGCACGCGCGTAGCGGCGATGCGCCGATCCTGCTTCTCGATGATGTCCTCTCCGAACTCGACCCCGAGCGTGCGGCTGGATTTCTCGGTGCGCTCGAGGGATTCGAACAGGCCTTTCTCACGACGACCGATGCCCCGGCGCTCGATGCCTCGGTCCACGCTTTTGCCGTGCGCGCCGCGACGGTTCGGCCGCTCTAATGTCGCTTGAGAAGATGGGGGATTCGCTTACGGGGTGGGTTCCGCGTGGGCTGCCGGCGGGGGATCCGCTCGCGACGATCCGCTCGGCTTGGGGCGAGATCGTCGGCGCGGATACAGCACGGGCCGCCCAACCGGTTGCAATCGAAGGCGATACGCTCGTCGTTTTGACCAACTCGAGTGCCTGGAGCCATCAGCTTTCATTTCTCTCGCTTGAAATTATCCGCTCGCTGCGGAGTCTGCCCGCCGGTCGCGGCCTCGCGCGCATCCGCTTTCGCGTCGGTGCGCGCAAAGTTGGTCCGAAGGCGACCAAGAGCCGAACCACGCCCGATCGTCCCCCGCGCGGAAGTGCGGCCGGGCCGCCCGCAAGTCCCGAGGAGGCGCTGGCGCGATTCCGGGCGCGGGTCGAGAGTCAGCGGCGGGTGTTGCTCGAGGCTGGCTGGACCGCCTGTGAAGTGTGCGGGGCGGCGACAAGCGAGGCCAAGCGCTGCGCACCCTGCGCCGGGAAAGATGCTCAAGCACGCGGAGCGGCGACAGAACGCCTGATGTTCGATGCCCCGTGGCTCGGGTTCAATGCGACCGCTGACCTCGTCGGCGGGCTTGCGGTCGATGAGTACGAGATCATACGCAAGCGCATGCTCTCGCGCTGGTGGGATGTGCTCGTGCGGGCCCGGGCCCGTAAAGTCGTCTCGCTCGATCGCCGCGAGGCCTCGATCGCCAGCTCCTATTTGCTCTTGCAGACCGGCTGGGAGCCAGACCGCATCACGCCGGCCGTCGCCCGCAATCTGCTCGGCGATGAAATTTTCGCGCTGGTGTTCGGCGAAAAACAGACCTCTTGAGCTTGACGTTGAAGAGAGCGTGTTGGAGGAAGCGCGCAGGCGCGTCTCCGCAGCTAGAACGCCACCAAGAGACACCAATTGCAAGATTATAATTCCGAGCAGATCGAGGTCCTTAAAGGCCTCGAAGCCGTCCGCAAGCGCCCCGGCATGTATATCGGGAATACCAGCGAGCGCGGCCTCCACCAGCTCGTGTACGAAGCCGTCGACAACTCGGTCGACGAAGCCCTCGCCGGCCATGCTACCAAAATCGCCGTCACGATTTACAAAGACGGTTCGGTCTCGTGTGAAGACGACGGCCGCGGCATTCCCGTCGACATGCACGCCGAAGAAAAGATGCCCGCGATCGAAGTGATCATGACGATCCTCCACGCCGGCGGCAAATTCGGCAAAGGCGGCTACAAGGTTTCCGGCGGTCTGCACGGTGTCGGTATCTCGGTTGTGAACGCGCTCTCCGTCGACATGACCTCGCGCGTCAAACGCAACGGCAATCTCTACGAAATCAAGTTCTCGCGCGGCCTCACCGTCTCGAAACTGCAAAAAATCGGCAAAGCCGAAGGCACCGGAACCTATCAGTGGTTCAAGCCCGACCCCGAAGTGTTCGAAACGCTCGATTTCCACTGGGACATCCTTCAAAAGCGGATGCGCGAACTCGCGTTCCTCAATCGCGGCCTTGCGATCACGCTGCGCGACGAACGCCCCGAAGAACCGCGCGAGCGATCGTTCATGTACGAGGGCGGCATTATCTCCTTCGTCGAGTATTTGAACGAGAAAAAAGATCCGCTGCACGACATCATCTCGACCAACGGCGAACGCGAGTCGGTCGTTGTCGAGTGCGCGCTGCAATGGGCGGATGCGTACACCGAGAGTGTGTACTCGTTTGCGAACAACATCAACACGATCGAAGGCGGCATGCATTTGCTGGGCTTTCGTACGGCCGTCACCAATGCGGTGAACACGTATGCGAAGAAGCGCGGCATGCTTAAAGAAGCCGACGGCAATCTCTCGACCGACGATTGCATGGAAGGCCTCACGGCCGTCGTTTCGGTGAAATTGCAAGAACCGCAGTTCGAAGGCCAGACGAAGACGAAACTTGGGAATGCGCGCGTGCGTACGATCGTGTATTCGCTCGTTTCCGAACGCATGGAGTTTTTCTTCGAAGAGACGCCCAAAGTGGCGCGGGCGATCGTCGAAAAATGTATGATGGCATCGCGTGCGCGCGAAGCCGCGAAGAAAGCGCGCGACCTCACGCGTCGCAAGAATTCGCTCGAAGGCAGCGGCCTGCCCGGCAAGCTCGTCGACTGCAAGAATCAAGACCCCGCAGCCTCAGAGATCTTCCTAGTTGAAGGCGATTCGGCCGGCGGTACGGCCAAAGGCGGGCGCGATCCGAACACGCAAGCGATTCTGCCGCTGCGCGGTAAGATCATCAACGTGCAGAAGGCCCGGCTGGATAAGGTGCTCTCGAACGAAGAAATCCGCACGATGATCACCGCGTTCGGCACCGGCTTTGGCGATGAGTTCAATACCGAAAAACTGCGCTATCACAAGATCATTATCATGACCGACGCCGATGTCGACGGCTCGCACATCCGCACATTGCTTCTCACGTTCTTCTACAACCAGATGAAGGCGCTCATCGAAAAAGGCTACGTCTACATCGCGCAACCTCCGCTCTACGGTGTTAAGCGCGGCAAGATGCAAGCCTATGCGTACAATGAAGATGAGTTGAACAAGATCTTCGATGGCCGCGATCCCAAAGAGTTTACGATCCAGCAGTACAAGGGTCTGGGTGAAATGGATGCCGAGCAGCTCGCCGTCACAACGATGGAAGTCGGCCACCGCCGCCTCAAACGAGTAACGCTCGAGGATGCGGTCGCGGCCGATGAAATGTTCGTCACGCTGATGGGCGACAAAGTCGAACCGCGCAAAGAATTCATCCAAACCTTTGCCCGCAGCGTCAAGAACCTCGACTTGTAAGCGGCGGCCGTGAGTAAAGCGGCACGCCGATCGCTCATTGCGTTCGGCCTGAGCCTGCTCGTTATCGCGGTTATCATCGCGCGCCACAGGCTCGCGGCAATCGTTGTGAGTCGCACGCTTGCCTCTGTAACCGGCTACGACGTGCGCTTTACGGAGATGCGCCTGGGGACGACGCACGGCGCGCTCTTCAACGTGCGGATCGGTCGTGCCGGCGATCCGGTGCTCGAAGCGTCGCGCGTCGATTTCACGTACGCCTTGCGTGATATTTTCCCGGGGGGAGCGCACCGGTTCGGATTCGTGTCGCTGACGCTCGATCGGCCCACGATCTACCTCGTGCGCCATCGCGACGGAAGCTATAATCTCTCGCGCTATTTTGGCTCGTCGGCAAGCATCCCGCGCTCGACGCGCGACGCCTCAGCGCCGCTCCTCTTTAACGCGCGCGTTCGTAACGGCACGATCGTGCTGCACGATGACGCGGCGCTCGCCCGCGACTTGGTCGATCAACGTTTCGACGACGTATCGGCCGATGCGACGGTGCAGAGCAATTCGCGCACGCGAGCACGCGTCGATGCGGTGTACCTCGCACGCGACCGTGCCGGTGCGCCACTCGGGCACTATCCGCTCACACTGCGCACGACGATCGACTATACCAAAGGCTATGCGACGCACCGGATTCGCGCCCAAGCCGTTCCCCTGCGCGGCCTGCTCTCGTTTGCAATACACACGGATGCCGTGCGCTTTGCCGGCGGCATCGCAACGGGGCTCGACGTACGCCTCTATGCACTTGGGATCGCACTCGACCGCGATATCGACTATCATCTCGGCGGGTCGACACGCGTGCGTGATGGCGAACTTGCGATCCACGCCCTCGCCGAACCCATCCGGCGCTTGAACGGCACGCTCGTGCTGACCGACGGAGGTCTTGCGACGCGCGATCTGCGTGCGGATCTTGGCGGATCGCCGATCGAGGCACGCGGCGGCATCTCCGATTTTGAGAAACCCGTCTTTCGACTCGCCGTTCGCGGCGCTGGCGATTTGCATGACGTGCGCCGAGTCTTGAACTTTGCGCGGAACGAACCGGTTCGCGGACGCGCGCAGATCCAAGCGCTGATCGAGAATGCGCTCGACGATCCGTTGATCGTGATCGACCTCGACGCGCCAGCCGTTGCGTATGGCGATTTTCCGATCCGCCGTCTGCACGGCGTCGTCGCAATCTACGATGACTACGCGCTGCTCGGCAACGTACACGGCTCGTACGGCGGGATCGACACGACGGTCAACGGCCGCTTTGTGCTCGAGAAGAAGACGGGCACACTGCTCGCCGTGCACGCAAGCGCATCCGCCGATACGCTGCCGTATGCGGAAAATTTGCTGCCGGGTGCGCGCGTCGACGTGTTCGGATTGCTCACCGGGATCGACGATGCGATCGGTACGCGGGGCGTGCTGAGCGCAACGGGTGGCGGCAACGACGCAAGCGGCTTCTTCGCACTCGATCCGCAAGGCCGCGGTGAAATCGGCCCACTCGATCTTGCGCGCGGCGCGGGAACGCTGCATGCGGGTTACCGGATCGAGCGCGATTCCAGTTCGAGCGGCGTGTGGGCGATTGCCGATGCCTATCCGGTGATCGCGAAGCGCGGGACCGTTTTGCCGGGCGTGAGACTTCCGGAATTCCCGCCGATCGCCGGAATCATCGACGGACGCGCGATCGGCGCGGGAACACCGGACCTCTTCGGCGTTGCGGGAATGCTCGCCGCGCGTGACCTGCACGTCACCGGCAAGCCGATCGGATCGGGGACGGCGAATGTCAGCGGAACGCTCGAGGCACTCGCACTCACCGACGTCGATCTCGACGGGAGTTTCGGTCGGTTTCGCGGTGATGTCTCGATCGGCGCGCACGCGGTCGGTTTGCGCGGGCGTTACACGGGAGATCTCGCGCAGCTCACGCCGTTTACGGGTCAACTCGGTGCGCACGGCGCGGTCGACGGCCCCGTGCGCGTCCAGATCGCAAAGACCACCGTCGTGCAAACCGACGGTGCGCAGTTACGCGGCGTAAGCGTGCAAGGCGTGCCCGTCGATTCTGCGGCGGGGACGATCGCAATCGACGACGCCGGTCACACGACGCTCTATGCGGCGCGCGCGACGATCGGCACACACGATGCGGTTGCCGTCCAACACGGGTCGGATTTTGCGCTTTCGGCGGCGGGGGTTTCCGCCGATCTCTTGCACGCAGCAGGCGGGCCGCTCACCGGCGGTGCTGTTTCGTTTTTCGGTCTGGGCGCATTCGCGCGTGAAGGTCCGCGCTTCGCCGGCGACGTTCTTGTCTTGCGCGGTCGCGTTGGGACCTATCGCCTTGATGGCGATGCGAGTGTCGACTTCGCCGCGCGGCGCATCGCAATCCATTCCGGAATCGGAGCATTCGGCGGTACGTACGGCTTCTTCGGCGGAAACGTATCGGAGTTGGGTACGGTCCCGCGCTACGCGATCGATGCGCGCGTACCCGAAGGCGACGTTGGCACGCTGCGCCGGGCGCTCGGATTTACCGGCGTCCCGCTCGAAGGCAGCTTTGATGCGGCGGTGCGCATTACGGGAAGCGGCAATCATCCCGCAGTTGCAGGGCGCGTTGTCGTTCCCGAAGGTCGTTATAACGGATTGAATTTTCGGCACGGTCGCGCGATACTCGCCGTCGATGCGCGCGGCGCAAACGCGCGAGTCGGGCACGTCGACGTCGGGACGACCGAACTGGATTTTGCGGGCTCGGTCCGCGCAGGCGATGCGCGCGTGCAGATCGCATCGCCGACGGTCGATCTTGCGGACTTCAACGATTTCTTCAACGAAGGCGACACGCTCGCCGGGCATGGGCCGCTCGGGATTGCCTTTTCGACCGCTGCCGGTCACCGGATCGTCACGAACGGAACGCTCGCGCTGCGCGATTTCCGGTATCGGCGGCTGCTCTTCGGTAACGCGAATGGTGATTGGCATATGGAGGGCAGCCGAATTCGCGGTGCGATCGACGTCGACGGACCCGCCGGTGCGTTCACCGCGCGCGGAACGATTGCGCCGGCGTTGCGCGATCCGCTCACGGCCTTTGCGCGAGCACGATACGATGCGGAGACGACACTTGCGCGTGTGGACTTGAAAACGTGGCTCCCGGCGCTGGGAATCGCGTTGCCGATCTTGGGACAAGTCGATGCGACGGCGCACGTCGTCGGCGTCGCTCCCGCGCTTGCAATCACGAGTGACGCGCGCCTCACGCAAGGGTCGTACGCGCAAGTTCCGATCGATCGCCTTACCGTGCGCGCAGACTCCGTCGGCACACGCACCCGGATCACCGCAGCGAGTCTCGATTTGCCGTTCGTCTCGCTCGGCGCATCGGGTTCGTTTGCACTTACGTCGAACGCTCCGCTCGAACTTGCCGTCCACGTAGCCGCGCGGGATATCGGAAAGATCGTCCACCGCTTCGCGCCCGGCGCCGGCGGCATCGATGTCGGCGGCACGCTCGAATCCGAAGTGCGCGTGCGCGGGTCGCTCGCGCATCCCGTGGTGGAGGCGGGCTTCGATATCGAACGCGGCCGCTACGGCTCGCTGGTCGTTCCGCGCACCGTCGGCGCGCTCGCCTTCGACGAACGCACGCTGACGGTGCGTGATATCGAATTCACGCTCGACAAAGGAACGGCGTTTCTTGCCGGCGCCCTGCCCGTGTCGCCGGCGACGATGCGACTCGGTCCAAAGAACGCGCCACTCGATTTCGACGTGACAGCGAAGGCCGTCGATCTGGCGCAATTCTCGACGCTCTTGCCGCGCGGCGCGCGTATCGGCGGGACGCTTGAGGGCCGCTTCGGCGTGAGCGGGACGGTCGATGCCCCGCGCTTGATCGGTTCGCTCGGGCTTGCCGATGGGTCGATTCAATCGCCGCTGCAGAGTGAGGCGATCAATCACATCAGCGGCACGCTTGCCTTTGCCGGTTCGTCCGTTGCGCTTACGGCGCTCCATGCCGACGCCGGTAACGGCGCGCTCGATGCAACCGGTTCGTTGCAGTTACCTTTGGCCGCCGGCACGCAGAGTTCGTATGTCGTCGATCTGCGCGCGGCACATGCGGGTTTGAATTTTCCGGCATACGGCCGCGGCTCGTTCGATGGCGCGATCGAACTTGCAAGTACGGCGGCGCTACCGCGCCTTTCGGGTTCCGTCTCGTTGAACGATGCGACGATACCGTTCGCGGCACTCTATCATCCGGGGAACGGTGCCGCGGCGCCGGAAAAGTCGCCGTTCGATGTTGCGTTCGCCGGCTTGCGCGTACAGGCGGAGCACAACGTTCGCGTGCGCTCGCCCTTGATCGATATCGGGGCGCGGGGCGCGGTAACGCTCGGCGGCACGCTCGCGCGTCCCACGCTCGCGGGCGAGATCGTCTCGACCGGCGGCGGCACGTTCTCATCGTACAATCGGGTCTTTCGGGTGACCGATGCGACGGTCGCGTTCGACCCCAGCGCCGGGATTGTGCCAACGGTCGACTTGCGCGCTTCCACGCACGTCTCCAATCCCGATCCCAATCGCCTGCGGAACGACGCGGGCACGGCGGACATTACGATTCAAATCGACGGCCCGGCCGATAGCGTGCGCACCTCGTACGAATCGGTCCCCGCCTACTCGCAAGAAAAGATTCTGGGCCTACTCTTCGATGCACAAGTGCTCGGGGCGGGCGTGGTCGACTTCAACCGCCGCGGGACGAACGTGCCGATTCTGCGCGGGACGCCCGGCGAATCCAACGTCCTCCTCCCGCCTAACCTCTCCGGGGGCCTCGCCGCCGGCCAGACATCGCTCAACACCGAGGTCTTGAGCATCCTCAACGGCCAGATCAGCCAGCGCCTCATCGCACCCATTGCGAACGTCTTCGGCGGGGCGCTTGGGGTAAGCGACCTGGGCGTGACGATCGACAATTCCGGAAACGTCGGCTTCAACGCCCGAAAAGCACTGCGGAAGAACGTCTACGCGGTCTACGGCGAGACGCTGGCGTACCCGTATCGGCAAACGTTCGGCTTTGAAGCGCGTCCCAGTGCGAGGACGGCAATCCAGCTCACCGTGTTCACCCAAGCGGGAAACACCTCGGCGTTTGGGTCGGGCGCGACCTCGTCGATCAATGCCTCAAACCGCATTAATGCCGGGCAGCCGCTCGGCGGCCGCGACGGATTTTCCCTGAATTTTCAAAAGTTTTTCAAGTAAGGTCAGCGGACGTCGGGGAGGGCCTGACCTCCGCCACCCAAAAACTTGCAAGCTGGGATGAGCGCGCCCGCCGATGCGTTCGCGCTTTGGGTGCCCCCGCAGGGGCCGACACGGAACACCCGCCGGTGTTCGCACGTTCCCCCGGTAGCCGCTCGCTGTCGTCGGCTTGGTACTCTAAAGGAAAGTTGCCTATGTTCGTTTTTGTCCGCCGCGCGATGTCGCTCGTTCTCGCCACCGTCCTCGGTCTTGCCATCCCCGTGAACGCGCAGCAGGCCCAAGCGGCCCCGCCGGTCGTTTCGGTCGCGGTCTCCGGGAACGCGCACGTCCCGAGCGATCGCATCCTCGCGGTGGTCAAGACGAAAGTCGGCGACCCATTCGATCCGAAAGTCGTCGAGCAAGATCTTGCCGCGATCGTCGACCTCGGATTCTTCGCCGATCAGGCGCCGCCGCTGATCAAGCAACGGCCCGACGGGATCGCGGTCACCTTCCGCGTGATCGAGAACCCGGTCATCTCGCGCATCACCTTCAACGGCAATATCCACGTGCCGAGCGAGACGCTCCTGGCACTTATGGACTCGGCCACGGGCCAAGTTTTTAATACGAATACGTTCCATCAGGACGTCCTCAAAATCAATTCGTATTACGACAAGATCGGCTACGGCGGCCAGGTTTCCAATCACGTCAACGATCTCAAAGTCGACCCAAGCGGCGTGATCTCCGTCTCGATCCTCGAGGGCCTCACGGTTCGCAAGATCATCATCGACGGCGACCACATTCTTGCACCGAACATCATCACCGGGGCGCTCGTAACCAAGCCCGGCCAGGCGTTCTCCGAAGAGACGCGCGATAAAGATTACACCGCGCTCAAAGCCCTCTACGCAAAGTATGACCTCTCGATCGGCGACTTCGATGCCGGTATCGATCCCGCGACCTCGGATACGAAAACGGGCGCGGCAGACGTGCGGTATAACATCAATGTCGCGCGCGTCGGCGCCGTGCAGATTACCGGCAACACCACAACGCACGATGATGTCGTGCGTCGCGAGCTGCGATTGAAGCCCGGCATGATCATCACCGAGAGCGGCGTGCGCCGCGACTACGATCGCCTCAATTCACTTGGCTTCTTCGAAAAAGTCGAGCTCAACACGAAGCCCGGCCCCGATCCGAAGAAAGCCGCACTCGTCACGCTCGATTGGAACGTCAAAGAGCAGCGCACCGGGACCGCACAGGTTGGCGCCGGGTATTCCGGCGGAATCACGGGCCAAGGCCTCACCGGTACGCTTTCGTACTCGCAGAATAATGTGAACGGCACCGGTAACGGCGCGTCGGTCCGCGTCGAACGCGGCTCGCGCACCTCGGATGCGCAGCTCTCCGTGACCGTGCCGTACGTCGGGCGCACCGAGAAGTCGCAGAAATACTCACTCGGCGCGACCGTCTTTACCAATCAGGTCCTCAACTTTTACCCGGTCTATGCGGTGCCGACGGCGGCTCCCTCGCCCGGATCCGTAGCGCCCACACCGATCCCGATCGGTGCGCCGCAAGGCGTAGCGCTCGTCCCCGGGAGCGTCAATTCGACCCAGCTTGGCGGCATCGTCTCCAACTACCAGTCGCGTTCGAATGGCATTTCTGTCAACATCGGTCGGCGGTTCACGGACTATCTCCACGCCTCGATCGGCGCGAACGTTCAGCAAGTCGCATCGGCTGCCTCGCTGCCGACAGGCTATTACTTCGCCTCGTCCGCGACGGCGCTCGGCACGTTCAACACGGGCTCGACGAGCAATCCCTTCGGCACGAACACGCAAGTTGGCGGCGGCACGGCGCTCGGCGTCCAAGCGCCTTCGATTGCGAATATCGATTCGACCAAGCCGTACAACTTGCGCAGTTTGATCTTCGGCGTGGGAAGCGATACGCGCAATAACATCTTCAATCCGCGCACCGGCAATAACATCTCGCTCTCGGAAGAGGTCTCCGGCAAAGGCGTCGGCTCGGACTTCAACTACTCGATCCTCACGCTCGACGCCGCGCGCTTCTTCCCGGTTCTCAAGACGGCGACGTTCGGCGTCCACGGCAAGGCCATCCAGTCGACCGGGGCCATCCCGCCCAACCGTCTGGCGACCTTCTCCGATCAGGATCTGCGCGGGTATCGCGATCCGTTCTATGGAACCGACTCGCTGCTGTTTCAGGCAGAACTCCGCATCCCGCTGACGCCCGATGCCAAGTTCTCGGTTGCGACCTTCGCCGAGACCGGCGGCACGCGTATTCGCGGCGGCACGGGAACCGACTTGAACGGCAACTTGATCTCGCTCAACCCCTATACGTTCCACTCGGACATCGGCGTCGGACTCCGATTCGATGTCCCGCAGCTTGGGCTCCACACGATCCGACTCGACTTCGCTCGTGGTTCTCAAGGTGCGCACACCGCATTCGCGATCGGTCAAAGTTTCTAGAATGAATTCGTTCTCGCACCGCCTCCGCCGCTCGGCGGCGGTGGCCCTCGCGCTCGTCGCGTTCCTTGCCGCGCCTGCGGTTCTCGCCGCGGATGTCGTCGACATCGGGTATGTTTCGCAAGATCAGCTCGCGCAATTGCCCGCCTTCCAGGCGGCAAATCGCCAGCTCAACGACTATCAGAATCGGCTTGCGAAGCAGTTCCAAAACCGCGCGAAATCCGCGCGCTCGCAGGCCGATCAACAAAAGCTGCAGGGCGAATTCCAGCAGAAAATCGCCGACAAACAGCGGCAACTCCTCGGCCCGCTTTTCGGCAAGGCGCAAGTCGCGATCGCCTCGGTCGCCTCGAGCAAGAATCTCTCGGTTGTCGTCGATCACCAGATCGTCGTGTACGGCGGCACAGACATTACGAAGAACGTCGCCGATCTGCTCGGCGGTGTCGGCGACCCCGTCCCGCCGGTTAACACACCGCCGCCATCGAACGTCGGCTTCGTCGATCAAACGCAGATTGACGCGTTACCGAGTGTGAAAACCGCGCAATCCGACGTGCTGAAATTCGGTCAAGATCAGCTTGCCGCGACGAAAGAGAAGCTCAAGTCGGCGAAGACTGACAAGGACCGCAACGAGATCGTTAAGGCGTACCAAAAAACGATCAACGATAAGCAAGAGTCGACGCTCAAGCCGCTCGTTGACAAGACGCGCGATGCGATTGCCGGTGTTGCAAAGAAAAAGAATCTCATCCTCGTCGTCGATAAGCGCAACATCGTCTTCGGCGGTACGGATATCACCGCGGACGTCACGAGCGCTCTGAAGTAGCTTGCGTCGCGTTCTTGCGGCGATCGCGTTCTGCGCACTCGCTGCGTGCGCGAAGCCGGCGTCGACGTCGGCTCCCGCGAGCACCGCAGGCCCGGCCACTTCGGGTGGTCCGGTTGGCTATGTCCGGATGGAAGAGCTCGTAAAACGGCATCCGCTCTTCGGCCAGCTTGCCGAGTACGATGCCTCGATCGACGCACTCAATCTGACGGCCACGATACCGGCTGCGGCGGCGTCGGGACCGGAACTCGCACGCGGCGAGAAGCAGCTGCAAGTCGAACTCGATGCTGCGCGCGTGCGTACCGAGAAGATTCTGCATCAAAAACAAGACGAGTACGCGAAACGCGAAAATGTAGCAATCTCCGCAGCGCTGGCCGGTGGCTCGCGACCGGGCACCTCGACCGGGCAAATCGCAAGCCAGATCAACGAAACCGCAAGCAAACAATATGCGGGCGCCGCGAAAGCCGCGCAAACGGATTTCAACACGTACCGTGCCGCTCTCGAAGGACAAGACCGCTCGGCGATCGAGGCGGCGACGCGCGCGCTGCAAGCCCGTGCGGAACGCACGTACAATGCAAAGCGCGACGAACTGCAGGGAAAAGAAGCGCAGCTCTCCCTCGATCTTGCGAATAAAGACGCGGGCGAACGCTTAGGGGTGAAGACGCGCCTCTCGAACCTCGCGCTCGACGATGCGGCCCGCGAAGAATCAAAAGCGCAACTCGCAGCGATCGAACGCCGCGAATCCGACGCCGTCGGGGCGATGCGCAATAAAGACCAGGCGACGCTCGCAGCGCTGCAAACGCAGCTGCGCGATAGCGTCGCGCGAGACGCGCGAAAGGCCGCACTCGACATCCAGACGCGTTCGATCGGCAAGCTCAAAACGCGAGAGTCGACGCTGCGCGCGCAGTTCTCGGCGCCAGCCGGTCCCGTGATCGCGCAGACGCAAACCCTCGCCGGCCCAAATCCCAACCTTCCACCGAATTTGCGGGCGAAGATCACGGCGCTGCATGCCGACTATCAGAAGAAATTCGAAGCCGACGCAAAGTCCACGATCGATGATTTCAACCGCACCAAATCCGATCTTACGCGGCGTTTCGAAGCGTTGCACGGGATCGACGCCCGAGCCCAAGATGGCGCGCGCAAACAAATTGCCTCGTTGCAGAAAAAACGCGATGATCTTTACGGCCAGATCATCGATCAGATCAATCGCGAAGTGCGCGTCGTCGCGCACAACCGCGGGGTCTCCGTGGTCCTCAACAATATCGCCGGTTCGGCGAGCGGTGTGGACCTCACGGCCGATGCACAGAAAGATATCGAAAGCCTTCACGAGTGAAACGCACCATCATCGCCGCACTGCTCACAACCGCCCTTGCCGCTTGCACCGCGGCGCCAAAAAGCGATATCGCAACGCTCGACGTCCAGCGCCTTGCCGGCTATTGGCCGAAATACATCAACAACCAGAACCAAATCAACGCTGACGCCGCGACGATCGAACGGTCGAACGCATCGGCATCCGACAAAGCGAAACTGCGCGCGAAGCTGCAAGATCGCTACGTGCAGTTTCAAAACGAAATCGCTCAAGATCTTTCCAGCGCCTCGCAGCAGGTCGCAAGCGAGAAGCATCTGACGATGGTTTTCACACGTCAGGCGACGGGCTTTGGCGGCGTCGACATCACCGCGGATGTCGAGAAAATCCTCAAGATCGATGAAGCAAAGGCGACGCCCGCGCCGTGAGCGGACTCGGTACGCTTGCCGCAATCGCCGAGCGTACCGGCGGTCGCGTGATCGGGGATGGAACGATCCTCATCGAGGGTCTGCGCGCGATTGAGGACGTCGGTCCCGGATCGATGACGTTCGCAACCGACGCGACATATCTCAAGGCGGCCCTTGCCTCCAAGGCGTCGGCTGTTCTAACCGATGCCGCACTTGCACGTGAAGTCGACGCGCCGACGAAGCCCCTCGTCGTCGTCGAGTCGACGCGGCTCGCGCTTGCGGCCCTCTTGGCCGAACTCGAGCCGCCGCGTCCGCAAGGCCCCTTCGTCCATCCCACCGCCGCCGTCGATCCATCTGCGCGTGTGGGTGCCGATGTCTACGTCGGGCCGCACGTGAGCGTTGGCGCGCGTACGACCGTTGGTGCCGGTGCCATCCTCGGCGCGGGCAGCGCGATCGGCGATGACGTTGCGATCGGCGAGCAGACCTATTTGCACGCGCGCGTGGTGATCGAGAATGGTTCGCGGATCGGCGCGCGCTGCGTACTGCAGCCGGGCGCCGTGATCGGATCGGACGGCTTCGGATGGGCGTTCTTGGACGGACGCCTGCGCAAGATTCCGCAGATCGGGATCGTCGAACTCGGCGATGATGTGGAGATCGGCGCGAACACCACCGTCGACCGCGCGCAGACCGGCGTGACCCGCATTGGCGAGGGCACGAAGATCGATAATCTTTGCCAGATCGGCCACAACGTGCGGATCGGCAAACACTCGGCGCTTGCCGCGCAAAACGGCATCTCCGGTTCCACGACGCTTGGCGACTACGTTCGCGTCGGCGGTCAGAGCGGCTTCAACGGGCACATTACCATCGGCTCGCGCGTAACGGTTGCCGGCGGCACCGCGGTTTGGAACGATCTTGCGGACGGTGCGTTCGTTTCGGGTCGCCCGGCGCGCAACCACCGCGACGAAGTACGAGGGCAGGTGTTCCTTAAGAATCTTCCAAAGCTGTTCGCTCGGGTCGATGCCTTAGAGAGCGCTCGCAAAGCGTGATTGAAGCGGCGTTGACGGACGAAACCTTCGGTGTCCGCGGTTTCGTTCAGTTGGTAGGATGAGACGAGTGCAGCTTCAAGCGACCTTACGCGACTCAATTGAGTTTGCGGGAATCGGATTGCATACGGGCCAGCCGGCTCGCGTGCGCATTTTTCCCGCGCGCGCGGGGGCGGGCCTGAGCTTTCGTCTCAATAACGCGGTCACGTTTCCGGCCCGTGGCGAATACGTCGTCGACACGCGCCGCGCGACGGTGCTCGGAAGCGGCGAGCACACCGTCTCGACCGTCGAACACCTGCTCTCCGCAATGGTGGGAATGGGCGTCGACAACGCTCTCATCGCGGTTGACGGACCGGAGATTCCCGTGATGGACGGCAGCGCAAAAGTTTTCGCCGATGCGATTCTCGCCGTCGGCACCGCAACGCTCACCGAACCGCGTCAGCGCTTCATCGTCACCGAGCCCCTGGTCTTCCGTGACGGCGACAAGACGCTCATCGTCACGCCAAGTTCAACGTTTCGCGTGCGGATGACCGTCGACTATCCCGCGCCGATCGGTTCGCAGTTCGTCGATGTCGAGATCGACCCGGCAAACTACGCTGCCGAAGTTGCGCCCGCGCGAACCTTCGGATTCTTGCACGAAGTCGAAGCACTCATCCGCCGCGGGCTCGCGCAAGGTGGCACGCTCGACAATGCCGTGGTGTTCGGACCCGAGGGTCCGCTCGCACCGCTGCGGATGCGCGACGAACCCGCGCGCCACAAGATCCTCGATCTGATCGGCGACTTTGCGCTTTTGGGCGCCTATCCTCAGTGCGAGGTCATTGCGATCAAGAGCGGTCACAAATTGCATTGCACGGCGGTGCGCGAGCTCGCACCGTGGAGCGCTGCCAGCCCGATTACCGCCGTCGTTCCTTAGCATGTCCATTCACGACGTGCGCGAGATCATGTCGATCTTGCCGCACCGCTATCCCATGTTGCTCATCGACCGCATCACGGAACTCGTTCCGGGCGTTCGGGCCGTCGGCTACCGCAACGTCAGCGCGAACGAGCCGTGGGTGCAGGGGCATTTTCCGGGCAATCCCCTGATGCCCGGCGTGTACATGATCGAGGCGATGGCGCAACTGGGCGGGTGCGCCGTGCTCAACCCGGGCGACATGCATCGCAAAGTAACGTACCTTGTGGGCGTCGACAAAGTGCGTTTCCGACGACCGGTCGTGCCGGGAGACTGTTTCATGATGACCACGACCGTGACCAAAACGCGCAAGAACATCGGGTGGGTTCAGGCCGAAGCGCGCGTCGATGGCGAGCTTGCCGTCTCGGGCGAATTAATGTTCTCCGTCTCGATCGATCCGCGCGCGTTCCGCCTGGACGCGACGATCCTCCACCTATGATTCACCCGACTGCAATCGTTCACCCGAACGCCAACATCGCTGCGACCGCCGAGATCGGCCCGTTTTGTATCGTGGGCGAACACGTCTCGATCGGCGCGGGTTCGAAATTGCTCGCGCAAGTCGTCGTCAACGGTCACACGACGATCGGCGAAGAGACGATCGTGCATCCGTTCGCGTCGCTCGGCGCGAGTTCGCAAGACCGCAAAGCAAGCGATGAGATCGCCTATACGACGATCGGCGACCGGACCGTCATACGCGAATACGCAAGCGTCCACCGCGCGACGGGTGAGGGCGAAGTCACCTCGATCGGTAACGACTGTCTGCTGCTCGCCTACGTGCACATCGCGCACAACTGCCGCGTTGGAAACGGCGTCACGATGTCGAATCTCGCGCAGCTCGCCGGCCATGTGACGGTCGAAGACTACGCGGGTATCGGCGGCATGGCCGGAATCCACCAGTTCGTACGCGTCGGTGCATACAGTTTCGTCGGCGGCTATACGAAGATGGTGCGCGATCTGCCGCCGTATTTTCTTGCCGAAGGCAATCCGGCGGAAGTCTACGGACTCAATTCGCCGGGCCTCCGGCGCCATGCGTTTTCCGCCGAGGTGCTCTCGGATCTCAAAGATGCGTACAAGACGATCTATCGTTCGGACCGCAACATCTCGCAAGCGGTCATCGCGCTCAAAGAGACAGTGAAAACCGACGCGGGTCGCGCGGTGCTCGCCTTCGTCGAAGCCGAATCGCCCCGCGGGATCATGAAGTAGCGCGCGCGATGCGCGTCTTTTTCTCGACGGGCGAGGCGTCCGGAGAACTTGCGGCAGTCGACCTTGCTCGCGCAATGCGCGCGCATGTCGCGGACTTGCAGTGTGAGGGGATCGGCAACGAGCGCATGCGTGCTGCCGGATTTACGCTGCGCTGGTCGACGCGCGGCTGGGCCTCGATGGGTCCGATCGACGCGCTTGGAAAAATTCCCAAGTTGCTCTCGATCATGTTCCTCACCGCGTTCGAACTGAAGCGCGATCCGCCCGATCTGCTCGTGCTCATCGACTTTGGCGCGTTTAACGTACGGCTCGCAAGTACGCTGCGGCGCATCGGATACCGCGGCCGGATTCTGTATTATTTTCCGCCTGCGGCGTGGCTGGATAATGCGAAGCGCGCGCGCCAAGTCGCACGGCTTTGCGCACCGCTCACGCCCTTTACGCATCAGCGCGATTTCTATCGGTCGCTCGACCTGCCGATCGCGCACTTCGGACACCCGCTCGTTGCGACGATCGAGCCGCGCGAACCGCGCGCGCCGGCACCCTCGGGTGGCGGTACGATTGCAATCCTCCCCGGTAGTCGTCGCAGCGAAATCGACCGACACACCGCACCCCTCTTTGCCGCCGCGCGCGCACTTCGCCAGACGCGTCCCGACCTCAAGATCGTCTTAGGAGCAGCCGACGACGATGCGGAGCAGTCCCTGCGTGCGGCGCTTCGTGCGTATACCGATCTCGACGTAAGGATCGTGCGCGGTGCGCGGCCAGCGCTCCTCGCGGCCGACGTCGCCGCCATCGCCTCGGGGACGGCGGTGCTCGAAGCGGCGCTTCTTGACGTGCCGACAATCGCGCTTTACGTGCTCTCAGATGCGCAATACAAGATCGCCTTACGCGTCTATTCGGGCCGCTTTATCACGATCCCAAATTTGATCCTGAACGACGAGGTCGTGCCGGAATTCATTCAAGCTGCGGCAACGTCCGCCGCACTTGCATCTGCGCTCGAGCGATTGCTTGCGGATGCGAGCATGCAACATGCGCAGTTCGCCGCGCTACGCGCCGAACTCGGCGATCCCGCGACGCTCGACCGCTGCGCCGTGTACGCATTGGGCCTCGCCGCGACATGATCCGGATCTATCATACCTCCGACCTGCACGACAACGGCCAGATCGCAGCGAAGTTGCACGCCCTGCGAGCAGCAGAGCCCGGCCTACTCGTCGATTGCGGCGACTCACTGCGCGGTTCGCAAACCGTCTTTCACCGCCGCGAACCCATCGTCACGGAGATCGATGCGGCGGGCTACGATCTGCAAGCGATGGGAAATCGCGAATTCCACTACCTCTTTGGTGCCGTTGAAGCGCGCGTTCGTTTGATGCAGCATCCGCTCTTGTGTGCGAATCTCGTCGATACCAAAGGCCGCACGCTGCCGTTCGTGGCCGAAAAGACGCTGCGGTACGATGATGGTATCCGCTCGCGGGACGTGCGCTTTTTCGGCTTGCTGGTGCCGCAATATCCGGTCGGCAGTTTTTGGGAGAAGATCTTCGGTTGGCGGTTTCTCGATCCGTTCGTCGTCGCCGAACACATCGCTGCATCGACGCCCGCGGACGTCACGCTCGTCGCGCTCTCGCATCTTGGACTTCGTGCCGACCGCGAGCTCGCGCGCCGCGTCCCGCGCATCGATTTACTTCTCGGCGGACACAGTCATGACACGCTGCCGCAACCGGAGTATGTCGGTGAGGTCCCGATCGTGCACGCGGGACCGTACGGCCGATTTGTCTCGCGCACCGAGCTTACGCTGACCCCGGAGCGTGCGCGTATCACGCGCTTCGATCTTGTGCCGCTACTCGATGCGGTTCACGCATAGTGCGCATCCTCTTCGTGACGAACGGCCACGGTGAAGCGGCGATCGCGGCGCGAATCGCGCGCGAACTCCCGCGCGCCCAGACGCACCACCTCGCGCTTGTCGGTGCGGGCTTTGGCGATGCGTCGTTCGTCGACGTCGGTCCGCAGCGCGCAATGCCCAGCGGCGGCCTGGTAGCGATGGGCAATCTCGCCGCTTTTTCGCGCGACTTGCGCGCCGGATTTTTGTCGTTGCTCGGCGGCCAGATCGCGTTCTTGCGGGCTGCCCACTCGGCGTACGATTGCGTCGTTGCCGTTGGTGATGTGTACGCGCTGTTGCTCGCGACGTTTGCCGGGTTGCCGATCGTCTACGTCGGGACGGCGAAGAGCGTGCACGTCGTTCCGTACGGTTCGCTCGAACGGCGGGTGCTGCGTCGGGCGCGCGCCGTCTTCGTGCGTGACGAAGCGACGGCGGTCGATTTATGCGCGCACGGCGTAGAAGCACGAGCACCGGGCAACGTCATCGTCGACCTGCTACACGATGATGCAGCCTCGCTCGTTTGGACAAAATCACTGCGTCTTGCGCTTTTGCCGGGCTCGCGCGAGCCCGCCTACGGCGATGCGGTACTTCTGGCCGCGGTCGCCCGCCGTGTTGGAGAATTACATGCCGACGTGGAGGCAGCGATGTCGCTTGCGCCGGGTCTCGACGCCGGGCGATTCATCGAGGCCTTGCGCGCAGACGGTTGGAGCTTGCGCGAGGAGTCGAGCTCCACGCCCTTTCGCGCAACCGAACCGCTGATGCTGCGGGGCGTGCGCGACGGACTGGGGACGCTGCTCGCAACTGCAACGGTTGCAATCGGTCAGGCCGGAACGGCAAACGAAGCGGCGGCGGGCTGCGGGCTCCCGGTCGTAGCGCTCGAAACCCCGAGCACCTCGCGCGCAGCCGGTTGGTATCGCATGCGGCAAGCAAAATTACTCGGCGAGGCGCTGACGATCGTTCCCGGTGATGTCGATGGCGCCGCGCGCGCGATCGTCGCCCTGCTCGATGATGCCGGGCGTCGCGAGCGCATGGGCGCGATCGGTCGCAAGCGCATGGGTGGGAGCGGCGGCGCGGCGCGGATCGCCGAAGAGATCGTGCGAATCGCGGAGCACGCCGCGTGAACCGGATTGTCGTCTTGGCGCTCGCGCTCTTGTATTGCACGATGCCGGCGTACGGGATGTTCGCGGTGCTCGACCAATCACGTCCGCCCGTTGCGCCGCTCGTCCCGTACGCGCCAACGCTTGCGATCCTTATCAGTATTCTCGCACTCACGGTCGTTGTCGGCATCGGCGTTACGCGCCGACTTCAGCCGCTCGGACCGCTCTTCTGGCCCGTCGCCGCGAATTTTATCGTGACGCTCCTTGGCGGGGCGCTCGGCTTCGAGCCAATCACGGGCGTCGTCTTTTCGCTTGCGCTGCTCTCGTATGCGATCTCGCATTACGGTCTCGAACGCTATTACGGCGAAGCCGGCGCGCCGCAGACGATCTATCGCTGGCTCTTCGCCACCTCGATCGTCGCGTTCGCACTCGCGCTCGTTCTTGCGGCACTCAAATGGCCCGTCGCCCTTGCCGTCGTCAACAATGGCCGCGCGGTCGGAACGTTTCTCAATCCCAACGAACTCGCCGCGGGCACACTCGTTATCGCCGGGACCGCGGCGGGTGTCTTGGGCGCGACGCGCGAGCGCGGGATGCGGATCCTCGCGGGAACGGCACTGCTGCTCTGCGCGGTGACACTTGCGTTCACGTTCTCGAGAAGCGGATTGATCGCCGGCGGAATCGGAGCGGCGTTTTTCCTCGCACGGTTCGCGAGTCGCCGCGTCGTCATCGGCGGTGCCGTCGTCGCTGCCGTTGCCGCTGCGTTGGAACTTGGCGTCGGCGCTGGGCACCACAACCCGCAAGATACGTTTGCACGGACGGCCGCCTGGGCGACCGGCGCGACGACGTTCCTGCGGTTTCCACTGAGCGGGATGGGGCCGCTTGCCTACCACCGGACATACGATGTTTTTCGGCCGCCGGATGGGCCGCCGGTGACCACGCCCGTTGGGTACGACCCGCACAACATGTTGCTTTCGATCCTCGATGAAACGGGGATTCTGGGTGTGGCGGCCCTCGTGTACGGGGGCGTTGCCTTCGTGCGGCTCTATCGCGCGATCGGCGCCGGCGCGCCCAGGCCAAACCGGATCCTTGCGTACGGGATCACCTGCGGAATCGGCGCGGCGACGCTGCACACGCTGCTCAATTCGGTGAGTATAACGTTTATGATCTGGTTTCTGTTTTCGGCGCTTGCGATCGCGGCGCTGCGCGTTGGACTCGCCGAACGTGTGGCGTAGGCTCGTCGTGCTCGTGCTGCTTGCGGGCTGCGCTCGGCCCCATGCCCCAGCCCCGAGCACAAGTCCCAGACCCCTTGGGTCGCCGACCGTCGAACCGATTCGCGTCAGTGCCGCGGGAGGCGAGGGCAAGCAGCCCACGATCACCGGTATGCATGGGAAACGCAAGGCCTACTACCTCACGGCGCCCTCGTACACGGGCGCGCGCGACGGCGCGGGCCATAGTACCGGTGTCTTTACGCAGCCGCACGTGGAGTTTTACGACGCGAGCGGGCGCACGATGACCTCCGATGCGCCAAAGGCGACCGTGGATGAAAGCAGTAAAACCCTCGTGATGACTGGTGGAGTAGTAACGCGCACGCAGGCGGGCGCCCTCATGACCTGCGACCGACTCCGCTACACGAGCGACAACGAACACCTCCACGGCGAGGGCCATGTCGTCGTGACGAGTCCGGGCGGCGATCGCATCACGGGCGACGTGATCGACGGGAACGTTCGCTTGGAAGACGCGCACATCCGGACGATTGCGCGATGATCGACGAGCAACGCATCGTCATCACGTCGCTCAAGAAGAGCTACGGCAAACGCGCGGTCGTGGACGGCGTGAGTGCGGACGTGCGTCGCGGCGAAGTCGTCGGCTTGCTCGGTCCCAACGGCGCGGGGAAAACGACGACGTTCTACATGGTCGTTGGCTTGGTGAAGCCGGATGACGGACGCGTCGTGCTCGAACGTGCGGGCGGCGATTTCGATTTGACCGGCGCGCCGATGCACATGCGTGCGCGGGCCGGTATCGGGTATCTCGCGCAAGAGAATTCGATCTTCCGCAAACTCTCTGTCGGCGACAACATCCGGTTGATCTGGGAGATGAACGGCGTCTCGCGTGAAGAGCAAGAAGAACGGTTGCCCGCATTGCTCGATGAATTCGGACTCGCGCGCTTTATCGATGCGCGAGGCGATTCGCTCTCGGGCGGCGAGCGCCGCCGCGTCGAAATTGCACGCGCGATCGCGACGGAACCCGCGTTTCTCTTGCTCGACGAACCGTTTACCGGCATCGATCCGATTGCCGTTGCCGACATTCAGGCGATGATCCGGCAGTTGCGCGATAAGGGCCTCGGCGTCTTGATCACCGACCACCAAGTGCGCGAGACGCTCGCGATCGTCGATCGGGCCTACATTCTCAACAACGGCCGGATCGAAGTCTCCGGCAGCGCCGATGACGTGCTCAATTCCGAACTCGCGCGCAAGTTCTATCTTGGCGAAGGTTTCCGGTTATGATCGCTCCGCGCAAGGCCTCACCTTGGCGGTAAGCGCGCAGCGGCGCATCACGATTATGGACCGCTATATGGTTAGCGAACTCGGCGGTCCGTTCGCGTTTGGGTTTTCGGCGTTTACGCTGATCTTCACCGCGACCAATCTAATAGCGCTCGGCAAACTTGTCTCGGACGAACACGCGCCGCTGTGGGCGGCGATGCAATACTTCTTGCTGCTCATGCCGCAGTATTTGCTCTACGTCATTCCGATGGCGATGCTCCTTGGCGTCTTACTCTCGCTCGGACGTCTCTCGGGCGAGAGCGAGATCACGGCGATGAAAGCGGGTGGCATTAGCCTCATTCGTATCGTGACCCCGCTGCTCGTCGTTGGGTTCTTCACCTCGGTGATCGTGCTTGTATTACAAGAGCAAGTCGTGCCGCTTGCGACCGACCGGGCGGCTTATGTGCGCGAAGCGGTGATCAAGAAGCTCTCACCGATTACGAGCAACCTCAATATCGCAATCCCGCTCCCCGGCGGCGGTCGTCAACTGACCAACGCCGCCGCGCTCGATCCGACCACGCAAACCTTGCAGCACGTGACGATCATCCAATACGATCGCGACCAGCGCCCCTCAGAGATCATCTTCAGCGACAAAGCGAATTACGTTGCGCCGACGTGGTCGTTCGTCGATGCGACGATCTACCATATTGCGCCGGACGGTTCGCTCTCGGCCACGAGCACCGATCCCAAATTGCGCGTTGATATTGGCGAGCCGCCGAGCGAGATTGCGAAGCGGGCGACGCTCTCGAATCCCGAAGAGATGTCCCGTGCGCAGATCAAGCAGCAGCTCGACCAAAGTCAGCTCACGCCGCTTCAAGAGAATCAGTTTCGGGCCACCTATGAAGCAAAAGCCGCCCGGCCCTTCGCCGCATTCGTCTTTGCGCTCATCGCCGTTCCCTTCGGCCTGCGGCCCACTCGCGGCGGCGGGGCGTCGCTGGGATTTGGCCTTGCCGTCGCAATCGTCTTTGTGTACTACGTGATCGTCACCATCTTTGCGTCGATTGGCGAGCTTGGCGGTCCGGCGGCATTTATCGCGGCTTGGACGCCGAACGTTCTCTTTACCGGCATCGGCCTCTGGCTGCTGCGACGGGCATCGG
This sequence comes from Vulcanimicrobiales bacterium, assembly GCA_038231455.1. Classification (GTDB taxonomy): domain Bacteria; phylum Vulcanimicrobiota; class Vulcanimicrobiia; order Vulcanimicrobiales; family Vulcanimicrobiaceae; genus JANLVI01. Next base: position 174,480 of record JBBRLI010000004.1, on the reverse strand, counting down.
GCGCATGACATTTTTGCCCGGTATCCTCATCGCGCTCTTTATCGTGATCGTCGCGGGCGTCGTTGCCTACGTCGGCGATCGCGTCGGCCATCAAGTCGGCCGCCGTCGACTGACGCTCTTCGGACTTCGGCCGAAGTACACATCGACGATCGTCGCCGTCGGAACGGGGATGCTCATCGCGCTCTCCGTCACGGTCGCCGCCCTCATCGCCTCCGAATCCGTTCGAACGGCGTTCTTTCGCCTGGGCGAGATCAACGCGCGCATCCATGCGCTGCAGGCGCAAGCCGCCGCACAAGAGCGCGAGCTCGACACGACGCGCAACCGGGGCATCGTCCTCTCGAAGTTTTCGCCGATCTATGTCAATTTCGTCGTCTTCAATAAAGACCAACCCGTCGACGTGCAGCTCAAGACGTTCTCCGACTTCTTCGATGAAACGGTTCGCGCGGCGAATGCCCGCTTTGCAAAGCCGCCGTACGCGCTCATTCCAAACAAAAAGAAATCGACCGACCCCGAAGTGCGTAAGCTGCTCGTTCAGCAACTCGCGGACGTCGCCGATAATGACCGCGTGGATCCCGTTCTGCTCTTGCCGGTGGCCGACCGCAATATCTTCCGCGGCGACCAGCTGAGTTTCTCGTTCGAAGCCTACGCCGACAAGCGGCTCGCGCGCGCTGGCGAGGTGCTCGCATCGACCGATGTCGCGGGCGGGACGCCGTTCAACTACGCGGACTTGGTTGCCGCGGCCCGGCAAGTCATGGCCGTGCGCGGTGTCCCGGCGGTCTTTTTGGAACTGCCGCTCATCAACCAGACCCAGCTCACGGCCCTCCTCCAGCAGCTCAGCCACGCGCGCGGCAAGTACCGGGTGGTCGCCAAAGCCGTCGACGATGTCTATCCGCACACGACCTCGCTCCGGCTCGACTTCGGAATAAGCGGAGCGCGCTAGTGGCGGGGTTGACGCTGGGAATCGATCCCGGGACGCGCAAGTGCGGCTATGCGGTCGTTCGCGCCTGCGGCGAGCCGCCGATCGCGATCGGCATCATTCTCATCGACGATCTCGACCGCGAGCTTGCTCGCCTCGCCGGTGGTTATGCGATTGAAACCGTGGCGCTGGGCCGCGGCACAAACGCTGCCTTCGTCGGGGCAGCGCTCGATCGGGTCGCCTTACCGTATACGCTGGTCGACGAGCGCGAGACGACCTTGCGGGCCCGCGCCCGGTTCTTCGTTGACCACCCCCCGCGCGGCTGGCGGCGCCTGATCCCCCGCGGAATGCTCCTCCCGGACCGCCCGATCGACGACTACGCCGCACTCCTCATCGCCGAGCGCTATATAAAGAAAGACGATGGCCCGCTGGGCGACTTTTCCAAGTCGCGGTAAGGGATCGTCAAAGCCGCTTACCTTGGGGAGGAGTCCCCCATTCGCAGGCGTATTTGTGGCCTCGGCATGCGCTCCAACGAGGGCGTCGTTTCCGTGTCTGCGGCTCTTGCGAGCCACAGCGAATCGGCTCGTGTTTTGCGAAGGTAAATTAAGAAACTCCGCAAGCAATCCGGTGGCGGCAACCACGTGTTCGGTCGAGGCAGCCCTACTTTTCTGGAGGACATATGAAGCGTCTCGCAACCCTGGTCCTCATGGCCGGCCTGAGCCTAGGCTCGGTCATCGCCATGGGCCAGGGCGCCGCCGCTACGCCGTTCGTAGACGTCCCCTCGACGCACTGGGCCTATCAGGCCATTCAGTCGCTCGCGGCGGACGGATTCATCGAAGGCTATCCCGACGGCACTTTCAAAGGCGATCGCCCGCTTACGCGTTACGAGATCGCGGTCATCATCAGCCGCATCATCCAACGCGTGAATCTCAACGTCTCGCAGACCCCTTCGAAAGCGGACCTCGACAAGCTGCAGAAGCTGATCGATGCTTTCAAAGATGAGCTCGATTCGCTGGGCGTTCGCGTGACCAACGTTGAGGACGCCCTCGACGCGCTGGACAAGCGCACGAAGTTCGCGCAGTCCGTTCAGTTCCACGGCACGATTCTGCCGAACAACACATCGCGTCAGCGCGTTACTCCGGCAAAGTCGATCGTGAACACGACCGGCGCAACGCAGACCTTGTATTACGGCGGTGCCGCAGCTAACGGTCGCACCGGCGGCGTCGATCCGTTCGTCAACGCGTTCCTCACCTCACCCTCCAGCAACAGTCCGCTGGAGCAGGCTGGCCCGGGAACGCTCATCCGCCTGGACGACAAGTTTACGTTCTCGTACGCAATCAACGAGAACCTGACGATTTCGCTTCCGATTCACATCCTGGGCTACGGCTACGGCGGTGAATTTAGCACGCAGACCGGCACGAATTTCTATCCCGACGTCGTCGTCAACGTGGCGAAAGCCGGTAATCTCAGCAACCTCCAGATCCGCGACGGGCAGCTCGACAATATCCTGAGCTCGCGTACAGGCCTCGCCTACCGCGCAAGCGATGGCGGCCTCTCGACCGGCCCCGGCTACGAAAACCCGGTCAACCCGTACGGCAAGGGCTTCAACTTCACCGGTACGATCAACGGCCTCACCCAGTTCCAGGTCAGCTTCATGCGGCTGGATCAAGTGTTGCTCAATACGAACACCGGCGTTTCGGATCCCAATGGCATTTACGGCGCGAATAACTACCTGTTCTTCACGGTTCGCCCGCAAACGGGCTACCTGCAGCCGGGTCAGGCGCAGTCATCGGCCGGTGCGCTTCGTTCGAACACCTTCACTTCAGGTACGGGCGCGCTGACCCAGGTTTTCCTGGATCGCAAAGCCGTCACCGGTACGGTCTATATTTCGGCTTACAACGGTGCGCTGTATAACGCGCAAGGCCAGCAAGTCGGCGGCGGCGCCGTCGCACTTCCGGGCTTCACGTTCAATGAGAACCTCAACGCCGTCGTCTTCGCCGCTCCGCTTCCGGCGGGCTCGCAAGTCACGATCACGTATGTCGGCCTCACGTACAACAACAATACGAACTACCAGCGCTACGACGTGAACGCGCGTATCAACCACAAGATCAAGGGTCTGGCGGGCGCCGAAGTCGGCTTGTCGTTCAACCGTCTCTGGGATGACGACCAGCTCTACACCTCAGGCGACCAGACCAACACGTTCCAGGCGTGTAACTGCGGCTTCACCGCCGTCAGCGACACGGTCTTCGGCCTTGATTTCCAAGCGCCGTTGCCGTTCACGTTCTCGGACAAGAGCGCGCATCCGATCCTCTTCGGCGAAATCGCCGGCAGCAAGTACAGCGCGGATTACCGCAACGTCGCTGCCACGACCGACACCGCGGGCGTCCTCGGCCTGCGCTTCAAGGTCTACCAAGTCACTGCATCGCTGCAGTACCAGTCGGTCGGACCGAACTTCTTCTCGGGTGCGCCGATTCGTTACTTCGGTAACGCGCCGCAGCTCTTCACGTTCTACCGTCTCTCGTACTACCCGCAGTTCTTCGGATTCGGCAACAACCTGGGTATCAACCAGCAGTTCGATTCGCAGTTCACGGCGGGCAACGGCGTCAAAACGGCGGGTAACCCGAACCTCACGTTCATCTATCCGCTGTTCAACCCGTTCGTCGCATCCGGACCGCAGTATTTCTCGAACTTCGCCCCCAACACGCAGGGTGAAACGCTGACCGTCAACACGCCGATCAAGATCGGCGATCTCACGGTTCAGGGTCGTCTCAACGCACAGCATCTCAACGAGCTGCGCGCAAACGGCTTCGGTCCGCTCGTCTATGGCCCGAGCTACTACAGCTCGACTAAAGAAAACTTCGACAAAATCGAAGGCGGCGCGTCCTTTAGCCTCCCGGTCTTCTCACAGAAGGTCGCGGTCAACCTGACGGCCGGCGTCGAGCATCTCTCGCGCAAAGACACGACGGCCTACCAGTACTACCCGATCAATCCCGGCACGCAGTCGTTCGACCCCGCCGCGATCGCTGCGGCCGCAGCGAATCTCCCGCCCGACCCGCGCTCGCAATTCGGAGCGACCGGCGGCAGCAAGGTCCCGTTCTATCCCAACTACGTCGATATGTATCACGTAACGTACGCGGCGTCGGCAGCACTGCCGGTGACCAAAGACGTCTCGCTGAACTTCGACTACAATACGCAGCGCTATCGCGGTGCGTACGGCACCACCATCGGACAGAATATGGACGAACGCAAAGATCAGTATCAGATCGGCGCGACGTACAATATTCCGAAGACCAACAGCTCGATCACGACGTTCTTCCGTCAGCAGAAATACACGGACAACGTCCTGCCGACGTTCAACTTCACGCAAAATCGTGAAGACGTGAACTTCGCCGTCCGCTTCTAAACAAAGCGATCGAAAGCAAAACGCCCGTTCCCGCGAGGGAGCGGGCGTTTGCATTTCTAAGGCACCGTGATGCGCCGTTTCTTCGCCGCGATGGCGATCGTCGCGGTCACGCTCTCTTGCCTCATTCAAATTGCTTGCGACGGTGCGTTCGGTTCGCTCGCAGAACCCGCATCGCTACCGGGATGGCTTAGCCGCACGATCGGTCCCGCGCTTTTGGAGCGCATCGATGCCATGCTCCCGACGTCGTGGTCGACCTTCGCGCTCGCGCAGGCGGCCGTGGTTCGCGGCGATGTTGCGGCAGCACGTACGCAGATCGTGCGGCTCGCACCGAGCGACGCGCGCGACGATCTCGCGGGGCGGGTCGCGCTCTTGCGGCACGATCCGCGCGCTGCGCTGCCGTTCTTTCTTGCCGCCGGCGATGCGAACGAGGTTTTCCCGTTTGTCGACCGCCTTGTCGCGGCGGGCGATCTTGCGGGAGCGGTCGCGCTCGAAGAGCAGTTGGTCGCGCGACTCGAACGCGATCCCGCGCGACCCGCAAATCGGGTGGATGCGCTCATCAAACTCGGAAAGCTGCACTACGCTTGCGCGCTTGCCGACCGCACGCAGCGTCGGCGAGAGTTGCTGTCGGCACTCAATGCGTATGCACGTGCCCGCGCGCTGCAGCCGATCGACGTGACGCTGCTTCTCGGGATCGGCGATACCTATTTCGTTCTGGGCGATCGCGCTCTGGCTGATGACGCGTACGCGCAAGCGCGTCGTCTCGACCCGGGTGACCCGCGCCTCGACCTGCGGCCGGTCGCGCCTTCGTGAAAGTCGCACTCGATTTGCAGCTTGCCGTCGGGACGTCCACGGGGATCGGTGAATATGCGCGCGGCCTTGCGACGGGCCTGCGTGCGACCGGTATCGACGTGAGCGAACTTGCGAATCCGCGACTCGATCCGTGGCGCTTCGATCGTCGCGTGCGTTGGGATCAAATCGAGCTGCCGATTCAGCTGCGGCGCAGCGGCGCCGCTCTGCTTCACGCAACGAGTGGCACGATGCCATATCGCGCAGGCGTACCGGTGGTTACGACCGTGCACGATCTTGCTTGGCTGCGCGTGCAAGGGCACACGCGCCCGTACGCGCGCTGGTATTTCGGCACGTTCATGCGCCGGCGTTATCGCACGGCGGCCGCGATCGTCGTCGACTCGAACTTTACGCGCACCGAATATCTCGAACTGGTCGGCGGCGATCCGGCGCGCGTCCACGTTGTGTATCCGGGCGTCGATCCGGCGTTTGTCGCGCTCGAGCGCGTGCGCGGCGAACGACCGTTTGCCTTAGCCCTCGGCACGGTCGAGGCGCGAAAGAATCTGCTTCGCGCGATTGAAACGGTCGCCGCAATTCCGGACCTGCGACTTGTTTCAGTCGGACCGCCGACGCCGTATCTTGAGGTGTGTCGTGCGCGGGCCGCGGAACTTGGAATCGCGGACCGAGTTGAATTTCGCGGCTACGTCGAGCGTTCCGAACTCTTGCGCCTGCACGCCCAGGCCGCCGTCGCACTCGTTCCATCGCGGTACGAAGGGTTCGGGTACGCTGCAGCGCAGGCGCTGTGCGCCGGGATTCCATTGGTTGCCGCGGCAAGCTCATCGCTGATCGAAGTGACCGGTATCGACGGCGCGCTCTGCAATCCCGACGATGGTGCTGCGTGGATCGAGGCTACGCGCACCGCCCTCGAAGCGGTGCCCACCACGGCGATGCGACTCGCAGCGGCCGAACGATTCGCGTGGTCGACCGCCGCTGCTGCTTGCAGTGCGATCTATCGTCGCGTGGTCTAGTAAATCGGTGAGCCCGGTGCACCCGGCGGAATGCTGCCGTCGTCCGGCGCGAAAATAAGACGCAGTGGATAGGACGAGCCGCCTTCGGGCATCGTGACGATCACGACTTTGCGGAACGTCCCAGCGGGAATGGTCTCCTGCCAGATCTTGAATGTCGAGAACGGCGCCAGCGCATGCGATTGTACGAGCGTGCGATCGATCAGGAACGTTCCGGTTGCCTTCCCGCCGCGTGGATTTGCGTAGATCGCTGTGGGCATTGCGGTGCGCCCGGAATTTACGATGGTCACCGTCACTTGCGCCTTGACGCCGTAGTCGCCCGCGAGCGCTTCTCCTTGACGGAGGTTCGGCAACGGCAACTGTCCGATCGGAATTTCGAGATTTGCCCCCGACGTGTCGTAGGTGTTCTCGAAATAAAACTCCGGCACTTTGTATTCGCCGCGTGCGTGGGCCACGGTCCCCTCGAGCAAATGCGTCGCATCGAACGGCGCATCGGTCGCCGTCTCGGCGTCCTGCGCGAGGAGTGTGAGGTCGAGCGGATCGCCGTCGACTTCGCGTAACTGCAGAAGACCGCTGACGACGGCGCCCGGCGGCAATGCATGATTCACAAGATTGATCGTCGCGTTCGGTGGAATCGTTACGACGACGCCTTCGTTCTGCAATTCGCGAACGAGAAAGCGCTGCGTCGATTGATGCCCAACGAGGATTTCGTTGGTGTTGGGACCGCCTTGACCTTCGATGAACTGCACGCGCGCCGGCTGCGCTGAGGAGTTGTGCAGCTTGAGTAAGATGCGTCGCGCGGGCTCGGTCTTGGGGTTGTAGTGATAGTACAGAAAGCGCTTGGCTTCGCGACGTGCCAATTGCGCGGTAAAGAGAATCCCGTTCGAGCGCAGCGTTTCGGGAAAATCGCTCACGAGCAAGAGCGATGGTTGGATGCGCGGGAGTGCGATATTGTCGACGACGACGTGCGTCGTTCCGGAGACCGTGAAGTAGCCTTCCCCGTCGATTTGTACCGGGACGTCGATCGTCGCGCGGTTGTCGATCCCAATTTGCGGCACCGTCGACATCGCATCGGTGAAGACGCGCACGGCGGCTCCGGGGCGCGCATAGGCGAGTGTTGCGACACGCGCGGCTTCTGCGGCCGCTTCGCGCACGTAGTCGCCGGTCGCCGGATTGCCGGTGATTCGCAGCGGAACGCTCTCGGGAATCGCGCCGGCATTGTACGCGACCATCACCGGAACGTCGCGCGTGACGGTCCCTCGATCGTCGTGTAGGGTGAGCGTTGTCATCCCTAAGGACTTGCCCGAGATGCTGAGCGTGCGCGCGACTTGATCGACGGTAACCTCGGCGATCGCGGGATTCGCCGAGACGGCGATGAGCGTCCCATAGACCCCGGAGACGCGCGCGACGAGCGTCGATCCGACGACGACGCCCGGGTACGGCGGTTCGACGATTATCGGCACGGGTGTCGGTGGTACCGTGACGATCGGCTGCGGTGTGTACGGCCCGGGGCTCGCCCCGTTCGGCGACTCACCGGGCATCGGCGTTGCCGCCGGTGTCGTCCCGGGCGTAGGCGCCCCGGACGGCCCCGTTGGCTGCGACTGCGGCGTTGCAATTGGCGCGTTGTTCGGAGGCGTCGCAAGCGATCCAGGGGTGGGAACGCCCGGCGGATTCACGCTTGAGCCGGTGGGAGGCGGGGAAACGGGCGGATTAACCGATTGCGCGCGGCTGGTGACCCCCGTCGCCCAAAGCGCGAGCATCGCAATCACGATAAAACCGAACGGCGCGAAAGTTGCGCGTCGCATATCCTCTACCCGACCAAACCGACCCGGCGCCGGTGTCTAAACGCCGGCGAGCGTCTTAAGCGATTTTTGCTTCGCGACTGACGGCAGACGCGAGCAGCGTCTTATACCCAACGCTCGGGAATAAGACCGTTACCAGGTCTTTCTCGGTACGCTCGACCGTGCCTTGCCCGAATTTCGGATGAAAGACAACGTCGGCGATACGATATTCGCCTTTGACGGTCGGCGTCGAGGCGATCGGCGTGTTGCTCGATTGGGCTTTGGCAGAACGCGCAAGCTTGGCAAGGCAGTTATCGCACTGCCCGCAGTTCTCGCGCTCGAAATCCTCGCCAAAATAGTTGAGAATGAATTTGCGGCGGCACGATCCCGTCTCGCAGTACTGCAGCATCATAGCGAGCTTCGATTGGTCGTACGACTTTTTCGTCTCGTAGTTCGCAAGATTGAGAACCAGCTCACGGTTTTTGCGGGCGGCATCGGTAAGCGTATACTTCGCGCGCGAACTCGTCTCGATGAAGCCGCTCTTCTTGAGCAGGGCCAGGATGACTTTGAGCTTGGTGAGCGGCAGCTGCGAGATCTTGCGCATGTCGGTGAGCGACACGCCGCCTTCTTGCGTCCCGAAGTATTCGAGCGTGCCGAAGACTTTTTGCACTTCCTCGACGTTGGGATACTTGCCGGTGAGGAAGTAGTTCTGCACGCGCGTGTCGCTCATGCGGTAGATCAATATGCAGCGCGAGAGGTCGCCGTCGCGTCCGGCGCGACCGGCTTCCTGCGTATACGCTTCGACCGATCCCGGGAGATCGTAGTGCACGACAAAGCGAATGTTCGGCTTGTCGATCCCAAGACCAAACGCGTTCGTGGCGACGACCGCACGGATCGCCTCGCCCATGAACAGTTCGTGGACCGAAACGCGATCGTACTTCTGTAACTTCGAATGGTACACAGCCGCCGGCAAGTTCAACGTGTCGTGCAAATATTTTTGCACTTCGAGCGCGTTCTTGATCGTCGCGGTGTAGATGATCCCGGTGCCTTCGAGGCCGGTTTGGAAGAGATCTTTGAGCGCGCGCAACTTCGCGGCTTCGTTCTCCGCACGTTTGACTTCGTAGCGCAGATTGGGGCGATCGAAGCCTTTGACGATCGGCTTCGTATTCGGAATGCCCAGCTGGATGAGGATATCTTCGCGCACGGCGGGCGTCGCCGTTGCCGTAAGCGCAAGAACGGTTGGGTGTTTGAGCTCGGCTATCACGTGTCCGAGGCCCAAATACGCGGGACGGAAATCGTGGCCCCAGGCGGAGATACAGTGCGCCTCGTCGACCACGAAGAGTGGGACGTGCAGCGTCTTGAGAATGCCGATAAACGTTTCGTCTTCGAGCTTCTCGGGCGTCACGAAGACGATCTTCGTGCTGCCGCCCGCGATGCGCGACATTGCGCGCGACTCTTGATCTTCCGAGAGCGTCGAGTTGAGCGCGACGACTTCTTTTACGCCGCGCTCCGCAAGCATATCGAGCTGATCTTTCATCAGCGCGATGAGCGGCGAAACGACGATCGTCGTTCCATCCAGCAGCAGCGCGGGGAGCTGATAACACAAACTTTTCCCGGCGCCGGTCGCTAAAATGGCGAGCGAATTCTCGCCGTTCATAACGCGCGTGATCACTTCTTCTTGACCCGGTTGAAAGCGCTCGAACCCGAATTTCTCGCGCAGTGCTCCGAGGAGATCGATTGCCGTTGCTGTGCTCATAATTGTATAACTCTGAGGATACAAGAGCTTCGCGGTCATAACATGAGCGCAAAGTTAGGAGTGGGCTTGGTTGGAGGGTACCCCTTGGTATACTCTGCCAAACGTGGCTGGGTTTCGGCTGATTGGGTTGGGGCTTGCGGCTACGGGTGGGGTTTCTGGCGGGGGCGCCCGGCTTTTCCCATCCTTGGGAAAAGCCTACTTGCTGACTTTTCGCTCCCGCCATCCTGATGAGTTGTCCCAGCCTACGCTGGGCCAACACGCTCCGCGAAAAGCTCAGACACCCCGCCAGAAACCCCACCCGTAGCCGCTAGGCACGATCTCGATCTGCGGCTTCCTCATAAGCCCGTTCGGCAACGCCGGTGAGGGTTGGTAGCGAGAAAACCCAAGCCCTGAGGGGGAGTTCAGACACCTGCGGTGCGGCGTTTTCTCTGGGCTTGTTGTTCGGGGTTCCTTGTGGGGTTGGGTGTGGCGGTTCCCGAACTTTGGGTGGTGTCGCTCTATCGTACTTGGCGTCCGCGGTCGTTTGCGGACTTGGTTGGTCAGGATGCTGTTGTTCGTACGCTTAGTACGGCGCTCTCGACGGGGCGGCTTGCGCATGCGTATCTTTTTTCTGGGCCGAGGGGCTCGGGGAAGACTTCGGCTGCGAAGATTCTCGCTCGGTGTATTGAGTGTGTGAATGGGCCGACGGCGACGCCTGATAATACGTGTGAGAATTGCGTTGCTATTTTGAATGGCTCTGCGCTTGATGTTTTGGAGATCGATGCTGCGTCGAATCGCGGCATCGATGAGATTCGGGCGCTGCGTGATGCGGTGAAGTTCTCTCCTTCGAGCATGCGCAACAAAGTCTACATCATTGATGAAGCGCATATGCTTACCAAAGAAGGCGCCAATGCGTTCTTAAAAACGCTTGAAGAGCCGCCGGACTATGCTGTCTTTATTCTTGCGACGACGGCGCCGGAGGCGTTGCCGCCGACGATTCTCTCGCGTTGTCAGCGGTATGCGTTTCGACGGATTGCGATTCCGACGATGATCGAGCGGATGCGTGAGATCTCGCTTGCCGAGTCGATCGTGATCGATGATGCGGCGCTTGGCGCGATTGCGTATCGGGCCGATGGCGGCTTGCGCGATGCGCTCACGATGCTCGAACAGGTTGCGTCGTTTGCGAATGGTCCGGTCGATCTTGCGACGGTTGATGCGGCGTTTGGCACGACCGGGCGTGAATATGCACGTTCGCTGCTCGATGCGTCGCTTGCAAACGATGCGGCTACGGGGTTGCGCCTGATCGACGATGCGAGCGATGCAGGGACCGATATGCCGGGGCTCATCCGGAGCCTGACGGCGGAATTTCGGCATTTGCTCGTTGGCCGCGTGAATCCCGAATTGCTCGCGCGCGATCTTTCGGCCGATGATGCTGCTGAGGCGCTCGCTCGTGCCGACGCGACGTCGCAGGCGCGGATCGTTCGCGCGCTGCGGCTGCTTGGCGAAGCGCTCACGGCGAGTCGCGCGTCGGGGAATGCCCGACTCGAACTCGAGACCGCTCTGCTGCGCTTCATGCTAGCGGCGGAAGATCCGTCACTTGAGGCTCTGGCGTCGCGCGTCGCCGCCATTGAAGCCGGTGGGGGAATCTCGGCGCTTCCGGCTGCTGCGGCGCTCCCGCCTCAGCGGTCGGCCCCCGCTCCCGCAGCCGCTTCCGTGCGTCCCCCGGCTACCCGACCGACGAATCCCGTTGCTGTTCCGTTTCCGCGACCCGTCTCACCCGAGGTGCACACATTATCGGGTGCGGAGCCGACGCTTGCGGACTTGCCTTCCGACTCTCCGCTCACCGCCGCTGCGCCCGAACCGCTGGTTGCGGCCGCGCCGGAACCGCCGGTACCCGCGGTTTCGGCGGTTGAGCCGATCCACGTGGAAACACCGCCCTCGGGCGGCGCGCCGGGCGAGGTCTCCTTACAAAAAGTGCGGTCGCTTTGGCAGAGCGTTCGCACGCGTGTCGAAGGCGAGAAGCCGGCGATGGCCGGGCCGCTTTCGAGTACGATGGTCGAGAAGTTGGAGGGCGATACGCTTACGCTACGCGCGAGCTCGCCGCCCAACGCTCAGCTCTTGCGCGCGCAGCAGGCGCTCGTGCAAAAAGCGCTTGCCGATGTGCTTGGGCGTTCGCTCACGCTCTCAATCGTGCAGGGTCCGGGCGCTCCGCCGCCGACCGAAGACGACGGCAGCGCCGTCGATCAGAACGACCTCAAACTCTACGCGCTCAAACGCTTTAGCTAATCACGCAAATGAGGACACGATGAACCAAGCCCAATTGATGGCGCAGATGCGCAAGATGCAACAAGAGATGGAGCGCGTTCAAGACGAGCTCAAAGCGACAACCGTGACGGGTAGTGCCGGCGGAAACGCCGTGACCGCGTCGATCAACGGAGATTTCCGCGTGCAAAAAATCTCCGTGAGCAAAGAAGCCGTCGATCCCGATGACATCGAGACGCTTGAAGATTTGCTCGTCGTCGCGCTCAACGATGCGCTTGGCAAAGTGCAAGAACTCTCGGGTCAGAAAATGGGCAAACTCACCGGCGGGATGAAAATTCCCGGGTTGATGTAGATTTCAAGCGCGATCGCGGGGCCCGTCGCGGCTCTGATCAACGAGTTCAGTAAACTGCCGACCGTAGGGCCGAAGACGGCTGCGCGGTTGGTGTTTTATTTGCTCAACCGGCCTCGCGCTGAAGCCGAAGCCCTCTCCGAGGCCATCATCGCGCTCAAAGATCGCGTGCGCCAATGTTCGCGCTGCTTTTCGATCACCGAAGAAGACCCGTGCGGCATCTGCACGGATGCGCGCCGCGATCTAACGCAAATTTGCGTCGTCGCCGAGGCAAAAGATATCTACGCGATCGAACGCACGTCGGCGTTCCGCGGCAAATACCACGTGCTCGGCGGCTTGATCTCGCCGATGGACGGCATCGGCCCCGCGCAACTGCACATCAAAGAACTCATCGAACGGGTCAGGAGCGAAGACTTCCGCGAAGTTGTGGTCGCGACGAATCCGAATGCCGAAGGCGAAGCAACGGCCCTCTATCTCTCGCGACTCATCTCACCAAGCGGCGTGAGCGTCACGCGCCTTGCGTATGGTTTGCCAATCGGCGGCGATCTGGACTACGCCGATGAAGTCACGCTCGCAAAGGCCCTGGAAGGCCGCCGTTCACTGAGTTAAGGTCAATGCGTCGCCGCGCGCGATCGATCCAGTCTGCGCCACTTCGGCATAGATGCCCACAATGTTCTTGCGATCGTTTGCGATCGCACGCAAGATCGCAGCGTCCGTCTCACCCGTGATCAGATCGTAAGCTGGTGTTACGCAGCGGATAATGCGGTCGACGACAAGCAGCGCGACATCACCGATGCGAATCGTCGCGCCGATAAAATCGGCTTCCACCAGAGCAAATCCCGGCTCAGACCGCACATAAATGTTCGGTCGAAATCGCTGCGGCTCGACCGGCACGCCGGCGAGACGCTCGCAGTCACGAACCCACGTGTCCATGATGATCGAGACCGGAGCTGCATCGAAGTAGCGCGCGGGATCGGAGAGACGTACCGTCGCGCCTCCCTGCTCGGCAATCGCAATCCCGCTCGCAAGATCGGGTGCGGTATGCATGAGCGCGTTCTCTTTGCCGCGCAACGTCTTGCCAAATCGACGGTGCTCGCTCGTTTCCACGAACAACGCGCGCTCGCGGTCTCCCCCAAGGCCTTCCGCTTCGACGACGACGCGATCGTGCGCATGCGGAGCGAGCGCTTTGATCGGATACGTCCAGAGTTCCGAGATGCTGCCGACGATCGAGCGAGTCACGCGAGGTTGATTCCGGTCACGCGCGAAAAATGCCCGCTCGAAGCGTACGACCGAAAGCGGGTTTTATGTCGGTTCGCGAACGGGAGCGACCACGCGGCGTCGGCGAAATTTTCGATCGGGCGATCGATCTTGTGGTGCGCACCGCCGTCGTTTCGATCGGTATCGGCTGCGCGTTCGAACTGACCGGCGCGCTAATCGAGGACGGTAGCGGCGCGTTCTCGTGGGTGCCCTTCCTGATCGACATCCTCGTCGACCTTGCGGCCTTGACCGTGCTTGTCACGTTTCTCGACGCGCACCTCGATGGGCGTCGCTCACGCCCGGGGGAGATCGTGATCTCGGCGGCGCGGCGATTCCCGTTCGCTATCGCCACGGCGTTTGCACTCGCGCTCATGGTCGGCTTTGCGCTTCTTGTTGCCGGGATTGTCGTGACGCTGATGATCGCACCGCTGAGCCGAGCAAATCCAGCGCTTGTCGTCCTGGTCGCGCTCGTGCCCGCGCTGATCGCGCTCGCGGTCATGGCCTATAGTGCCGCGGTTGCGGGACTGGCACTAACGGCAATCGTCCTAGACACGCGCTCGCCGTTTGGAGCCTTGCGGGTAACATTCGGCTGGCTTGCAACCCGCCGCACGTGCGTTAGCGCCATGCTCGTCGCCGGCGCCGCGTTTGCCGTTCACCTCGGCAGCATCTATGTGGGGGCCGTGACGAGCGACTATCTCTTAGGCCTCGTAGCGGCATCACCGCTTGTCGAACACGTCGCACGCGTTGTTCTGATCGCCGTGCTGGGCGGCGGGTCGCACGTCGTGAACGTCGCCGCGCTTGTTTCCTTGCGTCGTGACCTCATCGTCCGGCGTGATGGCACGGATTTACTCCAGGAGGGGCTTCGCGCTCACGCGAATTTTGCGGCGTCTGTTACCAGCGACTGAAAGCGGGTTTGATGTCGATTCGTGGGCTCGATCGTCCACTTCATTTGGGCGAGATTCTCGACCGTGCTGTGACGGTGAGCGTGCAGCGCTTTCCGATGTTGATCGCGTTGGTTGCGGTGCTTTCGGTCCCACTTGCAATCTTGCAGAGCTTTTCGGTGAATCCGCTCAATCAGTACATTGCGGCGATCCAAGCTGCGGCCAAAGGTGGCAAGACCGACACCGCAGCCATCCTGAATTCGATCCCAAAATCCGGACCGTTCGATTATGCGATCGTGCTGATCGCACTCTTGATCACGCCGCTGATGATCGGCGTCGTAACGCTTGCCATCGCACGCGCGCTCGACGGCGAGTCGTTAACGATTGGTGGAATCTATCGCAGCGCGCTTCGTCGCTTGCCGAGCATGCTCGGGACGGGTGCCGTCTGGTTCCTCATCTTCGTCGCTGTGATTTTCGTCTTCTCGATCGTCTTCGGACTGATTATTTTTACCGTTGTGCGCACCAAAGGTGTCGCCGTCCCCGATCAAGGTGGGATCGTTGCGAGCCTGCTGATTGGTCTGGTTGCGCTTGTCATAAGCGTTCCTCTCGGCGCGCTCGGCTATGCACTCGCGATCGTGTCGTTCGCTAGCGCCGTTCTCGAAACGGGCAACCCATTCGTTGCGATCGGCCGGTCTTTTGCGCGAATTTTCGCCCGGCGCGAATTTTTGCGATCGATCGTGGTTTCGCTCGCGCTCTTCGCCGTTACCTTAGCGACATCGCTCCTGGGTTTGGTCGTGGGCGGCCTCGTCTTCGCGCTCACGAAGTGGTTCGCAAGTTATGTCGTCATCGCGCAGCTCTTTAGTTCGATCGGGGTCATCTTTTCGACGGCAACGGCAACCATTTACTATCTGGATGTACGCCTGCGTCGCGAAGGTTCGGACTTGATGGCGACGTCGGCAGCGGTCCCACTCGCGCCCATCGCGTGAGATTCCGATCGTAACGACACCGCCGCCGGTGCCGGCGATCGTGCATCGCCGTCCACCGGTGCCATCGCTTGCGGACTTTGTGGACGCCGCGCGACGCGCGAAGAAAGCCGATCCTAAAGCCATCGCGCTCGGATTGCAGCGCGCGAAGCGTGCGGCAAATGAGGTCGCATTTGTGCCGCCGCGCGACGCACACTGGCTCGCGCACACGATTCTTGCGGCCCCGGAATTCGCGCATCCCCATCCGAAGCCACGGAAGAAAGAAGAGTCGTTGATCGACCGTTTTTTCAATTGGCTCGGTTCGATCCTCGAGAAACTCTTCAAGGGTTTACGCCGCGCGACAAATCTGAACTCGCAACAGAATCAGACGCTCGTCTTACTACTTGCCGCGCTCGCGTCGCTCGGGGCGCTGGCGCTGCTCGTAACGGTGGTTCGACGTCGTGTCGAGCGCCGGATCGGCGCTACGATGCGCACCGCTGCCGGATCGCATGATGCGGGCTCGGCAGAGTTGCTTGCAGCAGCACGCGCGCGTGCTTCGCGCGGTGAATTCGCCCAGGCGATCGGCCTGACGTTCGGGGCTGCACTGCGGTCGCTCGACGAACGTGGAATCGTCGGATACGACGCTGCGCGCACGCCTGGGGAATATCGGCGGGCCGTACGTCGCGCGCAGGCGCCGCTCGCCGAGCCGTTCGATACGCTCGCGCGCGAATACGTCGTCGCGGTGTACGGAAATCGCGAACCCGATGAATTGGCGTGGGCAAGCACGCTTGCTGCGTACGAGCGCGTCTTCGCATGATGCTCCTGCGCGCGCTGCGGCCGGGTGATGTCATCGCGCTCGCACTCGTTACGCTGGCCCTGATCGTTGCTGGAATTGTGGGTGCACAGCGCGCCGCGCCGCCCGATTACGTCGATACGTATTCGACCCACGATAGCGATCGCGGAGGCTATCTTGCCGTGCGCCGTTTGCTCGAGCGCGAAGGCGTCCGCGTTGTCGAAAGCAATCGCCATCCGCGATTTCTGGTCGCCGACCGATTGGTTCTATCGGGAATCGGCACGTATGCCAAAGTCGACGTCGACGAGCTACGTGATTTTGTCGCGAAACGCGGCAAGACGCTCGTTGTCATCGGCAGTAGTAGCGCGTATGCGCGCAAGACCCTGAAACTTCCGGTGACGCGCGAGATCACCGTTCGTAACACGTACGGTGCCGTGCCGATCATCGCATCGCCGTACACGCGCGGCGTCGATCAGATTGTCGGCGAGGATACCACGCGCATCGTGTACCGTGCGTTTCCCGCCGTCGTGCCGATCGTTGCCGATGCAAGTGGTGCGGTGCTTGCGAGCTACGCGCTCGGTCGCGGCCGTATTGTTGTCCTGAGCGACCCCACGATTTTTACGAACCGATTGCTCGAACGCGCCGACAACGCGCGCTTTGCCGTAAACGTTCTCGGCGCCGGTCCGGATACGACGGTTGCATTCGATGAATTCGTACACGGATACGGCCGCGCGGAATCGGCTTGGCTCGTGCTGCCCGAGCCGCTGCGCGTTGCGATCCTCATCGCGATAGGGGCTTGCCTCGTCGCGCTCGTCGGGTCCGCCATACGATTTGTCCCGGCCGCCGCCGTTCCCATCGCCTCCGACCCGAATTCCGCTGCCTATTTAGCATCGCTTGCGATTTTGCTGCGCCGTGGGCGGGCGGCGACGCGCGCGCTTGCCGACTTGATCGATGCGACGTTTGCATCGGTCGCGCGTGCGTTCGGTCTCCCCACGCACACCGATCCGAACACGCTTGCCGTCCTCGCGCAAGGTCGAACCGGTGCTCCCGAACGCATTCGCGAACTTGCCGCGCTACGTGCGCGCTCGGGCGTCGATGATTCACAACTCCTACATGCCGCGCAGCTTTGCGCGGAACTCCGAAAGGAACTGGACACGGATGGAACACAGCGTCGCGCAGCGGCTCGATGAGGGATTTCGACGCGTGCTCGTCGGTACGGACGGCCCGATTTTCGCCGCGCTCGTCGCACTCTTCGGCGGCGGACATCTGCTCGTCGAAGGCGTGCCGGGTACGGCCAAAACATTGCTCGTGCGGACGCTCGCGCGGCTAATCGGCGGCTCGTTCCGACGCATTCAATTCACGCCCGATCTCATGCCCGCCGACGTCATCGGGACCACGACGTTCGATCCTCGCAGCGCACAATTCTCACTGCGTGTGGGGCCGATCTCCGCCAACGTGGTGCTCGCCGATGAAATCAACCGCACGCCGCCTAAGACGCAATCGGCCCTTCTCGAGGCGATGGAAGAACGCCAGGTCACGATCGACGGCAACCGGATCGCGATGCCGACGCCGTTCATCGTGGCGGCAACCCAGAATCCAATCGAGTTCGAAGGCACCTATCCGCTACCGGAGGCACAGCTCGATCGGTTCATGGTGAAGACGACGACCGATTATCCCTCGGCAGCGCAAGAGCGCGATCTGCTCGCGCGCGCGAACGCCGGATTCAATGCACTCGATCTCGAGGCGATTCAGCCGGTCGCGACGCTCGAAGAAATAAGTGCGGCACAGGCTCACGTCCGAACGATTCACGTCGCGGGGGAACTCATCGACTATCTGTATGCAGTGATCGCGAAGACGCGCAACACACCGGAACTCGCCCTTGGCGCGAGTCCGCGCGCAGCGATTTCTCTCCTAACCGCGATGAAGTGTGCGGCTTTTCTGGATGATCGCACGTTTGCAACGCCCGACGATTGCAAAGCGACGGCCGCAATGGTGCTCGGACATCGTATGATCGTGCAGCCGGAAGCGGAGATCGAGGGCATCGATACGCTCGCCGTGATCGCGCGCATCTTGGATGCCGTCCCCGTTCCCGTCATCGCTGCGAGCTGACGATTCGCCGTCTGCTGCCGCGCCGCTGGTTTACGCGTCGCGCGTTGTTCGTCGCGCTGATTGTCGCGGCGTGCATTGGCGTTGGATCGGTCTTTCCGTTCTGCATCGGTCTTGGCATCGCGCTCGGAGTCGCATTCGTCATCGTCGCGGTGGTTGATTGCGCGCTCGTTCCGGGCCGCGCACGCGTGCAGATCGTGCGCGAGCCGCTCGGGCGCCTGACGCTGGGCGAAGCGGGTGCGCTCCGCTATCAGCTTGAGAATCGTGGTCCGCTGCGGCTTCGTATCGGCTTGCTCGAAGCGCCCGTTGCACTCTTGCGGTTTGAAGAGCGCGAAACGATTGCATCGATCGAAGCCAACGCGGGGCTCGAGGTGGTGCTGCCGTTCGTGCCGCACGAACGCGGGTCGGGGACGCTGACCGGGTTTGCCGCGTGGTGGGAAACGCCGCTGGGAATCGTGCGTGCCTACGCATCCCACGATGCTCCGTCGCCGTTTCGTGTGTGGCCGGATCTGCGTGCGCTCGTTCAACCGGGAACGCTCGCGCAGCGTCGGCGCACGATCGATGCCGGGTTGCGACGTCTGCGTCGGACCGGAACCGGTAGTGATTTTGAAAGCTTGCGCGATTATGTCCCGGGCGATGCGTTCCGATCGATCGCCTGGCAAGCTACGGCGCGGCGCGGCAAGACGATCGTCGTCGAACGGACCGTCGAACGCAGTCAGAGCGTCATTCTCGCGCTCGATGCGGGCCGCTTGATGACCGCGCCCGTCGCGGGTCAGCGCAAGTTCGACTACGCGTTGACGGCGGCGCTCATGCTTACAAGCCGCGCCGCCGCCGCCGACGACAAAGTCGGTTTCCTTGCCTTCGCCGGTGGTATCGTCGACTACGTCGCACCCGCGGCGCGTCCCGCACATGCGGCGCTCATCGCGCGGCGCATCGCCGATCTTCAACCGCGCTTTGAAGAGTCCGATTACGAAGGGGCGTTTGCGTATCTGCGCCGCCGTCAAACCAAACGGAGCTTGGTCGTTGTGTTTACCGACATGTTCGATCCGGTTGCCTCGGCGGCACTTCTTGGCGAACTCGGCGCGCTCGCACGTCGGCACCTCATCGTCGTCGTAATGATGAACGATGAGGCGATCGCAAATGCCGTGTCACTCCGACCGACGAGCGTCGATGAGGCGTATCGCGCTTCGGTTGCCGCGACGCTGGGCGAGGAACGTCGCCGCGCCGCGCTCTTGCTCGCGCGGCGCGGCATCGGCGTCATCGATGTGCCCGCGCCGGATCTCGGATTAGCGCTGGTGAACCGGTATATCGAAATGAAGACGCGCGGAGCGATTTAGGTCGCGGCCGTCCGGCAAATCCAAAGTACGCGATGAGGGCGACGGCGGTGAGCGCACCAAAAGCGAGGCGAATTTCAGCACTCAGGCGCAGCGGCGAGAAGAATCCCTCGATCGTTCCCGCAACGACGAGCATCGCGCAGACACCGAGCATCAGCACGCCCGCACGCCGCGCGTTACGCACGAGCGCGACGCTGCGCCGCAAGCGTCCGGGCACGAGCACACCGGCTGCGAGCAATAAACCGCCGCCGCCGGCGACTTGAATCGCGGTGAGTTCGATGACGCCGTGCGGTGCAACCGTCGCAAAGAAATCGTAGCCGAAACCGGCGTTTGCGAAGAGTGCGCCAATCGATCCGAAATCCAGACCGTTGAAATAGATTGCCCAGACCGTGAGTGCGCCCAGCGTCATGCCGCCGGCAAACGCCATGACCGAGACGCGGATGTTGTTGGTGATGATCAGCGCCGACATCTCCGGGGCATCGGACCGATTGACCGCGAAGTTCGAATCGTGCAGGCTCTTTTCGACTTTGGGGATCTCGCCGGGGACGAGCGCGTATGCGGTACTCGGATCGTGCCGCACGATCGCAAACGACACGACCGTCGTCAGCGTGAACAGCAGCGCGCAGAGCGCGATCGGGATCCACGAGCGACGGAATTCCGCCGGGAATACCGTAGTAAAAAACGAGACCAGACGGGCGCGGCCACTTTCGAGCGCCCCGCCATAGATGTACGAATGGCCGCGTACGACCAGGCGATTGATGTAGCCGATCAGATTCGGATCGAAGCGGCGTCCCTGCGCATAGGCAAGGTCCGAGGTCAGGCGGCGATACAGCAGCCCAAGTTCTACCACCTCACTCGGCGCAAGGCGGCGAATGCCGCCGCGATCGGCTCGCCCCAGCAGAACATCGAGGCGCTCCCAGCGTTCGCTCCCCCGAGCGACGAATGTCTCCTCGCGCATAAGCGTGGCTTCCCGTCCCGCCGCAGCGCGGCCTCGGTGCGCTAGTGGAGCGTTCCCTCGATGTCCGCACCCCCGAGTCGATCGCGATCTCCTACGAACTCGCGGGGCTCGGGAGCCGCTTCCTTGCGGTGTTCATCGATTTTGCGATTCAGATCGTGCTCTTGATCGTTGCAACCGCAATATTCGCTGCGATCGGCAGCACGCACAAAGGTCCGCGCATCGTACCGCAGCCCTGGATCTATGCGTTCTATATTTTCCTGACGTTCTTGAATTTCTTCGGCTACTTCATCATCTTCGAGTGGTTGTGGCGCGGCCAAACACCGGGCAAGAAGGCGATCGGGATTCGCGTCGTACGCGACGGCGGATTTCCGGTCGACTTTCTCACCGTCACGATTCGCAACGTGATTCGTGCGATCGAATTT
Organism: Vulcanimicrobiales bacterium; assembly: GCA_038231455.1. Classification (GTDB taxonomy): domain Bacteria; phylum Vulcanimicrobiota; class Vulcanimicrobiia; order Vulcanimicrobiales; family Vulcanimicrobiaceae; genus JANLVI01. The sequence goes on along the minus strand of JBBRLI010000004.1, from coordinate 153,510 downwards.
GGTCTTGGATTCTACCTCATTTCCGCAATCAGCACGCTCGTCTCCAAAGAAAATAAGCGGCTCGGCGATTTTGCGGCCGGAACGATCGTCGTGCGCGAAGGTAAACGTGCTGCGCAGGGATATCGTCCGTCGTCAAGCGACGTGCGACTCGATCGCGACGAGCGCGCGCTCGTCGAACGCTACATCGAACGCCGCGCGATGCTCAGCTCGACGGCGCGCAAGCGAATTGCAACCGAACTCGCAAATCGCTTGCGGGCGAAGTTCCCCGAGCCGGCTCTCGCGCAGCTCGACGACGATGCGTTTCTCTTAGGGATCGCGACGCGGACGTAACCGGTCGAAAATATCGCGCCCTAGACGCATCGCGGCGCTCTTTGCATCCGCATAGACCGTTGATGCATCGCTCGGACTCATGTGGCGGCCGTGCAGAAAATAGAACGTCACGCTCTCGCCGACGACGATCGTGCCCGCGTACGCGATTGCGCCTTTGATGAAGATGCCAGCGACGGGGATGAAGCCCGAGAGTTCGCGCGAGAGCATGCGCCAGCCGAAGCCGCCGCCGACGATCGGCAGCAATTCCCACATCCGCTGCATGTCGGGCTCTTTCCCGAACACGGCACCGATCTGCAGCATGAGCATCATCTGGATGCCGGTGATGGCGACCATGTCGCCAGCCGATGCGAACGCGCCGAGCACGATGCCGACGAACGGAATTTTATCGGCAAGGGCACTTGCGCCCGCGATCTTGAGCGAGTTCATTGCCGCATCGCGCGTAAGTTTCGCGCAGACGGTTTCGCGCAGCGCCGGGAGGCGGCGTCCGACGGCAATCTCGATGCCTTTGCAACAATCGATCAGGTGTGGGAGAAAGCGGCCTTTGAGCGTGTCGCGATCGATTTTCGCGACGATGTAGTCCTCGATATTTCCGGCGGCGGGTGCGGACGCCGGACCGGATGGCGCGGCGACCTCCGGATCGACGAGCAATGAGAGAATCGGCAGTTTGAATGTCTGCAGGAGATCGAGGCGCGCGCCGTCACGGTCGCCCACGCGGCCGAGGAACAGAATCGCCTTCGCGTCGCTCGTCTCGACGAGCCGGCCCGGGTCGATCGTCTCGAGCGTGGCGGCAGCGTCCATCGGGATGAAATCCGCATCGCCGCCCGCAAGCAAGAGGGCTCGCAGTTCGGAGACGAGCCCCGGATCGCCGCAGAGCAAAAAGCGGAACGGAGCGCGTGTCTGCGCGCGCACGGCACCGACGTTGATGCTGGAGCGGAGCTTGTTGAAGACGTCGGCGGCGCCCATGACGCCCGCTTGATAATTCATACTCTTCTGTACCCGATTCTGAGGTTGGTTGTTCCACCTTATAGCCCACGGCATAAAAAAAGGCCGCCCTAGCGCGGGCGGCCTGGAGTTTGGGGCCTACGCCCCGATGCCGCGGGCTTCTTTCTCGGGGTCGTCGGTATAGTTGAGGTAGATCAAGCCGAGGAAAATCTCCAAGGCCTCGGCGTGCATGCCACGGGCGTTGGCAACGTCCACGATCGACTTATTCGTCGCGCGGGCTTCTTGCACGATTGCGGCCGGCGTTGTGTTCGTGTCGGCCGCAACGATCGTTGCAGCGACGACGTCGCCCGGTGCAAGATCGCTCTTGAGCATTTCATCGAAGGCGAGGCCGTCGTTGTGGAAACGCACGTTGAGCGCCTTTTGCAGCGTCGCGTAGCGGTCGCCGCTGCCTTGCACGCCGAGAAGCGTGATGTGCGCTTCGAGCTGACGCGAGCGCGCCATGTTGAAGAGCTGCGATGACTGCGAAGCGGCGACGGCTGCTTTGTTAAGTGAGTCGGTCGCCTTCGTCATGAGCGGCAGCAGCATGTTATAGTCGCCAATCGAGATCTCGCCTTGGATATCGTACTGCAGATGTGCGAGCGTGCGCAGGAAGACGTCGAGATCGCCGAGCCCCGCGTCCATCATGGCAAGCGAGGCGCGTCCGGCATCGACACCGCGCAGCATGTCGGCATCGGCTGCTTGGAGCGTCGTGAAGGTGCGCGGATAATCGGCGAGCGTGGCGAGCGACTGCGGCGGAACGGGGGTGAGCTTGAGCGGTGCTGCCATCTCGGCGTAAATCGCCGCGTTTTCTTTGAGCAGTCCGCCTTCTTTATTCTTTTCAAGCGAACCGACGCCAAGGATTGCCTCCGTTGCATGGGCCTGCACGGTGTCGACCGAGCGGCTCATGCCGGTAAGGTTCTTGATTACTGCTTCGAGCCGGCCGCCTTTGCGCACTTGCACGCGGCTGAAGTCCGGCACGCTGTACGTGAGATTCTGCAGGCGCGCGGAGATGGCTTTGAGTTGATCGCGACCCGAGTCGTGACGCGATTGAATCGCGGTCACGGCCTGCGATTCTTTCAGCTGTGCCTCCGCGAGTTCATCGCGCAGCGGCTGCAAGTTGGGTTTGAGCAGGTCGAGGCGTTTTTCGCTATCGCGCAATTGACGGATGCGCGAGAGCGCAAGGGTCTTCGTTTCGGGTGTTCCGGCGGTAGCCGCTTCGGCGAGATTCTGTTCGCCTTTGGATGTTTGACCGAGCGCGAGTTGCGACTGACCGAGGTGAAACTGCGCGACCGCGTTATGCGGATCGGCTTTGACGATCGATGCAAATTCGCGCGCGGCGATTGCGTAACGCGCCGTTGCTTCGTTGTGAAGCGCGGCGACGACACGCTGATCGAGCGTCCGATTCTTGGGATCGAGTTCGGGATAACCGACCAGGTGCGCGACGCGATCGGGGACGCCCGGATGATCGGCGAAATACTTGCTGACCAGATCGTCGTGATCGGCGTATGCCGCACCTAAATGCTTCATGAACGAGACCATCGCATCGGGATCGTATCCGGCGCGCGTCATGAGCATCAGGCCGTATTTATCGGCTTCGGTTTCTTGTCCGCGCGAAATTTTCGCAAGCACGCCCGCTTGCATGATCTGGCCGAAACGATATAAGAATGGCGAGAACAGCGAGCCGATGCCGAAGAGAATGTTGACGATATTCGCCTTGGTGCTGCCGGTGATGGCGTGACGACGTTCGTCATGGCCGGTTTCGTGAGCGATCACTCCCGCGAGTTCGTCATCGGACTGCGCGAAATCGAGCGTCCCCTCGTTGATGTAGATGTAACCGCCAAGCGTGGTGAACGCGTTGACGTCGTTCACATCTAAAATTTTGATGTTATACGGGACGTCTTTGCGCGCGACTTGCGTCCAGAGCTTTTGCGAGATCTCGTTGACCCAGGCGTTGAGCAACGGGTCGGTAATGACGGTCGTCGAGTCCGTGATCTCTTTGTCGGTCTCTTTGCCGAGCTGCACTTCACTTTGGGTCGAAAGTGCAAACGCGGGTGCCGGGATGGTGGCACTCAGCAGTGACATGATCAGGACGATGGGGACGAAGCGGCGAGCGATCACAGGCAATCTCTTTCGCGGCGCAAGGCGTCCGAGGAGCTGCGAGTGCTCTCCGGGGTTCTTTCATTCGACACGGTGGGGCACGGAGTCTCTTGCCCGCCCCCCTCGGAGCCTGAGGCGGGCGAGCGCCTGTGGACGAATCCGTGGGGGGCGTGTGCATAAGTGAAGTTAGTTGTGGGAGCCATGTGGAGAGCGGAGGGCCGCCCTAGCAGCCATCGGAATGCGCCGCGGATGATCGGGAGGATGGACGTATGACGACAGTTCGCGGCCGAGGCCGAGTTTTGGAGATCACGGTAGACCGGCCGCTGCTCGAGGCGGCTGAGGATTTGCGCGCGCAGTTTGCCGATCGCCCCGACTTTTACCGCGGTAGCCGCGCCACGGCGAACCTGGGGACGCTCGAATCCGACGCTGCGGCGCTCGCAACGTTTCGCACGTTCCTCGGAAATTACGGCATCGTGCTCGACGGCGTTTACGGCCCCGCGCAGCTCGGCGAGATCGTCGAAGGTCTGGAACTCTCCTATTTAGGAACGCCGCCGATCGCCGATGTCGCGCCGCTGCCGGTGCGCAAGAACCGCGGCGAAAAGACGGTCGTGCTCTCCGATGCCGCGCGCTCGCTCGTGGCCGACTTTGCCGGCGCCCGTCAGGATCTCGCCGAACGCCGCATTCAGCGCGAAGCCGTCCGTGCCACGGTCGCCGCCCCCAGCTCCGTCGTGATCCCGCCAATCCCGATCGCCGCGCCCGCGGGCGTATCGACGCTCTACCACCGCGGTACGCTCCGGGGCGGTCAGGCGCTTCACAACCTCGGCAATATCGTGGTGATCGGCGATGTGAACCCGGGCGCCGAATTGATCGCTAGCGGTGATATCCTCGTCTTCGGGTCGATGCGCGGCGTCGCGCACGCCGGCGCGCAAGGTGATGCGCAGTCGCGCGTGATCGCGCTCGAGCTCGCGCCGACGCAGCTTCGCATCGCGACGGTGATCGCGGCCGATGCGGGCGAGCCGCGCAAGACGAGTGTCCCCGAGCAAGCGTATATCGACAACGGCCGGATCGTCGTCGTGCCGCACGCCGAAGCCTCGTTTCCGCAGCGGGAGCAGGCCCGATGAGCGGCCGGCGGATCGTTCTCACCTCCGGCAAAGGCGGCGTCGGTAAAACCACGACCACCGCGAACCTTGGAGCGGCTCTCGCGCAGCGCGGCAAACGGGTCGTGCTCGTCGATGCGGATATCGGTTTACGGAATCTCGACCTCGTTCTGGGCGTTGAGAAGCGCATCGTCTTCGATCTGGTGGAAGTCGTTGAAGGGCGCTGCCAATTGCGTCAAGCGCTCATCAAAGACAAACGCTTTGAATCGCTCTCGATTCTGCCCGCAGCGCAAACGCGCGACAAAGGCGCTGTGAGCGAACTGCAGATGGCCAAGGTCGTCGAAGAACTCGCCGAACTCTGCGACTACGTGCTCATCGATTGCCCGGCCGGCATCGAACACGGGTTCCGCAGCGCGATCGCGGGCGCACTTGAAGCAATCGTCGTCACCACGCCCGAAGTCAGTGCGATTCGCGATGCGGATCGCGTGATCGGCAAGCTGCACGAACGCGGCGTTCCGATTCGCCTGATCGTCAATCGCATTCGCCCCGAGATGGTGCGTAATGGCGATATGATGTCGGTCGAAGATGTATGCGACATTCTCTCCGCTGAGTTGCTTGGTATCGTTCCCGACGATGAAGAAGTCATCGACACGACCAACCGGGGCGAGCCGATCGTCCTCGATCCGAACAATCATCTCGCACCGATTTACGATAAGATCGCGCGCCGACTCGACGGCGAACTCATTCCGTTCACGAATCTAAGCGCCCCCGGCTTCTTCGGCCGGATCATGAGCGCGTTTAAGGCAGGCTGACCGATGCAAGAGATGACTCCGCAGAATGCGGCCGTCGCCGCTTCCGTTCCAAAGCCGCGCGGTCGCGCAATCGTCGTTACCTCCGGGAAAGGCGGCGTCGGCAAGACGACGACGACCGCGAATCTCGGCACGGCACTCGCGCGCACCGGCGCGCGCGTCGTCTTGATCGACGCAGATGTCGGTCTCCGGAATTTGGATATCGTTCTCGGCTTAGAGAATCGCGTTCGCAGTCACGTGCTCGACGTGCTTGAAGAAAAAGCGACGCTCGAAGAAGCACTCGTCATCGACAAGCGCGTGCCCTCGCTGCAGTTGCTTGCCGCAGCGCAGACGCGCGAAAAAGACGAAGTCGATACCGCGCAAATGAAGGCGCTCGTCGAACGTTTGCGCGACAAATTCGACTACGTGATCATTGACTGTCCTGCGGGTATCGAGGCCGGATTTCAAAACGCGATCGTCGGTGCCGAAGAAGCGATCATCGTCTGTACGCCGGAAGTCTCCGCCGTGCGCGATGCCGATCGCGTCGTCGGACTGCTGGGGAATGCGATGAAGGTGCAACTCATCATCAATCGCATCCGCCCGGCGCTCGTGAAAAAAGGCAAGATGCTCTCGGTCGAGGATGTGAATGCCATTCTTCGACTGCCGCTGCTTGGCGTGATCGCCGATGAACCCGACGTCATCGTTTCCACCAATCGCGGCGAGCCGCTTGCGAACGACGATACCTCGCGCACGGGCGCGTCGTTTCGCGCGATCGCCGGGCGCATCGCCGGTACCGATACTTCCAAGCCGGAGATTCCGCAAGAACCCACGTTCTTCGAGAAGCTCTTCGGAGGACGACGCTAAATTGCTCGACTTTCTCACCCGCTTCTTCAAACCCGAACGCTCCGGCGCAACTGCCAAAGAACGCCTGCGTCTCGTGCTGCTCTCCGATCATCTCTCGCTTGCACCCGATGTGGTCGAGTCGCTCAAGCGCGATCTGATCGAGGTGATCTCGCGCTACTGCGAAGTCGACGTCGCCAACACCGACGTGAGCTTCGAGCAGCAAGACAGCGCCGTTGCCATGCTCGCAAATATCCCGATCCTGGGTCTGCGGAACGGACGATCGACACCGCCCGCTTCCCCGACCGCACCACCCTACGAACCGCCTTCGAGCGCAACGCCGGCTCACGCCGCGCTCGCGCACGAGCCGCAGGCGGCGGCCGATACGGCGCTGGTCACGCCGACCGTCGAGACCGCCGTCCCCGCGGACACGGTCACAAGCACGGTCGAACCGGCCAAGCCGAAGGCGGCGCGTAAGCGTCGCCGCCGCCGACCCAACCTCAGCCAGCAAGCACCGGCGACCTAATCGCGAAGCCAGGGGCGTGGATCGTCCCTGGTATGCCTCGTTTGCCTGGCCGCTAGCAATAGCGTGCGTGCTCGTCACGCTCGCGGGGATCGTGTTCATTCATTCCGCCACGTTGCACGATCCGAGTGCCGCGATGGAATACAAACGCCAGATGGTGTACGCGATCGCCGGCATCGCGCTGATGTTCGGCATTTCGTTCGTCGACTATCACTTTTGGCAACGCTATGCGTTACCAATTTATATCGTCTGCGTCGGCCTGCTCGGGTTCATTCTTGTGAAGGGCCACGGCGCACTCGGCGCCGTGCGCTGGATTTCACTCGGACCGCTCGGCACGTTCCAGCCATCGGAGCCCGCGAAGTTCGCGCTCGCCGCGGCAATCGCGGCGCTCCTATGTCGCGGCACGTACAAGAATTTTAAAGAGTTGCTGCTCCCGCTTGCCGCAGTTGCAATCCCCGCATTGCTCATTCTCAAGCAACCGGATCTCGGTACGACGCTCGTCATCGTGACGATTTTGCTCGCCGAATTGTTTTTCGGTTTGCCGAACTTGATGGATTTCTTGATCGTGATGGGCGGCGGTGCGGCGGTCGCGTCGTTCGTACTCACAAGCGACAAGCTGCTCAAACCGTTTCAAAAAGCGCGCTTGCTCGTGTTCCTCAATCCAACGACCGATCCACAAGGCGTCGGCTGGAATCTGCGACAGTCAAAGATTGCCGTCGGCAGTGGCGAGTGGTTTGGCAAAGGGCTCTTCCACGGCACGCAGACGCAACTCAATTTTGTACCGGAACATTCGCGCGACTTCATCTTCACGGTTGTCGGCGAAGAAGTCGGCTACCTCGGTGCAATGATCCTCGTCGCACTCTACGCGATCATCATCGCCGGCGGCATCCGCGCAATCTTCGCGGCACGTGACCGCTTCGGCGTACTGCTCGGCGTCGGTCTTGTCGCAATGCTCGCCTTCCACATGATCATCAACATCGGCATGACGATCGGCATCATGCCGATCACCGGCATCCCGCTGCCGTTCATGAGTTACGGCGGAAGCGCGATTCTCACCGACTATCTTGCCGTCGGCGTGCTGCTCAACATCGCAATGCAGCGAGATAAACTCGTTTTCTAAACTCAAGTGCGGCGGCTAGCGCCAAGCGCCGTTGGAGTCGCGAAGTGCGGTCGTACACCTAAGAATCGAGGCGGTTTACGAACCGCTGGAATTTGGTTAGCGCGCGCATCGACGAATCAATGCGATCTTCGGCTTCGCTCCACTTGCGTAAGCGCGGCAGTTCGATGAGGTCGGCGTTAGCCTTCGCAACGGCGATCGCTTGTCGAAGAGAGTTGGGATCGTCCCATGCGTAGTAGCCGGCGAGTCGATCTTTTATGCAGTCGGTTACGGAGAGAAGGCTCAGCCGTGAATCGCCTTCAGAAATTTCGATTGTCTCGATGGGCTCGTTCGTCGATCCGATCGCTAGTGGGCCGCGAGGAAATTCGACGGTGAACGGATGTTTATTGCTCTCATACATTCCGTTGCGAAGGCTATAGCCTGCATTCGTCAGCGCATCATGAGCTGCTTTGGAATCACCGGAAAAAGACAAGATGAAATCGGCGTCTTGTGAACTGATCGCGTCCGGCGCGTAGATCGTCGCGGCCGCTCCGCCTGTTAGTGTCGCCTTGATCGATGCCTCGTCGAGTATCTTTGCTATGTGAAAGCAGACGTCTCGAAGCGTCATGCCGGGGGCACGACGGCTTTTCCGGGACGGCGTGGCCGCCGGCGTAGCTCACCGAGTCGGTCCATGAATTCCGGATCGGAATCGACCAGGCGTTCCAGGAGCATCGCAAGTTCGCGAGCCGCCACAAATCGTGGATTAAGAGAAACGCGGCGAACGCGCTCGCCGCGGCTCACGATGATGCCGTCGGTTTCCAGTGCATCGAGGAGCCGTTGCACGTTGGGGCGATGCGCGCCAATCGCTTTGGCGATCTCGGTGGCATACGTGTCTTTGAGAGCAGAGATGGCGTAAAGCGTCTGAGTTCGCAGGCGCCCGCCGAAGAGCTGACCGGCTGTCATGGTCCGAGTGTATCATAAAAGCTACGGTATTGCACCAATTTAGCTACGATACCGAATCAATCCAGCTACGCTTCTGGCTCGCCAAAATCTTCCGAGCGTGGGTGGCAGTCGGTCGCGCGTAAAGGACCAATTGGCCAGCCCCATGAACAGCGCCCCATCCCAAGTCTTCGGGTCGCGCCGGCTATTGTCGCGCTTGGACCGTCGGCTTAGGGGCAAGCTTTCAAGCATTATAGGAAACGGGGCTGCGCAGATCGCGCACCCGCTCGATCTCCGTCGCCAGAGCGCGGCCGTATTGCGGCGCGTACGGGGGCGCATCGCGGGGTGAACGTGCGAGCGTGGTGACCGTCAGGAAAGGCGACCACTCGTGCCAACCAACATTCTCATTTCGAGCGATCCGTGGGAGAACCGCGTCGCGATCCTCGAGGATGGGACTCTCGCCGAACTCTACGTCGAGCGTGAAGAAAAAGTCATCGGCTCGATCTTCAAAGGCAAAGTTCAAAACGTGCTCCCCGGTATGGGAGCGAGTTTTGTCGACATCGGACTGGGACGCAACGCGTTCCTCTACGTCGATGACATCAACAAGACGCCGCTCAATATCGGCGACGTCGAGATCACCCAAGGCCGCACCGGCTGGGCGATCAACGAAAAAGTCAGCCGCGGGGACGATGTCCTCGTGCAGATCGTCAAGGAGCCGCGCGGCCTTAAAGGCGCCCGCATCTCGACGAACATCTCGCTGCTGGGCCGCTACCTCATCTTGATGCCGACGGGCAAGTACTCGGGCGTCTCGCGCAAGATCGAGTCGGCCGACGAACGTAACCGTCTCAAGCAGCTGCTCAAAGTGATTCGCCCCGAAGGCATGGCAACGGTCGTGCGCACGGCGGCGGCCGGTGTTAGCCAGGCCGAGCTCATCGCCGACCTTGGCGTGCTCATTCGCATGTGGCACGGCATCCTTGAGAATTACAAGCGCTCGGCTTCGCCCGCGCTCCTCCACAAAGACATGAATCTCGTTTTCAAAGCGGCGCGCGATTTCATCACGCCCGAAGTCGAGAACGTGTTCATCGACGATCCGGAAGAAGCCGAGCGCGTGAAGGACTTCATGCGTCTGCTCGGACCGCAGTACGTCGATCGCATTCAGGCCTATCCCGGCGGCCGCAAACTCTACGGCGATTACAAAATCGACGACGAGATGGCAAAGCTGCTGCGCCCCAAAGTGAATTTGCCATCGGGTGGTTCGATCGTCATCGAAACGACCGAAGCCCTCACCGTCATCGACGTGAACTCCGGTAAATTCACCGGCGGCAAGAATCTCGAAGATACGATCGTAAAAACCAACGTAGAAGCGGCTGCAGAGATCGCGCGCCAAGTGCGCCTGCGCGACATCGGCGGCATCATCGTCTGCGATTTCATCGACATGAACTCGGAGTCGGCGCGCACGAAAGTTATCGCGACCCTCGAACAGGGCCTCAAAAAAGACCGTACACGAACGACGATTCAGTCGTTCTCACCGCTCGGACTCCTCGAGTTCACGCGTAAGCGCGTCGGCAAGGATCTTGCGGGCCAGCTCCGCGGCGCGTGCCCGACGTGCAGCGGTATCGGAACCGTCATGTCACCGGAATCGGTGACGATCTCGACCTTCCGGAAGATCGCCTTCGAATCGAACGGCAAGAACGAACCCGTGCACATTCACGCCGCCCCGATCGTCGGTGCGCAAGTCGAATACTGGTACGAGACCGAACTTCAAAAACTCGCCGAGCAAATCGGCACGACGATCGACGTGCGCGTCGACCCCGCGATCCATCCGGAGAAACCGGTGCTGGTGCGCGGAGCCGAGAAAACAGAAGCTGCCGCCGTTCGCGTGGGCGATGAGTTCGAAGTCGAACTCCTCAATACGCGCATGCCCAACGCAACTTCAGCGGTTGCGGTTGTCAACGGCCGCCTCGTCGAAGTGGAAAATTCGGCAAACATCGCGGGCCACACGATCAAAATCAAAGTGATCGACGTCGATGGCGACGATATTCTGGCCGAACCGCGTTCGGGCGGCGTGGGCGTTCCCGCTGCTGCAAGTGCCGATGGGGCGGCGAAGAAACGTCGTCGTCGCGGCGGACGCGGACGCAAGAAAGAACTCACGGCTGCCGAGCAAGCCGAAGAGCTGCGCGAACTGGCCGAAGAAGCGGCGCGCGGCCTCGAAGTGCGTACGGCAATCGGCATCTCGACGCAAGCCGAGGCCGATGCCGAAGATGCAAACAAACTCGCCGATGAAGCGCAAATCGCGATTGCCGCGGCCGCTGCCGCGGCGGCGCGCGCCGCGGCAGGCGAGGACGATGGCGCACCGGCGCCGCGCGAGCGTGGCGGACGCCGCGATCGCACGGACCGTCCGGGTCGCGACCGCGCCGAGCGCAGTGCCGAGACACCCGCGGCGCCCGTTCCGTTTGCTCCTCGCCCCGCGGCTCCGGCTGCGTCAGCGGGCTCCGGGCTGCGCACGGTGTTCCCGGGCGAGTCGCTCTCCGGCGACAAAGTCGCCAAACTTCCCGGCGAGACGCTTTCGGGCAATCTCGTCTCCGCCAAAGTCGTGGACTTTGCAGCGGCTGCTGCCGAGCGCGGCTATCAAACCGAACGTCCCGCGCCCGCCCCGCGCCCGCAACCGGCGGCTGCGAACGCTGTTCCCGCTGCCGAAGGCGAGGACGGCGCGCCCGGCCGGAAGCGCCGTCGCCGTCGTCGCCGCGGACGCGGTGGTGTCGGTGCCGATGCGGCGGTTGGCGCGAACCCGGCGCTGAACAATGGGGCCGTGCTCGATGATGACGCGGACACCGAAGACGAAGATGATGGCGATCAGGCCGAAGTCCAGGGTCTCACCGGCGTCGCCGCCGATGGAGACGTGCGTCGCAAACGTCGCCGTCGTCGTCGTCGCGGACGTGGTGGCGCCGATGTCGCGGCTCAAAACGGCGCTCCGGTCTCGCCGGATCGTCAGATCTTCCGCGTCGGCGCCGATGGCGCAGCGCACCCCACGGGTGACGTTGCTCCAAAGGAACCCTCGCGTGCGATCGCTCGCATCGATAGCCGTCGCGGTGCCGTTGCACTCGATGCGCCCAAACGCATCATCCCGGCTCCCGCCGATGACCTCAAAGTGACGACTCCGGCTCGTAGGCGTGCTACCGGAGTTGCAACGCGCGGTCCGGCTCCGGCGATAGCATCGAAAACGCTCGCCGCGCTTCCCGCTCCCGCTGCCGAAGCACCGAAGCGTACGCGCAAAGCGGCAAGCGCAGACGCCGATGCGCCGACGGCGCGGGCTGCTTCCGTTCGAAAAGCCGCTGCGGCCGCCCCCAAGCGTGTCGCCGCTGCGAAGAAAGCCGCAACCGAACCCGCGGTCGCGAAGAAAGCACCGGCGCGCAAAGCGACCGCTGCGAAAGCAACGGCGGTAAAAACACCCGCGCCAAAAGCAACGGCCACGAAAGCTCCCGCGAAGAAGGCGGCCGGCGCGTTGTCCACCTCCAAGCGCGCGGCAAGCGATACCGCTAAGAAAAAAACCGCGCGCAAAAAGTCCTAGGACACGCGTGGATCTCCATCAAGCCGAAAGCGCGCCCCAAACGGGCGCGCTTTCCATTTTCATCGACTACGACGGCACGATCACGAATGTTGACACCTTCGATGTGCTCGTGCGTCACGCGGCGGGTGAAGCGCTCTGGCACGAACTCGACGGTGCGCTCGTGCGCGGCGAGATCACCCTCCGCGAGGCCTTACGCCGCCAGGCACTCGCACTTACCGGATCGCAAGCCGACGCACTTGCGTATCTTGCGGTCGCCGCAATCGTCGATCCGACGTTTTCATCGTTCCTCGAGCATGCGCGCGAACACGGCGCGAGCACGACGATTCTGAGCGCCGGGATCGGCTCGCTCATGCGCGCCAACCTCGCGCGTGCAGGTGTTCCCGAGATCGAGATTCTCGCAAACGATGTTGGCTACGAACCGACTGGTTGGGTTATGACATTCCGCGATGCAACCGACCACGGCCACGACAAGACCGTGCACGTCCGGGAAGCAAAAGCGCGCGGCGAACGGACCGTCTTCATTGGCGATGGCCTCTCGGACTATGCGGCCGCGGAGATCGCCGACATTCGCTTTGCAAAAAAAGGCCGCGCTCTCGAGACGTATCTCGCCAAGCGCGGCCTAGCATTCCGCCCGTTCGATTCATTCGCTCAAATCGAACGCAAACTGTTTACTGACTGAGTGCGGTAATTTTCCCCTGGAGAAAGCCGACAGCCTGTTTGAGCACGTCGTCAGCGGTGGGATCGCCGAGTCGGTAGTTTTTGTTCTGCACCGCGGCGACGTCCGGCTGAATACCGACGCCGTTGATATCGCGGCCATGCGGTGTGAAGTAGCGCTGCGTTGTGATCTTGATCGCCGAGCCATCGCGCATCGGGAAGATCGTTTGGACGACGCCTTTCCCGTAGGTCTTCTCGCCGATGAGCGTTCCGACACCGCTATCCTGAATCGCGCCCGCGGTGATCTCTGAAGCCGATGCGGTATAGCGATTGACGAGCACGGCGAGCGGCAGCGGTTTTACGGCCGTATTCTCCGCATCGTATTCGGTGTTGTTGCCCGCGCGCGATTCGACCGAGACGATCGGACCGCTCGCAACGAACTTCGAGCTGACGTCGACGGCCGTCGTGAGGTATCCGCCGCCGTTGTTGCGCAGATCGAGGATGTAGGCTTTTGCGCCCTGCGCTTGCAGGCGCGTGAGGGCGGTGGTGAGTTCGTTTGCTGTAGCTTGGCCGAAGACGGTGAGCTGCGCATAGCCGATACCGCTGGGCAGCAGCTTTGAGTACACGCTTGGCGGATGGATCATCGCGCGGGTGACCACGATCGGTGCGATCGGTCCGTCGGCGCGAATGATGCTTAGTGTGACCGCGGTGTTCGCGTCGCCGCGCAAGAGTTTCGTGATCGCCGCGTAGAGTTTCTCGGCGCTTGAGTGATCGAGATCTTTGATGAGATGGCCGTCAACGGCAGTGATGATATCGCCGGTGAGCACGCCGGCTTTATCGGCCGGTCCGTCGGGAATGACATTCTCCACGTGCACGCCGCTCACGCCCGTTACCGTTTTGTCGTCGGGCGAATCGGCGTGATAGGCGAGGCCGACGCCGCCGAAGTTCGCGCCACCGTCGAGTCCTTCGTTGAGGTCGGCAAATTGCTTGGGCGTAAGGAACACTGTGTATTTGTCTTTGACCGAACCGAGCACGCCATCGAGCGCTGCGTACGTCAAATCGCGGGCGCCGAATTTGGCACCGTACGTCGTAACCGCGGCTGCTACTTCGCGCTGGAGTTCGCGCTCGTTGACGTTGTCGTCAGCGCCGACGCTCACCGGCGAGATCGTCGGATTTGCGATGCCCTTTTTTTTCAAAAACGCAATGAGTGAATCGTGTGCGCCGGTAACGGCAGCGCCGCCGTCGACTTTCTTATAGAAGTCACCGACGAGATGTTCGTAGCTCGTAACCAGCGCTTCACGCTCGGATTGACCGAGAATCGGGGCGGCAGCGGGCGCGTGCGTCGTCGTTGCGAGCAGCGTCAGGATGATGGCGAGCGGAATGATGCGTTTCACGATTTCCCTTTGCGATTGATGATCGCTTTTGCAGCGGCGAGTTGTTTGTCACCGGGGCCGTCGATGAGCGGAATATCGACGCGCTGTGGAACGACGACATCGGGCACGATGCCTTTGTGGTGGATGTCGCGTCCGAGGGGCGTGACGTAACGCGCCGTCGTGATTTTCAGAGCGGATGCGTCGGGCAAATTGTAGAGACTCTGTACGACGCCTTTCCCGAATGTTTTCTCGCCGACCAGCGTGCCGACGCGATAATCTTGCACCGCGCCTGCGGTGATCTCCGATGCGCTGGCCGTGTAGCGATTGACGAGAATCACAAGCGGCAGCGTCCCGATCGCATCGCCCGTGGCGGCTTTGGATTCTTTGTTGCCGGCGCGGTCGATCGTGGAGACGATCGTACCGCTCTTGATAAAGAGCGAGCTGATGTCAACAGCGGCATCCAAAAGGCCGCCGCCGTTGTACCGCAGATCGAGAATGTAGCCGTGGACGTTGTGCTTCTTGCCCTCGAGCAGCGCGTTCTTCACTTCTTCGGCGGAGCTCTGACCGAAGTCAGCCAGGCGCACGTATTCGATCCCGTTCTCGTTCTTTGCAAGAATCGACGGAACGTGAACTTGCGCGCGCGTGACTTTCACCGTTCGCGGAGCCTTATTCGTCATGCCATGCACGTCGAGCGAAACGACGCTGCCGATCGGGCCGCGGATGATGCTCTCGACGGAGTCGAGCTTCATACCGCGCACGGCCTTACCGTCGACACGGTCGATGACATCGCCGATCTTCACGCCCGCTTTTATCGCGGGATTTCCATCGATCGGCTGCGCGAGGATGTTCTTGGTCTTCGGATCCTGCTGGATGTAGACGCCGATGCCGCCGAAGTCGCCGCCTTTGAGCTGCTCTTGCAATCCGTTGATGTCGTGCTTCGTTAGATACGTCGTATACGGATCGTTGAGCGAACTCATGATACCGGCGATCGCGTACTGCGTGTATTCCGCTTTCGTTGCCGATTTCGGATAGAGCGCTTCGACGGCTTTGACCGTGGACTGCGCGACCGAGAGATCGTGCATCTGATCGCCCGTCGCCGTCATTGCGGGGACGCTTGGGTTCTTCACCTTGCGCGACTTCAGGAAATCGATGAGCGCCTTGCGCTCACCGCTGAGCAGGGTCTGCGCGTTGACCGGTTTGTAGAAGACGTCTTCAACGCGCTGGAACGACATGTCGAGCATCTGCTGGTTGGTATCGCGCCCGGCAAGCGAGAGCGAACGCAGGTCGATGCCGCTTGCGTTCCCGGCAAGCGTAGGCGCCGTGTCGGCCGACGCTCGGCTGATATAGGCGGCGCCTCCGAGCGAGGCGAGCAAGACGATGACGGCAGCAAAGAGGAGGCGAAGGCGAGCTGGCAACGATGCGTCCAATCCGGGGTGTGCGCGAATCCCGCCGAGCGGGGGTCAGCGACGTTCTGTTTTGCCATGAACCCAACCTCGGGGTCCGTTGGTGGCGATAGCGCCAATGTTCCCAACTCGGCTGGTACAGTATCAACGATACGCCCAGCGGATCGGGATTGTTTTTGGACATACATTAGAAGCCGCCGGGGATTTGCTGAGCAAGTGACCGACTCGTCCCTTGCCCGACGCACGATCACACCCGACAATCCGACGGGAACTTTTCTGCAGGAACCCCGAGATTAAGCGGAGATTAATTGCCGCACCGGGTGTGACCAGCCCGGCTCCGTATCTCTTACAAGGGTAATTGGGTGTTTATGACAAGTTCCAAACGGCTCTCAGCCGTTCTGTTTTCTTTGGGTGCCGCCGGGCTGCTCGCGACCGTCGGGTGTGCGGGCGGCGGTTCATCCGTAGCGCCCGCGCAGTCGTCTGTGGCCGCGTCGGTTGCGCCATCCGTGCGTCCGCTCTCCGCCGACGAAACCGCGATCGATACGTTGACCGTCGACCGCAGCGCCTCGGCCCACGTTACCCAGGCCAGTGCCTACGCCTCGCCGATCGAAGGACGCCGTCCGCAAGGCCTCGGGCTGCGATCCGTTCAGTCGACTTCGCCGAACGATCTTGCATTCTACGGTGGTCCGACGCTCACGAGTTCGCAGAACATCAATATCTACGTCAACTGTGGCAATAGCTGCTGGGGCGGAACCTCGCCTGCCGTGTTCGAGCGCAATTTAGCGGCCAGCAATTTCGTGCATGTTATCGACCAGTACATCGGATCGAGCGCGAATAGCCGCTATCCGTTCTATGGCAGCGTCACGGAGAATTACGATACGTCCGGCACGCTGCAAGATCAAGATATCTACAATCTCATTCACACCGCCGCCGCGTCATACGGCACCGGTTACGGCAAGATGTATCACGTGTTTCTCCAGGCAGGCGTCTCGCAGTGCAGTCAAAATGCCGGCGGATGTTACGCGCAGCAATATTGTGCCTACCACGGTAACACGGACTTTAGCGATATCGGCCACGTGATTTATTCCGTCGAGCCCTATCAAGGAATCAACGGTTGTCAGGCAAGTACCGTCGTGAACTCGACAGCCTCGACACTCTCGCACGAAATGTTCGAAGCGATTACCGATCCGGATGTTCCACAAAACGTGGCTTGGTACAATAACTCGCTCGGAGAGATCGGCGACATCTGCGCATCAGCGCGCGGGAATGTCTCACTCAACGGGACGAGCTACTACATTCAATCCGAGTATTCGAATTACTCACACGGATGTAAGTTCTCGAAATAACTCGAGTGATGAGAAGCCGTCGCATCCGCGGCGGCTTCTTTTTTCTTCAGCGGGGGCTTAGCGCAAGTAGCCCATCGGGTCGACTGGATTGCCGTTGATACGCACTTCAAAGTGGAGATGCGGACCGTTCGCAAGGCCCGTCATACCAACCGCTCCGATCGCTTGGCCTTTTTGCACGCTCTGGTCTGTCGAAACGAAAATCTGACTGAGATGTCCGTAGACGGTGGACATGCCGCCGCCGTGATCGATCGTTACCATGTTGCCGTAGCCGCCATCCGACCAGCCGGCGATAATGACTTTCCCGCCGGCAGGCGCTGCGATCGTCGTGCCCGTGTTGGCGCCGATATCGATGCCTTCGTGCGGCCGGATGACGCCGAGCACCGGATGATTGCGGATGCCGAACGGTGAGGTGATGGTGCCGGAGACGGGCCAAGAGAGAATCCCGGGCGCGTTCTCAATCGGCGCGACCGTTTGACCCGCAAGCTGTGCAGCGCGGCGCGCGGCTTCGCGCTTTGCCGCTTCCTCGGCTTGCTTCTGACGGATGAGTTCGCCGAGCGCCGCGGACTGTGCAGCGCTCACTTCGTCGAGGTCGGCGACTTCTTTTGCGATCTGGCCTTTTTGCGTCTCGGCACTCGCAAGCAGTCCGCGCCGCTGCTCGGCGAGTACGTCGAGCGCGCGCTGTTCTTGTTCGGCGGCGGCTTGAGAACGCGCGAGCTGTTGCTCGGCGACCATGAGATTCGAGCGCACCAGGCGCACTTTGTGCTCGTCGGATTTGCGCTGCCGGATCGTCGATTGGGTGGATTTGATCACGTAGCGAATCGCGTTCCATCGCTCGACAAAATCGCCGAACGACTTTGCTTCGAGCATCACTTCGAGATAGCCGAGGTCGCCGTGCTCGTAGGCATCGACCAACCGCCGCTTGAGCGCTTCGCTATGACGCGAGAGCGTTGCTTGCGCCGCGCCGAGTTGCACTTTATTCCAGGAGAGATTCTTTTCGTTTGTGTGCTGTTGCGAGCGCAAAACGGAAAGGTTGCCGGAGACGATTGCGATCGAATGATTGGTCTGCTCGACGTATTCGGCGAGTGTCTGGACTTTGCGTTTGGCGCCCGCCAGTTCGCCCCGTTTTTCATTGAGACGTTCGTGGAGATCGTGAATCTTGCGTTGCTGAGCCTTGATCTTTTCGTCGACCGAGGCCCGTGCCACCGGCGAGAGCGGCCCGGCAAGCGCGGCGAGCGTCAGGACGGCTGCGATGGTTCGGCGCATCACGAGCGGCGTTTGTCGGTCACGAAGACCGATCCCGGTTGGCGTTTGGCAAGCTTCTTCAACTCCGCGGCGACTTCGCCGATCTGCTGGTAGGTGTCGATGGCGCCGCCGGCTACGATCGCGATCGAGACAGACATGATCGGGTATCGCATCGAGACGTTGCGGCGGTCGCGCGTCTCGATGTAGCCGCGCCGTAAATCCTCGAAGGCGTACAACTCTTTGACGTCGCGATCGAAATTCACGATGACTTCCTGTGCGATTTTTTCAGCATGCGTCGGGCTGGTCACGGCGATGAAATCATCGCCGCCGATGTGCCCGACGAAGTCGCCCTCCGCACCTAAGTGACGCACGGCATTGGAGAGCGTCGTTGCGAGCAAGCGGATCGCATCGTCGCCGCGTACGAATCCGTAGACGTCGTTGAACGCTTTGAAATTGTCGAGATCGAGATACAGGACGGCCCACGGGATGCGATCGCGGAAGCGGCGCTGCACGTCCGCTTCGATTGCAACGTTGCCGGGCAGGCGCGTGAGCGGCTGCAGCGAGCTATCGACGTTCACGCGCCGGATCTTCGCGCGTACGCGCGCGAGCATCTCTTGCGGTGAGAACGGCTTGACAATGTAGTCATCGGCACCCGCTTCGAAACCCATCACCGCATCCTCCGTCTCGCCGCGCGCGGTGAGCATGATGATCGGGATGTGCGCGCAGGTCGGGTGTTTGCGGATGCGCCGGCAGACTTCATAGCCATCCATGACCGGGAGCATCACGTCGAGCAGCACGAGATCCGGGACCTCGGCGTCCATGTAGGCGAGCGCCGCGCTGCCGTCGGCGGCTTCGCGCGCCGAATAGCCGGCAAGCTCGAGATTGCTTGCGATGATCGAGCGCAGATTGCGATCGTCATCGACCACCAAAATCGAGTTTCGCGGCTCGTCGTTCACGTGCGAAGGTAGCGTCCGACAGAGATCCACGCAGCGATGAAGCCGACCGCCGCGCCGACCCCGAGCAGTTCGCCTGCGATGAGCGGTTCGTTTGCGTGAAAGGGTACGAATGCTAGGGCTGAAGTCAGTTTCGGCAGCACTTGCCAGCGTGCGAGGAAAAGCACGCCGATCGCGGCGAGCGCACCGGTGAGTCCCGCGACCATGCCCTCCATGATGAACGGGCCGCGAATGTAGCCGTTGGTGGCGCCGACGAGCTGCATGATTGCAATCTCGCGCCGGCGCGCGAAGACCGTCAGGCGAATCGTATTGGCGATGATGATCGCGGCCGTGAGCACGAGCAGCCCGATCATGACGAGTCCGACGCGTCCGAGCGTATCGCTCACTTTGAGTAGCTTCGTGACGGTGTCGGCCGCGTAGTCGGCTTTCGCGACGCCGTGAATCTTTGCGATGTGTGCGGCGACTTGCGGCACGAGATCGGGGTTCTTGACCCGCACGTGATAGGCGTTGGGGAACGGGTTCGCCGTGAGCAGCGAGAGATCGAAGTCACGACCGAGCACGTCGTGCATCCGGCGCAAGCCTTCTTTCTTGGGGACGTACTGCGCGGACGACACGCGCGGGTCGCTCGCGAATTGATCGCCGAGTTTTTTGGCGTCCGTATCGCTGACTGAATCATCGAGATAGACGGCGATCTCGATTTTGTTGAGGATGCCGTTGCCGAGCGAGGCAACCGTCTCGCGCGTGTAGAGAAACGCGCCGAGCATCACGATCGTGACGCAGACGGTTCCAATCGCCGTAAGCTGCATCCCGGCGTTGCGGCTGAAGTTCGCAAAAACCTCACCCAGAAAGAACTTGACTTTGCCCCAGTCCACGTACGTAAAATCCTCGCTCTTCATCGCTGAGAATGCGCCCGTCTTCCAGACGCACGACGCGACGGCGCATGCGGTCGACGACCGCTTGGTTATGAGTGGCGACGAGCACCGTCGTTCCTTTGAGGTTGATGCGCATCAGCAGTTCCATGATCTCGGTGGTGTTGACCGGATCGAGGTTGCCGGTCGGTTCATCACAGAGCAAGATCTTGGGATTGTTCACCAGCGCCCGGGCGATCGCGGCACGTTGCTGCTCCCCGCCCGAGAGTTCACCCGGGAACATCCGCGCTTTGTGCGAGAGGCCGACGAGGTCGAGCGCACGCGGCACCTGACGCATGACGTCTTTGGTCGCTGCACCTGTGACCTGGAGGGCGAAGGCAACGTTCTCCCACACCGTTTTGTGTGAGAGCAGCTTGAAGTCTTGAAAGACGACGCCCACGTTCCGACGGAGATACGGAATCTTGCGCCGCTTGAGCGTGTCCACGCGAATGTTGTCGACGTGCACCTGACCGCGCGTCGGAACGATTTCTTTGTAGAGCAGTTTCAGGAGCGACGACTTGCCCGTACCGGAGTGGCCGACTAGAAAGACGAAGGCTCCCTTCGCAACTTCTAAGTCGACATCTTCGAGTGCCCGGACGCCGTTGGGATACGTGAGCGAAACGCCGCGAAGTGCGATCACATGGTCCTCACAGATGCATCCGGCGGAGGATGCATCCACACGGCTTGTGCCGTGGGATTATTAGAGGGATTTTTCCGGTCGCCACTTAGGGATACCTTTGATGAATTTCGATCTCTCCGACGAACAAAAAGCAATTCAAGACCTCTGCCGAGACTTCGCGCAAAACGAAGTCGCGCCGCAAGCCGAACATCTCGATCGGCATGCCGAGTTCCCCTACGATCTGGTCAAGAAAATGGCGGGACTCGGACTCTTTGGTTTACCGTTCCCCGAAGAGTACGGTGGAGCGGGTGCCGATACCGTGAGTTATGCGCTTGCGGTGATGGAGATTTCCCGGGCCGACGCCTCGGTTGGGATCACGCTTGCCGCAAACGTCTCGCTTGGCGCGACGCCGTTCTATTACTTCGGCACCGAAGCGCAAAAACAGAAGTACCTCGTCCCGCTTGCCAAAGGAGAGAAGCTCTGGGGTTTCGGTCTCACGGAGCCCGGCGCCGGCAGCGATGCGGGCGGCACGGCCACGAAAGCTGAGCTCAAAGGCGGCCAGTGGGTCATCAACGGCACCAAGGCCTTCATTACCAACTCCGGCACCGATGTGACCGGCGGCACCACGATTACCGCCGTCACCGGGACCACGGCCAAAGGCCGCAGCGAGATCTCGAACATCATCGTCCCCCAGGAGACGCCCGGCTTCACCCGCTCCAAGAAATACAACAAGATGGGCTGGAAGGCGTCGGATACCCGCGAGCTCTCGTTCAACGATGCCACGGTCCCCGAGGAAATGCTCTTGGGCGAGCGCGGCCAAGGGCTCAAGCAATTCCTAAAAATCCTCGACGGCGGTCGCATCTCGGTCGCGGCGCTCTCGGTAGGCCTTGCGATGGGGGCGTTCGATGAGGCGTTTAAATACGCGCAAGAGCGCCACCAGTTCGGGCAGCCGATCTCCAAGTTCCAGGCGATTCAGTTCAAGCTCGCCGACATGAAGATGGAGATCGAGCACGCAAAGACGATGATCCTCAAGGCCGCGTGGGAGAAAGACAACGATCGCGACTTTGGGATGACGGCCTCGCTTGCTAAGCTCTACTCGGGTGAAGTCTCGCGCCGGGTCGTCAACGAGGCCGTCCAAATCCACGGCGGCTACGGCTTCATGGATGAATATCCGGTGTCGCGGATGTACCGCGATCAGAAAATTAATGAGATCGGCGAGGGGACAAACGAAGTCCAACGCCTTGTAATCGCTCGCATGATGGGGTTGTAGCTTTGAAACGACGTTCGGTCCTTACCGGTTGGCTCGCCCTTGCGGGTGCTGTCGCGTTCACCACCGCCGTTGCCTCGGCAAGCATGAAAGTCGGCGAATCCGCGCCGACGTTTATTTTGCCGGCGACTCTGGGCGGCAAGCCGTTCACGTTCGACCTTGCAACCGCGCTTAAAAAAGGGCCGGTCGTGGTGTACTTCTATCCCAAGGCGTTCACGTCGGGCTGCACCAAAGAAGCGCACGACTTTGCCTCGAGCATGAACGAGTATAAGAAGATGAACGCAACGGTCATCGGCGTCTCGGGTGACGACATCGCAACGCTCAACAAATTCTCGGTGAGCGAATGCGGCTCGAAGTTTCCGGTCGCAGCCGACGAGAAGCTGATCGTCGCGCATTCGTACGATTCGATCGTTGCCAATACGTTTGCCAACCGGACGTCGTATGTAATCGCGCAAGACGGCAAAATCGCCTACGTGTACTCGGATCTGGACCCCGACAAACACGTTGAGAATACGCTCGCTGCCGTGCGCAAGCTGGAGCGTAAGTAGCAGTGCCCGATAGCGAACGCCTCTGGCGCATCGTCGATATCTCGTTTGACGGACTCGACGAGTTGCCGTTCGGCGCGGTCGTCGTCGATTATGTCGGCAACATCGTTGCGTATAATCAATACGAAGCACGCATGGCGCACAAAGATGCCCAAGCCGTCATCGGGCGCAACTTCTTCCACGATATCGCGCCGTGTACCGCGGTCAAAGCATTCGAAGGCCGGATGTACGAGTTCATCAAGTCAAAAGACCGCGTCAGCGAATCGTTCGACTACTTCTTTCCCTTCGCACACGGTTCGGTCGACGTGACGATCACGTTTCTCAAACTAGCGGGGAAAGAGCAGATTCTCATCGCGATCGAGCGCGTCGACAAAATCCCCGACGGCGTCCCGGTCTAAGGTTTCGACCGCCGCGCCTGCGGCGCGAGCGGCCTCGGCCAGCTGCGCGCTTGCGGTAAAGACGATCGCCTGCATCGTCTGCGCTCCGCCGATGAGAATCGGCAAGCAACGTTCGATGCGTGCCGTATCCCAAAATGCGAACGGATCGTCGAGTAAGAGCGGCGGTGTCTCGAGACCCTCGCTAAACATGCGCGCCATGGCGAAGCGCACGACGAGGTACGCTTGCTCGCGCGTCCCGGCGGAGAGCGCTTCGAGCTCGACGATCGCCCGCGTTTCGGGAACGCGCACCCGCACCTCGAGGGTTGTCGGATCGACGAAGAGATCCGTGTAGCGACCGCCGGTGATCGTCGTAAATTGTTCGGCGGCATAATCTTCGAGCCGCCGCGCAAATTTTTCGTGCGCCTCGCGCGTGCGTGTCTCGAGCGTCGTGCGTGCGAGCGCGATCGCGCGCGCGAACGTCTCGAGCTTCGTTATGTCGGAGCGCGCGAGTGCGCAGGCTTCATCGAGCGTTGCGAGATCGGTTGCGTGTTCTTCGGCATTCCGGCGGTCAGCGACGAGCGTCGCCAAGGTGATCTCCGCCGCACGGAATCGCGACTCGATTTCTGCGCGCTCATGATCGAAGAGCCGCTGCGAGAAGTCCGGTTCTTCCGGTGCCGCTTCGACGCCCTCGGCGGCCAGCTCCGCGAGCTCCCGTTCGAGCGCGAATTCATCTTCGCCGCCGAGCACCTCGCCGCGACGGAGTTCGATCATCCCGCGCGCGGCGTCGAGCCCGTCGCGTTCGTAGCGCCGCGATGCGCGCCGTTTCGCCTCATCGCGAATCTGTTCGCGCGTGCCGCCGGCATCGGGCAAGAGTGTCCCGGCAAGCGTGTCGAAGGCGCGCGCTGCGTCTGCGTGTCGCGTGCGCATCGAGGCGAACTGCTCGCTTGCGCGTCCTTCCGACCGCGCGAGCGCTTCGAGCTCTCGTAAGCGGTCGCGTCGTCGCGTGAGATCGTCGATCGAGGCAAGTCCGAGTGGTTCGAGCACCGCTGCGACGGCGGATGCAGCCGCTTGTTCGGCGGCAAGGGCGGCATCAGCGGTCTGCTGGAGGCGCGCCGCATCGCGCCCGCGCTGCGCGCGCCCGTTCGCGCGCAATCCGACGACGAGGAGAATCGCCCCGGCGACGATCGCCGCGATCCCGGCGACGATCCAGTCGTGCGCGATGGCGAAGCCGACCGCAACGGCAAGCGCCGCGAGTCCGGCAGCAACGCCGGCACCGAGGACGGTCGCACCGCTTCCCGAGTCGCGTCGTGCGTTTGCGGCATTGGTTTGTGCGGCAGCGCTGCGCGCGCGCGCGCCATCGGCTTCGGCTGCGGCCGAAACGAGCGACTCAAAGGCAACGTCGTCGATCGTTCCCACATCGGCCCGCCGGGCGCTAAGTTCGTGATGTTCTTCGGAGCGCATGCGCCGTTCGCGATCTTCGGATTCCGCATGCGCGAGGAGTTCGGCTGCACTCCCGACGGCGTAAAACGCCGCGTCGAGTTCGCCGACGCGGGGAGCATCGAAGCGCGCGACGTCCTCGAAGCGTGCGCGCTCTTCGTTGACGGCAGCGAGCTCGTCGCGGATTCGGGCGAGATTGTCTAACCGCGTTCGTATCGCGCGCGCGCGATACGCGGCGGCGCGGCGGTCGAATTCGGCGCGCGACTGGGCGATGCGCGCGTGTTCGACCAGTGCGCCTTCGTGTCGCGCGCGCAGCTCAGCGAGCGCTTCGACGCGTATCCGCGCTTCTTGTGCGCGGCGCCCGAGGTCCGCGGCGCGTTCGGTCGCGGCGCGTAACGGATTGTTTTTGGTTGCCCGTTCCGTGCCAACATGGGTTTTGAGTGCGATGTCGAGTCGCCCCAAGGCCCCGAGCGCCGCATCGTCTTTGGGTCCGCCGTCGAGCGCATGCGCGAGCGCGGTCGTAATGCTTTTCGCACGCGTGCCGTCAATTGCGACGTGTTGCTGTTGCACGCAGGCGGCGTTAATAAACACTTCGAGTGGAATGCGCAGTGCTGCCTCGCCCGGTGCGACGGTCTTCCCGATCGACACCTGCGCGCTGATATCGTTGCCGCTGCGGTCGTACACGCGGACGCCTTTGGGATCGCGATCGTACTCGCGCTGCACTTCGATCGCCTCGCCGCTTGCCAACTCGTAGCGCAGAATCGATGCGTAGCGTGCGCCGCTCCAGGGACGCCACGCGTCGCGGTCTTCTTTGCGGCCAACGCCGTAGAGCGATGCAACGATCGCGCGTGCGAGCGTCGATTTCCCCGCTTCGTTCTCGCCGTACACGATCGTGAGGCCGGGCGCAAAGTCGATCGTGCGATCGACCAACCCGCCGAAGCCGTCGACGTGGAGTTGCGTAAGTTTCACGGTGCGATCTCGCCGCCCGCAAACGCCGCGACGACGTAGCGCAGCGCCGCATCCGCATCGGCGTCTCCGTCGTGCGCCCGCGCGAGCAAATCGTTCACGACGTGACCGCGGACGTTCGGCTCGCGCGCGAGGGCGTCGTAGTCCGCACTCACCGTTGCATCGATGAGTTCGAGTGCGCCTAGACGTGCGTTCGAGCGCTCTTCGAGAAACGCGCGATCGATGCGCGTACCACTGGGAATCGTGCCGGTCAGGCGGGCACGCAAGTAGTCGTCGTTTCCGTACGGGACGAGTGCCGCTTCGACTAACTCCGCGATCGCGTGTTCGCTCGACGCACCGTCCACCGTGATGTCGAGGTCGATCAGTCGCGTGCGCGCAATTTCGACGCTTTCGATTGCAACGGACACGTCCTCGATCGTGACGACGAGCGCGCCGTGCGTGCCGCGTTCGCCGAATTTGATCGGTTCGGGCGAGCCGGGATACGCGATGAGCGGCCGACCGTCGTGTTCGGCGATGTAGCCGCCGTGATAGTGTCCGGTCAACAGCAGCGTCGCGCCCGAAGCCGCGATTTCCATCGCCGTAAACGGCGCGGTCGCGCGCTTATTCGGCGGACACCGTTCTTCATCGCTGCCATGAACGAGCGCGATGCGTACGCCCGGCCGCTCGAAGCGTGCGCCGGCAAACGGACGGCCGGGCTCGGCGGGCGTGTGGCCGTAGCCATAGAGCGTTAGATTGTCTGCAAGCGGAAACGCGCTCCAAGCCGCCTCGCGAAAGATGCGGACGTTGGCGGGCAAATCGCTGCGCGAGAGCAGTGCGCTCTCACCGTGCGGATCGTGGTTGCCCGGCGCAATGAAGATCGCTCCGTCGAAGCGGGCGAACTGTGCTGCAAGAAACCGGGCCGTCTGTTCGCTTGCCCGAGCGGATTCAAAAAGGTCGCCGCCGATCGTGAGGGCGTCCGCTTTGCGTTCGCACGCCAGGTCGACGATGCGCACGAACGCGTCTGCAAGAGCCGCACGCCGCCGTGCGCCGCCGCGCAGTTCGGTAAAAACGGTTTCGAGGTGAACGTCCGAACAGTGTACGAGCGTATACGCCATCAAACGGTCGATTCAACGAGCAGGGCGGCGGTGCCGCTTGGAATCGTTCCAAGCGACACCGCGCACTCTTTAGGCGAGGTGCTTCTTAAACCACGCCAGGGTTCGTGTCCACGCATCGGCAGCGGCATCGGCCTTGTACGCTTTGCGGGTGTCATCGAAAAACGCGTGGTTTGCGCCTTCATAGACTTTGATGTCGTGCGGTACGGTCAAATGCTTTTCGAGCGCGAGCACGTCGACGGGCAGAATCCCCGTGTCAAGTCCCGCCCAGCTGCCGGCCACCGGCGTCGTGATTTTTTTTGCATAGTCGAACGTCTCATCGGTCGAAGGCGCTTTGCGGTCCGCGGTACCCGGGCGCACATCGCCGTAGAAAACCGCGACGGCACCGTAGTCGCTATTGCCGATCACTTGTTTGAGCGCGATGCCGCCGCCCATGCAGAAGCCGGTCACGCCGATCTTCGACTTGGATGCATGTTTGCGAATCGCATCGTAGCCGGCCTTAAGATCCCCGTGCGTCTGTTCGTCGGTGAGCGCCGATGCACTCGCGCGGAACACCGTGTAGTCGCTCAGTCCATCGCCGCTCGGCGGATTCGTGCGTTGGAACAGGTCGGGAGCGATGCAGATGTAGCCTTCTTTTGCGTAGCGGCGAACGGTGTCGCGAATCTGCGCGTCGACGCCCCAAATATGCTGCACCATGACGATACCGGGTGTCGTTGCGGTGATCGTTTTCGGGTGCGCCATGTAGGCGTTGAGTTTGATGCCGGGCCGATCGAGCTGCACCATCGTTGCGACGATCGCGGGATCGTTCTCGGCGACGATCGGCGGGTGCGGTTGGCCGAAGCCTTCGCCTGCGGCAAGCGCCGATGCGATGGTTCCAAGCGTTGCCGTTGCGCCGGCGGTGACGGCGACGAACGCGCCGCGATTGAGCGTATCCATAATGTATCCTTTAGTTATGCAGTGAGGAACGAGAGGTCGGTCGCGGTCGGCACGCAGTCATTTTCTTCGAGCCACGCGCGGTTGTAAAGTCGCGAGCGGTAACGTTCGCCGCCGTCGCACAGAATCGTTGCAACGACGCTTCCCTCGGGCAGCGACATCGCGTAGCGCGCGGCACCCGCAACGTTGAGTGCCGCCGAGCCGCCGATGAAGAGGCCTTCTTCACGTACGAGCCAGTACGCCATCTCGACCATCGCGCGGTCGCCCGTGCGAATGGCATCGTCGATCGGTGCGCCTTCGAAGTTGGCAACGATGCGTTTGATCCCGATGCCTTCGGCATTCGAATCACCCTCGACTTCGAGCGTGCCGTTCTTCATATAACAATAGAGCGACGATCCGTACGGATCGTTCAATATCGTGCGAATCTTTGGATTGCGGGCCTTGAGTGCCAGCGAAGTCCCAGCTAGCGTCCCACCGGTACCGGCGGCGGCGACGAATGCATCGAGCGTGCCGCCGGTTTGTTCCCAGATTTCCGGTCCGGTCGTGGCCGCGTGCGCGTCGCGATTGGCGGTGTTATTAAATTGGTCGGCCCAGAATGCGCCTGGAATCGACTCGGCCGTGCGCCGCGCGACGTGATAGTAGTTCTCGTCATTCGTGTACGGTGCGGCGGGGATCACCCGCACGTCCGCACCGAAGCCGCGCAGTAAAGCATACTTTTCTTCCGACTGGTCATCCGGAATGCAGATGATCGTCCGGTAGCCGCGCGCGTTGCCGAGCAGCGCGAGTGCGATTCCCGTATTCCCCGCGGTGCCTTCGACGATCGTGCCGCCGGGGAGAAGTTTGCCGCTGCGTTCGGCATCATCGATGATGCCGCGCGCGGCGCGATCTTTCACCGACCCGCCGGGGTTGAGGAATTCCGCTTTTCCAAGCAAACGCCGCCCGATCGCAGCCGAGAGGTTCGGCAGTTCGATGAGCGGCGTGTTGCCGATCGTTCCTGAGAATCCGGTACGTATCATAACCGGATGATGTACGACTACTTCAGGTAGAGATTCCCGCAGGACACGTAGCGCGCGATGTTCGTCGTGCTCGCGTGGACGTTGACCGAATAGTTGCCCGAGAGCAGCTTTGCAATCGGGGCGTTGACGATCGTCGTCGACGAACCGCCCGATTCCGACGTCATCACCGTCGTTAGCGGAAAAGCGGGTTTGGGATCGAGATTGCTGCAATCGCGGCCGCGATGGATGTGCGCAGGCTGCATCGTGCCGGGTTTGGCGCCTTTGAGGTTGAGAACGACGCGCGTCTTGTTGTTCGGCATGCGGAAGAGCGTGACGCTACCGAGTTCACCGGAATTATTCTGCTGCGAGAGCAGGCGCCGGATGCCGTCACCGTTATCGCTCGGAACTTCACCCGGGATCACCGTGGTGCCGGGCGGCGGGCTCACGAGAACGGCGGGAACCGTGGTCGCGCTCGGGTCGGGCGTTGCCATCGTTGTGGGAGCGGTCTGTGCGAATGCGCCTGCGCCCAGCGTGAGGCAAGCCGCGAGGCCAAGAGTCGTTGCGAATATACGGTGCTTCATGCCCGCCACATACCCACAAATCGGCAACCTAACGTGGGGTCGGTGAGCTACTCTGTACGAGGCTACGGACGGTCGGATGGACGAGCTTTCCAGCGAGCGATCTGTGAAGCGTTTGCTTTCCCGCTAGTGAAAGTTTCGCGCGCGGACGTTGTCGGCCGTGCCGCTCGTATCGAGCGGCCAAAAGCGCTTGGCGATCACGTCGATCGTGCCTTGATCTTTTTGCAGTACACCCTCGATGATGAGCGCGCGCGATTGTCGCACGACGCGGCGATTGCGTTCGTAGACGTCTGGGCGCACGATCACGTTGACCAGACCCGTTTCGTCCTCGAGGGTGAGAAAGACGAAGCCTTTCGCCGTGCCGGGGCGTTGACGCGTGATCACGATCCCGGCGACTTTGCACACCAGATTCTTCGGCATCGCGGGTAAGCGGTTTGCCGCGAGCACGTTTTGCCGATCGAGTTCGGGGCGGAAATGGTCGATCGGCTGGACGTCGGAGACGCCGGTTGCATGCAAGTCGAGCGCCGTTGCTTCGAGCGGCTGCAACGAGGCGAACTGCGCGGCAGGTTCTTCGATCTCCATCCCGCGGCCGAGTTCCCCACGCGCTTCGCGTTCGTCGAGTCCGCGCAGCGCCCACATCGCCTCGCGGCGCGAATCGAACCACGGCGAGAACGCATTTGCCGCAGCCAGATTCTCGAGCGCCTCACGCGCGAGTCCCGTGCGGCGCGCGAAATCGACGACGTCTTCGAACTCGCCGCCGCTTTGGAGTGCGCCCTCCAGTTTCTCGCGCTGCGCCTCGCCCATGCCGCGCACGAGATGGAAACCCAGGCGCAAGGAACCGGCTTTGTCGACAAAACTCCACCACTCGCTCTCGTTCACCGCGATCGGTTTCACCACGACGCCGTGACGTTTGGCATCGTTGACGAGTACTTCGGTTGCGTAGAATCCCATCGGCTGAACGTTGAGAATCGCTGCGCAGAAAATCGCGGGTTCGTGACATTTGACATACGCCGATGCGTAGGCGAGCAGTGCAAAACTGGCCGCGTGAGATTCCGGAAAGCCGTAGTCGGCGAAGCCTTCGAGCATGTGAAAGAGTGCGTCGGCACTCGCACGGTCGATGCCGTTTTCGACCATTCCGTCGATGAGCTTGGGATAGATCTCGGCCATGCGCTGGCGCGAACGTTTGTTGCCCATCGCGCGCCGCAGTTGATCGGCTTGGCCGGGCGTGAACCCCGCCGCTTCGATCGCCATGCGCATGCCTTGCTCTTGAAAGAGCGGTACGCCGAGCGTCCGTTCGAGAATGGGTTTGAGTTTGGGATGCGGATAGGTGACGGGTTCGAGGCCATTGCGGCGGCGCAGAAACGGGTGGATCATGTCGCCTTGAATGGGACCGGGTCGGATGATCGCGACCTGCATGACGAGATCGTAGAAGCACGCGGGTTTAAGACGCGGCAGCATCGATTGCTGCGCGCGCGACTCGACTTGAAAGACGCCGATCGAATCGCCGCGCTGCAGCATCTCGTACGTCGGCCGATCGTCTTGCGGGATCGAGGCAAGCGAGAGCGGCGGCCGCTGCGGATACACGCGCCCAAAGAGCGTAAAGGCATCGCGTAAGAGCGAGAGCATGCCAAGACCGAGCAGATCGATTTTAATCAGACCAAGATCGCCGAGGTCGTCTTTGTCCCACTGAATGATCGTGCGGTCGCGCATCGTCGCCCATTCGACCGGCGCGACTTGCACGAGCGGATCGCGCGTGATCACCATGCCGCCGGAATGGATACCCATATGACGCGGAAAGCCATCGATGCGCCGGCAGATCGCCATCAGCGTATCGCCGAGTTCTCCGCCCACGGAACTGGGATGCGCGGGATCGGGATCGGGGCCAAAGTCTTTGGCAACGAACCCGTAGAGATGCTGGGGACGCGGTTTGACGACGGATGGAATCGCGCGCGACGGATCGGTGCGCGCTCGCACGTCGCGCGCGAGGTCGTCGACCGAACCGAAGCCCGGTGTGTGTGCGCGGCCGCTCGACGCGGCGGGTTGGTCGCCCGCCTCCGCTCGCGAGAGACGCTGATTCGACCC
Source organism: Vulcanimicrobiales bacterium (assembly GCA_038231455.1). GTDB lineage: Bacteria > Vulcanimicrobiota > Vulcanimicrobiia > Vulcanimicrobiales > Vulcanimicrobiaceae > JANLVI01. Next base: position 122,482 of record JBBRLI010000004.1, on the reverse strand, counting down.
CGCATCGAGATCGCGCCGTTTGCGCACCGACTCGGGGAGCGCGCTCACCGCCGCGGCGCTCGCACCGAGCGCACCCGCGAGCGACTCACGTGCGTCGTAATCGTTCACGATCGTATCGACTTGCGCGAGCGAGAGTCCCATCGCCTTACCGACGTCGCGAATCGCCGAGCGCGTGCGATACGTAATCACCTCCGCTGCCATCGCCGCATGTTCGCGGCCGTAGCGGTCGTACACGTATTGAATGATTTTTTCGCGATCTTGATGCGCGAAATCGATATCGATATCGGGCACTTCTTTGCGTTCTTCCGAGAGAAAGCGTTCGAAGAGCAGACCGTGTCCCACCGGATCGACCGCGGTAATGTGCAGCGCGTAGCAGACCGCGGAATTTGCTGCCGAACCGCGTCCTTGGCAGAGCACTTGGAGTTCTTCGGCTGCGCGTACGATGTCCCACACCACGATGAAGTAACCCGCCAGATCCATGCGCGCGATGATCCCCAGTTCGTATTCGAGCTGGCGTTCGACTTTGGGATCGAGCGGCATTGCATAGCGTCGTTTCGCGCCCGCATAAACGAGCGTGCGCAGATACGATTGGTGGCTTGTTTCGCTTGCGGGAATCGGGAAGTGCGGGAACTGTCCGTGGAGTTTGTCCAGGCGAAACGCACAGCGTTCTGCAATGACGAGCGTGTTTGCAAGCGCGAGCGGATATGGAGCGAAGAGCCGCGCCATCTGCGCGGGCGATTTCAGATACGACTCGGCGTTGGGCCGGAGCATGGTACCGGCATTCTGCAACGTCGTCTTGTATTTGACGCAGGTCAGAATATCGCACAGCCGCGCATCTTCGCGGACACTATACGCCGCGCCGTTGGTCGCGACGTACGGCACGTCGAGCTGCGCCGCTAGCCGCACCAGCGCTTGGACGAGCGCCCCGTCTTCCGGCCGTAAGTGATGCTGCAATTCGATGTAAAAGCGGCCCGGAAACGCATCGCGCAGTTGCGCCCCCCACGCCAGCGCCTGCGCGTCGTCGCGCCGGATGAGCGCGCGTTCGGGCAGACCGTTACGTCCGCCGGAGAGCGCGATGAGCCCCTCGGTACGACCCGCAAGATCCTCGAGATGGAGGCGCGCGTCGCGTTTGCGGCCGCGCAGTTGAGCAGCGGAGATGAGGTGGGCAAGATTGGCATAGCCGGTCGCGTTCTCGGCGAGGAGCACGATGCGCGGCGTATCGGTCGGCACTTCGCTTGCGGGACGCGCGCCTTTTTCACGCCCCCGAACGCGCGCAGGCGGTTCCAATTCGAGCGTCAGCTCGGCGCCGCAGATGGCGGCAAAACCGGGGAGGTCGCGCGCGGCTTTGGCGAAGCGGACCGCCCCGTAGACGCCGTCCCGGTCGGTGAGGGCGACTCCGCGCAAGCCGAGCGCGTGGGCGCGCCCGATCAACTCTTCGGGGTGCGATGAACCCTCGAGGAAGCTGAAGTTCGACCAGCAGTGGAGCTCGGCATAGCCGGGGGAAGACGACATGGGCCCCTATGATAATCGAACGTATGTTCGATAACAAGGGGCCCGAGCGAAGGAGTTTACCCGGCAGTTAGGGGCGCGTTGACGGCCGTGGTGCCGGCGCGTCGGCTGCCGGCTGGACTTGCATTTTGGGGATGAGCGCCTGAGCAGCGGGGATGGAGGCGAGGATGGCTTTGGCGGCCTCTTTGTAGTCGGAATCGCGCTTGCTGGTATTATGGTCAGAACTCAGGCCGGTCTTATTCGAGCTACTATAGGACTGCGACATCGGCGTCCAATCGCTGACTTCGGCAGCAAGGAACTTCGCGCGATCGAGATCGGACTGCGCGCTCTCGAAGTCCGTCATGCTCGCCTCGACGCGTGCGGCGACGACGAGATACGACGCGCTGCGCGTCTGCGCGTAGTGCATCTTCGGTTCGATGTACTTGTCGGCCAATTTTTGTTTCGCGCAATCGTCGTAACGGTCGACCACTTCGTGCGTGACCTTCCGCAGATCGGCGAGGTTGATCTTCGGCTGCGCACCCATCTCGGTGAATTCGATCACTTTGGGGGTAGCCTGCGGGCAAATCGTATCCGAAAACTCGGCGGCACGCACGCCTGCAGGCGCGCAGATCAGAGACAGGGCGAGGGCAGCGATCGCGAAGCGAATCTTTCGCATAAACAATCCTTACGGTGCAATAGTGGGTTTGGGCGACTCAGGAGTTCATTGCGCGTCGGGGGCCTGTGGCTTTATACGTTACGCGGTGCGCGTTTGTTCCGCCGAGACTCCGTAACGCTGCGTTCCCTAGGGGGCAAGTTCGCTTGCGAGGCGGTCGGCGTGATAGATCGTGCGTAGCGCTGCCAGCAATCCGAGGGAATCGACCGCGACCGCGCGATTGTCGCGCATGTCGTAGCCGTAGTCGCCGCCGAGTGAGTGGATGTTTCCATCGAATATCAAGCCGACGATTTCGGCTTTCGCGTTGACGACGGGGCTACCGGAGTTGCCGCCGATGATGTCGGCCGTGCTTGCAAAATCGAGCGGTGTTGCCGGATCGAGCGTGCTTCGCGCTGCGGTCCACGATGCTGGCAGTGCGAAAGGATCGCTACCGGTTGCATGCGCGAATGCGCCGCCGAACGTCGTGAACGGTGCGACCGGCGCGCCGCGTTCCATCCATCCTTTGACGGTTCCGTAGGTGACGCGCAGCGTGAAGGTTGCATCGGGATACGTCGTGAGACCGTGCAGCGCGAATTGCGCCTGCGCGACGAGCGCGTCGTTTTTTGCGATCGGCGCGCCGACTTGATCTTCAAACGTTTGCCGGGCTGCGCGGCTCATCGCATCGGTCGCGCGAGCCACGACGATTGCGGGATCGGTCGATGCGGCGATCGCCGCCGCGCCGCCATCGTAGAGGGCTTTGCGTGCGGCAGGATCGGCGAGTTTCGAACCCTCGATGATGCGTGCTGCAACCGTTTCGGGCGAATCGTTGCCAAGCAGTGCTTTGACGTACGCATCGTCAGGCCCAAGAAATTCGCGCGTTTTCGTCAGGCTGTAGGCGAGTGTGGTTTTTTCCAGATCCGCGAAGATCGGACGGGGTGCGCCCAGGACCGCGACGAGTTGCGGCAAGGCGGCATCGTTGAAGCCGCGCAGACGCTGCGCATCGGGTTTGGTTCGCTCGGCTGCGGCTCGCACGAGCGTACGCGCTGTTGCAAGATAGAAGCCCGGGGCGCCTTGGGTCTCGCGGTATGTATACGTAATTTGTAGATCGCGCGCACGCAATTCCGCGGCGGCGATCGCGTCGTACGCGCCGCCGAATTTTTTCGCAAGCACGGGGCTTTTTGCAATCGCTGCGCGGTCGGCGGCTTCTTGCGCGCGTTTCTTCGCCATGAACGTGGGGTCGAGCAGCGTCGTCTCGTGACCGATGGTCGCTTTGAGCGAGTTCTCGATGCCGAAGAGCACGCTTGTTGCTTGACGCGCGTGCTCGGGACTCTCGGTTGCAAACTGCGAGTAGAGTCCGCGGCGTTCGGAAAGGCTGCGCAATGCGGCGATGTTTTGCACGTCGCGCAGCGACTCGAGTTCGGCGACCGTTTCGAGGCGTGAGGTCGAACCCGGATTGCCGGGGACGAAGATCAATTCATTTGCTGAGGGTCCGGCCTTGCTCCAACGGAAGAAATTCGGCGAGGTGACGGGCTTCCCGTCTTGGTAGGCGCGCATGAACGCGCAATCCAAATCGAAGCGCGGAAAGTTGAAATTGTCCGGATCGCCGCCGAAGAACGCGGCGGCTTCTTCGGGCGCGAACACCAGACGCACGTCGCTGTATTTACGATACGCGTAGAGCGCGTACCGTCCGCCGTTGTAGAGCGTGACGACTTGGCACTGCTGCGTCCCCTTATCGGGCGCACACGCACTCTCGAGTTTCGAGAAGATCGCGCGTTGGGCGGCATTGAACGCAGCGCCCGTCGTGCCGGCGGTCGCAGCGTTCACGCCCGTGGTGACGTCGGTGATGGTCAAAAGCGAGACGATCGAAAACCCGGGACAGGCGAGTTCGTCTTGCTGTTTTGCCGCGAAGAAGCCGGTTTTGATGTAATCGTTTTTCTCGTTCGAGTTGTTCGTGATGCAGCCGCGCGCGCAGTGGTGGTTCGTCATGATCAGGCCGCTGGCCGAGACGAACGAGCCCGAGCAGCCCGGCAGGCGGACCGACGCCGTACGCAGCGTATCGAGGAACGCCGGCGTAGCCTTGAAGCCATACTGCTTGGCGACCGCCGTAGTTGGGAAGTTATCGAGGGTCCACATGCCTTCATCCGCCACGGCGGGGCGGGCGATCGTGGCAAATGCAGCGATAAGAACGAGCGTAACGAGCGTAAGGAAACGGCGCATGAGTAAACCTTTACCAGCCGAGATGGCAAGTCATCCAGATACCGGTGCACGCAAACGCGTCTTCCTCGCCGTGAACACCCGTGCACGCCGGGGTGCGGATGCCGCCGAGCAGGCGGTCCGATTCCTCGAAGCACGCGGGCATACGGTGTTGCGCGTGCCGATGGATGGTCCAGAATCGCTCGTCCGTGCCCTCAAAGAACACCAGGGCAAGATCGATGTGGCAATCATCGGCGGCGGCGACGGTACCTTAATCTCCGCGATCGACGGACTACGCGCGGCGAACGTGCCGCTTGCGATCTTGCCGCTGGGGACGATTAACGAACTCTCGCGCACGCTCGGAATTCCGTTCGACCTCGAAGCAGCGTGCGCGCTCGTCGATGAGGGTGTCGTGCAGACGATCGACGTCGCATCGGTCAACGGTAAATACTATTTGAACGAAGCGAGTATCGGGCTCTCGACCCACATCGCGCGCCAGCAGACCGGTCCGCTTAAGAAGAAGCTCGGCATGCTTACCGTGCCCATCACGACGCTGCGCGCCTTTCCACACGTGCATCCCTATCATCTCGAAGTCGAGCTGGAAGACGGGAGCGTGCGCGCGTTTAAGACGGTGCAACTGACGGTTGCCAACTCCTATCGTTTCGGCGGAGTGGTCGAGAATGAGAATGCCTCGATCGACGACGGCGTGATGGAACTGTATTCGATCGATGTTGCCGATTGGCGGAGCGGCCTCAAAGTCGCAGCCGCCGTCGCGCTCCACAAATTCACCGAGGTCGACGAAGTGCAGACGCTGCGCGGAAAGTCGTTCAAAGTGCGCGGTCGCAAGGCGCACCACGTCTTCGCCGACGGCGAACCTGCAACGCGCCTGCCGGCCGAATTCAAGACGCACCCCGGTGCGCTTGCCGTACTCGTGCCCAAAGATCGGATCCCGAAAATCCGATGAGATTGCGTGGACGCCGCTGGTTCTGGCCCACTTCGTATGCCGAACGGATATCCGAAATCGATATCGCTAAACTCGGCGTTGCCGGAATTCGCGGTGCGTTGATCGATCTCGATAATACGCTCGTCGGCTATCGTACGCACGAGCCGCTGCCGGAAGAATCGGCCTGGATCGCGCGCGCGCAAGCGGCGGGAATCCAAGTCGTCATGCTCACGAACAACGGCCGCCCATGGGCGCGCGAAGTCGCCGAACTCTTGAACATTCCGATCGTTCCGAACGCCCGCAAACCGCTTCAAGGCGGCTATCGGCGCGCGCTCGAGCTGATGCAACTTCCAAAAGAGGCGGTCATTGTGATCGGGGATCAGCTCTTTACCGATATTTTAGGAGCGCGCATTTGCGGGCTCGATACGATTCTCGTGCCGCCGCTCTCGAAGCACGATCCGTGGAACACGCACTGGCTGCGCCGTTTCGAACGCGTGGTATTACACAAATTCCCGCACGTCAGCGAGGAACCGAAAGCCCAACCGTAGCGGAAGGTGGATTACACGGTCGTCTGCGTGCGCGCCAGCGCGCGATAGCGCAGATTTTCGACCCGCGTGTAGGCCTGAGCACCGGCCTCGCACAGCCGCTCCAGCGTTTCGATCTCGTCGCGATCGAGGCGCGTTCCATTGCGATGGAGACCAAAGAGGGCGAATGCCGTGAGCTCGTCGTCCTGGAATATCGGAACGACAACGGCCGGGTCGATGTCGTTCTCCCGCAGTTGCGCTGCGATCGCCGAACGCAGCTCGTCCACGTGGAGCGGGGCGCGTTCGGTGAGCAGAAAGCGAACCAGATCGTGATCGCCCTCGAAGATCTGTGCCGTTGGGTGGCTCCAACCCGCTGCGCAAGAAAGCGCGAACGACGTGCCTTCGGCGCGAAAGAGTGCGGACATCGTCAGGCCTAATTTTTCGTAGGGATCGTGGACGAGTGCGCGGTCGATGGTCTCTTCGTGTAATGCACGAAGCAGCGTCTTACCCAGCCGCTGTAGATAGATCTGCGCCATATATTTCTTACGGAAAATCAATGAATCAACGGCGTTTTCAATCCGCCGATGCGCGCTGTTGAGGGCGAAGCCAAGTGCCACCGTCACGAGCGCCTCGATCGCCATCGCCACGCGAGCGCGGGCAAGGAGCGTGGTCGTCGCGTAGTCGAGCAGCCCGATGATGGCAACGACGATCGTCGTCAGGGTCGCGTAGACCACGGTTCGGCTGATGATGAAACGGATATCGATGATGCGGCGCTTCACGATCGCGTACATCAGGGCGAGGGGCGTTACGATTGTCGCCGAGCCGGACAACGCGCCGTATTCGAGCGGTAGTCGGTGGCGCAAGTCGCTGATGAGCGCGCCGAGAAGGATCGCTCCCGCTGCCCACGCGACGCGGGCACGTACCTCGCCCCGCGTTAGGGCGAGTCGCGCGATCAGCACGATCGCGATACCCACCGTCGCGATCCAATCGAGGACCATTTCCAACGTGCGCGCGAAGGTGATATCCAAACGGAATGCTTGAGCGATCTGCACCCCGGCCATCGCGATGACCAGCAGCCACGCGCTCCGGGCGGCGACAAGTCGCCAACCCCTCGGCGCGCGATCGTCCGGCACGAGTAGCGCAAAGAGCAACATGAATGCCGAGCTTGCAATGGTGAACGATCGCAGCAGCGTATCGACGATATTGTATGCGAGCTCCGGATAATTCGTATTATTGAGACCTGCAACGTGTATCGGTACGTTCGAAAGTGCGAAGGCGTAGAAAATCCACGTCAGCGCACCCGGACGCACCATGACGAGAAAGATCCCGATCGCCGCGAACGCCACGAACACGGCAAGACGCAACGCCGACACGTAAAGCGAACCGTACTGGTTGCCTTTCATGGGATGCTGCGCCGGCGTCACCGAGTAGGCTTGCCAGCGACCGTCGCGCCGCACGCAGAGCGGACGGGCTCCCGGAACGTAGCGTGCCGTTTCGCCATTGCGTTCGACGAGGATCGTTAACGTTCGCGGACTGATGCACGAGATCGCATCACCCGTTTGTAAGCCGGCGCGCGCGGCCGGGGAGTCCGGCTCGATGCGAACGGTCGTCGAACCGATGTACGCACCGTCGTGCTCCTGTAGCGAGATCCCGCTAAACGCGCGCGGCGGATTCGCGAACATCGCCGGTGCGACGATCGCAAGAACGAGGGCGACGATCCCGAAGGCCGCCAGTGCGCGCAAGGCTACCATGTGTACGCAGTATACTGCCCGGTGCTTGCTGCAAGCAAGAAGTAATGGTTTTCGGTCCGTAACGCGTAAGAACGCGTCATGCAGTATCGTCGGTTAGGTCGCGCGGGCGTCCAGGTTTCTACAGTCGGTCTCGGTTCGTGGCTCACGTATGGCGGCAGCGTCGAGGAAGACACAGCGCGCGCGTGCATCGCACGCGCCTACGAACTCGGCGTTAACTTCTTTGATACCGCGAATGTGTACGCGCGCGGCCGTTCCGAAGAAGTCGTCGGACGCGCGCTGCGCGACTATCCGCGCGATTCGATCGTGCTCGCGACCAAAGTGTTTTTTCCGATGGGTGAGGGTCCCAATCAAAGTGGCCTCTCACGCAAACACATTCGCGAGCAGAGCGATCTCTCGCTCAAACGTCTGGGTGTTGATTACATCGATCTCTACCAATGCCACCGGTTCGATCGCCATACACCGCTCGACGAAACGTGCGCCGCGATGAACGATCTCGTGCGCGCCGGAAAGATTCTTTATTGGGGCGTCTCGGAGTGGACGGCCGATCAGATCGCAAGCGCCGTCCAACTGTGCCGCGCGCGTGGCTGGGCCGAGCCGACGAGCAATCAGCCGCAATATAACGCCCTGTGGCGTCGCGTCGAAGATCGCGTGTTTCCAACGTGTCGTGAATACGGGCTTGGGAACGTGGTCTGGTCGCCGCTCGCGATGGGCGTACTCAGCGGGAAATATGCCTCGGTCGAACACCCGCCCGCCGACACGCGCGCCGGAAACGATGCACAAAAATGGACGCTCGAAGAATATTTCACGGAGTCGATCCTCGAGGCCGTCCAGCATCTCAAACCAATCGCCGAGCGCGCACAGTGCACGCTTGCACAGCTTGCCCTTGCCTGGTGTTTGCGCGAAGACGTCGTCAGTTCGGTCATCGTGGGGGCGACGAAGACCGCCCACGTCGAGGACAACGTCGTTGCGGCCGATCTGCGCCTCGACGCAGAGATTTTCGCCGACCTCGATCGGATTTTGGTCCCGGTCGCGCCCTTCGAACCGTATTTGGCGTAGACTGCGTCGGCCAGGACGACGGAACGAAACTCGCGCGCGAGGCGTTGGTATCGCAGAGCGAAATGAGGGGTGTATGCGTATCGTAGTCGCGCGCAGTGACGCCGGGCCGTTCGCGTCGTGATCCTCGCCGTCGTTGCTGCGGCCGCGCTGCAGCTTGGAATTGGGCCGACGCCTGCGCCGACACCGGCGCCGGGTGAGGTCGTCCTCGCATCCCCGCGCGTGGTCGTTCCGATGACCTACTCGCGCAAACGGATCGTGATTCAAGCCACGATCAACGGTGCGGGGCCGTTCTCTCTGATGCTGAGTTCGAACGCGCGTCTCCAACTCTCGCCCGAAGCGCTCGCGGAGGCAAAGATTCCGCTCGTCGATCAGCCGCCGCCGCCGCCGTCCGCAGCGGCAACGTCGGCCTTGAGCGGGACGCCGCAGCCGAAAATCGCCGTCGTTCCGCTCATGGATATCGAAGGCGTCCAGCTCAAGAACCTCACGGCAGTCGCGAATTGGAAGCACGGCTCGCTCGATGGAGCGATCGGGTATCCGCTCTTCGCGCGGTTGCGGTCGCGTATCGACGTGCGCGCGGCAACGATCACGTTCTCCGATCCCGTAACCGATACGGTTCCGCTTGCGGGAAGCGTCCTGCCGCTGGAGATCAAGCGCGGGCAAGTCCCCGCCGTTGAAGGCGTTGTCGATGGTATCGCCGGTGTGTTCATGCTCGATACGAACACCACGAGCAGCTTGATTCTCACCTCGCCGTTCGTGAGTTCGCATACGCTCTACACACGGACGACCGGCAGTGCCGCGACGGATAATCCCGGCGACACGCGCTTTCTGGAATCGCGACCGCTCGCGCTCACGCTCGGATCGATGGCACTGGGTCCGGTGCCAACGCAACTCTCAACGGCAAACACCGGCATCTGGTCGGATCCGTATGCGGCCGGACTCATCGGCATGAGTCTGCTCGAACGCTACATCGTGACGCTGGATTATCCGGGCGGTCAGATCGCGTTCGAAAAATATCCCTAAGCGACAAAGAGAAAACCCGGCGAACGTATGACCAATACGTTCGCCGGGTTTTGTGGACGAGCGTGTGACCAGCACGCTCATCGGAGTCGGTGAACGCATTTCGCGTTTCGACTCATGCGGGTCGCGTGCGTTACCGCGACCGGGAAAAACGTTCGGGCAGAGGGCGTTTGCGTACGGTCGGGGCACGATCGAACGCGATCGACGCAATCGTCGCTAGCGTGATAACGGTTGAACCGAAGAGACAGATGTTCGCGAGGGTCACGTATGCCATGGGTGTCGTGCACGCAAGTCCATGAGAAACCGAGCGTTCTCATAAGTGAGGGACGCTGGTGGTCGGTGGCTGGTAGAACGGAAAACCCGGCCCGCTTCTAAGCGTGGACCGAATTACCTCAACCACTACTTGTATCGGCACATTGCTGGGCAACCTTAGCGGCCGGGATGAAAATTTTTCAGTCATACGTCCCGCAGAGCGTCCAGGCGCCGCCGGAGCAGGCGATCCGGTAGAGCGCCCCGTCTTCGAGGAGCACGTCGTAGTCGTCGCGCTCGAGCGAGATCGTGCCGGCGCCGGTTGCGCGCGACCACCAGGCCTCATCGACCCGCCAGGGCCCCCCGAACTCCAGCACCGCCTGCGGCGGCGTGCCGACGAAAGCCGGTCGACCACGGTCGAGGCTCACCGCGATCGGCACGGGATCGCGGGCCCGGTACTGGAGCGTTGCCTGCGGGGGGAGCGCGCTCATGCCCGGCGGCAGCGCCATCCAGGTTTTCGTCACCAGCGTCTCGATCGTAAACGGCTCGATGGCGTAGCGCTGCTCGGGCCGCGTCCCCGCAATCACCCGCGCACGCAGCGCGCGATGCTCCCCAAGCGCCGCATCCAAGCGTGCGAGCACGAGGCCCAGCGCCTCGGGGTCGGGGTCGCTGCCGGCAAAGAGCGTGAGGGGAACCCCGCCGTTCTCCAGCGCTCCCGCCGACAGACGTGCGCCGATGACCGGCGCGCTCAGGCGCAACCCTTCGAGCCGCGCACGTAAGAGTTCGAAGAGCGTGTGCGGCTGCGCGGTGGGCTGGGCGACGCTGGTGGTCACGTCGTGCGTCTCGCCGTCTTCACATTCCAGCGTGAGCATGAGGCGGCCGCAGCGTTTACCGGCCAGTTCGAGATCGGCGACGACCTCGGCGACAAGGCCTCGCAGCGCGAAAAGCACCGCTTCCTCGGATTCGGCCGTCCCCTCGCCGTAGCGGGCGCGATCGATCTTCATCGCACGCGGCCGCGGCACGAGCGGCGCATCGTCGAAGCCGCGCGCCAAGGCATGCCAGCGCGCACCCTCGGTGCCGAACCGGCGCACGAACGGGCCGTGCGGAAGTGCGGCGAGTTCGCCGAGCGTCGTAACGCCGAGCAGACGCAGCCGGTCGAGCACGCCCGGCGGGCATTCTAAGAGTTCGAGCGGGAGGGGGGCGAGGAGCGTACGCGCGTCGGCCTGCGCGATCGTGCCGTCGGCGATCATCGCCGCCGCGCGGGCAACAAATTTGCTCGACCCCAGCCCCAAGCGGATGGGGAGATCGAACCCGGCGAGCGTCTCGCGAACGGCGGCCAGCCAGCCCGGGGCACCGCCCTCGATCCCGTGCATCTCCAGGTACGCACAGCCTTCGCCCGCATCTTCGACGAGCGGTGATGCCGCATCGAGCGCATCGAGCAGTTCGCTCCAGAGTGCCGTGCCGGTGGCGGCATCGTCGATGAGGGTGAGCGCATCGCGGGCGACGGCTTGCGCTTGAACGAGCGTCATCCCGCGCCGCGCGCCAAGTGCGGCTGCCGCAGCCGAACACTCGACGACGCGGCCACGCTCGCGCTTGTCGGCGACGAGCACGGGCCCTTCGCCAACAGCCGTATCCCGCCGCGCGACCGCGAGCTTGTAGGCGGGGATGAGGACCGCAAGAACCGGCATGGGAGACGAAGTGTAATCGAACGTATGTTCGATGTCAATGTGGGGCCGGAAGTCCCGCGATGCGAACAAGCCTCGCGCTATGTGCGTTGAATCACACGGTATGGTTTTTTGCCGCTTGCCCCGATGACGATCGCCCGCGCCGCCCAGCATGAGGTCGATGCGATCGCCCCGCTCTTTGATGCGTATCGCGTCTTCTATAAGGCTGCGAGCAATCTGCAAGCCTCGCACAACTTCATCACCGAACGGCTGGCTCGTGACGAGTCGGTTATTTTTCTTGCCCGGGACGGCAATAACGCGGCGATCGGCTTCGTGCAGCTCTATCCGTCGTTCGATAGCGCGCAGGTGCAGCGGATATGGATTCTCAACGATCTCTTCGTCGATCCCTACGTGCGCACCGAAGGCGTCGGCGCGGCGCTGATGGCGGCAGCGGAGCGGTTCGCACGCGAGGACGATGCGGTCGGACTGACCTTGAGTACCGCGGTCAACAATCACGTCGCGCAGCGGCTGTACGAGCGCGCGGGCTACGTCCGCGATGAGGTCTTTTTCGTCTATAACCGGATGTTCTAAAGCGCGCGTTTAAAACCGCAGCCAATGACCCCACAAACCGTCCTCGTCAAGGCGATTGCATCCGGGGTCGCGGTTGCGAACATCTATTACGCGCAGCCGGTCCTCGCGGAAATCGCGCACACCTTCGGCGCATCACCCAAAGACGTCGGTCTCGTCGCCGTCGCCATTCAAGTGGGTTATGCGCTGGGGATTTTGTTTTTCGTTCCGTTCGGCGATATTGCCGAGCGGCGCACGCTCTGCGTTGCGCTTGCGTCCGTCTCCGTCATCGCGCTTGCGGGCTGCGCGCTTGCACCGAATCTTTTCGTGCTTGCAATAGCGGGATTTATCGCCGGTATCACCTCGATTACCGCGCAAATCCTCATTCCGTTTGCGGCCGATCTTGCAAGCGACGACAAACGCGGTCGCGTGATCGCGCAGGTGCAGACGGGCGTGATCATGGGCATTATCTTCGCGCGCGTAGTCGGTGGATTCATCGGCGGACATTTTGGTTGGCGTCCGGTGTTTTGGTTCGGCAGCGGTGCGAGTGCCCTCGCTGCGATTGCCATGTGGCGCGCGCTTCCGGTTCACCGCGGTCACAATAAACTCAAGTACGGGCAATTGCTGGCATCGCTTGCGCCGCTCTTACGCGAACATCGCGCACTCCGCGTTTCCTGCGCGCTTGGCTTCTGCGCATTTGCCACGTTCAGTGCGTTTTGGACGACGGTTCCGTTTCATCTCGCATCGATGGGCCTCGGCCCGGCGTTCGTCGGATCCCTCGGACTCACCGCAATGATCGGTGCATTCATTGCCGTCAACGTCGGCACGTTTGCCGATAAGTACGGGAATGTGGTCACGGGTGCGTTCGCACTGGTCATGCTCGGGATCGCCTGGACGATCTACTGGAGCGGCGCGAACGTCGTTGCGTTCTTCATCATCGGCGCGATCGTGTTTGCGATCGGGATGCAGTCGAATCAGATCTCGAATCAGTCGCGCATTTTCGCGCTCGACGATTCGGCTCGGAGCCGACTCAATACAACGTATATGTTCGTGACGTTTTCGGGTGGGGCGGTGGGGTCGTTCGTGGGCGCCGTTGCCTGGCAGTGGTGGAACTGGACGGGCGTCTGTGCGACGGCGTTCGGTTTCATCGCGTGCGCGGCACTGGTGCTCGCACGCTTTGCGGCTACCCCAGACGCGGACCCCAGCCCCCAAAGGGCACGTTCGCTACGGGCCGGTTCGTAAGTACGCGATTCTCGCGCGGCGGTTCGGGGCGGGTGGTTGCGAGTCTCATGGTTGTCCTTTCCAGTGGCCTCAATCGGGCCGATCGGGCTTGCAACTAAAGATATAGTAGCACAGTTGGAAATGTTTCGCTTTAGAGACGGGTGAGAAGTCGGTTGGTGTTCCGTGAGCTAAGAAAGCTTGCCGTTTGCTCGGTTCGGACATGGAAAATGAACGCGCGGCAAGAGCGTGCTTAGGCTTGGGTGAGATGTGTCCGGCTTCGGTAATGCGATGCAGATCGCGGTCGTTGTCGAGTCATCTAGCGGATTGAATCCGCGTACAGCGGGTTCAATCCATCACTCGCTCACATGTACTGGGCAAGCACTCACGGAGTTTCTGCAATGATCAAACTTTTTTCAACCGCCCTCGTCGCCGCCCTCATCGCACTGCCGCTCGCCGCGAACGCCGGCGAACTCCATAACCGCATCGAGAACCAACAAGACCGCATCAATCAAGGCGTGCAGTCGGGTCAGCTCACGCGCCACGAATACACCGTCGACGAACGCCGTCTCAACAGCATCCGCCGTCAGCGCGACCATTCGATCGACAATAAGAATCTCTCACCGGCGCAGCGCGCAAAACTCAATCGCGAGCTCAACCGCACCTCAAACGGCGTCTACTTCACCAAACACAACCGCGCCGACCAGCCCGGCCTCTAAAATCCAGCAGTCATAAGCAAGCGCGCCGCCCTTGGGGACGGCGCGTTTTTCTTTTGGAAATGGCGAGGTAACAAGGCAAAGCTACGGTTCGTTCGTGCTTTTCAGAACGACGTTGCAACAATGAATGCTCGTGCTCTTATCGCTTATGCCGATAGTTGCGGTTGGCAATTCTTGCGAATTGGATCGAAAGCGAGTCATTGGATTTTTAAGCACCCTGAGTATCCGTATCTGCTTTCAATTCCGGTTCATGGAAACCGCGATCTACCGCGGGGAATACGGAGAGTAATCTTGAAACAAATCGAGGGAAAATGGAGACCGCGATGACGTATACGATTCTCATCGAGAAGAATGAACGTGGTGATGGCTGGGCTGCACTCGCACCTGATTTGCCCGGTCTTCTTTTGATTGGCGATACTCGTGAAGCATTGTTAGACGACGCTCCGGGTGCAATTACCGATTACCTCGATACATTGCGTGCTGAGGGCTTGCCGGTTCCTAAACCTTCGATCCACGAACTCGTTACGATTACCGTAACCTCGTAGATCGGTTTCCAAGCCGCTCGCGGCTATTTTTTGTTTGCGGATGCTGATGCGATGGTACGGATGCCAGATGTCCGTGCAATCCGTAAAAAATCGCGATCTGCTCTTCGTTTGTGAATCGTGCGATGGCGGCAAGCGATTGCGTCGCGACTTGAAGGCCGCGCTCAAGAAAGACGGGCGTAAAGACGTCCGCGTCGTTGCGTGCGATTGTCTCGACGTGTGTCCCAAGCGCGCGGTGACGGTCACGCGCGCTTGGGTCGATCGACCGGCCTCGACCGTTGTCGTCGACCGCCGTGCAACGCTCGAGGAGATTCTCGCGCCCTAAAGCTACGCGGAGCGAATGCGCGGGCGCGCGTAGTGCGGCTGGTGGTCTTCGGCGATCGCGCGTTCGCGCGTTTCGGTGAAGATCGGGCGGTCCTCGAAAGTCCCGCATGAGACGAGCGCGTTTGCGCCGGGTGCTGCGCGCTTGTGCTTTTTGACGAGCGCGCGGATGTCGTAACCGGCGAGCTCCCCATAGGGACCTGAGGGGCCGTTCCAGCGTACGCGCTCGATCGCCAGTTCCAACCGCACCGAGGCGAAGTAGCGCAGTTCGCTTGAGGCTTCAACCCCAAGCGCCACGAGCAGCGTATTGCTGCGGTGAGCGAGACTGGCCAGGCGCGTCCAGGTGGCGGCGCCTGTGCCGCGGCCGCTGGGGAGCGTCGGGATGATGACGACCGTGAACGCACCCGAACGCACCACGATATCCGCAGCGCGGGCGATCTGGATCGGCTCGCTCACCGGCACGATCATCAGGCGCTCGAGATTGACCCCGGCGGCCGCAAGCGAGGGCGGATAGAGTTCATCGCCGATGATCGCGCCCAGGCTGCGGGTGGTCGCCGTCGCGAGCAGACGAGCGGCGATCGCCGTGCGGCCGCCGCTCGGCGACCCTTCGAGCGTGGAGATGACCCCACGTGGAAATCCGCCGCCCAGCACCCGGTCCAAATCCGCAAATCCGGTCTTCACGATGGCATCTTCGCCCAGGACAAAGGCGGCCGCACTCGTCTCGCGATGACGGGTGTCGAAGGCTTCGCGCAGGGCGGCGAACGCCGGATTGACGGCCATGGGACACCCACCATAATCGAACGTATGTTCGATGTCAAGCGATGGACCGAGGACACCGGAGGTCCCGGGGGAATCGTCGGCCGATGCGCCTTTCTCGGCTCTTTGCCCTCATTCTCGGAATCGGATGGATGTCGCTGACGACCCTACCAACGGCGGCGGCGATCGTTCTCGCCCCCCTTAGCTTTACCGACCGGACCCTCCCCAACGGCCTGCGCGTGCTCCTGGTCGAGGATCATCGCGTGCCGTCGGTTGCGATCAACGTCGGCTACCGCGTCGGCGGCAAAGACGATCCGCCGGGCCGCTCGGGCTTTGCCCATCTCTTCGAACATCTGATGTTCAAAGGCACGGCCAACACCAAGTCCGAGACGATGGACCGGCTGACCGAAGACGTGGGCGGTTACAACAACGCCTTCACCGCCGAAGACATCACGAATTACTACGAAGTGGTGCCGGCAAATTATCTCGAGACGCTGCTGTGGGCCGAAGCCGATCGTCTTGCCTCACTCAACGTAACGCAAGCGAACTTCCTGACCGAGCGCGAGGTCGTGATCGGTGAGTACGGCCAGAGCGTGCTTGCCGAACCGTACGGCATGCTCGGAGAACTCGTCGATCGCGAAGCGTACACCACGCATCCCTATCGGCGCGGCGTGATCGGCGATCCCGACAACTTGCACGCCGCCACGCTCGATGATGTCGTCGCCTTCCATACGACGTACTATCGTCCCGACAACGCCGTGCTCGTCGTGGTCGGCGATTTCGATCCGGCGCAGACGAACGCGTGGATCGACAAATACTTCGGGCCGATCGTGAAGCCCGCGGGCACGGTGCCGCGCGTGAGCGTGGTGGAACCCAAGCAAACCGAAGAGCGGCGCTTCACCTATCACGGCAACAACGTGCCGCTGCCCGCGCTCGAATATGCGTATCACGTTCCGGCGGCAAGCGCCCCCGATGCAGAAGCCCTCGATGTGATCGAGACGATCCTCGGCGCAGGCAAGAGTTCGCGCCTCTATCGGGCGCTGGTGTACGATCAGCAGCTCGCCTCGGGTGCGTACGCGGGTTTCGATGCGCGCCAGCAGCCCGGACTCTTCACGTTCCGCACGATCCTCAATAAAGGCAAAGCCCTCAGCGACGCGCACGCCTCGCTCGACGTGGAGATCGCACATCTGCAGACGACGCCGGTCGATGCAGCCGAACTCGACAAAGCCAAAACGCAGATTGCAAGTTCGCTCGTGCGTTCGCGTGCGACGTATCAAGGCATTGCGCTTGCACTCGTGCGTGCGGTCGTCTATCGCGGCGACCCGGCGCTGGTGAATTCCGATCTTGCGAAGCTGCAAGCGGTCACGCCCGCCGACATCACGCGCGTCGCGAAGAAATACTTCGTGCCGACCAACCGCACCGTGGTGGAGTATCTGCCGAAGTGAAGTCGATCGCCGCCCTTCTCTTGATCGTAGGATTACCGATGGCCGTGAGCGCCCAACAGGTCCAAACCCCGCCGCTGCCCGGACCCGTCCGCACCGCCGTGCTGCCGACCGCGCAAGAAGCGACGCTACCCAACGGCCTACGCGTTATCGCTTTCCAAGTGAAATCGCAGCCAAAAGCCCAGAGCGTGCCGCTCATCGCCGCACAGCTCATCGTGCGTAGCGGTGGTTCGTCGGAAGACGAAGCGCACGCCGGCCTTGCGAACATGACCTCGACGCTCCTGACCTCGGGCACGAAAACGCGCGGCGCGCTTGCCATCTCGCAAGCCGTCGATGCGCTTGGCGCGCGGCTCAATGCGGGTGCGGGTTACGATGCATCGCTTGTGAGCGTGAGCGCGACGACACCGAC
Organism: Vulcanimicrobiales bacterium; assembly: GCA_038231455.1. Lineage (GTDB taxonomy): Bacteria > Vulcanimicrobiota > Vulcanimicrobiia > Vulcanimicrobiales > Vulcanimicrobiaceae > JANLVI01. The sequence continues at coordinate 104,974 of JBBRLI010000004.1, read as the reverse complement.
GTTTCCGGCGGCGTTCGATCTCTTTGCCGATGTCGTGCTGCATCCGGCGTTCGCGGCGGCCGAAGTCGAGCGCGTGCGGACGAAATCGATTAGCGATCTGCAGCTCGGTTATAGTTCGCCGAGTTCGCTTGCGCGACTCGTTGCCGGCCGCGTCGCGTACGGCGCATCACCGTACGCGCACCCGCTGAGCGGAACGGCAAGCTCGCTCAAAGCCCTCACGCGCGATGACGTCGTCGCGTTTCACGCAAGCGCGTATCGTCCGGATAACGCCTTACTCGTTATCGGCGGCGACATTGCACCGGATGCGGCGATCGCGCTCGTCACGCGCGTGCTCGGTGGCTGGACGAAACCGGCGACGGCACTCGTCGCTGCGCCCGTCTCGACCCCCGTGCCCGCGCGCTCGCGCGTCATCATCATCGATAAACCCGATGCCGGTCGCACGGCGATTGTCGCCGGGCGCGCATCGGTTGCGCGTCTCGATCCGAATTACTACGCGGGCGTCGTCTCGACTGCGGTGCTCTCCGGATTCTCCGGTCGCCTCAACCAGGAAGTGCGCGTCAAACGCGGACTCTCGTACGGCGCGGGCGCGAGTCTTGGTGCGCGCAAAGATTCCGGCGTCTTTACGGCCGCAACGCTCGTCGACCACACCAAAGTGGTCGAAGGCACGAAGGTCGTGCTCGATACGCTCGCATCGCTTGCCGATACGCCGGTTCCGGCTGAGGAACTCGCTCCGCGCAAGGCAACGGTCACCGGTGACTTCTATCGCGGCATCGAGACGATCGACGGCATCGCCGGAACGTTCGGCGACCTTGCGCTCAACGGCGTGCCGCTGGCCGATATCGGCACGTTCATCCCGCACGTGAATGCAATCGACGCCGCGGCGATTGCCGCGTTCTCGAAAAAATATATCGCCGACAAGCCCTTTGTGGTGCTCGTCGGCGATGCAGCGAAATTCGCGCCCGGCATTCGTGCCGTGTACAGCGACGTCGAAGTGATTCCGTTCGCCGCGCTCGACCTTGGCGCGGCGAACCTCAAATCACCTTAAGGGAGTAAGATCAGCTTGCCGGTTGTCGCGCGCGCATTGAGGTCGGTGTGCGCGCGGGCGGCATCCGCGAGCGGATAGGTTGCGCCGATGCGCACGTTGATGCTTTTCTTTTCGATATGGTCGAAGATCTCGTGTGTGCGTTGCAGCAATTCGGCGCGCGTGCGCGTAAAGTGCACCGCCGTCGGGCGCGTGAGATAGATCGAGCCCGCGCCGGCGAGCATCTGCGGTTCGATTGCCGGGACGGGGCCGCTGGCCGCGCCGTAGAGCACCATGAACCCGCGCGGACGCAGGGCTTTGATGCTGTGATCGAACGTCGTTTTGCCGACGGAATCGTACACGCACGCGGCGCCTTCACCGCCGGTAATTTCTTTGACTTTCTCAACGAAGCCGTCGTAATCGGTCGCGGCGTCCGCACCGGCGGCAACGGCAAGCGAACGTTTTTCCGGCGTTGAGGCGGTTGCGACGACGGTCGCGCCGCGGGCTTTTGCGAACTGGACGAGCAGGTTGCCGACGCCGCCAGCGGCGGCATGCACGACCACCGTGTCGCCGCGTTCGATCGGATACGTCGAGTGTGAGAGATACTGAGCGGTAACGCCTTGGAGCATCGCGGCGCAGGCGACTTGATCGGAGACGCCGTCCGGCACGGGAACGAGCTTGTCCAGAGCCACACAGTTGTATTCTGCGTAGCTGCCGCTACCCGACCCCATATAGGCGACACGGTGGCCGATCGCAAGGCCATACTCATTTTCGCCGACCGACTCGATCACGCCAACGGCTTCACCGCCGGGCGTATACGGAAGCGGTGCGGGATACAACCCGGTGCGGATGTAGATATCGATGAAGTTCACACCGATTGCGGTCATCTTGATGAGCGCCTCGCCGGCTTTTGGCGTTGGCTTCTCGATGTCGGTAAGGTTGAGAACGTCGGGTCCGCCCGTACGTTCGACGCGTATCGCTTTCACGAATGCGAGGACAACGCACAAGATCGGTTGAGTTGCTGCTTTGCGCGATGCGGAGCGGGGTACGATGCGATCATGGAACGCAAAGATCTCTACCAAGACGACCTTACCGAAGAGCGCTACCCAACGCCCGGCGACCGTGAGGACGTGGCGCATACCCAAGTGCTCGACACCGATGAGAACGATCCCGAAGACGACGACGGGAAGATCGCCCCGAAGAAGGCTTAGTCGCCGAACGGAGCGCTGACCGGACGCCCGAGGTGATACCCTTGGGCGTGGTCGCATGCCATTGCGGCGAGTGCTCCGAGTTCGGCGGCGGATTCGATGCCTTCCGCTACGATCGTCTTGCCGAGTTTGTGCCCGACTTGGATGATCGCCTCGACGATCGCCTGGTTCGCACGGTCGCTCGTCAGGTCGGTAACGAACGAACGATCGATTTTGATCTTGTCGATCGGTAACCACTTCAGGTACGCAAGCGACGAGTAGCCGGTGCCGAAGTCATCGATTGCAAACGTAATGCCGAGCGACCGCAGTCGGTCGACGTTGAAGAGCACGGTTGCGCCGCCCTCCAGGAGCGTCGACTCCGTGAGTTCGAACTCAAGGCGGCGCGGATCGATCGCGCGTTCTTGAAGTAGGCGCTCGATACGCTCGCCGAACTCGCGATCGCGAAGCTGTCGCGCCGAAAGATTGACGGCCACGCGATCGAAGGCGCGACCCGCACGCGTCCAAGCGGCGATTTGCGTGCAGACCGTGTCGAGAACAAACTCACCGATCGGATGCACGAGGCCCGTTTCTTCTGCAAGCGGGATGAATTCGGCGGCGCTGATCGTCGTCCCATCACGGTTCCAGCGCACGAGCGCTTCGAAATTGCATGGTGCGCTCGGATCGTCGATCCGGTAGATCGGCTGGTAGTGAACGCGCAGGTCGCCGCGATCGATCGCCGAGCGTAGGGCGTTTTCGAGTTCGAGCGCACGCACCGCCGACTCGTGCAGAGCGGAGGTGTAGAACTGATAGTTACCGCCGCCGCGCCGTTTGGCTTTGTACATCGCTGCATCCGCTGCGCGCAAAAGCTCGTCGGGCGTGCGGCCGTCGTTCGGGTAGAGCGCGATCCCAATACTGCACGAAACGAACTGCGTCCCGGATTTCAGTTCCATCGGACGCGCGAGCGAGCGTTGGATCCGCGTTGCAAGGTCCCGCGCCGTTTGCTCGTCGGCAATATCGCTCAAAACCACGACGAATTCATCGCCGCCCGGTCGCGCGATCGTATCTTCGTCGCGCATCAGATCGGCGAGCCGTTCGGCGAGTTGGACGAGCAACTCGTCGCCGACGAGGTGGCCCAGTGAATCGTTGATCGATTTGAAGCGGTCGACGTCGAGGAAGAGCACCGCGACGAGTTTGTTGCGGCGATTGGCGCGCGAGAGCGCTTGAACGAGTCGGTCACCGAGCAACGAGCGATTCGGCAGGTCGGTGAGCGCATCGTATTGCGCGAGGTGCGCGAGCCGTTCTTCCGCGAGTTTTTGATCGGTGATATCGAGCAACGTGCCGACGATGCGCACGGGTTTCCCGCCGACGACGACAAACTCGCCCTTCTCGCGGACGAACCGGATCTCTCCGTCGCGCCGGATGATGCGATGTTCGAGTTCGAAGGTCGTGAGTTTTGCAATCGCGCGCTCGTACGCTTCCCGAACCAGGATGACATCTTCGGGATGATCGTATCGGAAGAGCGTGCGCGAAGCGTTGCTGTCGTTTGGCTTGACGCCCAGAATGCGGTACAGTTCGGGTGACCAATACGTGTCTTGGTCGTTGTCGATCGCGGAGCTGTAACTCCCGAGATGCGCGATCTCTTGCGCTTTACTCAGTTCGCCGCGCCGCTCTTCGAGCTCTCGCACGACACGTTGACGCGAGGTGACGTCCATCGCCATCCCGATCGTTCCGACGATCGATCCCTCGCGATCGCGCAATGGCTCGACGGCGGCCTCGAAATAACGCTTGAACCACTGACCCTCGAAGGTAACGCGTTCGCCGGCTCGCGCCCGCTCGTGCGCGGCCAAAACCATGGCTTCGCGCTCCGTTGCGCTATTGAAGACGTCGAGTAGTGCGCGTCCGAGCGTCGAGCGTTCGAAATCGGGATTGATTTCATTTAAGACGTTGCCGGCGATCGAGGTGTACCTCAGGTCGAGGTCGGTCGTCCAGATCAGCGCGGGGATTTGGGAGAGGACGATTTGCGCGCGCGATTGGCTTTCGAGCAGCTCGCGTTCGTGGCGGACGCGGCGCGTGATGTCGCGCGCCTCGACCAGCCGCAGCGTGCGACCGTCGAGCTGAACGGTACGACTTGAGATCTCGACATCGATCGTCTCGCCCGAGGCAATGCGGTGTTTCCACGGACCGTTTGAGCGCGAATCGGGTGTCGCCGAAAGATCGGCGATCGTCATGCGCGCGAATTCCTCAGCGCTGTATCCATATGCTTGAATCGCGGCTTCGTTAACCGTAACAAAGCGAAGCGTCTGCGGGTCGTACACCCACATCGGTCGCGGATGCTCCGCAAAAACCACCGTCGCCAAATCCGCGGTATCAAGCATTGGCCTGCCTTCTTCCCTACGGTGAGAGGCCCGCCCCTGGTTTCTTTTTGGTTACAAAGCGTCGCGCGATGCGCGCGATGTGCCCGGCACAACCGGTACGACCTCGGTAAGACCCGGTGGCTCGGTCGTGGTACGATCGTTGCTTAATACGTACGCCGAGGAGTTCGGATCGAGCCCGCCACTTGGCGCGGCCGCAACCTTCGCTGCAAAAGCGTCGAGATCGCGCTGCAGCGCAGACTCGAACGTCGCGCCGATGCCAAGCACCTCGCCCGCCATGCCGATCGGCCCGGCGGGCGGATCGTAGGAAATCGTGACCTTCACCTGCGTCTGGTCCGCGCGGAGTGCGAGAAGTTCGATGCGACCGGAGTTCCGAAAACCATCGGTCGATTGCCATCCGATCTGACGGTCAGGGATCCAGTTGTCGTTTGCGGCCGTCCACTCGTGGCGTCCGGCGATATCAGCAACCCAGCGCGTTGTCTGCTCGTTGACGAACTGCACGTCTTTGACGTACGTCAAGAATTTCGGATAGTCACCGAAACGTCCGAAGAGCCCGTACACCTGGTGAATGGGTGCGGCGACCGTGAGAGAGGCGCTGTGATCGGTCATGGAGTGCTCCACGAGGGTGAGGTTATCTTGTACCGCGAGCATCATGCCTGCAAACCCGATCTTGCCGCGTGTGGAGACGGCTCGAAATGGGGAACAACGCAGCATGAGCGTCGATATGCTTGCTCTTGGCAAGGAAACGTGGACCGAATTTACGACCGATAAGTCGCCGCGGCTGGCAGCTGCGATTGCGTACTCGGCGATTTTCGCGATCGCACCGCTGATTATCATCGCGATTGCGATTGCCGGCTGGTATTTCGGCCTGTCAAACGGTGGCCACGGCCATCATATCGTGCAAGAGAAGATCGTCGCCCAGATCTCCGCGGCAATGGGCCGCGACGCAGGTGCGACGGTCAACGGGATGATCGTCGGCAGCTATAAACAGCATCACGGATTGCTTGCGAGCATCGTCGGTTGGGTGCTGGTACTCCTGGGCGCATCCGGGGTTTTTGCCGCGCTCGAGAGTGCGCTCAATACGGTGTGGAATGTCGAGCCGCCGCACGGTAACATCGGCGAAATCATCAAAAATAAATTGATGGCGATCCTGATGGTAATCGGGATCGGCGTTGTGATGCTTGCGAGCTTCCTTGCAAGCGCCGCACTCGCTTTCGTCTCGACGCATCTGAGCGCGCTCTTGCCGTTCCCCGGCATGGGGCTCATCCTTGGGTTTGCGAACACCCTCCTCTCCGTCGTCGTTCTGAGCCTGCTCTTCGCGATGATCCTTCGCTACTTGCCCAACGCGAAGATCGCGTGGCGCGACGTGTGGTTCGGTGGCATCGCGACCGCCGTGCTCTTCGAGATCGGTCAGATTGCGCTCTCACTCTATCTTGGGAAGAGTGGCGTCACTTCGAACTATGGCGCCGCGGGTTCGGTCCTCGTCATCTTACTCTGGGCTTATTACTCCGCGCTCGTGTTGCTCTTAGGTGCGGAGCTTACGAAGGTCTGGGCGCGTCGCCACGGTTCGCACGCCGTCGTTGCGGCGACAACCCCCGCTTCTTCTACGCGCGTTGCGGTTGGGGTTCGCTAAGGGACGGTAGCGTCGATTGCGGGACCGCGTTTCCTTGCACGAGTCGGGTGCCGCTGATTTTCTCGAACGGCTGTATGCGCGAGAACACGCGCACGAATCCGTAGACAAACGCGAACGTTAGAACGCCGATGACGTAGCGCGCGATTGCGCGACCAAGGCCGACGCGAGAAAAACGCTCGGTGAGGACGCGTAAGTCCATCACCATCATTCCGAATGTTTGACCCGCGACGGCAACAAAAATGATGACATACGCGAAGAGAAAGAAATACCCCGGACTGATCGTCACGTGCGGAAGTGTCAAAAAGGGTGTCGCGCTTACGGGTAGTTGCGAGATCGCATGCTGTGCGGCTTCAATGCCGGCTTTTGCATCCGGGTCGGTCGTTTTTTGAGCGAGCTCGCTGAGTTTTTTTACGGCTTTCGCCGCGTTCGGTGCGACGGTAACGGCGGATTCGCTGAAATCGGCTTTGATCGCAGCCGCTTTTGAAAAAATGATCGAGACGAGCGTGCTATCGATCACGAGTGCCGAAAGACGACGCGGAAAACTCGCGAACGCTTTAATCGGCACACCGCCGCTGCGATCGGCGCTAGACCGAGCGACGACGGGATGACCGCTTTCAAATCGCGGACGCCATGCGGCATAGAGCGGATGTGCGGTAAACGCGGCGAGCGCGTGCATACGATTCGTTGCATACGGAGTTGCGCTCAGCCATTCGCCCATCCGCAGTGTCTGATCGCTTTGGATCGATGCGCGCTGTTCGGCGAAGGCGCGGTGATCGATCGTTCTGCCAAGTGAGTGGAACGCCGAGACGGCGATCGCGTTGTATGCTTCTTCGAGCGTATTGCAGCACAGTAAGCCGACCCGATCGGCGGTGTATTCGACGCGCCGGAGCCATGCACCGAAGGCGAACGCGACCAGCGGATTTTCGCGACCGTTCGTGCTGAGCAGCGAGGTGAGTCGTGTATGCCCCGCTGCGATGTGCGCGAGTTCGCGCCCAACGAGAAAGCGCAGCTCCTGCGGTTTGAGATGACCGACCCACTGGGCGGAGATGATCAGCGCGTACGGTTCGCCGATGCCGATCGCGACCAGCGGCACGAAGGGGTCGTCGCGCACGAAGACCTGCGGCATCGAAACACCCAGGATTCGCGCGCAGTCGGCAACGAGTTCGGCGATGTCGCCGAACTGCTTTTCTTGTACGCGGATACTCGAGCCGAGTAATCGACCGCGCCCAAGTGAGATGAGCAGCATGCCGCCGATGATGATCAGCGCGAATTCCTGGATCGCAAATGAGTTGCCGATCAGCCGCGCAGCGCCCGGAACGACGGCGGCCACGAGGATGATGCAAATCGCAAGCAGCGTCCATTCACCTTTGATCCGCAGCGATAGCGGACCGCGAAAGAGTCCCTGCGGCGCGCCGTCTACCATCCCCACGTTCCACTCGCGCCTTTGAACGGGCCGACCACGTTCCTCGTGATCCAGCCGCCGTAGAAATCACCCGGTTGTGGCTCGATCCGTTCGTCGTAGACATAGCACGCATCGACGCGCGTGGCATAGAACGCGACGTGATTGACGAGCGCAGCGAACCGCGCGGAGGGATGCGCGTAAAACCAGCCTGCATCGCGCGAGATCCGATCGCCTACCACGAGATCGTAATAGTTCGCGACGCCTTTGAATTCGCAAAACGTCGTCGCCGCGCCGCGCCGGAGCACGCTTAAATCGCAGTCTTCGGGCGGAAGATAGAACACGGGCGGGTGGCTCGTTTCGAGCACCCGGTAGCCGCCGCTGCTTTGCGCGACGATCTTCCCGGCGAACTCGACCCGGAGCGACTTGCGATTGGCCTCGATCGCCGGCGGGCGCGGGTAATCCCAGACCGATTCTTGCCCCGGACCCGGCTCGATACGCTTCGGTCGCATGGCCGGGAGAATTTGAACAAGCTTGGGCGACCCCCTTGACACGCCGTTCTAATGTGCTATTGTACTAATGTGCTAGTTCAATAGCGCAGAAAGAACACAGCAATGACTGTCCGCGTGAATCGCCCCCGCCCGATCGCCATCCCCGAGACGAACGAACGTCGTTCGCTCGCCCGTCCGACGGCCGATGTCCGCATGTTTGGCGGCTGGGGCCCGAAGTTCTAATTTGGTGCCCGTGAACTTGAATATCGACACGCGCAGCGGCGTCCCGATCTACGTCCAGCTGATCGATCAAGTGAAGCGATCGGTCGCCGTCGGTGCGCTCGCCCCTGGCGAACGTCTCCCCACGGTGAAGGCGCTCGCCCTCGAACTCACCGTCAATCCCAACACGGTGGCCCGTGCTTACCGCGATCTCGAACGCGAAGAAGTGATCGAGACCAGCCCCGGCCGCGGATCATTTGTGAAAAACCGCGACGGTGCAGCACCGCTGGCGCGCCGCGCACTCGCCGACGTTGCCGCCGGCGCCCTCGAAGCCGCCATCCGCGACGCCCGCTCGATCGGCGTCTCGCGACCAGAATTGACCGCACTGATCGCGACGCTCGTCGCACGCTGGTACCCGACGGAGAACGAATGATGACCGGCCCCATCGCAATCGACGGATTCACCAAACGCTACGGCGATTTCGAAGCCGTCTCGCAGCTCACACTCGACGTGCCCGAAGGCTCGATCTGCGGATTGCTCGGCCCCAACGGCGCCGGCAAGACCTCGACGATCAAGTGCCTCGTCGGCCTCGCTCGCCCGACCGCAGGACGTCTCTCGATCCTTGGGGGTCCGCCGCGACCCGAGATGTTCGAACGCGTCGCGTTCATTCCCGAACGAAGCGCTCTATACGACGATATGACGGGCGAAGAACATTTCTCGATGGCGAAGCACGCGTATAAGACGTTCGAAACCGCCCGAGCCCGGAAGATGCTATCGATCTTCGACCTCGATGCGCGCAAACGCGTCCGCAAGTATTCGAAGGGCCAGAAAAACGCGTTTGCGTTAGCACTCGCCTTTGCGATCCGTCCGAGTGTCATGATCCTCGACGAACCAGCCTCGGGCCTCGATCCGATCAATCAGCGTGCGGTGCTCGATCTCTTAATCGAAGCCGCTGCAAACGGCGCAACCATTCTTTTCTCGTCTCATCAAATCGGCCAAGTCGAGCGGGCCGCCGATCGCGTTGCAATTCTCAAACGCGGCAAACTCATCGTCGATGGAATCGTCGACGAACTCAAAGACAACGAAAAACTCATCGAGGCGACGTTCGATCGCAAGCCCGATCTGAACGGACTCGCCTCCGACGTGCGCGTGAGGCGCATCGAGTGGCGCGGCAACACGATGCGCGCCTTCGTACAGAGCGATCATGATGCGATTGCCGTCGCCATCAACGCGCACGCTCCAAACAACCTCGCGATTCTCAATCTCAATCTTGAAGAAATCTTTTTCAACGCGGTTGAAGAGCCGCGCGCTAACACTTTAGAGGACGTCTAGTATGTGGTATATCGAATACGTGCGAGCGCGTCGCGCCCTCACGGTGTATGGCATCATCGTCGTAGCAATCGTCGCACTCGCATTAACGATCCGCTTTAATGTCAACGTTCATCCGCAGTCGGGACCGAGTCACATCCAGCTCGATATCCTTACGATCATCGCCGGATTCATGATCGCGATCCTCGGTACGGTGCTAGCGACGAGTCTCTCGAGCCATGTGAACGGTCATCTCGAGATCGCATGGACCAAGCCGATTCCTCGAGATCGGCTCGTTGCGCAAACGTTCGCAATCGATATTGGTGCGCTCGCGATTGCATATACGGCAACGATCGTCGTCCTCATCGGCATCAGTGTCGTCTACGGGGCGCACCTCGACTTCTCAGCGACGCAGCTCGGCCATCTCGTGGCCGAGTTGCTCTTTCCAATCTCGCTCTATGCGCTCGTGCAAGGCGTAACGGCGGGAGTCGGCCGTCGCGCGGGCATGATCGCCGGGCTGTCATGGCCGGTACTGCTCTTGGCGGGCGGTGTCATCCAGGCGCCGGTCCCCGAAGCCGTCCATCACGTGCTGCTGGCCATCAACTACCTCAACCCACTCGCCTTGATCTCGACAAACATGCACCTCGGGCACACGAGCAATCTCCTCAGTCTCGAGCCATGGTCGCCGATCGCGATCGTCGATGGGGCGTTCATCGTCGTGCTCGGCTTTATCGTCGCGCTCGTTCAATGGCGCCGGTTGGAGGTCTAAATGTGGTACGTTGAATTCATCCGCGCTCGGCGTGCGCTTGGAGTCTACGCGCTCTTCTTGCTGTTCATGGTCCTCGTCGCCGTCGCTCTTCGCATCTACGCTGCCTTCCACGCGCACACCGATCACATCGATAACCAGCCGATCGAGGGCGTTGCCTATATAGCGGCTGCAATCGCCACTGTGTTTGCAACCGTGCTCGCCACCAGCCTTGCGTATCACGTTGCCGGACATCTCGAGCTCTCCTGGACGAAACCGGTCGGACGCGAGCGGCTGATATTCGAAACGATGCTCGTCGACATCGCGGCGATTGCGATTGCTTATGGGGCAGCGATCGTCGTGGGGATCGGAATTCTCACAACGATATTCGGCCGCATGCCGATCGAAGTGACGGCGCTTGGGTTTGGACGCACAGCGATCGAGTTGCTCTTTATCATCGCTTTCTATATGGTGCTCCAGGCCGCAACATCCGGACAGCGGCGGATGGCTGCCACGATTGCCGGGGTTGCATGGCCCGTGCTCATGTTTCTCCTCGCCGCGCCTTCGATCGGATTTCCAGCCCCGATCAAGCGTGTATTCGAGCTCGTGAATTACCTCAACCCGCTAGCGCTTCTGACCGTGCGAACTAACGACGGAATCACGACGAACATGCTACGCATGCAAATCTGGGGAATACCCGCGTTGCTCGATGCAAGCGTCCTCATCGCATTGGGTCTGGCGATTGCGATTCTGCGTTGGCGCCGACTCGAAGCCTAAGTGTGTACGGCTGCTTGACCCGCATCGGCGAGAACGACGCGATTGCGACCTTGGGCCTTAGCTTGATAGAGCGCGGCGTCGGCGCACCCGATGAGTTCCTCGGCCGTCGCGCGACCGTCGTGCAGCATGCACGCGCCCAGGCTTGCGGTGACGAAGAGCCCCGCCTGCGGCGCGTGCGGAATCGCTTCGGCTAGAATCGCGACGCGGATGCGTTCTGCAACAATCGCGACGCCGGCACGATCGATATCGATGAGCACGACGACGAACTCTTCGCCGCCGTAGCGCGCGGCAAAGTCACTCGGCCTGCCGATCTGAGCGTTGATCGTTTCGGCAACTCGGCGCAGACAGTCATCGCCGGCGAGATGGCCGAACGTGTCGTTGTACATTTTGAAGTGATCGATGTCGATAATCATGACGGCGATATCGTGATTGTGCCGGAGCGCCATGCGTAAAGCAGTCGATGCGTACTGATCGAATGCGCGCCGATTGGCGATGCCGGTGAGACCGTCGACCAGCGCCTGCTCGGAGAGATGGCGCGCCATCGTGCTGAGCTGTCCGTACATGCGGTCGATCTGGTAGAGAAAGATCACGAGAATGGACGTTGACGATGCGAGAATTGCAAGGCGCGCGAGCCACCAACCCAGCGTATATGCATTAAGTCCCAAAAAGGTCAGATAGAGATCGAGAATGCTCGCTGTAAGCGCGACGCTCAGCCACAAATCGACGATCGTGTCGCGCTTCGTGAACCGAACTACCATGCCGATCGCCACGAGTAAGCCGATCGCGGTGATCGGCAAGAGTCCATAGCGCATTGTCGGCGTCCACGCGCCGTTCAAGAACGTCGGCGGCAAGTCGAAGACGAAGGTCGATGCAATCGCGGCGAGTGCGAAGGTCGAGAAGCCCACGATCACGCGCGAAAGGAACGGGCCGCCATCGCGCTTCGTGGACTCCGCAAACGCCAGGCGCGACCATGCGTAGAGCGCCACAAGACTCGCAAAACCAAGTCGGGTTATATAGTAGATCCAGCTCGAGGTCGAGCGGTGCGCGCCCGGCATCCCAAGTGGGCCGAAGACGCCGGGATACGTCAAAATGTAGATGAGCTGCGTAAAGGCGAGATACGCATACGCAAAGCCGAGGATGCCAAGTGGCGTTGCCCGCGTGGTCCGGTATTGACTGAAGAAGAGCACCGCGGTGATGGCGCTAGCGAAACAAATGACGCCGAAAAAGGCGGCGATTGCGACCGGCAGTTGCGGTCCCGGGATCCGCGCGAAGGGCGTCGAGACGGCTGAGATGACCAGCATAAACACAAGGCTTGCTGTTGCAGCCCGCTTTTGAGCCGTCGTCGGACGCCAAGCTAGGAAATCGATCATCGGTTGTTCCGAGTACCCTTATATTCCAAGCTATCGGTTAACTGCGTTCATTTCACGAATTGGAAAGCGCTTTTTCTTCTATTTCGACAGAAACGACGAGGGGTGCGCGGAGCGTACGAACGCCCATTTGCCGTCGCGCACGGTATAAAAATACACGTTTGGATCCACAACATCCCCGGTCGGCCCGAAGGTGAACGAACCAACCGTCGTATCGAAAACCCCGCCCGTTGCGATCGCTCGCGCAAGTGCTAACCGGTTCTGCGCGCCGCTTCGCTTGATCGCGTTCATGAGCAGTTGGGCGCTTGCATAACCGAAGGCGGAGAGCGGCGTGAACGCCCCGTAGCGGGCCTCAAAATCCGTTTTGATTCGATAGGCCGCCGGTGCGATCGCAAGATAGGGCATCGATGAGGAAATCGTCAGACCCTCGACCCCGGCACCATACTTCCGGATCGTCTCGGGCGTGAAGAAGCCTTGCGGCGCGCCAAGGGCTCCGGTATACCCGCCTTTGCGCAAGAGCGGGATAACATCGCCCATCTCGGCGGTCGCGCCGCACAGATAGACGTAGTCGGGTTTCGCGGCGAGCACGGCGGCGACGACTTTGGGAAACTCCGGCTTATCATAGGAGACGAGCGTGGAATTCCAGGGGATCTTCTGCGAGCTGAGCGTTTGCGTAAATGCTTGTGCGACGTCGTAACCGTAATCGCCGTCGACAACCAGCACGTAGACGTTCTTGGGCCTCGCGGTATCGATGACATAGCGCGCGGCAAGGGTGCCTTCATCGGTATCGCGCGTCGGTAAGCGGAATACGTTGCGATACCCGCCGGCGGTGATTTTATCGTACGACGATGCGGGCACGATCACCGGCATCGCGGCTGCACCGTACGTCCGCAGGGCGGCATCCGTTGCGTGACCGCCGAGATGACCGATCACGGCAATAACGTTGCCATCACTCGTTGCGAACTGGCTGTTGACGATTGCGGATGCAACGGAATTCTGATCGTCAAACGTGCGCATCAGATACACGCGGTCGAGACCCCCGCGCGAGCGATTCGCCTCTTCGATCGCCGCCCGGACGCCGTTGGCAAGTTGTTCGCCGCCGGATTTCTCCTGACCGGAGAACGGGCCGACGACGCCAAACGTCGTGGAGGCTGCGAACGGCGAATCGAATGCATCGGCAAGACGTGGACTCGCAAATGCTGCAAGCGACGCGCTCGCTGCGGCGAGTGCCGCGCGACGGGTCATCATCGAACGAGATAACTCGCAAGGGTCGTTGCAAGAAACGCAACCGAGAAGGCCATGTTGGTCACGAAGATCCGATCGTTGAGCACGAAGACGTTCTTTGCGATCGCAAAGAGACGCTCTTCATAGATGACGAGCGCTATGGCGAGCAAGACGCCGATGTTGTAGACGATTCCGGCGCCGGCGAGAGCGCCCGCGTACCACAGGACCGCGGCCATCACGACATGCAGTGCGATCGGCAACCAGCGGCCGCTCGATTTCCCGAAGCGGACGGGGACGGAGTTGATGCCTTGCGCCAGGTCGACGTCGTAATCCATGAGCGCATAGGCGATGTCGAAACCGGCGACCCAGACCGTTACCGCGAGGAACAGCAAGAGCGCTGGAAGCGTCACGTGTCCGGCGACGGCGACGAACGCACCGAGCGGCGCGCAGCCGTCGACTGCACCGAGCACGAAATGCACGAACCACGTGAAGCGTTTGCAGAGCGGATAGATGATGATGCCCAGCGCCGCGAGGGGCAAGAGCAGAAGACAAAGCGGGTTGAGCATCGCGGCGGAGAGGATCAAAAGGCCGATGCCCGCTGCAATCGCCCAGAGCATCACGCTCGGAGCGAGCGCGCCGCTGGCGAGCGCGCGTTTTGCGGTGCGCGGATTTTGCGCATCGAGTTTGCGATCGAAATACCGGTTCGCGGCCATCGCCGCGGTGCGTGCGCCGAGCACCGCAAGGGTGATCCACACGAATTGCCAGAGCGTTGGGAAACCGTGCGCGGCCATCACCGCGCCGACATACGCGAACGGCAACGCAAAGAACGTGTGCTCGAGACGGATATCGCGCAAAAAAAGTTTGAAAGCGGTCATGCCGTATCGCTACTGGTGAGTGCCTTGGCAGCGAGAGCTGCAAGTGCTGCGGCGCTGCGCGGCGGTTGCGCGTTTGGATCCATTGCAGGCGCGTTTAGCAGACGTGCGAGGGCTGCCGGGCCCTGCCCCGACCACGCGTCGGGCGCGCACTTACGCGCGAGAATCGTATCGAGTCCGAGTTCGCGCATGCGCGCATCGACGCGCGTACGCGTCGCATCGTCCATGACGATATCCGGCGGCCACTCACGTGCGTAGCCTTCGGCGGCGGTCTTTCGTGTCGCGTCGATGCCGAGCTTATAACCGATCGACGGTAAATACGAACCGCTGTGGTCGAGGTCATCGACGGGTCCGGGCATGACTACCAGATCCCGCGACGCATCGACGTTGTTCAGCGCAAACCAAACGACGCTGCGCACGTCTTGAACGTCCACGTCGTCATCGACGACGAGCAAACAGCGCGTGAGCATCATCATGTGCCCGAGTCCCCAGAGCGCGTTCATCACTTTCTTTGCTTGACCCGGATACGATTTCTTCACGCTGATGATTGCGAGGTTGTGAAACCCACCCTCGACCGGCAAATTGTAATCGACGATCTCCGGCACGACCATCTGCAAGAGGGGTAAGAAAATACGTTCGGTCGCTTTGCCGAGCCACGCGTCTTCCATCGGCGGTTTGCCGACGACGGTTGCGCCGTAGATCGGCTTCGCGCGGTGCGTGACGCACTGCACGTGAAAGGTTGGATACAAATCGGCGAGACTGTAGACGCCGGTGTGGTCGCCGAACGGGCCCTCGACGCGCAAGTCGTCGTTGTCGACGTAGCCTTCGAGCACGAACTCCGCATCCGCCGGCACTTTGATGTCGATCGTTTTGCACTTGACCATCTTCACCGATTTGCCGCGCAGAAATCCGGCAAGCGAAATCTCATCGACGATCGGCGGGAGCGGCGCGGTAGCGGCGTACGTGACGGCGGGATCGGCGCCAATCACCACGGCAACCGGCACGCGGCGGCCCCATTTCGCGGCTTGCGCGCGACCTTGTTTGTGGCGTTGCCAGTGCATGCCGGTGGTTGTCTTGTCGTACCGCTGCACGCGATACATGCCGACGTTTTGCGTCCCGCTCACGGGGTCTTTCGTAAAGACGAGCGGCAGCGTGACGAACGGTCCGCCATCGAGCGGCCACGTCGTGAGAACCGGCAGCGCAAGTAAATCAACATCGTCTCCTTCGAGAACGACATCTTGGCACGATCCGTTCGCAACGGTCTTTGGGATTGCACTGGCAAGCGAGGTGAGCGAGAATGCTTTACCGAGCTTCGCACCGAGCGTTTTCGGCACGCTCAAATCGATCGCGCTGCGTACGCGATTTGCGACCGCTTCGATCGAGTCGGCGCCAAAGGCCATCGCCATGCGTCGTTCCGAGCCGAACTGATTGGTCAGCACCGGAAATTTGGAACCGACGACGTTGGTAAAGAGCAGCGCCGGACCGCCCGCCTTCACCACGCGATCGGTAATTTCGGCGATTTCCAAATGCGGATCGACGGGCGCGGAAATCTCCGCGAGCTCGCCTGCGGAACGGAGTGCTGCGACAAATGCCGAGAGCGAATCGAAAGCCATTGCAGAAAGGGTTGGACGACGTGGTGTCGATCCCCGGCACCGAACAGGCGCAGGCGCGATTGTGAACGCAAAACGCTCAATGCAGTTTTTCGCGCTCCTCCGCCGCAAGCTCGAGTCGTTTTCCGAGGCCGACTTCGCCCCGTTACTGGAAGGCGAGGCCGAGGCGGCACGCCGGCTCCATAAGGAGTTTCACGTGCGCCAGATCTGGGGCCGCACCGACGTTTCGGGCGCAGCGATGATGATCGAGGCGGATTCGGCCGAGCACGTGCACGAGATCCTCGCGGGATTGCCCCTCGTGAAGAACGGGATGCTCGAGGTCCAAATCGTCGGCTTGACCGCCTACCGAGGGTTCGCACCACGTAATCCTTAGGTTCGTTTGCCTCGGCGGAAGAGCTTCCCAAGGCGACCGCGAAAGAAAGTTTCCTCTCTTTCGGTTCGCCAAAGGAATCGCTGCCACGAAAACGAGGCTTTCGCGATGAAGTCGACTCAGGAGCGGGCTCACTCGCTCGATGGACGCCTAGGCTACCAGCTACGCCGGGCCCAGCTCCGCGCGTTCGCCGCGCTTTCTAACGCCATCGGCTCGGATGGCCTCACCCCGATGCTCTTCGCCGTCCTCGTGACGATCGATGAGGGCGGCGGGATCACCCAGCGCGAGGTCGCCGACGCCCTGGGTGCCGACCCGTCGACGATGGTTCGCATGCTGGATCAGCTCGAAAAGCTCTCGCTCGTGCAGCGCGTCGCCTCGACGAAAGACCGCCGCGTCATGGTCCCGACGCTCACCGCCACGGGTCGCGATCTGATCCGTCGCGCGACGCCCAAAGTGGAAGCATCGGAGGACACGTTCGCCGCCGCACTCTCACCGGCGCAGCGCGCGCAACTCTTCGATCTCCTACATCGCCTCAACGGCGAGAACGGCACTACGCGAGCGTAAGCCGGCCAATTAGCGCGCTGAGGCGACGATCGCGTCGAACGAGGCCGCGGCAGAACCGGTAAGCGACGGGATTTGCTCGGGCTTCGCGAGGGTATCCGTTACCTCGAACGTGTCGGCCAGAGCACGCAGTCTATCGGCCTGCGTCCGGACCGCTTCGGAAGCCGTCGTGATTTCGGCGAATTGAGCGGCTAGCTCGACGCTTGAGGTTGCGACCTCCGCCGCCGTTTCCGATTGCTGTTGCGCGGTCAGCGCGACGAGGATCGCACCCGTGATCGTGCCCGCGGTAATGTTCATTTGATTGGTAGCTGTGGCGTTTTCGTCGACAACCGCTGAGACGCTGTTCAAGTTTTCAGCAAGCTGAACGCTCGATGCTCTCATCTGCTCCGCCCGAACCGCCATCTCTTCTGCGGTGTGCGTGGTACTCGAAATTGCCGCACCAATCGCTTGCAGGGCGGTAGTCGCGTGATCGACTCGTGTCATGCCGTCTTCCATCGCCGAGGACGAACGTTGCATTGCAGATGCGACCGTCGCCGTTTCTTTCCGAATCGCATTCAAAATGTGACCGATCTCCTTCGTCGAACGCGCAGCGCGCTCGGCGAGCTTGCGGATTTCGTCGGCAACGACAGCGAAGCCGCGTCCGTTCTCGCCTGCCCGCGCCGCTTCGATCGCGGCATTCAGCGCGAGAAGATTCGTTTGATCCGCGATGTCATCGATCGTATCGACGATCTCGACGACCGCCAGCGATCGTTCTTGGAGTGCCTCCATCGCGGTCTGCGTACCGCTAGCCTGTGCCTGCAGGTCGCGCATCGTCTCTGCGGTGATCTGGACGGCATTCGAGCCCGCCGTCGCTTCGTTCGCAGCGACTCGCGCGGCGCTAGTGAGCGCCTCGCCGAGTGAGGCCAGTCCGGCGATCTGCCCGTTCATCTCGTCAACCGCATTCGCCGCTGCTTGAACTGCGCCGGCTTGATCGGCGGCGCCGGAGGCGATCTGTGACGATGCGCGCGTAAGCTCTTCGAGCGCGCCGCTCGCCTGACCGATGCGTCGCGATTGATCGCTCGCGTCGCGCGCGACGCTCTCAATATTTGCGGAGATGAGCTGCATCGCCACATCCGCTTGGCTCGTCGACGCACTCACGAGAACGCCAGCGGTAAACAACTCCGTCGCTCCGCTCTGGACGTTGCGAATGACTTCGCTCAGGCGGTCGGTGGTGTTCGTAAATTCCCCGCCCATGGTGGACAGGGCGCGGGTAAGTTCGTTGTAGCTTTGCGTCAGCTCGCCGATTTCGTCGCTTGAGCGATCGTCGATGCGCGCGCGATTTGAGGTGAATGTCGCGGTGAGATCGCCCTTGGCCATCGAACGAAACGCGCTCGTGAGCTCGTTCACATCATCGCCCACCACCGCGTTTAGCGCGTCACGAACGCGATTCAAACGTCGCGAGATATGGCGGCCGAGGAGTACGGCAATGAGACCGCTCAGGAGCAGGGCCATACTCAAGGCAATTCCGCCGGCAAAGAGCGCGGAGCGATAAGCGGCGGCGAAGTTCTGCGTTGCCCGCGTGCTCGTTTCCTCGGCGAGGGCGACGAGATTCTTCGACATCTCTGATTCACGCGGAATGTCAATTGCATTCGCCTTGAGAGACTCGAGAACGCCGCTTGCAAGCCCCGTGGAGCTTTTACCGCGAAAAGCAATCAGCGTTTGCTCGGGATCGCGGCGAGCGCTCGCGATTTGCAGATCGTCACGCTGATTGATCGTTTCTGAGAGCGCCGAAAGGTCGCCGACGATCGCGGTCATCGCGGAGTTGCCGCCAGCCTGACGCATGATTGCCGTTATATCTTCGACCATCGCGGCTTGCGCTTTTATCATTTGCCTCAAAATCCGCAGCCTTGCCTTTGAGAACGATGTTGCGAATTGCGAACCGCTTGCTGATCCGTTTCGCGACGATGTCTCGGGCGAGGGTATTGATCGCGGTTGCCTTGGCAATGGCGCTGTTGGCCTCGCTGATTCTTTGAAAAGAGAAGAACGAGACGGCCGCCGTTATGACGATAAAGAGTAGTGGAA
Source organism: Vulcanimicrobiales bacterium (assembly GCA_038231455.1). Classification (GTDB taxonomy): domain Bacteria; phylum Vulcanimicrobiota; class Vulcanimicrobiia; order Vulcanimicrobiales; family Vulcanimicrobiaceae; genus JANLVI01. The sequence continues at coordinate 85,757 of JBBRLI010000004.1, read as the reverse complement.
CGGCGAATCCAAGCGCGAGTTGCGTACCAACACGAATTTTCATGTAAACACTCTCTTAGCGGAGCACTGCGGGCAGCCGAAATCTCGCGTCCTGTAAGCGACGCGTAGAATGCTGTTCTGTTCGACATCGACATCCTCGCGTACGGCCGCGAAACGTGTCTTAGTCTCAATCGACTACAGGCCTGAGCCGGCGTAGGATGGACAGCCTTTTCCCAAAAATTCTTTACGGGATCTTAGCAAAACCGAAGCTTGCGTTAAAACGGAAAGGGCGCCGATTGCTCGACGCCCCTTTCGTTTGCTAGTTGCTAGCGGTTAGTCGCGACGACGCGGGCCGCGGCCGTTGCCGCCGCTGCGTCCGCCGCCGTCGCCGCCCGGACGCGGTCCGCGCGGGACGTAGTCTTCTTGGGGGGCACCGTTTTCGCTCGGTGCGAGCAGGGCCTTGCGCGAGAGGTTGATGCGCCCTTGCGAATCGACTTCCATCACTTTGACCATGATCTGATCGCCGATCTTGACGACGTCTTCCACTTTTTCGACGCGGTCTGCCGCGAGTTGCGAGATGTGGACGAGGCCTTCTTTGCCGGGCAAGAACGCAACGAACGCGCCGAAGTTCATCAGACGCGTGACCGTACCGAGGTACTGTTCGCCGACTTTGACTTCTTTTGTAAGCGCTTCGACCATCGCTTTTGCTTTGTCCGCAGCGACGCCGTCGGGACCGGCGATGAACACGCGGCCGTCGTTTTCGATGTCGATCTTGACGCCGGTATCCGCGATGATCTTGTTGATGATCTTGCCTCCGGGCCCGATCACGTTCTTGATCATATCCGGGCTGATCGTGAGCACGATCATGCGCGGAGCGTACGGTGAGAGTTGCTCGCGGTGGGCGGGCATCGTCTCCTTGAGTTTCTCGATGATGAACAGACGCGACTTCTTCGCGGCTGTTAACGCTTCACGCATGATGTCGATCGTGATGCCCGCGACCTTGATGTCCATCTGAATTGCGGTGATACCATCGACGGTACCGGCAACTTTGAAGTCCATCTCGCCGAGTGCATCTTCGAGACCCTGAATGTCGCTTAAGATCGCATGCTTCTTGCCGTGCAAGATGAGGCCCATCGCAATACCCGCGACGTGCTTCTTGATCGGCACGCCGGCATCCATGAGCGCGAGCGTCGATCCGCAGACCGAAGCCATCGATGAGGAGCCGTTCGATTCGAGCACTTCGCTGATGAGGCGAAGGGTGTAGGGGAATTCATCTTCGGGCGGGAGGATCGGTACCAGCGCGCGTTCGGCAAGTGCACCGTGGCCGATTTCACGACGTCCGGGGGCACGCATCGGGCGCGTTTCGCCGACCGAGTACGGCGGGAAATTGTAATAGTGCATGTAGCGTTTGTTCGGGATCGCCATGATGCCGTCCAGACGCTGTTCGTCGCTGATCGACCCGAGGGTCGCAGCGGTGAGCACTTGGGTCTGTCCGCGCTGGAACACGCCGGTTCCGTGCACGCGCGGAAGATAGCCGACCTTCGACCAGATCGGGCGAATTTCATCAGCTTTGCGACCGTCGGGACGAATCTTTTCGTCCACGACCATCACGCGCAGCTCTTCCTCTTCCATCGTCTTGATGATCTTGCCAAAGTCTTTTGCCTTCGCGGGATCATTGAGCAGTTCGAGGATCGCGCCTTCGGTTTTTTTGACGCGTGAGATGGCTTCAGCTTTTGAGAGTTTGTCGAACGCGGCGTTGCGTTCGCCCTTCTCGATGACGCGCATCGCTTTTGCGACGTCTTTCTTGAACGACTTCTCGACCCACGCTTTGAGCGTTGCATCGACGGTGTTGAGCGGATAGACGCGTTTCTTCTTGCCCGCTTTTTTCGCGAGCGCGTCGATCTGCTTGACGATTTTTTTGATTTCGGTGTGAGCGAACTCAACGGCGCCGAGGAAATCTTCCTCGGACATTTCGTGGCCGCCGCCTTCAACCATCATGACGGCATCCATCGTGCCGGCAACGACGATTTCCATGCCGCCCGTTTCGTACTGCGGGAGCGTCGGGTTGATGATGTACTTGCCGTTTTCATCGCGGCCGACGCGCACGGCGGCAACGTTCTTATCGAACGGAATATCGGAGACGGCAAGCGCGGCACCGGCGGCGCAAACCGCGATCACGTCGTTGTCGAGTTCCGGATCGATCGAGAGCACCGTCGTGATGATTTGCACATCATTCTGGAAGCCTTCGGGGAACAGCGGACGGATCGGGCGGTCGATTTGGCGCGCGCTGAGCACGCCGTGTTCGCTCGGACGGCCTTCGCGTTTGATGTAACCGCCCGGAATTTTTCCGGCCGCATACATTTTTTCTTCGAAGTCGCACGTTAGCGGGAAGAAGTCGATGCCTTCGCGCGGTTTTTCGGACGCCGTGACGGCAGCGATCATAACGTTTTGGTCGCCGTAACGGACGACCGCGGAGCCGTTCGCTTGCTTTGCAAGCTCGCCGGTTTCAATGACCAGCAGACGGCCTCCGATCTCAAGTGAGACGGATTCTAACAACAGATTCTCCTAGTGGTCCCCTCGGTCAAAACGCCGGGCGGACGCGTTTTTTTCGTTCAATCGTTTATTCTTATAGAACGAGCGCCGATTCGGAGAATCCGCGGAAAATGCCTTGGGAGCCGGCCCTCGGACGCTACGGGCTGAGCAGTGCCCGAAAGTCGAAGTCCCCGCGCATGAGCTGGCCGGCGGCCTCCGCTGCATCGCTGCCGAGCCGTACGATCGCGTTGTTTTCATCGACGTGGACGATCCGCGGCTTGAAGTCGCGCGCCTCGGCGTCGTTCAGCGTGGCGTAACTGATGATGATGACTAAGTCGCCGGTTTGCATCAGACGAGCGGCTGCGCCGTTGATGCCGATGATGCCGCTGCCGCGTGGGCCGGCGATCGTATACGTTTCTAAGCGCGCACCGTTGTTAATGTCAACGATTGCGACTTGCTCGCCTGGGAGCAAGTCTGCTGCTTCCAAGAGGTCCAAATCGATCGTCACGGAGCCGACGTAGTGGAGATCGGCCTGGGTGACCGTCGCCCGGTGGATCTTGGATTTGAGCATCGTGCGGAACATGGCTCTTATTCCTACCACAAAAAAGACCGGCGAGTTTCTTCGCCGGTCCAATTCTGTGAAACCGAGTTTCGCGGTTAGCGGCGCAGGCCGAGATCCGCAATCAGCTTGCGATAGCGCTCGAGCTCGGTCTTCTGGAGGTAGCCCAGAAGACGGCGGCGCTGGCCAACCTGCATGAGCAGGCCGCGGCGGCTGTGGTGGTCCTTCTTGTGGATCTTCAGATGCTCGGTGAGCATGTTGATCGACGCAGTCAGGACGGCGACTTGGACGTCGGCGGATCCGGTGTCGCCCGGCGTGCGAGCGAACTTCGCGGAAATCTCTGATTTTTGTTCTTTGGTCAACGGCACGGGAAAACTCCTAATTCAAGGATAGCCTCGCTTCGGCTCCAGATGTGACTCCAGGCCGGCGACCGACGAATCATACCAGATCGAGCACCGCAGGACAAGCGACCACGCCTGACTCGCGAGAGGATTCGCGGTAAGCGGCCGATATCAATGAGACCGTCATGAGCTTTTCTGAACAAGATTCGCTCGAACGACTGCGGGGGGTCGAACGTGAGCGCGATCTCCTGGCCAAACAAAACGCCGAACTCCTCGTCCTCCAGCAAGTCTTCTCGCTGATCAATTCGGACATGCATATCGACGACATCCTCGCGGTCGTCATCCGCGGAATCCGCGAAGCACTCCCGTTCGAGCAGGTCGCGATCTTCCGCATTCGCGATGGCATGATCGAACCGCATTTGGGAAGCGGTGCTTCCGGCGGGGTCGACGACGTCTCAACGTCAGCCGAAGCGCTCAACACGCCGACCGTCGCGCGGCTCGCGAACGGTAGCGAGGACTTTTTCGTCGGGAAGGCCGGCGACGGTCAGGCGCCCGTTGGCAACCCGTCCGGTACGTATTATATGGTCCCGCTCACCGCGCGCGATACCGTTCGCGGCCTGCTCTACGCCGACGCCGGCCGCTACGACGTCGAAGAGTTTCACGTGCAAGTCCTCTTCGACTTTGCAGCGCAAGCCTCGATGGTCATCGAGAATGCGCGTCTCTATGCCGAGCAGACGCGCTTACTCGAAGAACTCTCGGCGCAGGCCAGCGGCGATGTCTTGACCGGCCTGCTCAATCGGCGCGGACTCCTCGAGGCAGTCGGGCGCGAGATCGCTAGCGCCGCGCGCCATGGAACGGGCATGGCGCTCCTCCTCTTCGATCTCGACTTCCTCAAGACGATCAACGACCTGCAAGGTCACGCTGCCGGCGATGCTGCCCTTTGTTCGTTTGGGGAGATTCTCGAATCGTCGTCACGCCAAGGGGATTGCGTCGCGCGTCTTGGCGGCGATGAGTTCGTGCTTGCCTTGACGCATGCCGACCACAAAAGCGCACGATCGGTGTTGGGACGCATTTACGGCCGGCTCGCCACGACCGGACTTTCGGCGTCGGCGGGGGTCGCGATTTATCCGTATGACGGAGTCACCTACGAAAAGCTCAGCGCGAATGCTGATGCTGCGCTGTACCGGGCGAAACGATCCGGCAAGGGCCGCTACGAATTCTCTAGCTTGGTTGACTGAGGAACGGCCTCACGCGCTCTTTGGTGATGACGCTGGCGACGATGCCGCATTACGGACGCGGTGCAAGCGAAGCTCGAAGCGCCGTGCGCAGATCATCGAGTGCGGGATCGAGGACGGTCGCCTCTTGCGCGACCATCTCGAGCGCCGTCAGCGCACGTCGCGCCAGGTCCGGGTCGAGCGCAACGTAGGTCGATTTTTCGAGTTCCGCGTCGAGTTGTTCGATCGCGCGTTTGGCCATATTGGCTTGGCCGAACGAGTACGCATGGTGGCTCGCGTTGCCTAAGAGTTTGAGTTCGGAATCGAGCCAGGCGCGGTAATCGGTTAACAAGGCGTGCCTCCCCGGCGCGCGAAGTGCGCGCCCTGTGTCAAATGAGTTCGTTCCCGTCGCAAGCGTTGCCGAAATCGCGCCCGGCACCGCGAAAATCGTGATGGTCGGCGACCGCGAGATCGGTCTCTTCAACATCGATGGCACATTTCACGCCATCGACAACACGTGTCCCCATCAAGGCGGTCCGCTCTCCGAGGGCTACATCGAAGGCGGGACGGTGACGTGCCCGTGGCATGCCTGGTGCTATCGGCTGAGCGACGGCAAAATGACGCTCGGCGACTACTCGACCGTCGAGGTGTTCGATGTCCGTGTGGAGGGCACGCAGATCAGCGTCGCGCGCGAGTCGCGTCCCGAGACGCGCGAAGTTTAGGTCGCGAGCGCGTCGCGAAGCGCGACGAGCGACTTTGAGCCGCTGGCGAACTGCGCGATGCGCAGCCCCGTGCAATATTCCTCGATCAACCGCGCGACGGCATCCGCGGACTCGGTCGCGGCATCTAAAAACGGGAGTCCGATGCCGCAAAGATCGGCACCGATTGCGAGCGCTTTTGCCATATCGACGCCGCTGCGTATCCCGCCGCTTGCGATGATCTTCGCCGTTGGAAATTCCGCCCGCATACGCGCGGTCGCGGCCGCCGTGGGATAGCCCCAATCACCGAACGATTCGGCGAGTCGCTCGCGCATCGGATCCTCCGAGCGTTTGCCCTCAACACGCGCCCACGACGTTCCACCGGCGCCGGCGATGTCGATTGCGCGCACGCCGGCATTGATGAGGCGGCGCGCCGTTTGCGGCGACATGCCGGAGCCGACGCCTTTGGCGATTACCGGAACGTCGAGCGCCGCGCAGAGTGCGCGAATTTTGCCTTCGAGACCGCGGAAATTCGTATCGCCCCCGGCTTGTAATGCTTCTTGTAACGGATTGAAGTGCAGGAAGAGACCGTGCGCACCGATCGCTGCGATGGTCTTGCGCACGTCGTCGATCCGCACGCCATAGTTGAGTTGCACGGCGCCGAGGTTTGCGAAGAGCACGACGTTCGGCGCGACGGAGCGCACGTCGTAGGTCGCAAGCAGTTTGCCATTCTCGATTGCCGCACGCTGACTCCCGAGCGCAAGCGCGATTCCCGCGGCCTCGGCCGCGATCGCCAGATTGCAATTGATCGTCCCCGCGCGCTCGGTGCCGCCGGTCATCGATGAGATGAGCAGCGGCGCGCGGAGGCTGTGACCGAGGAAAAGTGTTTTGGTGTCGACATCCTCGAGCGCAAACTCCGGGAGCGCTTCGTGGCGCAGACGAACCGCGGCAAAGCCCGCATCGGCGCGCGAGGCGACGTCGTCGTCGAGGCAGATGTCGAGGTGGCGCGATTTTCGCTCTTCGGTTTGGTCCACGGTCGAAGGACGGTATGAGCCGCGCTCGCTATTCTCCTATCGTCATCATGCAATCATCAACATACGACGGCGCGACGGGCACCGCAGGCGGCGCCGAATTCGGTGCCGGGCTGCTCGCTCTCGCGACCGCAAAATCGCTCGACCTCCCGGCGCTTGCGGCAAAAGCCGAACTCGACGTCGCCTTGCTCGAAGGCCTCACCACGGGGACCGACCGGGCGACCATCCCGGTACTCGCTCGTCTGGCAAGCGCGCTGCGCGTGCGACCGATCGAGTTCATGCAGAAGACGGATCTGCTCTCGCTCGGCGTGTACGCCTCGGGCCTTGACCCGCTCTACTTTTTGCCGGACGGCCAAACCCGCTACGACGCCCGTATCTATATGCGTGAGATTAACCCGCGCCACTCGGTCCCCGAGGGGGATATGACCAAACGCAATCCGCTCCTCAAAGTGCTCGCCGACGATACCGTACTCGACGCGCTCGGAAAGCTGGAACTCGAACTCACCTATTTGCTGCGCGCCGCAGTGCAAGGCACGGGGGGAACCTTATGAAGCTGCGCTCGCTCGCAGCACTAGCCGTGCTGAGTTGCGCTGCCGCGCTTGCGGCATGCGGAGGGGGCGGCGGCGGGAACATCATCGCACGGGCGAGCCCAACGCCCGCGCCGCCCAAATCCGGCATCACGATGCTGGCACTCGGAGACGACGGCATTGTGGCGATCGGCTCGTCGGCGTGCGGGACCGGTGCGACGCCGTGTCCGACGACGGCGTCCGGCCCGGGAACCGCGCTGACGCTGGCCTCGAACGCCCCGGTCAACGGCTTCGCTCAGATTTTCGGGCGCAGCCTCGCGCTCTCGCATAACTCGCAGACATTTCTGTTCGGCGGCCTCGGCGTGCGCGGCGCACTGACCGGGAGTGCGCCGCTTCCCGAGGCCAGTGCGAGCGGCGATGTCGTCGTCAATCTCGGCCAACTCCCGAGCGTACCGGGCGCCGTGAGCGGCGCGGTTTCGCGGAATAATGCCGTCGTGATCCTGGTGAGTAGCGGGATCAACGACGTGCTCGATGCCTACGAGAGCGCGAGCTGCAAGTCTGGCGGCGGCACGCCGGTCGGCGGTGGCGGGGCCACCTTCGCCGTCCCGTGCACCGCCTCGGGGACGACGCTCGCCGATGCCGCTGGCAACGTGCGGGCCGGGACGCTCTATTTGGCATATCGCGCGATTCTGGGTGCCGTGAAATCAGCTGCGCCCGATGCGGCGGTGGTGATGGAAATCCCCGATGTCGGGAGTTTTCCCGCTTACGCGAGCGCCGCGTCCACCCTCCGGTCTGCGCTGACCGCCGACTCCCTGCAAGCAAACGCTGCGCTTGCAGCGGCGCTCGCCGACGTCGCGCCGGCGAACACGCTGAGCGTGAACGTGACGGACGCCGCGGGCGCGGCGCTGTTCGCCAATCCCGCGAATTTTTCCGACGGATTCCACCTGAACGATACCGGGTATTCCCAGCTCGCGGCTCGGCTTGGCAGCTTCTTTAGCGCCCGATTCGTCAACTTTTAAGACGTGGGGGGGCTTCGTGCCCTGCGTTCTGAATCGAGCCCGACATGGATCAAGTAGATGGAAAGCGAGTCGCCGCGCTGGTCGGTGATGGTTTCGAAGAAGCGGAATTGATGGAGCCGCGCCGCGCGCTTGAAGAAGCCGGCGCGATCGTCACGATCGTCGGAATCGATGAAAAAGCCCAAGCCAAAATCCGCGGCAAACGCGGTCTCGACGAAGGCAACTCGGTCAAAGCCGAGGAGCTCGTCGCCGACGTCACGGCCGATGATTTCGATGCGCTCCTCATCCCGGGCGGCACCTCGCCCGGATTCTTGCGCATGAACAAAGACGTGCAGCGTTTCGTCAAGGAATTCGATACCGCGAAGAAGCCGACGTTTGCGATCGGGCACGGACCGCAGGTCCTAATCTCCGCGCAAATCTGCCGCGGCCGCACGCTCACCGGTTTTGCCGCGATCGCAGATGATATCCGCAACGCGGGCGGCCTGTACCGCGACCAGCCCGTCGTCACCGACGGCAACTGGGTCACCGCGCGCAACCCGCAAGATCTGGCCATGTTCAATCGCGCACTGCTCGAAAAGCTGGCAGCGTCGCAAGCGACTCCGGCGTAGACATCCCCGGGATGTTCTCGTTCCGACCGATCGCCATGGCACTTGCCGTGGCGGTTTGCTTTTCCGCCTGTTCTTCGACGACGCCAAATACGTCGACGGACGCGACGACCGGACGGCATAGCTGGACGATTCCGAACACACTGCGCATCGCGGATGCAAGCGAACCGGCGTCGCTTAACCCGCTCTTGCAGGCGAGTCAATTCGAAACCGACCTCAACCGATTATCGTTCGACGTCCTCATCTCTGCAGACGAACGCGGCGAACCGACGCCCATGCTCGCAGCTGACGTGCCGACGACCGCAAACGGCGGCATCAGCGCCGACGGTCGTACGATCGTGTATCACTTACGCAAGAACGTGAAGTGGCACGACGGCAAGCCGTTTACGAGCGAAGATGTGGCGTTCACGTTTCACGCCATTATGAATTCCGCAAATAACGTCGTCAGCCGCAACGGCTACCGCGAAGTCGATCGTATCGAGACGCCGGATGCCTTTACCGTGCGGTTCCATTTGCGCAAAAAATACGCACCGTTCGTTACGACCGTGTTCGGCGAGAGCGACGCGGTGTATTGCATCTTGCCCGCGCATCTGCTTAAAGGGCTCCCCGATATCAATCACGTGCCGTTCAACAGTGCGCCGATCGGCACGGGGCCATTCAAAGTGGTGAACTGGCAGCGCGGCGATCATATCGAGTACGTGCGAAACGACGACTATTTCCTGGGTAAACCCGGCATCGAAAAAGTTACCGTGAAGTTCGTCCCCGATACCAATACGGAATATGTCCAGCTACGCACGCATGAAGTCGACTGGATTCTCGAGGCGACGAATCGCTCGGTGCCGCAGTTGCGCGGACTTACGGAAGCACGCCTCGTGCAGCCGCATTCCAACGGCTATCTCTCGATCGGTTTCAACACGACGCACCCGATCGTGAGCGACGTGCGCGTGCGGCGCGGAATTTCCGCAGCAGTCGATCGCGTGAAAATCAACCACGATATTCTGCACGACTCGTTCCCGCTTGCGGTCGCCGATCTGCCAAGCTTTATGTGGGCATTCGATCCCAAGCTCACGGCGCCCAAATACGATCTCGACCAAGCAAAGTCGCTGCTCGCGAGTGCCGGCATCACGCCGGACCACCGCGTGCGGCTGGCCTTCTCCACGCTGGCGGGAAATGCGACCGACGCCGGGCTCGTCGTTCAAGTCCAAGCAGCGCTCAAGCCGCTGGGAATCGACATCGAGAATCACGCGTTTGCGGGTCCGCTGTATTTTGCATCCGCCCAAAACGGTGGTATTCTTTACGGCGGCAAGTTCGACATGGTCACCTCATCGTGGCTATCGGGGACCGATCCGGATGACTCGTCGCTCTATTCTTGCGATCAAGTGCCGCCCAAAGGGAACGCGATCACCCGCTATTGCTCAAAAGAAATGGACGCCGCGCAAAAACTCGCGCTCTCCAGCTACGACCGTACGATCCGCAAGGCCGCGTATTCGAAAATCGAGTCGCTCTTGTTGCGTGACGTTCCGAATATCTTTATCAGCTCGGCGGGAACCAACGAAGCGATTAGCATCGACTTCAAGAACTTCGCACCCAACCCCGTAACGCCGATGGCGAACGCGTATCGGTGGTCGATCTAAGCGCTACTCGACAACCGAAAGACGCGTGCTCGGACGTTCCGGACGCCCGACTTTGTGGCACTCCACCCACGCGCCGTTTTGTTCGATTGCAACGATGTCCGCCGTGAAATCGTGTTTGCCTGCGTTATCGAAAAACGCGCTGCCGACGGCGTAGGCATCGACCGGCACGCGATCGGCTTCGAATTCCATGATGCGCGCGGCGTTGAAGCCGCCGCTCGCGACGATCTTCACGTGACCGAAACCTTCGGCGTCGAGCGCTTCGCGCACGTTGCGCACGAGCTGCGGCGTTACGCCGGTCGGTTTGAACGTGCCCATCTGCGGCCAGATCGATTTGTCGACGAGGGTCCCGGAGGTATCGAGGCGTACGCCCCACAGCCGCCCTTTGAGTTCGCGCGCGACCGCAAGCGACGTGCCGACGCAATCGTTTTCGAAATCCACGAGCGTGATCAAGTTGACGGACGGGTCGATGTACTGCGCGAATTTCTTCGATGCAAGTACCGTGTCGCCGCCATATGCCGCGATCAGCGCGTGCGGGACCGTGCCCATCCCTTTTGCGCCCCACCATTCGGCGTTTGCATCGGTCGAAACGCCGAGGGCCCCGGAGATATACGCAGCATAGCCGTCGCCGGTCTGCACGAGATGGTGGTCGTAGCGCGCGGGGAAATACAGCACTTCTTTTCCGTCGGCTGCATCCACGATGGCGCGCGCGTTCGTCGCGATGCGCGTGCGGCGCGAGAGCACACCCAGATACGCGGTTTCCAAGTGTGCAAAGAGCGCGTAGTCGCCTTCGATCGTCATCACTGTTTCGTACGGTTCGATGCCGTCACCGTCGTAGAGCGCGCGCACCGCCAGCTTGCTCCAGCCGTCCGACCACGTACCGTCGACATTCGCCGTCCCCGAGCACAGCTTGAGAATCGCGATCGCCTCGTCGATTCCGCACAGAATGCCGGTACTGCGCTGGAAGACTTGCATGCGAACGCGCGGATGGTGGCCGTCGGCGTTCAGGATTTCCCGCGCGCGATTGAAATAGGTATCAGCGTAGTAGCCGTCGCGCATTTTTTCGACCGGCAGATTGAGGATGTCCGGGTCGAGACGCCGGCGCTCGGTGCGCAACATGGGACGACTCTTAGTCTTGGGCGAACCCAGTCCTCGTCGTGACCCATTCGAACGCCGAGATCGCACAGCGCTTGACCGAGATGCGCATGCTCATGGAGTTTGCCGGCGAGCCGTTTTTCAAATTCATGGCTTACGAGCGCGCCGCCGATGCGATTGAGAATGCAGCGCCGGTGGTCGATCTGATCGCAAGCGGAACCCTCACGGACCTTAACGGCGTCGGCAAAACGATCGCTGGGCGCGTGGCCGACCTTGCGGCAACCGGCACGTGCGACTACCTCGAAGAGCTCCGCGCAAAATACCCACCGACGCTCATCGATCTCTTAGGTGTCACCGGGGTTGGGATGAAGACCGCCATGGCGCTCTACGAGCAGTTGGGCGTGGCGTCTTTGCCGGATCTTGAGGCCGCCATCGCATCGGGAGCCGTCGCCTCGCTCCCGCGCCTCGGGAAGAAGTCCATCGAAAACATGAAGCGCGGCCTGCTGGCATACAAAGGCCGTCAAACACGGACGCCGATCGGCAAGGCACTGCCAATCGCTCGCTCGCTCATCGCGTATCTTGCTGAGAAGACCGATGCCGCCGACCTCACGTACGCGGGAAGTCTGCGCCGAGCGGAGGTGACGGTCGGCGATATCGACATCATCTGTACCTCGGCAAACGCCGCAGCCGTCATCGCAGCGTTCGTGGCATATCCCGGAGCCGAGGCCGTGCTGGCAGAAGGCGAGACGAAGGCAAGTATTTGGCTGAGTGGCGGCTTGCAGATCGATCTGCGCGTGCTGCAAGCGCATCTGTACGGCAACTTGCTGCAACACTTCACCGGCAGCCGCGAACACAACATCCAACTCCGCGAGTTTGCCGTACGCTCGGATCTGCGCTTGAGTGAAAACGGTATCGTCGACTTGCGCGCGGGGACGACCACCACGTGCCGCACGGAAGCCGAGGTCTACACGGCGCTTGGGATGGCGTACATTCCGCCCGAACTGCGTTCGGGGATCGGCGAGATCGAGGCGGCGCGTGCCGGAACGCTTCCAACCTTGGTGGAGCTGGGCGATCTGCGCGGCGACTTTCACATGCATTGCACCTGGAGCGACGGCGCCGATACGCTCGAAGCGATGATCGAAGCCGCCGCAAAGCGTGGCTACGCTTACCACTCGATCAGCGACCACTCGTGGGGCCGCGGGTCGCGCTACGGCGTCGACCCAAGCGAGTTGCGCGAACAGCGTGCGCGGATCGCGGAGATCGGGACGCGTTACGGCATTCGCACGCTCTGCTCGAGTGAGGTCGACATCCTGCCCGACGGCGCGCTCGACTACGACGATAGCATCCTTGCGGAACTCGATATCGTTATAGCAAGTGTGCACGCGAATACCAACCAATCGCGCGATGAGATGACGGCCCGCTTGATCCGCGCTTGCGAAAACCCGTACGTCTCGATCATCGGCCATCCGACGGGACGTCAGGTCTCCGGCTTCCCGGGATACGAATTCGATTACGATGCCGTTTTCGCGGCCGCCGCACGAACGGGGACCGCGCTCGAAATCGACGGCCAGCCCAACCGGCTCGATTTGCCAAGCGCACTTGCGCGCCGGGCGCGCGAGTTCGGGGTGACGTTTGCCTGCGATAGCGACGCGCACGGTGCCACGCAGTTGGACAACGTCGCTTTTGCGGTCGGGCAAGCGCGCCGCGCGTGGCTGACCAAAGACGACGTCCTCAACACGCGACCGCTCGATGGGGTCCTGGAATTTGTCGCGCGCAAGCGCGCACTGGTCGGCCGAGCGTGACACTCGTTACCGAAGCCGAGCGCCTGGCGGCCCTCGCCGATTATCAACTCCTCGATACGCCCGGCGAGGAACTCTTCGATTCATTCGCGCGCCTTGCCGCACAAATCTGCGGCACGCCGATCTCACTCATCAGTCTCATCGATAGCGATCGCCAGTGGTTTAAATCCAATATCGGTCTTGAAGATGTGACCGAGACGTCACGTGAAGTGGCCTTTTGCGATCATGCGATTCGCAGCGAACACCTTTTCGAGATCACCGATGCGCGCAAGGACGAACGATTCGCGCAAAACCCGCTGGTTACGGGCGATTCGCACTTGCGATTTTACGCGGGCGTTCCCCTTATCACATCCGAGGGCGCCGCCCTCGGGACGCTCTGCGTGCTCGACCGTCGACCGCGCGAACTCACGATCGACCAGAGAACGGCGCTACGCACGATTGCCGATGCGATCCTCGAACAATTCGAATCGCGGCGCGCGCTCGTGCGTCTCTTCGACAGCTCGCAAATCGAACTGTTTCACGTCGATCAAGCAACGCAGCGCGTGATTTTCGCAAGCGAGGCGGCGTGCCGTAACCTGGGGTATTCCGCAAGTGAAATGCGGTCGTTGCCGCTTGCGACGCTCTTGCCGCAGTTGCAAGATCCGGTGCGTTTCGCGCAGCGGGTTCGCGATCTTCACGCAAGCCCGAGCGGCCGTATGACCGTGACGAGCATCGCGGCCCGGAAAAACGGAACAACCTATCCGATCGAACTTCGCATCGAACTGGTGCGAACGCGGCGCGCGGAAGTCGCGCTCGTCTTCGGGACCGATCTCTCCGATCGGGCAGCGACGCAAGAACGAATCACGCTGCTCACGACGGCGATCGAAGAAGCGAGTGAGGCGATCGCGATCGTGCAACCCCACGCTGGCGGAGGCGAGATTATCGTCTACGTCAACTCCGCGTTCTTGCGTCAAAAGGGCGCGCGTCTCGAAGACGTGATCGGCAAGTCGACCGCGCTCTTCGATGGTCCGCTCACCGACCGCGCGAAGCTCGGCGCATTCAACGCGCAGCTTCTCGCCGGTCGCGCCGGTCAGTGCGAGTACGTTTCGTATCGAGCCGACGGATCGGCCTACAACGCCGCGATGACCGCGCGCCCGATCGTCGGGCTCGACGGGGCGGCAACGCACTACGTGATCGTCCAGCGCGATGTCTCAGAACAAGTGCGTCGAGAACGATCGATGACCGCGCAGAACGAGCGCCTTACGGCGCTCGCGCAGACCGCTCGCGAACTCTTTAGCTCGCTTGACGGAGCCGTCCTGATCGACGCGCTCACGCTCGGCGTGCAAACGCTCGTCGGCGTGTCGACATGCGTGTACGTCCCGCTGCCCGACGGCGGGTTTGTACCGACGCGCGACCTAACGCTCGACGCGAACGAGCAAGCGCGCGCGGATATGGCCCTCGATGCAGCGGTTCTTTCGGAACGTTCGACGTTCGATGAGGTCGCGCATCGCCTGATCGTGCCGATTCGCTCGCCGGCCGGCAAGGTCGCCTACGTTCTGGACATGGAGGGCGCGACGCTGACGGGCGCCGATGTCTCTTCGCTCGAACTCTTTGCCCAGTACTTCGCGGTTGCGGCACGCAACGTCGAGCTCTACAACGAACTCGCCGGCCGGCGGGCATCGGTTGTCGAACTCAATCAGATCAAGAACGATCTCATCGCGATGCTCGCGCATGATTTCAAAGGACCGCTCACCACGATCGTCGGCTTTGCCGACGTCCTCGCCGAAGACGCTCCGCCCGGGAGCGATACGCTGCAATATCTGAATTTGATCTCGTCGAGTGCGATGCGTCTTGCGGGTTTGGCAACCGATACGCTAGCCCTCTCGCGTCTCGAACAAAACGAACTCGTCCTCGAAATTACCGACGTCGACTTAAGCTATCTCGTCCGCGACGTCGCGCGGTCGTTCGCGCATCAGCGGCCCGTCGAGCTGACGACGGAATCCGAATCGTTCATCGTTGCGGGCGATGCGGCGCGCCTGCGGCAAGTGTTCGAAAATTTGATCGGCAACGCGATCAAATATTCACCGGGCGGCGAGCCGGTCGAGGTCACGATGCGGGCGTTTGGCGACGGTGTGGAAACCGCGATTCACGACCACGGCATCGGCATTCCGGACGCCGATCGAGCACGTCTGTTCGGCCGCTTCGCACGGGCCTCGAACGCCCGCCGGCTCGGAATCACCGGAACCGGCTTTGGGCTTTTCCTCTGCCGAACGATCGTGGATCTGCACGGCGGTGCAATCGATGTCGAGAGCACCGAAGGGGCGGGGAGCGTTTTTCGCGTCTATTTACCGAGTTCGACAAGTCAGCACCGTCCCCGCACGCGCCGGGTGCTCGTGCAGGATCGCGACGGCGACTCGCGATCGTATATCGGCCATTCACTGCGCGGGGCCGGCTATGCCGTGACGATCCTGGGCAAAGCCTCGGACGTCGCACTCGCGGCGACGCAGACGCCGAGCGACGTTGCAATCATCGATGTCGACCGCCTCGAAGGCGAACCGGGTGACTTCTTGGCGACAATCGATCCGGGCGTGCGCGAACGGACGGGTTTCGTCTGGCTCGGTCAGGCTCCGAGAACGCGCGAAGATGCGTGGGACGCGTTCGTAAGTAAGCCGTTCCTCATGAAAGATTTGCAGCTTGCGGTAGAAACGGCAGCAAGTCGGGCCTTGGTCCGTTCCGCTCCACGATAAGACGATTCCCGGCATGGAGTCGCTTTGTCTGTCGTCGAATCAGAAACAATGGCAAAAACGCAGGGTCCGCCGCTCGATCTGACTTCGCTGCTCGCGCGCGCCGCCGGTGCCCTCGGCAAACGGATCGCGCCGCTACCGAACGTACTCTCGAAGCGCTCGCAGACGCTGCACTCGCGCATCAAGGATGCCAAAGCCACGCCCAGCGTGTGTCCGTATTGCGCCGTCGGCTGCGGCACGATGATTTACTCAAAGAACGAGAAGATCATCGACATCGAGGGCAATCCGGCAAGTCCGATCAACGGCGGAACGCTGTGTCCCAAAGGTGCGGCCACGTTCCAATTGCACGTCAATCCGAATCGCTGGACCAAAGTCAAATACCGCGCGCCTTTTGCGACCGACTGGGAAGACGTCACGCTCGATTGGGCGATGACGCGTATCGCGGAAAAAGTAAAAGAGACGCGCGACCGCACGTTCGTCGAGACCGATGCGGCGGGTCAGCGCGTGAAGCGCACGATGGCGCTCGCATCGCTCGGCGGTGCAACGCTCGACAACGAAGAGAATTATCTCATCACCAAACTCTTTCGATCGATCGGCACACCATTCATCGAGAACCAAGCCCGAATTTGACATAGCTCCACCGTCCCAGGTCTTGGGACTTTGTACGGACGCGGCGGCGCGACGACGTTCTTGATGGATCTCAAGCACAGCGACCTGATTCTCATCCAAGGCTCGAACTTTGCCGAGAATCATCCCGTTGGGTTCCGCTTCGTCACGCAAGCAAAAGAACGGGGCGCGACCGTCGTGCACGTCGACCCGCGCTTCACGCGCACCAGCGCCCTTGCGGACATCTACTTGCCGATCCGCTCGGGGACGGATATCGCATTCACCGGCGGCATTATTAATTACGTGTTGCAAAACGAGCGCTATTTTAAAGAATACGTGCTCAACTACACCAACGCCGCATACGTCATCAGCGAGAAGTTCGTCGATACGGAAGACCTCGACGGCGTCTTTTCGGGATTCAACGAGAAGACCGGCACGTATGACGTTTCGAGCTGGGCGTACGAGCTGGAAGATCCGGCCGACGGCACGCCGTCGCGTCCGAAAAAAGACCTCACGCTCAACCATCCGCGCTGTGCGATCAATATCCTCAAGAAACACTACGCACGCTACACGCCGGAGATGGTCGAACGTATCTGCGGTACGCCGATCGAAGGCTTCCTCAAACTTGCCGAACTCGTCGCCTCCAGCGGTGGCCGCGAAAAAACGATGGCCTACTGCTACGCGATGGGCTGGGCACAGCATACCGTCGGCGTGCAGAACATTCGCGCCGCTGCGACGCTCGCCGCGCTGATGGGCTCGGTCGGTCGTCCCGGCGGCGGCATCATGGCGCTGCGCGGACACGCGTCGATTCAGGGGTCGACTGACATCGCCACCTTGTACGACACGCTGCCCGGCTACATCAAGACGCCGTCGTTCGAACGCGGTGAGTACGACTTTGCGACGTGGAAGAACCATCACACAGCGAAAACCGGCTGGTGGTCGAATTGGCCCAAATACGCCGTCTCGCAAATGAAAGCGTGGTGGGGTGATGTTGCCACCGTTGAAAACGACTGGTGCTTTGACTATCTCCCGAAAGTCACGGGCGATCATTCGCACATGCCGCTCTTTTTCGATATGAAGGACGGCGGGATCGAAGGGCTCTTTCTCTTCGGTCAAAATCCGGCGGTCGGCGGACAGAACGCGGGCTTGCAGCGCGCCGCGCTCGAGCAGCTCAAATTCATGGTGTGTAACGACATCTTCGAGACGGAGACGGCCGCGTTCTGGAAACGCGAAGGCACCGACCCGCGTGAAGTGGGTACCGAGGTATTCTTCATTCCAAGCGCATCCGTCGGCGAGAAATCCGGCACGTTCACGAACACGATGCGGCTCGTACAATTTCACGAGAAGGCCGTCGATCCGCCGGACGACGCCCGTAGCGACCTTGCGTTTCTGTACGATCTTGGCAAACGGATGAAAGCCCTCTACGCGGGTTCCGTGAATCCGAACGACCGCCCGATCCTCGACATCACCTGGAATTACGATTCCGAAGACGTGCACGAACGGGCGCACGGTGAACCCGACGTCGAGAAAATCATGCGTGAAATAAACGGGTTCAACATCACAACCGGCGAGCAGAT
The DNA here is from genome assembly GCA_038231455.1 of Vulcanimicrobiales bacterium. Classification (GTDB taxonomy): domain Bacteria; phylum Vulcanimicrobiota; class Vulcanimicrobiia; order Vulcanimicrobiales; family Vulcanimicrobiaceae; genus JANLVI01. The sequence continues at coordinate 67,824 of JBBRLI010000004.1, read as the reverse complement.
CAAAACCTTCGTCGATCTTAAAGACGATGGATCGACGGCGGCGGGCGCATGGATTTACACCGGTTACTTTCCGTCCAAAGACGAGAATCTCACGCGTCGTCGGACGGGAGACGATTGGGTTTCTCCGCAGTGGGCGTGGGCGTGGCCCGCCAACCGTCGCAACCTGTATAATCGCGCTTCGGCCGATCCCGCCGGTGCGCCGTGGAGCGAGAACAAGAAGCTCGTGTGGTGGGACGCCGAGCAGAAGAAGTGGACGGGCTTTGACGTGCCCGATTTTCCCGTTGCGAAAGATCCCGCTTTCCGCGCAAAAGCCGGCGCGGGCGGCATGGACGCGCACGACGGCACGGCGCCGTTTATCATGCAGCAGTTTGGTGTTGCCGAGATCTTTGGCGTGCAGGGCACGGTTGATGGTCCGATTGCAACACACTACGAACCTAAAGAATCTCCGGTCCCAAACGCCCTCTATCCAAACGCGCAGTTTAATCCGGTGCTCAAAGAGTGGAACCGGCGCGACAATCCGTATCATGCCGTCGGCGACCCCGACTATCCATACGTGATTACGACCTACCGTTTGACCGAGCACCATCTCTCGGGTGCGATGACGCGTTGGTCGCCGTGGCTTGCCGAATTGCAACCGGAACTCTTCTGCGAGATTTCGCCGGAGCTCGCGGTGGAACGCGGCATTCGCAACGGTGATTGGGTCACGGTCGAGACCAAGCGCGGCGCAATCGAACTCAAGGCGCTGGTCACCGGACGACTCCAGCCGTTTCGTCTTGGCAAAGGCAAGTTCGTTCACCAGATCGGCATTCCGATGCATTTCGGATACCAAGGCATCGTCACGGGCGACACGCCGAATCTTCTTCCGCCACTCGTCGCCGATCCGAACGTCTCCATTCATGAAGCAAAAGCGTTCACCGCAAACATTCGCGTTGGGCGCCGTCTTGCGTATCACGAAGGCGCGACGCAGCGCCCGGTTCCGCCGAGCGAACAGACCCCGTTTGGGACACCCGAGCGCGGCGGAAAATGTACTGCGCTACCCGGCGAGAGTACGGATGAGAGCATCGTCTCCGCGCAAACCGTCATGGATGCCTCTGCGCGCGTTCATGCCCGAGGAGAGAATCAGCCGTGACCGAGATCGATCTGATCGCCGAGCCCCACACCAAGATGGGATTCTTTACCGACGTCACGCTGTGCATCGGCTGCAAAGCCTGCGAAGTTGCCTGCAAACAGTGGAATGAGTTGCCCGCCGACGGCTACGCGATGTCGGGGAACTCGTACGACAATACGAACCGCCTCTCGTCGGATACGTGGCGTCACGTCGCCTTCGTCGAACAGATGGATCGCATCAATCCGCTCGACTCGCGTTGGATGATGATGTCCGATGTGTGTAAGCACTGTACGAATGCGGGTTGTCTTGAAGCGTGCCCGACCGGCGCGATCGTCCGCAACGAATTCGACGACGTCTACGTGCAGCCCGACATCTGCAATGGCTGTGGGTACTGCGTCCCGTCGTGCCCCTTTGGCGTCGTCGCGGTTTCGCACAGCACCGGCATCGCGCAGAAGTGTACGCTTTGCTACGACCGGCAGAAAGACGGGCTCGAACCCGCATGCGCAAAATCGTGTCCGACCGATTCGATTCTCTTTGGACCCGTTGAAGAACTCAAGGCCGTTGCCAGCGCGCGTCTTGAGAAGCTCAATGCCGAAGGCAAGAACGTTCGGATCTACGGCCTCGGCGAGGACATGGGTGCGGTTGGCGACCTCAACGCATTCTTCATGATTCCCGATCGTCCCGAAGTGTTCAACTTGCCGCCCAAGCCCGTACTTCCGTCGACGTTCCAGAAAGCGGCGTACACGAGTGGCTTTGTTGCTGCTCTTGCCCTCGGCGCTCTTGCGTGGAACATCATGGCGGCGAAGGACTAGCCGTGCAGATCGACCTCAACTACGGGAAAGGCAAACACGGCGCTGCGTACGGCGACGCGAGTGGAGCGTCGTCCATTTCGCCCGACGCGGTCGCCGCATCGATGGCCAAGGGCGACGGCGGATTCGGGCGCGAGCAGACCTCGTATTTCGAACATCCAGTCGTGCGCAAAGCGCACTGGCGCTGGGAAATCGTCTGGTATTTTTATCTCGGCGGGATGATGAGCGGCAGTGCGATGCTCGCCGCACTCGCCGACACCGTCGGCTCCAAGCAAGATGAGCCGCTGATCCGCAACGGGCGCTACATCGCCGTCGTGTTTTCGGCTGCGTCGGGCGCGCTCTTGATCAAGGATCTCGGCGTCCCCGAAAAATTCTACAACATGCTCCGCATCTTCAAGCTAAAGTCGCCGATGTCGGTGGGCGTGTATTCGCTCTCGCTCTTTTCCGCAGCGGCGGGACTTGCGGTTGCCGATCAGCTTTTTCGCGATGGTATTCTGCCGATCCATTTCGGCGGATTCGTGCCGAAGATTTTGCGCAACGGTTTGCTTGCGCTCGGCGCGTGCCTTATGGCGTCCTACACCGGCGTCCTCATCTCGGCGACGGCGATTCCGGTGTGGTACGTTGGCCGAAAACACATCCCCGCGATCTTCGTCTGTTCGGCCACGAGTACGGCCTGCGCGCTGAACGCCGCGCTGCTCGCGCTTACCGGCGGGAGCGCCGAGACGATCGAGCGACTCGAGAAGATCGAAGTTCTCGCCGCGACTGCCGAAGCCGCGCTGTTGCTCGACTACCAGATGCGCGCAAAAGAACACGGCGCGCCATTCTTCACCGGCACGACCGGAAAGAAACTCAAAACGTACACGCTTGGCTTAGGCATCGCGGCACCCGTCTTGATGAATCTGCCCGCACTCTTTGCCAAACGCGGTACGGCAAAACATCACCGTATAAAAACCGTGCTCGCAGCGGGGCTTACGCTCTTCGGCGGCTATATCTTGCGCGAAACGATTATGGAAGCGGGTCGCACGTCGGCCGACGATGCGCGCGCAACGCTCCGACCGCCTGAATAACGGTAGCACAGAACGAACAAAGGGGCGGCCATCTAGCGACGGCCGCCCCTTTGTTTTGGTGACGCGTACGGTTACGCGGTTGCGACGGCGGCCGCGGTTGCCGCCGGTTTCTTGGTGATGAACGGGAGGACGATTGCAATGAGCAACATGACCGCAAGCGGTATCAGCGCTCCGGAGAAACTGCCCGTTGCATCTTTGACGGCGCCCGCAATGTACGGACCGACGAGGCCCGCAGCTCCCCACGCCGTGAGGATGAAGCCGTAGTTCTGCCCGAGGAACTTCGTTCCGAAGTAGTCGGCGTTGAACGACGGCATAACGGCAAAGCCACCGCCGTAACACGCAAGAATGATCGCGAAGGCGAAGAGCACGAGCGGAATTGAGTGGAATCCCGGTAAGAGGAAAAACACCACCGCCTGCACGCCGTAGATCATCGCGTACGCATTGTTGCGGCCCAGTCGATCGGAGATCGCGCCCCAGAAAAAACGGCCAAGACCGTTGAACACGGCGACGAAGGCGTACGCGCTGATCGCGGTTCCGGTGAGCGCCTTGATTGCGTCGGGGTCGGTAACGCCTTTGGAAATGAGTTCGCGGATGATCGGCACGGCATTCGAGACGATTAAGATCCCGGCGACCACGTTGACGAAGAGCATTAGCCAGAGCAGATAGAGTTGCGGCGTGCGCAACACTTGGGCCGGCGTGAACGAATGCGAATCCGAGGCTTTGGCCGCAGCGGTCGCACCGGCGACCGTATAGCCGGCGGGGGGATTTTGCAGTTGCGATGCGGCGGCGCCGCCGACGACGGCATACACGATACCGCTGATGAGCAGCACGGTGCCGATGATGCCGATGTCATCAGCGGTCATTGCGAAGGCCGCGGGATCGAAGGTCGTGCCGGCTTTGAGCGCGGCGGCTTTCGCGTCGATGAACGCCTGCGCGTGTTTGGATGCGGTCACAAACGCCGGAATCGCTTTGAGGATGAAGCCGTAGAAAAAAGCGCCGAGGCCAAAACCCATAACGACCATGCCGCTTGCGAGTCCGCGCTTGTCGGGGAACCACTTGGTCACGGTCGCAACCGGTGTGATGTATGCCATGCCATTGCCGAGGCCGCCGATCACGCCGTAGGTGAGATCCCACCATAAGACCGAGTGCGGACCAACGGCAGCGAGCAGATTGCCCAGACCCCAGAGGACGATCCCGGTGATGGTTACGACTCGCGGTCCGACACGATCTTGCCAGCGACCGCCGATCACGGCGCCGATGCCAAGCGAAAAGATGGCGATCCCAAAAACCAAACTAACTTCGGTCGAGCTCCAACCGAACGAGGCGCGCAGCGGCGTCGTGAAGTTGCTCCACGCGTAGGCGGTGCCGGCCAGGATCATGACGATGACCCCGGACCATGCGATTGCCCAGCGGTTCGCTCCAGGCGTATTTGTGGCCATTAACGGACTCCTTCAAAGTAGTACGCGCGACGCGCAGCATCCAACGGTCAGCTGGAAAGGCCGTTCCCGACTGAAAACGGCAAGAATCGACAACCGAGTTTCATGAAAACAATTTTCAGCCGAAGCCGTGCTCCCCTGTTAATGCCCATGTTACCGACGATCGATTTGCGAAATTTTTTCGAGGAGAGCATCCAAAGGCGTGGGGCCGTCGTCTATTGAGCGGGCATCGGCACCGCCGGGCCACCACTCCCCCACTATGAAGGAGTCCCTCGTGTTCAATTTCCGCACGGCTTCGGCCGCCGCGCTTCTGGGTCTGGGCGTGCTCGCCTCGTCGCTTCCGGCGTTCGCCGCTGATGCGATGGGCGGCATGAAGATGGACGCTCCGAAGGCCCGCTTCAGCGATGCCGTCAGCTATGTCGGCAAGCCGAATCTCCCGCTCACGGTCTCCATGGTTGTCGCCGGTGGCGGCCCCAGCAAGTTCGAAACGACGACGCTCGTGAAGTCGCTTGCCGGCGACCTGACCGCAGCCGAACTCAAAAGCCTCACCGACAAGTACGGCGCCGAGAAAATCGGCCAGTTCGTCAAGACGTTTGATTTTGTCGTCGCCGACGCGCTCAAGATCGTCACCGAAGCGAAGATCGCTCTTCCGGCCCCGCAGGCCGATGCCAAAGACGGTAAAGGCCTCTCGGCCGCTCTCTACACCGCCGGCGTGACCAAAGACGGCAACTTCGATGTTGAGTTCATGCTCGACAATCTCGTGTCGCACCCGATCCACACCAAGATCATGGACGACATCGATGCGAAGTACGGCCGCACCGCCGATCAGGACTATCACATCATCCTGACGCAGGCGATGAAAGATCTCAAAGCAGCTTACAAACTCTAAATAGACAAACGGCGGGAATTCGCCGCTTGAGTTGATACGTAGGGAGAGTGCGGGTGTGAACCCACCTCTCTCTTTTTCTTTGGGGTTCACCAGTGAAAGTCTCGATCGCGTGGCGCATCGCACTCGGCTTTGTCGTTCCGCTCGTGCTCTTCGGCGTCATGGCCGGGACCGCTATCGTTCAAATGAACGCGATGCAGGCGATTACGAAAACGGTCTCAGACCGGGTCGAGCTCAATGCGGCTTCGCGCGATATCTTGCTTCAGTTGGTGAACCTGGAAGCGGGCGTGCGCGCTTACGTCGATACGGGAAACACGCGCTTTGTCGATGAGTACGAACGTGGCTCGACGCAGCTGGCCCAAGACGTCGACCTCGTTGCGAATGCGACGAGCGATGCGCGTCTGACGAGTGCGTTTGCGGATGCAAAAACGCAGATCGCAGCGATCACGAAATTTTACGACGGTGAAGTTGCACTCATCGATAAGAAGCAGCGCGCCATGGCGCTCGCGCACATCGGCGATGGCAAAGCACTCGTCGACACGTACCGCGATACCGATAAGAAGCTCCGCGTCGAGACCGACGCATTCTTGGCAACCTCTGCAGCAGACGGAGCGCGCGCCCGTGTGATCGCGGTCGGCACGATGATTGGCCTCGGCATCGTCGCGGTCATTGTCGTCGTCTTGACGGCACTCGTCCTCGGCCGTCGGATTGCCGCACGTATCGCACGCGTGCAAGTCGCCCTGGGCGAGGTGGTCCGCAACGACTTTCCCGCGATCTCCGAGGCGTTCGACCGGCTTGCTGTTGGCGATCTGACGGCGCACATTGATGCCCAAATCACGACGATTGCCGACCACCGACAGGATGAAGTCGGCGATCTTTCACGCAGCTATAACGAACTGGCCGAGGGCCTCCGTGTTCTGATCGAACGCTATTATGCAACGGTCGCAATCTTGCGTGAAGTGATCTCCGGGACGAAAACAGTCGCCCTCCAGCAACTCGAAGCAAGTTCGTCCGTGAGCGGCATTACCTCCGAGGCGACGCTTGCCGTCGAGGAAATCGCTCAAGCGATCGTCGCGCTTGCAACCGATGCGCAGGATCAAGCACAACTTGTCGCCGACGCCAATACGGCGGTGAGCTCGCTCTCGTCGATGTCGGCGGAAATCGCGATGGGTGCCGGACACCAAGCGGTCGCGCTTGCCGCAACGGTAACCGAAGTTACGGCGCTTAACGACGAGATTGCACGCCTTGCAACGATCGGAGACGAGCTGGCTGCGGCCGCACTGAACGCCAGCGGCGAAACGCGATCCGGTCGCGACGCGGTCCAGGTGACGGCGGAGACGATGTCGCGTTTACACGTCTCGGCGGCGGCGAGTGCAAAGACGATGTCGGCGCTCATCGAACGCTCCGTCGCAATCGAAGAGATCGTTAACGCCATTGACGAGATCGCCGATCAATCGAACCTCCTCGCGCTCAACGCCGCGATCGAAGCGGCGCGGGCGGGCGAGCACGGTCGCGGTTTCGCTGTCGTTGCCGATGAAGTCCGCAAGCTTGCAATCCGGTCCGGACAATCGACCAAAGAAATCGGCGCGATTCTCTCGGCGATTCAAAAAGAGACGATCGGCGTTGCCGAACAAATGCGCTCGTCGGCCACGGCAATCGACGAGGGATTGCGCGTCGCCGAACGCGCTCGCGTCGCGATCGAATCCGTTGAATTAGCGATCCAGCAGACATCGTCCACGGCGGCTGCGATGCGCGAGCAAAGCGCGACGATGGCCGAGGCAAGCCGCCGCCTGACCGACAATGTGTCGAGCGTCTCGGCAGTCGTCGAAGAGAACGCAGCCGCGGCCTCGTCGATGCAGCAGACAACGCAGTCCGTCCTCGATGCGATCGCACCGATCGAGTCCCTTGCCGAGACGCAGTCGCACGCGGCGGGCCGCGTGTCAACCGCCTCGAGTCAATTGCGCGACGAAGTTCGCACGATCGACGTGCGCGTTCAAGAGCTCTCTAGCCGCGCCCGCGAGCTCAACGACGTCATGGCCGCCTTCAACGTCGGGGATGTCGGCAAATCAATGGAAGAGCTCGACCCGTCGGCTCTTGGTGCAGCAAGCGATCACGTCAAACTTTATGCCGTAACCGGCGGCCGCGCCTAGGTCCTCATCGCACGATAACGCGGTCACGGTGCCCGGCGGCGGTTACGGGCGGCCCGTACATTGCCGTGACTGTCGGCGCTGCGGCGGTATACGTGCCGGGTGTGGTCGCCCGGAGCTGATAGTGAAGATGCATCGGATAGTGCGATGAAATACTCGTCGCGAAGAAGACGAGCCGATCGTCGAAGAATTGCAATCCGCTCCACGAGTCGCGGCCGGCTTCATGCTGCGCCGGTTGATATTCGAACCCAGCGGGAAACGGATCCTCGATCGAGACGAACTGACGATCGGATTGCGCGGTGACGATGAGATCGACATCGACCAGATCGCCGGTCTTCCACGCATTGTCCCGGCCATGCGCGTAGCGACGGGTGACCGTAAACGGCGCATTCGTATCGCCGTCGAGGAGCCGAAGTGCTGCATCGTCAACATCGGCAACGCGACGTTGATCTCGCGCATACGTCGTCCAATCCGTTGACCAATACAGTGCACCGCGACCCTCACGTTCGAAACGGAGTGTGGCGCCGCTGGTAAGTTCGGTCGCCGGAATGGTGAACGAGGACTCGCTCGCCCCGACGATCGGACTATCGATGCGCAGTGTCTTGATCGTGCGATCGCCGATCATGACACGCACCGTTTCATGCGGATCGAACTCGTCGGGTGCCGTCGTACCGACTTCGACCATCGCGAAGATCGCCGCGGCGGTGTCTTTCGTCGTATAAAACCACGAACCGTGTTGCTGCGTACGCAGCCACGCGATCCCGTGTTGGAGACTTGCGTCATCGGGTGTCATCGCATGGACGAATCGCAGAGCATACGCGGTCGTCTCGATGGGATCGTCTTCCCACCGGTAGTGCCAACCCTGGCCGCGCCAAAAGGCGAGGTGACCGTCATCCGTCTTGCGGCGTTGGATTTCACGCAGCAGTGGTAACGCGCCGTCGCGATCGTGGATCGACACGTGCGCGAGACCGAGTGTGGCAAGCGCGTAACTGTTGAGGTCGGCGACATGGGCATCGGCCTCAGCCAAGATCGTGCGGTCGACCGCCGTCGGGTTTGCATCCGCAAGCGCAAAGAGCATATATGCGCGCGTGTTCCACGCGGAGTTCGGCTGCGTTCCCCCATAGAATGCAAGTGTGTCGGAATGGTTTTGACCCAGCTGTTCTCGGATACTTTGCACGCCGCGATCGATCGTCGACTGCTGGACTTCGTGACCGTCGTGGCGCAGTTCGGAGAGACCGTAAAGCGCATATGCGGTCATGAACGGATTGGCCCCATCGTGCTCCCACCAGCCCCACGATCCGTCGGCGTGCTGAAGTTTTGTCAACCGTTCGATCGCGCGACGCGCGATCGGCGCGGGATCGAGCGTTGATTTTTCTTTGAGTTTGGTTTGTTGGAGCAGCCGTTCCACGTAAATTGCCGGCAACGCCGATGACATCGTTTGCTCGACGCACGAGTAGGGATAGACATCGAGTAAATGCGCGTCCGCGATGAGCTGGCCAACGTAGCTCGGCGAGATATCGACCCGCACGTTACCGGCGTCCGCACCGCGCGGAAGGTTGAAGGCCGAGCTGTTCGATAACGGGAGCGCGCCCGCGTCGCGAATGTGCTGCGCGATGCCGGCCGACTCGATCGGCATCGTTGTGAGTAATCCATCGCGCAGCGATCCGCTCGTTCCAGCGAGGCGCAGCGTCGCGGTTCCGATCGCGCGACCGGAGACGTCCCAATGCGTCGTGGCGGAAGCCGCGCGATTAAAAGCGACCGTCTTTGAGACATCGGCCGGTCCGATACTTGGCGCGGAAAGCCGGAGGCGCGCGCTCGTCGCCGTGCGTGGACCTTGCGCAATCGCCGTGAGTCGCGACTCATCGCCGGTTCGCAAAAAACGCGGTGAAGAAAGGCGGATGAGAAAGTCTTTCGTCACCAGTGCGTGCCCCACGCCCGACCCAATGTCCGTAGCGGTCGTCAGCGCGATCCCGGATGCCGAATAGGACGTCAGCGAATCCGGCCACGTGAAGGTGACCTCAGCGCTGCCTTTGTCGCTTGTTACGACGGACGGCGTCCAGTACGCCGTATCACGGAAATCCGACCGAAGCTGGCTGAAGTCGGGCGCAGCGCCACTTGCGGAACCCACCGAGTACGCATCGGCTGTCGATGACGGCGAGAAACCGTTCTGGCGCGACGTTATGCGTCCGATCGTCCGAAGCGCACCGGCGAGGTACGTTCCTTCCGGTGAATTGAGCCCACGCCACGATGCATTCTCCGTGTGATACACGTTGGCGTTGGTGTAAAAATGGTTGTATGGATCGAGGCTGTCGCTCCCCGTAAGTGCAAAGATCGCATCGTCGACGACGGCGAGTGCGACCTGCGCGCGAGCGGGGCGGCCACTTGAATCGCGAACCTCGATGTGGAAACGCGCGCGATCGCCAGGCTGATACGTCGAACGTTCAGAGGTGACACTGACGCTGAGCCTTCGCGGATCGGGCTTGACGCGGAGGGTCGCCCGTCCCACCGTCACCCCCTGTGCCGACGGGACGACGACGGAGACATCGAATTTCGCCGCGTCTGGCGGCGGGGTGATCGCAAGCGTCGAGACGACGCCGTCCAAGTGAACCACGTACGTGTGCTCGTAGCCTGGCGCAAGAATATCGACGATCGCGTCCGTGTCTCCGTGCGGTGAGGTGACGAGAACCCCGGCGTTTTCACCGGGAGCCGTCGCCTCGCGCTGCGGGATAACGCTGAGTTGTTCGAACCGGTACGGAAATGCATACCCGCTCTCGCCCACCCAGGCACTGGTGGAGGTCGTGACCGCATTACCGGCTGCATCGGTCGAGCGAGCGTCGATCGTGTAAAAACCGGGAGAATCGGGCGTCCATGAATACGCACGCGATCCGTCACGCTCCGTGACGACGTGCTCCCGTGCGACGATCGTTTGCTCGCGATTCGCTTCGCGCCGTCGCACGGTGATATCGATCGCCGTACCGGGTCGCGGTCCGCGGTCATAGCCGGTTGCCCGGAGCGTGAAGACGAGCGGCGTACCAAGGGATGAATACCACTGATGATTCTCGATGCTCACGAAGAACGAGGCCGGTACCAAAATCAGCGTTTCGTTTGTGGTGACCGTTCGGAAAGAATCGTCGCGCGCGTCGATTGCGATCTGGACAAGACGTTCGTCATTACGGTGAACGCTCGGTATGGCGATGTCGACGTTGCCCTCAGCGTTGGTTTTGAGGGTTCCCTCGATATCCGCTAGCCGACTGGCGCTCTCGTCGAGGCCGTTGCCATCGAATCGCAGGCCCGAATTGTAGCGTCGATACCAATACCATATCGGAAAGGACGCGGTGTAATGCACGGTCATTCCAACCGCGGCCTTTCCGAAAAAATAGCGCGCCTGGACGTGCAGATGTGCGGTTTGCCCGCTGAGAACGTACTTGCTTTTCGGAGCGACACGCAGGAGATACTCCGGCTTCTTGTACGCCTGGACCGCGAAATGACCGCTTTGACTGTACGACTCGTCGTGGGTTGAGATGCGGTAGTCGCCAAGCGATGCATCTGCAGGCAAAACAAAGTCCGCTGCAAGCGTACCGAACGCATCGAAGGCGGCGTGTTTTACGGTCAGCCTCGATCCATTCGGCCCAATCAAGGCGATCGAACGATCCCCGGTCGGCACGGTGTAGTGCGGGGCTTCGCCACCGCGAACGATCGCACGGAAATTCACGACATCGCCGGGATGATAGATCGGCCGATCCGTTTGAACGTAGCTCGTTTCTGCATTCTCCGCCGACGCTCCATACCGGGTACCTTCTGCGATTGCGGTTGAACCATCAGCCGCACGTGCTACGATAAATCGGTGTCGTTCGTCGCGAGGAATGGGAAGGACCGCGCTACCCAAGGCATCGACCGACTGGAGGGTCTCAAAGTCCGGTCCAGCGGCAGTCCTTACGCTTGCGTCGCTGCGATGTTTGAACGTGCTGCAGATCGATCGTTACGGCATAGATCGAGCTCGTGCGTCCCGTACTCAGGATGCCGAGTGTCGTTACATTGATAACTTGCAGCGCGATATAACGGGGCGAGACGAAGCGAATTCCGTACAGTCCGATCGGCAGCTCACCGAGCGGCACGGTGTTGCGGCGGTAATAGCCGGGCTGTATGCGAATCCGCAATCGTCGCAGCGGGTGCTTCGAACTGAACGCATCTTCTGACGCACTTCTGCTTTCAAGCACACGTACGGCGGTCACCGCGTCGATTCGCGTCGCCGTCACTTCCACGTCGACGGGCTCGGAGTCTTGCGAACCGTACAACTCCGCCGCCACCGGTGTGCCCGGCAAAAACGTGGCGCTTGACCCAACGTAAACCGTCGCTCGACCCGTTGCGCTTCCGCGCACACACACCAGGACGAGCAGCGCGACAATCACTTGCGACGCGCGAATGAGAGCGGAAACCCGATACCGTTTCATCGGCCACATTTCGCTAAAATGGGGAGAACCACCTAGAGCACAACGGGGTGTCGTCAATCGTCAGCCCGAATTCGTCCCGCGATGACGCGCACGCTCGCAGCAATAGTAGCCACATTTGCGCCCGGCGGTTCCGATGTCGCGCGCGGCACGGAGCTCATGGAAGAGGCGTTCGCGCGGCTCGCGCCTCATCGCCGATCGAAGTTACAGTTCTTCGCGCGACTCATCGCGCCGCTGATGGCACTCCCGCGACCGGCGCGCGAGGCGGCACTGCGTGCGCTTTGCGATTCGTCGATCTCCGATTTGCGCACGGGTTTTCAAGCGTTCAAACGGCTCGCGCTCTTCGCCGCCTATGCCGCAACCGATGAAGCGGGAACGAATCCGCTTTGGCCGACGATCGGCTACCCCGGTCCACGCGAGGATCGACGCGTAAGTCCTATCATCCCGCCTCCCACAAGCACCGTTCGCGGAACGATTCACGCCGATGCCGTCGTCGTCGGATCGGGGGCCGGCGGTGGTGTGGCCGCGGCGCTCCTCGCGCGCGCCGGTTTGCGCACGGTTATTCTTGAGGCGGGACCGGTTGCCAATACGACGGCGGCGTTGCAGAGCGAAGCGCGGTCGTTTGCCGATTTGTATCTCGATGCGGGGCTAACCGCAACCGAGGATCTCGCGGTCTCGATTCTGGCCGGTGCGTGCGTCGGCGGCGGGACGACGGTGAACTGGTGCACGTCGCTGCGCCTTACGCCGCACGTCGCACAGCAGTGGGCCGAGGCCATCGGCTATCCGGCGATGGCAGACGAACTGCAAGCCTCATACGCATCCGTCGAAGCGCGACTCGGCGTCGCGCAATCGCACGAGCACAATCGCAACAACGCGGCAATCGTCGAGGGTGCACGCGTGCTCGGCTGGGAATCGAAGGCGATTCCACGCAACGCGAGCGGATGCGGTGAAGGCTGCGGCTACTGCGGTTTCGGCTGCGCGTACGGCCGAAAACAATCGACGACGCAAACGTATCTCGCCGATGCCATAGAAGCAGGCGCGACGCTTTACGCCGACACCACGGTCGATCGCGTGCGGATCGACCACAACCGCGTCACGGCCGTGGAAGCGGGCGATCTCACGATCGAAGCGCCGCTCGTCATCATCGCCGGCGGGGCGTTGCGTACGCCCGGAATTCTTGCGCGCAGCGGCGTAAAATCATCGCACCTCGGCCGTCATTTGCATCTGCATCCAACGACGGCCCTCGTCGCTGAATTCGCTGAACCCGTCGACGCGTGGAACGGAGCGATGCAAACGGCACTCTGCGACCGATTCAGCTCCATCGATGACGGTTACGGTGCAACGATCGAAGCGGCGCCCGCGCATCCCGGCCTGATGGCGCTCGCCCTTCCTTGGCGCAGCCAAGCGCGTCACGCCGCGGACATGCATGGCGCACGGAAGAACGCGCTCCTCATCGTGCTCACGCGCGATCGCGGTGAAGGGACGATCGGCCTCGACGATCGCAACGAGATCCACTATGCCGTCGCCGCAGATGATGGCGAACGCATGATCCAAGCGCTGATCGGTTGCGCGACGCTGGCTTTTGCCGCCGGGGCAGAACGCGTCGCGACCTTACATGCCGACCCGCTCGAACTTCGGCGCGAGGCAAGCGAAGACGAGCGCACGACGTTCTTCCGTGCCATCGCGGAGCGCGGCACGCAAGCGAATCGACTTGCCGTCTTCTCCGCGCACCAAATGGGAACGGCGCGGATGAACGCCCACCCGACGCGCGGCGTTACCGATCCGTTCGGACACGTCCACGGAATCGAAGGTCTCATGGTCACCGATTCATCGGTCTTTCCGCTCGCATCGGGCGTGAACCCGATGCTCACGATTATGGCCCTCGCGCATCGCGCCGTGACGCTGCATCTCGCCAAGCACGCCGTTCAGGTATAAAAAAACCGCCGCTCGAAACGGGCGACGGCTTTTCGTGAGCGTCGTTCGGTTAGAGGCCGACGGTTTGACCGGCGAAACCCGCCGCGTCGAAGTAGCGCGTCGTGCCGACAATTTGCACGTTGAGTTTGGTCACCTGACCGCTGGGTCCGGGCGTCGATGATTTGACGTCGCGCGTGAATGCGGGCATCGCACCGCCGCGGAGCGCTTCGTTCATCGAACGTCCGACAAGCGTACCGACGCTTGGGATTTGCAGGCCGAGGATACGTGCCATCGTCATGCCGACATCCGCATTGCTCACGGGCGCCCGATCGATGAAGCCGGTTTTGAAATCGGGACCGATGGCTGCCATAAAGTTGAGCGTATCGGCGCGGCTGAAGCTGCCGTGCATCCCTTGGCCCTGCTGAAGTCCGCTATCGGCGACTTCCGCCGTGCAGTTGGTCGGAATCGAGCAGCCGGTGGTAAACGAACGGAAATTGACGACGATACCGGGACGCGGAAGCGGTGATGCGCCGGTGAAATTGATATCGCTCACCGCAAGCGTGCCAGGGAACGAGCCGAGACGTTCGTCAACGAAGAGGCCGCTCACGTAATCTTGCGCGAGCAGCGTTTCGACGACGCGCTTGGCATACGATTCGAAACCCGGCGCGAAATACACAAGATCGCTGCCGCCATTGGCGGCGACGATCACGTGCGGCTCGGAACGCGTCGCGCCGATGAGTCCGTTGCCGCGGTTGGGGAGTTCGCCGCTTGCGTAGTTGACCGTGAGGCCTTCTTCGCGATCGGGATCCATCAGGCGTTCGCCGAGGGCCTTTGCAAGATCGATTGCAAGGAACCCGCTCGGCAACTCGCCTTTGGCTGAGGTCGGGAACGTCATCCCGATCGTGCTCGAAGTTTTGCTCTGTTTGGAAATCGTCGAGAAGCCGTGGTCGGCAGCAACGATGATGTCGGTCGTTGCGCTCAGGCCCAACTTGTCGAGCGCTGCACGTAGCGCTGCCAGATCGTTATCCGCATTTTTGATTGCAGCAAGCGACGTCGGTCCGTTGATGCCGGGGACGACGTTGTCCGGGCTATCGCCTTGATTGTGCTGCGTGCCGTCGGGATCGCGCGACCAGAACATCATCACAAACGGTTTGTTGCGCGATTTGAATGCGGGTAAAATCACGTCGGTCGCGGCGTGCACGAAGTACTCTTGCTGGTAGGTGTTCGCCACAAGCGTCCCGGGCAAGAGAAACGTTCCCGCATCGCCATTCGCGCCGCGTGTTGGTGGCGCAAGCGGCAGCCCGGCAACGAGCATCGCGGCGCGAACCGGATCGGCGAGCGGAATGCCGACCGGCGAGCCGGTGGAATCATCGACGACGATCGTCGATTTGCCATCGCGCGCGGTCGGATCGGCGATCAGCACGGGGCCAACTTTGCCGACACTCGCCGTGCTGTAGCCCGCCGCACGCGCGGCCGCAATCACGGTCATCTCATCGAGATAGTTTCCGTTGTACTTGTCGTTGATATCGCCGAGAACTTCGTCGTTCTCGAGAAACGGCGTGACCGATTGCTCGGCAATCGTCGAATCCGCAAGCGAACTCACGCGGCCGTCTTTGATCGCCTTTCCCGAATAGATCGTGTTGCTGAAATCGCCCGTGTCGCCGAGATAGTGACCGGTCGCCATCGACGCTGCGTTCGCCGTTGTGAACGTCGGGAAAATCGAGTGACTATTTGCAAACGTCACTCCG
This sequence comes from Vulcanimicrobiales bacterium, assembly GCA_038231455.1. GTDB lineage: Bacteria > Vulcanimicrobiota > Vulcanimicrobiia > Vulcanimicrobiales > Vulcanimicrobiaceae > JANLVI01. The sequence goes on along the minus strand of JBBRLI010000004.1, from coordinate 52,261 downwards.
GCTCGCTGCAACGCATCCATCGCCGGTGCATTCGTGCGGTCGACCATTTTTTCGCGCAGACCGTCGGGAACGAAGAGAATCACGTTGTGCGGAGTTGCTGCGGCGGTTTGCGCGGGAGCGCTCGCCGGAGCGATCGCTCCAAGCGTCACGCAGGCGGCGCATAGGGCCGCAAGACGGGCGGAATTGGACAAAATAAACCTCCGGGATGCGCTGGGCGCCGCCGAGCGTATCACCGGAAGGTTAAGGTCGTCTTAGCTCACCAGCGATGCGAGAGAACTTCACACCGCGGGTTTCACTTTGAGTACGGAAATCGAACCGAAAACGATGGCCGCGTAGAGCGCGACGAGTCCGAAGAGGCTGGTATCTTCAAGCGGCCATTTGATTCCGGCGGCTTCGCCAACCCAGAACGTGCCGAACGAAAGCAGCATCACGCCGACAACGATTTTCATGGCGTTCTCGGGAACGGCAGCAGCGGGTTTGCGCAAGATGATGCCGAGGATTAAGACAGCGATCGCCGCGACGAGTGCGCCGAGGCTTGCCGGCAAGACGCCGCCGGCGGTCGCCGCGCCAAGCGAGACGACGATCACGACGACCTCGATCCCTTCGATGAAGACGCCGTTGAACGAGGTGAGGAAGGCTTCGCGGTCGTCGGCTTTCTCGCGGCGCAGCTCCGTCAGTTCGGCTTCGAAGAGCGCTGCTTCATCGCGCTGTGCTTTGCGCCCCGATGCGCGAAGAATCGCTTTCTTCGTCCATTTGAAACCGAAGTAGAGCGCCGCTGCGCCGGCGACGAGCCGGATCGCGACGATCGGGATGCGATTCCCGATGAGCGGCCCGAAGAGCACGGTGAGAATCGTGAGAACGGCAAACGCTGCGAAGGCGCCGCCGAGCGACACCCGCCACGATCGTGCGTAACCGACGGCAAGAACGATGGTGAGGGCTTCGACCATTTCGACGGCTGAGGCGACGAAGGCCGTCCCAGCCAGGGTGAGTGCGTTCAGCGAAAGACTCCGTAGGGAGGGGGCGTTGCGCCCGGATGGGCGCTGTGCCAGAGAATATCGTTCATGATACCCGGATCGGCGGCATCTGCATGCGCGAGATCGAGCTTCGCGCTATCCGAGGCACGGTAAGCAGCTTTGGTGTTCGTGGCTTCGGTATCGATGCGCGTCGCGAGGGCCGTGAACGGCTTGAAGTTTGGCGTCGTGGTGAAGGCCGCGTCGAGCGGCAACGCGGCCGCGTCGTACGGCGTCATCGGCGGCATGCCGAGGATGAGTTCGATCGTATGCAAGACGCTCGCTGTCGAATAGTGCGCGTGATGGACGCCGGTCCTCGCATAGGCGCTTGCAAGGTACAACGTCGAGCGCTGTTCGTCGACGTGATCGGCGCCGTTCTGCGCGTCGTCCTCGAGTGCGACGATGAGCGTGTCGCGCCAGTACGGTGAGTGCGAGACGGCATCCACCAGCAGACCCATCGCGCGGTCGTTGTCGGCGACCATCCCCGCGGGTGTAACGGCGCCAACGCGCGTCCCGCTCGTATGGTCGCGCGGGAATCGAAGAATCTCCAGTTGTGGCAGCGACTTTGCCGCGACGTACCCGGCGAATTCGCGCCTCCATTCAGCGAAGCGGTCGACGTCTTTGATCGCCATGTCGAAGGTCGGGAATTTCGCGTCGGTCGACGCTGCGAGATTCGGCATCTGCGTCGTGTAGTCGCCGCCTTTCTTCGCGGGCTCGGTAACGAACTCGCCGTAATTGCGGAACGTCACGTGCGAACGCGTTGCAAGATCCCAGAGGTAGCCGGCGTGCGGCACGGACGGCTCCGCACCGTCTTCGAAGTCGTAGCCTTTCCGGCGATTCGAATAGTTCGGCGGCCACATCTTCTCGAGATAGTCGTTGGCAAATGCCGCCATCGACCAGTTGTGCCCGTCGGCGCTGACGTGCGCGTTATCCATGAAGTTATCGAAGATGCCGAAACGCTCGACGATTGCATGTTCGTTTGGCGTGACGTTGCCTCCGAACATGACGAGCGACGGATCGCCGTCGGCGCCTTTGATGTCGCCAAAGATTTGGTCGTACGTGCGGTTCTCTTTGATTACATAGATGATGTGTTTGATCGGACCGTGCGCGTTGACGATCGGACCGGGCTCTTGCGCGCGCATGACGCTCGCGATTCTTCGCGTTGGGCCAGCGCCTGGAATCGGCAATTTTCGCAACGAACCCACAAGATTTCCGGCAATATAGCCGCCCGCGGCGCGGTTGTTGGTATTGTATTTGGGATTTGCGTGACCGCCCTCGCCTTTGCCGTCGAGCACATACAGCGCATCGGCTGTCTCGACGGCATCCGTCGGATACCAGCCGCTAGGAACGCTCGTGCGAAGCGCGAGCGTCTTTGCATCGAGGACGACGACCGCATTCGCGGCGCCGCATGAGACGTAGAGCGAATCGCCGACGAGGCGCAGATTGTTCGGCGACCAGCCGATTTCACCGCGACCGTGGACGCTGCCGGTTTTGACGACGGTATTGGTCTTGGTGTCGATCGAGGCGACCATGTCGTCATCGGCGACGACGACATCGAGCATCGTGCCATCCATCACCATCGCACCCGGATGCATGCCGACAGCGATCGACCCGAGATTTTTCTTCGTCGCAACATCGATGCGATCGACGGTGCGCTGGCCCCAGTTCGAAACGTAGAGTGTCGCGCCGTCTTGCGAGAAGAGCGCCGCGCGCGGATGGTGGCCAACGTCGACTTGCGCGATGACGGTGCCGGCTGCTTCATCGATGAACGCAATTTTGTTCGCACTCTCACCGACGACCGCGAGGAGTTTTCCATCAGGCGACCGGGTGATGTCGACGACGTAGGAACCCGCATCGAGTTTGATCTGCCTATCGATCGCACCGCTGCTGATGTGCGCGATCGCATCGGTCGAACCGCCGGCCACCCACATCCCATCGCCGTTTGCATCGCGCAGCGCGCGCCCGAACGCCGACTTCATCTCGACAAACGATGTCGTTTGCATCGTGCCGAGGTCGACCGTGCGCAGACCATTGGGTCCCCAACCGCCCTCGACGATGAATGCCCGCTTCGCATCTTGCGAGAGCGTAATTCCCTCGGGCATCGTGCCGGTCGCCGCGACCGCGCCGCTCGGACGCACGATCTTCCAGGCGTTCGGGAGTTCGATGAGTCCGGGCTGCGCGAGAGCAGCGGCCCCAAGTGCACAAGAAAGCGCAAGCGCGCCGATGACCGTGCGTTTCATGGTTGCGTCCTAATCGCCAGAGCTAAGCGGTGGTCCGGGTGCGCGCACCCATCGCGATCAACCGCGGGCCGAGTGCGAACACGAGCAGCAGCGTGATCGTGAAGTACGTCGGATGGACGAACGCGAGGTCGTCGTGCGGGATGAAGCGGCAGCCGATGTCCGTTCCGAACATTCCCATACCGAATAATCCGTACGCGAGTTGGAGGCGATACGTGGGGTCGATACGCGTGCCGAAAAACGAACGTCGATGTGCGGGCAGCCACCACCAGAGCATCGGCGCAGCAACAGATAGACACGCTCCGGCGGTGACGAGGCCGAAGAGAATATCGAACGTTCGCGAGCCTTCAATCCACTCGAACATATGCTCGTACGTTGTCGCTGGGGCTTAGATCGTCCCGCCGCTTAATGCAACGATAATACCGAGGACGCCGGCGGCCCCAACCGCAATCCACGGCGGGAACTTCCACACCGCCAGAAGCGCAAAGGCGACGAGCGCAACACCCACGCGCATCGGTGCCACCGCAAGTGAGGTGAGGATCGGTGAATACAGCACGGCACCGAGCAGGCCGACGACACTTGCGTTGGCGCCCCGCAGCGCGCGCCCCGCGCCCGGCAGCTGTCGTAAGCGCTCCCAAAACGGAATGAGTCCGATGATGAGCAGCGCCGAGGGAATGAAGATGACGATCGTGGCAACGAGCGCGCCCCACGCGCCATGCAACGGTGAAAGATTGTCGTAGCCAAGGAATGCCGCGAAGGTCGTGAGCGGTCCGGGGATCGCTTGCGCCGCGCCGTACCCGGCGAAGAAGTCGCGCCCGGAGATTAAGCCTTCGCCGACGAGGGCTTGTAAGAGTGGCAGCACGACGTGGCCGCCGCCGAAGACAAGCGAACCCGCGCGAAAGAGCGTAGCAAGCAGGGTCGCACTTGCGCTGCGCGCGCTTGCAACGCTCACGAACACGGCGCCCGCGACGAAGAGCACGATCGCGAGGGCCGCGACCATGGGCCGAATGCGGATCGCAAGCGGTGCGGGCGGGATCGTGTCGTCGTTTGCCCGCAAGAGGGCGTAGCCGCCCACGGTTCCAAGCGCAATCGGCAGCCACTGCAAGCCGGGGATCGCTGCCGTTGCAATCGCAACGATCGCCGCACCCAGAGCAATCGTCTGCGTTGCGCGCCCCGTACAGAGCGAGCGCGCAAGGCCCAAAACCGCCTGCGCGATCACGGCCGCGGCTGCGGCGGTTAGGCCGGCAAGTAAACCGGCAAGCCAGACCGGTGGCGCGGCGCCGCCCGCTTGAACGGCGATCGCAAAGAGCGCCATCAGGATCGCCGAGGGTGCCGTGAAGCCGATCCACGCCAGCAGCATCCCGAGGCCGCCGCCCCGCTGAAGGCCCACGATCATCCCAACTTGCGAACTCGTCGGACCGGGTAAGACCGAACAAAACGCGACGATCGCGGCAAACGTCGCCTCGTCAAACCACTTGCGGCGCGTGACAAATTCGTCGCGGAAGTACCCGAGGTGTGCGATCGGGCCCCCAAACGACGTCAAACCTAAGCGGAGAAACACTCCGAAAACGTCGGCCATCGGGCCAGCACGTTCGCCGGAGGACTCGCAGAATGCTACGGGAAGCTGGCCCGTCCCCCAAACGACCGGAGAAACAATGGAATTAGGAGCCCTCACCGTCTATGCCGACGGTCGCTACTCGCGCTACGACGAAGCCAAGGTCGGTTTGCTCACGCATGGCCTGCAGTATGGCACCGGGTGTTTTGAGGGCGTGCGCGGATTCTGGAACGCCGCGGACGACGAACTCTATCTCTTGCAGCTCGAAGATCACTTCGTGCGGCTTGCCAATTCCGCCAAGCTCCTGATGATGAAATTACCGCACGACACGAAGACGCTCTGCGAAATCACCGCCGAGATCGTCGCGCGCAACGGCTTCAAGCAAGACATCTACATCCGTCCGGTCGCTTATAAGGCGAACGAAGATGTCGGCGTCCGTTTGCACAACGTCAAAGATGCCTTTGCGATCATCGCGATCCCGTTCGACCGCTATTTCGATTCGAGCGTCGGCCTCAAGGCGGGCGTGAGTTCGTGGCGCCGGATGGACGATACGATGGCCCCCGCCCGCGCCAAGATTACGGGCGTCTACGTCAATAGTGCACTTGCCAAGAGTGAAGCGCAGCTCAACGGTTTTGATGAGGCGATCATGCTCAGTTCCGACGGACACGTCGCTGAGGGTTCCGCCGAGAACATCATCCTTGTGAAGAACGGCGTCGTGTTCACGCCCGATGCCTCGCAGAACATTCTTGAAGGCATCACACGCCAGACGATTTTAGATCTTGCTGCAAACGAGCTGGGTCTGCCGGTCGTGCAGCGTGCGATCGATCGCAGCGAACTTTACGGAGCGGATGAAATTCTCTTTACGGGCAGCGCTGCGGGCGTGCAGTGGGTTCAGTCGGTCGATCACCGGTCGGTCGGCGATGCAACGCAAGGCCCGGTCGCGGCCAAGCTCGTCGCGACCTACGATAATCTCGTACGCGGGCGGATGTCGAAGTACAAGAACCTGCTTACCCCGACGTACGCGAATCGGAACGTACACGCGACGGCATAGTGGGAGTACCGCGCGGCGATTGAGCGCGAAGCGCAGCGCGCGCCAGCGCTAAGAGCGCTTTTCCGCGGCAATGGTCATCCTCGGTCGCCGCAATCGCGGAGATGGCGCGGACCGCGACCGGCATTGTACCGACGATCACGGGTTCATCGAACGTAGAGACGGCGTAGCGCGCCCAGTCCGCGGCCGCACGCCCGCCATCACGCGTGGGGAAGAGACACACCAGTTTGTGCTCCGAGTAACGCGCGACGAACGTCCCCTCGATGAGCGTCGCACGCAATCGTTCGACCGCCGCATCGTACGCTGTAGTCGATTCGTCGGCGACGAACATTTTGACGATGGCGATTGCCGCACCGAATGGAAGCGCGACCGCATCGAGGTGCAGCAAGAACGACGAACGGTTTGGAAACCCGGTCGATTCATCGAGAAAGGCAACCCGTTCCGTCCGTTCCATCGCGGAATAACGATCGCTCACATCGAGGATCGTTCCGATAAACCGATTCTCGTTTTCCAAAGACGCGTACTCGAGTCCGACGCGGTACCAGCGAAGGCCGTCGACGGTTCGCAGTCGACATTCGAGATCGAACGGCGAGAGCGTCTCGTACGCGCGTAGCAGCGTCGTGCGCGCGAGGGGTTGGCCATCGTCCAGGCGATTCAGAAAGAGCGCGTGGCAATCGATTTCGTTTGCGTTCGGTCCGAAGAGCCGGCGAAATTCAGCCGATGGTTCGACCGTCCGCGCGCGCAGATCGGCGCTCCACGTTGCTAGCACGCCGGCGCGTTCCGCGGCAGCGAGCATGGCGCGCGTGTTATCGACGGTAGCGAGCAGCCGCACGCGCTCGGAGATGTCGAGCGAAATCGTCGCGCGGGCACGCCGACCTTCATAAAAGAAGTAGCTCGAGGTCACTTCGTGGACGCTGATGACGCGTCCATCGCGCGTAATGTTCTTCCAGGAACCGGTTCCATCCGGAATGCAAAGCGCGCACGTCGTCATAGCGTGGAATTCTGCGTGTGAATATCCGTACGTTTCGATCGCGGCATCGTTGACAGCAAGAAAGAGATCCGATTCTGAATCCACGATCCACGTCGGAACGGGGGAAGACCAAAACAAGAAATTGGAGAGGGCCGGTTCGAGTTGCTCCATTTCTTCCGTATCGGCTATCCTGGGGAGTGTCTAAAGCGCCGTAGCGGACGCAAGCGTACGGCACCCATCGCTGAGAAGCAGGGGAAGCCCCCGGCAGTTTTCATCATGTCGTTTAGTCGGAAGCGCAGCGATCGAATGATATGTCGGAACGTGCACGCGCCGGCGTAGCACCTCGCGCGCCGGATGTGCCCTGGGCATATCGGTCGCTTACGTCGCGAATCGTTCCGATGAATCGCGAAGCAACCTCGATGCATGCGTACTCGAGGCCGATGCGATACCAGCGAATGCCGTCCGCCGTGCGAAGGCGACACTCAACCTCGAACGGCGAAAGCGTTTCATAGGCATGTAAGAGCGTTGCGCGGGCCTCGGGCTGATCGTCGTCGAGGCGATTGAGAAAAAGCGCGTGCGTGTCGATTTCGTTTGCGGTCGGTCCGAAGAGTCGGCGGAATTCGGCGGACGGTTCGACCGTGCGCGCGCGCAGATCGGCGCTCCACGTGCCGATCGCGGCAACGCGTTCGGCGACGGCGAGCATCGCGCGCGTGGTGTCGACCGCATCGAGCAGTTGCACCCGCTCGGAAATATCGAGCGAAACGGTGGCGCGCGCGCGTCGTCCCTCGAAGCGAAAATCGTCGGACATGACTTCTTGAACGACGAGCACGCGCCCATCGCGCGTGATATTTTTCCACTGGCCCGAGTCCGGCACGCACAGCGCAGCGGTCGTCATCGCGGCAAATTCCGCACGCGTGTAGCCGTACGTTTCGACCGCGGCATCGTTGACCGCAAGAAACAGATCGGTCTCGGCATCGACGATCCACGCGGGAACAGGCGAGGACCAGAACAAGAAATCGGCGAGGGTCGAGTCGACGTGGTCCATTCTTTGGTCTATCGGCACGTCGGGTCAGCAGATCAACCCGGAACGCCCGTAGGTAAGGTTCCTGTTAGCGGCGCTAGGGAGCGGGTGTGGCGCTCGGATTCGCCGATTCGACCGGGGCGGGGGCGGGTGGAGGCATCTGTTCCTCCAGACTTGCAGCGGAGGCCGACGAGTCGACCGGCGTAAGAACGCCCGTCGGTGTTTGCCACATCGTTGCGTCCGGCGAGCTAAAGCTCGGCACCTTGGCGAGGGTGGGGATGTCGTTCGTTTCGCGCCACGTCGCAAAGCGCGAAAGTTGCCGGAACGCAGCCGAAGACACGTTGCGGATGAACCGGCGGCCCGAATCCAGCGACGGAAGATGCGTCGTCATCACGGCGATGATGTACGGTTCGCTATTCATATACACGATGCCAACGTCGTTGAGCGTGTCGTGAAGCGTGCCGGTCTTGTGCGCGATTTGGATTCCGGCCGGTAATGGCTGCGGCAAGAGTCCGTTGTGGTGCTGACCGGTCAGAATCGTGATCATCGCGCGCGAGCTCCACTCATCGACCAGACGATCCTGCGCCATCGCTTCGAGCAGCTTCATCATGTCGTTCGGTGAGGAGCGCAGCGATCGAATGTTGCCGTCGCTGCGAATGTAGTCGCCAAGACGCGTCTGTCCGAGGCCGAGTTTGCGCATCGTCGTGTTGATATGATCGCGGCCGACGCGGCGGATCAGCATGTTCGTCGCCGTGTTGTCGCTCTCCGTGATCATCAGCCACATGAGTTTCGAGACCGAGTAACCCGAGCCCGCGCGGGCGCCCGCAAGATCTCCCCAGCCATTATCGCGGTCGCCGCGCTGCAGGTGCAGGGTGTCATTCAGACTGACCGTGCCGAGCGACATCTGCCGGAAGACTTCGACCATCACCGGAATTTTGATGATGGATGCCGCCGGCATATTGGCCGATGCGTTCACGCCGGAGGTCAAGCCGGTCGTGAGGTCTTTGATCACGATCCCGACATTGCCGGGCGCGTGCATCGAGAGCGACGAGAGCTGCGTTTGCAGTTCGCCGAGAGGTCCGGGGGCCGCCGCATAGCTGGTGGAGTGGAGTGCAAAGAAGAACGCGGCACAGGCTAGAGCCGTGCGAGGAAAACGCATTACAAGTACTATCGGTTCGACTGCGACCAAAGTCAAGTTGCTCGTATCGAAGAGCGAGGGAGCCCGGTCGGCTATTTGGCGTACGGGATGCCGTCAGCGGCCGGTGCGCGCACGCGTCCGGCAAAGCCCGCAAGTGCAATAACGGCGGCCAGATACGGCAACGCTTGCATGAGTTCGCTTGGCACGCCCGAGCGTTGAAGCGTGTACTGCAGCGCCGCAAAGAAGCCGAAAAAGAGTGATGCGCCGAGCGCCCCGAGCGGGTTCCAGCGTCCGAAGATGACTGCGGCGAGCGCGATAAAGCCGCGGCCTGCCGTCATCCCGTCGCTATAGAGATTGAGCTCGGCAAGCGAGAGAAACACGCCGCCGAGGCCCGCGATCGCGCCGCCGATCGTGACGGCAACAAAGCGCGTGCGCAGCGGATCGATCCCTGCCGCCGCCGCCGCGCTCGGATTTTCGCCACAGGCCCGAACGCGCAAACCCCATGGGGTGCGGTCGATTGCGAACTGCAAGGCCACGGCAAGAGCGATTGCAAGGCCGATGAGTACGCGCTCCCCGGCGACGCCGAGGGCGGGGACTTCGTGCGATGCACCGGGCTGACCGAATACGATGACCAGACCGTAGGCGGCCGCGCCGATCATCGCAATGTTGATCCCGGTCCCCGCCACGATCTGGTCGACCGCAAAGCGCGTCACAACGAAAGCGAAGATCGCCGCGAGCGCCATCGCGGCGAACACGCCGCAGATCGCGCCGACGATCGCATTGCCGCTTGCAAACGAGCCGACGACGCCGAAGAACGCGCCCGCGACGAGCATCCCTTCGAGTCCGATATTCACCACGCCCGAGCGCTCGGAGAGCACGCCGCCGAGCGATGCGTAGATCAGCGGCGTTGCTTTGATGAGGGTGAGCACGATAAGCGCGAAGGCGGCGTCCATCAGCGGTCGCCTCCGCGATTCAAATAGCGGCGGCCGGCAAGGGCGATGATGACGACGCCCTCGACGATCGCGACGACGTCTTTTGGCACTTGCGCTTCGGCTTGCATCGAGAGTGCGCCGCTCTGCAACACGCCGAACGCAAACGCGGCGATCGTGACGAACAGCGGGTCGAGGTTGCCGACGAGCGCAACGGCGATTGCGATAAAGCCGTAGCCGGGCGAGAGCGCCGTGTTGAAGCGGTGCAGAACGCCGAGCACGATCGCCGCGCCGCCGAGGCCCGCAATCGCACCCGAGAGCGACATTGCGATAAGCGCCATGCGCGAGAGGTCGATCCCCGCGCGCTTAGCCGCTTCCGGTGCATCGCCCGCCGCGCGTAACTCGTAGCCGAAGACAGTCCGCGCGAGGACGAAACGTAAGAGGAGCGCGATTGCGATTGCAATGATGAACGCGATCGTGAGGCGTGTATCGGGGATGAGGGACGGCAGCCACGAGCCGCGCGGAATCGAAGCTGTCTCACCGGCGGTGGCGCCGTTCATCTTAAAGGGACCGTTCACGATGTACGTCGCGAGTAGCCCGGCGATGACGTTGAGCATCAAGGTTGCGATCACTTCGTTTGCGCCGAAGCGTGCTTTCAAAAAGCCGGCAAGTGCGCCCCAGACGCCGCCGCCAAGCGCACCGGCTGCGAGAACCACCGGTATCGCAATGATGCCGGTGATCGGGAGCGCAGCCGCGACGTAGCCCGCGAGCAATCCGCCGAGCACGAGTTGTCCCTCGGCACCGATGTTGAAGAGCCCGGCCCGAAATGCGATCGTGATTCCGAGCGCCGGAAAGAGCAGGGCGGTCGTCTGTACGAGCGTCTCGCCCAGTTCCCCGGGACTCCCGAGCGCGCCGCCGATGAGCGCGCCGAAGCCGGCCAGCGGGCTTGCATGCGCGACGAGCATCGCGATGCTGCCGACGACGAAGACCAACACGACGGCGAGCAGCGCGTCGCGCAAGCCGCGCGGAATACGTCTCACGTCGCGCCCGCCATCAACGCACCGATGCGCGAGCGGTCGAGTGCGCCGCGTTCGAACGCGCCGACGATGCGGCCGCCGTACATGACGAGCACGCGGTCCGCAAGCGTGAGAATTTCGTCGAGTTCGAATGAGATCAACAGCACGGCGACGCCTGCGTTGCGCGCTTCGATCAAGCGCGACTGGACGAGCGCCGCAGCGCCGATGTCGATGCCGCGCGTCGGTTGATAGGCAAGGACAAACTTGGGATCGCTCTCGAGCGCGCGCCCGACGACGACTTTCTGCTGGTTACCGCCCGAGAGCGCGCCGATACGGGCGCTTGGACTGGGCGGACGTACGTCGTAGCGCTCGACGATCGATTGCGCGAACGCCTGCGTGCGTGCGCGGTCCACGAGTGCGCCGCCACGGAGCATGCGCTGGCTGCCGAGCGCCGCATTGTCGGCGACGGACCAATCGAGGACGAGCGCTTCTGCGTGACGGTCCTGCGGAATCGCCCGCATGCCAAGACGCAAACGCGCCGCCGGCGAGACGCGCGCCGCGAGTTCGGTTCTCGCAAGGGCGATGCGTCCGCTGTAGTCGATCACCCCCGCGAGCGCATCGGCGAGCGCGGATTGTCCGTTTCCCTCGATTCCCGCGATGCCGACGATCTCGCCCGCGCGGACGGCGAAACTTGCATCGACGAGTGCGCCCGCGCCGGTGCCGGCGGTGAGGCGCTCGACGGCAAGCGCGGGCTCGAGCGTCGTCGCGAGATGCGGTGTGATTTGCGGTAAGTCGCCGCCGACCATCGCGCGCGCGATCGCATCGACGTTCGTTTCAGCGACGCTCATTGAGGTAACGATTTTCCCCGCGCGCATGACGGTCACGCGATCGGCGTGCGTGATGACCTCGCCGAGTTTGTGCGTCACGATCAAAATTGCGGTACCGCGTGCCGCAAGGGCCCGAATGGTCGCGAAGAACGCGTCGATCTCGCTTGGCGCAAGTGCCGCCGTCGGCTCGTCGAGCAGCAGCACCGCGGGTTCGCGTTGCAGTTCGCGTACGAGCTCGACGCGTTGTCGGACCGCGATTGGAAGCGACTCGACGCGCGCATCGGGATCGAGTTCGAGCCCGTACGTCGCGCACAGCTCGCGCACCCGCGCGCGCGCGGCCGGAACGTCGATGGTAAAACCGCGCTTGGGTTCGCGACCGAGCAGCACGTTCTCCCACACCCGAAGGCGATCGATCAATTTGAAATGCTGATGAACCAGACCGACGATGCCGCTTGCGTGAATCGTTCCCGAATCCGGCGTCACGCTGCCGTAGGCGATCGCTGCGAGCGTGGATTTGCCCGCGCCGTTTTCTCCGACGAGCGCGTGAATCTCACCGGGCGTGCAATCGAGGTCGACGCCCTCAACGGCGGCAACCGCGCCGTACCGTTTGTGAATCCCGCGGAGTTCGAGTGCTAGAGCGCGACTCGTTTGAATGTCGCGAGCTCCTCACGCGTCGCAGGCGGAACGACTTTGCCGGCGACGATCGCGGCTTTAATCGTATCGAGTTGCGCGAACTTCGCCGCCGTCATCGCCGACTTCGTATACTTGAAATCCGTCAGGCCGACGCCGTCGTCTTTGAGTCCCAAGATCACGTGGCCGCTCGCGGGTTTCTCCGATGCTGCTTGTTCGCTGACGCGCAAGACGCCGACGTCGACGCGTTTGATCATGCTCGTAAGAATTTTTCCCGGCGCGATCGCGTCTTGATTGGAGTCGACACCGATCACGAAGCGATTGGGTCGGGATTTCACTTGCTCGATTGCGCCGAGCCCCGCTTTGCCCGCCGCGACGAAGATGATGTCGGCGCCTTGGTCGAAGAGGACGCCGCCGAGTTCCTTACCGGCCGCGACGTCATCGAAACTGCCGGTGTACTTCACGAGCACGTTGATTTTCGGATCGATCTGGTGCACGCCGGCGATGAACCCCGCCTCGAATTTGCGTAAGAGTGGGATATCGATGCCGCCTAAAAAGGCGACGGTCTTCGTTTTGGTAACGAGCGCCGCGGCGGCGCCGGCCAGAAACGAGCCTTCTTCTTCTTTGAACGTCACCGAGGCGACGTTGGGCAGATCGACGACCGCGTCGATGATCGCGAAGTGCGTCTTCGGGTGGCTAGCGGCGACTTCGCTGAGATCTTTTGCCATGAGAAAGCCGATGGCGAAGACTTCCTGATATTCTTTGGTCGCAAGAAGCAGCAAATTGGGCTGATAGTCGCTCGCCGAACGCGAGGGTACGACTTGAATCTGTGCGTTGAGCTTTTCTTTTGCCGCCTGCAAGCCCGCGTACGCCGAATCGTTGAACGAGCGGTCGCCAAGGCCGCCGACGTCGGTGACCATGCCCAGGCGCGGCCCGGTGGGAGCGCCGGCGGTCTTCGCGCCCGCGCAACCCGCGAGCAGCGCACATGAGAGAAGCGCCGCTCTAGCGAGGTTCGGCGTGCGTCGTGAGAACATCGCAGTCCACTACGCCTTTCGGACGGGTTGGCCTCCAGCATCCGCGAAGCGTCGAGGATGCAAGCTGCACCCGATCTTCGTTCCGGTCCGCCGCGTCGTTGGACCGAAGCCGTGGGAGGCGTCCAGTGGCTCCCGCGCTTCATCGACAAGGCGCGCGCGCTGCGTGCCGGGACGCTTGGCGTGTATCTCTACGGCCAGAGTCCGATCGACGCGGAATTTCTCAAGACGGCGGGGTTGAGCTACCGCCGCTTCATGTCCATCGTCGACGCGCATGGCGCGGATGACGCGGCGGTGCTCGCCGAAATCGAAGCGCAGCGGCCGGGTGCGGCGGATCGGCTCCGCGCGTGGAGCCAAACGATCGCCACGCGTCATCGGGTGTTTATGGCCGTGCTCGACCTCGATGACGGCTACAAGAAAACGTGGTACTCCGAGGTGCTCCGGGCCGCAGGCGCCGCAATCGTGCCGCCGCTCGTCGGAGTCTTACGAAAAGCGATCCCGGTGAAGCTCTCATGATAAAGCAGACCGTCGCGCGGCCGCGGCGCCCGATCTCCCGCGGCGAGCGACGCGTGACGTATGCGCTGAAGATCCTCGCGCTCATTGCGCTAAGTGCCTTCATGCTCATCAACGTGCTCTCGTTTCTTTCGCGAGTTTCGTCGGTTGCCGTCATCATCATCGGTGCGATTTTTTTCACGTACGTCGTGTATCCGCTCGTGCGGCGCCTGAACGAGCGGATGCCGCTGGGCGCTGCGATCGGCATCGTTTATTTTGGTATTGCGCTGGTGATCGGGATCGGAATCGCCGTGATCGTGCCGCCGCTCTCAACCGATATCAAAGATTTGGTTGCGAACTATCCGACGATCGAAAAGAATGCGACCGCCTGGATCAGCAATCCGGAAAATCCCGTCTTCCGTCATTTTCCGCTGAGTGTCCGCGAATACATCATCACGCTGCCGACGGAAGCAAGCAAATTTACGCAGCACTATGCGGGTGAGGCGGCGACCAAAGCCGTTGGCCTCTTGCTCTCGACCGTTGCCCTCGTTGCGACGTGCATCGTGATCCCCGTGCTCTCGGCGTATATGATGCTCGATGCGGAAAACCTTAAGCGCTACGCGATCGCGGCGATCCCGGTCAAAGCGCGGCCCAAGACGCTTGCGGTCGTCGCCGACTTAGAAAAAGTTCTCGGCGGGTTCATCCGTGGACAGTTCACCGTCGGCGCGACGATCGGTGTTTGCATCACGATCGTGCTGTTGCTCTTTCACATCAAATACGCGGTGCTCATCGGCGTTTTCGCGGGTCTGCTCGATGTGATTCCATACGTCGGCGCGGTCGTCGGTTTCGTGCCTTCGGTGCTGCTCGCCCTCTTCCAAGACGGCGTCTCGCAGGCCGCGTTCGTGCATGCGGGCTACGTTGCCATCGCCTTCATCGCGATCTTCCAACTCGAAGGCCACTTCATCGCGCCGAAGATCGTGAGCGACTCGGTCGGCCTCTCGCCACTCTGGGTGGTGATCGCGATCCTCATCGGCGGGGAGCTGCTTGGCATTGGCGGGATGTTTCTTGCGGTGCCGATTGCCGCGATGATCCGCGTCCTGCTCGTGCACTTTATCCCGATGAAGGCGAGCATCGCCGAAGCCAAACCCGGCGTTACCAAAGAGCCGCTCGACGTCACCGAACCGGGACGGATCGCCGCGCCCACGAAATAGGCAAGAATGGAAACTTTACCGCGCCTCACGCCGGCTGGCGAACCCGTACCGCGCATCGCGCACGTCGATGTGATCGGCGTTCCGATGGATTTGGGCGCCGACCGGCGCGGTGTTGACATGGGGCCCTCGGCGATCCGCTATGCGCGCCTCAAAGAGTCGCTCGAGGCGCTCGGCATCTCAACGACGGATCACGGCAACCTGCGCGTCCCGGTCCCGGAGTCGGCGAGTGCGGAAGTTGCCAATGCCAAGTATTTCCCGATCATTAAAGCGGTCTGCGAAGAACTCGCCGGAGTCGTCGAGCAATCGATCCTTGCGGGCGGTTTCCCACTCGTGCTCGGCGGCGATCACTCGATTGCGATGGGCACGATCGCGGGCGTTGCGCGCGGTCGCAAGAAGCGTCCCGGCTTGATTTGGGTCGACGCGCATGGCGATATCAATACGCCGATGACCTCGCCCTCGGGCAACGTTCACGGCATGCCGCTCGCCTTTGCGATCGAAGACCATCACGTCGATCCCAAGCGCAGCGTGCTGATCGGGCTACGCGACGTCGATGCCGGTGAAAAGCGCGCGATTCGCGAGCTTGGCGTCAAGGCGTACGCGATGGCCGACATCGATCGGATGGGGATGTCGCGCGTGATCGATGAGGCGATCGCCCTCGTCTCCGACGGCGAAAATTCCGTGCACGTGTCCTTCGATATGGATGGCATCGATCCGAGCGAAGCGCCGGGCGTCGGAACGGCCGTGCGCGGTGGGATCACGTATCGCGAAGCGCATCTCATGATGGAAGTCATCGCCGCATCGAAGACGCTCGGATCGCTCGAGATCACCGAGATCAATCCGATCCTCGACTCGCACAATCAAACGGCGATCCTTGCCGTTGAATTGATTCTCTCCGCGCTCGGCAAGACGACGCTCTAGCGGTGCGCGCCGTAGCCCTCGTCGCGACGTTCGTTACGGCGCTCACCGCGGCCGCGGGTGCAGCCGATGCACCCAAGCCCATGCGGCATCTTGTGTATTCCGTGCGTGCCGGCGCCTCGACGATTACGGAAGTGAAACGTTCGGGCTTCGGACAGAACGGCGGCAACAGCGAAGACTTCGGCGTTTCCGGCATCGTCAACAACGGCACGATCGTGCTCGACGTCCTCTCGGTAACGACCGACGGCGCGCTCGTTATCGACCTTACCGAAGACGCGCAAGCGCGGACGACGCCGCGAACACGCGTCGCCGTCTTCGACGATGGGCGTGTGCTCTTCGATCAAAAAAATACACTCATGCCCGAATCGCTCGAACTCTTACGGTTGTGTGCGCGCCATGTGTTCGACGAACACATCGCCGTCGTCGGTTCGAAGTGGACCGAAGAACACGCCCAGGCGAGCGGGACGGAGACGACGACGTACGAGACAAGCGAGGTCGTGGGCGAGCGGTCGATCGTGCGTTTCGAGCGTTCGATCACCGGCAAAGGCATCGCATCACCCGTTGAGATGCGCGCCGCGATCGTCTACGACCGCCACTACCTCATGCCGATTGCCGGATCGCTCGGGCAACGCATTCGAACAAGCGACATCGAACAAGCCAAACGCACGACGGTCAACTGGCAGATTCGTTTACTCGAAGATTCGTTTTCAAAGAAGGCCGCGGACGCCGACGTTCCGCCGGCGATCCTTCCGCCGCATTAGAGCGACAGTTCCATCTCGTTGCTCGCGGAGAAGCCGAGGCTCCGGTAGACGTGACCGCCTGCGTGTGAGGCGCGCAGTCGCGCAACGGCGCAATCGATTTCGCGCAAGTACGCGATGGTATCGTGCATCATGGCTTTGGCGATCCCGCCTCCGCGATGATCGTGTTCGACAAAGACGGCCCAGATAACGCCGATCTTGCGTTTGGCGTGCGCGGCGTACATCGGATAGTCGTCGGTAAGGTTCGAGCACGCGCTGCCGACAATCGCACCGTCAACTTCCGCAATGACGCTGCGAAACGCCGACGAGATTCGCGCCTCGCGAATGCGGTCGAGCGTCCAGGGAATGAAGTCGTCGCGCAAATCGGAGGCGGGGACGCCCATCGATTGCCACATCCGCGCGAAGTTGCGCGCGCACGTGAGGTCATCGGCGGTCGGCCCCACCCGGAGGGCGACCTCAGAGCGTAAACGCATCCGCACCGCCGGGTTCGGGGAACACTTTACCGGGGTTCATGATGCCGAGCGGATCGATCGCGTTTTTGATTTTCCGCATCAGTTCGAGTGCGTCGGTACCGAGGTCCAGTTCCATGAACTGCTTTTTGAGCATTCCGATCCCGTGCTCGCCCGAGAGCGTGCCGCCAAGTTCGATCGCCGCCTCGAAGATTTCGCGCGCCGCATCACGCACGCGCAGCATTTCTTCTTTATCGGTCTTATCGCAGAGGATGTTCGGATGCAGGTTGCCGTCGCCGACGTGACCGTAGACGGGCACCGGCAAAGTATACTTCACGGAAATCTCGCGACAGCGTTCGACCATGCGCGGAATCGCGCTGCGCGGAATTGCGATGTCCTCGCCGAGCTTGTTCGGCCGCTGCTGCGCGAGAGCGGGAGAAATCGAGCGGCGCGCGTTCCAGAGCCGTTCGGATTCCTCAGCGTTCTGCGCGACGGTAACATCGCGCGCGCGGTGTTCGCGAGCGATCGTTGCGATCGTGGCGACTTCTGCGTTGACGATCTCTTCGTAGTTGCCGTCGGCGCCAAAGATCAAGATCGCATCGGCATCGAGTGGAAGGCCGATCGGCTTTGCCGCCTCGACGCAGCGCATCGTGAGATTGTCGAGCATCTCGATCGACGTCGGCACGATGCCGGTCGACATGATCGCGGTCACGCACGTCGCTGCATCGGCAATCCGATCGAAAACCGCGACGGCCATGCGCGCGAACTTCGGCTTGGCAATGAGTTTGAGCGTGACCTCGGTGATCGTGCCGAGCGTGCCTTCGGAGCCCGTGAAGAGTGCGCGTAAATTGTAGCCGGTGACGTTCTTGACCATCTTGCCGCCGGTGCGGATGAGCGTGCCGTCCGGCAGCACGATTTCGAGCGCGAGCACGTAGTCGCCGGTGACGCCGTATTTGAGGCAGCGTGCGCCGCCCGCGTTCTCCGCAACGTTTCCACCGATCGCCGACTGTTTGAGACTCGAGGGATCGGGCGGATAGAAGAGGCCGCGCTTTTCGACTTCGGTTTGTAGATGCGCGTTGATCACGCCCGGCTGGACCACCGCAACGTGATTGACTTCATCGATCTCGATAATGCGGTTCATCCGCGCAACGCCCAGCACGATGCTGCCGCCGAGCGGAATTGCGCCGCCCGAAAGACCACTGCCCATCGCACGCGGCGTGATTGGGATGCGGCGGGCATGAGCGAACTGGTGGATCGCGACGACTTGCGCGGTGGTCGTGGGGAGAACGACGAGCGGCGGGGTGTTCTGGTAAAATGTCCCGTCGAATCCGTAGGCGATAAGGTCTTCGGCGGTGCTGAGAATCCCGGCGGGGTCGACGACGCCCGAGAGCGCCGTGCGCAGATCGTTCACCGGGAGTAGCTACCTGCTCGCGCGCCCCCGTGCCTCTTGGGGGGCTGGTGCTCCGCTCGCAGAATCCGCCTTGATGGCCGAAGTCCTCACGACCGACTACCGACTTGCAGGCGAAGCCGATTTGCGGTCGTTCGTCGCGGCTGCCCTCACGACGGTTGGCGTCGCGCAGGCCGATGCGCAGATCGTCGCCGAGGTGCTCGTGACCGCCGATCTACGCGGCGTTGAATCGCATGGCGTCGCCCGCCTGGACGCGTTTTATGTGAAGCGGATTCAAGACGGCTCGCTGAGCGCCACGCCGGAGGTGAGCACGGTACGCGAGACGCCGACCTCGCTTGTGGTCGATGCCGGCAACGGTCTTGGGCACCCGGCCGCAAAGCGCACGATGGAGGCGATCGTCGCAAAAGCCGGTGCTTCGGGCGCAGCGTTCGGCGGGGTGCGCAATTCGAACCACTACGGGATCGCCGGGTACTATGCGATGCTGGCGCTCGATCACGGCATGGTCGGCATCGCATCGACGAATTCCGTGCGGCTCGGCGCAGCCACCTACGGACGCGGCATGACGATCGGCACGAATCCGCTCGCCTTTGCCGTTCCAGCGATGAACGAGCCCGCGTTCGTGCTCGACTTTGCGACGACGACCGTCCCGCGCGGCAAGATCGAAGTGAACGAGCGCAAAGGCAAGCCGCTCAACCCGGGTTGGGCGATCGACGAGAACGGCGTGGAAACCCTCGATCCCAAAGCGGCGCTTCAAGGCGCCCTGCTCCCGCTCGGGGGCCTGGGCGTTGACGGCGGCGGCCATAAAGGCTTCGGCCTTGGACTTCTCGT
Source organism: Vulcanimicrobiales bacterium (assembly GCA_038231455.1). Lineage (GTDB taxonomy): Bacteria > Vulcanimicrobiota > Vulcanimicrobiia > Vulcanimicrobiales > Vulcanimicrobiaceae > JANLVI01. Next base: position 32,788 of record JBBRLI010000004.1, on the reverse strand, counting down.
CGACATCTTATGTGGGGTGATGACGGGCGGGGCGTTTGGCACCGGCCTGCCGCTCCCGAGCGACCCGCCGACCGCGGGTGCGATCTCGCACTGGTTTGCGGCGTTTCGCATCGATCGCTTTCGCGATCTCGATCGCTTCCGCGCGGATATGGACACCGAACTGCGCGCGTTCAAAGATTCGGCCAAGGCGCCGGGCCAGGATCGCATCTACGTCGCCGGGGAGATCGAACACGAGAAAACGGAATTCAATCGGCGAAACGGCGTGCCCGTCCACATCAAGGTGTGGGCGGGTCTCGAAACGATGGCCGCGCGTTTGGGGATCCCCTTCGCGATCGCAAAGACCTGACGTTTCGTAAACGTTCTGTATGGATTGCACTGGAAGTGACACAGCGCATCTCATTTTTGCAGTTGCTTCCGCCGATGATATTTTAGTGAGGCGTGATGCCTCGAATTCCCGCGTTATAGAGGACGCTTCTTTGAGCATTTCCCTCGTACCCCATCGTGGTGATGGTCGTCACACTCCGTTCGGTCATACGTCGCTTGTGTTTTCGTGCGGCGAACTTGCAACGGATGCCGCGCGCCGTCTCGCATTCGGCGAAGAACTCGCTGCAATCCCCGCCGTCTTGCGCGATTGGGAACGCGAGCAGGCCGGTGACGAAGCATTTCCGGTGCCGCGTAAAGGCTCATCGGTGAGCGGATTTATTATTCCACTCGACCGCATGCGCATGCGCGCTGCAGAACGCAACGGCACGTTCGACGGATTCGAACGTTCGGTTGCAGCAATCGAACTTGCAGGTCAACGTACGATGGTGTACGTGTACACGAAATCGCGCGCCGCCTAAACGTGTAGCTCGATCGTCCCTTCGCTACGCATCCCGTCGTTCTCGGCGGGCAGATAGCGCATCGCAAGCAGCGTCTCACGGAGATCGCTGCGGGCCGAATCCGTACCGCTAAAGCGGACGAATTCCACCTCCGTCGCGCGTCCGGTTTCATCGACGCGAATACGCACCAGATCGCGCGGCCCAAGGCGCGCGCGAACGTTCCCGGCCGTTGCTTGCTGGTAGAACGTTGCTGGTTGATTCTGACCGAAACTGCCCGGGATGCCGCCGCCTCCGCCGGTTCCGGCCGTTGCCGTTCCGGCGGCCGCTATGCTTGGAGCTGGCGACGGATTTTGTGGCGCTGCCGCTGGCGGTGCGACGGGCTGATCCTGCGATGGCGTTTGCGAGGTGAGACGTTCATCGTGTTGTTTTGGCGCGACGGACGTCGAGGCGAGCTTCAGCGATTGGACGCCAGGCGCACGATCGACGATGATCTTCCCCGGACCGCTTTGAGTGCGCTCGGGAATCGCGGCGCGCGTTTTGCGATGAACCGCCTGCTCGCGCAGAGCGCGGGCGGCCGGGGGCGCGCTCGGCTCGCCGACCGGCGGGCGCACGACCACCGGCCGGGCCTTTTGCGCGACGTTGTGGCGCGTGATCGACATGATTGCGACATGGATCGGCGCATCGGAGAAGCCCGCCGCAAAGCGGCCGCTCCCGGTTATCGTTATCGCGAGGAGCGCGAGCACAGCGGTATGCGTCGCGATCGAGAGTGCGATCGCGCGTCGTGACCGGGTTGGATACGCTCGGTCCAGCATGTGTAGTACCCTCGGACTCTGGGACTACGCTTGTGACAAACGTGCAACCTTTTTGGCCACGGACGCACTTGTAGCGCACAGTTTCTACCGACCGGGGAGTTTCAGTTGGGTCTCAAGACCAATCTCGTCCTGTACCAAGCCGAATGGTGCCCGTATTGCGTGCGCGTGCGCAAAAAGATGACCGATCTCTTGCTCGATTATCAGATCGTCAACGTGCCGCACTCGCATTCCGAACGCGACGAAGTAAAAGCCGTCTCGAACCAGACGAGCATCCCCGTCCTCGTCGACGGCGACGTGGTGCTCGATGACGACGACGATATCATCCCGTACCTTGAAAAGAAGTACGGCGAGAAAGCCAAAGCCAGCGCCTAAGTGTTCCGCCGCATCGGCCTCACGCTCGTTCTTCTGGCCGCCGTAGCATCCGCAGCGAGCGCCGAAACGATCGCGGGGACGGTGTTGAGTAAAAGCGATCGGACGCCGCTTGCGTGGTACCGCGTCGACGTAATCACGGGTGATGGAACGGTTGCTGCAATAACGACCGGGCAGGACGGTCGTTTTCGGTTTGAAAATCCGCGTATGGTTTGGAACGCGTTTCAGCCACGACAAACGCAAGATTCGTATACGGTCACACGCTATACGCCCGGCATCGGTCCGTTTCGGTGATGCGGTTTGCCCGTGCCATGCGAACGTCGCCCGCGCTCGGCAGTTTCTTCACGCATTAGCGATCGCGTGCGCACCTGCGCCCGGAATCTAGTCTAGCGCGACTTCCACTTTGGCCCCGCCTTTGCGGCGGGGGGGCATGATGAGGATGAGCGGCATCAGTGCGAAGGCGAGTGCTCCGAGCGCGAATTGCGCGTCGGCGTATGAGAGCGTCATTGCTTGAATGACGATTTGCTGGTAGAGATTGCCGATCGATCCGTGCGCGGCGATAAGCTGTTGCACGTTCATGTTGGGCGTTGCGTGCGCGGCGAGAATTTCCTGATGGAAAGCGTTGCGCTGCGAGAGCAGCGTCACGAGTGCCGCCGTTGAGAACGATCCGCCGAGTTGCAGCGAGAGACTTTGAAACGCCGTTGCTTTCGGAATCGCTTCCGGCGGCAAGGCGCTCAAGATCGCAATGGAGATCGGAACGAAGAGCATCGAGAGGCCGATTCCGCCCATGATCGCCGGTGGTGCGAGCGACCAGAAATCGTTGCCGCTCGTCGTGAGGAAACCGACCCAAATCTGCGCGGTGCCGATTAAGAAAAAACCACAGAACAGTAAAATGCGCGTGTCGATCTTCCCGGCTCCCGCAAAGCGCGCGATAAAAGGCGTGAAGAGTGCGATGAAGATTGCGCGTACGAAGATGAGTTCGCCGGAGAGCGTTGCCGTAAAGCCGAGGATGCCTTGCGTGTACTGCGGCAAGATGACGATCGCGCCGTACAGGGTCGCGCCGATCGCGAACCCGAGTGCGGAGCCAGCGCCGACCGCTCGATATTTGAGCACACGAAGATCGACGATTGGCCGGTCGGTGCCGAAGAGTTCCCAGAAGATAAAGCCGATGATCCCGATCGCCGCGGTCGCGGTAAACAAAACGATCCGGCCGTCGTTGAACCAGTCGTTGCGTTGGCCTTCATCGAGAATGTACTGCAGTGAGCCTAAGCCCAGCGCAAGCAGACCCAGGCCAACGCCGTCGATCGGCACGGGTTTGGGATCGGTCGGATTCTTTAGTCGTAAGAGAATGATCGTCGCCGCGAGCACACCCGGCACGACGTTGATGAAGAAGACGTAGTTCCAACTCAGATTATCGGTGAGCCAGCCGCCGAGCGTGGGGCCGACGGATGGTCCAACAATCGCGCCCATTGCGAAGAGCGCTTGGCTCGCCCCGAGTTTTTCCGGCGGAAACGAATCGCGCAGCGTCGCCTGTGCAACGGCGACGAGGCCGCCGCCAAAGAGCCCCTGCACCACACGCCAAAAGATCAAGGCCGTAATCGAACTCGAAATTCCGCACAGTACGGAGGCGATGGTGAACCCGATGATCGCGGTCGCGTAATATTGCCTGCGCCCAAAGCGCATTTGCAGCCACGGCGTGAGCGGGATGACGATAACCGCCGACACGATATAGCCGGTCACGATCCAGGCGCCCTCGTCGATCGTCGCGCCGAGGTTGCCTTGAATGACGGGCAGCGCGACGTTGACGATCGTGGTGTCGAGCGTCTGCATGAGGGTCGCGAGCATAACGCCGATCACGACCAAGGTCAGGGCGCCGCCTTTCTCGACGACGCTCTTCGCTTGCGGCGGGGCTGCTGGGCGGGCGGCGCCATTCGTGAGGCGCGGAGCTGCGACGGCCAAAGGGAGTACTCCGAATGCGCGGGGGTGACGATTGTCTCTCTCCGGCTACAACACCGCGCGGACCGAAGTCGATTCGGGCACTTGCATCGCGCCGCGGAACCGCCGGCACGTGTGCCCCTAGTGCGGAGCGAGAGCGAACGCGATGGCCGCGCCACCGAGCGTCGCGAGCGCGTTCACGGCATCGTTGCTGAACCCGGGAAGGCCGCGGATTCGGTCAGTGGCGCCCCCGCACTCGTGGGGGTTCGTCTCACACGCGCGGTCGCAGGCCGGACACCGACGCAACTCTTGAAGCGTCGCCCCAAGGACGGAATCGATGAGCGCGCCGATGATTCCACCCAGCGTGACGGCAATGATGACGCCCGTGGTGCCGGCATGCAATCCCGGTGAGATGGGCGTGATCGCCAGAACGCCGACGGCGACGATTGCTATGAAGAACGCGCCGGCGAACTCCGCGAGGGTTCCGGGAAGCGTGATCCCGCCCGAGAGTCCGGTTGCGACCGGTTTGAGCGTAAGAATCGACCGCGGCGGTTGCCTTAAGAGCGTCCCGATCTCCGTGCCCCACGTGTCGGCCGTTGCGGCAGCATAGGCGCCCGCGAATGCGCAGAACCACGCGACGGAATCGATCTCGGAAATCCAGCGCGCGGCGATCGCGATCGGGCCGTGCACGAGCACGCAGCAGACCGTGGCGACTCCGCCGTTTGCTAGCACTTGCCAAGCATCGCGCGCGCCCGCTTTCCCGATGTCGGTCAGTTGTTTCTTTCGCTTACGACCCACGCGACTCAACGCGATCGATGAGACGAAGAACGCGAGCAAGACGATCGTGAGTTGCCAACCACCCAAGCCGAACGTGATCGTTCCAACGACGAACGCCGCGATTGCGCCGCTTGGCGAGAGTGCGTGAACGCGGCTGGCCGCAAACGAAATCAGCGCCGCGAATGCAGCGCCGATGATGAGCTGGGAGAGGAACAACGTGCTTAAGCGGGCGTGAGGCGGTGTTCGAGCGCTTCGACAAGACCCTCGACCGTGTAGTCTTCGGCGACGACGTCCACATGCAGACCGGCTTTGCGTGCGGCTTCGGCCGTGACCGGGCCGATGCAGGCGACGATTTTTCCGCGCGTGAGCTCATCGGCATTGCTGACGTTCGCCACAAATCCGGTAACAGCGCTCGCGCTTGCGAACGTGAAAATCGTCGCGTTCGCGGCTTGTTCGGCGATGAGCGGATCGTGGACGGTCGTCGTCTGATAGCCGGCGATATCATCGACCTGGCGATTTCCATTGCGCAGCGTCTCGGGAAGCACGTCGCGTGCTTCACCCGCGCGGAAGAGTAAGATCGAATCGCCCGATTTGCTTTGCGAGATCAGATCGGCTGCGACCGCTTCGTTGATGAACTTCGCGGGCATCAAATCGACGCGGATGCCGTGTGCGGAGAGTGCCTCGGCCGTCTTCGGTCCGATCGCGGCAACTTTGGCATCGCCAAATGCGCGCGCGTCGCGGCCCATCTCCGAAAGATGGTCGAAGAACGCATCGACGCCGTTGCGGCTCGTGAAGACGATCCACGCATACGAACGTGCACGTTCGACCGCAGCGCGCGCGGCTTCGCGATTATCGGGCGGCCCGATCGCGATCGTCGGTGCGAGCAGCGGCTCTGCGCCGAGTTCCCACAGCTGCGCGGCAAAATCATCGGACTGCGCGGCAGGACGCGTGACGAGCACGCGTTGACCGAAGAGCGGACCGTTGTCGAACCAGCGGATATTTTCGCGCTCGCCAACGACCTTACCGACCACGACGATTGCGGGTGCGGCAAATTTCGTGCGTTCGACTTCGGCGACGATGGTATCGAGCGTTGCGATCAGCGTTTCTTGCGTGGGCTTCGTCCCCTCGCGCACGATACCGACGGGCATGTCGCCCGGCACGCCGTTCTTTTTGAGTTCGGCCATGATCCCGGCGAGATTTTGCATCGCCATCAGGAAGATCGTCGTTGCTTTGGGGTTCGCGAGCTTCGTGTAATCGAGTGAGGAGTAGCCTTTAGTCGGATCTTCGTGACCGGTTGAAATCGTGAACGACGTATTGTGATCGCGATGCGTCACCGGGATACCGGCGTACGCGGGTGCCGCGATCGCCGAAGTGATACCCGGAATGATTTCAAATGCAACGCCCGCTTCGCGCAGCTCTTGCGCTTCTTCGCCGCCGCGTGCGAACACGAACACATCGCCGCCCTTGAGGCGCACGACGCGTTTGCCTTCGAGGCCGAGCTTGACGATCAGCGCCGTAATTTCTTCTTGTTTGAGTGTGTGCGCGCCGGCTTTCTTGCCGACGTAAATCTTCTCGCAATCCGGCGGAGCGAGGTTCACGATCGCCGATGAGGCGAGGTAGTCGTACACGAGCGTGTCGCACTGCGCGAGCGCGCGTGCCGCTTTCATCGTGAGCAGTCCCGGATCGCCCGGGCCTGCGCCGACGAGCCACACTTTGCCGCGCTTCATACTAATCGATGCCGTCCGTTTCGAGCGCGCCCGTGTTTGCGATTGCGGCGAGTTCGAACGAACGCACTTGCAGATCGAAGAGTTCATCGAGCATCATCGCATGGGTCATCGCTTCCGCGCGATTCTGGATCGCTTTGTCGCGAATTTTCGTCACGGGATCGTGGAGTAATTTTGAGATGAGCGTGAGCGACATGCCGGTAATGAGCATGCGTTCGCGTTCGCTCAGTTCCGGGCAGCGACCGAAGAGTCGTTCGACCTCGGCTTCACGCAGGGCTTCGGCTTTTTGCACGAGCGAGGCGATCACGGGCACGGCTACGCGCGACTGATACCACTGCTGGAACCGCTCGGCGTGCTCGGAGATGATCTCTTCAACGAGCGGAATCGCTTCGCGACGGTGGTCGAGGTTCACATCGACGAGATGTTTGAGGCCGTCGATGTCGATGACGCGTACGCCGGGGATCCGCGCGACTTCGGGATCGGTATCGCGCGGCACGGCGATGTCGATGACGAAGAGCGGCCGGTCGGGACGTTTGAGCATCGCCTCGGCAACGTTGCCCGGCGTCAAGATGAAGTGCGATGCGCCGGTCGAGGTGACGACGACGTCGGCGGCCGCCATGGCATCGACGATGCCCGGCATTTCCGCTGCGCGGCCGACACCGAGTTCGGCAACGACGTCGCGTGCGCGCTGATGATTACGATTGAGAACGATGATCTCGCCCGCGCCTTCTTGTTTGAGGCGTTTTGCCGCAAGAGTCCCCATCTTGCCCGCACCGACGACCAGCACGCTCTTGCCGCCGAGCGCACCGACGTGCTGTTTTGCAAGATCGATTGCGGCGGTGGCAACGGACGTCGATTCGCCGCCGATCGGCGTTTGCGAACGCGCGGCCTTCCCGGCGTTGAGCGCTTCGCGTGCGAGATTGTGGAGCGTCTTGCCGAGCGAATGCGCGCGCTGCGCTTGGATGTAGGCGTCTTTGACTTGACCGAGGATCTCCGCTTCGCCGATGAGCATCGAGTCCAGGCCCGTGCTGACGCGGAAGAGATGGTCGATCGCCTGCGACCCGAGCAGCGTGTACATGTACGAATCCATGTCGCCGACATCGCCGTGGCGGAAGTTGCGTAAGAAATCTTTGAGTTGTGAGACGCCCGCTTCGTAGTCTTCCAGCTCCGCGTAGATTTCTAAGCGATTGCACGTCGCGAGCATCATCGCTTCGCGAACGGCGCCGTAGTCGCGCAGCGCGACGAGCGCCTCGCCCATCTTATGGGCCGGGAAGGCGTGCTGTTCGCGGACTTCAACGGCGGCCGTATTGTGGGAGAGGCCGAGACACACTAGAGGCATGCGGGAACCTCGCTCGCAGAGCGTTGGGCGGCGCGCACGGGCGCGGGAACGACGAAAACGGCGGGTCGCATGGTGTCGCCTCGTTTGACGTTATCCGAGCCGGGGCGGTTGCGCGGTGACTTGACGCGCTCCGATGAAAGTCGCACGCGACTCATGGGTGCGCGCCGGTCATCAGCGAGGCTAGGGCCTCGTCCGCGGCGGCGAGCGTCTGGTCGATGTGGGCATCGGTATGGGCGGTTGAGAGAAATCCGGCTTCGAACTGCGAGGGCGCAAGGTACACGCCTCGATCGAGCATCGCATGGAAGAAGCGCGCGTAGAGCTTGGTATCGGACGTCTTGGCGCTGGTCAAGTCCGTCACGGGACCGGCGGTAAAGAAGAAGCCGACCATCGAGCCGCGGTGATCGGCGACGTGGGCAACGCCGTGCTTCGCGAAGACCGCGCTCATGCCGTCCGTGAAGCGCGCGCCGATCCGTTCGAGGTACGGATAGGGATCGGTATCGCGCAGTGCCGTGAGCGTCGCGATTCCCGCTGCCATCGCCAGCGGATTTCCCGAGAGCGTGCCGGCTTGATAGACCGGACCTTCGGGCGAGAGCTGAGCCATGATGTCGCGCCGACCGCCGAACGCACCGACCGGCAAACCGCCGCCGATGATCTTCCCGAGCGTCGTGAGATCGGGCGTGACGTTTTCGCGCGCTTGGACGCCGCCGCGCGCAACGCGAAAGCCCGTCATCACTTCATCGAAGATCAGGACCGCGCCATCGGCTTTGGTGATGTCGCGCAAGCCTTGCAGAAAACCGGGCAGCGGTAAGACGAGGCCCATGTTGCCGACGTACGGCTCGACGATGAGCGCCGCAATTTCTTGTGGATTTGCGGCGAACGCCGCGCGCACGGCGTCGAGATCGTTGTAATCGACGACGATCGTATCGCGCGAGACGCCTTCGGTGATTCCCGGTGAATCCGGCACGCCGTTGGTGAGCGCGCCGCTGCCTGCGGAGATCAGAAACGAATCGCCGTGGCCGTGATAGCAGCCGGCAAACTTGATGACTTTCGCGCGATTCGTGAAGCCGCGCGCAAGTCGCAGCGCGCTCATCGTTGCTTCGGTGCCGCTCGAGACGAAGCGCACTTTCTCGATCGAGGGAACCATGCCGACAACGAGTTCGGCAAGTTCGCTTTCGGCTTCGGTCGGTGCACCGTACGATGTGCCGCCAAGTGCCGCGGTGCGAATCGCCTCAACGATCGGCGGATAGGCGTGACCCAAAATCATCGGGCCCCACGACATCACGTAGTCCGTGTACGCGTTGCCGTCGAGATCGCGCAGGGTGCAGCCCGAAGCCGACTTGATAAACACCGGCGTTCCGCCAACGCCGCGAAAGGCGCGCACGGGCGAATTGACGCCGCCGGGGATGACGGTTTTCGCGCGGTCGAAGGCGGCAATGGAGCGGTCGCGGTTCATGCGTGGGCTTCCTGAAACTGTCGGTAGTCTTGCGGCGTGTTGACGTTGGCAAACACCGCTTCGTCCTGGACGTTGATATAGCGCGTGTTGAGTTTCTCAATCACCGAGCGCAGCGCACCTTTGCCCGAACGCAAGACCGGGAGCCCGGCGTTGATAAACGCGATGCGATCGTAGATTGCGGCGAGCGGCTCGAGACGAACGTCGTTGTCGATCCGGTGCTGCGGAACGATCGCCTGATCGTCCGGGCGGAATTCCGCGGCCAAACGATCGATGAACGCTGCGTCCACGAACGGCGCATCGCCGGCGACGGCAAACACGTACGGCGACTTCATCTGCGACATCGTCGTGATGAGACCGGAGAGCGGGCCGCGCAGCGCCCACCGGTCAACCACCATCGGGCATGGTAAGAGCGCGTCGATCTCCGGTGCGAATGTTTCTTTGCACGAGACGAACGTCGTGCGACCGGGGGAAACGTTGCCGTAGACGCGCGCGATCATCGGCATGTTGCCGGCATCGAGTGCGAGTTTGCCCGGCAGACGCGTCGCTTCACCGCCGGCGAGAATGACGATCCCGATTTCGATCAAACCGGATGCCTGCGCGCGTAGTCTTTCGCAAAGTACGTAATGATGATGTCGGCGCCGGCACGTGCAAACGACCCGAGCGTTTCATCGACGATGCGCTCTTCATCGATCCAGCCGCGCTCGGCGGCGGCTTTGATCATGGCGTATTCACCGCTCACGTTGTAGACGGCGATCGGGAGTTCCATTGCATCGCGCGTCTGTCGCACGATATCCAAGTACGCAAGCGCCGGCTTGACGATGATCATGTCCGCGCCTTCGGCAACGTCGAGACGCAGTTCGCGCAGCGCTTCGCGCGCGTTTGCGGCATCCATCTGATACGTGCGGCGATCGCCGAAGGACGGCGCTGAATCCGCCGCTTCGCGAAATGGGCCATAGTACGCCGATGCATACTTCACCGCGTACGACATCAGCAACACATTGGTGAAGCCGTCTTTATCGAGTGCGCGGCGCAGCACGCCGATACGGCCGTCCATCATGTCGCTCGGTGCGATCACATCGACGCCCGCGCGCGCGTAGGTGAGCGCCGTTTTCACGAGCAGTTCGAGCGTTTGATCGTTGTCGACATCGCCGTTCGCATCGATGATGCCGCAGTGGCCATGGTCGGTGTATTCGCAGTTGCACAGATCGGCGATCACGAGCATCTGCGGCAGCGCTTCTTTGATGGCGCGGATCGCAAGTTGCACGATGCCGTTTGGATCGGAGGCCGACGTTCCCACGGCATCTTTGAAATCGGGGATGCCGAAGAGCAGCACGGCCTTGATGCCGAGCCGATCGAGCTCGCGGCACTCGGCAACGGCGCGATCGACGGACCAGCGATTGATCCCGGGCATGCTCGAGATCGGCGTGCACACGTCCGTGCCTTCAACGATGAAGAGCGGCTGCACGAGACCGTCGCGATTGATGTGCGTCTCGCGAACGAGCGCCCGCAGCGCGGCACTGCGCCGCAGCCGACGTGGCCGTTCGACCATGCCGCTCGTATCGATCCCGGATCGAACGAGGTCTGCGAGGTTCACGAGTGCTTCTCCAATACAAATCGCGTGACGGTTTGAACGAACGACCCGATCTCGGCACTCGGCGCGATCACGTCGGGCGGAAAACCACACGCAAGAGCTGCCTCGGATGAGGCGGGCCCCATCGCAGCGACAACCGGTCGTGAAATATTCTCCCGCAGGCCGCTTAGGTACTCGGTGATAGCTATCACGGAGCCCGATGAGGGGAAGAGGATGACGTCGGGAATGCGCTCTCCAAGGAGCGCGCTGAGGGTGGCGCTATCGCCCGCCTCGACGACCTCGGCGCCTTGATCGCGCAGGGCCGGCGAGATCCGGCTCGGCCGGTCTTGCGTGCGCGGTAAGACGAAGAGGCGTCCCGAGAGCGGACCGACCGGCAGGGCCGGGATGGCGTCGGTGAGGGCGGCAAGGATCGCATCGCCGCCGCGTTCGAGCAGCTCGTGGGCGAGGGCCGAGCCGACCGCCTCGGCATCGCTGACCGTGGCGACGGCGGCGGAGCGTTCGCCCCGGATCACGGTCGAACCGTCGAGCGTGGCGATCGCGCCGCGCAGAAAGAGGCGACCGTCGGCGATCACGCCGTGGGCGCCGACCGGTGCCTGGCAGCCGCCGCGGAGCGTCCGCAGGTAGGCGCGCTCGGCGCTGACGGCAAGGGTGGTATCGCGGTCGCCGACGAGCCGGTCGATCGTCGGGGCAACGCCGTCGCCGAGCCGCGTTTCGAGCGCGAGCGCGCCTTGTCCGACCGCCGGGAGCAATTCGCTTGGATCGAAGGGCACGGTGTGCGTCGCCCGCAGGCCGAGTCGGTTCAAGCCGGCAGCGGCGAGCACGATTGCATCGTAGTCGCCATCGCGGAGCTTGCGCAGCCGCGTATCGACATTGCCGCGGATATCGTCGTACACAAGATCGGGGCGCAGCGCGTGGAGTTGGGCGCGGCGGCGGGGCGATGAGGTACCGACCCGGGCGCCTTTGGGCAACGCGGCGAGGTTCTCGTATTTTTCGCTGCAGAACGCATCGCGCGGATCCTCGCGCTTGGTGATCGCGGCGATCTGCATATCCTCGGGCAGCGTGCTGGGCAAGTCTTTGCACGAGTGCACGGCATAGTCGGCGCGGTGGTCGCGTAGCGCGTTCTCGAGTTCTTTCACGAAGAGCGAATCGGTCCCGATCGCCGCAAGCGAACGGTCCTGGACCGCGTCGCCTTTGGTCGTGATATTGAGGACGGTTGAGGCGATGCCGCCCGCTCCGAGTTTGGCCATCATCATGCGCGTTTGCGTCATCGCAAGGGCGCTTGCGCGCGAGGCGCAGATCAGGGTCGCGGGCACGGCCGTGTCGGCCCCCTCGAGTTCGGTCACCGTTCGCTCCACTTCGTGTTCGATATCGCCGCGCGGCATCGCAGCTAAGTCATCGATGTCGCGCTCCGCCAACTTCTTCATCACCGCCGCGCGCCGCGCGAGCGGCACGACGGCTGCGACGTGTTCGCGCAAGCTGCCGAGCGTTGCTGCCGCGCGGCCGTACCGCGCATCAAACTGTAAGGCTAGTTCATCACGAATTCGCTTCGTAAACGATGGCGAAAGTCCGGATGAGTCGACCGTGACCGTGAGCGGGCCTGACCGATGGGTGGCGGGCGTGGCAAAATCGCCGCGCTCGGCGTCGCCCGCATCGTTGACGAGGAGCCCCCTCTCGTGCGCGTCGCGCGTCACCGCCGCGTTGACCGCGTCGTCGCTGGTCGCCGAGAAGACGAGGAAGGCATCATCGAGGTCGCCCGGTGCATAGCGCCGCTCGCACCACGTTAGCTCGGCTGAGGCCGCTTGCTCTGCGAGCTTGGGCGTGAGCATCGGGCTGATCACGGTGACGGCGGCGCCGGCATCGAGGAGACCGCGGACTTTGCGCTCGGCGACGGCGCCGCCGCCGACCACGACCGTATGGCGTCCGCGCACGTTGAGTAAAATTGGGAACACGGTTGAGGGTTTTCGGAGACGGCAACCAAACTCCGTGAACCGATGCGCCTTGCCCCCGCCCGCGCCGCGCTTATCGGCGCGGCGTTCGCCTCGTTAGTCACCTTGCCGGGTCTGGGCGCTGGAACGCTGTGGGATAATAGCGAGACGGCGTACGGCGAAGTCGCGCGCGAAATCTTGCTCACGCACGATGCGATCGTGATGCATCTCAATGGCGCACCGTGGTACATTCAACCACCGCTGTATTTTTGGCTCGCCGCGCTCTTCGCAAAGATCTTCGGTGTAACGTCTTTTGCACTGCGCCTGCCATCGGCGCTTGCGACGATTGCGATGGCGGCTGCAGTCGGTTACGCGACCGCGCGAATCGCCGGGACGCGAGCGGGCTTGTATGCGGCGATTATTTTGAGTTCGAGTTTGATGCAGGCGATCGTGGGTCGACTTGCGATCATGGATGCGCTGCTCGATCTTGCGGTCGCGGCGAGCGTGCTGTGGTGGTTTCGCGCACTCGATCCGCCAAGCGACGGCGCACCCGAAGCGCCGATCGACGAACGCAAACGCGCACTTGCGTTTATCTTCGGCGCGATTGCGGCGGCGTTTGGTATTTTAGCGAAGGGTCCCGTCGCGCTGGTCATTCCGGTTGCCGTCGTCGCGCTCTGGATCGCGTGGCAGTGGCGTCGCGGCGAAGGCGTCATCGTGCCGCGACCCGCGACGCTCGTCATCGCGAGCATCGCATTTCTCGGTATCGCGCTGCCGTGGTTTGTCATGCTCGGCGCAAGCGCCGGAATGCCGGCGCTCGTCGACATGATCGGGCATTACACGTTTGGCCGCTACACCGGCGTCATTGAAAACCAGCGTGGCCCATTCTACTATTATTTGCCCGTGCTCATTCTTGGCTTCTTCCCGTGGGTTGCGTTTCTCCCGCGCGCGTTTCAAATCGAGTGGAAGAGCGCGCAGCGGCCTGAGGGATCGCTCGCGCGTCTGGCGTTTGTGTGGACGCTTTTCCCCTTCGTGTTCTTCAGCATCGCGCAGACCAAGTTGCCGAATTACATTGCTCTCGAATGGCCGGCGCTGGCGATCCTCGTTGCGCTCTGGTTTACGCGCGTGAGCCGCGGCGCCGAGCGTCGCGCCGCTATTGCGTGGTCGTTTGCGGTGCCGTTGACCATCGGTTGTATCGCCGTTGCCATCTACTTTTTCGGTCATATCAACCGGCTCGATGGTGACATCATCGTCGTGCTCAAGCAGCTAGTGATCCTTGGGATTGGGATCTTCATCGGTTCGCTTGCGACCGTCGTCGTGATCGCTCGCAAGCGCACGGCGATTGCCGCGCCGTTCGTTCTTGCGTGCTCGTCGGCGGCGCTCGTGCTCTTCATCGCCTTCATCGCGGAGCCCGCAGCAGAACCGCTCAAACCGATTCCGCCGCTCGCGGCATTGATCGAGTCGCAGCGGACTGCCGCCGATACGGTTGCGATCCGCGGCGTCAGCGGCGGAAACGCCCTCGTGTTCTACACGCTGCCGGGCGTGCGTACGATTGAGAGCGTCAGCGAAGTCCGTGAGAACGATGCCACATTTACCGCGTTTCTGTGCGGCACCGGGCCGTCGTTCATGGTGACAAAAAAAGGCGACATCCCGCATCTCACCGACATCGCGCGTGAATCCGGGCGCGATGTTCGGCTCGTGGGAGTCGCCTTACAAGATGCGCTCGTGCACATCGACGGTTCGGCGTGCGCGAAACGCGCGCCGCGATAGCGAACTAGACTTTAAAATCGAAGTTCGAAATCGGTTTGCGAACGACCGGATCGGGGTGCCGCGTCTTCTCGATGACGCCGAGCAGCGATTTCAAACTACCGAGTAAGTCGGCGCTCGGGAAGGGACTCCACGCCTGCTGCTGCTGCTGTTGCGGCGCGGCGATGATCGGAAGCTCGGGGACTTGCGCGGTCGGCTGCGTGTTGCCGAGCGACGCGCTATCGGCAAGGCCTTTGAGCGCGCCTTCGCGCGTGCCTTTGTAGCGCGACGAGTGCTGCTCGTCCGTCGAGAGCGAATCGTAATACGTGAGGTACGCCTTCAAATATGCACGCGGGTCGCCGCTCACATTGGCTTGCGCCGAGAGATACCCGTAGGCTTTGAACTCGCGTGCGATGCGCTGGCCGGTGGCCACTTGAAGCTCGCGTGCCGATGTCGTTTTCGACTCGATGATCGCGGTCAAATTGGGAAGGCCCGGGCGTCCGATCGATGCGGAGCTCGTGAGCGACGTGGGCGAGACCGATGCTGAAGTCGACATAATTTCCTCACTACAGACGTTCGGCTATTCATGTACCCGAGACCCAGCGAGCCTCCCCGATTTAACAAGAAGTTGTCCGAGCGCACGGTTTCTTGGACGAATCGAAAAGTGAATGACAGATATTGACATTTGTTATCCAGTTGGGCATAATGCTGGTATGAAGACACGTCAACTTGGCTCAACCGGTCCGACCGTCTCCGCAATTGGTCTCGGCGCGATGGGTATGTCGGAAATTTACGGGCCGTCCGACCGTTCGGAAAGTATCGCAACGATCCACGCCGCGCTCGATGCCGGGATCAACCTGATCGACACCGGCGACTTCTACGGCATGGGCCACAACGAGATGCTCATTGGTGAGGCACTCCGCGGCCGCAAACGTGAGGACGTGCAGCTCAGCGTCAAGTTCGGCGCCTTGCGCGACCCCGGCATCGGCTGGCTCGGCTTCGATGCGCGCCCGGTCGTCGTCAAGACAGCTCTCGCGTACACGCTCAAGCGACTTGGTGTCGACTATATCGACATCTACCGGCCCGCGCGGCTCGATAGCGCGGTGCCGATCGAAGAAACCGTCGGCGCGATCGCCGAGATGATCCAAGCCGGCTACGTGCGCCATATCGGCCTCAGTGAAATGGGGTCGGCGACGATCCGCCGCGCGGCAAGCGTCCATCCGATCGTCGATCTCCAGATCGAATACGCAATCATCACGCGCGGAATCGAAGCCGACATTCTCCCGACATGCCGCGAACTCGGCATCGATATTACGGCCTACGGCGTCCTTTCGCGCGGACTTATCAGCGGGCACTGGAGCAAAGAGCGTTCGCAGACGGGCAACGATTTCCGCAACGCCTCGCCGCGCTTTCAAGGCGAAAATCTCGATCGCAATCTCGCACTCGTCGACAAACTCCGCGCGATCGCGGATGAAAAAGGCATCAGCGTTGCACAGCTTGCGATCGCCTGGGTCCTGGCACGCGGCGAAGATATCGTGCCGGTCATCGGTGCGCGCAAACGCGAACGTTTGACCGAAGCGATCGCTGCGCTCGACGTCACGATGACGCCCGAGGACATGCGTCGCGTTGAGGAAGCAATTCCAAAGGACGCCGCCGCCGGTACACGGTATGCGGAAGCGCAGATGCACCATCTCGATAGCGAACGCGCCGTACACGCGTGACCGACGCCGCCCTCACCGCAGAAGACATCCTGGTCGCAGCCGAAGACGCACTCCGCCGCTTCGGCCCTGACAAGGCGACCGTCGTTGATGTCGCGCGGGCGCTTGGCGTTAGCCACGGCAGCGTGTATCGCCACTTCGCAAGCAAAGCGGCTTTGCGCGATGCCGTAGCACTTCGCTGGCTGCATCGCATCTCGCAGCCGCTTCGGCAAATTGCCGACGACGCCTCACCACCGCCGAAGCGTCTGCGAGAGTGGTTCGACAAACTGCGCGAACTCAAACGCAGCAAGGCCTTGGACGATCCGGAACTCTTCGCAACGTATCACGCGATCGCAATTGAATCGCGCGATGTCGTCACCCAACACGTCGCCGATCTTACCGGACAAATCGCGCACATCGTTCGCGACGGTATGAACGGCGGCGATTTCGTGCAAGGCGACGCGGCCGCAACCGCAAGTGCACTCTTTAGCGCGACACTTCGCTTCCACCAACCAGTGCACGCAAGCGAATGGGGCACGCCCGATAACGATGCCGCATTCGAAGCCGTTTGGTCGCTTCTGGAGCGCGCGCTCAAAGCTTAAATAAATGCCCTACGGATACTCGACGGCACCAATCGTGCAATAGGTCGGATTCCCATGACCGCGGGCGAGGCCGCGTTCGTCCACCGTCGAGATTGCCGTGCAAGCTCCAAGCGGGATCGTTCCGATTAGCCCGCTTGCAACATTTGGCGCAAGCGTTTGAATGGCCGGCGTCAGCAGACTTCCGTTCGTGGCAAGCGTACTCGAGAGACCCGGGGGAGGGGCCAAGTTGTGGTCGAGTCCAGTAAATCCGGTTTCCAGGGTGTCTGCCCAATTATAGCCGTTCGATGTAATCGTGCCGTTGTGACCGAT
The DNA here is from genome assembly GCA_038231455.1 of Vulcanimicrobiales bacterium. GTDB lineage: Bacteria > Vulcanimicrobiota > Vulcanimicrobiia > Vulcanimicrobiales > Vulcanimicrobiaceae > JANLVI01. The sequence goes on along the minus strand of JBBRLI010000004.1, from coordinate 15,691 downwards.
ATTATTTGGTCCCCCCGCGTTGACATACACGCTTCCGAACGTGGTGATGTTGGCGGACCCTTGGACCAGCATGTTGCCGCCAAGAAACGTAGCCGAGTTGCCGTAAAATGTCGATAAGTTGACCGTTGCGCCGCCGAAGCCGCTCGAGAGGCCGCCGGCGTTATAACTCGATTGATTGTTGAAGAACGTCGAATTCGTAATCGTTGCCGTGCCGCCATTGAACACCCCGGCGCCATCGGCCAACGTCGACCCCAAAAGTTTGTTCCCCGAAAATGTGACTTGCTTGATGACAATCGTGTTACCGGAGTCATTATAAATAGCGCCGCCCTGAATCAAGTTCGAGCCGGTCCCCGTGATGCTCTCGTTCGTAAATGACGACTGCAAAACCGTATCGGTCGTGCCGCCCGAGAGGTACATGCCCCCGCCTGCCGTCAAGGCTGAATCGCCGCTGAACGTGCATCCCGTGATGGTAAATGCGCTGAGGCTGAAGAGTGCGCCGCCTTGCGCATTTACTCCGGCTTGCGCGATTGCGGAGTTCCCAGTGAAGATCGAGCCGGAAATAGAACCGCCAAAAGTCGAATAGATTGCGCCGCCGGTGGTGTTTGCTATTCCAGAAGCGTTCGTCGAATTCGAGGTAAATGTCGCGCCCGTAACCGTCAGTACGCCGGTCGCATGAATCGCGCCGCCTCTCGCAGATGCAGTTGAACCTCCGGCGAGTGCCTGGTTCGAGAGGTACGTGCCACCAGTCACCGTGAGTGGGGCGGTGGAATAAACCGCGCCGCCGAGCCCGCTACTCGAACTACTCGACGCAGTATTGTTTGACATGTTGTCGTTTGTCAGCGTCAACGCACCCGAAGCAGCGACCGCCCCGCCGGACGTCGTGTTTCCCGGCGAAGAGACCGCGGCATTATTGTTAAACGTCGAGTTACTAATCGTGCCACCGGCAATGTACACGGCACCACCCTTGCCGATCTGGGTAAACGATCCGACATTATTCGAGAGGAACGTATCGTTGTCGAACGTGTCACTCGTGTTTACGTCGCTGATGGCGCCGCCGTTGTTGGTCGCGGAATTGTTCTGAAACGTCGTCGCGGTCACACTGATCGTTCCACCGCTTATATACAAGGCGCCGCCATTTGCGGCGCCGTTGGAAGAGAAGGTCGAGTTGGTGATCGTCAGTGCGGTCCCGACGGAATACACGCCGCCGCCTAGAGACGTCGCGTTACTCAACGTCAAAGTATCCGTATCGAGCGTGAGGGAGCCGGCGTTGGAAATCACCCCGCCGTTTGGCGCATATCCGTTCGCCAGCGTTAGATTTTTAATCGTCGCATTGACGGCGCTCGAGACCGTGAAAATTCCCGTGACAAAGGCGCCGCTGATCTTTTGGCTCGCAACGCCGGGACCGTTAATCGTGACGTTTTTCGTGAGCGCGATCGGCGAGGCGAGGGTAATCGTCGGAGTCGCCGCCGGCAAAAACGTGATCGTATCGCCCGGCGCAGCATTGGCGACCGCGTTGCGTAGCGATCCCGGACCGGAATCTGCTTTGATGCTGACAACTGGCGCGAGCGTTAATGTGACGTGGTTGGTCGTATTGGTAACGACGGTTTGATTGACGGTCGCGGTTGTTGCATCGAGCGCGACTCCCGTGCCGCCCGTGCCGCTGAACGCCATGGCGGTAAACGTGTCGGCACCGGTCGGTGCGTTCACCGTCGCCGTACAGGGGGCGCACGGCGGCGTGACGTTAACATACTGCGGAGTTCCGTTGACGACGACCGAGACCGACAACGTCGCAGGGTCGATCGATGAGGTGCTGCGCGATGTGGCGCTTGCTTTCCCGATTTGAAACGAGAACGTGACCGGAACGAGTTGTCCCACGCCCGGCTCTGTTGCAATTGGGGGATGGACCGCCGAACTGCCGCCCCCGCTGCACCCGCCGAGGCACAAGGAAAGAACAAAACCTACAATACTGCGGCGCATGACGATTTCTCCGGCGGAAGCCTTTAGTGCTCGGGTCAGGTTCGGATTGGCCGTAACTTGAGCCTTTAGCAGCCAAGCGTCCCCAAGGCAGCGGTAAGCTGGCGCGCGTCAGGTGTGCGCGCCGTCACTCCGACCGTCGTTATTTCGTCGTCGCGATCTCGAGCGTGCTCGGGAACGCAAAATCGTGGGCACGGAAATCAACGTCGACGTGCATTGGGAAGATCGTCCAGCGCACGACAGTGTTCGCGCTGACCTCGTTGATCACAAAATACGCACCGGCATCGATGCAGTGAATGCCCACGTCGACTTTGACATTGACGCCGCTGTCGGTTTCGGTAATGTTGCCGCGGAGATCGCGAATACGGAAGGTCTGCGAATCGACGTGCATTTCGCGAAAAATCGCATCGTCGCTGCTGTGGCGCGGTTCGAGTTTGAGCACGTAGGTGTCGTGCCCGTCGATCGTCGCATGTCCGCGAATCGTGACGATGTAGTCGCGGACGCTCTCGGCGGTCACGCGGCCGATGATCTTCGTCCCGTCTTTGCTGATGTTCGATGCATTGCCGGATGATGGTTTCTTTTTATTCTTGTCGTCTTCGTAGGACATGATCGGCACGAAGGTCGCGTTGGTGCAAATCTTGTGTGTTTGGAGATCTTCAGCGCTCGAGATTTCGCGGTCCAGATTCTGTTTGATGCCGTAGTGACCGTGGTGCGCGCCGAGCTTGAAGTCGAATCCGAAGTCGTTCGAAGAATCCTCACGCGCGGGATCGCAGGTCGACTGAACGCTTTTCGTATCGATATCCAAAACATACGTCGCGAACTTCGGGCGCGGTAAATCGTGCATCGCGTGGACCGCGCGCAAGTACACCTGATCGCCGGTGAGCGATGCCGGCGCCTCATCAGCGAGCGTCGGCATTCCGGCAAGGCCGAGCGCGCAGGTAAGAACAATCGTCTCAAGTCGTCGCTTCATGGTAACCCACGTACGCGATGACAACGCGCAAATGTTTCGATAGAACCACAAAAAAAGACCGTCGTTGCCGACGGTCTTTTTGCATCCGGGGTTGGTGCTTACTTGGCGACTGCCGCCACGTCTTTTGCCGTAACTGCGGAGCCCGTATTGCCCCACGAGTTGCGGATGTAGGTGATGACGGCAGCGATCTCGTCGTCTTTGAGCTGACCTTTCCAAGCCGGCATTTGCTGGTTGTACTTGGTTCCGTTGACGACGATTTCGCCTTGCAGGCCATAGTTCAGGGTGTGAATCACGGCTTTGACATCGCCCGTCACATACGGGTTCTTGGCAAGCGGCGGGAACTGACCGGCAAGTCCAGCGCCGGCCGCAGCATGGCAGCCCGAGCAGTTGGCAGTGTAGATTTTCGCGCCTTGCGCCATGCCGGGGAGTGCGGCTGCCGCGCCGCCTGCGGCGCCGCCCGTCGATGCGACGGCGGTTCCGGCGGCCGGAGCTGTTTCGGCAAGCTTGTACGAGTTGATGTCCGGGGTCTTGTACCCAATAGCCGCCTGGGCGACTTGGATGCCAATTTGACCGTGGAGCGAGAGTCCGATCGCGCCGACCATCGTCAGCGCCGTCACGCCGAGGATCCACGGGCGACGCGAGATGCGGCGACTGGGATTGCGGTCGAGGAACGGGAGTAGAACGAGAACGCCGACGAGCAGGCCCGGGAAGATGACCGTCGCGACGAGATCGAGCGTCGGCACGATCGCATCGGGGAATTTGCCGACGATCGTGAGCAAGTCGAACAGCGCGAGAAAGTACCACGCCGGGTAGGCGATGAAATTCGTGTCGTTCGGATCGGCTCGTCCATCGAGCACCGGCGGTGCAACGATCGCGAGCACGACGATGACGGCGAACATCGCAAACGAGACTACGATGTCCATGAACATCTGGTCGGGCCAGAAGCGGCCGGCTTTGAGTTTCGGTGCTTCGTCGAGCGGCGGTCCGGCAGCGCCGTTCCAGCGGAAGATCGCAAGGTGGGCGCCGACAAGGCCGATGAGCACGGCGGGCACGAGCCAGACGTGGATGCCGAAGAAGCGGTTGATCGTGAGCGTGCCGAGCGTCGCGCCGTCTTGAAGAAATGCCACCGTCGCATTGCCGACGATCGGAACCGAACCGGCGATTTGAATCGCGACCTGCGATGCGAGGAACGCGTTCTGATCCCACGGGAGCAAGTAGCCCGTCAGGCCGAGCACGATCGTGAGCAAGAAAAGAACGACGCCGACGATCCACTGCAGTTCGCGCGGTTTTTTGTACGCGCCCCAGATCAGCACTTGCAAGAGATGCATCGCCATGAATGCGATCATGGCCGACGCGCCCCAGTAGTGGGTGCTGATGATGAACGATCCGAACGGGACCTTCTGATAGATATACAAGGTCGACGCCCACGCCGTGCTCGCCGACGGCGAGTAATACAGCGTGAGGAACATGCCGGTCACGATCTGGATGATCATGGCAAACACGGTCGCGCTTCCGAATGCGTACCAATAACTTGCGCCGCCGGGGACGTCCTCTGTGAGGAAGTCCTTCGTAGCGGTCACGATCCCGGTGCGCTGGTCAAGCCAGGTCAGCATCGATTAACTCCTGCGATTCTTGATGATTACGTGTAGGAAAGAATGACGTGATCGGCCTCGTTGCCCTTGTAGTGAATCCAGGTCACTTCGGCCTTACCGTTATGTTCGCGAAGCGGAAGCGGATCGAGACCGCGCTGCGCGGGGCCGGCAACGTGCACGCCGACGTCATCGAACTGCGAACCGTGGCAGGGGCAAGCAAACTTGCCGAGGTCCGGTTTGTAATCGTAGCGGCATCCGAGGTGCGGGCAGACCGGGCTGAAGAGAACGAAGCCCATGTTAACGACCGGATACGGTAGCTTGGTTTTGCCATCGAAGAGTTCCGGGCGCGAGGCGCGCATCTTCGCTTCCGACGTTTTGATCGCCCAAACGAATTGCTCGTCATCGGCGGGCGGCAGATAGCCGTCGACCGTGTGCACGTTGAACGTGACTTTGACCGGCTTTTCCGTCGCGGCTTCGAGCTTCTTGAATTCTTCATCGGAGAGCGGCGACCAGGCCGCGCCGCCGGAACTCGAATCCGGGATCATGGTGCTCACGAGCGGGATACCGAGCACGAGCCCGATCACTCCGCTGAGGCCCACGACCATATTGACCATGAACTTGCGGCGGCTCTGCTCTTGCGGCGTACCGTCGTCTTCGTATGAAACTGCGTGACCCACTGAGACTCCTCAAATGATGCCGGCAAAGTGACGGTTGCCGGGCAACCATTACTATAGACGCCGGGGGCGGCAAAACTCGCGTACCTTAGTGGCACATTCCGGCGAAATCCTTCGCTTTGTTAGCTAGAACGGACGGATGGCCTACCGGCGTCTGCGCGCTTGGTCCCAAGTCAGGTGTAGGAGATCACCACGTGGTCGGGCTCGTTGCCCTTGTAGTGAATCCAGGTCACTTCGGCTTTGCCGTTGTGGTCGCGCAGCGGGAGCGGGTCGAGGCCACGCTGCGCAGGGCCCGCGATGTGCACGCCGAGTGTGTCGTATTTCGAACCGTGGCACCCGCAGGCAAACTGGTTGGTCTCCGGGTGATAGTCGTACGGACAGCCGAGATGCGGGCAGATCGGGCTGAATAGCACGAAGCCCATGTTGATCACGGGATACGGCAGCTTTGCTTTCACATCGAAGAGTTCGGGGCGCTTGGCGCGCATCTTCGCTTCGTCGGTTTTGATCGCCCAGACGAAATGTTCGTCCGTGGGAGTAAGATACGCGTCGATCGTCTGAACGTTGAAGGTGACCTTCACCGGCGTCTCTGTGGCGGCTTGGAGTTTTGTGTACTCCTCGTCCGTTAGCGGCGTCCAGGCGGTCGTCGATCGAGCATCCGGGACCATCGAGGCAATCAGCGGGATGCCGAGGACGAGGCCGATGACCCCGCTCATGCCGATTACCATGTTGGCCATGAACGTGCGGCGGCTCTGCTCTTGGGGCGTGCCGTCGTCTTGGTGCGAAATTGCGTGGCCCATGATACACCCCATATCTTGCTGGCCAGTTCCGGCAAAGTGTCGGTCGCCAGGTCTGCACATCGTAAACGTCTGTGGCGTGCAAACCGCAGACATTAGTGGCACGGGCGGGTGAAATCCGTCGCGGTGTTTGCTAGAATAGTCGGATGGCCTACGCGATCTTGGTCGTGAGCACGCTACTTCTAGATCTCACGATCAATCTACCGACGGGCTCCTTGCCCCTTGCCCTCCATGACGACGGTGTCTCCGCCTTTGGGATTTCCATCGTGGTCGGCTTCGGTTTGGCCGCGGCTCTCGGTGGGAGCGTGCCGATCGGCGGATTGGTGGACCGGTTCGGCCGGCTGCTGATCATCCGCATTGCGGGGGCGGTTGCCGTGCTCGCGCTGTTTCTGCTCGCCTTCGTCCACGGTGAAGTGCCGACGGGTTTTGTAATGGCGCTGCGCAGCTTGGCGATTGTGGCTTATACGACGGCAGAGTTCGCGTATGCCTCGGCCCTGGTCGCGCCGGAACGGTCTGCTTCGGCGGTTGGCACACTTGGGATGATTGGGAACATCTCGTTTGCGACGGCGCCCGCGCTTTCGGTGTGGATGTGGCAGCACGGGATCAAACACGAGCAATATCTGTGGTCGACGATCGTCGGTCTTGCGGGCGTGGCGGTCCTCTTTCTTTTGCCCGAAAAACACGAGCCGACGAAGCAGCGGCGCAGCCGCAAGATCTTCATGCGCTCGGCGTGGCTGCCGGCGATTGTGTTTCTCGTGTCGACCACGCTGCAGAGTGGCGTCAATGCGGCGCTTGCCGTGATCACGTTTCACGAACGCGGTGTCGTGAATGGGGCGCTGATCTTTACCGCACTTGCCGTAACGACGTTTGCGTTTCGGTATCCGGCCGGGCGTCTTGTGGATCGGTTCGGGCCGCGCGCAATCGCACTGCCGACGGCGTTGATGCAGGGCATCGGGTGTTTGCTCGCCGCGCGCGCGACCTCGCCGCTCGAAGTGATCGGAGCGGGTGTATGTCTCGGCGTTGCATGGGGTGCGGTGGTGCCGATTGGCCTCGGACTCTTTTTCGAGAAGAGTTCACCGCGCACGCGCGGCGCGGCGATGGGCGCGTACAACTTCGCTTTTAGTCTCGGCGGCGCAATCGGCGCAATCGTGGCGGCGGTCGTTTCCGCCGCGCACGGCGGTTATCTCGTTGCGATCACGATCTGCGCGTTTGCTCCGCTCGTGTCATTGCCATACGTGCTCGGCTCGAAAAAGCCAACGAAGCGGCCACGGAACGCAAACGCGCACGTGAAGGCCGTCATGCGCGATCGGCGCGAAACGAAGCGGCCCGTGTCTAGCTCGAGCAGCTAACGCTTAGCGTTGCAGCCCAATCGGGCGGTAAGGCGGCGTACGCTTCGTTTTCGGGTTGTTCGTCAAATGGGCGGCGGAGGATGTCGTGCAGTTTGGCGATCTCGCTGTAGTCGCCGTTCTCCGCGCGTTCGATCGCGTTTTGCGCGAGGTAATTTCGTAGAACGTACTTCGGATTGGCGGCGTTCTTTTGCGCCGTGCGTTCGACCGGCGTTGCAGCGTCGTGCGTGAGGCGATCGCGGTAGCGGTTGAGCCACGCGTAGATAGCATCGCGATCGGTAAACGGTGCAACGAATGCGTCGTCGGCAGCCGACGGCGTTGCATCGACCGCACCGAGTGCGCGGAACGTGCGCGTGAAATCGGCTCGGGCAGCGGCCATGAGATCGAAAAGATCGACGATGAGTTTCGCATCGCCCTCGCGCAGCGTAGCTAGCCCGAGTTTGTGTCGCGCGCGTTCGAGATATGCTGCTCGGTAGTGATCTTCGTAGAAACTCAGGATCGTCGTGAGTTCGTCTTTATCGACGAGCGTCGTGAGCGCGTTGCCGAGCGCAAGGCAATTCCAGCGGCCGATCCCCGGCTGCTGATCGAACGCGTACCGTCCGCCTTCATCTGAGTGATTGCAGATGAAGCCGGGCTCGTAGGCTTCCATGAAACCGTAGGGACCGTAGTCGAGTGTGAGGCCGGCGATCGAGAAATTATCCGTGTTCATCACGCCGTGCGCGAATCCGACGCATTGCCACGCGGCCATCAAGCTTGCCGTATCGCGGACGATTTGCGCGAAGAGTTGCGCGTAACGGTCGTCTCGATCGGTAAGCTGCGGGAACGACGTTGCAATGACGTAGTCCGCGAGTTCTTTGACCATCTCGGGGCGTCGCTGATAGTGGAAAAATTCAAACGATCCGAAGCGGACGAAGGTCGGCGCCATGCGGATCAAAACCGCCGCCGTTTCGGGGCGTTCGCGCAAGACTGGTTCGTCGCTGCCGGCAATCGAGAGCGCGCGTGTCGTCGGAACACCCAGCGCGAACATCGCTTCGCTTGCAAGATACTCGCGGATCGTCGAACGCAGCACGGCACGCCCGTCGCCGAAACGCGAGAACGCGGTCAGGCCGCCGCCTTTGAGCTGAAGTTCCCAGTGATCGCCGCGCGGGCTTCGGACATCGCCGAGCAAGATTGCACGACCGTCGCCGAGTTGCGCGGAGAAGCCGCCAAATTGATGACCGGCATAGACGGCGGCGAGCGGCTCCATACCGCGCACGATCGCGTTGCCGGCGGCAAGGGCGAGGAATCGATCGCGGTGCTCTTCACCGGCACGAAGATCGATCAGTGCCGCTGCGTCCGGATTGAATGCGATGAGGCGCGGAGCCGGGAGCGAGGTCGGATTGCGGCGCTCGAAATAGCCCTCGCCCAGCCGCGCGAAGCGATTGTCGAAGGTGAGGTCCTCGAGGGCAAGGTCGGTCCGCTGCGGCGCGATCATCATTCTTAAGACCCGGCCGACGTGCGTGAGGTTTTCATGCCGCGTCCCGTGCCTTTGGCGCAAGCGTCCAGAAGCCAGCGGCCGAGACCGCAACGAGCGTGGCCGAGATCGCCAGCGTTGGGGCGGAGCCGAACTTCTGCGCGAACGAACCAAGGATCACGCTTCCGATCGGCATCCCGCCCAGAAACGCAAGCGAGAACACGGCGTTTGCCCAACCGCGTCGCGCGGCGCTCGCGATTGCCTGGACGTAGGTATTCGCAAGCGCATACATGAGCGTATCGACCGCGCCCATCGCCGCAAGAATGACCAGTGCTAGCTCGAACCGGTGGACCCGCGTGAAGAGCACCAGCAGCAGCGCACCCGCACACGCGGCGACCGTGGTAATACGGCCGCGCCCTTTGAGATCGCCCGCAAGCGCGAGCGCGATGGCGCTGAGGATCGAACCGACGCCGCCGGCCGCCGCCATCGCCCCGTAGCCGCGCGCGTCGGCGCCAAATGTATGTTTTGCAATCTCTGGCAAGAGCGTGATGTATGGCGTCACGCCGATGGAAAACGTCGCGATAAAGATCGAGAAAAGGACGATCGAGCGTTCGCGCTGTCGATCGCCGCGCTCGTCGCTTGATTCTTCCGGGGCAGCGGGCGCCTCGTGGCGTTTCGCAAGCACCACGGCAAGCACCGCGAGCGGCAGAACGAGGACCGCGAAAGCGATGTAGCCTGCCGCGACCCCGATCAGGGCAACCGCCGCGCCGCCGATCGCCGGGCCAACGGTTCGCGCGACGGCCCACTCGAGCGACGAAATCGCAATTGAGGTATCGAGGAGCTTGCGGTCGACCAGATCGTAGAGCCACGCGCGATCGACGGGCTGCTCGATGGCAAAGATCACGCCGAGCAAGAAACTCAGAACGAGCAGCCAGACGATCGTTATCGCGTGCGTGATAACGAGCGACGCGGTGATGAGCGAGATGACCGCGATGCCGACGTTGTTGATCGCAATGATCGCGCGACGATCGAAGCGATCGGCAAGCGAGCCGCCGACAAGCGAAAAGAGTAGATACGGGAGCTGGCCGACTCCGGCAACGAGACCGAGCCAAAACGCTGAATCCGTCAGCGTAAGAACGAGCCAGCTTTGCGCGATGGTCGCAATCCAATAGCCGGCATCCGCGCTCGCGGCGGTAAGAATATACGCCGCGAAGCGCCGATTGCGAAACGCATCGATCATATTTTAACCGGAATGTAGTGATCGTTTTGCCATTCGGCGTTACCATGATCGAGAGACACCGACACCATATTGTGACAAACCGCTTCAATTACTCCGTGCTCGTGGAGTCTGGCCATGTTGACAAGAACAATCGCGCGTATCGCTCTTCCAATCCTCGGTTTGTTCCTGACGTTGAGCGGAACGGCATTCGGTAACGAACCGCGACGGATTGTCAGCGCAGCCCTCGATACCGCGAAGACATCGATCAAGATTGTTTACGCGGCGGGTAATGCACGCATCGAACGACCCGAAACGGCCGGCGACACGTTTGGCGTTCCCCAGCTTTCCGCCAATCATGAGGTGGTCGGCTGGAGCGTCAATCGCATCGATGGCAGTAGCTATGCGCAACCAGAGTGGCTGCAATTCGTTCAGCATGAGGTACGCCGGAGCGTTACCTGTGCCGCGGGTATGCCGTGGGCGTGGCGCTTCGCCGGAACGCGTCAAGTCGTCATCGAGTGCGGATTTCCGCATGGCGCGGTGAGGCGGCAACGCGAACTTGTCGACGTCGCGACGGGAGACGTCATTGCGAGCGTGACGTTAAGCGATACGGGTGCGGTCGATCCAGAAGCGCCGCTTTGGGCGCGGCAAATTCTGCGGCGTTCGTAGCCGTCGAAGGCCTACATCACTCGTGCAGAGCTTTGTCGACGGCGCTGTAGAGTTCATCGATGAGGTAGGGTTTCGCTAAGATGTGCGAGCTACTGAGCAGCAGCGGTTCGGCGCGGGCGGAGAGGATCAGATAGGGTGCACCGTTTGCCGCAAGTGCGCCTATCGCGGGATCGACGTGGCCGTCGTCGTCGTAGATGATGAGGTCGGTTGGTTCGCTGCGATGTTCTGCGAGCGCACTTTTTACGTCGGCGACCGTCGTGATCGCAAAGCCGCGCCAGCGGAGCATCGAGACGACGAACGATCCGCGTTCTTCGCTTGGGTCGATCACGATGAGGCGCTTCGCACGCGGTAAGATTGCCGCGACGCGCGGTATGCGCACGACGAAGGTGCTACTGACATCGAGTGTACTCTCGACGAACACGCTGCCACCGTGCAGCTCGACGAGTCGTTTCACGAGATGCAGGCCAAAACCGGTGCCGCTAATTTGCGCGGCGCGCGCGTTTCGCCCGCGCGTGAACGCGCGAAAAACGTAGTCCAGCTGATCGGCGGGAATGCCGATGCCATCGTCGCGCACGGTGAGGGTGACGGCATCCAAGTCGCCTTCGAGGTTGACGAGGATCGGTGTTTTTCCGCGACCGTACTTTACCGCGTTGCCGATGAGATTGTGAACGATCGTGCGCGCCGATTGGGGGTGCATGTCGAGTTCGAGCGTTTCGCTGCTCTTGGTGAAGACGACGGGGTGCGTTTCGTTGCACGCAGCGATTGCCTCGGCGCAGATGATCGCAAGATCCATCCGTTCCACCATTGGATGGAAGACGTTCTGATCGAGTTGCGCGGAGGTCATGGCCTCCTCGGCGATTTGGTTGATCGTGCGCGCGCCCGTCATGATTGCCGCAACGGGGACTTGATTTTCGGCCGCGTTCGGCGATTCGGTGAGGATTTCTGCAAAGCCCATGATCGTGGTAAGCGGCGTACGGATATCGTGCGCGAGCATCACGAGAAGATCGGCCTTCTCCTGATTTGCGCGCGCCGACTCGACACGGCGCTGTTCGAGTTCGTCGTAGACGGCGATACCGCGGAGCACCGTGCGAAAGAGTTGGAGTAAGAGGTCGATTGTGACGATATCGCGCGGATCGGCAACGTCGTGCGCGATGTGAATCTCGACCAAGTTATCGTGGCTGCCGTTTCGTGGGGCCGAGAAAGCGCAACGACCGTTTTCACTCAACATCACAAACGGAGCGCTGGCTAGCACGCGCCGGTCGAACGGATCGTCGGAGACCGCCGGGCGTTCGTCAACCGTCACGCCGGCAGTAAGCTGCGCGATCGTATTGAGCGCGCGGTGAAAAATAGCATCGGCCGCGGCGCGCTGCGGGCGGTCGAGAAAGGTTTGCGCGACATTCATCAGTGCTTCGAGCGTCTTCACCCGGGCGGAGAGGTCACGTTCGAATTCCGTTACGTTGCGGCTGATCGTGACGTAGAGCTGACGTCCGTCCGCATCGCTGAATCCATGGCCGCTGAAATGCACGCGCAGTGCTACGCCGTCTTTGCGGTAGAAGAGCGTCTCGCCATCCGCGGTTCCGCCTTCACGCCGGCTCGCAAGCAGCGATGCGTAGACGCTCGCATCGGTGCGCGGACCGCGCAGCAGCGTTGGCGACTCGCCGAGGACCTCGTCTTCACGATAACCGGAGACGCGTAGAAACGCCGGATTGGCGTAGCGGATCGCCGCATCTCCGCCCGGGAGCGGTTCGCTGACGAGCACCATGTCGGGCGAATTATCGAAGATCGCGTGAAGATGTGCGTTCATCGGTCGAGCCGTGCAAGGATCGCGGTCGCCGACTCGCCGATCGTTGTGAAGCCGATGCGCAGAGCGTCGTAACGTGCATCAAAGTGCGAGGCGAGTGCGAAGAGCCGCTCAGCCTTCGTGCGCTCCCAGCGCGTGACGTTCCGCAGGCGCGCATCATCGGGGCGCGTCGAGAAGGCGTACTCGCGGTGATCGAGTCGCCCCGCCGCATACGGTTCGAGGTAGGCCACGGCCGTCGCAAGCGATGCGCCCGCGTCGTTTGCGCTATCGAAGACGCGGCGTCCATTGCGTTCGGCGGCAAGCGCGAAATTCACGAGCGGTTCGACTTCGTCAACTTGGACTTCGAGCGCATCGCGGTCGATTGCGTTTCGCGTGCGTCCGTCTTTGGCAACTTGCGAGTCGATGAAGTCGACGAAGCCGGAGAGCGCGTCACCCGAGAGCGTGGAGTCATCGATGAGGAGACCGATGCGGCCGATCAGATCGATGCGATGCGGATCGCGCACGCCGCCGCCGGTGGCGGCGATGGAGCGTCCCGTTTGCGCGAGTGCGCGGTCGATCGTGGCGCGATCGTTTGCGGGGAGCGAAGTGCGCACGATACCGTAGCCGTCGATTAAACCGTCGAGTTGCGCGGGATCGAGCGGAGCGACATTACGCTCATCCGTGAGGATGGCGACCGCCGAGCGCAGCCGCGATGCGGCCCGATCGAGGAATCGATCGTCGCCGCGCGCCGCCCATGCATACCCGAGACTTCGGATGGTGACGCCGTCGATCTGCGCGTGCATGCCGACTTGCGAGAGTGACCCGAACGAATTATCGGCGGCACTTACGTATGGCGAGAAGACGGAAAGGGTGCGATTATCAAGCGATCGTAGGCGCGCGATGTTCTTCGGCGCGATCGTTCCGGCTAGCGCAGGCGTCGTCGTTGCCAGCGCAAGCGCTAGCGCGACGAACGCATCACATTTTGTAGCTATGCAACCCGCTAATAAAAATGTTCACACCCAAGTAGCAAAACACGATCGTCGCAAAACCGATGACGCTCACCCACGCGCAGCGTTCACCACGCCAGGCATTGCGGGTGTGCAGATGCATGTACATCGCGTAGACGATCCACGACACGAGTGCTGCCGTCTCTTTGGGATCCCACTGCCAGTAGGCGCCCCACGCTTCTTTTGCCCACCAGGCGCCCGTGATGATGCCCACGGTGAGGAGCGGCAAGCCGACGGCGACGATACGGTACGTCATGATATCGAGTTTGGCAAGCGACGGTAATCCCGCAAGCCAGAGGCCGAGGAAATCACCGCGCGCTGCAGCAGCCGTAATATTCGGCGTATCGCCGCTCACGCGCATGCCGAGCATATTCGCATCGCTGCGCGCGAAGGTCGCGGCATCCGTCCGCACGGGAATCGGCACGCTCATGCCGCTGCCGGCAGCCGCCGCGCTCACACCGGTGCCGCCGCCGAGGCGATTTTCAAACCACGATTTGAGCAGATAGAGCGACGACACAACAAACGCCACCATGAACGAGGCGTACGATGCGATCACGAGCGGCACGTGGACTTTGATCCAGTACGACTGCAGCGCGGGGACGGCGGGCATGTAGCCTTCGTTCCACGTCGTTGCATAGCCAAGTGAGATCGCGGCGATGCCGAGCACGCCGAAGCCGATGAACCACAGATCGTACTTGAACGCAAACGCGATAAACACGATCACGCCAAGCACGGAGAAAAGCGAAAGCGAACCGTATAGGTTCGTGAGCGGCCAAACGCCGGTCATGTTCCAGCGCGCGCCGAGTTCGGCAAACTGCGCGACGGCCCCGACGATCGCAAGCGGAATGGCGATTGCCTTCATGAGCGACGAGCGCGTCAGGAAATACGCGATAAAGACGAGCGTTCCCGTGATATAGGCCGAGAGGCCGATGATCAACAGAATTTGGTCGAGGGATTGCTTAGCTGGGTCCATCGGGGTCCTCCGGCGGGTCGTTCCATCAAACCACGTCCGCGACGCGGTCGGTGTGACTTAGATCGGGCGCAGAATCGGGGCGCCGGCCGAGCTTGGTTTTGGGGGTTGCTCGGAGCGTTCGAATTCGGCAACGAGTTCGCGGAACCGCTCTTCAAAGATATCGTAACCTTTGACGGTCGTCGCGGCGATGCCGACTTCCCAGTTGCGTTCGCGTCCCTTGAGCTGAACGTAGAGTCGCGCCGGCAAGAGATAGAACGAGATGCAGAGCCCGGCGAGCAGCACGAACGCGCCGATGCCGACAAGCGGAATGCCCGGATCGTAGCGGTACTGCATGCCGGAGTAGAGCGTGTACTTCACGGCACCGAGGCGGTAGCCGGCGCCAAGATCGATCGAGGTGCCGAGCGGAATGAGCGCGCGGCCGACTTGCTTCTCGTTATCGAAGGCGGTGATGACGATGCCGGGGTCGTTTGGCCGGGGGTCGGCGCCTTGGCCGCCGGTGCGGCGGTCGATCGTGCCGACGAACTGCGAATACTGGATGGCGCGCGTGGAGCCGGGGATCGGGAACGCCTCGCCTTCCTTGAGCGGATGGTCGGGGCCGCCCGCGACCGGCTTGCCGTTTTTCGTGATCGCAAAATCGATCGCGAAGCCGTAGGTGGACTGATAATAGCTCGTGCCGTCGACATCGAGCGGTTGATTCACGCGGATTAGCGCCTGGCGCGCGACGCCGTCTTTGCCCGTGTAGGTGACGTGCGAGACGTAGTCGATCGGCTGGTACACGATGCCGGTCTTGGTTTTGATCGGGTCGATCCGGTAGCCGAAGCGGTCGAGGTGGAAGACGGCCTTCGTTTCCGGGATCGTGATCGTTTGGCCGGAGATGACGGCGGTGACGCCGCTGAAGCCCTTGGCCCAGTAGATCGACGTGCCTGCGGCGATGATGACGAAGCCGACGTGCGCGACGAGTACGCCGCGGCGCGCCCAGTTGTGTTTGTCGGCAAACGTCCACTCTTCGCCGCCGATTTCTTTTTTGCGAATCTCCCAACCGCGCGCATGGAAGAACGCCTCGATGCGATTGCGCACGGCTTCTTCCTCGCCGCGTACGCTCACCGATGCGTTGAGCGGGATCTTGTCGATCTTCACCGCGCGCAGGGGCGGGAGGCGCGCGGGGATCACGCGTTTGAACGTGCAGACCGCAAGCGAGAGCAGAATGAGACCGATGATGCCGACGTAGGCGGCGGAGTGGTAG
>JBBRLI010000003.1:0-212916 GCA_038231455.1 Vulcanimicrobiales bacterium | reverse complement strand
TTGACGACATGAATTTCGCCCGGCTCAAACGAGAAACGTCGACGCATACCGGATGAGCCTTGCCAATTGCCGCGAAGGCCCGTTCCAGCCAAGGTAACGAAAATCTGGAATTCCTCGTGCGAATGCGCCGAATGGTCGTCGCCTAACACGCGGACATATTGCGCCCCAATTCCGTTTTCGTCGAATCTTCGAACCATCTCACTAGGCGTCCGCATCGTGTCACTCGCTTAGCTATCGTTGCACGTCGCCTCCTGCACCTTTGAACGCATTCGTAACCGAAAAAGCCGTGCCTCGAAGGTCGATGTACGGTGCCGGCGAGTCGAACAAACGCAGGGCAGGCTTTCAGTAATTGGGACGCGCACACCAAATGATGGTGTGTCGTTTTCTTTTTTCTTTGGCGATCGGTCTTGTGACCCTATCGTCGCCCGTGCTCGCAAGTGACGTCCCCGATGTCGCGACGTTACGCGAACGGGTGGCAGCGGCGCTCGGCCCCGTACCCGCAGCGTACTCGCAGACGATTCACTACTCCAGCACAGCGGCAACGGGCGTGCGACACGTCGTGCATCGTGGCTCGGACGAACGCATCGTTGACCAGACAGCAGAGATGCAGACGGAGCACGGCGTCGTAAACGATCAAAGGTGGCATCGTAACGAGAACGGACATACGGTACTCGAACAACCCGACCGCATTGCAGCTGCTCCAGAAGCGTCCACATCGACGGTCGCTTCGAACGACAACACGTTCATCATTACGACCCTTTACAAAAGCGGGCGGCGAGTAAGAGAATTCATTGACTCGGTAACATTTTTACCGCTGAGAACCGTTTCGACGAATCCGCTCGGCATGACGACGACCGACTGCAGCGACTATCGCGCATACGGGAAGCGACACCTTGCGACGCACACCGTCGTACGCGATGAGAGCACGCAGACCACGACGACCTCGGAACTCGTCGATGACAGTGAGACCGATCCGGGGGACGCGGCGTTCACAATTCCGACAAGTCGGAACAATCTCCGATTTCCAAACGGCGTGTCGACTCTCGCGCTTCCGGTGAAAATCGCACCGGACGGACACTGGTTCGTGCGCGTGACGATTGCCGGACGCGGTTATGACTTTTTACTCGACACCGGTGCTCCCGGCATCTACATCGATCCGGGCATGGCAGACGAACTCGGAATCCCAATCTTCAATCGCAAGCAAAACAACGCAAACGGCGGCGCGTTTACCGGCGGCTCCGTGCGCCTGCCGGAAATGCACATCGGCGACCTCACACTTGCCGATACGATCGCCGGAATCGCACCGGTCGCTGGCAACGAAGTCGGGGACGTCAAGACCGTCGGCCTGCTCGGATTCGATTTCCTCGTCGACGCGCTCTTTACGCTCGACTACGAACGCAAAGCGATCACCGCCACCGTATCCTCCGAACCTGATGGAGCGATCGGTGCGAAGTCGATTTCGATTCGACTCAACCAACAAATCCCGTACGTCACAACCATCGTCAATGGCGCCACATCGGATCGCATGGTTTTCGATACGGGCAGCATTGGGTCGATGCTCTTTAACGATGCCTTCGCCGCGCGTCATCCCGAAGCGTTTCCCGCCCGCGATCGCAACGAGCCAAGACTCACGCTCCAAGGTGTCGGCGGCACGTTTGAAGTCGAGCGATACACGATCCGACATCTGCTCTTGGGCACGACCGACTTTACGGGATTCGAGGCATTCCGCGTCGTCTCATCAACCGTTTTTTCCGGCCAACTCGACGGCTTCATCGGACCCGATTTCTTTCGTCTGTTTACGGTCGGGCTCGACTATCCGCACGGGCGCATCCAACTCATTCCCAGCGCTGCGGGCAATCGGGCGCGACAATAAAAAAGGCGAAGCCGAAGCCTCGCCCTTGATAAGTGCAGATCGAAAGATGTAGACGTTTACTGTTTCGGCGGACCGTTCTGAGGTGCGGCCTTCATCTTGGTTTCGAGTTGCGTTTTCTGATCCGGAGTCAAAACACCCATGATCTGATCGCGCAATGCCTTCATGTTGGCGTGACGCGTTTGTTTGTCGGTTGTATTAGCGTTGGCCGTTTTCGAGGCAGCAACGTAACCGTCGATCTTGGATTTCTGGTCGGCGGTAAGGTTGAGCTCCGAGAGCATCTTCATCATGTGGCCGTGGCCGCCGTGATGATGCCCGGCTGGAGCTGCGGGTGCGCCGGCCGGTGCCGGTGACGGAGCGGATTGCGCGAGCGAGGCGAGCGGCAGTCCCGCAACGAGTGCCGCGAGGGCGAGGGGAGCGAACTTCATTCTCATGTCCTATGCTACGTCGCCCAGCCGGTGTTTGTTGTTTATCCGGTATTAGAGTTCGCTGGGGTAGAGATTAGAGAACGGCCGCGATCGCTTTCTCAAGGTCGGCTTGCGCGACTTCGCCTTCGAGCTTGTTTGCGATCTTCTTGTTCTTATCAATGATCACGATCGTCGGGAAACCGCCCCCAAGGTAGCTCTTCGCAACCAAAAGATCCGGATCGTAAGCGATCGGATATGTTACGTGGAGCTGCTGCGCAAAGCTGATCACATCGGCTTGCGATGCTGCCGAACTCCCATCTCCCGCGCGCGCGCTACCGGATACCGCGACAAAATTGATCTTGCCTTTGTACTTGTCGTTCAGCGCATTGAGGGCCGGTACTTCGCGCTGGCAATGCGGGCACCACGTCGCGAAGACTTCCAGAAACGTCGGCCCCTTCGAAGCGTTCAGATCGAACGGTCCGTTGGTTGTCGATACGACGAATTCGGGAGCCGCTTGGCCGACGGTTAAGACGGCGGGTTTCGAGATGTCGGTCGCGGCCTTCGGAACGTGCGACGCAAGCGCAACGCCGATGATCGCGATGAGCACGACCAGTCCGATCGCCCCGTAGATGTAGAACTGCTTGCGGTCGCGTGTCGGAAGTTTACGTTCGCTGCGGGTACTCATTGCGTTTCCTCAATTCTGCGGTCGACGGAGATCATCCCCGGCGCCCGCATGGCGATGACGATTGCGAGAATGATGAAGAGCGAATCGCGCGCGACTTCTGCCCAAGATGTGGTTGTACGGTCGTTCGCGCCAAAGCATCCGCACGACACGGAAAGGCCGCGAACGACGGCCGACGCGATTGCAACCGTAAAGATGGCGACCTGACCCGCGGCAAACCAGGCGGTGATGCGAGTGGCAAAGCCGATAAGCAAGAGCACGCCAACGACGATCTCGACGAGCGGAAGAATCCCGGCGAGCGGCGCGACGAGCGGCGTCGGCAAAATCTGGAATCCAGCTATTTGGGCGGCGAATGCGGTTACGTTGGTCACTTTGAGCACGCCTGCCGCAAGAAAGATGCCGCCGAGGATCAAGCGCATGATGAGAACGAGCCACTGAACGCCGCGGTTCATGCGGGTACCGCGTCGAGAAGCGCGCGCGTCTGCAACGGAATCGCGTCGATCTCCGCATGGCCGAGCGTTCCGCCGCCGGCTTCGTAGCCGCGAATCGTTGCGATGACCGACTGTGCGAGCGTCTGCGGATCGTAGCCGCCTTCGAGCACGAAAACGGCGCGACCGTTGCAATACTCATCGGCGGCGGCTCGAATCGCGGCGCCGAGTTCACTTGCGACCGCGACGTCGACGCCGAGATCGCCGACGGGATCGCCCGCGGCGTAATCGTATCCCGCGCTGACCACGATCAACTCCGGTCGAATCGCGGCGCAGAGCCGTTCGAGCGCGCGCGACCAAATTGCAGCGAAGCCTTCGGTCGAAATACCGCTCGCAGCAATCGGCAGATCGAGCAACGTTCCGCGCGGATCGAAATGATTGGCGCGCGGATCGCCCGTCCCGGGATAGGCGGGAGCAGCGTGCGAGGACGCGTAGGAGAGGCCCTCGCCAACGAGCGCCTCTGACCCGTTCCCGTGATGGTAGTCAAAGTCGATGAGCAAGACGCGCTCGCCGCCACCGGCGAGAAACGTGCGCGCCGCAACTGCGGCATTGTTGAAGACGCAGAAACCCATTCCGCGCGCGGGTTCGGCGTGGTGACCGGGCGGGCGCACGAGTGCAAACGATGCAGCGTTCCGCGCGAGCGTCGCTTCTAGTGCAACCAAGGCCGCACCGCTAGCGAGGCGCGCTGCGTCATACGAACCCGCATCGATCGTGGTATCGCCGGTCGTGAGGTTCGCCGCCTCATTCGATTCGAGCGCGGCACACTCGCGGCGCACGAGTTCGATGTATGCAGCTGGGTGGACGCGCGCGAGTTCCTCGATGCTTGCCGGTCGCGGCGTGACCCGGTCGGCGAGCATGCCGGCGGATGCGAGGGCTGCTGCGGCGACGCGCACCCGGTCGGGACGTTCGGGGTGCGAAACGTCCGCCAAGTGCGCGAGCAATGCATCGTCGTAGGCGACGATCATGCTATTTCTTCGGAGCCGTGGTCGCCTTAGGTGCCGGCTTCGCTGCGGGCTTTGATGGGCTCTTTGCATCGAGATCGGCAATGATTTTCTTGATGTCGCGTTCGGCCTGCGAGCCGGGTTTGGTGTAGGGAAGAAAACGCGAGTACGCGCTCTTAGCCTGCGCCTTGCGGTTCGCACGCGCTTCGCAGTCGCCGAGCGTAACGAGTAACCGCGGGTTTTGTTTGGAGAAGTTCGGCGCTTTATCCAGCGCTTCGAAGACTTCGGCACACTCGACGTAGTTGTGCGCTTGATAGTCAGCCGCGCCAAGTCCGGCGAGGGCTTCCGGCGTCTTCTGCAGGCCGAACGACGTGCGGAACGCCGTGCGCGCCTTATCGTACTGCTTTTGCGTCATGTACAGCTGGCCGAGCGTATACTGCGCCTGCGGGTCACTCGGCGCAAGATCAGTTGCCTTTTTGAAATCATCGAGGGCTTCATTGAATTTGTTGCGCGAGATTGCGAGTTGGCCGACGCGTACCAGCGCGGTCGGATTGTCTTTGTTCGGACCAAGACCGGCGGTCCACTCGCGCTCGGCACCGGCATTGTCTTTGGTCGTAGCGAGGTAATCGCCATATGCGATGTGCGTGCCGAGAACGCTTGGATACAAAGCAATCGCGCGTTTAAAGGCGGCATCCGCTTCGGCGCTCATCTTCTCGGTCGCGTAGAGCCCGGCTTCTTCATCGACGATCGAGGCGCGTTCGTTGTCGTCGGTCGATGTCTTGAGGAGCAATTCATAGTACGTGACGGCGTCTTTCACGTTGTGCTGGGCAGCAGAGAGTTTGGCTTTGCCGTAAAGCGCCTCGGCGGAGGTCGGATCGATCGCAATCGCACGATCGAACTGCTGCTGAGCAAAGGCGATCGCGTTCTGATCGGCATACGAACGTGCCTCAAGCACGACGGGATGCGCGTCTTTGGGATTCAGGGTTGCAGCAGTCTCGAACTGTTTGCGTGCTTCGTCGAACTTCTGCTCGGCTAGGAGCACCGAGCCGTAGTTGATATACGCGTTCTCGTCATCTTTATTGAACGCAATCGCTTTTTGCGCGACGCGCTCGGCGTCGGCCGGCTGGTTGAGACGCAGATAGATCGTCGTGAGCGTGCCGAGCACTTGCGCGTTCGTCGGTTCGAAGTTCCGCGCTTGTTCGAGCGAAGCGACGGCGGCCTTGGTGTCGCCGACCGCCGCATTTGCGACGCCGTCGAAATAATACACCTGAGCGTTCTTCGTGCCGCCCGCAAGCAGTTTTTTTGTGATCCCTAAGGTGAGATCGGGACGATTGGCTTGATAGTAAGCGCCCGCGAGATCCTGGGCCGATACCTTGTCGTTCGGATCGGCTTTCATTTTCGCTTCGAGACGCGAGATCGTTTTGTCGAGCGGCTCCAGCGTAGCGCTCGGAGCGGGCGCGGGGCTCGCGCTCGAGGCGGGAGCCGGCGTGGCTTTGGGAGCCGCACTGGCGGAGGCGACGAACGAGGCCGCGACGCCGGTCGAGACGAGCGCGACGAGTGAGAGGAGACGGAGCGAACGGATCACGCGGGAGTTTCCTATCTAAGCTTTGGCAGAGCGGACGGCACGCGTCAGCTCGGGGACGATCGCAAATGCATCGCCGACGACGAGCAAATCCGCGAAATCAGCGATCGGAACGCCGCCGTCTTTATTGATTGCGACGATGGTCGATGCCGTGCGCATCCCGACCTTGTGTTGGATCGCGCCGGAAATACCAACCGCGATATAGAGATTGGGCGAAATCGTTTTACCGGTCTGCCCGACTTGATGGCCGTGGCTGATCCAGCCCGCATCGACCGCCGCGCGCGACGCGCCGACCGCTCCGCCGAGTTCGTCGGCAAGGTCCTTGAGAATCGTTTTGAACGGTTCCGGACCGCCGAGTCCGCGGCCGCCCGAGACGACGACCGAGGCTTCTTCAACGCCAAGTTCGGCGGCAGCTTCGTTGACCGTTTCTTCAACGACGATCGCGTACGATTTGCCGCTCGGCGCGATCGCGACGATCTCGCCGGCGCCCGCCTGCGCTTGCGCCGTGAACACGTTGGGACGAATCGCGACGACGCCGTATTCGGAGTTCTTGAACGCACATGTCGTGATGGTCAGTCCGCCAAGTTTCGGCGAAACGCACGCAACATTCGTGCCATTGACGACGATGTCTGTCGCATCGGCATTCATGCCAGCATCGAGGCGTGCGGCAAGACGGCTGCCGACGTCGCGACCGGTCATTGTATTGGGCACGAGCACGAGCGCCGGGCCTGCAGCCTTCGCGACCGATTCGAGTGCATCGACGCTTGGGTCGATGAGAAAGCCGTCGAGTGCGGCGTCATCGAGCACGTGAATCTGGTCGACCGGATAGCCTTTGAGGATCTCCGCCGCCGCGCTTGCGCCGCCACCGACGATCACGGCATGGGCCTTCCCGCCGAGCTTCGAGGCGAGTTCTTTCGCCTTGGTCGCAGCTTCCAGGGAGACGCGGCGCGGTTGACCCGCGGTATGTTCGATAAATGCGATAACGTCGTGCATTAGAGCAGCTTCTTCTCTTTAAGAAAGTCAACGATGATCCGCGCGCCTTCGGTTCCATCGGCCGCGGTAACGACCTGACCTTTGCCACGCACCGGCGGCGTCGCAAGGTCGGTCAGTTCGGTTTTGGCACCGTCCGAGCCAACGGCTTTGGTAAGCCCGAGTTCCGCGAGCGTCATCATCACGATCGTCTTTTTCTTCGCGCCCATGATGCCCTTAAGCGACGGGTAGCGCGGTTCGTTGATGGACTTCGTCACCGAGACGAGTGCGGGGGTCGCTGCCGAGACGGTTTGGAAGCCGGTCTCGGTCTCGCGTTGACCGCGCACTTTATCGCCGTCGACCTCAAGCTTCCGCAGATACGTCAGGCCCGGGACGCCGAGATATTCTGCCAGCATGCCCGGCACATCGCCCGTGATCGCGTCGGTCGACTGCGTACCGGTGATAACCAGATCGAATCCGATCTTTTTCAAAGCGGCTGCCATCGCGTATGACGTGCCCCAAATATCCGAGCCGGCAAGCCCGGCATCGGAGAGCATCACCGCATCGTCAGCACCCATCGCGAGGGCCTTGCGAACGACTTCCTTGCCGGTCTCGGGCGCCATCGTAAAGATGGTGACGGTCGTCCCTTCGCCGAGCTTCTCTTTGAGCTGCAGTGCCGCTTCGATGGCATACTCATCGAAGGGGTTGAGAACCGTCTCCACGCCACCGCGCACGAGGCGCTTGGTTGCGGGATCGATGCGCTTATCGGCGCTTGTGTCGGGGACGAGCTTGACCGTAACGACGATCTTCAACGCGAACCGGTCTCCTTACGATAGCGAGAAAGCGAAAACCCGGCCGCTGGCCGGGTCTTCGCGCCAAACCCGTTCTGCTTCGGAACACAGAATGGTTCATCCTAGTACAGGCAATCTCAGGATCCCGAAGGGTTCGATTGCTGGGCTAAAATCTTATAGGTGGAAGCGTTGCTCCAGGATGAACTGGCCGCCGTGGAATTGCGGGCCGTCGGCTCCGGGGATGTTCGGCAAGCCGTTGTTTACGTAGTAGCGGTATTGCAGATGGTACGCGTTCTTGCCGTCTTTGGAGAACTGTCCGCCGATGAAGTACACGCGCTGATCGGTTTCGGCGTTGTTCGCGCCGCTGTTGCTAAAGGACCCGTTCGTCGCGTAGCGCGCGTAGCCGAGTGCTCCGAGCAAGCGCGGGTTGAGCTGACGCGAGACCGTGAACACGTACGCGGGATAGTCGATCGAGACGGCTTCCTGCGGATTGCCGCGCGTCGCATCGCGATGCTGCGTGTCATCGGTGAAGTCGAAGGTCACATCACCCCACGATGGATGCAAAGCAACGTACGCCGCGTACTGCTTCTGATGGCCGAGCGTCGTGCCGGCAGACGTGAGCTGCGGCAGATAATACCCCTCGACGAAGCCCGTCGATAAGCCGTTTGCGGCATTCAGGGGACTGATTTGATCGAACTGCGCGTAGGACACACGCACTTCAGATTTGCCAAACGCCGAGATGCCCTTGAGACGGAAACCTTGGCGATTCACGCCGACGGCCGTGTTGTCGACGAGTTGGTAGTTGCCTTTGAGCCAAGGGCCTGGCCACGAGTAGGCGGAGCTCCACACGTTTTCGAGCGTGCCGTACGGAAGAATCGTCGTTGCGTAATGCGGATCGAAACGATACCCATCGAGCGCAAGCTCGAAGGGTCCAAAGCCGCGCCGCAACTGACCGTGGGCATACGTGCCGCGAACGTTTGAGGTTGCCGGCGTTGCGACGCCATCGGCCGAGTAGCTCGAGACGCTGTATTCGAGGAGCGCATCGAATGCATTGGGCAGCGGGAATTGCGCCGAACCACCAACGATCGTCTGGCGCTGCGCGCCGAGGGTCGAGAAGGGCAAGAGTCCTTGAAACGAACCGACGACGGTGGGATTGCCGCCGAAGAGGGTCGTCGTACCGATCGTGTCGCCGCCTTCGTTCACGTGCGCGTATTGCAGCGAGAACTTCGTGCCGGGGCCTCGATCGATGAAGACCGAGCCGGTGCGCACGCGCGCGTGTGTCCCGGGGAGTGCCGGTAATTCTGCATCGCTAAATTCGAGCGTTGCGTCTTTGATTTTGGTGAAACCGTCGATCCCGTGTAAGGGAAGCGTCGTCGAGAACGGCGCCATCGCATCCATTAGCGGTGCGCCGTCGCCAAGCGATTCCGGCAGCACCGGCGCAAGCGAGGCGGGAGAGTTCGATTGCGGCGCGCTCTGGAACACGAACTTGTTCGTCTGACGCAGATCGAAGTATCCGGCGCGCAGACCCGAATTGCCGTCGTGCGTGATGAGCGTTCCCTCGAGCACGGAGATACGCGAGGCTTGCGTCGTATTCTGCGCGTTATGTGTGTCGAACCCGACCGGCAGTGCTGCCGAGCGATACCCCAAATGCGCGTTGAGCGTGGGCATCAATTGATTGCCCCAATACCCCGCGGTGTTCGCATTGCCGCTCACGGAACCGTAGCCGACGAGCGCGGTGAAATCCACGTTCTTGGAGAGGGAGTACACTGCCGAAATCTTGAGAGCCTGATGGAAGCCGAATCCCGAACCCAGCGGCGCACCGGAAAACAAGTCATACGGACTGTTCGGCGCGATCACGCTGCCCGCGGCAAAGGCCGGGCCCTCGGGAGGTTTGAGCCCCTCGCCCTTCATCTGCTGATTGATGGCGTTGAGATAGCCGTCGCCATGGATCGTAAAGCGCTTGGGCGCTTTGGTCGGGCCGGCGGAGGGCGATGGGCCCGGACTCGGCGATGCTTTGGGCACGACAGCCACGATGAGATCGCTTGGCTGATACGAGTCCTCGGCGTTTGCAAATGTTGCCACCGCACAGAAAAACGCTACGGCTAAGGACAGCCGTCCGGCAGACGCTAATACCATATAACCACCATTGTATGAAGGCGCTAGTCGCACGCTTGGTTCGATACCGAAGCCGAGGGTCCTTATACGGAGCGGTTACAGAAATGGTGGGATGACCGAGAATCGAACTCGGACGCCCTCGCGGGCGGCAAATTTTCGCACCACTATGGCTTTCGCCACCGCGCAAACGCGCGTTTGATGGTCCGGACTGTGCCTTGACCGTGCGGCCCGAGTTCGCACTCGGGGCCGGGTAGGTCGCGCCCGTCCAGTCTCTACACCTTCGCGCCGCTTTCGCGGCGCGCTTGGCTCGGCGTCGTCAGGCGACATCACTGCCGCGGAAGAGTTCACCGACTTTGAGCGCATCCCGATCGTCGTTTCCGGGCGATCGGCTCCAAATGAAGTCTGCTGTGTCTACCAGTTCCACCATCATCCCACGATGGGCTCGGTCCGCAAGGGACGGGCAATCCGTTTCTACGACGTCGCGCGTAAATATCCGGCGAGCAAATCGCTCAGGCTGATCGTCATGGCATCGCAGCGCAGCGCGGCGGCAGCGGCATCGACAATGATGAGGCCCGCGGGTAAGATGTCGGCGCGCTGCGGACGGATCCCCGGCATTTCGATCCGCTCGGCAAGCGTACGCGCGAGTAAATCGTCGATGAGTTGCCGACGTTCGAAACCCGTGAGCGTCGCGCCGTCGCCGTGACCGTGCAGCATGAGGCCCGCGGTGACGACCGTGCCGCCGACGGCGAGCAATCGTTCGGGCGCGGACTGGGCGGCAAGCGGCGCGAGAATGGCATCGGCGTGCGCGCGTGCGCGCGCGATTGCATCTGCTCGTGCGCCAGTATCGAGGGCTGCGCCGCCGAGAAGTTCGGGGACGGCTTCCGCCAAACGCACCGCACCGATTTCGAGCGACATCGTCGTTGCTAACGTACCGCGCGCGCTCGACGGGACGTCGCTTGCGTACTCGGTACTGCCGCCTCCGACATCGAGCACGCCCACGACCAGGTCGCGCGCATCGGCAAACGCTGCCGTCGCACCGAGAAATGAATACGTCGCTTCTTCATTCCCGTCGAGCACCAGCGGTGCTGCGCCGGTATGTTCGGCGATCTCCGCCGCAAAGGCAGCCCCGTCCGATGCGCGACGCATCGCGCTCGTTGCAATGACGGAGATCTGCGCGTCGTACCGTTTTGCGACGACGACGTAGGCATCGATCGCCTCGAGGGTGCGGTCGCGTGCTTGTGGGTCGAGCGGCCCCGATTCGCGCAGGTTTGCGCCCAGGCGCGTGCCGCGTGAATCGTGCGCGAGCGGAGCGATCCCGCCGGGTGCGATCTCGGCGACTAAGAGCCGCGTCGAGTTCGTGCCGATCGAGATCAATGCACGCGCGCTAATACCGTTTGCTCGCAGTCGCCTCGCGGGTCTTCCCGATCATTTTCAGCGAGCGATCGTAATCGCTCAGCGCAATTCCAACGTAGAGCGTATCGATGATGGTGAGCTGCGCGATGCGGCTCGAACTGGCATCGCTGCGAAACGCGGTTTGTTTTGCCGCCGTGTAGAGTTTGATGTCCGCGACCTTGGTGATTGGTGATGTCGAGCGGTGCGTGATGCAGATCGTCTTCGCACCCGCTTCTTGCGCTTTCGAGAGGGCGTCGGTCACATCACGACTCGCGCCGGTGTGCGATATCCCAAGGGCCACGTCGCCCTTCTGCAAGAGCGATGAGGACATCGCCATCATATCGCCGTCGGAGAGCGCGACGGCGCCGATCCCGAGTTTGAGGAATTTGTGATAGGCGTCCAGCGCCAGCGGCGCGCTTCCGCCAACGCCGTAGATTTCGACCCGGCGCGCGTGCGCGAGCGCAGCAACCGCAGCCTCAAGCTCGCTATCCGCGAGCACTTCCATTGTGTCGCGCAACGCCTGCGCGTTTGCTTGGAAGACTTTGTTTTTGATCGTCGTGAGCGAATCGCCCGACTCGATCTGCGCGTAAATTTCGTGCGTCGGCTCGACCAAGTCGCGCGCGAGCATAATCTTGAACTCTTGGTAGCCTTTGTAGCCGATCTTCTGGCACAACCGCACCACGGTCGACTCGCTGGTATTCGTTCGTTCTGCAAGCTCGGTGACCGTGAGATAAATCAAGTCGTCGGGATGCTTGAGAATGAAGTCGGCGACTCGCTGTTCGGCCGTACGCAGTGACGAATACGTCCCTTGAATACGGACGAAACTGCCGGGAACTTTTACAGGCTCGACGCGCACATCAGTCACAAGCGAGCGTTTCGCTCCAGCCGTGTTGAGTGCCCCCTTTTTAGGAAGGGTCGACCTTGAAGACTTTCGCGCGGCGCTTCTTGCGCGTGAGGTGGCGTTCGAACGGCTGCGGTTCATCGGGCGGCGCCCAGGCTTCCGTGGACTTCAAATAGGCCGTGATCTGATCTTCGAAACTCTCGTTGACGAGCGGTGGGACGACGGCACTTGGCACAATCGGCTCATCGACGCGCGTCTTCGCCAAGACGACGGCCGGATAGCGACCATCGGCAACCAGGTCGAACGGCAACGTTTGCTCGCGTTCGCCCTCGGCGCGCGTATAGGCAGCCCGGTTCGCGTTCACGTCTCCGATGGGCACCGCGGCGAGACGCCCATCATCCAAACGCACCGTCGCGCCCATCGCGTGCACGTTGATGACGTGGCCGCGAACGCGTTCAGGGGGCATGTGTGCGCTTCAAGTAGATGATCGCCTCACCGTCGCCCACCAAGTGGAGACGTTCGTGAATCTCCGGAACCGCACCGCGAGGATCCGAAAGGCGCGCGATCGTGCGCAGTTGAGCCAGACGCTTAGCGTCGAGCGCCTTCACGTCACCTTCGACATCGCGCAGCGTGTGCGCGAGCGCCATATTTTGGCCCGCGATCCGCACGAACTGCAGCGCGACGAGTGCAAGAAAAACACCGGCGATGCCAAGGGCACCGATCCGACCGATTAGTCGAACGACTCCGGCGCTGCGTTTCACGGCGCTTGCGCAACCGATGCGGAGCGATCGCGCTGCCAACTGCCGATCGTCCGGTATTTTTCGTAGCGAGAAGCGATGAGTTCCTCGCCGCTGGAGGCGGTCAGTTTGCCGATTGCGCCATCGATCGTCTCGAACACGCGAGCGATCACGCCCGCAGCATCTCGGTGCGCACCACCGAGCGGCTCCGGGATGATTTCATCGACGATTCCAAAGCCGAGCAAGTCGGAACTCGTGAGTTTGAGGCGCTCCGCTGCTTCATCGGCTTTGCTCGCATCGCCCCAGAGAATCGCGGCGCACCCTTCGGGCGAGGCGACGGAGTACGTGGAGTTTTCCAGCATCATCACGCGATCGGCGATTCCGAGCGCCAACGCTCCGCCGCTGCCGCCTTCGCCGATGATCGTGGCAACAACCGGCGTACGCGCCTGGGCGAATGCATAGAGCGCCATGGCGATCGCTTCTGACTGCGCGTGTTCTTCTGAGGCAATGCCGGGATCAGCACCCGAGGTGTCAATGAGCGTCACGATCGGCAATTTCAAATGCTCGGCAAGTTTCACCAGGCGAGTTACCTTGCGGTACCCCTCCGGCGTGACCATGCCAAAGTTGCGTTTGACTTTATCTTTGACGTCCCGGCCTTTTTCTTGAGCCATGATCATCACGCGCCGGCCGTGCAACTTGGCAAAACCGCACATGATGGCGGGATCGTCGCGGAAGTGGCGATCGCCGTGCAATTCGTCGAAGGCATCGAGCGCCGCAAGATAGTCGCTTGCGATCGGGCGTTTGGGATGGCGTGCCATATTGACGCGTTGCCAAGGTGTGAGAGATCCGAAGATCTCTTGGAGAATCTGCTGGTACTTGGCTTCGAAGGCACCGAGTTCGCTCGAAAAATCGACCGGCTGATCTTGCGCGTGCGCGCGCAAAGACGCGATCCGTTCTTCGAGCTCCGCAAGCGACTTCTCGCGTTCGACGATGACGTTCACGCATGCACCCCGTTCGCGCGGCCGTTGGCTGCGAGACTTGCGTTCGAACCATAGTCGAGCAACCGCACCAGTTGATCGCGTAAGACGTTGCGTTCGACCACAAGATCGATCGCACCGCGTTCGAGTAAGAACTCAGCAGTCTGGAAATTGTCGGGGAGCTTCTGGCGGACGGTTTGCTCGATCACGCGGCGGCCGGCAAAGCCGATCGCTGCGCGTGCCTCAGCGACGATGATGTCGGCTTGAAAGGCAAACGAGGCGGAGACCCCGCCCGTCGTCGGATCGGTGAGCACCGAAATATAAAAATTGCCGGCTTCGATAAAGCGGCGCACGGCAAGCGTGGTTTTCGCCATCTGCATGAGGGCAAGCATGCCTTCTTCCATCCGCGCACCGCCGGATGCGGTGAAGATGATACATGGCACATGCCGTTCGCGTGCGAGCTCGAATAGGAGTGCTATCCGTTCGCCCACGACGGTGCCCATCGTGCCGCCGCGAAAATTGAAGTCCATCACGCCCAAGGCCACCGGAAAGCCGCCGATCGCCCCAAAGCCGCAGACGACGCCTTCGGTAAGGTGCGATTTCACGCGATCCTTTTCGAGTTTCGCCGGATACGCGGCTTTGTCGACCCACCCGAGCGGATCGCGCGGCATAATATCGGCGCCGATTTCATTGAAGTCGTTATCGACGAGCATGCTAATGCGGTCGAAGGCGTGCATGCGGAAGTGGTGGTGACACTTCGAGCAGACGAACTGATTTGCCGCAAGATCCTTGCGGTAGAGCATCTCGCTGCATTTGGGACACTTCGTCCAGAGCGCCGCGTCTTGCGTCGTCACGTCGCGGTTCTTACGAATCCGCAGCCATTCGGGCATCGACATTAGCGTTTGCCCCCCGAGAACTTGAGCGCGTATATGCGCCCGAGCTGACGCAGATAATTCACGATCTCTTTTTGATTGAGTTTGGACTCGCCGACGATCCGGTCGGTGAACACGTACGGAATCTCGATCACGCGGCCGTAGTGCGCTTTCGCGATCACTTCAAGACCGATTTTGAAACCGATCGGATCGAGTTCCACGCCGGTCAGCGCGTCGCGCTTGATCAGGAAGAATCCCGAGGTAATATCGCGCACCGGCGTCAGCGGCTTTGCAAGAGCGATGGCAACGAGCGAGGTGATCTTGCGCTTCATCGGCCAGTTTTCGATACCGCCGCCGGGAACGTAGCGCGAGCCGATCGCAAGACCGTAACCGTCTTCGAGCGCCTTGACCATACGCGGAACGATGTTGGCATCGTGCGAGAAATCAGCATCCATCGCCCCGACTGCCTCCGACTCGGGGCGTGCGAACGCCCAGCCGTCGATCACGCCCGAGGACAGGCCGAGTTTTCCCGGCCGATGCAGGCAGCGCACCGGATGCGTGAGCGCAAGCCGATCGACGATCGCACCGGTACCGTCGGGAGAGTTGTCGTCGACGACGATGATTTCGCCATCGAGATTGTTCTTTTTGAAGATCTCGTCGAGCGTGGTGATCAGCCGTTCGATACCGCCGGCCTCGTTATAGGTGGGGACGACGAGCGAGAATTTCACGTGAGTTTGTGCACCGTTGGAAATCGCGATGCATCGAATTCGACGAGCGAGGCATAGTACGCGGGATCGGCGTTCATCAACACCACGCCGCGTTCGTCGATCGTCATGACTTCGTTTGCGGGTAGCGAGACGGGACCGGGGCGGCCGTCCCATTCGACAATAA
Organism: Vulcanimicrobiales bacterium; assembly: GCA_038231455.1. Lineage (GTDB taxonomy): Bacteria > Vulcanimicrobiota > Vulcanimicrobiia > Vulcanimicrobiales > Vulcanimicrobiaceae > JANLVI01. The sequence goes on along the minus strand of JBBRLI010000003.1, from coordinate 197,361 downwards.
TGAGCGCAGCCGAGCGCGTCTCGCCCTCCGCGTAGACGGATAGGACGGCTCCAACGCGCGTCTCTCCGCAGAGAACGGCGGTGCCTTGGGTCAGATTCTCAAGTGTGCGTGGCATGGACCGGTTCGAATACGCCTCTCGTGCAATGCTTTCCCGTGGATTCATGAGGCGCTCGACTCATCGAGCGCTCGGCGAATTGCCGGTTCGTCGGCCGCAATCGCACGCAAAATACGCACGAGCAAATCTTTTGCGCCGCGCAATTCATAAAAATGTCCGTCCAGCGCTTCATTGAGCAGCGTGTTCATGCTCTTGCGCTCCCGATCGGCCCGAACTTTTAGCTCCTCATAGAGCTTGGGCTCGAGTCGAGCGGCAAACGCACGCAGCTCATCGCTGGACCTGGGCGTCGACACCTTTGCTCGTTCTCATGATATCAACGTGATATCACTTTGGCCAGCGGCCTCCTGCCGGCGATCGGGCGAAACTCCGGATCAACCGTCTGCATTGACGAGCATGTTTTGCGGATTTCCGATCGGCGCGTCGCGTGGCTGGTTCTCGTCCTCGCGGCCGTTGCCGTCGCCCTCGGCCTTAGCCGACTCGGCGTGCCCGGGGCATGGCTGCTCGGACCGATGCTCGTCGGCATCGTGTATGGCGTCAGCGTCCAGCCGTCGCTGACGCCACCGCGCTGGTTTGCGACGGCCGCGCAAATTGCGATCGGGTGCATGGTCGCGCGAACATTTGAGCCCGCGATTCTCATCGCCGTCGCGCATGATTGGCCGATCATGATCGGCGTTGTCGTCAAGACCGTCCTCGCAAGCGCCCTCGTTGGTTACGTTATCACGCGACTCCGTGTCTTGCCGGAAGCGACGGCTGCTTGGGGATCGGCGCCGGGCGCGGCATCGGCGATGGTCTTAATGAGCGAAGAATTTGGCGCGGACCCACGACTGGTCGCCTTCATGCAATATCTGCGCGTTGCGCTCGTGGTCGCGTCCACGTCGCTTGTAACACGCGCATTCTTCACCGGCGCGCACGCGGCGTCGGTCAATGTTCCGATCGAGCATTTCGATGCGATCGGCCTTGGTGAAACGGTTCTCGTCGCAGCAATCGGCTACGCGATCGCGCGCGTGATCCGACTGCCTTCGGGCGCGCTCTTGGGACCGCTGGTGCTCGGCGCGACGCTCCACGCGACGGGGATCGTGCACCTCGAAGTGCCGACGCTTGCAATCGAGGCGGCGTACTCCGCGCTCGGCCTTTACATCGGCCTGCGATATACACCCGAGACGGTGCGCTACGCGCTTCGCGCGCTACCGACGTTACTCGTCTCGGTCGTTGCCCTCATCGCACTCTGCGGCCTCGTTGCGGCGGGATTGACGCGCTACGCTCATGTGGATGGACTCACCGCATACTTGGCGACAAGCCCGGGCGGGCTCGATGCGGTTGCACTTATAGCGATCGGCAGCGGCGCGAACGTCTCGCTGGTCGTATCGCTACAAATCTTGCGCGTATTCGTCGTCATCTTGACGGGACCGGCAATCGCCCGTGCGATCTCGCGCAGCGTGAAAATTTCATCACCATCCGACAGCCTGGCCGTCTTTACCGAAGTCTGAACCGCCGCGATAGACGGTTTGTCCCGCGTCACGCGTCACCATGATTGCTTGATAGCCGCCCATCGGTTCGCGGTTCACCGACGTAACGTTATGTCCCATTGCGGTAAGCTGTTTGCCGATCATCGCGTAGAGTTGCGACTCCATGGTGAGCGCGTTTGGGATCTGCGAGTGCCGGAAGCGCGCCATGTCGCCCGCCTGCTGGACGTTCGCTCCGAGATCGAGTATGTCGACCAGGACTTGTTCGTGGCCCTGGGCCTGCATGTCGCCGCCCATCAAACCTAATGCGAGGAACGGTGCGCCGCCTTTGAGGATCAAAGCGGTCGCAAGCGTATTGAATGGGCGCTTATGCGGGGCGATCGCGTTTGGACTTTTCGGGTCGAGCGTGAAGAGGCCACCGCGATTGTGGAGAATGAAACCGTATCCCGGCACCGTAATTCCGGAACCGAAACCGGCAAAGTTACTGTTAACCCACGAGACCATGTTGCCCTCACGGTCCGCCGTCGAGAGGACGATCGTGTCGCCCGTACCCGTGCCGGTCCCCGGCGCGCGGGGCGTCGATGCTTTTGCCGGATCGATCTTCGCGCAGAGCGATGCGGCATAGTCTTTCGAGAGTAGTTTTGCTGTCGGTACGGGCGTGACGTCCGGATCGCCATCCGTTGCGTACATGTCGGCGTACGCGAGTTTCTTCGCTTCGACGAGGAAATGCCAGTAAAGCGGGCTAGCCGGACCGAGGGAAGCGAGTGTCTGGCCGGGCGCAACGATCGGGACGCACGCCTCGAGGATGTTGAGCGCTTCGTTCGCGGCGAATCCTTGCGAGGGCGGCGGTAGCTCGATGATCTCCGCGCCATGATAGGTGGTGCGGACGGGCGTCACCCATTGGCCGCGATACCCGGCAAGATCCGCAAGCGTCATCGTGCCGCCAAGCGCGGTCGATTTTGCCACCAGCGCGCGCGCGACTTCACCCGTATAAAAACCGCCTCGCCCGCGCTTCTGCAAGATGCGGAACGTCTTGGCAAGATCCGGATTGCGATAGATTTGGCCCGTCCGCGGTGGCTGTCCGTCGATATACCACGCCTTCACCGAATCCGGGTCCAACTCCGAGCAACATTTGCGCAGCGGCAAGGCGTTCGGCAGGCGCCAGTCATGTGCGATGCGTTCCGAGACGGGGAAGCCGTTTTGCGCGTAATCAACCGCCGGCGCGAGTACCCGCGCGAACGTCATCGTGCCGTACCGATGCAGCACTTCATCCCAGCCCCACACGGTACCGGGCACGGTCACGTCGAGAATTCCGCCGCGCGGCATCCCCGATCCCGGGCCCCAGTTTTTCGGATCGTAGGCGTAGCCGAGCGCGTTCATATGTGCGACCGTTGCGCCGGTCGGCGCGCGTCCGCTCGCATCGAGCACGTGGATCGCGTGGTCGCGCGCCGTATACACGATGGCGAAAAGATCGCCCGCGACACCGACGTTCATTGGCTCCGTTACGTTGAGGACCGCTGCCGCTGCGACGGCTGCATCAACAGCGTTCCCACCCTCGCGCAGGATCTGCAATCCGGCTTGAGCCGCAAGCGGCTGGCTCGTCGTCACCATGCCGTGCGTTGCGGCCACGGGCGAGCGCGTCTGCTGCAGCCACCCCTCCGAGCGGTCACCGCGTATGCCCGCGCATGCGGCAGCGTTCGCCGGCTCGTCGCAGGTCGGGTCAGTTGCAGCCGAGCGGATCGGCAGCGGCGCCGTTGCCACAAGCACGGTAGCGAACGCGACGGCAATGCAGCGTTGAAAAGCGCGCGCAAAACGGTTATTGCGAATCATGGCGGGGAGTCCGTTGCGGAACCATCGCTTCCCTTGCCCGCCGTGTCAATCGCGCCGGTGTCCGGAATGAAGCGATTCGCTCCTACATCTCGCCGCGCGCGTATGCAACGACTGCAAGAATCGCAAGCGCAGCCGTTTCCGTGCGCAAGATGCGGCGACCGAGCGAAATCGGCTTCGCTCCGGCTTTGCTTGCGCGCTCGACTTCATCTGAGGAAAAACCGCCTTCGGGACCGACAACGAACATCACGCGTTTGGCTGATTCGAGATCTGCCGGAAGCCATGAGCGCAATTCCGCGGGATCGGCGAGTTCCCACGGGAGATACACGTGATCGTACTGCGGGAACGTTGCGATCAGCTGATCCCACGTCGCAATCGGCGCAACCGTTGGTACGGTCGTGCGCCCCGATTGCTGCGCAGCGGATTTTGCAATGCGCTGCCAGCGTTCGATTTTGTGGTCGCCCGTGCGTTCGCCGACGACGCGGAAACTGCGCACCGGGACGAACGCCGCGGCGCCGAGTTCGGTACACTTCTCAACGATAAGATCCATCTTGGATCCCTTGGGGATCCCTTGCGCGATCGTAACCGAGAGATTCGATTCGACCGGGCCGCGGTCGAAGATTGCATCGAGTCTCACATCAACGCGCCGGTTGTCGACGGTCAACGTCGCAGCATACGCCGTGCCGGACGAATCGACGATCTGCACGCGGTCACCCGTATTCTTGCGCAGGACCGCCGTCAGTTTGCGCGCGTCGTCATCGCCGAGTTGCAGCACGTCTCCGACGGCGTGCACGCCTTCAACGAAGAAGCGGTCGCGCAACCGCTAGTCGGCTTTGAACGCGTCTTTGACGCGGGCGAAGAACGACTTTTCGTCTTCGACGCGGCTGCCGCCGAGCGAGGCGAGTTCTTCGAGCAGTTCTTTTTCTCGACGCGAAAGTTTCTGCGGCACGAGTACGTGCACGGTGATGAGTTCGTCGCCGCGCTGCGTCCCCCGGACGCTCGGCATGCCACGTCCGCGCAGCCGGTAGGTTGCGCCGGTTTGCGTGCCGGCAGAAACGCTCAGGGGCAGTTCGCCTTCAAGCGATGGTACCGTGATTTCACCGCCGAGTGCGGCCTGCGTGAATGCGATCGGCACGTCGACGTAAATATCCATCCCATCGCGACGAAAGCGCGCGTCGCGCTTCACGCTCAAATAGATGTAGAGATCGCCGTCTTTGCCGCCGCGCATGCCGCCCTCACCGCTGCCGGTGATGCGAATGCGACTGCCGTCATCGACGCCTGCGGGAATCTTGACGGTCATCGTCTTTTCGGTTTCCGTGCGCCCGCGGCCACTACACGTATGGCACGGCGTCGGAATCATTTGGCCGTCGCCGCCGCACTTCGTACATGCGGTCTGCGTGACGAATTGTCCGAGCGGCGTCTGGCGCACCTGACGCATTGCCCCCGTGCCACCGCAGCGATCGCACGCCGAGATGAGTGTACCGGGTTCGGCACCGCTACCTTTGCACGTCGCGCACGACGCGAGGTGGTTGAATGAAATCTCATGCTGCGTTCCGCTGAACGCCTCGGCGAGCGTGATCTCAAGATCGTACCGCAGATCGCTGCCGCGCGCGGGACCGTTGCGACGCTGCTGTTGCGCACCCGCGCCACCGCGAGCCGCCCCGAAGAACATGTCGAAGATATCGCCGAAGCCTTCGCCGCTTTGGCTGAATCCACCAAAGTCGCTGAATCCGCCGCCGCCGCCGTTTGTCGCCGCGTGCCCGAAACGATCGTAGTTCGAACGCTTCTGCGGATCGCTGAGCACTTCGTAGGCTTCGTTGATCTCTTTGAACTTGTTCTCGGCCGTCACTTTGTCGGCGGCGACATCGGGATGATGAACGCGCGCAAGACCGCGGTAGGCGCGCTTGATATCAGCCTCGCTCGCGTCGCGAGCGACGCCGAGGGTCTCGTAATAGTCGGCAGGCATCAGCGGATCTCGACGTTATCCAAATAGGCGCCGAGTGAGTCGGCCGTGCCGGTGGCAAGGGCCATCAGCCGACCATACGGCATGCGACGCGGCCCGAGAATCGCGAGCACGCCAACGCCGCGGTCGCCGAATTTATACGGCACGGTGACAAGACTACATTCGGCCATTTCGTCGGAACCGAGTTCGTGACCGATTTTAATGGTCGCGGCCTCAGCGTTCATCGAGTCGGCGATGAGATCGTACAGGGTCTTCTGCTCCTCGATGATGCGTAAGATCGAGCGCAACTTGCGCAAGTCATGAAATTCGGGTTGGTCGAGCAAATTCTGCGTGCCCGCAGTGGCGAGCGCCGTCTCTTCACTTCGACGCGCGCCGTAGAACGCCGATTCCACCGCCAGGCGTACATCGTCGCCTAACCGCTGCGCGGCGACGACGGATGCAAGGGTCGCGCGATCGATGTCCCCCATCACCTTGCCGTGGAGTTCGACATTGAGGGCGTTTGAGAGGCGCGTGAGGTCATCCGCGCTGACGTTGCTGGTCCACTCGAACGACATCTGCGAGGCAACGCCGATCGAGGTGACGATCACGGCAAGGCCGCTGCGTTCGCCAAGCCAGATCAGCTGGATATGGCGGAAAATGTGCGTGTCGCGCGCCGGGGCAAGCGCGAAGGCAACGTTACGCGAGAGGCCCGAGAGGAGGCGCGAGGTTTGCTCGATGACGCCGTCAAGTTCGCGGCTGGCTTCCCGAAATTCGTCCCGAATCCGCCGCGTTTCGTCATTCGCAAGGGACTCGGGGGCCATCAACTGGTCGACATATGTCCGATAACCGGCATCCGAGGGGACGCGGCCGGCCGACGTGTGCGGCTGAACCAAGTAACCGAGCGCCTCGAGTTCGGCCATCTCGTTACGGATGGTCGCCGAGCTGACGCCCAGATTATACTTCTGGGTGAGCGTGTTGGAACCAACCGGTTCGGCCGTGGCGATGTATTCGTACACCACGGTCGCCAGAATGAATGCCTTGCGCTTGTCGAGCTCGATTTTATCGTTCATCGTTATGTTAGCAGTCGGCAGAACGGACTGCCAGAATTACTCTTAAGACTACCATCCCGATGCCCGGCGGTCAATGCGTGGACCAATCGCAGAGCGAAGGACCTTGGATGGCGCCGCGAACGCCCGCCCGCGCCCAGCCCGTGAAACGCTCCTTAGGTTCTTCTTGCTCCCGCGCACCATCGACAAACTGCGTGCCGAGTTGCCGGGCGAAGCTTGAATCGTTCGTGGTCGAGCGTCGCCGACCGACCAAGCGCTCATCCGCGAGCGCAATCCGGTGATGGCCGGACGTCCCGAACTCACGTGCATTCTTGACATCCTCGATGCCGACGACGCATAGAGCGAGCAATCCGCTTAAGAATCAGCGTTCGGAGCCCCGAGTAGCGCGGCGAATTCATCGTAACTCGTTTCACCGACCGTTACGTAGCGCACCGTTCCGTTCGGGCGTAGGAGAATGGTCGTCGGGATCGGCAGCACGCCGTATTTTTTCCAGACCACATTATCGCGATCGTCGACGAGCGGAAGAGTGAAGTGGTGCGCGATAAGATAGTCGCGCGCGCCGTCACCCTCATTCGAGAGCGTGATGACCGCAACGCGATTGCCGTACGTGCGCCGGATTTTCTCGAATGCCGGAAGTTCTTGCGTGCACGGTTCGCAATAGCTCGCCCAAAAATTGATCAGCACCGGACGGCCCGCAAGCGCCGCAAGCGACGTCGGCCCGTTGCCAAGATCGAACGTGAAATTCGGCGGTGCACGATCGTACTGCACGCCCGCAAGGCCCGTCGATGGCGCGGTATGACGGCGCGCGTCGGCGCCCGTTACGAGCGCGACGGCAAGCAGAAGGCCGGCGAGAATTACGCGGTGGCGGCGTTGCGCGATCGGATGACCGTGATGTATTCAGAAAGGATGAAGCCGAAGAACACGATGTTGGCAACAAGGGCTTCCCAGAGCGGCTGAATGTTGACGATGCCGAATGCCGGCACCATCACGTTCGCAATGACAAACCACACGAGGAAGCCGTACGAGCAGCCCCAGATGATCGAATACGGGGCGTGCCACATCGAGCGAAATTTGAGGGCGAGAATCCCGTAGAAGAGCCCGAAAATCCCCGAGATGAGGAAGTGCATTCCGACGCCGAGCGCAACGGCGACGCCGTTGTCGGGTGTAGCGCGCGAGCCGATCACGCTCGAGGCGACGTCGGCGAAAAATCCCGCGAGCGTGAAGTCGTGCAGAATAGCGACGCTTACGATCCCATAAAAGACCGCCACGATCGCTCCGGCGAGTAAGCCGCCGTAGAGCCCGTCAAACCACTGGACATGGCCCTCGTTTTCCATGTTTTCGTTTTCGGCCCCGGCGCTAAAAGGTCATGGTGACGGGCGATATAAATTTCGCGGCATGACTACCGGATCGTCCAATGCCATCGATGCCCTCTTTACGGAAGCGCGCCAGTTCCCGCCCACACCGGCATTCGCCGCGCAGGCCAACGCGCAGCCCGGGATTTACGAGGAAGCCGAACGCGATCCGGAGGCTTACTGGGATAGCTGGGCACGTAAGCTGACCTGGATGAAGCCATACACGAAGGTCCTCGAATGGAACGAGCCCTTCGCCAAATGGTTCGGCGACGGCGAACTCAACGCGTCGGTGAACGCGCTCGACCGGCACGTTCAAGCCGGGGGCGCCGCCAAGGTCGCATACTATTTTGAGGGCGAGCCGGGCGACCGCTGGACCGTCACCTACGGGCAGCTCCTCGATGAGGTGTGCCGCTTCGCAAACGGCTTGCGCAAGCTCGGCGTGAAGAAGGGCGACCGCGTCGCGATTTACATGCCGATGATCGTCGAACTCCCGATCGCGATGCTGGCGTGCGCGCGGATCGGCGCGGTACACTCGGTCATTTTCGGCGGCTTCTCCGCCGACTCGATCGTCGACCGCGTGAACGATTCGGATTGCGTCGCGCTCATTACCGCCGATCAAGGCTGGCGCCGCGGCAAAAAGATCCCGCTCAAAGCGATCTGCGATGAAGCGGTCGCAAAAGGCATGCCGTCGCTCAAATCCGTGATCGTTGCCAAACGCGTCGGCGATCCCGTGTCGATGGTCGACGGGCGCGATCACTGGTGGGATGATACTGTGCGCGACCAACCCTCGACGTGCGAACCCGAACGGATGAATGCCGAGGATCTACTTTTTCTGCTGTATACAAGCGGCACGACGGCGAAGCCCAAAGGCATCAAGCACACGACGGGCGGTTATCTCACCGGGGTTACCTCGACGCTCAAACTCGTCTTCGATCTCAAAGAAGAGAGCGATATTTTCTGGTGCACGGCCGACCTTGGCTGGGTGACGGGACACTCGTATGCGCTCTACGGTCCGCTGTGTCTCGGTGCGACGAGCCTGCTGTATGAGGGCACACCCGACTTCCCCGACAAGGACCGTTTCTGGGACCTCGTCGAGCGCTATAAAGTCACGATTCTCTATACGGCGCCGACCGCGATTCGCACGTTCATGAAGTGGGGCACGGAATACATTGAAAAGCACGACCTCACCTCACTGCGTCTCTTAGGCTCGGTCGGCGAGCCAATCAATCCCGAAGCGTGGATGTGGTATCACGAGCACATCGGCGGCGGCAAAGCGCCGATCGTCGATACGTGGTGGCAGACGGAAACCGGCTCGATTATGATCTCGCCGCTGCCGGGAATCACGACAACGATGCCGGGTAGCGCGACAAAACCGCTGCCGGGAATCGGCGTCGACATCGTCAACGAAGCCGGCGAATCGCAACCGCTCGGCGGCGGCGGATACATCGTGCTGACGCGCCCGTGGCCCTCGATGCTGCGCGGCATTTGGGGCGATGACGAACGCTACGCAAAAACGTATTGGGAAAAATTCAAGCACCAGTATCTTGCGGGCGACGGCTGCCACCGCGATGAGAACGGCTACTACTGGTTCATGGGCCGCATCGATGATGTGATGAACATCAGCGGGCATCGCATTTCAACTGCGGAAGTCGAATCGGCGCTCGTCGACCATCACTCCGTCGCCGAAGCCGCGGTCGTTGGGAAGAACGACGAGATGACGGGTCAGGCGATCTGCGCCTTCGTCTCGCTCAAGGCCGGGATCGAACCCAGCGACAAACTCAATACCGAACTCCGCAATCACGTTGCTGCGAAGCTCGGAAAGTTCACGCTACCGAAGTCGCTCACATTCACGCAAGAGCTTCCGAAAACGCGGTCCGGAAAGATCATGCGACGGTTGCTTCGCGATATCGCCGAAGGTCGAACGCTCGGCGATACGACCACGCTTGCGGATTCGACGGTCGTGCTCGATTTACAAGAACGTGCGAAAGCCGATGCGCACAAGGAAGAGTAAAGCTGAGAAAAGTTACTTTGGGCTCGGTGCGGGCGATGGTGTCGGAGCGGTATTCGGTGCTGGCGTTTGCTGGCTGGTCGGAGGCGTCGTAGCCTTCGAGCCCGGCGTATTTTGTACGCCGCCACTTCCGTTATTCGTCCCGGTAGTCGAGCCGCTGGTCGACGAATTCGGCGCATTTCCGGCTGTGCCATTATTCGTATTGGCCGGCGTACCGTTTCCACTCGTGGTTCCCCCTGGACGATACGGACCGCCACCGCCGTTGCCACCAGCTACGCCGCCGTTGCCCGAGGCCCCAGCGCCGAGGACTTGACCGCCGACGTTGATGCGGGTCGATTTCCCATCGGTCGCACCGTAAGCGAGCGCCATCTGAACGTGCGTTGCGACGATTGGGGCCTGAGCGTTTGCGAAGGCTTTAAGACCGCCGTCCGTCCCGTTCGCGATCTCCCATTTGAGCGCGGCTTGGACGCGACGATGACTGTCGAGCTGCATTTGCATGTAGTCTGTATCGAGCTGCGGCTCGTTCTCGGCAAGCAGGTCGCGACCCATTTGCGCGTTCATTCGACCGACCATCGTCGGTACGATGAAATTCCCGGGGCGCGCAGCAGATCGCAGTGCGACTTCGGCCGAGGAATGATCGTCGATCATGCGCTGCGCGAATGTTTTCACCGCATCGTTTTTCGTGCGTACCAGGATCGCTCGTGCAAGCGCGATCTCGGATTCATTTCCGCGCGAGAGCATCGCAACGAACTGCGCGTCACTCATCGGCGCATCAGCCGTCATCGGCATTCCCGAGGCCATGGGTTGCGGCATCGTTTGCGCCATCGCCGTGCCACCGAGAAGGGCAGCGGCACCCATTGCCGCGAGGATTTGTTTCTTCATAGATTCTCCGTCGTAGTTATAATCTCGACGGATATACCCAAACGCGGCGGGAGCACACTTGGGGAGCGGCTGCTCCCCAAGCATCAATCGCCTGCGAACATGGCTTTCGTGATCGGCGTTGTGCCCGATTCAATGTCGCTCACCGGCACAGCGGGGTAGCCGATTTTTTTCGATCCGCTCTCGGTCCATGCGTCCGCGAGCGAGTCGCGCAGCATGCTTGCGCCCGCTGCAAGACGATCGAGCATCAAATTGACGGCATCGGGAGTGTGAGCGTCGATAGCTCCGACCGCATCGAGTGCATAGACGCGCGGCATGAACGAAAGTGAGGTCGTGAGATACGCTGCGAGGTGGGCTTCGTACGTTCCGGACCACGGCGTATAGGGCGCCATGCGCGCGCTAACAAGCGCCTGCGTGGCACCGCCTGCGCGGACGAGCGCCGTCTCGAAGCGGCCGTGCGGGTCGCGCGCAAGGTTCGGATATTTTTCTTTCCAGCCGTTGAAGTGAATTGAGACGTGCAGCGGCTGGCTAGCATCGCCGACGAAGTGACTCCAGTAGCCGATGTCACGCAGCGTAAGCGTTTCACGCAGCATCTTCTCGAAAACAAAGAACGCGCGGTCCTCGGGACTTGCCGCGTGAACGGCACCGTACGCAAACACGCGCCAATAGGCAAGGTCGGTCGTGATCTGCTGGTAGCCGTCGATTAATTCGTACGGCAGAAAACCCATCTTGTATTGATCCGTTCCGGCGGCCCGTAAAGCCGTATCGAACTCCTCACGCGAGGGCGGCAGCGCCGTCAGCGCCAGCCCGCCGACGGTTCCATCCTCGGCAAGGTCGACGTAGTGGCCCGGATCATCATCGGAATTCCACGTGCGGCCCGAGCTTTTGAGGCGATCGGCCTCAGGCCCAAGATCGCCCACTTCTGCAATTGCTGCAGCAGAGCGCAGAAAGTCCGGCATCGAGGGCGGCAGGGCGGCTTCGCCGCTTGCGCTCACGAGCCGATGTCCGAGCGCACCCCAGGCAAGTGTTGGAGTCGTTGACCCCAACACCAAGATAAAAACGAGAGCAACCGCACGTATCATGCGGCCTCCCTTCGTCACCGCGCGGAGAGATCGTCTTTCATATTATCGCCGCTTAAGGTTTCGATCGTGATCGAGTGCACGCGCCGGATGTTTTGGAACGCGCCACAGTCGCAGGCGACCCAGTCCTCGAAAATCGCGCGTTCGCCATCGTGGCGATACATATAGCGCGCTTCGCTATGCGTGGTAAGGAGGGTCTTGCTGCAATGCCAACACACCGGCGCCTTCGTGCCGTCGTCGAGCGGAGTAAATCGTATTCGATCCATACACTCTATTAAGCGCCTCCAAGCGAAAAAAGACGTGTGAGCATCCGCATACTGCACCGTATTCTAATCTCGTTGTGATCTGCTTAACCGAACAGCTCGTCGAGTTCACGCAGATCGTCGATGCGTTTAAACGGCGGAAGCGCATCGACAATAGTCGCACCGTACCGCATACCAAGCGCCCGTCCGTCGAGCAGCACGATCAAACCGCGGTCCGCTTTGGAGCGGATCAAGCGACCGAAGCCCTGTTTCAAACGAACGATGGCGCTCGGGATCATATAGTGCTCGAAGCTCGATTTGCCCCGCGCTTCAAGCGCAGCGAGTCGCGCGGCGACGAGGGGATCGGCGGGTGAGGGAAATGGCAGCCGGTCGATGATCACGCACGAGAGCTGATCGCCGACGACGTCGATGCCTTCCCAAAACGTACCGGTCGCAAAGAGCACCGCGTTCTTCGTGGTTCGGAACCAGTCGAGCAGCGCGGCTCGCGGCATGTCGCCTTGCACCTTCGCCGGATACGGCAACCCTGCGCGCACGAGCGCGTAGACTTCGTGCAGTCGCGCGTACGAGGTAAAGAGGATGAACGCGCGACCGCGTGTGCGATCCAGGCACTCCTCGATGATGGGAGCTGCGGCCTTGGCAAACGACGGCGTCTTCGGGTTGAGTGAGGGCGGCGCAAGATATAAGCGCGCCTGCACGCGATAATCGAAAGGAGAGGGTGCGATGAGTTCTTGCGCCTCATCGACGCCGAGCATCTCGCGAAAGAACGCAAACGAGTTTCCCTCGGCGATCGTGGCGCTTGTGAGCACGACGCTCTGCGTGCGCCCGAAGAGCGTACCGCGTAGAAATGGCGCGATGTCGAACGGCGCGGCGTTGATCGCGTAGCGGCCGTCATCGCCGCGCTCGACCCAGGCGACCGCTTCGATTTGATCCGCGGGAACGGCCGATTCTTCGATTGCGGTGTGCTCGATACGATCGACCGTCGCGATGTGGGCGACGATCGCGCGCATCGCAAGATCTTTACGGCGTTCGGCTTCCGCTTCGTTGTCCGTCTTGCGGCGGAGCGCCGTTTGCCAATTCGCGTGCAGCCAGTTCTCGAGGGTATAAAACGCCTCGCGCACCTCGCCCAGAACGCTTGTGATTGCGTCGTTCGCACGCACCGGATACCGTTCGCCTGGTACCCGCGCAAGCGCTGAGGTGAGGCGCCGCATCATCTCGTCGATCTGCGCGTCGTAGGATGCCGGGAGATGATAGGTGCGATGGAGACGGCGCATCATGCGCGCGACCGATCCCGGCGAGAGCGACGCGGTCATCGCGGAGGTGGCGTAGCGCTCCGCCTGATGCGCTTCATCGAGAACGACGTAATCGTAGGCCGGCAAAAGTTGCCCGCCCATGGCAAGATCGAGGAAAAACAGCGCGTGATTGACCACGACGATATCGGCGAATTTTGCTGCATCGCGACGCGCAAAGAAGTGGCAATCGGCGAACTTGTCGCAGAATTCGCCGACGCAGTCATCGGCGTCGGCGTCGAGTTGCTCCCAATCATCGCCGCGCGGCGTGAAATCGAGTTCGCTGCGATCGCCCGTCGTCGTGACATCGGCCCACGCCCACAGACGCTCCATCGATGCGCTCGGCGCGACGAGTCGTTCGGCGCTCATGCGCTCGTACTTGGCCTTACACAGGTAGTGATTGCGGCCTTTGAGCAGCACGACGCGCGCCTTGATCCCAAGCGCCTTGGTCACAAGCGGAATGTCTTTGCGCACGAGCTGTTCTTGCAGCGCGATCGTGCCCGTGGAGATAACAACTTTCTTCCCCGAGCGCAGTGCCGGGACGAGGTAGGCAAGCGACTTGCCCACACCCGTACCCGCCTCGACGACGGTGTGCGCGCATTCGAGAAATCCGCGTTCGATCAGCTGCGCCATCTGCACTTGCCCCGGGCGCGCTTCGAATCCCGGGAGCGACGTTGCGATCGGACCGTCTGGTCCGAAGGTTTGCTCGATTGAGTCGAGGCTCACGCGTGCGGCGCGTCCACGACCTCGCCCTCGATCGGCTCGTTTGGATCGTAGGCGACTTCTGTACGGCGTGGGATCATAAAGAGCACGTAACCGGCGAACACGCCGCTGATCAAACCGCCGATGTGACCGGCGTTCGAGACGATCCCTGAGAGCAGGGTAAAGCCGAGCAGCAAGTTGATGACGATGATCGGCACGGTCTGTTGCACGAGATACCGGCCGCGTTCGCCCATGCGTAAGCCCGCGGCGAGCATCGCACCGAAGAGTCCGAATATCGCACCGCTCGCACCGATCGTCGGAATCGCGTAGCTGAAGTGGTAGACGGCATAGGCCGAACCAAGGATCGCCAAGAGATAAATGATGACGAAGCGCGTGCGTCCGAAGATCACTTCGACGAATGAACCGACTTGATAAAGCGCAACCATGTTTGTTGCGATATGCAAGATGTTCCCGTGCACGAAGGCCGCGGTGAACGCGCGCCACCACTGGCCATGGTCGACTGCGGGTCCGTAGAGCGCGCCGTAGTTGAGGAGCGCGGGGTCGCTCGTATACGCGCCGGTGAAATACATCCAGGCGAAGATGAGGACGTTGACCGCGATGAGGCCTTTAGTCAGCATTACGCGCTATGCAGCGCCGGGCTCGCTTCGATGACCGTCACCATGCGCGCGAGTTCGAGCGAAATCGCATGCGGAGATCCCTCGATGTCCACGGTGACCGGGCCGCCCAGCGGCGCCTTGTCGGTAATGACGATCGCCGCGCCTGGACGCATGCCGATTTTGCCAAGATAGACCAGCATCTCCGGTACTTCTTCCGTCACGCCGTTGACATGCGCGTGCGCGCCGACGGCAACTTGCGCGAGCGGTACGCCAAGACGCACCGGATCGGAGAGGTCGGCCGGCGGAATCGGGTGTCCGTGCGGGCACGTTTTCGGATCGCCGAGCACGGCGATAAGACGTTCCTCGACGCGCGCGCTGATCGCGTGTTCGAGACGGCACGCCTCGGCATGCACTTCATCCCACGACATTCCGAGCATCTCGGTCAGGAAACATTCGGCCAAGCGATGACGCCGAAGCACGCGTACGGCGACTTCCAGGCCTTTACGCGTGAGCTTCGCTTCGCCGCGCGCACGATGATCGATGTAGCCATCGGTGGCGAGTTTCTTGAGCATCCCGGAGACGGACGCGGGCGCAACGCCGAGCTCCGAGGCGAGCGCCGAGGTTGTTACGCCCGGCCCCTCGCGTTCGAGCCGGTAGACGGCTTCGAGATACTCTTCCGTCGATTCATCGAAATGGGTGTGACCGGCCATTTCTCAGACTTCGACGATACGCGCCGCCGCCCCGTCGAAGGCCGCATGAAGACGCGCCTTGGTCGCATGATCGGCGAAACTCGCGTCGATCGCATTACGGGCGAAGCGCAAGAGCGTCGAGCGACCGAGAGTCTGCTCGACGAAGCGGTACTCGGCAAGCAGCGAGGTGCCAAAGAGCGCCGGATCGTCGGCATCGATCGTGACGATGACGCCCGCGGCATCGAGCGCACCCATCGGGTGATCGAGGTGCGAGGGGGCGGCGCCGGTGAGGTGGTTCGAGGTTGGGCAGACTTCGATTGGGATCTTCCGCTCGGCGAGGAGCGCGACGACCGCCTGGTCTTCGATCGCCCGCACGCCGTGGCCGATCCGTTCGGCCCCAAGATCCTCGATCGCAGAGCGGACGCTCGCCGCTCCCGCTGCCTCGCCGGCATGGACGACGCCATGGAGGCCCGCCGCGCGTGCTCGCACGTAGCTATCGACGTAGAGATTGGGCGGGAAGTTCGCCTCGTCGC
Organism: Vulcanimicrobiales bacterium; assembly: GCA_038231455.1. Taxonomy (GTDB): domain Bacteria; phylum Vulcanimicrobiota; class Vulcanimicrobiia; order Vulcanimicrobiales; family Vulcanimicrobiaceae; genus JANLVI01. Next base: position 181,539 of record JBBRLI010000003.1, on the reverse strand, counting down.
CGCCGAGCCCGACACCGATGACGCCGAGGTCCCGCATGGCAATCGCAATTTCGGCCGTCTGCATCGCCCGCTCGGCGCCAAAATTCCGCGTGAGGTCGCAGATCATCCGCACCTCGATTCCATGTTCGGCCCTCGCACGGTCGAAGGTTCGGCGCAGCGCAGCAAAGGTCGCGCGGACATCGAGGTCCTTGTGGAAATACGTCCAGACCGATGGTGAGACGAAGACTTCCGCGTAGCAAACCCCCTCGGCCACGGCGACGGAAACGTAGTCCTCCGCCAAACGTGCAAAGTCTGCGGGCTCGGCTAGCGCCTTGCACACCTCGGCGAAGAGGAGCAAGAACTCGCGGAAGGTCGCGAAGTCGTAGGCTCGTTCGACCGGGACAAGTGCGCGATTGCCGATCTCCACGCCGTGGTGCGCGGCGAGGTCACGAAAGGACTCCGCACGGAGCGTTCCCTCAAGGTGGCAATGGAGCTGCACCTTGGGCAGTACAAGCAGATCCGTGTCGGTCATTTGGGACTGATTCACAAAATCGTTTGACAGTGCCTAGTGCGCCGTCGTATAGTAAGTGGCGCCGACGCGGGGTGGAGCAGTCCGGTAGCTCGTCGGGCTCATAACCCGAAGGTCACAGGTTCAAATCCTGTCCCCGCAACCAAGATGCCCTCGTTTTTACGAGGGTTTTTCTTTTTCAAATCGGCCGCGGTTGCCATTCAGTTGCCATCAGAATATTCTTCGATCGCTGGCGGTCGGTTACGTTTCTCGTCGAATCGCCCGCGAGGAATATGTGCCGAGCATTCGGCGCCTTACTTCTGATTATCCGAAGCAGGAGCCTAACACAATGCGGATACCGTCCAGAACCCCGTCTAACGAAGAGCGTGCGCAGAATCTCCAACGAACGCGGATGATCCCAGCGCTCGCCGCTAATATCGACGGTCTCGACGAGATCGAGCGTTTGGTGAGTGATGCGGCTAGTAAGATGGGCGTGACCGAGAGTGACGTTATCTTGAAAATCAGGGAGCGATTTTCCGAAGGCGACGGGCCGTATCTTTGGGAGCCGACTCAGAGTTCAGAATAGAACTCTTCGATGTAGCACGAGAGAAGGTTCGACTTTGGAGACCCGCTTTCAGTTGGGTAAATGCGCGTCTTTATCGACCGTGTTTATGTATGGAACGACCTCCAATCTCTGAGGAAAGCGAGTGGTCTGACGTCTCCACTCGGATAACGTCGAGTAGAGCGGTCGGAACGACGACAACAGCGTGACGGCGCGAACCGGCTTGACGACCCCGTCGTGTGCCGCCACATCGAGGACGGGTTGAATGAGCTCGGGAGTCAAGCGATCTGGAAACGTCGCCCGATTCATGGTCGCGAGAACGTCGGGCCGTGTCCTGTACCGCGGCGGATTCGACGCGGTGCGCGTTTGCCCACAGCGAGACGGTATCGACATCGCTATTTATGCTGCTATCAATTCAACGTATCACGCTAATTAACGAACGGCGGACCGTTTTCGTCTGTCGCCCGTTTGATGCGCCACGCTTGGTACGGCTCGCCCTGCGCAATCCGTTGAAAAATATCTGTCAGCCGCCCTCCGTTGAGATCGGCAACATCGACGTCGTAAAGCTCCCTTATCCGCGCATTCGCGTGATCCAAGGGTAGGCCTGATGCATCACACCAGTCAGTCAGCGTTGAGTCATTCGATATAAAGCCCGCTGTTCCCAAACCAACGAGCCGAAAAAAATCGCTTGAAATATCGCCGTATTGTGCAATTTCGCTTTCGTCTGCGAACCCAATGTATTCTACGCCGGACTTCTCCTGAAGCGACTTGATCAGCCCGCTAGGGTCATGCAGTTCATAGATTCGTGAGCCCAGTATTTGCAAAATTTCCGCAGACGGAGAGTCGGAGAATAACCAACTAGGATCTCCGAAAAGAAGTGTAACTCCGACGTCAGCGACTATGCAGCGCTGCTCGACGAGTCGGCCTCGCCTGCTGCTCGTCTCTAGCGTAATTTTGAGCCCTCGCCACCAATCATCGCTCGTAACGTAACTCTCGTACAGCTCCGAGAGCATTAAGAATTCCGCTGATGTGCCACCACCAATTGCCGCGATCGCTACGACGTCAGGCCGATCCGCAAAATACTCTACAATCCGATTTAACTCGCCCAGATAGTCCGCCATCCCAATTCACCTCGCAGTTCAATCAATCGAAGGACGGTCACCGTCTTCAGGGTGAGATCGCGATGCCGAGGGACTGATAGGGGCTCGTGCTGATCGTCACGACGCGGCCGTCGACTTGGAAAACCTGCGAGGCATTGTTGTACCCGGCGTAGGCGAACGAACCGTCTTTCCCGACGTTCATGTAAACCGGCGTTACGTTGGGCAATGTGACCTTCGTCTGTCCGTTCGAGGTCATGATGATCGAGTTGTTCTGGCCGATAATCAAGCGCCCAAGAAGATCGAACTCAAGTGCTTGCGCCTCGACCACGGCAATCGAGTAGGACGCTCGATCCCGAACTGCCACCACCGCATGCGCTAAAGAGCCCGGAAACAAAAACAAGAGCAAGCAGACGAAGACTTGGCACGGTCCACATAATGACACCCCAGATACAATCGAATATGTCATCGATTCGCTATCGCAGCAAACCAAACTGCCGCGCGCGGGAATCGGAGCACGGTGCAGAATCTGCCAGACGCCCGTCGAAGGCACTGGCATGGCTGGCGATTATGTGCACTGCAATGGATTACGTTTTTGAGAAAAAGTTTGCGGGTGAGAATGACGCTGCGAATTTTGGCCTCATCGGCAGCGTTCATTTTGCTCGTGATCGTCTCTCGAGGGACTGCGAGCGCATCGGACATTTTCACAACGATTCAGAAATGGTACCAACGTGGGCAAGTTGTGAGCAAAGAAATGCTCCCCGGTCACCGTTACCGCTCTTTTTCGATGAGCGCTCCAACCATGGAGCCCACGATACCGAAAGGGGCGACGCTGCTCGACGATATGACCGCATACGATCGAACGTCTCCCGCGCGTGGAGACATCATCGTATTCGACCCACCGATCGTATCGGAAAATCCATGGATAAAACGGATCATCGCCCTGCCAGGGGACAAACTCGAAATTCGCCACTCGCAGATATTCGTGAACGGCAAGCGTTATTTGCTGCCAAAAGGTTCGAGATCTCCGAATTACGATCTTGTTATCGCGTCGAAAACGATTTACGTCGACGGTTCGACAGATCTCCGAAATGACGGACAGAACGTCCCTCCCGCGAGTTTCTTCCAAAGCGCCGATCGACTACCGGATGGATGTTATTTCGTGATGGGTGACGCGGCAAACAATTCGCTGGACTCTCATCTATTCGGTTGCGTGCAACGAGTCGGCAAGATTTGGGGCGGTCCGATGAAAGGAAAACCCGCTTCTCCGTTCGGTAAAATTACGCACATCTTCCCACAAATGAAGTAGGGTCAGCCTCGTTGTAGGAGTGCACGACATTTCGACCGTCGACGGCAGTTAGGACGGGGTTAGTTTTCGCTTCACTCGCCGGGCTAACGCGAGGAATTGTCTGGCGCCCTCACGCACGGCGAACTCTGCAACCGATCGCTCCGTGTTCAAAAACTCCCGGTTTTCCCGAGCCCCAACGCGCGAGAAATGCGAGAAGGCGAACTCCGATTTTCCGAGAGCGGAATCACGAACGTCGCGATATCGCCCGAGATACTGTCTTTCGAGCCGGGCTGCTTCAGCGGTATCGAAGACTCGGAACGATTCTCGCATCCCACTGGGCAGCCACACGACGGGACGATCGTTGATTCGATCCGGAAGTGGATCGCCGGTGGTCATATCGTCGATGAAGCGGGCCGCATACACGCTTTTGGACTTCTCGGAGAACATCGGCGTGAAGCGGATCGTGTCGTCGAAGTAGTAGTGCGTGACTTGACTCTTGCGGGTGAGAATTGGATTCTCACGCGGATTTCCGCCGTGCAGCAAATTGGACGCCCAAATGAGGAACGACCCTTTTTTTATTGCAAGCTCGCTGCGCTTGAAGCCACTCTCGCGCGCAAGCTCGGAGATCTTCTTCTCGTATTGCGTGTAGCGCTCGCGCGTCTGTGGATTGCCCCAGTTCTGCACTCCGGTGATCGCGGGAATGCCTAAATCTTCGTAATCGAATTCGGGCAGTTTTTGCGACCCCTCGTAGTAGTGCAGCGGGCCTTGCGCGAGCGTGATATCTTCGAGCGCGAGCCACACGCCGCACATGAAGCGCTCCGGCTTCGAGGAAAAGTGGATTGTATCGCTGTGCGTTTCTTGCTCGGTGCCGTGCATGAAATTCAGCGTTTGAAACGGACGCGGCTCGCGCCCGTAGAGCATGCGTAGGACGCTAGTAACGGCGGGATGCGTGGCGATCTCATAGACGGGACGACACACGCGAAAGGCATCGGTCGCGCGATCGACGTTCCCGTGAACGCGACCGGAAGCGCACTCCGCGGCGATCGCTTCCCACATCTGTCCCGTATCGATGTCGGCGACAACATCGACATCCTCGATGACCACGAATCCATCGCGGTGGTATCGCTCGGCAATCGAGCGCTCACGCGCATTGAGATTGCGCTCGGAGAGCAACTCGGCAAACCGGTTGGATTCAACCCACGGTCCGCTATCGAGGAATCCAGAATCCATCCCGGTTGGTCTTCTTGGCCCCGGTCGGCGGGTCCTCAATTGGAACCTTGATCCGAACGTGACTTCACCCCGGAGGAATTCGAACCACGCGGCGACCGTTTCGGTCAAAGAGCGGATTTGCTTTGAGACTGCTCTTTTCGTTTTCGTTATGCGATTGAAGAAACTGCAGCGGGAGCTGCGTGCTCCAGTACTGGCCCGCGAAGTCGGCGCAGTCTTGGAGAGCGACCTGCGTGCCACCGGTGACCGCGAGGCATTTACTCGATCCGGTAAACTCGTTTTTCAAGTGATAGAATCCGGCGCGCTTCGTTGCGTTGATCGACCAGAATTGACCGCTGAAGTTCCCGCACGTAACCATCTTGAGCCGATCGTTCTGACCGTCATTTGCGACATCCACGCATTTGCGGGTTCCGGTGAAATCGTTGGTCAATCGATAGTGACCGGCCGTGCGCGTTTCCACGATGCTCCACGACTGTCCGGAATAATTCCCGCACGTGAACATCCGCAGCTTGTCGTTCTTCCCGTCGTTGATGACGTCGAGGCACTTGCCTGCGCCCGTCGACAGCGTCGTGAACGCGTGCGGTTGAGCATCGGCCGATGCTCGCAAGAGCCCGACGAGAACGACCGCCGCGAACACCTTGAAAAACCGAGAAGGCATGGTAGCATCTCCGATCATCGGGCACCCTTCACCGAAACGAGAGGACCTGGCCTCGGTGCGCTCCCGTTCTGATCCCAGGACTCGAGTTCCTCACCGTTCAGGCGCCGGTGCCAAATACGGTGCGATCGCGGGAGTCGTTTCCACACTCTTCGCATAGGTGGGTGCGTGACGAACGTGGTTTACCCGTTCGAATGCGGCCCCGATCGCCAGCAGTCGATCGTCCGTCCACGCGCGGCCGATGAACGAGATGCCGACGGGCAGTCCCCGCGTATACCCCATCGGCACCGTGAGATGCGGGTAGCCCGCGACCGCCGGGAGCGACGATGAATCACCGGAGCTATGATCGCCGGTGACGATGTCGGTGCGATACGCCGGCCCGTAGCTCGGTGCGATCAGCGCGTCGAGATTGTTCTCGATGATGAGTTTGTCGATACCCTCGGCACCGGCGAGGCGCTTTGCTTCATCGTGCGCTTTGATGTACTTGGGATCATCGAGGCCGCCGAGTTTTTGCGCACGGTTGAAGTACTCTTGTCCGAAGAGGCTCAGTTCGCGCGGATGGGTATTGTTGAACGCGATGAGATCTGCGAGCGTGCGCGATTGCACGGCTTTGGGCGTCGTCGCTAAATATGCGTTGAGGTCGGCTTTGAGTTCGGTTGCAAGCACCGTGTCTTCGTAGTCACCGATCTTCGGATCGGGTTTGTAGTCCTTGAGCACGACGACTGTTGCGCCTTGCGCTTTGAGTAAAGCCACGGCATTTGCGAAGACCGCATCTTCTAGCGGATAGCCGGTGTGCGAGGCAAACGTCAGCAGTCCAAAACGCTTGCCGTGAAGCGATGCGCCCTTGAGTGCCGCAAGATAATTTGCCTTGTGCGCGTCGGCGTCTTTTGTGGCAACATCGGCCGGATCGCTCCCCGCAAGCCCCTGCAAAAGCGCGGCGACATCGGCGACGCTGCGGCCCATCGGTCCGGGCGTGTCTTGCGTGTGCGAGATCGGCACGACGCGCGAGCGTGAGACGAGGCCAACCGTGGGTTTGAGACCGACGAGTCCGTTGAGTGCCGCGGGACACGTCACCGAACCATCGGTTTCTGTCCCGACGCCGACCGCAGCGAAGCTCGCCGCAATCGACGCGCCGGTACCCGATGAGGAGCCGCACGCATTGCGATCCAGCGCGTACGGATTTTTCACCAGGCCACCGCGCGATGACCAGCCACTGATCGAATGCGTCGAGCGAATGTTCGCCCACTCCGAGAGATTCGTTTTGCCTAGGATGATCGCGCCCGCGGCTTTGAGGCGCTTGACGAGCGGTGCGTCGCGGTGCGTCACGTTGAGCGCGAGCGCATCGGAACCGGCGGTCGTCGCCGTGCCGTCGTCCGATTCGATATTATCTTTAATCAGCACGGGGATGCCGTGCAGCGGGCCGCGCACATTGCCCGAATGTCGTTCGGCATCGAGCGCGCGCGCATCGGCAAGTGCGTGCGGATTGAGCGCGATGATACTGTGCAGCGCGGGGCCGGTGCGATCCATCGCCGCAATGCGCGCGAGATAGGCGCGGACGAGCGTCTGCGAGGACACGGCACCACGGGTCAAATCGGCCTGAAGTTGCGCGACGGATTTTTCTTCAACCGCGTACGTCGACGCCGATGCGCCGGCAACAACCGAGCAAAACAGCGCAAGCGCACAAGCGCTTGCAATAACGATCTTCTTCAAAGAGTCAGCTCCGGAAGAGGTTGATGGCCTCTTCCATGAGCGCGAGCGACTTCTTTGTTCGCTCGGCTACTGCGGGGTGCCGCAGTAGCTGCTCAGCGCGTCTTTCACGTCGCTCGAAAAGCGGTTCCCATCGGGGCGCGAGTAGGTGATGCGCTCCATACCCGAGCCATCGGAGACCACCGTCACGTTGAAGAGTGTCTTCTTCGAATCGCCCATCGCCATTTCGAAGAGATGCGCCTTGCGACCATCGCACATTAGGTCCTTATCCAGGCCGAAGCGCAATTTACTGTCGATCGCATTCTTGCGGATCATGCCGATCGCATCGTCGAAGCTAGTTGCCGCGTCGGCAATAACGGACAGCACTTCAGTCGCGTCGGGTGCCTTCCAGACGTCCTGTGTCCGGCCGCCACCGCCCTGGGCGACGACATCGTGATTCCAGCCGCTTGGGCCCCCGAACGACTTCGCAGCTCCGGCAGCCAGCGGCAACGCAAAGAGCCCAGACACCAAAAAGATCGCCAAACGATACACACGCATGCCTCGGATGATGCGGCTTTACGAGTGTCCGGGTCATCCGACAATTGTCTTAGCTGATTCGAGCTTCATTCGACAAGGGGCGGGAACAAAACGGGCCGGAAATGGGTCGAGGCCTGCTCGTTAGCGCAAAACCAGGCTGGCTGCGAGCAGCGCCAGCGGCATGGCCACCGCGCCAAGGCGCAAGAACAGCCACGCGTTCATCGGCACGCTTGCGCGCCGCAGGGCATTCATCCACAGAATCGTCGCAAGCGAACCCGTGATCGAGAGATTCGGACCGAGGTCGACGCCGATGACCCCCGCACGCACGAATGTCTCGTGTCCGTGGAGGGAGCTGGCGGCTGTGCGCATCGCAAGGCCGACCGGCAAATTGTTCGCAAAGTTCGCGAGCAACCCGACACTTGCAGACCCCGCGAGATTGGCCAGCACGGTTGGCAGATGCACGAGCGAATCGAAGAACGCATCAGCAAGGCGGAGCGCGCCGCTCGCCGTGAGCGCGTCGACGAGAACGAAGAGCCCAGCAACGAGGCCCAAGACCGGTAGGTCGATGCCCCGCACGATCTGCGCTCCGAGTCGCACATCCGATAGGACGCTTACCGAGAGTGCCGCCAAGCCGCAGACGAAGGTAACGAGGCCGATCGGTAAACCGGCGAATGAGGCGACGACCAGTGCGAGCGCTACCGCGAGGAGCGCAGTGCTGGTCCGCGTTTGGGCTGGGTCGAGCGTTGGAATGACGCCGGCACTCGCCATCTCGCCGCGCAAGTCGGCGCGCGAGGCGATGCGGATCACTGCATACGTAACGGCGATCGCCGCAAGCGAGGGAAGCGCAAACGGGATGACCCACGCGAGAAGTGTCGGCAACGTGTCGCCGTAAATCACCAAATTCGCCGGATTGGAAATCGGGAGAACGAAGCTCGCGGCGTTCGCTACGAACGCACAGGCAAAGAGATGCGGGAGCGGCGCGATGCGCGCACGTGCAACGGCCGCCGCAACCGCCGGCGTGAGCACCACGGCGGTTGCGTCATTCGAGAAAAAAACCGTGACGAGCACGCCCACGCCATACACGATGGCGAAGAGACGCGTACGCGACCCACATGCAGCGCGAACGGCGCGCGCGGCCAGCAATTCGAAGAGGCCACGCCGACGCGCAATTTCTGCGAGCAGCATCATGCCCGCAAGAAACAAGTAGACGTCGTAACCGCCGGCGATCGCCGTCCACGCGGCCCTCGGCGAAACCGCACCGATTGCGACGAGCAGAACGGCGGCGATTCCCACCGGGACGACTTCGCTCACCCTCCACGGGCGAACGAGCATGCACGCGATCGCCGCAAGGACGATCGCGTCGATCGCAAGCGCTATACGGTGGCCTTCTCGATCAGTCCGAGTTCGCTTCCGACCCGCTCGAACGCCGCAAGCGCGCGATCGAGGTGTTCGGTTTCAAGCGCGGCGCTGAGCTGCGTCCGGATGCGCGCCGTGCCTTCGGGCACGACCGGGAAGCCAAAGCCCGTTACAAACACGCCCTCTTTGAGCAACTTGTCGCTCATCGCAATGGCAAACGACGTCTCGCCGACGATGATCGGCACGATGGCACTTGGGCCATCGAGCGGCTTGTAGCCGAGCCGCTTGAGACCGGCGCGGAAGTACGCGGTATTCGCGCGCAGTTTCTCAACGAGCTGCGGACGCTGTTCGAGCGCATCGATCGACGCAAGCGAGCTTGCAGCGACGGTCGGCGGCAGCGCGTTTGAGAAAAGCTGCGTGCGCGAGCGCTGGATGAGCGTGTCGATCAGCGCGCGGCTGCCGGCAACAAACCCGCCCGCGGCGCCGCCGAGCGCCTTGCCAAGCGTCCCCGTGATGATGTCGATCTGACCTTCGAGGCCGTAGTGCTCGATCGTCCCGCGACCCGTCTTACCCATCACCCCGGTGCCGTGCGAGTCATCGACGATCGTGACCGCGTCGTACTTTTTTGCAAGCGCGACGATGGCGGGCAGGTTTGCGATCGAGCCCTCCATCGAAAACACGCCGTCGGTAATGATGAAGACCGGGCCGTCGCCTTCTTTGTTCTTCAGTTTCTCTTCAAGCTCAGCCATGTCGCTATGCTTGAAACGCAGGCGCTTCGCGTGTGAAGCCAGGCGGCAACCGTCAATGATCGATGCGTGATTGAGTTCGTCGCTGATGATCGTCGAGCCGGGGCCGGCGATCGTCGGCATCAGCCCTTCGTTTGCCGCCCAGCACGACACGTACGAAAGCGCGGCTTCTGTCGAGAGCAGTTCGGCGATCCGGTCCTCAAGATCGCGGTGCACGTCGAAGGTGCCGCAGATGAAGCGCACCGAGGCGGTTCCGGCGCCGTATTTTTTCAAGCCGGCAATCCCGGCATCGACAATCGCGGGATCGTCGGCCAGCCCCAAATAATTGTTGCTGGAGAGGACGATTACGTCGCCGGCTTCTTCCATATGCACCGAGGCCGCCATCGGCGAGGTCAAGTGCCGCAGCGTTTTATACGTGCCGGCTTCCTTGAGGCGGTCGAGGTCCGCGTTGAGGGCGGTTTGGAATGCGGTATTCATGAGGACTTTCTAGCGGGCAAGTGGCGAGCGACGGTCGGGCGATTCAAGATTGGAGATCGTTTCGACGATAGAGACAAAGCATGGTACAAGCGACCGGGGCACTGGAATGCAAACTTTTGGACCGACGTTCGAGCGTCCCGCTTGCGGAAGCGCAGGTGACGATCGTCTGGCGTACGGGCAAAATGTCGATCATTGAGGCCGATAAGAGCGGCATCTTCCGGCTGGAGCTGCCCGAAGGGGTCTACGACCTCGTGATCGCAGCGCGCGGTTACCTCTCGCTCTTCGTCCGCGGCCTTGGCATTCTCGCCGGACTCGAACAACAGATCATGCGCGCCCTCATCCCCGGCGTCGGCCAAGCACCCGCTGACGAGCCGGCAACGGCGATTGGCGGCTACGTGGTCGACCGGCTCGGACGCGCCGTCGCGAACATCACGGTCAACGCGCACGGCGAACGAGCCACCTACACGACGCGCACCGATCGGCAGGGTGCCTTCGTTTTACACGGCGTGATCGCCGAGATGTACGACATCACGTTCAAGGCAAACGAACGCCCCGTGCTGATCGAACACGTCCTGGTCCCCAATGCCAAAGAGTTCGTGCGCCACGATTCGCGCTTAGTAAACCTCTAGCCGACGTCCATTACGATCTTCGCCGCCGCGCCGCTCTCCATGAGTGCGAAGGCATCGTCGTAGCCGGAGAACGGCACGACGTGCGTGATGATCGGACCAAGATCGACACGTCCGCTCTTCACCAGTGCTTCGGTCTGATACCACGTCTCGAACATTTTGCGGCCGTTGATGCCAAGAACGGTGAGGCCTTTGAAAATGATGCGTTCGGCAAGATTGATGCTGATGTCATCCGAGGGGATCCCAAGGAGCGCTGCGCGCCCGCCGTTGCGTACCATCGCAAGACCTGAATCGATCGCCGATCCGCTGCCGGACATTTCCAGCAACACGTCCACGCCGTCGCCACCCGTGCGGCGCAAGATCTCATCGATCAAATTCGGATCGTTCGCAAGGAACGTCGCATCCGCGCCGACGCGTCCAGCGAGTTCCAATTTTGCGGGATTGATATCGACGGCAAACACCGAGGCCGCGCCGGCCGCGCGCGCGACGGGGATCGCCATGAGGCCAATCGAGCCGACGCCCGTGATCACGACCGATTTCGTACTTACGCCAGCGGCCATGACCGTGTGGACGGCGTTCCCGAGCGGATCGAACACCGCCGCAACGTTATCCGGAATCGAGGGATCGAGACGCCACACGTTGACTTCGGGCATCACGATGAACTGCGCGAACGCACCATCGGTATCGACGCCGATGATCTTGACGTGTTCGCAGATGTGGCCTTCACCCGTACGACAGAGCCGGCAAATCCCGCACGCGATATGGCCTTCCGCCGAAACACGCTCGCCGACCGCAACGGAACGGACCGCATCGCCGATCGCCGCAACATAGCCCATGAATTCGTGGCCGATCGTGAGCGGCGGTTTCACGCGACGCTGCGCCCAATGATCCCATGAATAAATGTGGTGATCGGTTCCGCAGATGCCGACCTTTTTCACCCGAATGAGCACGTCGCTGGGACCAAGCTTGGGGACAGCGACCTCGCCGCGCACGAAGCCCGGGCCGGGCGCCTCTTTGCGCAGAGCGATCATGTGTTCCGGAATTGCAGCGAGCGTCGATATCATAGCTTGAAGCCTTCAATACGGCCCTAGCGCACTCTTGGCGCAAGCTGCCGTACGGGCGAGTCTCCGCAGCACGGTGGGCGCGGCGATTCCGAGTACGAGACGGGCGTGATCAATCCCCGCGAGACGGACGATAGGATCACGGGTGAGTTCTCTTATGCCGCAATCGAGCGCGAGCTCGCCGCCAAGGTGTTCGCAACGGCGTAGCGGCAACCAAATTTCCTCGGTTGCTTTATAAGCGAGCATGCATCTCTCAACTCTTGTCGCGTACGCCGCCAGCTTCGCCCTGCTTTCGACAACGTGCGCCGCAGCCAACCCTCCGACGAACGTCCACCACGGAATGGAAAAAATTCGAGGAACGGTCAGCACGTCCGATCCGTTCGGGGGGCATTTAGATGTGAGAACGGGGACATCGACTTTTCGATCGTTTCATTTGGGCAGGTCCGTGCAGTATGCCGGCGCGGCACTCGGGACGGTCGCGGATATCGCGCCGGGGAAACGTCTGAGCATCGTAAGCGTGCCTGACGGCGCGGTGAATCGCGCGCTGGAAGTGGTCGTTCTCGCGGAGTCTTTGCGCGGCGCTGGAGAAGGCAACTACGGATGGGCGGTGCTATCGCAACACGGCATTTCATCGCTTCGTAACGGTACGGTGATCGCCGATCCCTCGACGATGCTCCACGCAAATACACACGCCGTCGCGGGTGCGACGCTGAGGACGATCACCCTACTATCCCAAGACGGAGCGCGAAAATACGTCATCCCGGCAAACGTTCCGGTTGTACTCGTCTCCCCGGGAGATAAGGGATCCATTACAGCGCACGCACAGGTCGTTGTCGTGGGGCAAGTGCCGGACAACCACGAGGCCCTGTACGTCATCGTCGGTAAACGCGGCGACAAGCTCCCGATGTAATCGTGTCGTTCTTTTGTTCGTGTGACCGGAGAAGGCTGAACACTTGCCACGGAATGCGTCCTTCCTCTGTATAAGCGAATGCGAGCGCAAGAACCGGAGCGTCTCAACGCGGGCTTCCGCGTAGACTGACATCATGATGACCATAGCAAACCACCTCTCCACTGATGACCTCCGCTGGAACGCGGTCCGCGCGCGCGACGAAACCGCCGACGGCAGCTTCGTGATGGCGGTCCGCACAACGCGCATTTATTGCCGGCCAGTCTGCCCGGCGCGTGCCCCCTTGCGCAAAAACGTTGCGTTTTATCCGGATGCGGAACGTGCAGAAGCCGCCGGTTTTCGAGCGTGCAAGCGGTGCGCGCCCGATGCGACGAGCAAGAACGAGTCACACGTGGCGATGGTCCGCGTCGCGATTGATGCGATGACGAACGCTATTTCGCCGCCCTCGCTGAACGATCTCGCAACGCTCGTCTCGATGAGCCCGTTTCATTTTCATCGCGTCTTCACGCGCCTCGTCGGCGTCACGCCCAAAGCGTATGCAAAACAACTGCGCGAACAGCTAGCGCGCGATACGATCGGCACCGGCCGGTCGATCACCGAAGCGATCCACGACGCAGGATACGGATCGTCAACACGTTTCTACGACGGCGCATCCAAGCGACTTGGAATGTCTGCGCGCAAACTGCGTGAACGCGGCGTCGGCCAAACCATCCGCTACGCGACCGCTTCAACAGCGATCGGCGTGCTTCTCGTCGCATCCACGGACCTTGGTATATGCGCGATCGAGATCGGGGATACCGAAGACGCCGTAACATCGGTCTTGCACGATCGCTTCGCCCGCGCCGAACGGATTCGCGACAACGACGCGCTTACCGAACATCTACAGACGGTCGTCGCATCGATCGACGATCCGCGCCGCACGCTCGATCTACCGCTGGATATCGCCGGCACCGCATTCCAACAGCGCGTGTGGTCGGCGCTTCGAGCAATCCCCATCGGATCGACACGCAGCTACTCCGAGATTGCCGCAAGTCTCGGTACGCCAAACTCTGCGCGCGCCGTCGCGCGGGCATGTGCGACGAATGAAATCGCTCTTGCGATCCCGTGTCACCGCGTCATTCGCGGCACCGGAGAGCTCGCCGGCTATCGTTGGGGAGTCGCGCGCAAACGGCAGTTGCTTGCGCGCGAATCCGCAGTCTAGCCGAAGCGGCCCGTGATGTAGTCTTCCGTGCGCTTTTCTTTCGGGCGGGTGAAGATATCGGAAGTCGTACCGAATTCGACGATCTCACCTAGATGGAAGAACGCGGTAAATTCGGAGATGCGCGCGGCTTGTTGCATCGAGTGGGTAACGATGACGACGGTATACTGGCGCTTGAGCTCGCCGATGAGGTCTTCGATTTTTGAGGTTGCGATCGGGTCGAGCGCGGATGCCGGCTCATCCATGAGGATCACTTCGGGTTCGACGGCAAGCACGCGCGCGATGCACAAACGCTGCTGCTGACCGCCCGAGAGATCGAGTGCCGAACGCGTCAGCCGGTCTTTGACTTCGTCCCAGAGCGCTGCCTGACGCAGCGATTTTTCGGCGATCTCATCGAGCCGCTTCTTATTCGATTCGCCGTGGATCTTCGGACCGTACACGACATTTTCGAAGATCGTTTTCGGAAACGGATTGGGGCGCTGAAAGACCATGCCAATACGGTGACGGATCACGACCGGATCGGCTTCGGGCGCATAAATGTTCATGCCGTCGAGGGTGATCATGCCCTCGACTCGCGCGCCCGGCGTGAGGTCGTGCATGCGGTTGAGCGCTCGCAAGAACGTCGACTTGCCGCAGCCTGAGGGGCCGATCAGTGCCGTGACGGTCTTCTCCGACATCGCGAGATTTGCGTTTTTGATCGCCTGAAACGAGCCGTAGAAGACATCGACATCGGCGGCTTTCAGTTTGGTTTTGGGGTCGGCTGCGATCACGATGATTTTCCCGTCAGGCGTTTAGTGAGCGTCCGGCCGAGAACCCGCGCGGCGATATTGAAGAGCAAGACCATGAAGAGGAGCACGAGCGCGGAACCGTTGCCGATACGTGCTACGTCGGGAACCGTACTCTCCGAACGTGTATACCAAAGGTGGACGGCGAGAGTTTCGGCGGGATGGCCAAGCGAGAAATCATACGGTGAGTTCGTGGTCACACTAAGACCCGCCGTATAAATCAGCGCTGCCGTCTCACCGAAAATACGGCCCGCGATGAGCACGATACCGGTCGTCATCGGGCCGATCGCACTCGGCAGAACGGCTTTCGTAATCGTCTGCCACTTGGTCGCCCCAATGGACATCGATGCTTCGCGTAGCGAGTCAGGTACGGTACGCAAAGCTTCTTGCGTGACGCGCATGAGCGCCGGTAGATTCAGGATCGTGAGCGTCATCGCGCCGACGATCGCGGAAAAACGCAGATGGAAAAAATAGACGAAGATGAGCAGTCCGAAGAGCCCCATAACGATCGAGGGGACCGTCGCGAGCGCTTCGGCACTGAATTGCACGAGACCGCGAAACCGACCGGGGCGCGCGTACTCTTGAATGTAAACACCGGCGGAGACGGCGATCGGGACGGTCATGACCAGCGTTAAGACGAGAATGTAGAACGAATTGAATATTTCGGGGCCGATCCCGCCGCCCGCTTCGCCTTCCTTCGGTAAACCGAAGATAAAGTCGGGCGTCATGTACTGCACGCCCAAAACGAGCAAGTAGAGGACGAAGCAGGCCAGCATGACGATAATGCTGATCGCCATACCCCAGAGAACGACGGTTGCCAGACGATCGGTCGAACGCCGGGCGCGCACGCCCGCGGAGCCGAGTAAGGTCGGATTCGAAACGGGCGGATTCACCGAAATATCCATACGTTACGCGCGCTTTCGCAGCGCGAAGCGCACGATGAGGATCAGCGACATCGCGATGAGCAGCAGCAGAAATGCCATCGAGAACAGCGCGTGTTCGAGCATCGAGCCTTGTGCGGCGCCGCCGAGGTCTTGCACGATTTCCGTTGGCAGCGTCGATGTCGGATTGAGCAAGCCGTGCGGGAACTGCGATGCATTACCGATCACGAGCTGGACGGCGAGCGTCTCGCCGACGGCGCGTGCGATTCCGAGAATCAGCGCGACGGTAAGGCCGCTCGATGCGCTGGGAAGCAACACGCGCACGATCGTCTGCCAGCGCGTCGCCCCGAGTGCGAGTGAGCCTTCTTTGAGTGTCGGCGAGAGCGACCGAAACGCATCTTCCGAGAGCGTGATGACCGTTGGCAAGATCATGATCGAGAGGACAATGCCCGCCGCGAGCAACCCGAATCCGGGCGATCCGGTCGTATTGCGAATGAGCGGCACGAGGAGTTGCAATCCGAGCCAGCCGTACACGACCGATGGAATGCCGACCATGACGTCGATTGCCGGCTTGAGGATTTGCGACATGCGAAGCGGCGCGAGCTCGCTCAAGAAGATGCCGACAGCGATCCCGAACGGACCGCCGATGCAAATTGCAAAGAGCGTTACCGAGAGCGACCCGACGATGTAGATTGCAGCGCCGGGATGCGTGTCCGGTTGGTAGTCACCGGAAAAAAGAAACGCGAAAACCGAAAAATGGTCGACGACGAAAAGCTTGAGCCCTTCGGTCGCAAGGTAGATCAACAGCAGCGCCATCGCCAAGATGACGAATCCGGCGGCCATTCGCAAAACCGTCGTCGCGATGCGCTCTTGAGCGTGCGCGCGCTTCGCCTGCGTTGCAATCACTATGAAAAATTTCTCGCTTCACGTGTGGTCGGTGGGATGCGACAAAGGGCGACTACCAGAGCCGCCCTTCGTGCGCCTGTCGAGTGACGGACCTTTAGCGGTCGATTTCCTTGACCTTCATCTCGCGAATCAGGAGATAGCCGTCTTTTTTTACGAGAGCCGAATTCGAGGTGACGAACGCGATGAAGCGCGAGACATCGGCGCTCGGCGGGCCGTTCGTGAACATATGCTCGTACGACCACACCGGGTACTTGCCGTCGTAGATGTTTTCATCGCTCGGCGCATTGCCGTCGATCGAAAGCTCGAGCAGGCCTTTGCCGCGCGTGCCGGAGAGCGCCGCGTAGGAAACGGCGCCCGGCGTCTTCGCGACGACGTCGACGACCGTGCCGGTTGCGTCTTCCGTCAGACCGGTTTCGGTCGCTGTGACCGAGCCCATGAGCGTCTTCGTGAAGACGGCACGGGTGCCCGAGCTGCGGGGACGGTTGACGACGGTGATCTTCTGATCGATCCCGCCGACTTCTTTCCAGTTGGTGACCTTGCCGCCGAAGACTTCTTGAATCTGCTTCTTCGAAAGATTCTTCACGCCAACGTTCGGGTTCGCGATCACGGCAAAGCCGATGACGCAGACCTTGTGATCGACGAGTTCGGGATGGGCCGGGGCGAGAATGTCGGAATTGCCGACGTCGATCGCTTTTGCGGCAACCAGATTGATGCCCGTACCCGAGCCGCCGCCGGAAACGGCGATCTTCACATCGGGGTGAGCTTGCTGGTAGATGCTCGCGGCATCTTTAATCAAGGGGAGCAACGCCGTCGAACCCTGGAGGGTAATCGAAGTGTCGGCCAGCGCAACCTGCGGCGCTACCAGGGCAAGACCTACGAGGAGGGCCGCGAGCGCAGCATTCCTAGTCATGAGACCTCCAAAAACATTGAGTGAGCAACGAAGATAGGACGTTCGGAAGAACGACGTGCCGCAGGCAATCGTCGCAAGCCGGGTTTAACCTTAATTTAAGGTTGCATTAAGGGCTCTTAAGAGTCGGCCGTTGTCTCTACGACCGCAACGGGGAAGCGGCAGATAAACATGGAGCCCGCGCCCAGGTCCGATTCCGCACCGATCGTCCCGCCGTGTAATTCGACGAGTTGCTTTGCAATTGAGAGGCCGAGCCCCGTGCCACTTCGCTCGAGTGCGCGCGAGCGTTCCACAACGTAAAAACGCTCGAAAATATGCGGTAGGTCGATGTACGGAATTCCGATCCCGGTGTCCCTCACGCGCAAAATCGCTTCCTCGCCTTCCCGTTCGATACTCAGGGCAACCGTACCGGAGGCCGGTGTATGCCGTACCGCATTATCGATGAGGTTGACGAGAATTTGGGTGATGCGATCGCGGTCGGCCACGATTGCAACAACGTCGTCTCGGGCGATCGACAAATGGACGCCCAAGCTGTCCGCGCGTTGTGAAAACGTGTTGAGCACCGAGCGCGTGACCTCGCCAAGGACCAGGATCTCGAGGCGCAGCGGCAAGCGGCCGGATTCCGAGCGCGCAAGCTCAAGCAGATCTTCGACCAGCTGCACCATGCGATCGACTTCGTGCAACACCTTGGGTAAAAACACCGCCTGCACTTCGGGATCGCCATCCGAGAGCGTGACGGTTTCGACCATAAGCTTGATCGCGGAGAGCGGTGTACGCAACTCGTGCGAGACGTTCGAAATAAACTCGCGCCGGACGCTCTCGAGCGCGACGAGCGGCGTCTGATCGAGCGCGAGCACGAGAACGTGGTCCTCATCGAGCGGATAGGCCGAAACGAGGAACGTGCGCTCGCGTTCGGAGCTTGCGATCATGATGTTTCGCGTGGAACCGCGCCCCCCAAGCGCCCCCGCGACGTGACGCTCCAGTTCGATCGACGGCACGGCTTCGATCAGCGCGCGTCCGGCGGCCCGGCGCGCGTCGATCGAAAAGAGCGCTTCGGCGGCAGCGTTGGTTTGTCGGATATGCCCGCGCCCGTCGATGACGAGTGCGCCGAGCGGCAACGTCTCGATTAGCCGGTCGAAACGTTCGTCCGGCCGCGGCTCGTCGCGTTCGACGCGTTGTGCTTCGCGCGAACGCGCGTCGACGAAACGCGTAAAACTCCAGGCTCCGACGGCGCCAACAATGAGACCGATAAGCCCCTCGGGGACGGAGATCACTCCTTGAACATGTAGCCGCGGCTGCGAACGGTGATAATGTGGCGCGGGTTGTTGGGATCGACTTCGATCTTCTCACGCAGCCAGCGAATGTGCACGCTGATCGTCTGGTGTTCGCCCTCGAAATCGTAGCCCCAAACTTTTTCGAGCAGCATCTGGCGCGTGACGATGCGTCCGCGGTTTTCCATGAGCACGTGCAGCAGGCGAAATTCTTTGGGCGCAAGCGCTACGTCGGCGCCGCGCACGACCAGGCGTTGACGCGCAGGGTCGAGTGTAATCTCGCCGATCGTGATCGCTTCGTTCTTGACGACATCGCCCGTGTCGATCCGGCGTAACCGGGCCTTGACGCGCGCGAGAAACTCGCCGAGCGCGAATGGCTTTGTGACGTAGTCGTCAGCGCCCAGTTCGAGCGCGAGCACTTTATCGAATTCTTGGTCTTTGGCCGTGAGCATGATGATCGGAACGCCGGAGGTTTTGCGGATCTCTTTGCAGGCCTCGATGCCGTCGAGAACCGGCAGCATGATATCGAGGATCACGAGATCCGGCTTTTCCGTCGAAGCGACGGCGATCGCGCTGCGGCCGTCACCGGCGGTGCACACGGCGTAGCCGTTCCGCTCCAGATTGAAGCGCAGCGTCTGCAAGATCGCCGACTCATCATCGACGACGAGAATTTTTTTGCGCGGAGTTGCTGCGGCGGTCACGCTTGCTCCCGGTCCGCCTCGAATGCGATATCGAGGCCGAATGTGCGTGCGAAGAGGTCGGCTTTGTAGGTCGCTGCGTCCAGTTCGCTTGTGACGTCCTGGTCGGCCTGCGCGAGAACCCGGATTCTGCCACTTTCTCGGATCACATTAACCCCGCTGACGAGGCCGAGGTGGCGCGAGTCGAGTCCGTCGGCGATCCGCAGAAGGCTTGCGAGCATCGAAATTCGGCGTTGATCGAGCACCGAAAATGCCGCAAATTCGGGATGACTTGCTTTGGGCATCGCTTTGCGATAGTAGCGCGCGATCGTTGCAATCAATTCGCGCTCGTCTTCGCGCCAGCCACGCAAGAGGCTGTTACGAACGATATAACCGGTATGTTTGTGTTGGCCCGACCCAGCGATGAACCCACCGGAGCTATGAACGACCGCCGCTGCGTAGAGAAGATCGCGATCGCCGGGCGCGAGCCCGTGGAGATCGGCCAGGCGTTCGAAAAGTTGCAAGGCGATGCGCGCGACGGCTCGCTGGTGGACGCCGTAGGCCTCAAAACGCAGTGCGAGATTGTCGATCTCCTCGAATCGTCGAACGCGTTCGTCGCCAAGTTTCTCTGCGATCACGCGATCGGTCTGCACGAGATCGACGATGATTCCATCGCGCAGCGCGCGCTCGCAGACAACGATTTCGTTCAATCCGATCGCCGAGAGCGCACCGATCAGGATCGCATTGCCGGCGACGATGATGTCGGCGCGACGCGGGTTCATGCCCGGCATCTTACGCCGCTCGTCTTCCGTCATCGCGATCATGCGTTTCTGCAGATCGCGCAAGCGCCGTAGCTCGATCGTATAGCCATGGACGCGTGAGAGCGGCAAATCCCGATCGGCCGCATCGAGCGAGGCAAGGCCCATGATCGTGCCCGACGTGCCGATCCCAAAATCGATGCTAAAATTCCGCAGCTGCGGCGCGAGCGGATCGAGCACCGAGGCGATGTGTTTGTTCATGCTCCGCTCGGCTTTTTGCAAATCGCGCGCGCCGCGCATGTACGCATCGTAGATGCGCAGACTGCCGAGTTTGACGCTCTCGAGCAAATACGGTCGTTCGCCATCGGCGACGATAAATTCGGTGGACCCGCCGCCGATATCGACGATGCACGCTAACCGGTCGTAAATCGGATAACCGCGTGCCGCCCCGAGGTGGATGAGTCGCGCCTCTTCGCGTTCGCCGAGGACTTCGAGCGCGATTCCGGTTTGAGCGGCGACCATCTCGACGAAGGTTGCGGCGTTGCTCGCTTCGCGCACGGCCGAGGTTGCAACGGCACGAATTCGCTCCGCCCCGCGCGAGCGCGCCGCATCGACAAAACGCGCGATTGCATCGACGCCGCGATTCATCGCCTTCCCCGAAAGCTCGCCTTTTTCTAAGGCATCGTTAGAACCCAAACGCACCATCTCGCGCGCCTTGTACATCACGCGCGAGGTATCGAAGCTCGAATCGATCTCAACGACAATGAGATGGATTGAGTTGGTGCCGACATCGATTGCGGCGAAGAGCACTACTTGGTCTTAGCGATGTTTTGGGCGATGGCCGTACCGGCCGCACGTTCGTAGAACGTTGCAACCGATGAATAGTCGTGGCGGCCGTGGCCTTCGCCCGAGCTTGCGGTAAAGAGCTGATAGGCGAGGGCCGTCGCGGGCATCGGCACGCCCATCGTGCGACCCGCATCGAGCGCGGCGGCAACATCTTTGCGCAGGAGATCGAGCGCGAATCCGCCATCGAGCTTGCCCGCGAACCACGACTGCGGCAGCCAGTTTTGGAGCAAATAGTTCGATGCGGTTGCCGTGAGAATGACTTCGCGCACGAGTTCGACATCGGCACCGGCTTTTGCCGCGAAGACCATTCCCTCGCAGTTGGCGAGCATGATCGAGCTAATCATAATCTGATTGACGAGTTTGACGGTCTCGCCCATACCGACGGGGCCGACGTGATTCGGTGTGCCCATTGCTTCGAGCACCGGACGGGCGAAAGACAGATCCGCATCGCTCGCCCCAACCATGAGCGTAAGCGTTCCCGTTTTCGCTCGTGCCGGGCCGCCGCTTACGGGGGCATCGACAAACCGCATGCCGCTCGCGCGCAGTCGTTCGTCAAACGCGCGCGTCGACACGGGCGAAATCGTGGACATGTCGATGAAAAGCGTGCCGGGTTTCGCACCGCCGAGCGCACCGTTCTCGCCGAAGATCGATTCTTCTACTTGCGGTGCATCAGGCACCATCGTGATAACGACATCACTTGCACGAGCGACACCCGCGGGCGTTCCGCCGTCGTGCGCGCCTACGGCGACGAGCCGGTCGAGTGGGGCGCGATTCTTATGCGCGCAAACGGTGACGGCAAATCCTTTTGCCAGTAGCGCGGCAGCCATGGGTTCGCCCATGGCGCCGACGCCGATCAATCCGACCTTAGTTGACATGTGCTCCGTTCAGAGCCGGCGCGACACCGACCGCTGACGCATCGTATCCGAGTTGTCGCGAGAGTTCCTTTGCGACGTCGCGCACTTGATTGACAATCGTCGTGACGCGGGCTGGCGTCATACGCGTCGTCGGGCCGGAAATCGAGAGCGCACCGCAGAGTTCGCCGCGTCGGTCGTAGATCGGAACCGCAAGACACCGCACACCCTCTTCCATTTCTTCATTGTCGATCGCGTAGCCGTCGCGACGAATTTGCTTGAGCTGCGCGTCGAGCGCGGGGAGCGACGTGATCGTATTTGCGGTGTGTCGCGTCAACGGTTCTTTAAGCATCGCCTTCGGAGCATCGCCGCCAAATGCGAGGAATAATTTTCCGCTTGCCGTGCAATAAAGCGGAGCTCGCATTCCGGGTTGCGTGAACATCTTCACCAGATGCATGCTCTCGACTTGCTCGAGATAGACGACCTCGCCCTCGCCGTAGGTGACGAGGTTCGCCGTCTCACCCGCGATGCGCATGAGGCGTTCCAGAAACGGACGCGCAACCAAACGCAAGTCCAGATGGATGTCGGCAGCACTCGCAAGTGCGAATATCCGCGATCCTAAATGGTAACGCGAACTATCCGGGTCTTGCCGAACGTAGCCGCGGTCGACGAGCGTCGCGAGCAATCGGTGGACGGTACTGACGTGCAGCCCGACGTGATGCGCGAGGTCACTAATACCGGTTGGGGTGCGGCGCGTCGAGAGCGCCTCTAAGACATCGAGCGTGCGGTCTACCGACTGCACGGTGGGACGACCAAATGCCGTTCGCCGCCGTTCTTTCAAACTCGCGTCCTCCTTTCGAATGGCGAAACGGCCTTATCAAGACGGGTTGAACCCTCCTCTTGTCGCAACCATGGCGGGCCATGATCCTCGCCTTTCTCCGGCTCTCTCGTCTGAAGTTTCTCGTCGGCGGGTTCCTCGGATTCGGTCTTGGCGCGGCGATCGCTTCGTATGAGGGCGCCGCGTTAACCCCGGCCCGCTATGCCCTCGGCCAGGCGCTCGTAACGGCCTTCCACCTGATGACTCATTATTCGAATGATTACTTCGACCGGGCCGGCGATGCGCGCACGACGCGAACGGCCTTCTCGGGCGGCAGCGGAGCGCTCGTCGACGGTTCGCTCCCGCCCATCGTCGGGCTCGTCGCCGCGCTCGTATGCCTTGCGGTAGGCCTTGCGCTCACTGCCGTCTTTGCGCTCATCGGGGAATGGTCGATGGCGTTCATCGGCGTGGCGATCGCCATTTTTGCCTGGTCTTACTCTTCGCCGCCGCTCCGCTTACTCGCAATCGGCGCCGGCGAGATAACGACGGCACTCGTGGTGGCGGTCCTGGTGCCATTGGCGGGCTACGCGACCTTCATGGGGAAGATCGACGTACTCGCCGTCGCTTCCACACTGCCGCTCGCGGCCGCCATGATCGCGATGATGCTTTGTGTCGAGTTTCCTGACGTTGAAGCCGATGCGGCGACCGGGAAGCGCAACCTTGTCGTGCGGCTCGGGCGGGCGGGCAGCGTCCGCCTCATTTATGGCGCGATCGTCGCCGTCGCCGTGGCCGCCGGAATCGCAGTGGCACTCGGCGCGCCGACGCGTCTGGCAATCGTCGTCGCGGTCGTTGTAATCGGCGGCGGGGCGCTCTGGCGCGCGCTTGCGATGGGACGCTACACGACGCCGCGCGAGAACGCGGCGATCGCCTTTCGTGGCGTCGCGCTCTATATCAGTACCGTCCTTGCGGCCCTCCTCGCCTACGTCAGCTTGGCGCTCACGTAGGCGTGTGATGCGCCTTCGCCTAAGCGCCAGTACGGCGAAACCTTCACCACCCGCGACCGGTCGGAAGAAACTGCAATGGCGATAGAACAACCCGCTACCATCGAAGACGCCGACTTACGCGCACGGATCGAAAAAGCGCTCGACCGCGTCCGCCCGATGATCGCATCGGACGGCGGTGAAGTCTGGTTCGTCAAAGCCGAGAACGGCGTTGCCTACGTCCAGATGCTCGGTGCATGCGGGGGCTGTCCCGCCTCAACGATGACGCTCAAAGGCATGATCGAGACCGTGGTCTGCGATGCTTGCGATGAGATTACGAGCGTCGAGCAGATTTAACACCGAATTCGCACGCGATCTCGACGACGCGAAGCGACTCAGCGTTCGAGCGGAATGACAGCGCTACGGGCGCGCTCGACGGCGGTGATCGCTTGCGCCAGTCGGCCTTCGTACGGGCCTTCGACGATATTTACGTCTGTGTTTGACACCGCGAACGCGGATGCAAACCAGGCGGTCATCTCCGTGCGACGATGCTCTCCGTCGCGGCTCCCATCCTGCACGAACGGCACGTCGTTCCGCGTGAGCAAATAGAACCGGCGACCGGGAAGATCGTGCGGCACAACACCGTCGCGAACGTCAAGATAACGTCTCCGCCAAAGATCCGTCGCGAATGCATCAGTATCGCAGATCAAAACGGGAGCCGCTGCCCGAGCAGCCGTATCTTCGCGCGCTTGCTGTTCGGCGGCAATGACCACGAAATCTTCGTTCGTCCACCGGTATGGGATCGTCTGGGTTTGGCCGACCCAGCGCGTGTACTCGCGGCCAAATTCTGACACCCACACGGTGGAAAAATGCGCGGTTAGTGCTTGAGCGAGCGTCGTTTTTCCTGTGGATTCAGCGCCAACAATCACGATGCGCGGAACGATCCAGGCGCGAACGCTGGGCGCCAGCAGATCGAGGTAGGTGGTCGGATTCGCGCGCACGAGTGATGAGCTGACCGAGAACGTCCGGCGCATCGGATCGATCGCCACATGCTCACAGTGTAGAGCCTGCGCCGTCCGTTCTCCATACCATTCGGAGGTGAAGAGCCGATCGATCGGCTCCGGGTGAGCGCTGCGTACGAGCGTCGAAAATGCTTCCCAAAGATCTTCGCGTTCGAGCGACCACGCAGTCGGCATCTCATCGGGCACGAGCCGGATGTCCGTACGCGGATGCATTTCGCGCAGCCATGCGAGCCGGAGGTCGCACGGAATTGATTCACGTTCGGAGGCCATGAGCAAGACGGTGAGCGTATCGCAACGGGCGGCCGCTTCATCGATGAGGTACTTGTGGCCACGATGCGGCGGATGGAATTTTCCGAAGACGAGGCCGCGCCTCATGAAAGGGCAGTCGCTCGCAGTTCGCGCTGCCATTGAACGACGCCCACGATGCACATGACGAGAAAAATCGCGTAGAGCGCGCTGGTGAGCGGCAGACCTTTCGTGAAATAGAGCGGTACATATATGCAGTCGGCTACGATCCAGAAATACCAGTTTTCGATCATGCGGCGAGTGAGCAGCACTTGCGCGACAAGCGAGAGCGCGGTCGTAATTCCGTCGAAGAACGGGACGGTCGATCCGAGCGCGTGCGCGAGAACGGTAGCAAAGACGGCGGTCATCACTGCGACGACGACGAGCGAGAGTTCGATCACGCGCGCACTAGCACGCGTAATTGGCAGCGCGGTTGCGGCGTTTCCCCCGCGCAGCCAAGCCCACCATCCGTACGCGCCAAGAACGATGTAGACGACCTGGAGCGCCGAATCGGCAAAGAGCCCGGAGAGCCAAAAAGATGTGAGGAAGATCGCGGCATTGACGATGCCCCATGGCCAGTTCCATGGATTGTTGCGGACGACAAGCCAAACGTTGATGGCGCCGGTGATGAAACCGGCGATGTCATAGGCGTTCACGCTATCTCGAAACGCTCAAAAAAAAGATAACCGTACTGCCGTGCCTTCGCCCAATTCCGTAAATCCAGCCGTCGGGCGTGATTCCGTATGCAACTTCGAGCTGCGGAGGATCCTGAGCGTGCAGGAACGATTCCAGCCGCTCCTCACGCCCATTTCGCCATCGAACGGCGTGTCGGGCGCGATCGTCCCACACCGATCCGACGATTGTCCTGCCCGTTTCGTTAATCGCATAGGCGACGGAATTACGGGATTTCGTCGCTAGCGTAGTCGCGCGAGATCCGTGCCAAACGATCGCTCGAACGGGCAAAGCTGCGCCGATCTCAAGCAAACGACTTGCTCCCACGCAATCACCATGGGCATTCACGCCAAAAGAAATCCCAGCCCCCAGTTCCAATGCGCGTTTGCCGTTCCAGCGAACTGCTCGAAACGTAAAGGCATGATTCGCGTTCGGATGCACCGACACGATCGTCGACCCTTCATAGGTACGATAGCCGGATGCATAAACGCCAGCGATTGAATTGATCCAACCGATCTCCAGAGCGTCGCACCGCTCGCCTTGAATAATAAATGCCGCGGGCGGTGTTGCATCGTCAAACGTTCTCGAGGACACGGGATCGACCGATCGCGTCGACATCGCGATCCGATCGTCACTCGAATTAGCCGTGGGAAACAGAAAACCACCGACACCCCCGCAGCGTGCGCGTTGAAAGATCTGCTTTTTTGCACGATCCCAAATGTATGGCCTGACCACGGTCCCAATGTATGCACCCTCAAACGGGTAGGTTTCCACGCCGAAGACCCGGCCATCGGTTGCCATGACGCCCCAAGCAGTCTCGGCGCGCTTTACGTCAACCCGAGGTTCGCCAGGGACGTTTTCGATTGGAGGATCGAGCAATCGACGATTACCGATTCGATCCCAAGCAACGATTCTCGACCCGCGATCCGTCACGACATTTACAACCACGTCACCTCGTGCATTCACGCTCACGGCACGTTGCTCGGAGTATAAATCGATCGTTGCGTTCGAGGGTAGCGTCAAGATTCGAAGCGTCGCGGCATTGGCTCTTTCGTAAGAGGCGAGAAGGAACAAAAGAGCGAGCAGACCGGCGAAACGCATGGTTACGACTTCTTGTTTTTTCTTGGCTTTCCCAAGGCTCGTCGTCGGGGTTCTTCTTCTTTCGGTTTTGCAATGGCAACGGATTCTCGAAGCGCGGCAAGAACCAGCGGCGCGACCGCTCGCGCAGCGGCGGATGTGCGCGCATCGATCGATTCGATTGCATGTGCGCTTACGCGCGCCGCCTCGACGAGGGCGCCGAGCCCGAATCGCTGTGAATCGAGTACGGCTTCCGCTTCGGTGGCACGCTGGACGATGCCATCGAGCGAGACGAAGATTCGGACGTCCTCGAAACGATGAAGCTGCGAGATTCGAAGCGAGGTCATGACCGAAAGCTCGTACGATGCCGTGCCGTCGGTCGTCGCGCGGCGACGTTCGGCGATGCCCATCCCGCGCGTAGGCGACGGGATTTCAAGCGACACCGGTAGCAACGGTGAGTCAGATTTGTATGCATCGAGCGCAATCGTTGCGAGCACGCCGTCGCGCACAACCCGCAAACGTGCGCCGCTAAGCGCGAGCCGCAAGCGAATTGCCGCAAGCGACTCCGTAGCGATCGAGCCGTTCGCGAGCACCGATGCAAAGTCGGACACCGGCGCGAAGGCACCGACCGTCGTCGTCCCCGAGCCATTCGGAACGACGGCAGTCAATTCGATGACTTCGCGAACGTCGATGCCGCTTGGCTCGCTGCGCTCGGCGATCCCCAACATTTCACTCGCAGCATGCGTCCAGGCGATCGATCCGCGCAGCATATACGCTCTGCCAAGGACCTCGCGCATCGTTTTCGGAGGCGCTGCAGCGG
The DNA here is from genome assembly GCA_038231455.1 of Vulcanimicrobiales bacterium. Lineage (GTDB taxonomy): Bacteria > Vulcanimicrobiota > Vulcanimicrobiia > Vulcanimicrobiales > Vulcanimicrobiaceae > JANLVI01. Next base: position 154,074 of record JBBRLI010000003.1, on the reverse strand, counting down.
AACCGATCGTCGGCTCCGAGGCGATGCCGTTCGCGCGTTTGGCGGCGGGCGAGACCACCGCAGAAGGCGGCGGAGTCGACATCGTCGTCAGCAATTTCGAGGAGACCCGGGGCAACCGAGAACGCACGATGACGTCTTAGCGGATGCGGCGGTAAATCTTTCCGTTTTCGGTCACTTCTTCGTAGCACCGCTGGTGTGGCGTATAGCGCAGCGATTCGTTTGCGCCAAGACCCAGATACCCCAGACGCACCAAGCTCTCAAGCAATATTTGGTGGACGCGATACGAGAGCGACTTCGAGAAATGACCGAGCACGTTGCGCGCGAGGATCGCGTGGAATTCATTAAACGATGCGTCCGTCGCGAGGTTGTGCTGGGCAAAAAGAATCGTCTGACGCAGAGTCGGATCGAACGTCGCCCATACGCCGTCGCGTGCATAGTAGCGCGAGAAGTCTCCGGTCCCGCCCGTTTCACGATAGCGCGATTCGTATTCTTCAATGAGGTCGGCGGGGAAGCGACCCGCCTTGGCTTGGTCGATCGCCATCTCGCTTGCGTCGGTGGCGTAAATGCGCGAACGGTGTGCGAGGCCTTCCTCGCGCAAAATGATCGCAAGCGCGTATGCGTCATCGCCGGCACCCGCATTCGCGCACCAGATCCGCAAGAACGGAAACGTGCGTAACATCGGGATGACGTCGCCGCGGAACGTAAGGAAGAAATTGGGGTCACGAAAGAGCCCATCCGGGGTCGTGACGCTCATCGCGTACACAAACCGGCCAAGCGCCTCCGGATCGTGAAGCAGCCGCTCCTGGAGTCCGGAGAACGTGTTCACGCCTTCAGCGCGCACGCGCTCCGCAACACGCCGCTTGAGCGTGCCAGGAGCGTATTCGCGGAAGTCGTAACCCGCCACGCGGTACACCGCTTCGAGCATCAATTGAAGCTCGATTTCGGCAATCGCGGGTGCGGTCGGGCGGGCCTCGATCACACGGTCACATCAAGCCAGACACGGATCAGCGAAACGAGCTGATCCACATCGACCGGTTTACTGATGTACTCCGATGCACCGGCAGCAAGGCAGCTCTCGCGGTCGCCTTTCATCGCTTTTGCGGTGAGGGCGATGATCGGGAGCGCAACCCACTGATTGTCGGCTCGGATACGACGGATCGTCTCGTAGCCGTCCATCTCCGGCATCATGATGTCCATCAAAACGACGTCGACGTCCGTGCGCCCGCGCAGCGTTTCGATGCACTCCATTCCGCTCTCCGCGGTGAGAACGTTCATGCGGAATTCTTCGAGTGCCGATTTGAGTGCGTAGATGTTACGTACGTCATCGTCGACAATGATCACCATCTTCCCCTCGAGGCTCGCTGCCGTTCCGATCTGGGCTTGTGGACGTTTCGGCAGTCGCGCCTCGACTTGGTTGAGGAAGTAACTCGTCTCATCGATCAGGCGTTCGGGTGACATCGCGTCTTTGATGATGATCGATTGACTCAGGCGCCGCAGGGCGGACTCCTGTTGTTCGTCGAGTTCCCGGCCCGTATAGACGATGACGGGGACGCGCACGTGCGCCGGATGTGCTTTGATCTGCTCGATGAGTTGGATGCCGTCGATATCGGGCAAACCAAGGTCAACGACGACGCAGTCGAAACGACCGCGATCGAGCGCTGCGAGCGCCTCGCTGCCGGTGCTCACCGCCGTGACGGTGACTTCGCCCGATGAGACGAGATTGGCCATCGCTGAGAGTTGCGTGACGTCGTCTTCGATGACAAGCAGATTGCGCGTCGTGTTATCCGCGAAACCGAGCAGGTTGTCGAAGGCCTCCGTCAGCGCATCTTCGCTTGCGGGTTTCTTCAAGTGCGCGACCGCGCCCGAGTCGAGCGCGCGCTGCCACTGTTCTTCGCCCGAGATCACGTGTACCGCGATGTTGCGCGTGGTCGGGTCTTTTTTGATGGCGTCAAGCAGCTGCCAGCCGTCGATATCGGGCAAACGAATATCCAGCGTGATGGCATCGGGCATGTAGGCACGTGCAAGCGCGATACCGTCGGCCCCGGTGTGTGCGGTGATGCCTTTGAAGCCGCGATCGCGTGCGAGTCCGAGCAGAATCCGCGCGAACGTGGCGTCGTCTTCAATGATGAGGACGGTGCGGTCCGTCGGCTTGATCGCATTGCGATCGTCGTCGACTTCGATTTCGCCGGCGCGTGCGTTCGCGATCTGCGCCGCACGTTCCACCACGGGTCGCGGCGGGAGTGCACGGAACGGCGCGTCAGCTCCGCCGGCCTTGGCGGGCTTCGGCGGGAGCATGATCGCGTTGTCGTTCGTACGTTCTTTGCGTGCGCCAAGCGGATGGAAGAACGTAAACGTCGAGCCGACGCCCGGTTCGCTCTCAACGGTCATATCGCCGCCGAGCAAGCCGGCGATTTCACGCGAAATCGCAAGGCCGAGGCCCGTCCCGCCGTATTTGCGGGCCGTGCTCATGTCGGCTTGTTGGAAGGCCTCGAAGATCACGTTGTGCTTGTCCGTCGGAATGCCGATGCCGGTATCCGAGACCGAGAAGGCAACAAACGGTCCCGTGTTCCCCATCGTGTCGGTCCGGTCGATTTGGCTAATACGCAACTCGACGTGGCCTTCTTGCGTGAACTTGAACGCGTTCGAGAGCAGATTTTTAATGATCTGCATGAGGCGCGTGGAGTCCGTTTCGATCGCCGGCGGGACGTTGTCATCGACGGAGATCCCGAAGGCAAGACCCCGTTCGAGCGAGAGCGAGCGGAACGTGCGTTCCACGTCATCGGCAATGTCGTGGATGCGCTGTTCGGCGAAGTCCACCGACGTCGTTCCCGATTCGATCTTCGAGAGGTCGAGAATATCGTTGATGAGGGTGAGCAGATCCGTACCCGAGCGGCGGATCGTCGAGGCGAACTCGACTTGTTTGCTCGTGAGGTTGTTCTCTTTGTTGTCCGCGAGTTGCTTTGAGAGCAGTAGCAGCGAGTTGAGCGGTGTGCGTAACTCGTGCGACATGTTCGCGAGGAACTGGGATTTGTATTTCGAGGTGAGAGCGAGTTGCTCGGCCTTTTGTTCGAGCGCGCGACGGGCTTCGTCGATCTCGCGCGTGCGTCGTTCGACCTCTTCGTTTTGCTCCGAGAGCAGGCGGGCTTTTTCTTCCAGCTCTTCGTTGGTCTGCTGGAGTTCGAGCTGCTGGCTCTGGAGTTCCGAGGTGAGCGACTGCGACTGTTTGAGCAGTTCTTCCGTGCGCATGTTGGCGGCGATCGTATTGAGAACGATACCGATCGATTCTGTCAGCTGATCCAAGAAGAGTAAGTGGATTTCGCTGAATTTCTCAAAGCTGGCAAGCTCGATGACGGCTTTGACGTCGCCCTCGAAAAGCACCGGCAGCACGATGATGTTAAACGGTGACGACGAGCCTAGACCCGAGCTGATTTCAATGTAGTCGGCGGGGGCGTTGGTGACGAGGATGCGTTCTTTTTCGAAAACACACTGGCCGACGAGCCCTTCGCCAAGACCGAACTGCGATGTGATGTTCTTGCGGCGGTTGAACGCGTAACCCGCTAGCAGTTTGAGCAGCGGCGTCTCATCGACCGGCTCGTTGAGATAGAAGACGCCGGTATGCGCCGAGACGAGCGGTGCGAGCTCCGACATGATGAGCTTCGCAACGGTCTTGATATCTTTTTGACCCTGGAGCATACCGGTGAAGCGCGCGAGGTTGGTCTTCAGCCAGTCCTGTTCCTGATTCTTACGCGTCGTGTCGCGCAAGTTCCGGATCATTTCGTTGACGTTCTCGGTGAGCTGTGCGACCTCGCCTTGCGCGCCGACTTCGATCGTTCGCGAAAGGTCGCCCTTGGTAACGGCCGTTGCAACTTCACCGATCGCGCGAATCTGCGAGGTGAGCTGCGCGGCGAGCTGGTTGACCGAGTCCGTAAGGTCGCGCCACAGGCCGGCAGCACCGGGGACCTCGGCCTGACCGCCGAGTTTGCCTTCGAAGCCGACGTCCTTGGCGACGTTCGTCACCTGATCGGCGAACGTTGCGAGCGTATCGATCATCCCGTTGATCGTGTCCGCAAGTTCGGCGATTTCGCCTTTGGCATCGAGCGTGAGTTTGCGCTTGAGATCGCCGTTGGCGACACCCGTGACGACCTTCGCGATACCGCGCACTTGGTTCGTCAAATTACCGGCCATCGAGTTCACGGAGTCCGTGAGATCTTTCCACGTGCCGCCGACACCGAGCACGACGGCCTGACCGCCGAGCTTTCCTTCGGAACCGACTTCTCGGGCGACGCGCGTGACTTCCGATGCGAAGGCGTTGAGTTGATCGACCATGACGTTGATCGTGTCTTTGAGTTCGAGCATTTCGCCGCGAACGTCAACGGTGATTTTCTTTGAAAGATCGCCGTTGGCAACGGCCGTCGTCACCTTCGCGATGTTTCGCACTTGGTTGGTCAGGTTCGAGGCCATCGAGTTAACGTTGTCGGTGAGATCTTTCCACGTGCCGCCGACGCCTTGCACCTGGGCTTGACCGCCGAGGATACCTTCGGAACCCACTTCACGAGCGACGCGCGTGACCTCCGATGCGAAGGCGTTCAGCTGGTCGACCATGACGTTGACCGTGCCTTTGAGTTCGAGCATTTCGCCGCGAACGTCAACGGTGATCTTCTTACTCAAGTCGCCCTTCGCAACGGCGGTCGTGACTTCTGCGATGTTACGCACCTGAGCGGTGAGGTTACCGGCCATCGAGTTGACCGAGTCCGTAAGATCTTTCCACGTACCGGCGACGCCTTCGACGCGAGCCTGACCGCCGAGTTTGCCTTCCGTGCCGACTTCGCGCGCGACGCGGGTGACTTCTGATGCGAAGGCGGAGAGCTGATCGACCATCGTGTTGATCGTGCCCTTGAGTTCGAGCATCTCGCCTTTAACGTCGACGGTAATCTTTTTACTCAGATCGCCCTTCGCAACGGCGGTCGTAACGTCGGCGACGTTTCGTACCTGAGAGGTGAGATTCGAGGCCATGAAGTTCACGTTATCCGTGAGATCTTTCCACGTGCCGGCGACGCCTTGCACCTGGGCCTGACCGCCGAGTTTTCCGTCCGAACCGACTTCGCGCGCAACTCGCGTCACTTCGGATGCAAAGGCGTTCAACTGATCGACCATCGTGTTAACGGTGTTCTTGAGTTCGGCCATCTCACCGCGAACGTCGACGGTAATCTTCTTTGAAAGATCGCCGTTGGCAACGGCCGTCGTGACTTCGGCGATGTTACGAACCTGGTTCGTAAGGTTACCGGCCATCGAGTTGACCGAGTCCGTGAGATCTTTCCACGTACCGGCCACGCCGAGCACCTGGGCTTGACCGCCAAGTTTTCCATCCGAACCCACCTCGCGAGCGACGCGCGTGACTTCCGATGCGAAACCGTTCAGCTAATCGACCATGACGTTGACGGTCGACTTGAGCTCGGCCATTTCGCCGCGCACGTCGACGGTGATCTTCTTTGAAAGATCGCCTCGAGCGACGGCGGTGGTAACGGCAGCGATGTTTCGGACTTGGTCCGTGAGATTACCGGCCATCGAGTTGACCGAGTCCGTGAGATCTTTCCACGTTCCGGCGACGCCTTGCACCTGCGCTTGGCCGCCGAGTTTGCCTTCGGAACCCACTTCGCGCGCGACGCGCGTGACCTCCGATGCGAAACCGTTGAGCTGATCGACCATCGTGTTGATCGTGCCTTTGAGCTCTGCCATTTCGCCGCGAACGGACACCGTGATCTTCTTTGAAAGATCGCCGTTGGCAACGGCCGTCGTAACTTCAGCGATGTTTCGCACTTGGTTGGTGAGGTTACCGGCCATCGAGTTGACCGAGTCCGTAAGATCTTTCCACGTACCGGCGACGCCTTCGACCTGCGCCTGACCGCCGAGTCGACCTTCCGTACCGACTTCACGAGCGACGCGCGTGACCTCCGATGCGAAGGCGTTCAGCTGGTCGACCATGACGTTGACGGTGCCTTTGAGTTCGAGCATTTCGCCGCGAACGTCGACCGTGATCTTCTTACTAAGATCGCCTTTGGCAACGGCCGTCGTGACTTCGGCGATGTTACGAACCTGGTTCGTCAGATTACCGGCCATCGAGTTGACGTTGTCGGTGAGATCCTTCCACGTTCCGGCGACGCCTTCAACGCGCGCCTGGCCGCCGAGCTTTCCTTCGGAACCGACTTCACGAGCGACGCGCGTAACCTCCGATGCGAAGGCGTTCAATTGGTCGACCATGACGTTGACGGTGGCTTTAAGTTCGAGCATCTCACCGCGAACATCGACGGTGATCTTCTTCGTAAGATCGCCTTTGGCGACGGCGGTCGTGACTTCAGCGATGTTACGAACTTGGCTCGTCAGATTACCGGCCATCGAGTTGACCGAGTCCGTAAGATCTTTCCAGGTACCGGCGACGCCGCGAACGTCGGCTTGTCCGCCGAGACGACCTTCGGAACCGACTTCACGAGCGACGCGCGTGACTTCGGAGGCGAAGCCGTTGAGCTGATCGACCATGACGTTGATCGTGTCTTTGAGCTGCAGAATCTCGCCGCGCGCCTCGACCGTGATCTTCTTCGAAAGATCGCCGTTGGCAACGGCCGTCGTCACGTCGGCGATGTTTCGAATTTGGTTTGTGAGCGTACCGGCCATCGAGTTGACCGAGTCCGTAAGATCTTTCCACGTACCGGCGACACCCTTGACCTGCGCTTGACCGCCGAGTTTGCCTTCCGAACCGACTTCGCGCGCGACGCGCGTCACTTCGAACGCGAAGGCGTTGAGCTGATCGACCATGGCGTTAATCGTCTTGGAAGACCGTAGGAACTCGCCTTTGAGAGCGCGACCATCGATTTCGAGCGCCATCTGTTGCGAGAGATCGCCGCGCGAGACGGCGCCAAGTACGCGGCTCGTTTCTGCGATCGGATGCGTGAGATCGTCGATGAGGGAGTTGAGCGAGCGCATGTAATCGGCCCACGAACCCGGCGCCTGCGTCAGTTCGGCGCGCTCTTTAATCCGGCCGTCGATACCCACGACATCGGAGATGCGTTCGAACTCTTTGACCATGCGCGCGTTGAGCGAGACGACATCGTTGAATGCCTCCGCGATGTCGGCGTCGATTCCGGGCAACGCCGTCGAAACGCGCACCGAGAAGTCGCCTTTGGCCATCGATCGCAGCGCCGCGAGCAGCTGTCGCGCGGCGAAGTCCGGCGAGTCGGGGATCTTCACCACGGTCGGCTTGGCGGCCGCGGGTTTACCGACGGCCGCTTTTCCGTTCCCAGATTTTGCTTCTGCGGCTTTCGCAGCCGGCGGTTTGCCGTTTTTCGGCTTCCCGTTCTCCGGCGGTGATACAGCAGCGCGAGTCCCGTTTGTTTGGGACTTGGGCTTTTCCGTGGTGGCAGAGGCCATGTATACTCTCTCCTACGCGGTATCGAAAAACGAGACGCCGTATAGCTATCGTTGAGCTATCCGGATTCAAGCAAGCGCTTCTGGGACGAAGTTCCCAAAAGGTTGATCTCTAAAACCTCGAAAGCGTAACTCATCGGCCGTGGTTTAGCGACGGTAAAGCAAGGGAACAATTGGGCCCACGGAGGACGGCAATCAGGGATGTACACGGCTTGGTTTCGATGACCGATGCCGATCGCTTGTCGGCGACGCTACGGTATCTCTCCCACGCGACGAAAACACTCGCGTCCTCCTTCGATTTCTCTGCGGCGCTTGCCGGGGTTGCCGCCTTCACGGTTCCCCATCACGCCGACGCATTCGCCGTTGCGCTGATTGAAGACGAGCCGCCGGGCTTCATCTCACTCGCCCACGCGGGCGATGTGGAGAACAGCTTTGCCACGCATCCGATCGCGCTTTCGCTGAGCGACCGCCGCTTCGTCTTTCATGGCCCTCCCGACGCGCCGCTCGCCGTCGACATTCCGCTCGTCGCACGCGATCAATTCTTCGGCGTGCTGCGCGTCGCGCGCTTGGCGGGTTTCGATGGCGCCGAAATCGTCCTGTTCGAAGAACTCGCACTAAGGGCGGCGCTTGCAATCGACAGCGCCCGCGCCTATGCCCGCGAGCACCTCGTCGCCGATACGCTTCAGCGAGCGCTGCTTCCCGAGCGGCTCCCAACGCACGAAAACATGCTTTACGACGCGGCCTACCGCCCCGGCGCGCAGGAAGCAATCGTCGGCGGCGACTGGTACGACGCCTTCGAACTCCCCGACGGTCGCATCGCGATTTCGATCGGCGATGTGGCCGGACACGGACTACGCGCGGCCGTGGTGATGGGCGAGGTCCGCCAAGCCTTCCGCGCATCGGCGATCAATCCAAAATCGCCATCACTCGTCATCGAACGCGCCAACACCATCGTCAACATGCGTTCGAACCCGGTCATGGTCACCGCGCTCTTCGGGATTATCGATCCGCACACGTGTACGCTATCGTACGCGAGCGCCGGCCATCCCCCGCCGATCCTGACGTTGCCCTCCGGACTTGCCGAGCGACTCCCCGCCGATGGCATCCCGCTTGGAATTGCGGAGAGCGTGGACGCGACGGACTGGACGTTCACACTTCCGGCCGGCTCGCTTCTCACACTCTACACCGACGGACTCATCGAATATTCGCGCGACGTCCTCGCCGGCGAGGCGATGCTCCTCGATGCCCTGCGCGCACAGATGATGGATGTGCCGGCACCACTCGAGCCGGCGCGCGCTCTGCAGCGGCGGATATTCGCCGACCAAGAAAACACCGATGACGTGGCTACCCTCACGGTAAGCATAGGACCGCACGAACGTAAAGCGTTCTTCTTCGAATTCTCCGCGCTCCCAATGGCCGTCCCCATGGTGCGCCGTTCTCTCTCGCGCTGGCTTGAGTCCGTCAACTTGAGCGAAGACACGCGCTTCGGTGTGCTTACGGCCGTCGGTGAAGCGATCGCAAACGCCGTCGAACACGCATACGGCAACGAGCGCCCGGGCTTAGCTCGCGTCGAGGCCACGTTCGAAAACGACGAACTCCACATCAAGATCGAAGACCACGGCAAGTGGCGCCCATCGCAAAAACGCGAAGAACGCGGCCGCGGCCTCCCGATGATGCGCGCACTCATGGACGGCGTCGAAATCCGCTCCGACGCAAAAAGCACGATCGTCGCCTTACGCAAATCGGTAAAAGCCGAAGAGGGCGAATCCAGCGCCGCCTAGCTAAAGACTGATCGCCCCCGCGTACCCGGTGAGCTCGACATAACCAACGCCGATAACGCGTCCCGTAGCGGTGTCTTTGACATCAACGGCGCCTTCCCAATACGAAATGCCGCCGGTCGTATTACTCAATTCCTGATCGAGGACGGTCGGCACAATCGTAAGATCCATCTTCGAACCCGGAACGGTGACGCGCCACCCCGATGGATACGTGCCACCGGTGTGCGGCGATTTCCACGACCCATTCGCCGCTATCGAAAACGCATCGAGCGGAAGATACGACACGGCTCCATTTTGAGCAACAACGGACCCCGAAGACTGCGGCGTAACGCTCCCATCTTTCTGACGAAGACGGTAGAGCATCACCTCACGCTTATCATCAAGCTGAATGGCAAACCAATCCCACCCAGCCTGCGTCTTCTGCAATTCATCAGAGCCAAACTCATGGTCCATCCAAGAAAGCCCGTCAACCGCAAGCGACTGCCCCCCAACAACAAGCGTCCCCGTCGTATGCAACCGTGTAAGCGAGTAGTAGTGCGAAGCACACGAACGACAAGGCCCCTTCTTCGAAACCCCATCATGCCCATGAACAGCCGGCGGTTTCTCAGAGGCTTGCGAAAACGAAATCGAAGCACCACCAGCCGAAGCATGCATCTGCATCGGCCCATCACCCTTCACAAACCAATCCCCAACGCGAACATCCAGATCCTTCGTCGAAGCCCGCCCAGCCCCAAGCGCCTCCCGAGCAAACCGCTCGTAATGCACGAACGTCTTGCCACGCTCATCGGTGAGTGCAAAATGCGCGGGATATAACTCATTCCCACGCCACTTCGACTGCAACTTTTGCGTAGCCGGATCGCCGGGCTTCAACCCCACACGAAAAAACGTAAGCTCATAACCAAACCGACGCCCATCTTTCGCCTTGACGTGGCCCGTGTAGTACCACCACTCCGATTGATAATCGGTATGCGCGGCATGATCTCGAGGAAATGAAAACCGAAATGGTGCCAAGGCAGCAGTAAACGGCTTAGAAGAAGCGGCTAAATGATCGTGCCCAGCGGTGGGGGCTGATAGTGCAGCTCCGGGGGCTGTAAGGAGTTGCGAAGCCAGGATGGCGAGAGCAACTCCGCACGCAGCGATGTTTCGCCCATGGATGGGCGAAACGAGCGTCCCCGGAGCTGCACTATCAGCCCCCACCGCCAGCCACAATTGTTTAACGATTTTATTCAGCACGAACAGCCTCAGCGGTACGAATACGAGCAGCAACCCCAGCCGGATAAATCCCGGCAATAAGCGCCGCCACAATAACAAGCGCAATAGCCTCGCCAAGAAAATCGTATGGCATATGCAACTCGATGAGCCACCCAAACGCCTGGCGATTAATGACAAAAATCAACAGCAGCGCAAGCAGCACCCCGACGACAACCCCACCTAAGCCCCCAAGAAACCCAATGAACCCCGCTTCGTAATACACCATCCGCCGAACATCACGCGCCCGGAGCCCAAGATACCGCATGAGCCCAATCTCCCGTTTCCGTTCGAGCACGAGCGCAAAGAGCGTGGACACGACGCCAAGCACGGCAATCGTAATGGAGATGATGTAGAGCGCGTACGTAATCGCAAACGTCCGATTGAAGATTTGGATAACAAGACCGCGCAATTCACGCGTCGTCTGGGCGTCAACCTTGAGCGGCAACACGGACCGCACGACATCGCTCCGTAGTTGCGCAAGATCGACGCCGGGTTTCGCGTAAATGGCAATCGAGTTGATCGAGTCATCGTGGTAGAGACGCGCGAACGTCCGCTTGTCCATGAGCATGATGCCCGAGTCGCTGGAATAGTCGTTATAGATCGCCAAAATCTTGAGCGAGACGTTCCCCGCGGGCGTGTTGAGGACGAACGAATCCCCACGGTCGAGTTTGAACCGCGTCGCAAACGGTTCGCTAATCACCACGGCGTTGTTGCCGGGTAACTGATGCGCGAGCGCGCGCATATCGGTCGCCCCGATGAAACGCAGCTTGTTTCGATCCGCAGCTGAATAAAAGTCGGTCGCACCCAGCGTCGTGAGGCGGTCGCGGAACGGAATCGAAATCCCGCGGAACGTGTCGACGGCATCGACACCCGCGAGCTTCTGAATTTTAGGGACGATCGAGGGCGAGAAACGCGAGTCGTACGATGCATCGGCAAGCCCGAGCGGTCGCACGAATAAATCGGCCCGCAGCGTATCGTCGGCCCACGCAACGACGGTGGTGCGAAACGACCCGATGAGGATCGCAACCGACACCATCATCGCAATCGCGATCATGAGCGATGCCACCGCAACGCTATTGCGGATGAGCGACGATCCGAGGTTGGCGACGGCCAGCGTCCCGGCGGGCGAGCGTTTTTCGAGCAGGCGCGTGCCCACGTGCGCGAGCGTGGTGATCGCGATCGGCGCGAAAAGCGTACCGCCAAAGATGATCAAGAGGCCGGCGGCGTAGCCGAAGACCGGAATGTCATCGATTGCGGGAACGAACGTGCATGCGTACGCTGCCAGGAGCAGCGCGACACCAATGAATGCGGCGTTGCGCGCGAGCGACGGCGAGCGGCGCTCGAAGCCTTGCGAACGCATCGTGAGCGCCGGAACCGTGCGTGCGGCATCGATCGCCGGAAAGACCGCCGAGATCGTCGCAAGGACCACCCCGACGACGAACGCCTTGAGCAAGACCAGCGGCGCGTAGTTCACGTGATCGGCGTGGCTTGCGACGTAAAGCGCGTCGACGGTGCGCGAAACCGCGCCGACCGAAAGCTGCGCGAGCAAACCGCCTAGCACGAGCCCGGCGACCGACCCGATGATGCCGAAGAGCGCGCCTTCGGTAAGGAAGGTCTTAAAGATCTGGCCGCGCGTTGCGCCAAGCGCGCGAAGCGTCCCGACTTCCGGGCGACGCTGGACGACGGAGATCGCGACGGTGTTGTAGATCAGATACATGCCAACGAGCATCGCGATGTACGAGAGCGCGGCCAAATTGAGCTGGAAGCTCCGCAGCATGCGTTTGATTTCGCTCGTCCGCACGGCCGGCTCGATCGCGCGCGTTCCCGCCGGGATGACTTTGCGCACGGCGGCGATTGCAGCGGGCAGTTGCGCCGGGTCGATGACGAGATCGATACGGTCGAGACGGCCGATTTTTTCAAAGAGTTCTTGCGCCGTCGCGATGTCGACGAAGACGACCGATGAATCGATACCCGCGACGGCCTTGGGAACGATTGCCGAGACGCGCAGCGTGACGGGACGATCGCCCGCAAGGCCGACGATCGGATCGCCGACTTTCAGATGATATTTCGCGGCGACGCGTTCGCTTAAGAACGCGCCGTGAGCGTTCACGAGTGCGTACGGATCGGGCGCGGTGGTGGTTGCGGACTCGGCGACGGTACCGGGAAGCCCGCCCGCCGTCGTATCGCCGGGAAGCGGACGCAGCAAGTCGATGCCGAGTACGTGCAAAATCTCGCCCGAGAGCGGATCGCCGGGTTTGGCGCCGACCACGAGCGAGTCTTCGATCGTCGGGCTCGCATACTGCACACCCGGCACGTCTTGCACGCGCAGGATGGTGTTCTCGTCGAAGCCGCGACCGACACCCAAGACTTGGAGGTTGACTTTGCTCGAGATAATGTTGACCGATGAGGCAAACGACGAGACGGCGGTGGCGTTGGCAAGATCGATGGCAAGCGCGATTGCCACGCCAAGCGCGACGGCAAGGATCGTCACGCCGGTACGAAGTTTGTTACCGCGCAGATGCCCGAGAACCAGCGCCCGAAAGAGCGCGTTCATCCGACGATACGACCGTCTTGCATGCGGATCGTGCGGTCGCAGATTGCGGCCGCCTCGAGACTGTGCGTTGCCATCAGAATCGCCTGACCGCGATCGGCGAGATCGCGCAGCATCCGCAGCACGTTTGCACCGTTCTGCGTATCGAGATTTCCGGTCGGTTCATCAGCGAGCAGAATCGCCGGATCGTGGACCATGGCGCGGGCAATCGCCACGCGCTGCATTTGTCCACCGGAAATTTGTGGCGGATAGACGCGCGCTTTGTCGGTGATCCCGACTTCTTCGAGCGCACGCGCGACGCGCTTCGCGACATCGGCAGGGGGAACGCGCTGCAAGACCAGCGGTAATCCGACATTCGCTTCGACCGTGAGTGCGGGTAAGAGATTGAAAAACTGGAAGATCGTGCCGACGCGATCGCGCCGCAAGAGCGTCAGCGCATCGTCGTCGAGGTCGCTTGTGTTGCGGCCGTCAACGAGAATCTCGCCGCTCGACGGTAAATCGACACAGCCAACGAGGTTGAGCAACGTGGATTTGCCACAGCCACTGGGTCCGACCAGAGCGACGATCTCGCCGGCTTTCACCGTAAGCGAGACGCCCGCAAGCGCGATTACCTCCGCGCCTTCGCCCGCGTAGACTTTGCGCGCGTCGCGGACGACGACCGGATCATGCATCGACGCGTTGGAAGACGAGCGCGGCGTTGATGCCGCCGAATCCGGCGGAGTTGCTGAGGATAACGCGTGGGGCGAGGTCGAGGCGTTCCCGGGTAATGGGGAGCCGGCAATCGGGGTCTTCATCAGTTGAATTGACGCTCTTCGGCACGGTTTGGTGCGCAATCGAGAGCAAAGAAAGCGCTGCCTCCCAGGCGCCGGTGGCACCCAGCGCGTGGCCGTGCTGGCCTTTGGTCGCGGTCACGGGGATCCCCGGGAGCGCGTCACCGAACGCGCGCCCGAAGGCCAGCGTCTCGCTGGCATCTCCGATCGCCGTCCCAGAGCCGTGCGCGTTGATGAGGTCAACGTCGTTCGGCGTGACGTGCGCCTCGTGCATTGCCTTTGTCATCGCGCGTGCCGCCATTACGCCGTCGGGTCGTGGTGCCGACATATGGTGCGCGTCGTTGGTGAGACCGTAGCCGACGATCTCGCCGTAGATCCGCGCACCGCGTCGCACGGCATCCTCATAACGCTCGAGATAGAGCACGCCGCTGCCCTCGGCCATCACAAAACCATCGCGGTTCAGATCGAACGGTCGGCTTGCGTGCTCGGGATCATCGTTGCGTGTGGACATCGCGCGAATCACGGTAAACGCACCGAAGATCAACGGTGCCAGCGGAGCCTCGACACCTCCGGCGACTGCGGCACGTATTTCGCCGCGCGCGATCGCGCGGTACGCATCGCCGATCGCGACGGCTCCCGAGGCGCACGAGTTGCCATTTGCGACATTGGGTCCGGAAAAGCCGAATTCCATCGCGACGTTGCACGTCGATGCACCACCGAACACCGAGATCGCGAGCAACGGGCGAATCGCCTCGAGACCTTTCTCGCGGAAGACGTCGTGTTGTTCGTCGGCATAGGCAAGGCCGCCGAGTGCAGAACCCATGAAAACGCCGACTTCATCATCATCGACGGTCGGTGCAACCTTGGCATCGTCGATCGCAAGGCGGGTAGCGGCGACGGCAAATTGCGAAAAACGATCCGTCCAACGGATGCGGCGCGCGCTCATGAAGTTCGCCGCATCGAAATTTTCGACCTGAGCGGCAAGTTTCGAGCGGTAGCCGTCGGTCGGGAATCGGGTGATCGGCTTGATCGCGATCCGTTCGGCGAGTGTCGCCTCCCAGAGGGCATCGACTCCGATGCCGATCGGCGTAACGACGCCAATCCCGGTGACGACAACGCGATGGGTCATTCGGTCCCTTCGGCGAGGATTTTGATACGCGCGAGCGTTCGGCTAGCCACGGCGTGCACGAAGAAATCCGACACGACGTGGCGTCCGATCCAATCGCTCGCGAATGGAAATGCAAAATCGAGTCGATGTTCGATCGTCACTCGCGTGCCGCCCGCGATCGGCTCGAAGATCCAATCCACATCCATGCCGCGCGTCCAGCCTTTAATGTGATGAAAAAAGATGTGCGGTCGCGCGGGGTCGTTGACTTGTTCGGCGACCCACGCGATCGGAATCATGTCGCGCCACGCCTCCATCGCGACGATGCGCTTGTTGCCCTCGCGCGAGAGGATGCGCACGTCACGGTAGTGCGGCAGAATCTGCGGCCAGCGTTCGGTCGGGGCCGCAAAGCCGTAAATCCGGAGCGCGGGCGCGTTGATGTCGATCGAGTTCCGCGTGACGATCATACGAGTAATCGGCCCAAAACCAGCGGATGGAAGGCCGATTGAGGCGCACGGGCGCCGGCAAGAGAGTCGATGAGGGTCGTCCCCAAATCCGGCAACTGGCGCAGACGGCTAACCGCGCGCTTTGCGAGCGGGGGGACGTCGATCATGAGATTCACGAGTTGCGAGAGTCGCTTGCGAGCGCGGAAGTCGCTCGTGCGCCAATCGGCATACGCGGCGAATGCTGCCTCTTCTTGGTCGCGACATTCGAATGACCGGACGATCGCCGCGGAAGCACGCGCAGCACCGCTGAGCGCTAGAAAGACGCCTTGCCCGGTGAACGGATTGAGAAAACCGGCAGCATCGCCAACGAGGATGGCACCGGGAGCGATCGGCGCGCGAACGCGGTGCGCGAGCGGTCCGACCGAGACACGCGCACCGATGCGAGCCGTATGCGCAAACGAACGGTGTCCGCGGCCAAGATCGGCGGCCTTGCCGCGGACGCCCTCATCGACATCGCTCGACCACTGCGCGAGGGCGCGATCCGGCACAACGACCATCACGTTCGCACGTGCGGCATCGAGCGGATTGATGGCAAAGTATGCGCCCGTTCCGACATACATCTCCACGTACCCACCTAAGTCGCCGAATCCGCTATAATGCCCACCAACCGCGAAACGGCGCGTGCCGCTCGTAGCCATCGTGAGACCGAGCTTCTTTGCGACAAGCGAGCCGCTGCCATCGGCGCCGACGATCGTTTGCGCGGTAATGGTGCGGCGATCGCCCGATTCATCGCGTACGACGAGACCAACGGCGCGATCGTCGGCAAACGCGATTTCCTCGACACGTGCGTGAATGACGTTTGCACCCGCATCGCGCGCGGCAGCAAGCAGCATCGCATCCAGATCGGCGCGCGCGCAGGCGAGCGCCGCGCGCGGAAAGGGCAGTTCGAGCGATGCGGCGTGCGGCGGGACGAGACGAATTCCGCGCAGTGGTTTCGCGATCGCGCGAATCGCTTCGCCGAGTCCCAGTGCATCGAGTGCGGCGACCGCGCCGCTATTGAGATATTCGCCGCAAACTTTTCGGCGCGGAAAAGCGGCACGCTCGACGATTGTCACGTCGATCCCGGCGCGCGCGAGGGTGAGCGCCGTTGCCGATCCGGCCGGGCCGCCGCCCGCGATCACAACGCTCACTTCGGCCCATCCGTGAGGGTCATGCGAAAGAACGCCGAGGTCTCCAGAACCGGCTTCACCCAGCCGGCACCGCGTGCGAGCGCGAGCGCTTCGACGGGAGTATACGAACGGCGCACGGAGAGTGGAGCATCGTTGCGTGTGAGCCGATTACGCGTGGCAACCGTCGTCCAGACTCGCGCGCCGATATACGCCAGCCGCGAACGATACATATCGCAAAGAACCGGCGTGATCTTGGAGACGCGACGCAGTTCGCGCAAGAGCCGCTCCGCGGACGTCGGTTCGAAATGATGGAGCGCAAGACTACACATCACAACATCAAAGGCGTCATCCGGATACGGCAACGACTCGCCTTTACCGTGCACAAAGTCGAGCGCGGGGTGATCCCGCGTTGCCTTGCGCGCGAGAGCGAGCATCTGTTCGCTGTGATCGAGACACGTCACGTGCAAAGGCGCTCCGCGCCGATCCGCATCGCGTACGAGCGCAAGCGGGATATCGGCGAGGCCGCAGCCCACGTCGAGAACGCTCGTCGCAGCGCTCGCGCGCACAGCACGGACAACCGGTGCGGTTCCATTAAAGACGGCGTTCGCGAAGGCGATATCGCGCAGGTTCCCTTCGAGTTCGGCGAGCGACTCGACCGGGTCGTCCATCAGCTCGCGCGCGACGATGCGTTCCACGTGGGCTTAGACGACGAAAGGCGGCCGCAAGCGACCGCCCTTCGCAGTTGAACGCAAGCGCGTCCTAGTTCTTGAAGAATTCCGCATTGACGTCGATAAAATTTTTCCATTTATCGGGGACGTCGGAATCCGCATAAATCGCCTCGACCGGGCATGCCGATACGCACGCGCCGCAATCGATGCAGACTTCGGGGTCGATGAAGAGCTGTTTTTCGTCGTCGCCGCCGTGGATACAATCGACGGGGCACACATCAACGCACGATTTGTCTTTCGTGCCGATGCAAGGTTCCGTAATGACATACGCCATTTGGGTGTTTACAAGACCTCTCTGCGCTCGGTGAAGGGGTTCTTTTACGGAGCGCACTCCCGATGGTCCTGGTCACATCGTGAGAATGAAAAAGGCGCCCATCATCTCTGAGGGACGCCTTGCGGGATTTGTCGCAGGGGTTAGGCGACGCGACGGCCCGAGAACGCGCGGAGTACGAAGAGCAGGATGACCGCTCCAACGAACGCGACGAGCGTGCTGTAGATGAAGCCGCCCGAACCGGCGTGGCCGAAGGCGTTGAACACGAAGCCGCCGATGAAGGCGCCGATCACGCCGACGATGATATCGCCGATGGCACCGCCGGGGCCCTCACCGGGGACGACGTATTTCGCGAGGAAGCCTGCGATGAGTCCGACGATCAGCCAAAATAAGAGATCCATAATTTCGAGTCGTTCCCTTTCGGAGTTTTTCGGAGGCTCGAAGCGGCCGCCTGACAGGGAGAATCCTTCCCCGAGAAATCTTGGTCGAAACCCAGATAACGAACTTGCACCCGGTTGCGTTGAGGAACTATGAAGCACATCACGTTTGCTGCCCTGACCGCTTCACTGGCGCTCTCCCTCATGGGCGTTGCCGGTGCTGCCACCGTTACGACATCGACCCCGGATGATTCCACGATTACGCTCTCGGCGACGGGAAGCGTGACACGCGCGCCGGACCTGGCGACCGTCGATATGACGATCGACAGCACGGAGGATACCGCGGCGAAAGCCACGCTCGACAACAACAATCGCTACAACGGCTTAGTCGGGAAAGTGCTCGCCCTCGGTCTCGCCCGCGACGCGGTTAAGACGACGTCCTACCAGCTCAACACGTATATGGATGGCGCGAAAAAGACATTCAACGTGACCCGGACAGTCTCGATTCGCATCGAGAACATCGATAACGCCGGCAAAGTCATCGATGCCGGCACCGCGGCGAACGTATCGAATATCGGCGGCGTGTCCTACGGACTGCGGGATCCGCAGGCGGCGTATCGCGCGGCACTTACCGATGCGATGAACACGGCTCAGGCGAACAGCCGCGTGCTCGCCGATGCGGCGCACGAGAAAATCGTTCGGATCAAATCGATCGCAACGTTCTCGAATCCGCCCATCTTTCGTCCGCAAATACAAGCGATGGCACGCGCGAGCGCTGCGAAAGAGGTCCAATTGCCGACCGAAGTCTTGCCTAGCGGTCTGACGGTCACAGCGACGGTCAACGTCGTTTACATCATCGCTCCATAGCTGCCGAAACTCGGCCGCCCTCCACCGGGTAGGGAGGGTATGATGGTAGCAGCGACATGCGAGGTCTGTAACGAGCGTCCGGCGAGCACGCGCGATTATGCGCTGCGGAACGGCAAGTGGACGGATGCTGCCGTTTGCGAGACATGCGCTCGGGCTCGGCGCGGGGCGATCGCTCCGTTCGTGGGCGCGGCGCTCTCGGCTGCCGCACTGTTCGCTGGCGCCGCCTTCGCGTACGAGCGGCTCAATCGCGGGGGAAGCGGCGGCACAGGCGGCGAGAGCCCGGCAAATCAGGCACTCGACTGGACTAAGCGTCTTCGCGGTGCCACACCGGTGCTCTCGCAGTATTCGCGTGACTTGACGGCTGCGGCCGTTGCCGGCGAACTCGACCCCGTAATCGGGCGCGATGAAGAAATCGAACGCGTGGTCGCGATTCTCGCACGGCGCAGTAAGAATAATCCCGTCCTCGTCGGCGAACCCGGCGTCGGCAAAACCGCGATCGTCGAAGGACTCGCGCAGCGGATCGCCTCAGGCGACGTTCCCGCCGCGCTCAAAGATAAAAAAGTACTCGCGCTCTCGCTCGGGCCGCTCGTCGCGGGAACGAAGTACCGCGGCGAATTTGAAGGCCGGGTCAAGAAAATTCTCGATGAGGTCAAGCGCAGTGCGCGCGACGTCATTCTCTTTATCGACGAGTTGCATACACTCGTCGGTGCGGGCGCAGCCGAGGGATCACTCGATCTCTCCTCGATGATCAAACCGGAACTGGCGCGCGGCGAACTGCAGTGCATCGGCGCGACGACCTTCGATGAATACCGTAAGTATGTCGAGGCCGACGCTGCGCTCGAGCGGCGTTTTCAACCCGTGATGGTCGAAGAGCCGACGGTGGAACAGACAATCGGTATCCTGCGCGGACTTCGCCCGAAATACGGCGCGCACCACAACGTCGAGATCACCGACGAAGCGATAACCGCTGCGGCGACGCTTTCGGCGCGCTACATCGCCGACCGCTTTCTTCCCGACAAAGCGATCGACGTACTCGATGAAGCATCGGCGAAAGCCGCGATCGGTAGTACCGGAACGCGTCCGCGGGTAACGGCCGAAAATATCGCGACCGTGATTTCGTCGGCGACCGGCATACCGGTCTCGACGCTCACCGAAGCGCAGCGCGCGGGTCTGCTCGCACTTGAAGCCGAGCTAGAAGAACGCGTGATCGGTCAAAGCGAAGCCGTCCGCGTCGTCGCAGAGGCCATCCGCCGTGCCCGCGCGGGCCTCAAGGATCCGCGGAAACCGGTTGGCGGATTTCTCTTTATTGGGCCGAGCGGCGTCGGCAAGACCGAACTTGCCCGCACGCTCGCGCATTCGCTCTTCGGCACGGACGACGCTCTCATCCGACTCGACCTCTCGGAATATACCGAGTCGCACACCGTCTCGCGCCTACTCGGCGCACCGCCCGGTTACGCCGGCCACGATGAGCCCGGCCAACTTACGGAAGCCGTACGCCGTCGCCCGTATTCCGTAATCTTGTTCGATGAGATCGAAAAAGCGCACCCCGATGTCGCAGCAATTCTGCTCCAGATTCTCGACGACGGCCGCGTTACGGATGCCAAGGGACGGTCGATCGATTTCCGTCACGCGCTCCTCGTCATGACGAGCAATCTCGAACCCGATGAAGTCGAAGGCAACTTGCGACCGGAACTCGTCGACCGCATCGACGATGTCGTCGTGTTCCGCGAACTGGATGCAAAAGACATCGAGAAAATCGTCTCGTTGCAAATCCACCACTTAGTCGAGCGGCTCGGTACGCAGTCCGTCACGCTCGCCTTAACGCCAGCCGCGCTGAGCTTCCTTGCAAAAGAGAGTCTCGCTTCGGGAAGCGGGGCGCGCTACGTGGCCCGCTCGATCGCGCGGCACGTGACGAGCCCGCTCTCAAACGCTTTATTGCGCGGTGATTTCGCGACGGGAACAACCGCGCGCGTCGACTCCGACGGCCGCTCGATTACCGTCGAAGCCGCTGCATGAAACGTCTGCTACTCGCACTGATGCTCGGGCTCGCGCCGGTCGCGGCAAATGCGCAAGCCATCCCCCTTACAACGCCACCATCGAATACGGACGCTCAGACCCGCAGCTTGCTCTTCGACTCGATGCTCGCAATCGCACGATCGAACATTCAAAGTCCGACGGCTTCAACCGCAGCATCACTCTCGTATCAAGCCGCCATTCAACGCTTGCAGCGCGGTGATGTCTCCGGCGCGAGGCGAGAGGCTGGCTACGCGCTTGGGCAACTCGGTCTAACGACAACGACGATTCCGATTGGCGCAAGCGCCATCGATGCGATCGCCGCACCGCTACGCGCGCTCGAACATCCGATCCTCTTCGTGCCTTTCACCGATCCGCGCCATGATCTGGGTCCGCGCGCGACCGGAAACCCATGCGCTTCGTTAAGCGTAGGCGAGCTCCGCGATGCGTGCCAGCGAGCCGTTAGGCCGCTCAAGTAGGGGAATGCCTCGGTGACGGCTTAACCGCAACCACGATGGACAAGCATATTGGCCCGACTGGAATCGATGGCGTCTCGTACGCGGTTACCGATGTGCCCCGAGCGAAAGCATTCTATCGCGATGACATTAGCATGACGGTGGCACGCGAATTCATGGATGGCGCTTTCGTCGAGTATGACCTTGCCGACGGCGCGACGTTTGCAATCGGAGAACTGCAAGATGCTTGGACGAAATCACAAGGCATCATGTTCTCCGTACCCGATGTAGCGGCGGCAACCGAGAAACGACGCGCAGCCGGTCACAAGGTCGAGATAGATTCCTTCGCGACGACGGTGTGCTTTATGTCGATCTGCGAAGATCCTGACGGCAACACGTTTCTCTTTCATAAACGAAAAACGGCATAACCAAACACCTCAGGGTTTTCCGGCGTAACCGCTAATCGTGAGAATTTTTTCTGCATCTTTCATCGCAAGCAGTTCTCGGATTGCGGCGCGCTCGTCCGCTCGATTGAGAACGTATCCTTGAGCGATTCGATAGCCGACGTCGTACCCCAGATCGTGAGGCCAGCCCGGGTGAAGCGCCGGGTCGTTGTACAAAAACTCCGCAATCTCGCGCTGTTTTGTTGACGTCCGCGCTGCCAAGAACACGTCGCGTACCTCTGCCCGATGTGCCTCTCCGAACGGCACATAGGGAGCGACGCGCCGCAATCCACTGAGTCGCTCGCCGAGATAGTCGGCGACGCCTTCCGCGAGCGCAAGTTGCAACAATGTTGCGTTGTCGGCTTCCTCGACGCGGTCACGATTCAGCGCCCATTGCTCCGCGTGCATTAGCTCGTGCGCCACGATGAAGGGCACGCGGTCGATCGGCTGCGCTGCAGAACATAACCAAGTAAGTCCCTGACAGGCGCTCTGATCGCGCTTGGTCGGAAGTGTGTCAACCTCGGTACCCATGATCAAGCCGTGTTCCCCGGCAGTACCTCCAGAGCTTAGGGCTCCAATCACAAAATACACGTCCGGAAAAACAGCTTCGTCGCCGATCAGCTTGCGCGCCGTCGAAAAAATCCGGCGGATCTGCGGCACATAACTACGGGCGCGAAGTGTCCACGGTCGAACCGTCTGATAATACGCTTCGTGATCGTCAACGACCGATGCAAGATGATCGCCGCTTCTGATCCGGTTTGGGATGAAGTCGTGTTCGCCTGGCGATCCATTTGCAACGTAGGATCGCATGGCGTCGATTCGGCGACCCCGTGATGAGGCGTCGTACGCAAGCCAAAAGCGATCGATGTCTCCCGTAATAATGCGAGCGGCATACGGATCGTGTCCCCAGCTTGCATAGGCAGATTCGTCCGCCTTGGCTTTTCCAGGGGCGACAGAGAAAGCGATCGCGGCGAAGAGCAAGAGCATTGCCCGACCGAAGGGCCCAAAAGCGAAGGTCATCAAGAACTAAAACCCCGATTTAGCTCGCGAGAAGTTTAGATCGCCCCTTTGATCGCCGTTTCGATCTCGTCCTTGTTCATCTCGCCGATGCGGTAGGTCTTCACAACGCCGTTCCGGTCGATGAAGACGTGCACGGGGAGTCCGAGTGCTCCATACGCATTTCCGACTTGCGTGTCGTCGAGGAGCACACCGTACGGGAGTTTATACTGTTTGATGAAGCCGAGTGCTTTGTCGCGACTCTCCTGTTCGTCGATGCCGTAGGTGACGAGCTTCGCCTTGTATTTTTTCGCCAAACGCGCGATATCGGGGGCTTCTTCATTGCACGGACCACACCACGTTGCGAAGAAATTGACATACACCGCTTTGCCCTTGAGGCTCGAGAGCGAGATCTCTTTTCCGGCCGTGTTCTTCAGCTTGAACTCGGGTGCGGGCTTATTTACTTGCGGAATCGCAAGTGCCGCGACCGGGGCGAATGCGATGAGAGCGGCGAGCGTGACGGCGAGGCGTTTCATGGGGCTCCTAGATGAACGACGGAAAGTGGACGGTTTTGGCGTCAGCGTGGATTTGTTCGAGGAGCGCTTCCACCGAATCGAATTTGATCTGTCCGCGTAAGAAACGAAAATCGCGCAGCGCAAGTTCGTGACCGTAGAGCGAACCGTTGAAATCGAGTAACCAGGCCTCGACGGTCCGTTTGCGGCCATCGAAGGTCGGGTTTGTCCCAATCGACACGAGGCCGCGATAATCGCGCCCGTCCGAGCGGCCGACGATCTGATAGACGCCGTCGGGCGGCAGCAGTTTCTCGGGCGGGACCGCGATATTGGCGGTGGGAAAGCCGAGATCGTGACCGCGTCCGGCACCGAATGTCACCAGCCCGCGAACCGTGTACGGCGCCCCAAGGAGCCGATCTGCAAGCTCGCCGTTTCCCTCGTTGAGGGCGGAGCGCACGCGCGTGCTGGAGACGCGCTCGCCATCGTCCATGGCGTTCGGTACGGCGACGAGCTTGCCGCCGCGGAGCTCGAGCTGGGTGCGCGCGAAGGCCACGTCGCCCGCACGTCGTGCGCCAAAGCGGAAGTTCTCACCGACGATCATCGCGCGCGCGCCGATTTTGTCGACGAGCATCGTATCGATGAACTCATTGGGCGACTGCGAGGCGATCTGGTGATCGAACCTCAGCACGAAGGCTTCATCGACACCGGCATTTGCAAGATTGTTCACACGCTCATCGAGCGTCGTGATGAGGGGCGGCTCCGTTCCGGGACGCAGCAGCGTGCTTGGGTGATTGCGGAACGTGAGGACCGCGGCGCGTTCGCCCGGGCGGCGTTCCTCAAGAAGCGCACGCACGATTGCGCGATGTCCGCGGTGGAACCCGTCGAAAAATCCAATCGCGACGACGAGCGGATGCGCCGCGCGCGCCGCCCGATACGCATCGTCCGTAGGAATCGTGTGGTGAATCTTCACACGAAAACTTTCCGCGGCGCAAGCAACGTTCCCACCGTCTCACCGACGCCGACAAGCAGTCGCGCCTGATCGCGAACGAAGACGTGCTTCTCTGCCGGCGCGACAGCAAGAGCCACGGTCCGTCCGGCGCGAAAGTCCGTCGCATCGCGCCCGTCGAGAACGATCGTTGGAATTGGGATCACGCTCTCCGGCGACACGAGCGCGCCGCCGGGATCGGCGATGACGTCTTCGATGAGCTTCGATTCATAGAGCACGAACGGCCCCGAGGCCTCACGAAGCAGCGCACCCATGTGACCGACCGTCCCGATGGCTTTGGCGATGTCTTCGCAGAGTGTGCGAATGTACGTTCCCTCGCTGCACGCGATGCGCAGGCGCAGCAAATCGTCGTCGATACCCAGTAACGTCAGCGCATAAATCGTGACGTGCCGCGCGGCACGTTCGACGGTCTTTCCGGCACGCGCCAGATCGTAGAGCCGCTCGCCGCCGATCTGGACCGCGCTATACATCGGCGGAATTTGATCGATCGGTCCGGTAAACGCACCCGCTAAGGCCTCGAATCGTTCGGCAAAGTCGCGTGGAACATCGGCGGTCGCAATCGTCGCGCCGACGGCATCGCCCGTGTCGGTCGCGCGTCCGAGAACGAGCGTGCAGACGTACGCCTTGCGCCGATCCGTGATGAGCGGCAAGAGTCGCGTTGCCTTGCCGAGCGCGATTGGCAAAACACCCGCAGCTTGCGGATCGAGCGTCCCCAAATGGCCGACGGCCAGCTTTCCGCCGTCGCGCGTGCCATAAATCCGCCGCAGGCGCGCACCGAACTGCGTCGATGTCGGCCCGGCGGGTTTGAAGAGATTGACGAAGCCGAGGATAGCGGGCCGCTAGAGTCCTTGCGCGACGAGTGCGGCGTGCACGCCCGCGAACGCCGCTTGCAAATCGCCATCGTATGTCAGGCCGGCGGCCATGAAGTGTCCGCCGCCGTTCAGTGCTGCGGCAGCCTCCATGACGTTGATCTTGCCCGAACTGCGTAAGCTCACGCGAATCGCGCCGTCGTAATCTTTGAACAGTGCGGCCGCTTCCACGCCTTCGACCGAGCGCAGATGCTGCACGATCTCTTCGGTGTCTTCGCCATCCGCACCGCACTCATCGAGCATTGCTTGCGTGACGTAGGTATAGCAGTAGCGACCGTTGTCTTCGACTTTGGCTTTGGAGAGCGCAAGGCCGAGGATCTTGATCGCGGCAAAGCGTTTGTTCGCGAAAATTTCCTCAGTGATCAGCGGCTTATCAGCACCCAGTTCCATCAATTCGGCCGAGAGCGCGAGCACGGCAGTCGTTGTGTTCGTATGCATGAACGCACCCGTGTCCGTCATGATGGTCGTAAGGAGCGCCGTGGCGATGGCCGGCGTAATCTTCACGTTGAGCGCGCGCAGCAAATGCATCACGCACGTTCCGGTCGAGGCTTCGGTTTCGAGTACGTAGTTGAGTGCACCGAAACGCGAGTTCCCAAGGTGATGATCGATGTTGAGGACATTTGCGCGGTCGATTGCGGGCAAGTACTCACCGGCGCGCGACGTATCGCTCATGTCGCCAAAAACCCAGAGGGTATCGGCGGGCAAGTCTGCGGGTATTTCACGCGAGCAGAGTTCCGAGTCGACCAGGAAGCGCAAATTACGCGGCACCGGGTCTTGCTGGAAGTAGCCAACGCGTTTTCCAAGCGACTTGAGCGCGCTGCCGAGCGCAAGTCCGGCCCCGAGCGTATCGCCATCGGGTTTCACGTGCGAGACGAACATGAACGACGAGCGACGACGTAACTCGGCAACCACTTCTTCGGTCGAAGCAGACCGGGCAACTGTCGTACTACTCATCGATAACCTTCGCTTTCTCAAGGGTTTGGGATAACTCGATCGCCTTCTCGGTCGACCGATCTTCAACAAAAATAAGCTCGGGCGTATGCCGCAAATCGACAGCCGAGCCTAGCTCGCCACGAATAAAACCCGCGGCATTCTGCAAGGCATCCATCGACTGGCGCGCCACATGGCGATCGCCGATGATGGACACGAACACTTTAGCGTGATGCATGTCTTGCGTGATCTCAACGCGCGTCACGGTCGTAAAACCTAAACGAACATCGCGCACATCCTGGGAAATAATTTTTGAGAGCGCGCGTTGTAACGCGCTATCGATCCGGCCCTGCCGCTCGCGTTTCATACCGTTATCCGATCTTTCCTGATAAATTCGACGCGGTCCCGGTGGACTTCCGCGGGGCATACTTCTCAACAGACGGCGCGACGAACGATCCTAGCGCGAAGAGCCCGATCATAAGCCAGGCGATGTTCAGATCGAAGCCTACTTTCCAAATGCGGTCCGCGATAAAGTTCATTACCACAAACGTACCGATTGTCAGCAAAGTGGAGCGCACCGCATGTAAACGCTCTCGCAGCGCCCCGCGAAACGGCCAGGGAAGCATCAGGCAACCACCGACATCGTATACGGCTTCAATTACGCGCCCGAATTGTCGCAGGCCGAATCGCGGCGAAAAGTCTTTTCCAAGACGAAAATCGGTCCGATAGACCGGGAGCTGCAAAACTCATCAGGGCCATAAAGGCGAAATAGACGGCAATCGACGAGTACGGGTTTCTTGGTTTAAGCGCCGGTACGATCAAACCCATCAGGACGACGTACATCCCAAAGAGCACCGTCGGGGAAATCGCATTTGGAACCGCCACTAGGCGTTCCGACCAGGAACCGCGGAACCACGCTTCCGGAGTCATGCGAATGTAACCGCCGGGTTGTCAACGGAAATTCGCGAGCATCCCACACCAGGTGAGACGCTCGCGAGCATCGCGTTTTGCATGTTAGGCGGGTTGGAGCTCCGGAGCGACGAGCTCCGACATGAACGCCTCGATGACGTCGCCGACTTTGAGGTCAGCGAAGCGCGCGACTTGCACGCCGCACTCGTAGTTCTCGGCCACTTCTTTGACGTCGTCTTTGAAGCGCCGGAGCGACTCGAGTTCGCCTTCGAATGCGACGGCCGAGTCGCGAACGACGCGGACCTTCGCATTGCGTGTGAGCTTGCCGGATTGCACGTAGCAGCCGGCGATCGTGCCGATCTTCGAGACCTTGAAGATCTCGCGGACTTCGGCGCGGCCGAGCACGACCTCGCGGTACTTCGGCGCGAGCATGCCAACCATGGCTTTTTTCAAATCATTTTCGACATCGTAGATGACTTGATAGAAGCGCAGATCGACCTGTTCGTTTTCGGAGACGCGTTTAACCGTTTCATCCGGGCGGATGTTGAAGCCGATGAGCACGGCGTTCGAGGCTGCCGCCAAGTTGACGTCGTTCGGAGTGATCGCCCCGACGCCGGCGAGGATCACGCGAATGTCGACTTCTTGATTGGAGAGACTCTCGACGCGCGAGCGTAGCGCTTCGACTGCACCTTGGCCATCGGCCTTGATGATGAGGTTAAGCGTTTTCGAGCCGCCCGACGCCGGCATCGCCATGAACGATTCGAGCGAGACGCGCGGACCGCTGGTGGAGGCCATGCGAGTATCGCGGCGCTTGACCGAACGTTTTGATGCGGCTTCTCGGGCGACGCGTTCGTCGGAGACGACCATGAGCGTATCGCCGGCTGCGGGGACATCCGAGAGACCCATGATCTCGACGGGAATCGACGGACCGGCTTTTTTGACTTGCTTGCCTTTGTCGTCCATGAGCGCGCGGATCTTGCCGAACGCACCACCGACGACGACGACATCGCCGACGCGCAGCGTGCCGTTTTGAATGAGCACGGTTGCAACGGCGCCGCGACCCTTGTCGAGCGCGGATTCGATGACGACACCCGTTGCGCGACGCATTTTGTTTGCCTTGAGTTCTTTGAGATCGGCTTCCAGTAGCACCGTCTCGAGCAGTTGATCGATACCGTCGCCGGTACGCGCCGAGACCGGCACCATTTCGATCTTGCCGCCCCAGGCAACGGGCTGTAAACCTTCTTCGGTGAGCTGCTGCATCACGCGCTCGGGCGATGCGTCGGGTTTGTCCATCTTATTGATGGCAACGACGATCGGCACGCCGGCCGCTTTGATGTGGCTGATCGCTTCGCGCGTTTGCGGCATGACGCCGTCGTCGGCGGCGACCACGAGGATCGCAACGTCGGTGACTTTCGCGCCGCGCGCACGCATCGCGGTGAACGCTTCGTGACCGGGCGTATCGATGAACGTGATCTTGCGATCGTCACGATCGACGGTGTACGCCCCAATCCGCTGCGTGATGCCGCCGGCTTCGCCCGAGGCGACGTTGGCGACACGGATTTTATCGAGCAGCGAGGTCTTGCCGTGATCGACGTGACCGAGCACCGTGACGACCGGGGGCCGCGCGGTGAGCAGTTCGGGTTTGTCTTCTTCCTGCTCGACAACGACTTCTTCGCCCGCTTCTTTGACGATTGCGTTGAAGCCGAATTTCTTCGCAACCGAAATCGCGACATCAGACGGAATCGACTGATTGATCGTGGCGAACGTGCCCATTTTCATGAGCTCTTTGATGATGTCTTTGGCCGGCACGATGATGAGCGAGGTCGCCAATTCTTGCACGGTGAGCAAGTCGGGGATCTCGATCGTTTCGAGCTGGATCGTCGGTGCTGCCGGTGCTGAGTCGTATCGCTTGCGATTGCGCGCCTTGTCCAGCAGCATGTCTTTTTCGCGGTCTTTTTTCGACTGGTCGTCGCGATGATGACCGCGCGGACCACCCGGACCACGGCCGCCGGCCGGGCCGGAACTCGGCGAGGGGCCTTGACCCGGCGTTGTCGGACCATTGCCGACCGCACCGGGCGGGCGCGGCGTGAACGGACGCGGACCGGGCGGCGTGAGCGGACGGAACGGACCATTCGAGGCGGGACGCGTCGGACGGCTCGCCATCGGCACGCCAGGGACGCCGTTCGGGTTCGGCGGCGTCAGCGGACGCTGCTGATACCCTTGACCGGGAAGACCCTGGCCCGGACGCGGGGCAACGCCGGGGCGACCCGGGATGCCGGTCTGGGGACCGGGAGCAGCGGAATTGGGACCGGCCGGCGGCGCTTCCGGCGGACGCGGGACGGGACGCGGTTTCACGATCGAAGCTTGGCCGGCGGGAACCGGGCGCAGCGTAACAACCGGAGCGTCGGGGGCTTTCGGCGGCGGTGCACGGCGGACCGGAGCAGCGGGCTTGGGCGCTTCTTCGACCGTGGTATCCATCGCGGCGGGTGCTTCGGCGACCGGCGGGGCCGGAGCGGATGCGACCGCGGCGACCGACGGCGCTTCGGCGACAACCGGCGCCGGAGCAGCGGCTTGGGGCGCAGCGATCGGAGCCGCTTCCTCAGCGGGAGCGGCGACGGTCGCAGCAGCAGCCTTCTTCGCAGGCCCGGTTACGGGCTTGAGCGTCGAAACGGCCTCGGCGACAGGCGGCGCGGCTTTCGGAGCGGCTTTCGCCTTCGGCGCAGCGGCTTTTGCCGCGGGTGCCTCGGCGACGGGTGAGGCTGGCTCGACGGGAGGCGGAGCGACCGTCGCTGCGGTTGCAGCGGCAGACTTCGCAGCCGGAGCTTTGGGTGCGGCTTTGGCAGCGGCGGCTGATTTGCCGAGCTGTAGACGCAAGAGATCGGCGACCTTGGGGTCGACGACACTCAGCTGATTTTTCGCCTCGAGACCGAGCCGTTCGAACAGGCCGATGAGATCTTTCGAGGACATACCGAGCTCTTTTGCGAGCTCAAAAATGCGGACTTTACCGGTAGCCGTAGCCATTCATAGCTTTCTTAGGAGCACTGCCGACGGCGTCGACTCCCATGTGGCGCGCTCGGGCCCAGGCCCGGACGTGCAAATTGATTATTTCATTCGTTGATTCCCCGAGGGCCCACCTCAAGATGAGACCTCTATGAGATTCCATTGTAGCAGAGCCGAACTACTTAACCCAGGATAGCGGCGATTCTTTGCGACCCGCTCCGCACAGCCAAGCGAGCACAGGTAGGCCCCGCGCCCGGGGAACCGACGTCGATCGTCGGGTTCCCACCCCTCCGCCGCTTTTCGGAAGCGACGGAGGTCGGACTGCGGCGACCGCTTGCGGCAGCCGACACAGGTCCGGATGGGAGTGGAAATTAGTCGTCCGTTTTCGAGCTGAACATCTCGCGCTTGAACTCTTCGAGCTTGCGCAAGAGGTCTTCGTCGACCGCCGGAGTCGCTTCGCCCTCTTCGGCCTCCGCGGAAACAACGTCTTCTTCGCCCGCCTCAACAACGGTTTCGGCGCCGCGTTCGTCGCGTTCGGTGAGATAACGCGCCCGCGTTTCCTCCGCCTCGGCTTCGCTTGTGATATCCAGGCGCCAGCCGGTTAGGCGAGCGGCAAGACGCACGTTTTGGCCTTCGCGGCCGATGGCAAGGGAAAGCTGATAGTCGGGGACGGTGACAAGCGCAACGCCTTCGTCTTCAAAGAGCTCCACGCTGAGTACCTTGGCCGGGGCGAGCGCATTACTAATGAACGTGATCGCATCGGGCGCCCAACGGATGACGTCGATCTTCTCGCCGCGCAGCTCGTCCGAGACGTTCGCGATGCGGCTGGACTTGGGTCCAAGACACGCGCCCACGGGGTCGATCTCCGGACGCGTCGAGTTGACGGCGACCTTCGAGCGGCTACCGGGTTCGCGCGCGATCGCCATGATCTCAACGATGTCGTCTTGAATCTCGGGCACTTCGAACTCGAGCAGGCGTTGAACGAGTCCCTCGGCCGCGCGCGAGAGCACGACCAGCGGACCTTTGTTGGTCTTGCGCACGTCGAGCACGTAGGCGCGGATGCGGTCGTTGATGCGGTAGTTTTCGCGCGGGACTTGCTCCGAGAACGGCAGCAGCGCTTCGTTCTTATTATCGAGCAGCACGTACATATTGCGCTGCTCGTAGCGCTGCACGATCCCCATAATGACGTCGTGCAGTTTCGCAGAATACGTGTTGAAAACGGTGTCGCGTTCGGCCTCGCGGATGCGCTGCACGATGACCTGTTTTGCGGTCTGCGCGGCGATGCGGCCGAAGTCTTTGGGCGTCACTTCTTCATCGTAATAGTCGCCGGGCTCGTAACGCGAACCGGCTTCTTTTTTCGAGACTTCGATTTTGGGATCGGCCACTTCGTCGACGACGACGCGGCGGTTGTACACTTTGTACTCACCGCTCTGACGGTCGATCGTGACGATGGCGTTGGCCTCGCCGCCGAAGTTCCGTTTGTACGCCGAGATCAGCGCGGCTTCGAGCGCCTCAAGCAGCATCTCGAAACTGATGTTGCGCTCGGTTTCGATCTCTTTGAGCGCGGCGATCATCTCTGCGTTCATGACTTGCCTTTCTTCTTCTCGCGTTTGACGCGACTGAGGTCCTCGCGAATATCGAATTCGATGTTCGCCGATTTGATGATGTCCAGGGGAATCGGCAACTCGCCAGACTCCGTGGTAAGAATGACGCTCGTTCCCCGCACGCCCTCGAGGCGGCCGCGGAACGTCTTATGTGAGGCGATGGGGAGGGTGGTGAGGACGCGGACGTTCTTGCCGGTAAAACGCTCGTAGTCGGCCGGTTTGAAGAGCGGCCGGTCGACGCCCGCTGACTCGACTTCGAGCGTATACATGTCTTCGATACCTTCGAGCGCATCGTTGATTTTGGAGGCGACGCGCTCGCACGAGATCATATCGATCCCGCCTTCGCGGTCGAGCATCACCGCAAGTGCCGTCGTCTTTCCTTGCTTACGCAAGGAGTGATGGACGATTTCGATCTCGCGGAATTCGGGCGAAAACGTCAATTCGGCGACGGTTCGTTCGAAAACGTCCGCTAGAACATCTGCCATTCGCCGCCGCTCCTTTCCCCGAAACACAAGAGAAGCGCGGGCACGCCCACGCTTCTTCTAGATACCGCCGCTCAGTGTACCCCTAAATCCGCGGGGATGCAAGAGCGCTACCGCTGGCAGATGCCGGAGCTATTCGAGCCTTGCGAGCAGGGCGGAGCGATAACGGTGTTCGTTCCGGGGGTCGAATTGGACCCGCCGTGCGGGAAGAGGAACCCGATGAACGGCGCCGCGAGCGCGAGCAGTCCGCTATGGGTGGCAGCGGCGGCGACCGGCGCTGCGGCCGGGGCAGCGGCGACGACCTGCGGCGGTGGGGCGAACGTTACGGGTGTTTCAGCGATCGCGGGCTGCGGCGGAGGCATCGGCACCGCAGCGTAGTGGCGCGGCGAGGGAAGCGACGGGCGCGGCGCCTGTGCGATTTTGCGCGGCTTGTTGCGCGTTAACGACAGATTGCCGCAGATGCGCGGGACGTACACGCTGGCGCCATCGGCGAGATCCACTTCCCAGCCCATCGTATTTTCCGGAACGCGTACGTTGTTGAGCGCGTACGCTTGACCGTTGCGGTGGCGGCCGGCCATCGAGCCGATCACGCGGGGCACCTTCACGTAGACCGCGCGGCCTTCCATCAATGCCTGACGAAACTGCTGGTATTCGCTCGGCGTCATGCCGATTTTCTGCGCCGCACTGCGGTAGACCGCAGCTTGATCGTTGGTGTCGTTCCACACTTCGTGCTGCGAGGTGGGTGAGGTATACGCGAGGCGATCGACGTAGAGATTGACGGGAATCGGCATGTCAGTAAGTACTCCTTCGCCTAAGCGATCTTGTCGGCGCAGCGCGCGCGATATGCGGAAGTGGCGAGGACGACGGCCGTTTCGAAATCCGGGACGGCCAGAGGAGCTGCGACGATCTCATCGACATCCAGCGATTCGATGGTCGGTCGAAAGATAACGCCGAGTGCGATTAAGCGATCGCGAAGCGCATGGGCCACACGCGAGTGGCCGTCGATAAGCGAACCTTCCGTACGCGAACCGAAACCGCCGAAGGCTTGAAGACGACGATTCCAGTCGATTTCATTGCTGAGACCGAGTTCATCGAGCATCCGAATCGCGTTGCGATCGTTTGCCCGAACGACGAGCGAGCGGCTGCGTGCCAGCGGATTGAAACGACCGACTAATGTCACCGTGCGACCCGCTTGTGCAAATCGCAGAGCCAAGATCAGCGCGGCAACGCCTTCGCCGAGAACCGCGACGCGATTTCCGGTACCATTCTCGACTTCGTCCATCATGCGTTCCATGGATTGGTTATGCGTTTATCGGCGTCGTAACAAACTGGCCCAGCGGGGCTGTTCCGAGGGACGTTCGTCCCGACGAACGGTTGCATGTCACGGGTAGAACTGGCTCGATATGTCAACGATCGCGCGAGCGATTCGCTCGTCAGCGCGCGGCGAGGAGTCGCAGCAGACCCCGCAACGCTACGGTCGCTTCAGCGCGCTTCTCCTTTTGTGCGTCGACGTTGCCGTGTTCGCGCTTGCCGCGAACCTCGCGTGCCGCTGGCATTTAGGCTTTGGTCTTGCGGGTCAGCGACCGACGTTGCTCGCAGCGCTCGCGGTCGCTGCCCTCATCTGGCTTTTCGTTTTTCGCGCCGTCGGACTTTACCGCGGGACGTTTGCAGGTACGGCGAAAGACGAAATTTACACGGTCATCACGGCGCTTGCACTTGGTTTGGTTCCCGAGCTTGCGATCTTCACCGTTATTCCAGACATCTCGCCGTCGCGGTTGACGTTACTTGCGTTCGCTGCCATCGCTCTTGTTGGTGATGCAAGCGCGCGCGCGGTCCTCCGCCTTGCAGGCGACCGTATTCGCGCGCACGCGGAACGCCGCATCGCAATCGTGGGTACGAAGGAACGTATCGCGAGCGTCGTCGCATCGCTGCACCCGCGTCGGCGTGATGCCGTCCTCCGCATCGTCGTAAATAATTTCGATGATACGATGCGTACGGCCGAGCGACCGGCGTTCGTCCCGTGGATGCGCGGGGCGCTTGAATGGGGTGCATCGCAGATCATCGTGACCGAGATGGTCGAGCCTGAATATATGAGCGCGCTCCTGCAAGAAACCGAGTCGCGCCGCATCATGCTGGCCTTCGCCCCACCGCGCATCCGCACGCATGCCTACGAACTCACGATCGAGCGAACGGGCAACCTCTCCCTCATCCGGCCGCGCAGTCTGCCAATCTGCACGCCGGAGGGAATGCTCTTTCGCCGCGCGCTGGATCTCTTGATCTCGATACCGACGCTGTTCGCGCTCGCACCGCTCTTTGCGATTGTTGCACTCGCGATCCGGCTCGACACCCCGGGACCGATCATCTTCCGCCAGATCCGTATCGGGCGCGGCGGCCGTCCCTTCGAGATGCTCAAGTTCCGCTCGATGCCGGTCGATGCCGAAGCGAAAACGGGACCCGTTTGGGCGAATCTCGCGCAGCCGCGCGCCACGCGCGTGGGCAAATTCTTGCGTCGTTTGAGCATCGACGAACTGCCGCAGTTGCTCAACGTCGCGCGCGGCGACATGAGTCTGATCGGTCCGCGGCCGGAACG
This sequence comes from Vulcanimicrobiales bacterium, assembly GCA_038231455.1. Lineage (GTDB taxonomy): Bacteria > Vulcanimicrobiota > Vulcanimicrobiia > Vulcanimicrobiales > Vulcanimicrobiaceae > JANLVI01. Next base: position 119,533 of record JBBRLI010000003.1, on the reverse strand, counting down.
ACCGCACTTCGTTGAGGAATTCCAGCGCACGATCCCGCGCTACGACGACCGCCATTTAATTTCGCCGGGAATCACCGGCTGGGCACAGCTGACGCTCGCGCGTATCCTCACGCCGGCCGATGCCGGCGATAAACTTGCGTGCGATATCTACTACATCGAGAATTGGTCGCCGCTGATGGATCTCTCGATCCTCGTGAAAACGTTCGTCGAAGTGCTCTTCCACCGCGTCGCCTAGCATGAGGGACCTCGCACTCGAGCGACCGAGCGGCTTCGCGATGTCGCGCTCCCTAGTTGTCGGAATGGTCGCAATCGCGATCCTGGTCGGCCTGGGTGCAATCTTTGCAACGTGGACCGATGAAGAATACTCGCTCGCAACCACGGCGCACGGCGCCGCCTTCGCCTACGGCCGAGCGATCGGCTTTGAAAAGCAAGCGCCGCTCTATTTCGTGTTGCTCGCGCTCTGGCGGACGTTCGATAGCTCGGTCTTCGTCGCGCGGCTCTTTTCGGTTGCGTGCATCGCCGGATTTCTTATAACGATGGCGGCGCTGCTACGCCGCGTCTGGCCGAACGCTTCAACGCTCGTCTTTGCCGCCATCGCCTTCAACCCGTTCGTGGTCTACGCCGGCACCGAAATTCGCCTGTATGCCTTCGCTCTGCTCGTTTCGTCGCTACTCGCGCTGACGTTTTATGACGGATTTTTCGTGGCTTGCGACATTTCGCGTGGCGTTTGGATCGCCCGCACGGGTTTCGTCCTCTCCGCGATCGCGGCCGCGTATCTTCAATATTATTTGATGTTCGCTCTAGTCGGATTCGGTGCAGCACTCCTCGTCTACCGGCGTCAGGGGCTGCTAGCGTTTCTGGCGAGCTGCGCGCTCGTTGCTCTTGCGATGGTTCCGCTCGTCGGGATCGTGCGTGAGCAAGTCGGTGTCGACGAGCCGAGCCGGTTGGGATTGATCGGCGCGGCTCGCATTCCGCTTGCCGCCTCTGCCGACTACGTGATGCCGCTGCACTGGGCGCGCGGCATCGTCGGTCGCGCCGCGTACGCAATCGTTGGTCTCGTGGCGATCGGCTCGATTGTTGCCGCGCAGCCGCGCCCGAATCGCGCGTTCGGTGCATTCGCGATCGTCGCTGCGGTCTCGGCGTTACTCTTCACGCTCGTCGGCGCATTCGCGCACGTGTACGTGATCGCGCCCCGTCAAACCGTTGTCCTTTTCGCGCCGCTGATGCTCGCGGTCGCCGCGCTCCTCGCAACCGCACGCCGTCCGCTAAGTGCCATCGCGTTTGGCGGTGCATACGCGCTTGTTTGCGCGCTATCGCTCGGCTCACTCTACGGGCACGGCGCGAAAACCGGCGATTGGAAGCGCGTCGGAGCCGCGCTCACGCGCGAGGTTGCACCCGGGGATGCTGTCGCGGTTTTCGATAGCGACGCCGCCTTGCCGCTGCAGCGGTACTACGTAGGATCGCTCGTTCGCGTGCCGCGCAGTCCCCAGACAGATGTCTTTCGCGCGAACGCCTTCGTCATTCATTCGAGCGCCGAAGTCGATGGCGTGATCGGCAGGGCTCGCCTCGGCCATCATCGATTGTGGCTCGTTCGGAACAACGCATGCACGTTTCGCCACCCGGATTACGGCTGTGCGTATCTGGATGAAGTCGTGCGCCGCGAGTATCGGGTAATCGCAGAACATCCGTATTTCGAATCGTCGATCGCGGAGCTCGTCCCGCGATGAAACGCAGCCTCTTCGCGCAGACCATCCACACGCTCGTCTCGATTCTGCTGGGCCAAGGGGCGATGATCGTCGCGGGCATCGCGATATCGCGCGTGTACGGCCCGGTCGGGAAGGGCGTCGTCAGCTATGCCGGCATCGCGATCATGGCGTTCATCGCGATCGGCGACGGCATTTCATCCGCGGTCGCGCGAACCGCGGGCGAGGAACCCGAGCGGATTGCCTCGGCCTACGTCGCCGCCCGGCGGATCGTGGCAATCGTAAGCGCCATCGCCTCGCCCATCATCGCGCTGATCGGCTGGTTCGTACCGTCGCAGCACGCGCTCCTCGCGGTCGCAATCGCACTCCCGTTCGCGCTTTATCTCCAGACGATGAACGCGTTTCACCTGATCAATCTACGCGTCGAACGGACGAACGTTGCATCGCTTGCCACGAATGCCGGCACCGGAATCGCAATGCTCCTGGCGATGGCGACGCGCCACGTTGGAATCGATGGTATCCTTGCGATTTGGGTGCTCGGATATGTAACGGGAGCGATCGTCGTCGCGCGCGGTCTCCATCAACTCGCACGCAGCGCCGTCCCATCCGAAGTCGCGCGACTGCTTCACGAAATGGTGCGTTTCGCGCGGATGACCTCGCTCTCGGCGGTTGCGGCGTACCTCTCCTTTCGTGTCGACGTCTTCATTGTAAGCGCGCTGCTCTCACCGGTCGCGCTCGGAAACTACACGCTGGCAATCGCTTGTGGCGAACTGATGTTCCAGGTCAGCCGCGCGATTTCGTGGTCGGCGTACGGACGCGTGGCGACCGCCTCGTTTCAAGACGGGGCGGCAATTACCGCGCGCATTACGCGCCTGGTCATCGCAATCGAGGTCGTCTCCGCGGTGGTCGCTTTCACGCTTGGACCGTGGCTGGTGAGGCTCGTATACGGCTCGGCGTTTTCTCCCGCGGGAATCGCGCTACGCTTTCTGCTCCCCGGCATGACGGTTTATGCGGCGGATGCGATCCTCACATACTTCCTTTCCGTTCGTGCAAATCGACCGGGACTCGTTTTACGCATCGAGATCCTCACGTTCTCGCTGTGCGCTCTCGCGACGTTTGCGACCGTGGGTCGGTACGGTATCATCGGACCGGCGATCGCAACGACACTTGCGTATATGTTCTCATTCGGCGCGAAAGTTTGGATATTCGCGCGCCTCACCAAGACGCCGACACGCGATCTTTTTCTTGTGCGACGAGATGACTTAGCGGCACTACGCGGGTCGCCGCGGGCGGTCGAAGCGCCCGCTGCCGTATGAGCATCGTCGGGGTCACGCTCGGCGATCCGTACAGTTCCAAGACGTTCTCGGGTTCGAGTGCGGGGCTTTTTCGCGCACTTCGCGATCGCGATGCTGCGTTCGGCGCGGTCTCTGCACAGCCGTCGGCGGCAGCGCAACTCTACTACAAAGCGCTCAGCTTCCGGCGCGACCGCGCGAAGTGGGTGCAGCGTTATCGCCAGCGCACCGACCTTTTTCGGCACAACAGTAGCGTTGCAAAAGGACGTCTGCGCGAGTTCGATCCCGAACGCTACGATGTTGTCCTGCAGATCGCCGCGTTCTATAACCTCGCGCGACTCCCGGGACGTTTGACCATTTCGTATCACGACGCGACGCTAGCGACCTATCTCAAGAGTCCTTACGCCGGTGATCCGAACCGATCGGATTTCGCCGACGGTCTTGCCTACGAGCGGCGACTCTACGCCGAGGTCGATCATCTCTTCACCATGAGTGCGTGGGCGAAAGGCACCCTCGTTTCCGATTTTGACGTACCTCCGGAAAAGATCACGGTCGCGGGCGCCGGCGTGAACCTCCGGCAGCTAGCGGCGACGGACGGCAAATCGTACGAAGATCCGGCGATCCTCTTCGTCGGCAAAGAATTCAATCGGAAAGGCGGCGATGTGTTGCTGCGTGCATTCGAACGCGCTCGTCGCGACGTGCCCGAGGCGACACTCACGATCGTCGGGCCAAAAACGATCGGACGTTTGCCCGATGGGGTCGCGTTCATCGGACCGCTTGATACGGATACCGATGCCGGACTCAACCGGCTCTTACACGAGTACGGACGAGCGACGATTTTTGCGATGCCCTCGCTCTACGAACCGTTCGGAATCGTCTTCCTCGAAGCGATGGCACATGCACTGCCCTGCGTCGTCTCGGATCAGTGCGCGATGCCGGAGATCGTCGAGGCCGGCGAAACGGGTTTCGTTCACACGCAGGGCGATGTGCCGGAGCTAACACGCTCGTTGCGTGCGCTTCTGGCAAGCAGCGAACTGCGTGCTCGCATGGGACGCGCGGCGAGCGAGCGGTATGCACGCCACTTCGGCTGGGACCGGGCGGCTCGCATCATCGCTCAAACGACGGCGCTACTTCCCAACCAAGGTCCAGCTGCGGTTGGCGCTCGCTGATCCGGGGTACGTTCGACGTGCGTTCGCCCGCTTCTAGAAAGTCGCCATGGACTTAATCGCCCCCGAAATCGTCGCTGCCGCGATCCTCGTGCCGTTGGCTTTTCTTTTTGCATTGCGCGCGCCGCTGATCGTGCCGTTCGGCGTCTACGTAGCGCTCATTCCATTCGACAACGTGCTCGGCAATAACGGCGCGACGCTGGTCCGCGGTCTCGCAATCGTAAGCGCGCTCGCGCTGGTTTTCCGAATCGCGCTCTTGCGTCGCGCGGTCGCTCCGCCGCGGGCGTGGTATTTTTGGCTCGTACTCGTCGGTTGGATGGCGCTGACGGCCATCTGGACGATCGACAGTGCGCTGACGACGACGACCTTCGGACAGATCTTCCAGCTCTTCTTGCTCTTTTCGCTCCTCGCGATCTATCCGGTCACGCCTGGCGAATTCAAGCGCCTTACGACGGTCGTTATTCTTAGCGGGATCGGCTCGGCATGTTACGGTCTCTATTTATACACGCAAGGCAACCGCTTTGAAGAGCGGCTTTCGATTACGAGTTCCACCGGGCTCACCGTAGATCCGAATCACTATGCCGCAGCGTTGCTCCTCCCCATTGCCCTTGCGCTCGTCATTGCGCTTGCGCGCGGAAAGGTTCTTGGCCGCGTCCTGAGCCTTGTGGCCGTCGTCGTGATGACGGGCGGTTTGCTCCTGAGCGGCTCGCGCGGTGCGTTCATTTCGCTTGGCATGATGCTCGTGTACATCGCTTGGCGTTCGCGCCGGCGGTTGCAAATCGTCGGGCTGGGACTGATCGCACTGGCGATCAGTGCCGCTTTTCCGACCGTGTGGCAACGCTTCTCCGATCCGACTCAAGGGATGGGCGCGGGCCGCGTGTTCATCTGGAATATCGGGCTCAAAGCGCTCGCCGATCATTGGCTGATTGGTGCTGGGATCGGCGCATTCCCAACCGCATACGATCGCATGTTCTTAAACGGCTATCAAGCCGTGTTTCAAGGCTGGTCGCGTCCCTCACACAACGTCCTCATCGGAACATCGGTGGAACTCGGACTGCTCGGCGTTGCGCTTTTAGTGTACGCGTGGTACTCGTCGTGGCGCGATATGCGCCGCGTTCCCGTCGCGTTCGACGGCATGCCGACACGCGTTGGGATCGAAGCTGCGGTTTTCGCACTCTTTGTGGCGTCGTTCTTCCTCGACACGTTGACGTTCAAATACTTATGGCTCGCGCTCTCGATGTCGGCACTCGCAACGAACGCCGCGATGCCGCGCCTGTTCACTCGTGCTCGCGCGCGCACGCAGATGGCGCGGGCGCCATTCGCCAGATCCGCCGACCCGCCACAAGAGCGGAAACCGGCCCTCACGCCTGCGCGGTAGCGAGTCCCCGAATGAGCCCCAGGGCGAATGCGGCGTGCGCGAGCGGAAAGAACACCAACGCGGCCGCCGTCGTCCCACGACGTTCGTCACGCGGACGCTGCGCGATCACGCCGGCCGAATAGACAAGCGCACCGAACGCGAGCATGCGCCAAGCGCCGCGCATGGCAAGGGTCGTTGCGGCAATGAGTGCTAGCGGCGGAGCTACATGCCGGAGGCGTGCCAGCCGCGGATGACGGCGTAACGTTCGCCCGCGCCAATAGCCGTAACGTGCGAGTTGGACGAGTGTCCGCCGCGGCCCCCGATTGACGCGGTACGCACTCTCGAGCGGGATCCACCAAATCTCGCCTCCCGCCGCGGCGACCCGCGCGGCAAGTTCGGCATCTTCATTGGCAAGCCACGTCTCGTCGTAACCGCTGATCCGCTGAAGCACGCCCGCGCGGAACGCGCCGAGGTAGACGCTCGTCGCTTGCTGCGCTTGCGTCGCGGTACGGAATGCGGCGCCGCCGAGCCCCATGCGTGAGGTCATCAGCGAGACGATAAGACGCTCCGCGGGGGTCGTGCCGGGCGATGGACGTTGCGCGCCCCCAACAACCCAGACGGTCGCACCGAAAGCGTCGAATGCTGCATCGATGCAAGCGAGGTAGTCCGGGGCATATGTCGTATGCGCGTCGAGCCGCACGACGATCTCATCGTCATGCGCCCGGGCGATCCCGGCGTTCAGCGTTCTCGGTATCGACCGCGCTTCGACGCGGACGACATCACCCGCTACTCCCTCACGTACCAGCCAGTCCCGAGCGATCGCTCCGGTCGCATCGCTCGACGAATCGTCGACGATAATTACGCGCAAACGCTCGCGGTCGAACGTTTGTGCCGCAATGCTCGCGAGGACTGAGGGAAGATGCGCGGCCTCATTGTGCGCCGGAATGACGATGGCAAGCCGGTTCATGCCCGATCGACATACCCACAATCAAGCGAGCGCCGCTGGGACCAAAGTCCTCGTCGCCTCAGGCGTAGCGACGCTTTGAGTACGAGCAAGCAGCGGTACGGTCCGTTCATCTATGATTGCCTCCGAACTGCCGCCGCAGCGGCGGCTGCACGTCGTTCATCTCTGCGCCAATTTGCGTGAAGGCGGAGCCGAGGCACTCGTCCGCGCGCTCGCGCCGCGCTTGATCGACGAAGGCGTCGATGTCACGCTCGTCTCGGTCTATGGTTCGCGCCTTAGCGAGAGCGAACGCGCGGAACTCGGCGTGCCTATCGTCGAAATCGGTCGCACGAAACGCGGTGATTACGGATATTGGCCGCGTCTTGTCGCAACGTTGCGCGCGCTTCGGCCCGATGTGGTGCACGCCCATCTCCACACCGGAAAGTATGCGGGCCGACTTGCGGCGCTAGTCGCGCGCGTTCCAGCAATCGTTTTCACCGAACATGGCGATGAGGCCGGTGGACCGCTCCGAGACGCGATCAATCGCTTCTTACATCCACAAACGGCGCGATTCGTCGTTTTTACCGAATCGCAGCGGCGCGCGTTTGGCGCAAGCGAACACGTGGCCGACGCACGGATTGCCGTGATCCCCAACGGCATCGCACCACCGGGTGCGATCGCCGATCGGAATGTTTTGCGCGATGAACTCGGCATTCCACGCGATGCTTTCGCGCTTTTCGCCCCCGCTCGACTTGCAACGCAGAAAAACCAACGCTTGGCGATTGCGGCATTGCGAGAATCGCGCGTCGGTCGGTTGCACCTCGTGCTCGCAGGCGACGGACCGGACGCAGCGATGCTGCGCGAGATCGCGGCGGAAAGCGGCGTTGCCGAGCGCGTCCACTTCCTCGGCTATCGTACGGACGTGCGACGGATCGGCGGCGCGATGGACGCCTACGTGCTTCCCTCACTATGGGAACGCATGCCGCTGGCGCTCGGCGAGGCGATGTTCGACGGACTTCCGGCGATCTCGACACCCTGGGAGGGCGCCTCGGACTTCATTACCGACGGCGAAACGGGCTATCTCGCGCGGGACTTTACGCCGACGGCGCTCGCAGCGGCCTTCGATCGCGCCGCCCTCGATGATGCCTTGCGCGTTCGCGTACGTTCGAACGCGCGACGCTATGCCGCCGCGCGCTTCGACTTGCGGCGCACCGCGCGCGCCCACGCCGATCTCTACCACGAGCTTGCCGGAAGATGAAACTCGCGTATCTTGCAACGACGTTCCCCTTTGGGATAACGGAGACGTTTTTCCGACCAGAAGTGAAGTCGCTGGCATCATACGCGGACGTGACGCTTTTCGCAACGCGTCCGACACAAGCAACGCCGCTCTACGACGATTTAGGGGTAGCGGCGCATCCACGTGCGACATTCGATCGATCGGTCGTGCAGCTCGCACTTGCAGAATTCGCCCGCAACCCGTACCGGGTGATCGCTACGTTTACAAACGTACTAATTTCATCATACCGACTTGATGCGAAGCTAAAAAACCTCGTTATATTTCCAAAAGCCCTGGCGTTCGCCGCGGACGTCCGGCGGTTGGGAATCGAGCATATCCACGTGCAGTGGATCACGACGCCCGCGACGCTCGGATACGTCGCCCACCGGCTAACCGGTATTCCCTGGAGCATCACCGCACACCAACACGACATCTTCGCGGGCAACATGCTCGAAGAAAAAGTTCTCAGCGCTGCGTTCACGCGGGTAATTTCCAAACGCAACTGCTTCCATCTTCAAGAACAACTCACGCCGGCCGCCGCGCGACGGTGTACCGTCGTCCACTTGGGGATCGACCTCCCCGATCTCTGCACGCCGCCCCCGCCGCGCGCATCCTTCCGCATCCTCAGCGCCGCACGCCTCGTGCACTGGAAAGGCCACCGATATCTCATCGATGCGCTCCACGCGCTGCGCGATCGGGGGCTGGATTTTACGTGCGATTTCGCGGGTGTCGGCGAACTCCACGACGAGATCCAAGCGCACATCGAACGCGCGGGGCTCGCCGATCGCATACGGCTGCTCGGAAATTTCCCGCACGCGCAGATGATGCGCGCGCTCGCCGATGGCACGTACGACTGCTCGGTCTTAGCGAGCACCGAGACGCCGGGCGAACACGAAGGCATCCCGGTTGCAATGATGGAGGCGATGGGCGCGGGACTTCCGGTCGTCGCGACACGCACCGGCAGTACGGTCGAACTCGTGGATGCTTCTTGCGGCATCCTCGTCGAACAGCGCGACCCCTCGCAGCTGGCGGCCGCAATCGATACGCTCGCCGAAGACCGGGACCTCCGGCTCAAGCTAGGCGCCGCCGGGAGGGCTCGTGTCGAGCAAGAGTTCTCCACCGGGGCGACGACACGCGCGCTCGCCGCGCTGATCGACGCGGCAACACCGGTGGTTCGCGGCGTTCCTGCCGGATTGGGACCGAAGTCCCGACGCACAGGGAATAGCCGGACGTAAGTTGGCAGCCAAGGCGCGGTACGCTTGCTAACGTGAAACGACTTCTTTCGCTTACCGCCGTCCTCGCGCTGACATGTCTCCCCGCCCTGGCCGATGACGCCTATCGCATCCATCCGGGCGACCAGCTCAGCGTGGTTGTGTATGGCGATACGTCGCTAACGCAAACGGTCAAAGTCCTCCCGGGCGGCTCGATCGCGTATCCGCTTATCGGAGAAGTCTCGCTCGACGGGCTTACACCGACGCAAGCCTCCGAGCGGATCGCGGGCAAATTGAGCAAATTTATTCGCAAGCCAAACGTCACCGTGGCGGTAGCGCTTGAAGGCCCGATCGAGGTCTTGGTGCTCGGCAACGTCAAGACGCCCGGCAAATACGAATTACGTTCGCGCAGCCATCTCACGGATGCCCTCGCAAGCGCCGGAGGGCTTGGCATCACCGACGGCGACCTGCCGACCGCGCGCCTCTCGACTGACGGCGGCGTGGTAAAAGAAGCCTCGTTGCAGGGGCTCTTGCACACCGGCGATGTCACGCAAAATCTCGAGCTAAGCGATAAGACGACGGTCTACGTGCCAAGCCCGCTCACCCTGAACGTCCAAGTCCTCGGCGCGGTGGATCACCCCGGCGACGTCACCGTGCGCGAAGGTGACCGACTTTCGATGGCGCTTGCGCGTGCGGGCAACGGCGTGAATTCGAACGCCGACCTTAACCACATCACCATCCGACGCCTGCGCGCGGACGGCACGCCGGAAACGATGAGCGTCAATCTCTACGACGTGCTCAAAAACGGCGATGTCGCACGCGACATCGTGATGCAGAAAAACGATTTGGTCTATGTCCCCGCCGCCGGCGGGCGCCGCGATGGCGTCTCGGGTCCGCTGGGAGTCCTCTTCTCACTACGACATCTCGTCGGCTTGCCGTAAACCGGAGACTCGCTGTACATGAAACGCAACAACTACGCGCTCGCGACGCCCGCGGATGTACCGCAGCCTGCAGCGTTCGCTAACGCCAACGCCTTTGGCGCGGCTCCGCGCGACATCGATGTCCCGCGCCTTTGGAACGTGCTCGTACGTCGGCGCGTGCTCTTCTTCTCGATCGTCGTCGGCGTCGTCGCACTCGTTGCTGTGCTCACGCTGCTCAAGCACAAATCGTACACGACCGGCGTGAAGATGATTGCGGGTAATAATAGCGCGACAGCGAGCGCACAAAATACCGATACGAGCTTACCGGTTCTCAACGCTTTACTCAGCGCTAGCGGCGTCCAGTCTTCTGAGACCTATGCCGAGCTATTGCACGAATCGCCGATCGCACGCGAAGTGGTCAATCGCCTTAATCTCAAGGTTTCCCCCGATGATTTGCTCCACCACGTTGCGATCAAACCGATCACCAATACCGCAATTATTGGCGTCGATGTGTCGTGGAATTCAGCCGAAGAGTCGGCCAAAATCGCGAACACGTTTGCGAGCGTCTTCGTCGACCGCGAACGGGGGCTCGTCGCCCACCAGGCAGATTCCGCCATTAGTTTTTTGCAAACGCAGATCCCGATCGCCGAACAGAAAATGCGCGGAGCCCAAAACGCACTCCGTTCGTACGAACAGCGCTACGGGATCGCCGATTTGCCAACGCAGATCAGCGCACAGTTGGGTCAAGCCGCAACGCTCGATGCCAAAGCATCGCAGGCTGATATGGACGGCCGTATGGCAACCGCGCAGCTCGCAAGCGTGCAGAGCCAACTCGCTGCGACGCCCCGGACGATCGTCGGGCAGAGCAGCGTCGCTGCAAATCCCGTTGCACAAGCGCTCGCGCAGCAAATCGCACAGGCGCAAGCTAACCTCGATGCCGCTCGCAAACAATATACGGAATCGCATCCGACGGTGATCGCCGGTGAGCGCCAGCTCGCCGCGCTGCAAGCACAGGCGGCAAAACAGAGCGCGACGGTCGTCTCAGGAACGCAAAGCATTCCCAATCCCCTGTGGCAGCAGCTCTCGCAGCAAGCCGCGACGCTTCGCGCGCAAGTGCAGTCAGCGCAATCGCAGGCCGCAACCGCCCGCGGGCAACGCGGCGCAATGCAATCGAACGTTACCGCGCTCCCCGAGCGCCAACAGCGCATCGCATCGCTTCAGCGCGATGCCAAAGCCGCCGAAGACGTGTACAATACACTCGAAAAGAAATACGCCGATGCATCGCTCTCGAGCACGACAGCCCTCAGCGATGTGACGATCACGCAGCAAGCGGATCCGAATTTTGCGCGCGTTACGCCGAATGTCCCACTCAACATCGGCGCGGCTTTGCTCGTCGGTTTGATCCTGGGTCTCGGCGCCGTTTTCGGTCTGGAATTCCTCGACGATCGCTTCCGCACCGAAGAAGACGTAAAAGAACGCCTCGGCGTTCCGGTGCTCGCGTCGATTCCGGCCCTGGGTCTTGGCGCAGGCAAAAAATCGGCAGATGGCAAGCCGGATGGTAGCACCGATTCATGGCTCGATGCGATGGCGGTGGAATCGTACCTGGAACTCGTTACCGCACTACGCTATTCCTCAGCCACCGCGCCTCGCTCGATCGCGATTACCTCGCCGCACAAGGGCGATGGGAAATCAACGATCGCCGTTAACATCGCCGTAAGTATGGCGCAGCTCAACGCGCGCGTACTCATCATCGATGCCGACCTTCGTCGTCCGACGATCCACACCAAACTCGATCTTGCGAACAACGCGGGTCTCTCCGATGTCCTCGTCGGGCTAGCGACCTTTGAGGACGCCGTGCGTCCGAGCGGACACGACGGCGTGTGGACGCTCACGAGCGGTACGCGCGCACCAAATCCTCTCGCGCTTATCCAAGGCGAGGCGTTCGACCGACTCCTCAAAACAGCACGCGATCAATTCGACTTCGTCATCATCGATGCGCCCGCACTCGAGCCGATCATCGACGGAGCCGTACTCGGAATGAAAGCCGACGGAACGGTGCTAGTAATCTCGGCTGCGCAAACCGACGGGCGCGCGGCGAATATCGCCCTCGAAAAACTCGGCTCAGTTGGAAGTCTTAACCTCATCGGCGTCGTGCTCAACCGCACCAAACCCGAACGCCGCGCGTACTCGGAGTATTACCTAGGCGCCGGCCACACCGTCTCGCTCCCCGCCTAGTCGAGGAACCGAGCACTTGGCCAAAACCCGGCAGCGCAGAACTGCCGGGTTTTTCAATTGTCAAAATCCGGTTCCCGCACGTTTAAATCGAATCTTAATTAGCCATAACGTAGTAGGCCCGGGTAACTTGGGACTGACGGCCTATCGACAAATCACCGGAGGGACTTCTTGATCGCGCATGACCTGGTACCGATTCGTGTCTTCGTGGTGGAGCGTCAAGCGCTCATTGCGCGGGCATTGCACGTGTATTTCGCAGGCAATCCGCTCGTGCGCGTCGTCGGCGATGCATCCGAGATCAAGGCGGACGATCTGCGCCGCACACGTCCCGAATTGATCGTCTTCGGGCTCGATAACGCGCTCCACGACGTCGCTGAGGCGATTGCGATCGCTCATGGGGTCGATCCGGATATCCGCGTTGCGGTTCTTTCGAGCTTCGCCAACGCCGATGTCATGCAGCGTAGCATCGCCTCAGGCGCCGACGGTTTTCTCGTCAAGGATATGTCGCCAAACGAGCTCGACCTCGCGTTCCGCGTGCTGGCTGGCGGTTCGTCTTACGTCGATCCCCGGGTCGCCGGGCGCATGCTCAAACGCCGGTACGTCGTCGCCGGCGGCGGTTCGACGGCCGGGGTCGGCGAGCTGACCGGACGCGAGGCCGATATCCTGCGCCTCATCGCCCACGGACTTTCGAATAAAGAAATCGGTGGCAAGCTCAAGCTTTCCGAGAAAACCATCAAGAACCACATCAGCCGGATCTTCTCGAAGCTCAACGTCCAAGCTCGCACGCAAGCGGCGGTCTACGCAATCAAGACCGGCATGGCTTAAGGGAAACAATTTCCCTTCGCAGGTCCCGCCCGGCGCGGGCGGCAACGCGATCATCCGATGATCGCACCCACACTCAAACGAACGAAAATTGTCGCCACGATCGGGCCGGCCTCACGCGAACCGGCTATGCTGCGCGAACTCTTCCGCGCCGGCGTGAACGTCGTCCGACTCAATTTCTCGCACGGTACGCACGACGAACACCGGGCGGTGATTGCGGACGTCCGCTCGATTGCAGCCGAACTCAGTTTACACATCGCGGTCTTGCAAGATTTGCCCGGACCCAAGGTCCGTACCGGCAAACTCGCCGAGGGCGTCACCTCGGTCACGCTCGTCCCGGGCGAACCGTTCACGCTCACGACCGCGGAAACGATCGGCGACGTCCACGGTGTGTCCGTCTCGTACGTCGACCTAGCACGCGATGTCGAAGCGGGTAAACGGATCTATCTTGCTGACGGCGCAATCGCGCTGCGCATCAGCGAGGTCAAAGGCGACGTCATCCACACCGTTGTGGAAGTCGGCGGCGAACTGCGCCCGACGCAGGGCATCAACTATCCCGACGGCACGCTCAACATCGAAGCGGTCACCGATCGCGATCTCGTGCACTTGGCCTTTGGCATCGAACAAAACGTCGACTGGGTCGCGGTTTCGTTCGTGCGCGGTCCATCCGATGTCGCACGCGTGAAAGACGCGATCGCAGCGGCCGGTAAGACGATCCCGGTGTTCTCGAAAATCGAAAAACACGAGGCACTCGACTGCATCGATGAGATCATCGCGATCTCCGATGGCATCATGGTCGCGCGCGGGGATCTTGGGATCGAGATTCCACTCGAAGAAGTGCCGATGGTTCAAAAAGATTTAATCGCGCGAACCAATCGCGCGAGCAAGCCCGTCATCACCGCAACGCAGATGCTCGAATCGATGATCTCCGCTGCGCGTCCGACGCGGGCCGAGGCGAACGACGTTGCAAATGCCATCCTCGACGGCACCGACGCCGTCATGCTCTCGGGCGAAACCGCACGTGGTGCGTATCCGCTCGAAGCCGTCAAAACGATGGCCACGATCGCACGAACGATCGAGAAACGCTACCCGCACGACGATTTACAAGAGCGACGCATCGAAATTACCGACGTTTTCCAAGGGGGCGAAGACGCCGTTGGAACCTCGATCGCCGAAGCCGCCGCCCGCACGACCGAAGCGCTCAAACTCGATATGATCTTGACCGGAACGACGACCGGCAACACGGCGCGGCATATCTCATCGTTCCGCCCGCGCGCGCAAATTGTCGCGATGACGCCGCTGATCGAAGTCGCACGCCGCCTCGCCGTCGTCTGGGGCGTCGAGTCGCTGGTCGTGCAGAGTTACCGCTATATCGAGACGCTAATCGAAATTGCCGAACAGCGCGTCGTTGCAGAAGGCCTCGCCAAAGCCGGCGAGACAATCGTGATCACGAGCGGCATGCCCGTCGGTGCCGGCGGCACCAACGTGATGAAAGTCCACCTCTTGCCCTAATCGCTATTCCGCGGCGACGGCGTTGCTTGCGATCAGGCGATCGTAGACGGCGAAAAGTTCGCCGTGGATGCGTTCGGGATCGTATTCGGCGATCGCGCTGCCGCGCTGCGCTTGCGCGTCGAGCCAGGCATCATCGATTCGTGCCCACGCATCGCGTATGCCCGCGGCGAAACCCTCGGCGTCGTTTGGCACGAGCCACGCGGTCGGACGGTCGATGAGCGTGTCGGCGATGCCGCCGGTGTTCGATGCAACGATCGGAACGCCGCCGACGAGACCCTCGATCAGCTGATACGGTAAGCCGTCGCGCGACTGCGGCACGAGCAACAAATCGATCCCCGAGATGAGTTCGGGCGTCGGCATCGGGCCGAAAAACGTGACCGCGTTTTGCGCGCCGCGTTCGCGCGCGTGCGCCTTCACCAGCGTCTTCACCGGGCCGTCCCCTGCGATCCACAGGTCGACTTCGGACATCTCGGGCACGAGCAGTGCCACCGCATCGATTGCGACTTCCCACGAACGGTCGGCGACCAGAGGACCCGACCAGCCGACGATCGGACCGCGCCGGCCCGGCGGCCGAGCAAGATCGCGCGGCGTGTTCGAGACGACCGGATAGCCCAGCAGGCTCACGCGCGATTCGTCGACGCCGAAACCGTTGACGAGCGCGCGTTTGATCCCCGCGTACGCAACGACGATCGCGCCCGGACGCGTCATCAACTCCGGCAGACGCTTGTCGACGAAGGCCTTCGGCATTTCGTTATCGCGAATCGGATCTTGCAGCGAGACGACCGTGCGCGCCGCGTAGCGCGTGGGCATCGCACCCATCGCAACGGCCGTGGCCGTCCAGCCAAAGCACTGCACGATCGCCGGATCGTCGCGTTCGACCGCACGACGCAGCGCGCCGATCGATCGGAGCACGTTGAAAAGACCCGCCGGTTTCCACGATTCAATCGGGATGCCGAGATCGCGAAAGGCCTTCGCTTCGCTGTCCGGCGCGAGCATGCGTAGTTCGTATCGTTCGCGTGCGGCGCCGATATAGGCGCGCACGCTCCGCCGCATCGCCTCACCGCCGGACGAGAGCAGAACCAGAACTTTTTCTTTCATCGCTTAGCGGCAACCCCGCGAACGAGCGTCGCCGCATGTTCGAGCGCGACGTCGCCCGTTTCGCCGGAAAGCATTCGTGCAATCTCCTCGAGTCGTGTTCGTTCGGTCGCAAGCGTTTCGAGCTCGACGACCGTCGTACCGCGGTCCTCGCGCTTACGCAGCGCGTAATGCGCGTCGGCCCACGACGCAATTTGAGCCAAATGCGTCACGCAGACGACCTGTCCTGCAGACGACAAGCGACCGAGCCGCGTTCCAACGGCGCTTGCCGTTGCGCCGCCGATCCCCGCGTCGATCTCATCGAAGACGAGTGCCGTGCGCTCACGGCGGTCCGCAAGCGCGACGATCAGCGCGAGCAACACGCGGGAGAGTTCGCCGCCTGAAGCGCTCTTGCCGAGCGGGCGAAACGGTTCGCCGGGGTTGGCGGCGAGCAAAAGGTCCGCACGTTCGGCGCCGCTGGTGCCGATCGGATCGACCGGGACGAAGGCGATCTGCAAGCGCGCAGCGGGCATCGCGAGTTCGGCGAGTTCTTCGCTGACGCGCTTTTCAAGCAATTTCGCCGCCGCCGTGCGCGCCTTGGTGAGGGCGCCGGCACGCTCGATCAACGCGGTTTCACGCGCGAGCCGAGCGGCTTCGAGTTCGGCTAAGCGGCGATCGCGATTGACGAAACCATCGTGCGTCTGCGCGAATTCTTCGCGGGCAGCAAGCACGCTTGCGAGACTACCGCCGAATTTTTTCTTGAGTCGGTCGAGCAATTCGAGCCGCGCGACGATTCCCTCGAGCTCCGCCGGATCGAAGTCTGCCGCCTCACGCTCGCGCGCAATTCGCCCCGCGCTCTCCGTGAGATCGGATTGAAGCGCGGCAAGCGTCGCCGCTAATTCGTCGAGCGCTGCATCGTAGCGCGCTACGCTTGCAAGCGCTGCGCTCGCCGTTCCGAGTGCGTCAACGGCACCATTTTCATCTTCAAGCGCATCGTGCGCCGTGCCGAGGGCGGCGGCGATCTTCTCGATGTTCGCAAGATAGTCGCGTCGTTCGCGAAGCTTCTCATCTTCCCCAAGAGCGAGGCGGGCTTCGTCGATTTCGCGCACGGCAAAAGCGGCATAGTCGGCCGCGGCAAGCGCGCGCCCTTCATCAGCTCGGCTCGCAGCAATTTCCGCTACGATGGCGTTGCGCTCGTGCACGATGACGGCGACGCGTTCGCGCAGCACCGTGGTCTCGCCGAGCCGGTCGACGAGTTCGAGTGCGTAGCCCGGTGAGAGCAGCCGCTGCGCTTCGTGCTGACCGACGATATCGACGACGGCTCGACCGATTTCGCGCAGTTGGCTCGCACTTACAGCCGTGCCATTCACGCGCGCCTGCGAGCGTCCCCCAGCCGCGATTTCGCGCGTTAGAATCGCGTCGTCATCGTCGGCAAGGACGATGCCTTGCTCGGCGAGTAGCGCGCGAAGCGCTGCGTCCGGCTCGACTTCGAGCGTCACCCGCGCGCGTTCGGCGCCGCTACGGATCATCTCCGCGCCGACCCGATCGCCGAGCGCAAATCCAAGCGCTCCGAGCAGCATCGTCTTGCCCGAGCCCGTCTCGCCGCTCACGATCGTGAGACCATCGGCAAACGCGAACGCCGCGTGTGCGATCAGGCCGAAATCCTCGATTGCCAGACGTCCGAGTCGCACGCGCTCACTCGCCTTGGCGTTTGATGGGAACGCCCCACTGGAGTTTCTCTTGCAGACGCGAGAAAAACGCTTGTGGGCGGATGCGGGCAAATCGAACGGGTTTTGAGGTCCGCTGCACGCTCACGACGTCGTTGGGATGGAGTTCTGCGACGACCATGCCGTCGACTTCGAGTGTCGCACGGACGTTTTCGGGGTCGCAAATGATCTCGATCTTGGAGGTCGTCGGCACGATGAGCGGTCGCGCGAAGAGCGTATGCGGCAAGAGGGCAATGATCCCAAAGGCATCGACGCCCGGTGAAATAATCGGACCACCGGCGGAAAGAAAGTATGCCGTCGAGCCCGTGGCGGTTGCGACGATGATTCCGTCGGCCGGAATGTGCGCGACGATCTCACCGTCGAGCGAAAGACCGAAGGGCGCCATGCGCGCGTTTGCCGAGCGGCGTACGACAACGTCGTTGAGCGCAAAGTGTTTTTCGCCGCCGTTGATACAGGCGGTGAGCGCGGCGCGTGTCTCGGTGAAGAAGCCGCCTTCGAGTGCGGCGCGCAGATCGACGAGGGCAAGATCGCCTTCGAATTCCGTGAGAAATCCGAGTCGCCCGGTATTGATCCCGAGCACCGGAACGCCGAACGGCGCGGCGAGATGTACGCCGCGCAGCAGCGTCCCGTCGCCGCCGATCGTCACAAGTAATTCGGAACCTTGGACTTGGGCGCCGGCCGAGGCGAGGTGCAGCACGGCGTCTTGGTCTTGCGGCAGGGCAACGGCGAAACCAATTTCGCGTGCGATCTCGGCGGCGCGCGCGGCGATCTCGCGCGCGTTGTCCCGGTGCATGTTGACGTAGAAGGCGATCGTCCGGGTCTTCTCGTGTATCATTGAGCGTGCGCTTCCGCAACGAGCGCGTCGATCCGCTCGTCATCGACGCTGGGTCCTTCGCGCGCGATCAGATAAAAGAACTCGACGTTGCCCGCCGGACCGACGAGCCCCGAGCGCGCCGCGGCGATCGCATGAACGCCAAGCGGCATCAGCGCGTCCCGGACTTCGCGCATGATCGCTGAATGAATTTCGGGATCGCGAACGACCCCGCCGCCGCCGATTCGGTCGCGACCCGCTTCGAACTGCGGTTTGACGAGCGCCACGATTCGGCCGCCCGGACGCAGATACGCGACAGCCCGCGCGACGATCGTGCGCAGCGAAATGAACGACGCATCGATCACGATGAGATCGAAGCCTGCCGGATACGCATCGTCCGGCAGCGTGCGAAAATTCGTGCGTTCGACGATCGTTACGCGGTCGTCGCTGCGTAGCTTCCATGCCAGTTGACCGTAGCCGACATCGAGCGCAACGACGCTCGATGCGCCCTGCTGCAGGAGACAATCGGTAAAACCGCCCGTCGATGCACCGACATCGAGCGCTTCGAGGCCGCGCGCATCGAGGTTGAAATCGTGCAGCGCGCCTTCGAGTTTTTCGCCGCCGCGACTCACGTACGGCGCCGGGCGCTCGACGTCGACGTGCGCGCCGACGCGGAGGTTCGAACCAGGTTTGACGTGCGGATTGCCGTCGACGCGAACGCGTCCGGCGAGGATCAGCCCGCGCGCTTGCGAGCGCGTCAGACCGGTCAGCGCGACGACGGCCGTATCGAGCCGGCGATCATTCCCCATCGTCCACGAGGTCATCGTCGAAGAGCGAAGAGCTCGGCGCCGGCGCGGGCCGACGTTCCGGCTCGGCGGCCGCGCCGTTCGTTGCTTTATCGATCGCCGATTGCGCATCGGCGAGCAGCTTTTCGCAGCGCGCGGCAAGCTCGCGCCCTTGCTTGAAGAGCTCGACGGACTTGTCCAGACCCACTTCGTTGCCTTCGAGCTGCTTGACGATTTGCTCGAGCTTCACGAGCGCGGCTTCGAATTCACCGGATTGTTGTTCAGCCATTGGTCTCCGTTGATTCGACGCGGGCCGTAATCGTTCCGCGAGCGACCTGTGCGACGATCTCGGCACCGCGGGGCACGGCGGAGGGGTCCGTGACCGCACGGCCGCCGTAGAGCACCATCGCATAGCCGCGTGAGAGAATTGCTGTCGGATCTTTGCCGTTTAGCTCGCTCGTTGCGAGTGCCAGCGTATGCATGCGCGAGGTGAGGGCGCGCTCGAGCGCCGGACGCAGGCGCGGGACTGCGCGATCGAAGCGCAGTCTCCCGCCGCCGATGCGCGAGGTTACGGCGAGATCCATGCGATGCGCGAGTCCGACAACACGGCGCTGTTCTTCACCGAGCCGCACGCGCGGATCGCGCGCCGCAAGCCGCCGTTCGAGCGCGTTCAATCGCACCGACTGCGCGCGGAATCGTTCGCCCACGCGCTTGCCGATGCGTTCGCGCAAGTCATCGACGAGCTGGCGTCGCGGTCCAAACGCCGCGCTCGGTCGACCGAGCACCGAATGGAGCACGAAGCGTTCGACCAGTAAGCGCGCGTTGGCGGATTTGCGATAGAGCGATGTTTCGAGCGACCGGCTCGCCCGGCGAATCTCGCCGAGTAACTGCCTCCGATCGGGCAAGATCAATTCGGTCGCCGCCGTGGGAGTCAGCGCGCGAACGTCCGCGACGAAATCCGTCAGCGGCGAGTCAGACTCGTGCCCGATCGCCGAGACCGTCGGCAGCTTGGCGGCCGCGAGCGCGCGCACGACGCGCTCGTCGCTAAAGACGAAGAGATCCTCGTACGAGCCGCCGCCGCGTGCCAGTACGATCGCATCGACCGGAAGTCGCTCCGCGCGCTTGATCGCCGCGACGATCTCACCCGGCGCGTTCGGCCCTTGCACGGCCGTCTCGACGAGGTGTACGCGTACGTGCGGCGCGCGTCGGCGGGCGTTGGCAATGAAGTCGCGCGCTCCATCGGAGGTCGCCGATGAGATCAGCGCGATTGCGAACGGATAGCGTGGAAGAGCGCGCTTGCGGGCGGGCTCGAAGAGCCCTTCGCTCCTGAGTTGTTCGCGCAGACGCTCGTATAGTTCGTGCAAGCGGCCGACGCCGTCAAGCTCGACCCGCACGGCGCTGAGCTGATACGTACTGCGTTTAGGATACGTCATCACGCCGCCCACCGCGATGACCGATGCGCCGTTCTTGAGCGGCGGGAGCAGCACGGCGGCATCGGACCAGACGACGACGTTGATCAACGCCTCCGCATCTTTGAGGTCGAAATACACGTGCCCGGCTTCCTGCACGCGCAAATTCGAAACTTCACCGCGTACCGCGATGAATCGCAGCTTCGGATCGTCGCCGAGTCGCGATTTGATGTACCGCGCGAGACGGCCGACCGAGACGGGTGAGGGTGTCGGAGCGGACACCGTGCGCACTACGGCGTCTTCTTAGGCTTTGGCGTTTGCGTCGAGAGCGTCTCGAAGTTCGTTCCATCGCCGATCGAGTCCGTCGGTACCGCATCGGGTTTTGCCGGCTTCACGGGCGGCGCGGTGACGATCGCGGAACCTTTGAGCTCGGGATCGACCGTCGCGATGGGTTCGGGGAGCACGGCGTCGCCTTTGGCGATCTTCTTCTTCGCAAAGCGCGAATCGCCGCACGATTTCGCGGGCTCGGTGCCGATCAAGAAAACTTCTTCTTTGCCCGTTCCGCAAAGCACCAGCTTGCGCACTTCATCGCGCGGGAACGCGAATTCGTGCTTGGGCGTTTTTGCAAGCGCGGCTTTCATGTAGCGTGCCCAGATGCGCGCGGGAATGTTGCCGCCGAACGATTCGTTCATGCGCTTATAGTCGTCATTGCCGATCCAGACCGCCGTCACCAGGTCCGGCGTGTAGCCGACGAACCAGGCATCGCGAAAATCGGATGTGGTCCCGGTTTTACCCGCAGCCGGGCGCCCGATGATGGCATTGGGATAGCCGGTGCCCTCTTTGATCACGCTCTCGAGCATCGATGTCACGACGTATGCGGTTCCCGCACTCACGACCTCGGTCTGCTGCGGATACGAGTTGTCCAAAATCGGCGTGCCGAGCGAGTCGCGCACGACGCGGATCGGCGAGGGATCGATGTGAATGCCGCCATTGGCAAGCGTTGCATAACCCGTCGCTTGATCGAGCGGCGAGACGACCGACGATCCCAGCGCAAGCGAGAGATTCGCTCCGAGTTCTTCTTTGATTCCCATGCGCTTGGCGTACTCGATCACGCGATCGATGCCGAGCTGCGAGGCAAGCTTTACGGCGACGACGTTGCGCGACTGCGCGAGCGCGTAGCGCATCGTAATCGCGCCGAAGAAGCGGTTGTCGTCGTCCATCGGCGACCAGCGCGTGCCATCACCCATCGGATACGAAACCGGCGTATCCTCAAGCAGCGTCGACGGCGGCATGCCGCTGTCGACGGCCGCCGTGTAAACGTAGACTTTGAACGACGAGCCCGGTTGGCGGCGCGCTTGCCAGGCACGATTGAACTGATTCGTCAGCGAAAATGGCGTCGCGCCGCCGACCATGGCGAGAATCTCGCCGGTCGATGGACGGATCGAGACGAGCGCCGCTTGATGCGCTCCGATGCCCTCGGCCTTCGCGCGGCCAATGCCCCAGATGACCGCGTTCTCCGCGATCGTCTGCATTGCAGGATCGAGCGTGGTGTAGACTTGCAAGCCGCCCTCGAAGGTCGACTGCGTTCCGAACTGCGATTCGAGCTGATGCGTGACATAGGTCGTGAAATACGGATGCACGTATGACTGCAGTCCGGCCGGACGCTCGCCGATGAGGCCGAGCGAGCGTGTTTCTTCATCGCGCAGCTGCGTGCTGGTAATGTAATGCGCGGCGACCATGCGTTCGAGCACGTGCGCTTGGCGCTCTTTTGCGTGCTGCAGGTTCACGTACGGCGAGTAGTCGGACGGCGCAGCGGGCATGCCGGCGAGCATCGCGGCTTGTCCGATGGTTAGATGACCGGTATCGGTACCGAAATAAGTATGCGCCGCGGCTTCCACGCCGTACGCGCCCGACCCAAAGTAGATCAGGTTGAGGTAGCGCTCGAGAATTTCGTCTTTGGTATAGTAGCGCTCGATCTCAATTGCGAGCAGTGCTTCTTGGACTTTGCGCGAGATCGAGACTTCGTTTGAGAGAAAGAGCGCACGAGCCAACTGCTGCGTGATCGTCGAGGCACCTTGAAAGCGCTCGTGGCGCCAGTCGGCGAACGCCGCGCGTGCGATACCGCCAAAATCCACGCCGTGATGGTGGTAGAAATTGCGGTCTTCGGTTGCCACGAACGAGTTACGCACGTAGACCGGGATCTTATCGATCGTGATCCACGTGCGATTTTGCCGGTAGAGATTCGCAAGCAGCGATCCGTCACGTGCGAAGACCCGCGTCGAACGCGACGGCTGATAATCCGCCATGCGGTTGATATCGGGCAAATCGTTGGAATACGACGCCACGATCCCCGCAACGACCCCGACCGATCCAAGGATGAGAAACACAGCGACGACGGCCGCGATCGTAAAGAAGCGACGCCACGGACCGACGGCGCGCTTCGCTTTCTTTGCTCCCGGCTTGCGCTGCATCAGGCGGGGCTAGCCTTGGCGAGCACGCCGTTGATGAAACGTCCGGAATCTTCGGTCGAGAATTTTTTCGCGAGTTCCACGGCCTCGTTGATGACGACCGGACGCGGCGTCTCGGGCCGGAAGCGCAATTCGAACATGCTCATGCGCAGCACGATGCGGTCGATCGTCGGCAGCCGATCGAGCGTCCAGCCTTCGAGCAGCGGGGCGATGATGCCGTCGCTCTCAGCGGCGTGTTCGAGCGTTCCATACACCAGGTCTTTGACGAAGATACGCGACTCCTCGGTCTTTGCGCCAAGCAGTGCCTCCGCTAAAACATCTTCGGGCGGACGGTGTCCGATTTCACTCGAGTAGAGTGCTTGCAGCGCGAGTTCCCGCGCGAACCGACGGGCCGCCACTAAACGCTGGCCGGCTCGCCGGGTGCGGTCCAATTCGGCAAAAACGATGTCGCCAAATATTCAACGCCCACGCCGCCGGCGATGAAGTTGGGATCGCGGAGCACATCGCGCGCGAAATCGATGGTCGTCTTCACACCCTCAATACGCGTTTCCGCAAGTGCGCGTTCCATGCGCGCGATCGCCGCCTCGCGCGTGCGCGCATGCGCGATGATCTTCGCAATCATCGAATCGTAATACGGCGGAATCTGCGCACCCGAGAACATGTGCGTATCGACGCGCACGCCCGGTCCGCCGGGAAACTCGACGCGCGTCAGCGTACCGGCTGCCGGCGCGAAGTTGTTACTCGGATCTTCGGCATTGACGCGCACTTCGATGGCATGGCCGACCGGGTGCAGGTCGCTTTGCGTGAAGTTGAGCGACTCGCCCGCTGCGATGCGGATCTGTTCTTTGACCAAGTCGACGCCGTACACCATCTCGGTGACGGGATGCTCGACTTGAATGCGCGTGTTCATTTCCATGAAGTAGATCTGCTCGCCGCTGACGAGAAATTCGAGCGTTCCGGCGTTGGTGTAATTGACCGCGCGCCCGGCGGCAAGTGCCATTTCGTAGAGTCGGTCGCGCACGTGCACCGGCAGTTCGAACGCGGGCGATTCTTCGATGAGTTTCTGGTGCGACGGCTTTTGAATCGAGCAGTCGCGCTCGCCTAAGTGCACGAGATTGCCCTGCTCGTCTCCGAGCAGTTGCACTTCGATGTGGCGCGGCTTAAGGATGAGCTTTTCGACGTACAAACGGCCGTCGTTGAACGAGGCTTCCGCCTCAGCGCGCGCCGTCGTAAACATGCGCTCGAGATCCTCGGGCGCATGCACTTCGCGCATGCCTTTGCCGCCGCCGCCAGCCGACGCTTTGAGCAGCACCGGATAGCCGACTTTTTCGATTTCCAGGCGCGCCTCGTCGATCGAATCGACAATCCCGCTGCCCGGGGTCGTCGCAACGCCGGCTTCGGCCATGACGCGCCGCGCAGTCGCCTTGTCGCCCATCGTCGCGATCACCGACGGTTTGGGACCGATGAAACGCAAGCCGTGGTCGTTGCAGATTTCCGCAAAGCGCGCGTTCTCAGCGAGAAATCCGTAGCCCGGATGGATCGCGTCGGCGCCGGAGATCAACGCCGCAGAAATGATGTTCGGGATATTGAGGTACGAGCGGGCCACGGGGCCAGGCCCGACGCAGAAGGCTTCATCGGCGTGGCGGACGTGCAGCGATTGCCGGTCGGCTTCACTGAAAATCGCCACCGTCGGAACGCCGAGTTCTTGGCATGCCCGGTTGATACGCAGAGCGATCTCGCCACGGTTGGCGATGAGGACTTTCCGAAACATAGCGATTATGCGCCCCGATCGAGTGCGAAGAGCGGCTGGCCGTATTCGACCGCCTGCCCGTCGATGACGAAGACGGATGCGATCCGCCCTTTGCCTTTGGAGCGGACCGGATTGCGAATTCCAAGCGCTTCGACGTAAGCGATCTCGCGGTCGTTCTCGAGCACGGTCCCCTCGACGGCGATCGGGCGCGTGAACCGCACGATCCCCACTTGGTCCGCCGCGACGATCTCGTAGGTCGCCTCGGAGGCCGCAGCCGCGGACGGATCGACGACCGCCGCTGCCGGCGTTGCCGCCGGACGCGGGTGACGTATCAGTTCGATTTCAAGGTCAGTTTCGGCGACGCTCACACGAATGAGGTCACTCGCTTGCATCGCTTCGGCTAGCGGCCGGATGCGGCTCGCGATCGTCTCTTCAAACACAGACCGAATGGTTCGCGTCACTAACGGGCGGTCCCGCCCTTGGACCTATAGGAAACAGACCAGCTAACCGATAGTTATAAGCAACAGGATGTCCATTTCCGAGTCGACCTCGGTCGAATCCGTCGTCCCGCGGCCTACACTCGTGCTCGTCTATCCTCACGGTTTCGAACTGGGGCCCGCTGCAGGCGCCCTCGATGCCGCCGGGATCGTGCACGCCGCTGCGAGTGTGCCCTTTAGCACGACCGTGAATCCCGGACAGCGCATCCTCTACCTGATCGACTACGAACGCCTTGCGACGCTCGGGCCGCGCGAAACCGTCGAGCAGGCGCTCATGGTCATCGACGTCGCGCAGGGCGCGAGCACGATTATCGTCGCGCAGCCCGGCGAACCCGCGGCGGCCTATCTTGCAACGAACCCGCACGTCGGCGGATGGCTGACCGCGCCGCTCGATCCCAGCGCCTTGCTCGCGACCGTGCGGACCGCTGCGCAGGCCCTGGACTACCGCGAGGAAGCGCACCGCTTACGCAAGCGCGGCGAGCGGCAAACACGCGAATCCGAACAGCTGCTGCAGATCGGGCTCTCGCTCAGTGCCGAACGCGATATTACCAAACTCCAGCAGCTAATCGTGCGTAGCGCGCGCGAACTCACGAACGCCGATTCCGGCAGCCTCTTTCTCATCGCCGAGGCCGACGGGGAACGCAAGCTGCGTTTTGCCGTCGCGCAGACCGGCCCGACGGACTCCGGTGCGTATCTGGGTGCGATGCTACCACTCTCGCGGGCCTCGATCTCGGGTTATGTCGCCGACACCGGCAACGTCCTACGCGTCAAAGATGCCTACCACCTCAATCCCGAGGGCGAAGTAAAGTTCAATAACAGCTTCGACCTCAAGAACAATTACCGGACCAAATCCGTGCTGTGCGTACCGATGCGCGACCACGAGAACGTGGTTGTCGGTTCGATCATGCTGATCAATCGCAAACCCGATTTTGCGCTGCAATTGCAATCGCCCGAGCACACCGAGCAAGTTGTCGAAGAGTTCAGCGTTCACGATGAAGCCGTGCTCTCGTCGCTCGCTTCGCAAGCCGGCGTGGCCCTGGAAAATAAGAGTCTGCTCGAATCGATTCAGGATCTCTTCGAGCAGTTCGTGCGCGCTTCGGTCAAAGCGATCGAAGTTCGCGACCGTGCGACGCAAGGCCACTCATCGCGTGTCGCCGAGCTGACCGTCGCTCAGGCGCAGGCGGCAAACGACGTCGAGAGCGGCGAGTTTGCGAACATGTATTTCGATGCCGATCAGATGCGCGAAATGCGCTACGCCTCGCTGCTCCATGACTTTGGCAAAGTCGCGGTCCCCGAGTACATTTTCGGCAAAGCAAAAAAGCTGCCCGATGGCCGGCTCGATGCGATCCGCCTCCGGTTTCTCCTTGCAATCGAACAGCTCGAAACGCGCGCCGCCCATCAGAAGTTCGTGCTATTCCAAGCGGGGATCACGCCCGACGATCGACGTTTTAAAGACGTCGAGTCCGAGCATCTGCATGCATCGACCGAGCTGCGCGCGCTCATGGAGAGCGTCGAGGGCGCAAACGAACCGCGCGTCGTCGCCGAAGGTGTCGGCGAACAGATGGAATCGCTGCTTAAAAAATACTATCTGGATGGCGCCGATGAAAAGCCGCTGCTCTCCGAGGAAGAATATCAATACCTGCGCATTCCGCGCGGTTCGCTCTCGAGCGACGAGCGCAGCAAAATGGAACAGCACGTCACCCAGTCGTTTCTCTTCCTACGCGAGATTCCGTGGAAGAAAACGCCGTGGCAGAACGTTGCGGATTACGCGTACGGTCATCACGAGCACCTCGATGGAACCGGATATCCGCGCGGCCTCAAGGGCCTCGAGATCGCACCGCAAGTACGCATGATGACGATTTCCGATGTCTTTGATGCGCTCACCGCAAACGACCGACCGTATAAAGCTGCGATGCCGATCGATCGCGCGCTCGACATTCTCGTCAAGGAATTCGCCGGTCGCGGGAAAGTCGATGCGAATCTGCTCGACCTCTTTATTACAAAGAAAGTCTACGAGCCGATCATGGCGGCGAAAGCGGGCTAAAACCGACTAGCGTGCGGGGACGATACTTACGCGTAGCGCCGTCCCCAGACGGTTGACCGTCTCGGATTTGAGGCGGTCGGCGTAGAGTTCGGCGAGTTCTTCGTGCACGGTCGCGACGATCGCGCGGCCGTGGTAGTCGATCTCGAACGCTTTCTGCGATGCCTCGCCGGGAGCCATGTTGATGATCCGCACGAACGCGACGATCACGTCATCGAACGTGTGGCAATTGCAATTGTGCACGATGACATTGAACAGCGGCAACGGCTGTTGAATGCGGGTTGGTTCGAGAAGCTCGGTTACGCTCGGCATCGGGGCCTAGTATACCATTTTCCCGGTTCGCTAGCCATTCGGGCGATGCGGCTCGGGCGCCCCAAGCGTAGAATCCGTCTATGGAATTAGGCACAGCAAGCGCGCTCGTCGCGCTCTCCAATGACATCGCGGGAACGATCGAACGCGCGAGCGGCGCCGTCGTGGCCGTCGAAGGCGGGGGCCGCTTCTCGACTTCGGGTTTTTATATCGATAGTAACCATATCGTAACGTCCGATCATGCGATCGACGACGATGATGAGACGGTCGAGATCGTCCACGCCGATGGGATGAGCGAGCAAGCCAAAATCGTCGGTCACGATGGCTCGACCGACATTGCCCTCTTACGCTCCAACCGGGCAGCCTCGGTCGTGCTCGACCACGCACCGGGCGACGATCTGCGCGTTGGCTCGCTTGCCCTTGCGCTCGCACGTGACGACGACGGCGACCTCGCCGCGACCATGGGCGTGATCAGCGCGCTTGGTGCGGCGTGGCGCACGTGGCGCGGAGGCGAACTCGACCGCTTCATCCGCCCGGATCTTGCGATCAGCCCACGCTTCTCGGGCGGGCCGCTCATCGACGTGCATGGCCGCATCGTTGGGATGAACACATGGGGGCTCTCGCGCCGCAATGCGCTGACGGTTCCGACAAGCTCGATCGCCCGCGTCGTCGCGAGTCTCGCTAGCGGCAAACGCGTTGCGCGTGGCTACTTGGGTATCGCAATGCAGTCCCTCGAACTGCCTGAAGCGCTCGCCAATACCGCGAAGGTCGAACCCGGCGGCGGCGTGATCGCACTCGGCGTTGAGTCGGGTGGTCCCGCGCATCGCGGCGGACTCATTGTCGGCGACATCATCGTTGCGCTCGACGGCAAGCGAGTCAACGAGGGCGACGACGTGACGAGCTTGCTCGGGACGGGATCGGTCGGACGCGATGTCGCGCTGACGATTATCCGCGGCGGCGGCGCGCACGAACTTCACGTAACCGTGGGCGAGCGTCCGCACCATGATCGCTAGCACCTATTCGGACGAACTCGCGACCTTAGCAGCTACGCTGCGTGCCTCCACGGTCGCGGTACGCGGTCAACGCGGGAGCGGCGCCGGTTCGGGCGTCATCTGGTCCGCCGACGGAACGATCGTCACCAACGCCCACGTCGTACGCGAGCGCGCGATCGAAGTCGAACTCAGCGACGGTCGGCGCTTCCCGGCGCGCATCGAAGCGCGCGACGTCGACCGGGATCTTGCCAAGTTACGGATCGATGCCACCGGACTGCCCGCAGCAACGATTCGCGATCCCAAAGATCTGCGCGTCGGCGAGCTGCTCGTCGCAATGGGAAATCCGCACGGGATCCTCGGAGCACTCACGCTCGGCATCGCCCACGCGCGGCGGGGCGGAAGATTTGTCACCGCCGATTTGCGCCTGGCGCCGGGCAACTCCGGCGGTCCGCTGGCGGACAGCTCCGGCCGCGTCGTGGGCGTC
This sequence comes from Vulcanimicrobiales bacterium, assembly GCA_038231455.1. Classification (GTDB taxonomy): domain Bacteria; phylum Vulcanimicrobiota; class Vulcanimicrobiia; order Vulcanimicrobiales; family Vulcanimicrobiaceae; genus JANLVI01. The sequence goes on along the minus strand of JBBRLI010000003.1, from coordinate 90,752 downwards.
AACAGTATGGTTGCAAACGGAGACTTAGCGATTGCTGTTCCAAGTGATACCGTGCAACAATTCCTCGGCCTCACCGCACCCGCACCCCTTCTGGGCATCCGCTACGCACCCGTGCGCCTCAACGATCGGATCGGACTCGCCGTCCTCGGCATCACCCAAGAGAGCCGCGCAGAAGCCGCCGGCCTGATCGTCGGCGATGTCATTCTTGAAATTGACGGACGACCGATCCGCGGTGAGATGCGCCTTGTCTCGGCTCGTGCGCTCTCGATCGAACGCGGCGGCAAACCGCTCACGATTGTCGTGCCCCCCGTCTCTCTCTCGAACGCTGCCTAAGGTATGTCACGCGTCGCGATCCAAACGGGATCGCCGGCGATCCGGGTCGCGCTACGCTCGCGGCTCGAACCGCGCCATCACATCGTCGAGGATGATCCCGACGTCATCATTCTCGACGTACCGAACGACCTCGACGGGCTTGCCGATCTCGAACGACTCGATCACGCGCTCGCGCTGATCGTTCTCGCCGACGAACCACGCGAAGGCTTTCTTCGCCGCGCTCTTGGCGCAGGCGCACGGGCGATCATCTCGCGCGATGCTACGAGTGCCGAACTGAGCGTCGCAATCGACGCCGCGGAACTCGGTCTAACGCTTCTCGGAAGTGACGCGCGTAGCGTGCTCCGCGAAACAGCCCGGACCACGACGCCGAGCGTCACGGATCTGACCGAACGCGAACGGGAAGTCTTGAACTTGCTCTCATCCGGCGCATCGAACAAGGTCATCGCTGTAAAGCTGCACATCAGCGATCACACCGTCAAATTCCACGTCGGCTCGATCCTCAACAAACTTGGCGCATCGACACGAGCCGAAGCGGTGACGATCGGCGTCCGGCTCGGCCTGATCATGATTTAGGGCGCTCTGCCCCGGTTATGACCACGCGAATTTCGCTGAGTTGAGCGGGATCGAGGCGATCGCGTGCGACGAGGAACGACGGATCGATCTCGGCGAGCGGTACCAAGACGAACGCACGCTCGTTCATGAGCACGTGCGGTACCTGCAGATCGACATCGTCGATCGTTCGATCGTCGAAGGTGAGAATATCGAGGTCGATGATGCGCGGTCCCCAGCGGAAGGTCGTCGTGCGACCCATTTCGCGCTCGATGCGTTTGAGCTCGCGCAGAAGATCGTACGGCTCGAGATTGGTCTCCAGTATCGCGGCAGCATTATAGAAATCGGCTTGATCGGTTACACCCCAGGCTTTGGTACGATAGATCGACGAGCGCGCGGTTAGCGTGCCGAGTTGCTGGAGCTGGACGAATGCATCGAGGACGTTTTTTTGAGCGTCACCATCGTTTGAACCGATGCCGATCGCGACCAACGCCACTAACGGTTCGGGTTGGTCGCGCGCTGCGTCACGACCGGCGTTGCACCGGCGAGCAAGTTCGGCTTCCCGATACTCAGCGTAGCGGCGTGTACGCGCTTGTCTTCAAATATCTTCATGAGGATATCGGTGCCGAGCCGTTCGAGCAACTTATAGCGGCGACTCGTCACGATGAGCGTGATGTCCCGATGGAGCGCGGCGTAGTCGTAGGTGTCGCCAAGCTCATCGCTGGTTTTTGCGCGTTCGAAATCGACTTCGAGCAAGACGTCAACGTCGAAGGGTTGCGGGACATCCTGCTCACCAAGATTGGCGCCGTGGCGCGCGATGATGCGCATACCGCGCAGTTCGATCGTATCGCTCACGGTAAAGTTTCGTTCCAGCTTTCCGGGCGCCAGCCGCGGGTGATCGCATCGGTAACGTGAACCACGTCGCTCATCTCTTGGACGTCATGCACGCGCACGATGTCGATCCCCGCCGCGATTGCAAGCGCGATCGTCGCGGCGGTGCCGTACGAACGCTCGTCGACGCGGCGGTCGGTGAGTTTCCCAATCGTCGATTTGCGCGACGTCCCGATCAGCGTCGGGAAGCCGAGCGCGACAAGCCGGTCGAGTTGCGCGAGCAGGGCAAGATTATGCTCGGGTAATTTGCCAAACCCGATCCCCGGATCGAGGATCACGTGCTCCGGAGGTAGCCCCGCGGTCACGGCGCGTTCGGCTTGCGCTTCGAGCGAGGCCAGCACTTCGTCGACGACGTCGCGCTCGTACATGGCGACGCGTTTGTTGTGCATGATGATCGCGGGCGACTGCGTCTGCACGCACGCCGCGAGCAGTGCATCGTCCAGACCCCAAATCGAATTGAGTAGATCGCCGCCGGCGGCGTGCGCCTCGAGGTACACGGGCGCCTTGAACGTATCGACGGAGAGAATCGCATCCGGAGCCGCCGCCCGCAGCCGTGCGATCACGGGCAAAAGACGTCCGCGTTCGGTCGCATCGTCGATTGGCGCGAAGCCGGGGCGGGTTGACTCCGCGCCGATATCGAGGATATCCGCGCCGCGGTCACGCTGTGCGAGTGCATGCGCGATTGCGGTATCCGCATCGACCATGCCATCACCAGAAAACGAATCGGGCGTGACGTTCACGATCCCCATCACGTACGTACGCACGCCCCACTTCAGCACGCCGCCGCGCAGGACGAGCGCGCCGCGGCTAGTTGTTTGCTTTGGCAACGTTCGCAAACCACCACTGGCGGAGTTCCGCGACCACAAACGTCGAGCCCGTAACGACGATAATGTCCGAGGCGTCGGCATTGCGTCGCGCGATCGAGAACGCTTCGACCGCGTCGTTGATCGCGCGACCCCAAACGCCGTAATCACCGGCCAGACTTGCCAGGCGCTGCGGGCGCGTTGCGGTCCGACCGGCCGCTTCGAACGACGTAAAAATAAAATTGCCACGCAGCGCGGCAAACGGCGCGATCACGGCGCCTGCATCTTTGCTATCGGCAACGGCCATGATGAAGGTGAAACGGCGGTCGGGGAACGTCGCGGCAAGAGCGTCGGCAAGGCTCTGCGCTTTATCCGGATTGTGCGCGATGTCGAAGACGACTGCCGGATGCGAGGGAAAGTACTCCATGCGCCCGGGTATCATCAAGTTCGCAAAAGCATTCTCGATATCGGCGCGCGAGGGCCGTAGATCCGTGCCCAAACATTCGAGCGCGCGAATCGCGGTCGCGGCGTTGCGGCGCTGGAACCCGCCCAGAATCGGAAGCGAAAGGTCGTAGCGGTCGACTGGCGTCACGATGCCGAACGACTGGCCGTACAGCTCGCCATCGCGCTCTTCGATCTGCACGCTATCGCGCACGGAGATAAACGGCGCGCCAACCGCGGCGCACGTGGCTTCGATCACCGCACGCGGACCGGGGTCCGCGACGTCAGAGACGAGCGGAACGCCCGCGCGCGCGATCCCGGATTTATCGCGGGCGATCAGCTCGAGTGTATCGCCGAGCGTCTCGGTGTGATCGAGTCCGATGTTCGTAATCACGCTCGCGCGCGGCGCGACAATGACGTTGGTTCCGTCGAGCGCACCGCCGATGCCGACTTCGATCACGGCGACGTCCACGTTCTCTTGCTCGAAGTACACAAACGCAATCGCGAGGAGCGTCTCGTAGTATGACGGGCGACCGTGTTCGGCAGCAATCTTGTCGACCGCTTCGATGAGCGTACTCATCACATCGGCAAACCGGTCTTCATCGATCGCAACGCCGTCGATCCGCGAGCGTTCCGTTACGGATGCGAGATGGGGCTTCGTGTGCAAGCCCGTGCGGTGGCCGGCTTGCGTGAGTGCCGCAGCGATCATCGTCGAGGTCGAGCCTTTACCGCTCGTGCCGCCAACGTGCACGATGGGATAGCGCTCTTGCGGATCGCCGAGCGCGGCTAAAAACGCACGCATGCGGTCGAGCCGATTCGGCATCCGCCGCGAGACCGTCTCGTTGATCGTTCCAAGTAAATACGACGTCGCGGATGCGAAGGTCACCGGTCGCTCACCATTACCGTAAAGTATACCCGACATCGTTTCCGACGCCTGCGATTTTGGACGTGACCCCGCACGGGGGCCCGAGCCTAGCCGTCCGTGACCCCTCCGGCCAGCAGGTCGAGCGCGTGCGGGAGAGCGGGGAGCAGAATCCCGAGCGTCTCCCGGACGGCTTTTGGACTGCCGGGGAGGTTCACGATCAGGGAGCGCCCGCGAACCCCCGCAATCGCGCGCGAGAGCATCGCCGTTTTGATGAAGGTCGCCGAGGCCGCCCGCATCGCCTCGCCGATTCCCGGGACCTCGTAGTCCAGGATCGAGGCGGTCGTCTGGGGCGTGCGGTCGCGGGGCCCGAGGCCCGTCCCGCCGCTCGTGAGGATCAAGGCGAAGTCGTGCACGTCGGCAAGCGAGATGAGCGCAGCGGCGAGAGCCGCCGGGTCATCCGGCAGCACGCGCTCGTCATCGAGCGAGAACTCCGCGCCTAAAAGCTCGCGCACGACCGGGATGCAGCCATCCGGCCGCGTCCCCGCGGCGGCCCGGTCGGAGAGGATCACGACGGCCGTTCGATAGCTCACGAGCGCGTCCAGGTGCCGCTTTTGCCGCCGGATTTCGAGAGCAGGCGCACCGATTCGATCTCGATCCCCTTCTCCATTGCTTTGCACATGTCGTAAATCGTCAGCGCCGCAACCGTCGCGGCAACGAGCGCTTCCATTTCGACGCCCGTCGGGCCAGTCGTCGCGGCGCGTGTCTCGATGCGTAAGAGCGTTGGCTCCGGCCAATCAAATCGAACGTCGACCGCATCGAGTCCGAGCGGATGACAGAGCGGAATAAGCGTTCCGGTTTGCTTTGCCGCAAGGATGCCGGCCACTTGAGCCGTCACGAACGCATCGCCTTTTGTACGTGTGAGCGAACGGAGTGCAACTGCCGTATCGGGCTGGAGTCGGACGTGCGCTTCGGCACGTGCCTCGCGGGAGGTTTGCTCTTTGCCACCGACGTCGACCATCGTAATCGAACCATCGGCAGAGATATGTGAGGGTTTCGGCACGCTGCAAAGAATTCGCCGTTTGTACGGATGACACTGTTGCCAGGTCTCGTCGGCGATCCCGTTCCTGCGGCCGACCGCGTATTTCTTGATGCAATGCGGCTGCTTGGTGCGGTTAGCGATGCTGTTTCCGGCCGCGCGCTCGGCGCGAGCGCCGGGGTCGCGAGTCTCGCAGCCCGCCTCGCCGAGCGCCACGGCGTCGACGCGGCGGGGATCACCGCGGCCTATTATGCCGGCCTGCTGCATGGCATCGGCGGCGTGCGCCTCAAATCGCACCATGACGGCGCGAGCGACCGCGCGCGAGAGATCGCACGTTGGGACATCCCGCTCCACGGCGCAAAAATCGTCGCAAACATCGGCGGGCTGCCCTCGGCGACCGCCGACATGATTCGCTGGCACTGTGAATCGTGGGATGGAACGGGCTATCCCGACCGCCTCCGTTGGCACGGCATCCCGTCGCTTGCGATGATCGTGAATATCGCGATGACGTTCATCGAACTCGGCAACGATCCAAGCGAACCACGCGGCGCTGATGAAGCGATGTACGAAATCCTCGGGCGCAGCGGCAAGGCGTTTTCCGTTCCGCTCGTGCGCGAATTTCGCGATTTCTTCATGACGAACCGCGAATCGATCGCTGAGATAATCGAGCCGCCGCTTGCGATCGATCGCGCGCTCGCCAACCCGGACGCGGCGGTCATCGCCGTCGCGCGCGATGCAGACAAGCGAGACGAACGCAGCGCGGGCCGCGGCGAACGCATCGCCGGCTTCGTCGATACGACGGCCGCCGAACTCGGCTGGGCCGCGAACGTGCGCGCCGATGGGATCCTCGCTGCGGAGCTTACGGCCTTCGGTCGATTGCACGCGCGCGGCATTCGCGATGAATTCGATCCGCTCTCGCGGCTCGGTCGCGACGTACGTTCAGTCGAAGGCAGCGCCGCTGCATCAATCGTCGGCATCGCGCCGAGTTACGCGCGCCTCGCTGGGCCGCTGCGCGGATCGTCGGAATGGTTCGACGGAACGGGGTTACCGGATCGCAAACGTGCAAACGATATCGATCCGATCGCGCGCGTCCTCGCCATTGCGACGGCATACGAATCGCTGGTCTCCGGTCCGTACGGGCTCACGCCTTCAAACGGACCGACCGCGGCGACACGAATCATGGCCGCCTCGGGCACGCAATTCGATCCAACCACGGTCAGCGCGTTTCTCAAGGCGCAAGGGGTTAGCGCATGATCGACCTGAGCGAACGCACGCGCCGCATCTCCGGCTCGCGCTTACTCGAGATCCTCCAGCAGTACGATGCGAAGAGCGTCATCGATCCGTTCATGGGCTATCCCGCCCATTTAAATTTTCTCAAACGACACGGCATCTCCGTGCACGGCGGGGATCTGGTGGATTGGTTCGTGCGCGCAGGCGAAGGCCTCGTCGTCAACGACCTCACGATCCTGCGCGACAGTGAAGTCGCCGAGATCGTGGAGATGCTGCCGGGTCGCATCTATCCAATGGACATGTTCAAAGGGTGGGACGGCGTCTTCTTCACGGAAGAACAGTGCATCTATCTTGGCGTGTGGCACAGCAACGTGCACAACTTACGTAGCGACGGTCAAACGGGTCTCGCGATCGCAGGCCTCTGGCACGTGCTTTGCTACTGGCTGCAAAAATCAAAATACCAAGACGACATGGCGGACATCCCGCCAAGCGAACTCGCCTGGCACTATATCCGCGAAACGGAACACCTCGTAACGCAAAACGCGCTGCGGAACACCGTACGTAGAGGCGACTTCAACGCAACCCTCGGCGCAACAACCGCCGACGCCGTCTTTATCGCCCCACCGGGAAAAAATGCGCACAAAAAAGCTGACGCCCGCATCTGGATGTGGGAAGCCTGGTGGCAAGGCGACCCGTATTTAAACATCGAGCGCTATTACCGCGACACGATCTTCGTGCAGCGAACCAACGAAGACTCAAGCTATAACCGCGCCCTCGGTGCCGTCTTCGCAGCCGCCGAAAAAGCGCCGCTCCTCATCTTACAAACCACGCTACAAAACGCCGCGCAGCTCAAAACGCTAATGCACGAATTCCGCCCCAACGTCGAGATCATCTCGCCGCATGCAGACGAGACGTACGTCGTTGGCCACCGGTAGCTCCAGGCAACGATGCAAGGGGCGCCCACGGGGAATCGCGCCTTAGCAGCTAGTCGAAGCGCGCCATGGTGATTTTGATTTTGGCGGTCCGGTTGTTCGCCTGAGGGCGAAATAGCGGCGTGCCGGTTCTTAGCCTGAGGGCGAAGTATTCTCGTGCTAGTTGAAAGGCGCTGCGCTCCGCTCCGCGCACCCACGCCTTCGGCGCGGCCCCCCCGGGCCATGGCGCGCTTCGACATGTTGCTTTGGCGCGATTCCCCGTGGGCGCGCCTTGCGTCGTTGCCTTTGCTTAAATTCGCTTGCCTACGCTTGAGCTGCTGTCGCTGTTGCTTGAGAAGCGGTACCAAACGAGGCACAGTACGGCGAGAAATGCGAAGACTACGCCGTGCTTTGTGTGTACGCCGCTTGGGAAAAAATGGCCGGTCCAATACAGGACCGCGATTGCGGCGCAGACGACGGCGAGGACGATCGGGAGCAATTTCATGAGATAACTTTCGTAGCGAAGAGCGTGAACGAGATCAGACCGACGATCAAGCAGTACCAGCCGAACGGCCGCAGATCGTTGTGTTGAAAGTACTTCGTCAAGAAGGCCACCGATGCATACGCGGTGATGCCCGCAACGACGGCCCCAACGACCGACTGCACGAGCACCAAATGCACTTCGGGTGCGAAGAGTTCCGGCAATTCGAGCACTGCCGCTGCCAAAATAACGGGCGTCGCAAGTAAAAACGAATATTTCGCCGCGTCTTCATGATCGAGATCGAGCAACAATCCGGCAACAATCGAGGAGCCCGAGCGCGAGATCCCGGGCAAGAGCGCGAGGCCCTGCGCGAACCCGACTTTAACCGCATCCTGCCAGCTCAAAGCTTCGAGCGGTCGATTGGGACGATCGACGGCCTTGGCCTGACGGCTGCGCAGCTGTTCGCCCAAGAACATCACGAAGGCATTCGCAACGAGGAAGAGCGAGACGATCATCGGCGAGGCGAAGAGTCCCTGAACGGTCTTTTGAAAGAATACGCCAAGCAAACCGACGGGTATCGTTCCCGCGATCAGGAGCCAAGCGACTTTTTCATCGCGCGAGTTCGAAAGCTTACCGCGCACGACGCTCTGGACGAACGCACCGACGATGGCAACCCATTCGCGCCAGTAGAAAACCACAAGCGCGATCGCCGTACCCAGATGCAGGACGACGACGAAGGCAAGAAACGTCGGATCGCTGCGGTCGACCTTCCAGCGCAGCAATGCCGGAATGATCACCGTATGACCGAGACTACTCACCGGGAAGAGCTCGCTTACGCCTTGCAAGACGGCGAGGAACATTGCTTGTGCAAACGACACGTCCGCGTAGGTACGCGCGTGTAAGGACGATGCCCTCTGCCACGGCAGGTGTTTTCGACCGCTCAATGAGAACGCGCTTACTTGTGAGTGACGATGCCCTAGTCGCCGAGGCCCACGCCCGAATTTTCCCGCGCGTCGGCGATTCGCTGCTCGTTTCGTATACGATTTCCGAGGATATCCGACCGGAATATACGGAGGCCTACGATATCGGAAGCGGCGGACTTGCGATGCTCACGATCGCCGAACTGCCGCTGCATCACGACGTAACGATCGAACTCGAACTCCGGGGCGATGCGCGGCCGAAGCTGCGGCTCACGGGCCAAGTGCGCTGGTCGCATCATGACGTGCTCCTGGGTAAGTACCGCACCGGCATCGCGTTTCTCGAACAGACGGAAGAAACAGAGCGCGAACTGCTGCGCTACATCGATACGATTCACCGCCTGCGCGATCTCGGATTTCTCTAGGACGTAAGGAACAAGAAAAAAACGGGCCGTGCGAAGCACGACCCGTTTTTTCTTTGGTGTGAAACCCTTAGCTGTTCGTAAACTCGACGATGTACTTGTACGTTGCTGCCTGCGGGAGACAGTTGCGCACTTCCGTTTTGAATTTACTCGCTTTGGTCGCCGAGATCGCGGCACTCCGTAAGACGGATGGTCCCGAGACCGCACGCGTCGCAAGAATCTTGCTGTTTACGTCGAGGTCCACTTGCACTTCGACCGTTCCGGTGATGCCCTGCGACTGGGCGATCGCCGGCGTTTCGGGCGGATACGGATCGACGACCTTCGGATCATCGTTCGGTACAGCGCACGCGGGCTTCGGCGTTGGCGAGGGCGTGGGAGCTGGGGTTGCCGGAGCAGCCGAGGCTACGGCAGCCGCTGTCGCAGGCGCTCCGGTCGGCGAGTTGCCGTTGGGATTACCCGCTTCACGGTCTCCCGTGGTAAGCGTATTGACGTGTTCCGTCGGGCCGTTGCCTTTGTTTGTCGTTTTTATCGTCTTGACTTGAACTTTTTTCGTTTGCGGCTCTGGAGTATGCTTCTCCGGCGGCGGCGTCGATTTCGGCGGCGGAGTCGGTGTCGGCGGAGGTGTGGGCTTCGGTGTAGGCGTCGGGGGCGGCGGCGTTGGTGCTTTAATCACCGTGACTTTTTGCGGCGGCGCTTCTTCGGTGACGGTGCGATTGAACTTCACCAGCGGCCCCAGCATCAAGTGCAAGAGAATCGAGAGACCGATGCCATAGAGCAAAAAATTACGTGTGCGCTCACCGGCCGTCGGCGGCGCTTTGGGCGGCTGCTGTTGGGCCATTGCTACTTTGCGCCCTCGGTCTTATTCGCTAAGCCAAAGTCGATCAGATCGGCCGACTTCGCCGCATCCATTACGCGCAGAATCGTACCGTACGACGCCTTCGGATCGGCTTTAATAATGATTGACTTGAGTTTTCCGCCGGTATTCGCCTTGAGTTCCCGGAAGGTCTCAGGCGCCGTCGATTCGTTGATGACTTTCGAACCAACTTGAATTTTATTCTTCTCATCGATCACGACGACGATATCCGAGGCGACGACTTTATCGGCGTTCTTGGCAATCGGGAGCTTCGGTTCTTTGGTGACCGAGGCGAGAATGATAAAGATGATCAAGAGCACCAGCAAGACGTCCGTAAAGGGCGTGATGTTGATGGTCGACATGACCTCTTCTTCGTTTTGTCCAGTCGATACGGCCACGGTGTACTAGTGCGCCCTTCTAACCTGAAGTGACAAAGCCGACGTCGTCAAGTCCGCTCAGCTTCGCCGCATCGAGAATTTTGATGATGATGCCGTAATCGGCTTTTAAGTCGCCGGTTAGCGCCACGTGCGTCTTATTACCGCGGCGCCGCGCGACTTCGGCCATATCACCGTAAATCGCAGTCAAGCTCGTCTGCTTGGAATCGATGAAAATCTGGTTGTTCTTCGTGACGACGACCTCGATATTTTTCTTCTGATCGTTTTGCGGCGTCGAGGGAGCGCTCGAACTATTCGGCAGCTCTTTTTCGAAGCCCGGAGGCGTGACGAGTGCCGCAAGGATCATGAAAATGATCAGTAAGACCAACAGCACGTCCGTAAAGGGCGTGATGTTGATCTCGGCCATCACTTCGTCGTCTTGCCCGCCCGAGATCAGGGACATGCGAGCTTATGCGCCCTGGCGCGGCGTGTAGAGATCCGTCGGGATCGGTGCGCCGGTGTTGTGGAAGTGCAGCATTTCAGCGAGTTGGTTTGCCGAAACGATCATGTCCTGATTGTATGCCTTGATACGCGTCTTGAAGTAGTTGAAGAACACAACGGCGATGACGGCGACGAACAGTCCGGCGGCTGTGGTGTAGAGCGCTTCACCGACGCCGGCGGCAACGACCGCGGGCGATGAATTGCCTTTGAGCGCGATGTCGTCGAAGGCACGAATGATACCGAGCACGGTACCGAAGAGCCCGACGAACGGTGCGATAACGGCGATCGTGCCGATGATCCCGAGATTTCGCTCGAGCGAGTTGAGGTTCTCCATAAGCGCGATCGAAAGCGCGTCGGTGATGTCGGCGCGGTTCTTTTCGCCGCGAGCAAGACCGAACTCAAGAATGCGCGGGAGCATACCCTTGTTGGATTTGCAGATACGCATCGCGCCCGACATATCGTCGACGGCGATTTTTTGACCGATCTCGCGGAGCAGCGTCTTCGAGTCCGAGTGCTGCGTGGAGAAGAAAAAGAGGCGTTCGAAAACGATCGCGACGGCCATAATCGAGAGCACCACGAGTGCCCACATCGCCGGTCCGCCCGTAACGATCGATTTGAAGAAATTCGTAAAAAAATCCACGATTAGTCTCTGGGGCCTCCACAGCAGGGTGCTTTTGGGACGAAGAAAGCTAGCGGGTTCACCGGTCCCGGATGCGAGCGTTCCCTTTGCTCGCGATCCGGTTTCATTCCTTGTAACGTTTCTGCAAGAACGGGAACTCTATTTCGACAATTGCTTGATCGTCGCTTCGATCTGCTTGGTTAACTCCGCATCGGTGCCGGTCTTCGAAGACGCATCCGCCTTATTGAGGTAGACCAGCGCATCTTTCACCGTACCGAGCGACTTTTCGCTTGCGATCGCGATGCCGACGTAATAGTTTGCGCGAGCGTCGTTTGGATCGATTGCCAGGGCTTTGTCAGCTAGGGACTTACCCAGCTTCCAATCCGGCTTTTCCCCAGACTCGGCGTAATTCGCAGCAAGCCCGTACAGCACGAGTGATGCATCCTTCGACGGCGACGACGCGGCTGCGCTATCCAAAAGGTTCGCTGCTTCAACGAATTTTTTGTCACGGGCCAGAGCCTTTGCCTTCTCCGCAACGGGATTGACAAGGAGCGACTGCACCGGCGCAGTGGGATCGACTGCTAGCACTTGTTTTGCGAGCGCTTGTGCCTTGTCGTTCTGACCGTTTGCAGAATACGCGCCGATCAAATTCACTTCGACCCGGACGAGCGACTTTGAGTCGACCTTCGGATCGGACTTGATCCCGGCGACCGCTTTTTCCAGATCCTCGACTGCCGCGGCCATGTTCCCTTTGCCGTACTCTGCGTTACCAAGAATGTTATAGATCCCGGGGCCCGAGCCGAGTGCAAGCGCATGTTTTGCGGCGGCAATGGATGCATCGTAATTTTTGGCTGTGTACGCGTCGTTTGCGTAGTTGACGTACGATTCGAGCGCAGCTGCTTTGTAATTCTGCGGAACCGTCCCCGCTGCATCGAATGCGGCAACGGCGCCTGCGTAGTCTTTCAGGTACGAATCCGCTACGCCGAGCAGCGCCTGTCCGCTTTGATCGGTTGGATTAGCGGCGACGTAGGCTTTTGCGAGCGGCTGCGCGCCCTGAAAGTTATTCGCGTTGATCATGCCGAGGATGCGACGCAAATCGGTGCTGGTCACTTGCGGATCGCCGGCGTCGATCTCCGAGCCGTTAAATTTCATCGTGAACGAATAGAATTCAGCGGTCGCTTTGCCATTGCGCGTCGCGGGTTTGTAGGTCGAGGAACTTGCGATTTCCATGGCCGCTGCATCGTCGGCCTTGTTCGTCGTCTTGATCACCCGCTGCACTTTGAACGAGCCGTCGGCTTTGACGAACACCTGGATGACCACGGTACCATTGCCGGCGATCGGCGTTGCGTGCTTGCCGCGCGTCACGAGCTTGGCGTGGACGTACGTATCCCCGTCGGAGGCTGCTTGGGCAAAAACCGGCAGTTGCGGCGTCAGGACCACGGCGGCGAGTGCGGGAAGAGTCACGGCGAAAAGGCGCTTATACGACATAGATTCCTCGAATGGGTGAGATTACAAAGCTAACGGGACGGCTTTGGGGATCGTTCCTCAAGCTCGCGGACCGCTCGATGCGCGTCACCGAAATACGACGCAAGGGCGGGAACCTCTCCTCGCTCGAGTGCTAACCGAGCAGCCTCGAGACGTGAATTGAGTTCTGCCAGCATCGCGGCGACCGCGAGCCGGTTTTCGCTGAGGATCGGCTCCCAGAGCGCAAAGTCCGCGTGAGCTAAACGCAGCATGGATGACATCCCCGGTCCGCAGAGGGTCGAAACATCGGCTTGCGCGGTGTGAGCGGCGAGCGTCGCGGCAAGCACCGTCGAGACCAGTTGGGGCAAATGTGAGGTCAGCGCGAGGACTTCGTCGTGCCGGTCTGCGCCGATCGGTAAGGGCTCGGCACCCATCGCGGTGATGAATTCTCGCGCGAGCCGGTCAAGCCCGGGTTCGGTTGGGACGAATGCCCAGGTCCGGCCGACGAAGAGATCCGCGCGTGCCGCCGTCGGACCGCGTCGCTCCGCACCCGCGATTGGGTGCGAAGGGACAAAATTACGCACCGGCGCCCCCGCCTTTGCGACCGCGCGCTTGGTCGAGGCGACATCGAGGATAAGGACCGGCCAGGGTCCGGTCGTATCGAGCGCCTGCAGTTCTGCGAGCGCGTCGAGCGTTGCCGGCAGCGGCGCTGCCAAGACGAGGACATCGACCGCGCGAGCGAGTGCGGCAAGATCCGCGACGCTCGCATCGACCATGCGCTTCTCGCGCGCATACGCGAGCGCAAGCGTACTCGTCTCAAAAGCGGTGACCGTTGCTTTCGCTGCATGCGCAGCGAGCGCGACCGAACCGCCGACGAGTCCGACGCCGGCGACGCCGACGCGCTTAAACGCCGGCGTTGACCGTAGCGGGGAGCGAACGCCCGACGGCCTCGGCCACCGGACGGAGCCGATCCATCACACGCGCGAATCCATCGAGGGTGAGCGACTGCGGTCCGTCCGAGACGGCGACGGCGGGATTGGGATGGACTTCGATAATCAGACCGTCGGCACCACAAGCGATGCCCGCTTTCGCCATCGGTTCGACCAGAATACGCACGCCCGTGCCGTGCGAGGGGTCGACCACGACGGGAAGATGCGAGAGCGACTGCACGAGCGGCACGGCGGCGAGGTCCAGCACGTTGCGCGTCATTGGATCGAACGAGCGGATTCCGCGCTCGCAGAGGACGACGTCGTGATTGCCGGTGACGACGATGTATTCAGCAGCCATCAGCCACTCGTCGATCGTTGCTGCAAGACCGCGTTTGAGTAAAACGGGGACGCGCACGTTTCCGACTTCGCGCAACAAGTTGAAATTCTGCATGTTGCGCGCGCCGACTTGCAGCATGTCCGCGTACTTTGCCACGAGCTCCACATCGCGTACGTCCATCACCTCGGTGACGACGGCAAGGCCGTACTGATCGGCGGTCTCGCGCAGCAGCCGTAGTCCCGCCTCGCCCATGCCTTGGAATGCGTACGGCGACGTGCGCGGCTTGAACGCCCCGCCGCGCAAGACGTTCGCACCGCTCTGCGAGACCGAACGGGCCGTCGCTTCGAGTTGTTCGCGACTCTCGACGCTGCACGGGCCGGCCATAATTGCAAGCTGTTCGCCGCCGAAACTCGCGCCGTTTTTCAGACGGATGATGCTCCGTCCGGTGCGAGCTTCCGCGCTGACGAGTTTATACGAGCGCGAAATCGGCATCACGTTTTCGACGCCGTCGAACTGCGAAAATTGCGCGATAAGCGTTTCTTTGTCATCGCGTATGCCGACAACACCGATCACGGTGCGCTCCGCGCCTTGACTCACGTGTGCGGTGAGACCTAAGCTCTCGACGGTTGCGATAACGGCGTCCACGTTCGCGGGGGCGGCGTGCGGGCGCATGACGACGATCATTTCGGGTTCTGCTCCAAGTCGGGACGGAGCGCGCGAGCGCCCTCGAGGTACACGTGAACGATCTCGGATTGTCCGAGGGTGGTATTAAGATGCAAGAGCACGCGAATGCAGCGCTCGAGACCCCCGGGTACCGCGATCTCGGTGAAGTTCAAGAGCGGCACCAGGGTCCAGCCCATGCGACGCGCGGCGGCGGCGGGAAATTGGGCTTTGAGATCGGGGGTGACGGTAAAGAGCACGGATGCGATATTTTCGGTCGCGATATGGTTTGCTTCGACGATGGCCGCCAAGAGCCGCTGCGTGGCATCGAGGATCCCCTCGGTGGTATCGGCATCGGCGGTGATCGCGCCGCGAATCCCGCGCACGACCGAACTCATACGCGTTCCTCGCTTGCGCGCGCTTCGTTTTCGATAACGGCAAGCGCTTTGCGCTCCCGGTCGTTGGCGGGACGCATCTCCCCGGCGGTAAGATCGCCGAGTGAAATCGGCCCGAAGCGCAGGCGAATCAAATCAATGACCGGGTGGCCGACCGCCTCGAACATGCGCCGGATCTGGCGGTTGCGGCCTTCGTGGATCGTGAGGTCGACAACGGAGCGGCCGCGAGAAACGGCGACGACCTTCAAGGCCGCCTCGGCCGTACGGCCGTCTTCGAGCTTCATGCCGCCGGTGACGCGGGCGAATTCCGAGGGTTCGAGCCGGCCCTGCAGCGTTGCGCGATACGTTTTTTCCACCCCGAAGCGTGGATGCGTCAAGATATGGGCGAGGTCGCCGTCATCGGTGAGCAACAGGACTCCAGCGGTATCGTAGTCGAGTCGGCCGACCGGAACCACGCGCTGCTTGATGCCGCGCGACTTCAACACCTCGGCGACCGTCCGGCGACCTTCAGGGTCGCTCATGGTCGTCATGCAGTTGTACGGTTTGTGGAGCACGATGTAACTGAGCGTCTCGGCGGGCGTGACGACGCGACCCGCATATTCAACGCGATCGTCCTCGCCGACGGTCGTTCCCAGCTCCTTGACGACGTTGCCGTTCACGCGCACAGCGCCGGCGACGATCAACTCCTCGGCTTTGCGTCGTGACGCGACGCCGGCTTGCGCAAGGTAGCGCTGAAGCCGCATTCGTTCGCTCACGATGACGACTTTAGCACACTCCTTAATCTAGCCGCAAACGCTCCTTCAATAGAAGCGCCGCTTTGAAGCGGGCGAGCCTACGGCGACAGGGCACGAGGACCACTGATGTAGCGGCTGCCTCGAGCATAGAAACGATGCGGTATGTCGGCGGCTTTCGTGAGCCCGATCCGCGTACTCTCGCCGATTTCGGCGAGCGGCGCGCGATCGCGGGCGATCCAGAGCGGCCCGCCCGGATCGAGGGCAATGCCGTTCTGATCGGCACCGATGTCGAGCGCTTTGCACAAACGTCCGGGGCCTCGCGCAAGATCGCGGTCGGCGATCCCGGCGCGGTTCGCACGCATTGCATCGAGTCCGGAAACCGGTTCGAGCGCTCGGATCAACACGGCGGCCCCCACGCCAGCGGCTTCGGTCGTCACGTTCATACAGAACGCGGTACCGTAGATGAGGTAGACGTACGCATGCCCCGGTTCAAGAAACATGGCGCCGTTGCGCTTCGTCTCGCCACGGTAGGCGTGCGAGGCGGGATCGCCCGGCGTATAGGCCTCCGTCTCGACGATCCGGCCGACCAGCTGGATCCCGTCCCGTTCGCGCACAAGCAACAGGCCGATCAAGAAGCGCGCAAGCCCCAACGTGTCGAGGGGGAGGCCGGCGCGCGGGATCGGATCCAGCGGCTAGGCCGCGACGGTGAGTGAGACTTCGGCCTGCGCGCGCGATTGGAGGTCGGCGACTTCGACCGCCTCGCCGGCTTCGATGCGCGCCGAGCTGAACGCGTGCAGCGCACACCGCGTTTTGACGTACGCCATGCCGAGCGCCGGGCCGACGTTCCGCACGCCGGAGAGCTCAGCGGCGAGGCCCGCATCTGCGATGCGGACCCGGATCCGGCCAAAGCCGCGCGCTTTGGCGTGAGCAGCGGCAGCAGCGACGGCTGCGTAACCGGCTTCTTTTCCGTCGAGCGCGGCCAGCGGTTTGAAGCGAAATCCTAAACGCACCGTCGACCGCGACGTTCCCGTTGCGATGGTCGCGTAGGCCACACCGGTGCCGCGTCCGTCGGCGGCAAATCCGAGGGCGATGTCAGCAGCGGGGCGAGTCTTGGTAGCGTGTGCCATGATCGTTATTTGTATCCTACATCGAACATACGTTCGAGTCAAGCGGCTCCGACGGTCAACACCTCCCCGTAAAGATCGAGGATGCGTGCCGTCTGCTCAGCGACTGTATAGCGCGAGGATGCCAAATGTACGGCACTCTGCCAGGCCCGCGGACGATCGAGTGCAGCGATCAATCCGGCCGCAAGGGCGCTTGCGTCAACCGACACCAGCTCGCCGCTGCCCCCAAGCACTTCCCGCGATGCGGCGCTCTCGACGGCGACCACCGGCAGCCTGGCGCAGAGCGCTTCGGCGAGCACCAAGCCTTGCGTCTCCGTCGTGCTCGGAAAAACGAACACGTCGGCCGAGGCATAGACATCGGGCAGCCGCTCGGGCGCCAGGCCGCCGACAAAGCGAACCCGGCCGGCGATGCCCAGCTCTTGTGCGTGGCGCTCGAGGCTGGCCCGGTGGGGCCCTTCGCCGACCACGGCCAACTGGATGCGCGGATCCGAGATCCGGGCGAGCGCCTCAAGGACGAGCTCCAGATTTTTCTCCCGCGCGAGGCGAGAGACGAACAGGATGAGCTTGGTCTCATCGACCGCACCGAGTTGCGCACGCACGTCGGCCCGGCGGACGCCTCCGGCATAGCGTTCCACATCGATGGCGCTCGGGACGACGGCGATGCGCGAAATGACGCCGAGCTTACGTAAATGCACTTCCATCGCACGCGTCGGCACGATCACGGCGTCTGCCGAATTCGCGTACGTACGCGTGAGTGTTACGGCGGCGCGCTGCATCGTCGTTCGTTCGAACGGAACGTAATGCGCGTACTCTTCGATGCGCGTGTGATACGTAAAGATGAGTGGAATATCGTGACGACGCGCGTTGCTCGCACCCATCCACCCGGTGACGAATGGTGAATGCGTGTGCACGATCGAAAGATTCTCGACACGTAGTCGATCGCTCGTGCGCACGTAGGGAACGCACAAGCGATAAAACGTTGGGGTCGGCAACGGTAATGATGGGATCCGCACGATCGCTTCGTCGTCGTCGACGTAGTCCGGAAACGATGGCGCAATGACCGAAACATCGTGACCGCATGCCGAAAGTCCGCCGCGCAATGTATCGATACTCGCAACGATACCGTTGACGATGGGTCGGTAGGACTCCGTGAAAAATCCGACGCGAAGCGGGGGCACGTGAAGGATCATTGGCGGTTAGGACTTTCGGGCCTATGCGGCACAAGAATTTGACGCGGATCACTTGGCTGTGCTATCGTCACCCAGTCCCGCCCGGCCGAAAGCTGCGTGGTGGGCTACTCTATCCACCGGATTCGCCTTGCATCCGTGCCGCGAGTCCACCCGTGAGCTGCCTGGTCAGGAAGCTTGCACAACCACCTCTAGCGAACGTCAGTCGCATACACGATCTGCCATGCATATCGCGCTGTACGACATGCCGTTCCGTCAAGAAAGGAGTTGGGTTATCGGACGCGACTCACGTAAGCCGTTTGCGGCAACCGGCGTTCTCTCACTCGGCCTTCTCATTCCATTTGGCGCTGGCACGTTTTTTGCCGATCGCAGTGCGGCTCTCGCACACACGGTCGTTGCAAGCGTGGCCTCGGCCCCTGCAGCGGCCGACGACTCACGGCAGCAAAAACGTATTACGCTCATCGAAAACGGCGTGACGACTACCGTCGAAACGCGCGCCGCGACCATCGCCGATCTCTTGATCGAACGTGGAATCGCACCGGCGCTCGAAGATCGCCTCACTCCGGATGCTGCCTCCTTCCTGAGTGATGGCGCGACCGTCGAGTTCCGCGCAGCCGTTCCGGTGACGCTCATCGTCGATGACGAACGTCGCACGATTCGTACCGCTGCGCGTACGGTTGGCGAAGTTCTCGACGAGGCGGGCGTGAAGCTCTCCACACGCGACAAAGTTTTTCCGACACGCGACACGGCATTTGCACAGGATGCTCTCATTCGTGTAACGCGTCGCCTTGCATGGCAAGAGCGCGTGCGCCTGGTGCTCGCGCCGACGACCAAACTCGTTTATGCATTTGGAATTCGACCCGGTCAACATAAGGTCATCAAAGCTGGCGTTCCCGGTGTGCGCGAAGTGACGTATGCGTTCGCGCAAGATGCCGATGCCGCGCAACCGCACAAACGTATCGTTGCCTCGCGCATCGTGCGCCCGGCGCGCGAAAGCGTTGTAGCCGAAGGCATTAGCGAATTCGAATCGAGCTCGTCGATTGCAAAACGCGGTATGGACGGAACGATTCGTCTGGCAACCGCCGCACTCTCGATGGTCGCAACCGCGTATACGGCGAATTGCTACGGTTGCAGCGGGCGCGCGGCGCTGGGCATGCGCGCCGGACACGGCATCGTCGCCGTCGATCCGCACGTTATTCGCCTCGGCTCGCACCTCTATATTCCGGGTTACGGACACGCGATCGCCGGCGACACGGGCGGCGCGATCATCGGCAACCGCATCGACCTCGGCTTCGAATCTAATAGCGACGCGATCGTCTTTGGGCGCCGCGCGATTCGTGTGTACGTTCTCAAATAGATAGTCATCCGCGCGCGCTGCTCAACGCAGCGGGCCTCCGGCCGAAGAAACGTCTCGGACAAAATTTTCTCATGGATGGAGCGGTCTCCACGAAGATCGCTAAACTTGCCGCGCCCCGAGGTGACGAACGGGTCTTGGAAATCGGTGCCGGGACCGGGGCGCTCACGATTGCACTCGAACGTACGGGCGCCGATGTAACGGCGTTCGACGTCGATCCCGAGATGGTAGCAATCTTACGTTCGCGCGAGGATCTCGCGCGCGTGAGGATCGATGAAGGCGACGCGCTCGCGTACGACTACGAATCGTTCGGTGCGCGCGGACCGTGGATCGCCGCCGGCAATTTGCCGTACAACATCGCAACGCCATTGATGCTCAAACTGCTCGCACTCGAACATCCGCCTGAGCGCGTGATCGCGATGATCCAGCGCGACGTCGCCGATCGCCTCACCGCAAAAGCGGGGACAGCCGCCTACGGCAGCCTTTCGGTTGCCGTCAACTACCGCGCGCGTGTGGAACGCGCACTCGTCGTGTCGCCCTCGCAGTTCTACCCGCGCCCCGGTGTCGTCTCAGCGGTCGTCGTGCTGCATCGACACGAAACGCCGCCCGTAGCGACGCGCGATCCAAAGTATTTTGAAGAGGTCGTGCGCGCCGCATTCGCGTACCGCCGCAAGACACTGGCGAACTCGTTACTCTTGGCGCTCGCCATTCCACGCGAGCGCACCGTCGCCGCACTTACATCACTCGCTATCGATCCGGAGATCCGTGGGGAAAACCTCGACCTCGCCACCTTCGCCGCTCTCGCCGACGAATTGGCCGGCTAGCAGCTTTTCCATTACCCGGTCGCTCGCGCTTCTCGCGGCGGTGGTCGCGACATTTTTGATCGCCGGTTTCGGGGTCGGGACGGTCTTCCGTGCGCTCCATCTTCCGCTTGGGACGAAAACCGCGCCGTCGGAGTGGACGTTCATTGCAACGGTATTCATCGAATTGCCGCTAGTCGTGCTGCTGCTTTTCGCGCTGCCGCGCATTGCCAACAGAACGCTCGGCGAACTCGGTCTGCACCCGATTCGATTTCGCGATCTCGGCTACGCGCTAATCGGCGCGATCGTGATGTTGGCGTCGACGGCGGTGGTCGGTGCGATCGAACAGTCCCTATTTCATTTCAACGTTCACGAAAACGTCATCAGCTTTTTTAGCAAAACCGAACCGCGCGGCTGGTTGATCACGACGGCACTCGTGGCCGTCATCTACGGGCCGGTCGTCGAAGAACTCATGTTTCGCGGTTTTCTCTTCAACGCGGTGCTGCGCTACGTACCGGTTTGGGGCGCAATCGTTATCAGCGGTCTCATCTTCGCTGCCGCCCACTTTGAAGATCCGACGAGCTTCTTACCGCTTGCGGTGACCGGCGTGATTCTTGCAAGGATTTACTATCAAACGGGATCGCTTGTGACATCGATGCTCACCCACGGAACGTTCAATTTCTTGAGCCTCTCGCTCTATCTTGCGACCGCCGCTACGAAACATCCGTGATCCGCCTCGCCGTCGATGCCATCAATCTACTCGCGGACCGGCGCGGTATGGGCCGTTTCGCGCTCTCCGTGCTTACCCAGGCACTCGAGCGCGATGATATCGCCCTCACGCTGCTGGTCCGGCGCGAGCGCACGCAAGCCTATCGCGACATACTCGCATCCGACCGTTTCGCACTGGCGGATCTTGCAAGCGCAAAGCGTCGCAACCGTTACGATGTGGTCTGGTATCCCTGGAACGGCGTCCGTTTCCCGAGCCGCGCGCCCACCCTCGTCACGATCCACGATCTCTTCGCATTCGAATATCCCGCGCGCGGATTCATCGGGCGCAGGCGCGAGCAAGGCCCCATTCGCAAGGCCGCGCGCGTTGCGACGCGCATCGCGACAAATTCCGGGTACACGCGCGAGCGCGTCATCGAATTCTTCCGCGTCGATCCGCAGCGCGTGGTCGCTATCCCGCACGCGCCAAACCGATTCTTCTTTCCCGGTTACGAAGACGCGCCGGTCGAACCGCCATTCGTGCTAGCAGTCGGGATGGGTGAAAAGCGCAAGAACGCGCCATTGTTGATCGATGCGTTTGCCCGCGCGTTTCCAAAACGCGACGTGCGACTCGTCATCGCGGGTGCACTCGACCCGCGCGCGGAGAAGCGCGCCAAACGCAAACGCGTGCCGCTCGTGCGCATCGCACCGACGGATAGCGAACTGCGGACGCTCTATCGCACGGCGACGGCGGTTGCGATTCCATCGCTTGCCGAGGGTTTCGGGCTCGTTGCGGTCGAGGCACAGGCGTGCGGCGCCGCCGTGGTCGCAGCGAACACGACGGCCCTCCCGGAAGCCGTCGGCGATGCGGGTTTGCTCGTCGACCCGACCGATCGCACGGCGTGGGCATCGGCGTTACGATCGGTCGTTCGAGACGAGCCGCTGCGCTCGTGGCTAGCCGCAAAAAGCGAGCACCGATGGGGGTTTTCCACGCGAGATGGCGCGGCGCTTGCGACCCTAGACGAGCTCGCGCGCCTCGCTGACGATCGCGCGTAAGCGTTCGATAAAGCGGTCCGGCGCAAATGTTTGCGCGTGCGCCCGTAGCGTCTGGGGATCGTACGCCGCTGGATCGAACGCGCTCAAAACCGCCGCAAGCGACTCCGCGGTGGGTTCGGCAAAGAACGTTCCGGTTACGCCGCTAACGATCGTCTCGAGCGCCCCGCCGCGGCCGAACGCAACCGTCGGTCGCCCCGCCGCTGCGGCCTCGAGCGGCACGAGTCCGAAATCTTCTTCACCCGGCAGAATCGCAAAGCGCGCGGCGCCGAGCATCGCATTGCGCTCGGCGTCGCTCAGATAGCCGTAGAACGTCGTTTGCGTTCCGCGCGCAAGTTCGCGTAGCGATGCTTCTGCCGGACCCGTACCAAGCACGCGCAGCGGGATTCCCGCCAGCGCCGCACCCGCAATTGCGCGGTCGATTTTTTTATACGGTAAGAGTCGGGAGATCACGATTGCGTAGTCACCATCGCCGGCACCCACGGTGAAGCGATCGACATCCACGGGACAAGGCAGCACGCGCGAATCGCGGCCGTAATATTCGCGCACGCGCGCCGCGACGTTGTTTGAGTTTGCAACGAAGAGTGTCGGTCGCGCGGCAGCGCGCTTGTCCCAACGCACGAGGCCGTCGATCATCGGACGCGCGACCGCGCCGATGCCGAAGCCCCCAACGTAGCGTTCGTAGTCGAACGCAAAGCGGCTGACGGTATTGATGTAACACACATGCAGCGCGCCGGGCCGAACGATGACCCCTTTGGCCCACGCGGTCGTCGAGCTCACGATCGTATCGTAGGCGCGCAAATCGAAGGCTTCAAAGGCGCGCGGATAGAGCGGAGCGAGCGCTCGAAAATACCGATTTGCCGCGGGAAATCGCTGCAAAAACGACGTGTGGACGCGCGCTGGGTCGAACCAATCGCCGAGCAAACGGGAATCGAAGAGCGAGGTATAGATCGGCGCGTCCGGATACGCCGCGGCGATGCGCGTAAAAACACGCTCCGCACCGCCGCGCTGGTTGAGGTAGTCGTGAACGAGCGCGACGTTCAGCGCGAGGCGGCCGGCTTGGCTGCGGCAGGCGCCGCCTCGCGCGGCAGAATCACCGCGATCGTGTAGCGCTGCATGTAGGTTTTCGCAATGCGCTGCACGTCGCCGGGCGTCGTCATCGCAAGCGCTGCCAGTGCTGCCTCGGCATAATCCGGGCTCAGGCCATGTTCGACGAAATTACCGATCCGCCAGCTGCGATCGTCCAGGGTGATTGCATCGGTGAGAAACGCTCCACGCGCCGTTGCTTTATAGCGCGCGACGATCGTCTTGTTCAGCGGCTTCTGTGCGAGCGATTTGAGGATGGCATCGACGCCGCGCAAGCCGATCGATGGATCGATCTGAGCGCCGTTGATGTAGAGCGAGATGGTGGCGGGTTTGGAATCGTACGAGTAGACCGAACCGATCGGCCGTTCGAGCGCCGGGATCGTCGTCGCCGAGCCACGGTCAAAAACGTCACCGATCAGTGCTTGCAACACGAGCATCGCGCCAAAATCACGATCTCCCGCCGACGGCGCTGCAAACCCGAGCACGAGCCACGGCACGCCGAAATCGCGGTGTGCAACGATGCGGCGCGGCGCCGCCGCAAGCGGCTTCGTTTTGATCGTGAGGGCGGGAGTCGGACCATCGGGCAACGCAGCGACGATCGCCGAGGTGCCATTCGTTATCGCATCGCCGAGCGCGCCGACCGCGGAGACGACCGTTCCCGTGCGACGATAGTTCGCGGCGTAAAACGCCGCGACGTCGGCCGAGGTGAGGTTGGCAACGTTACCCGCATTGCCGTACGTCGGCAAGTTCGCGCTCCCGATGTAGTACGACGAGCGCAGCATGTCGATGCCGACGGAAACGGGATTTCGCGCGTCGTCGGCGATCCGGCCGAGCAGTTCCGCCCGCGCGGGCGCGACGGCGGCATTGGTGAATGTCGGCATCGAGAGTGCTTTTCCGACGAGTGCCAGGACGTCCGGTAGCACATCGGCACTCGCTTCAAGATAAAAGCGCGTGTACTGCATGCCGATTGCATACGTGAGCGACCCTCCACGCGCGGCGATCGCATCGCGAAGCGGGACGCCGTCGACGGGAAGTTGCAGCACGCTCTGCGCTGTGAGCGCGGCGATCCCGTTCTGAGCGGTCGTCTGCCGCTCGAGTCCTGCGGGTACGAACACTTGCACGCCCGCGACGCTGACGGCATCGTCGTACTGGCTATAGAGTTTCGCGGCGCCAAGATCGATCGTGCGCGTCGTCGGGTACAGTGGGCTTGCAAGCGCCGTCGTCCCGGCGAGCACGAGTGCGGCAGTGGTAAGGAATCGCATCATGGCTTCTTCCGACTGAACGTAACGGTCGCAGAGATCGCGCCTAAATACTTGCTCACGGTCGCTGCAACGAAATCGGGCGTAAGTTCGCGCGCGTCGCGAAAGTACGTACCGTTGAAGCCGCCCGCACCGGGAGCGTAATCCGGATTGCCTTCGACCGCGTACCAACCAAAGGTGTCGGCGAGTTCCGAGGGCGTTTGCAGATCGCTGCGTATATGATAGACGAACGCATCGCGAGCACGTGCGAAAGCCGACGCATCGAGCGGCTTCTTCAGCGCGAGAATGGCGTCGCTCACGATGGCGCGCGTCGCGTTCATATCGCCGCCGCTCAGCGTGACGAGAAACACACCGGGGTCGTGATAGGTGACGAACTTTCCGTTGACCGACGCGGGGCCGCTCGCGAATTTGCGCGCGAGCGTGCCGGTATCGGGCCGGAACAGATAATCCGCCACGAAATCAAGTGCCGTTGCCTCGCGGTCGGCGCTGATCGCGGGACCGCTCCAGGCATACCCGTAGCCCGCCGAACTCGCCGCTTGCTCGAACGGACCGGGCGTAGCTGCAAGCGTTTCGGTTAGCGCCGGCTCTTGCACTGCGCCTTCGGTGCGTCCGGGGACAGCGGCATCGACGATGTGCGCATCGATGGCACCCGTCACGACGAGCACGGCATTTTGCGGACGAAACGCGCGCGTCGCAAACGCCTTAACCGCCTCGAGCGTAAAGTCGCCGACGGCCGTAGCCGTAGGCAGCGCCGGATACTTTGCGGGGCCGGCGCTGAAAAGTTGCGCTTGCAGCGCATCCTGGAGCTGATCGTCGACCGCGAAGAGATGGATCCGCGCTTCGTTCGATACGTCGCGTTGCGCGATTTTCAAGCCCGCCTGCGTGACTACGGGCGTGAAGAACGACGCGGTCATCGCGCGCACGATCTGCGCCGCCGCCGCCGCAGGGACGATGGCGGATACCGAAACGCTATTGGGGTACGTCGCAATCCCGATTCGGCCGCCGGCGCGATTCACCAGCTGCCCGAGCGTTGATCCGGTGATTGGGATGGAAGCCGTCACCGCGCTCGCCGCGATCTTGGCGATGCCCGGGGTCGCCGTGGCCCCAAAGCCCGTTTGCGGCGCGCGGAACCAGAGCGCAATCGCCGCGACCGGTAGGGCTGGAGCCGGACTCACCACGTACGTGCCGCCGGCGGGCAATTTTCCGGTGAGTGGGCCGAGTCGCCCGGCTTCGAGCTGGGCGCCGTTCGGCTCGGTCGCGACGGCGCCGAGGCCCGATGAAAGAAAAAGGGCCGCGCCGAGCGCGACCCTGGTGATCCGCAAGAGCACTAGGCGGGCTCGGGCGTGATGGTGGGCGGAAGCCGTTTGGGTTTCTCGACGCGCGAAGCTTCGGGTTCGTGCACGATGCTGGCGGCCGCCGGCAAATCCGGTTTGACGTCGTCCTTGGGAACCGGATACGGGCGATTGTTGATGATCGCGCCGACTTCTTCGGTGTCGACCGTCTCGTGTTCGAGGAGCGCTGCGACCATGCGTTCGACCTTATCCCAATTCGAGGTTAGGATAGCTTTGGCGTCGCCGTAGCACTCTTCGATGATGCGGCGCACTTCGGCGTCGATCTTTGAGGCGATTTCCTCGGAGTAGTTGCGATCTTCGCCGATGTCGCGGCCGAGAAACACCTGATGGCTTCCGCGTCCGTATTGAATCGGTCCGAGGGACTCGGACATGCCGTACTGCGTCACCATGCGGCGCGCCAGTTCGGTCGCTTTTTCGAAGTCGTTCGAAGCGCCCGTGGTCACGTCTTGGAACTGGATCTCTTCGGCGATGCGACCGGAGAGCGCCATCGTGATCTGTGCGAGCAATTCGTTCTTGGTGCGGCTGTGGCGATCTTCATCGGGCATCGACCACGTAATACCGAGCGCCAT
Source organism: Vulcanimicrobiales bacterium (assembly GCA_038231455.1). Classification (GTDB taxonomy): domain Bacteria; phylum Vulcanimicrobiota; class Vulcanimicrobiia; order Vulcanimicrobiales; family Vulcanimicrobiaceae; genus JANLVI01. The sequence continues at coordinate 64,518 of JBBRLI010000003.1, read as the reverse complement.
ACCGCGCGGAATAATCGTGACCTTGTGAACCGGATCGGCGTTGGGCAACATGCCTCCGACGATCGCGTGACCCGATTCGTGATAGGCCGTATTTTCTTTTTCTTTTTGCGACATCACAAGCGAGCGACGTTCGGGCCCTGCAACGACGCGGTCGATCGCTTCTTCGCAATCGTTCATCTCGATGACCGACTTGTTGCGTCGCGCGGCAAGAAGCGCGGCTTCGTTGAGCAAGTTCTCAAGGTCCGCACCCGAGAATCCCGGCGTGCGTTTCGCAAGGACGTCGAGTGAGATGTCTTTGGAGAGCGGCTTGTTCTTGGAATGCACGGCGAGAATCGCCGAGCGGCCTTTGACATCTGCGCGGTCGACGACGATCTGTCGGTCAAAGCGGCCGGGGCGTAAGAGCGCGGGATCGAGCACATCGGGACGGTTGGTCGCGGCGATCAAGATGACGCCGGTATTCTGATCGAATCCGTCCATCTCGACGAGCAGCTGGTTGAGCGTCTGTTCGCGCTCGTCGTGACCGCCGCCGAGGCCCGCACCGCGCTGGCGGCCGACCGCGTCGATTTCGTCGATAAACACGATGCAAGGCGCTGATTTCTTCGCCTGTTCGAAGAGGTCGCGGACGCGCGATGCGCCGACGCCGACGAACATTTCCACGAAGTCCGAACCCGATATCGAGAAGAACGGCACGCCGGCTTCGCCCGCGATCGCGCGAGCGAGGAGCGTTTTACCGGATCCCGGCGGGCCCAAGAGCAGAACGCCTTTGGGGATACGCGCGCCGAGCGCCTGAAATTTCTTCGGGTATTTCAGGAATTCGACAACTTCGCCCAGCTCTTCTTTTGCTTCCTCGACACCGGCAACATCGGCGAAGGTCACTTTCGGACGGTTCTCCGAGAGCAACTTGGCCCGCGAGCGGCCAAACGAGAGCGCCTGGCTGCCGCCGCTCTGCGCTTGGCGCAAAATGAAGACGAGCAGCAGGGCCATCAAAATGAACGGCACGAGCTGGACGAGCCAGCCGAAGAGCGGCGTCGACCCGCCGCTTTCGTTCGTGATGTCGACCTTATGCTTCTCCATGAGGTCGATCGCCTGATGATCGTTCGCCGGCAGGGTCGTGGTGAACTTATCGGCGGTTGTGCCGACATATTCGCCCGCTACTTCCGTCCCGGCGATCGTGACCTTTTTGACTTGATCGTCGGTCACTTTACCAAGGAAGGCGCTATACGAAATCTTCGTGGAGTTCGGTTGCGTCAAGACGAGCTTGTCGACAACGAAGATCACCAGGATGAAGATGCCGAGAACGATCAGGATCGACTTGAGATGCTTGCCCATAAACGTAATTTTGCTGGCCTCGGGGTAGATGGGGCGTTTGTGTGGGGACGCCCACCTGGGTGGATGTTCACAATACCCCGCTGAGGGGTCCGGAACACGAGGGTGCAGGTCACACCGACCGACTACTGTGGAAGTTTGCTTCTGTTTCTACTCGTTTGACACCGCGTTCGGGACTAACGTGGCACGCTTTGATTAGGAATCGGTCGGAAACGCGTCCGCGCGGAGCTTGGCGAGGTAGGGCAGAGTCCGATAGCGTTCTTGGTAGTCCAAACCGTACCCTACGATGAATTCGTCCGGACAGAGCATCCCACGATAGTCCACGGCGACCTCGATCGACCGGCGGTACGGCTTGTCGAGCAGCACGCACGTTCGAAGCGAGCGGGGCCGGCGACCGCCGAGCAGGTGCTGGAGGTAATCGAGCGTGAGGCCGTTGTCGATGATGTCCTCGACGATGACCACGTTTCGGTCTTCCAGACTCTGAGCGGTGTCTTTTAATAAACGCACTTCGCCGCTGGAACGATTCGCGTTGCCGTAGCTCGAGACGGTGATGAAGTCCAGGTGGATCTCGCTCGGTCCATCCGGCCTGCGAGCGAGCGCCCGCGCCAGGTCCGCCGTCACAAAGAGGGCGCCTTTGAGCACACCCACCAGCACCACCGGCTCGTCACGATAATCGCGCGCAACCTCTGCGGCCATGGACTCGATCGCTGCGGCGATCTCTTCTGCGGAGAAGAGAACGGCTTCAATCGTCGGGTCGTGCGTCAACATCTAGCTCTCCGGCTACGGCGTCGAATCCCGCTTTGAGAAATACGCGGGCCGACGGACGAGCTCGCAAGAGCGCTTCGATACGCTCGAAAGGGATGTCTTGCCGACGTTCGGCCAAAACCGTCCGCAGGGCGCGGCGGCGGCGGGCGATCGGCGCGTCGTCGAGGTCGTCTCGCACGATCTCCGCGCAGCGCGCGACGGCCCGGTCGAGCCCCGGAAAGCTGGCGCGTAGCTCGCCGAGCGCGGCGCGGACGGCGTTGCGACGGTACCGCTGTTCGGCGTTCGTCGGATCGTACGCAACCGGAAGCGCGGCGCGGCGCACCTCCGCGATCAGCTCCGCGCGCGGGATACGCAGCAGCGGGCGGACGAGCGTGATGCCGGGTTCGAGCGGACGCTGGGGTGGAATTCCTGCGAGTCCATCGAGTCCCGTGCCGCGGAAGAGCGCGAGCAGCACGGTTTCCGTTTGATCTTCGGCGGTGTGCGCCGTTGCGATGGCGACGGCCCGGGCATCGCGCGCACAACGAGCGAGCGCTGCGTAACGCGCATCGCGCAGCGATGCTTCATCATCGCCGTGCGGTTCGAGCGCTGCGATGCGGACCGGAAGACCAAGCCGCGCCCCCGCAGAAAGCACGACGCATTCGTCTTGCCAGGCCGATGCGCGCAGGCCGTGATTCACGTGTGCGATGGTGAGCGCGACCTCACGCGTTGGAGCCCAACGCGCGAGCAGCGCCGCGAGTGCCACCGAATCCGGGCCGCCGCTGCACGCAACGACCACGCCGCTGCCGCGCGGAAGATCCAGGACGCGCGCGATTTCGACGTCGAGTGCCGCTCCGGGTCGCGCGCCGCGCATCCCGCTAGTTCTCGCGCGTCGCGCGCTGGAGTTCGCGCTTGTTTTCGCGCTCGGCGATCGTCTTGCGCTTATCCCAAATTTTCTTTCCGCGCGCAAGGCCGATTTGTATTTTGACCATGCCGCGCGTAAAGTACATCCGCAGAGGTACGAGCGTCAGACCTTTTTCTGCCGAGCGCGATTTCAGGTCGGCAATTTGCGCTTTGTGGAGTAGGAGTTTGCGCGACCGGCGCGGCTCGTGATTGGAGAAACTGCCTTCTTTATACGGCGCGACGTGCATATTGACGAGCCAAACTTCATCGTCTTTGACGCGCGCGTAGGCCTCGTTCAAACTCACGCCGCCCGCGCGCACGCTTTTAATTTCCGTACCCGTGAGCACGATGCCGACTTCGAGCGAATCGAGGATCTCGTATTCGAACCGCGCGCGACGATTATCGGAGGTCGGCTCGGCGCTGTTCTTGTCGTTCTCTTTCTGCTCGGCTTTACGCGCGATCTTGGACTTGGCCACTAGGTGCTTCCGCGCGAGATAAAGCTGCCCTCGGCACTTGCGATGACGTTGCCATCGGCATCGTACACGTCCGATTCGCAAGCGAGCACATTGCGGCGCGTCCACTTCACGCGACCGTGCACTTCGAGGTCGGTATCGAGCACGAGCGGCGCGCGGAATCGCGTCGTCATGGAGGCCGTGACGCCCCGCACGCCCTGCGCGATGGCGGCGTGTGCCATCCCTTCATCGAGCAACGTCATGACGATCCCGCCGTGCGCGATTCCGCGCCAACCTTGAAATTTTGCGGAGACGCGAACGTGTGAGATGACCGATCCGTCGCGCTGCTGCTCGAAGCGCATCTTCAGTCCGTCTTCGTTGAGCTGGCCGCAGGCAAAGCAGTGCCCGTCATCAACGGGGTCTTGGTCGCTCACGGCTTCTTTTTGGTGTCCTTGGGTTTGGGTTCGTCGTAGACGCCACGGTCGATCTTGGCAAGGATCGTTTGGGCGTACGGCGCGTCGGAATTCGAGATGATCGCTTCGTGCAACACTTTGCGTGCTTCGGCGACTTTGTGTTCGTCGAGATACGCTTGCGCGAGCAAGGTAAATCCGTGTTGACCGGCCTCGCCAACGTGACCGATGTCGATATCGATTGCTTGCTGGAGCCACTTGATGGCTTGCGATTTTTGATCGAGATCGTAGAGCAGCGAGCCGATGTGGAAATCGATGTCGGCGTAGCCCGGTACGACGTTCGGCACGTCGATCACATAAGCCAGGCCCCGCTGCGGATCTTTCAGATCGAGCTGATAGATTTGGCCGAGATACTCGCGCGCGAGCACGTTGTTCTTATCCGCATCGAGCGCGGCAAGAAACTCGGTTTTCGCGCGATTGGTGCTGCGTTCGTTGAAGCGCATCACACCCAGGCCGACGTGCGCCGCGGGATTCTTCGCATCGATCGCGACTGCTGCGTTGAGTTCTTCACGCGCGTCAACATCGCGATTGTGTCCGAGCTGGCTCGAAAAAAGATACGAGAAACCGAGACGCGCGTGTGGAAGATAGCTCTTGGAATTTTTGCCAAGCGTGTCTTCTTCATTTGCAATCAGCGACTCGAGCGTCCCATTCTGCGCGGCGGCGGCGTTGAGAAACGAGATCGCAAGCGTGTTGTCCGGTACGATCGCAAGTGCGTCGTTGAAGCTATCGACCGCTTGACCGAACTGCTTGGTGTAGAACGCCTTGAGTCCGGCCGCGAGCGCCGCGCTGAATTTCGCATTGGCGTAGTCATTGCGCACGATGGGAAGGGCGGGGACGGCGGCCGGCGCCGCTACAGCAAACGTCGGGACAAGCGCGACCGCAAAGGCGAGTAGACGCAAAAAACGCTGGGGCACGAGGCAGACTCCTTCGGGTTACCGGCCGAGAACGAGCCGACGCGCGAGGGCGTCGGGCAAGTGAGCGGACACGATCTTTTCTTGCACCTGCGCGATCGGATATGCGAAGCGCTGGATGGTGATCTTCCGCGCGTCGGGTTCGTAAAACGCAAACGACGCATTGGGATTGAGGTCGCGCGGCTGTCCGACGCTTCCCACGTTGACGATATAGCGTGTGTTTTCGTCGAGCTGGAATTCGCCGCCTTGCTGAAGGCCTTTGCGGCGCACCGTACCCGATTCATCGAGCGCGTAATACTCGGCGATATGCGTGTGACCGATAAAGATCAAGCGCGCGTCGGTTGCGGCAAAGGCGCGCGCGGCGACCTCTTCATCCATGATATATTCGAAGTAATTCGGACCGGGTGCGCCGTGCACGAGAAGAAATTCGCCATGCCGGAATTCGTAGCCGAGCGTATCGAGCCAATCGCGATTCCCGGCTGTGAGCATCCCTTGCGTCCAGATCAACGCCGCTCGCGCAGCCGGATTGAAAAACGACAATCCAAAATCTTCGATCGCCGCGAGGTCGTGGTTGCCGAGCACGGTCGCCGTCGCACGCGTGCGCAAGAGTTCGATACACTCGTTGGGATTCGGACCGTAACCGATGATATCACCAAGGCACAGCACGCCGTCGCCGGGCGCGATGAACGAGAGCGCAACGTTCAGCGCTTCGAGATTGCTGTGAATATCGGAGAGGATGGCATACCTCACCGGGTCGCCTTCTCGCGCAGGGCGGCGAGCGCCTCGGCAAAGGCGTCGGCGAAGGCCGCGCGCTCGCCCGGCGTGCCGATCGTCACACGGATACAGTCCTCGATCGGCGCGGCCCCGGGTTTACGCACGAAAATTCCGCGTTCCAAGAGTGCGGCGACCATGGCTTCTGCCTGGGCGCGCGATTCGAGCCGAAAGCAGACGAAATTCGTAAACGATGCGAGCGTCGCAATTCCCAGTGTTTTCCCAAGCGCCACGTATTCGTCGCGGCCACGCGCGACTTCTCCGGCAACATACGCGGTATAGGCGGTATCGTTCAGTGCGGCAAGCGCACCGATTTGCGCGGTCCGGTTCACGCCAAAGTGCAGGCGGATTTTTTCGAACGTCGCGATGATCCCGGGCGCCGCGATCGCATACGCGATGCGCGCACCGGCTAGCCCGTAAGCTTTCGAAAACGTGCGCATGCGAATCATATTTTCGACGATCGCATCTCCCAGGACCCGTGCAGTACCGATGAAATCGACGTACGCCTCATCAAGGATCAACAACGTCCCGGTGGGCAGTGCAGCTCGCAGCCGCTCGATATCCGCAGCCCCAGCCATCGTGCCGCTGGGGTTGTCGGGATTGGCAAGGTAGACGAGCGCCGGTGCGATGGTCGTCGCGCTGGCGATCATCCCGTCGATATCGACCGACCCATCGGCCCGCGCATCGAGGGTCGCAATCTCGCCACCGTAACCGACGACATGGTACGTGAAGGTCGGGTAGGTCCCACGCGTCGCAAGCGCCGTCGCGCCGGGCGCAAGATAGCTGCGCACGACAAGGCCTAGGAGATCGTCGATCCCCGACCCGACAACGATGTTCTCGAAGGCGCAGCCGTGGCGTAACGCAAGTGCCTCGCGCAGTTCGCGCGACTCCGGATCGCCATACCAGCTCGTCCGGCCCAGCGCCGCTTGCATCGCGGCGATGGCCTTCGGCGAGGGGCCGAAGGCGCTTTCGTTTGCGCCCAAGCGCACGAGCGAGGCGCGCCCGACGCGACGAGCCAGGGCTTCGGGGGCGACGAAGGGGGTCGACGCCGGGACGGCCTCGACTTGCGGGGTGGGGCGGGGGATCATTACGATCCTACAACCGCGATCTTATCGACCAGGCTGCGTACGGCGTGGTCGTTGCGAGCGGTCTCAAGCATGGTCGCCTTGATGGCGGCGCTCGGCGCGTGGCCGCTGAGCGTGACCACCCCGGCGTGGGCGGAAATCTTGATCCCCGCCGCGTTCACGCCGGTTTGGGCTGCCAGTTCTGCTGTGAGTTTGGCTGCCAGGCCGAAATCCGAGGCCTCGTCGGTCGTCTTCGCAAGTTTGGTATCGATCGTCATGACGTTTTCAACGGATAGGACGCCGGCGATGCCTTTTGCATCGCGCGTTGCAACCTCGACTTGCTCGGGATTGCGCGTGACGCCGGAGATGCGCACGTGGCCGGCCTTCACCGCGACATGGACCCGCGTCGCAGAATCGATATCATCCGAGGCGAGTTTGGTTTTGATGGCTGCTGCGATCAAGCCGTCCTTGAATGCCGCAGCCGGTGCGCTCGATGCGGCGCTATCGATCTGACGTTTGACCTCGTCTGTTGTGGTCGTCGAACTGCACGCCGTGCAGAGCGCGAGAATCAGAAGCGGGAACAAGCGTTTCACGTACGTCCTCCAGATGAAAAGCGGACGACTTCGAGCGCCGTTCCGGCTGCGATCCGCGCCGTGTCCTCACCGAGAATCACGTAGCCGCTCGCACGTGCAAGTAAACTCGTATGCGCGCTGCGCAGCGGCAGCGGAAACGCACGACCCGCCCGGAGTTCGGCCGGGACGTACCACGTCCAACCCACGCGACCCTGGAATTCTTCGGCCGCGATGGCGCGCACGCCGTCCGTACGCGGCGCGACTTCGCCGACGAGAGCGCTAACGATCGGTGCGATCACCGCTTCGAGAATCATGAGCGCCGAGGTCGGATTGCCCGGCAGTCCGATCACCGGCTTTCCATCGATCGATGCGAACACCGTCGGTTTTCCTGGCTTTACGCGAATACCGTGCACGTGAACCGTTCCGCGGAGCGCTTCGATTGCGTCGGGGGTCAGATCGCGTGCGCCGACCGACGAACCGCCGGTCAGCAATACGGCGTCGGCGTCCGCGAGTGCGGCCCGCAGGACGTCGAGCAAACCGTCGAGCGTATCGGGGGCGCGCGGGACGTGAACCGGAATCGCGCCCAGTGCGATGAGCGAGCCCGCGATGGCATACCGGTTGGAGTCGCGCACTTGCCCGATCTCAAGCGAACCGCTCGGTTCGATGAGTTCATCGCCGGTCGACACGATTGCGATTCGTGGGCGACGATAGACGGGGATCGCGGTGACGCCGAGCGTCGCGAGTACACCGAGTTCCGGACCGCCGATCCGTCGTCCAAGCGCAAGAACGCACGCGCCACGTGCCATGTCGCTGCCGGCTTGCGTCACGTTTTCGCCGGCAGCGAGGGCTTCGCGTAAAACGAGGGTTTCGGCCGGGTCGCCCGGAGCGACGATCACGTCGGCGTCTTCAAACGGAACGACCGCATCGGCACCTTCGGGAAGCGCGCCGCCGGTCGGAATGCGCATCGCCTCGCCGGCACCGAGCGCGTGCGGCGGCCGCGCGCCCATGCGAATTTCGCCCGCGACCCGGCGCGCAGTCGCGCCGTCGCTGCTCGCGAGGGCGAAACCATCCATCGTCGAGCGCGCGTGCGTCGGGTAGGCTGCATCAGCAACAATATCGCGTGCAAGAATGCGTCCCGCGGAATCGTTCAACGAGACCGTTTCGATCGACGGAAGCGCAATTGCGACCGCGGCACGAAAAACGTGAACCGCCTGCGTCGGTGCGAGGAGGCGCTCAGGCTCGAATGCCGCACCCGGTAGGAGCGCCTGCGAATTCCGCATAACGGCGGCTCGTTCGCCCCGCAAGACGCCCTTCTTTCTTCTTCTTTCTTAAAGGTCGCCCACGCTTCGATGCTCGATATCGCTCTTCTCCGGCGCGACCCCGATCGCGTTCGCCGCTCCGCTCAGCGCCGCGGTCAAGATCCCAGCTTCGTCGACCGGGTGCTCGAGCTTGACGCGCTCAAACGCAAAACCCTCACCGAGGTCGAGGCGCTCAAGGCCGAAAAGAACGCGCTCACCGGCGCGATTAAGATCGCGACTGACCGCGCCGCCGAGGCCGCGCGCCTCAAACCACAGATCGCCGAAGTCGATGCACGCATCGCGCGTGACTCGGAATCCTTGCCCGGCTTCGATGAAGCGATCAACAAGCTCATCACGGATGTGCCGAATATCTTGGATGACGCGGTCCCTGAGGGCAAAGGCGAAGAAGACAACGTAACCGTTCGTAGCTGGGGCACACCGCGAACGTTTGACTTCACGCCCAAACCTCACTGGGAAATCGGGGAGTCGCTCGGGATCATCGATTTCGAACGCGCGGCCAAACTTTCGGGCAGCCGGTTTGCCGTACTGCGCGGCGCGGGCGCGCGTCTCTCGCGGGCAATCGTTTCGTTTTTCTTGGATCGCGCCGCGAAGCGCGGCTACTTCGAACTAGCCGTTCCGTATTTGGTAACGCGTGAGACGATGTGGTCGACCGGTCAGCTCTCAAAATTTGCCGACGCAATGTTCGCGGACGGGGATACGTTCATGATCCCCACCGCCGAAGTGCCGCTCACCGCGTATCACAAGAACGAAATCCTCGCAAACGATCGGCTACCCGCGCAGTACACCGCGTATTCCGCCTGCTTCCGTAAAGAAGCGGGAGCCGCGGGCAAAGACACGCGCGGCCTCATTCGCCAACACCAATTCGAAAAAGTCGAACTCGTCTGGATCGCGCGCCCCGAAGAGTCGTTCGCCAATCTCGAGACGCTCATCGGCGATGCGGCCGCGCTGCTCGAAGAACTCGAGTTGCCGTACCGCCAGTTGCTCCTGTGTTCGGCCGACGTCGGTTTCAACGCGGCAAAAACGTACGACCTTGAAGTGTGGGTGCCATCGAGTGCGTCGTATCGCGAAATCAGTTCGTGTTCGAACTGCACCGATTTCCAAACGCGTCGCTCGGAGATCCGCTTCCGACGCGAAGCGACGGCAAAACCCGAATTTGCGCACTCGCTCAACGGTTCGGGACTTGCCGTCGGGCGCACGCTACTCGCGCTGCTCGAAAACGGCCAACAAGCCGACGGCAGCGTGACCTTGCCCGCCGCGCTCGTGCCGTTTGCCGGATTCGCGCGCATCGCTGCAGACGGAAGCGCGATGTGAACCAAATCGACGATGCCGTCCGCATCCTGCGTGCGGGCGGCGTTATCGTACTGCCGACCGAAACCGTCTACGGCCTTGCGGCCGATGCGGAAAACGACGCGGCAATCGCGCGAGTATTTGCGATCAAACATCGCCCTGCCGATCATCCCCTAATCGTACATCTCGCCGACGCGCTGGAAATCGCGCAGTGGACGCAAATGGCCCCGCCGATCGCACATGTCCTCGCCGAACGCTTTTGGCCGGGTCCGCTCACGATGGTTCTGCAGCGTTCGTCACGCGTGAGCGATCGGATCACCGGCGGCCAAGACACCGTCGCGATCCGCGTACCCGCACACCCGCTCGCGCATGCGATTCTAAGCGAATTCGGCGGCGGACTCGTCGCACCATCGGCCAATCGGTTTGGCGCGGTGAGTCCAACGACGGCCGCGCACGTCCGCGCCGATCTCGGCGATGAAGTCGATGCGATCGTCGACGGGGGGCAGGCGGAGTTCGGCCTCGAGTCCACGATCGTCGACCTCACCTCCGGTGACCCCGTCATCCTGCGAACCGGGGCGATCACCGCCGAAGATATCGCGCACCTCATCGGCCACGCGATCGGCGAGCGCAATCCTTTGAGCGCTGTACGTGCGCCGGGGATGCTCGCCTCGCACTACGCCCCACGCGCCCGCGTCGAACTCGTCGAAGAGCCCGAGCGACGCGATGTGGCGGCGCGGTATGTCGCCGACGGCGCACGCGTCGCGCTGCTGGAGTTACCCGACGACCCGGGCGCCGCGGGACGCGAACTCTACGCGCGTTTACGCGACCTCGACGCAAGCGGTGTCGACATCATCGTTGCGACGTTGCCGCCCCTTGGGCCGCGCACGCACGCCGTGCGCGATCGTCTCTTACGCGCCGCCGCTCCGCGCTAAACGGGCGGTCTTGCGCGCGAGTCGCATGACCGACTCGTCGGTGTCGTAGCGGTCGAGTTCGTCGAGCGCGACCCACGCTAGCGCGTGCGATTCGTCGCTCACAACGAGTGGCGCTCTGCGATCGGCTTCAAAGGCGAAGCGGATATCGTAATGCTTGTGCCGGGGTTCCGCGCCGCGCGCCGGTATGACGTGCACGTCCACATCGTAGATCGCTTCTTCCAGCGCGACGATCTCCGCGAGCCCCGATTCTTCTTGCGCCTCGCGCAGCGCCGCCGCACGGACGTCACGCTCGCCGTCAACGTGCCCGCCGAGTTGAAGCCAGCGCCCGAGCTTGCGATGATGGGTAAGTAAGGCATGCGTGCGTTCACGATCGACGATCCACGCCGAAGCCGTGATGTGTCCGAGCAGCAGAGAGCGCTCGAACGCATCGTCGTGTTCGTCCAGGAACGCCGCCACTTCCGCGGCCATTGCCCGCTCGCGTTCATCCGCGCCACGGTAGCGCGCGAGTTCGTCCGTTAAGGTCATCGCGATCGGGTTCGCGGAGGGGATGACGGGTCCATCGCTGGCATACGCGAAGCGCATTTGAGTGAAACGTGCAAAAGTCGTCGTCGCGGCCGGCATCTATCCCGCAGCGAGGTCGCTGATCGAGACCGTGGCGGACGTCGTGCTCTGCAATGCCGACGAACCGCGCGACGTGCTGCTCGAGACACTCGAAGATGCCGATGCGCTCTACTGCGCCTCGAACGTGCCCGTGGATGCCGAACTGATCGCGCACGCACCGCGCCTAAAAATCATCGCATCGGCGTCGGTCGGCACGGATAATATCGATCTTGCGGCCGCGCGCTTGTGCGGCATTCCCGTCACCAACACGCCGGGCGTCCTCGTCGAAGCGACGGCGGATTTGGTGTGGGGGCTGACGCTTGCGCTCATGCGCCGGATCGTCGTCGGAGCGCAGTGGATCAAAGACGGCAAGTGGACGAGCATCCCCGCGATCCCGTACGGCACCGACCTTGAAGAAATGCGACTTGGAATCGTCGGCCTCGGAGCGATTGGACTTGCGGTGGCGCGGCGCGCGAAAGCCAGCCGCATGCACGTCGCCTATCACAACCGCAAGCCACGGAGCGATGATGCGCTCATCGGGGCCTGGTACATGACCTTCGAGGACTTGCTCGCAAGCGCTGACTGTGTGATCGTCCTCGTCCCGCTCACCGCCGAGACCCGCAAGAAATTCAACGCAAACGCATTCGCGCACATGAAGCCGACGGCGTACTTCATCAACGGAGCGCGCGGCGGCATCGTCGATACCGACGCACTGCTCGCGGCACTCCAGAACGGCACGATCGCGGGCGCTGCGCTCGATGTGACCGATCCCGAACCGATCCCCCCGGGTCACCCGCTTCTGGCACTCGAGAACTGCATTATCACACCGCACATCGGTAGCGCGACGCACGAAACACGCGAGCGGATGTCACTGCTCGCCGCGCGCAACATCGTTGCCGCGCTCGGTGGAGATCGGCTCGAGACACCGCTCTAGCGAAGTTCGTAGTAGATCTTGCCGCCGCGCTCGACGGATTTGAGACCGCGTTTACGCGGCGGGACGCCCGCAAATGCCGCGCGTGCGTCGTTTGCGACCTTCGCGTCAACTTGGTAGGTGTGACCGACGCGATCCGAACTCTTGAAGTAGCTCACATCGATCGTGTCGACGCCACTGCAGAGGATCAGTTCGTTGCCCGCTTGACCGGCACGCTGATGTCCGTGAAGTTGCTGTGACTGACGCAGAGCGACATCTTTGTTGCTTGCATAGAGCACGACGGGGGCCGAGACGGTCGGATTCGTTTTCGGCGGTCCGGCGCACAGCCCATCGGCATGAAGTTCGGCAAGCATCGTGTCGGAATCAACGTCGGCTGCAAAAAACGCCGTACGACCGACGCAGCCGGTGCAGCCACTCAACCGCAGAGCGTCCATCCCCTCCAGCGCAAAGCGCGAGCCCAGACTGTGCGCGACAAAAGAAAACCGGGCGGATGGGAAGCGCTTTCGTAGCGCGGCAAGGGTATCTTTGAACGAGATCATCGACCACGTGGCGTTGCTCTCGTCGTTGATGTAGGTAAGGCGGCTCGTTACTTTCGAGGGCCACGAATACACGATCACGGGCCCGCTAACATGCGAAATCGCCTGCAACTTGAGCGCATCGCCGGTTGCCTGTGCAAACGAGGTGTAGTAGCCCGGGACGTAGAGAATGATCGTCGACGTGTTTACCGCCGCCATCGTGGCAGCAACGGAGGAGTAGAATTCTGACTCCGATGCGCACGCGCGCGCCCTCACATGGCCGACCGGCGCGGCAATCGTCCCGCGCACGACGCGTGGCAAATGCCCCATACCATAGCCGCGCTCGCCGGAAAAAAGTCCGTCTCCGCTCTGCGCCGCTCGATCCGTGATGTAGTAAAGCGCCTTCGCCGGAACCTTGCCTGGGCAAGCGGCCTGCGCGGATACGGCCGATGCGAGGACGCAACCAAACGCAAGTGCGAACGCGGTAAGAACATGTTGCACGCGACTACGCCGGGGCGGTTGCAAACGTTGCCGGCAGCGTGATCTCGAGCATCTCTAAATCCGCCGAGTGTCCGAGTTCCGTGTGTACGATTCCCGGCGGTTGATGGACGCAAGAGCCCGCCCGCAGCGTCACCTCGCCCTGACCCGCATACGCAAACGTAATCCAGCCGCGCAGCACGTAGACGAGTTGCACGTCGAGTGTATGACGATGCGTCGTCCCCGCTTCGTCGTGCGCGCCGCGAGCGCGGATGACGTGTGCACCGACGCGCCCGCCCGTGGCCGCTGCAACGCCAAGATCGCGATATTCGAAGAAATCGCGTAAGCCGCCAGCTTGATAGTCGCCATCGCGCGCATGAGAAACCGAAAACGTTTCCATACCTTCCGGGCTACCGCAGCGAACCGAAGCGACCCTTCCGCAAACGTTAAAACCAGCGCGCAACCTCGGCGCGATAGGTCTTGTACGTTGCGCCGAATTTTTTCTCCAAATAGCGTTCTTCGCGATCGACAACGCCGCTATCCATCATCGCCAGCGCGACGGGGAGTAACACGAACGCTGGGATCGAGCGCGCGAGTAATGCGATGCCGATGTAGATCGAGGTCGCGCCGACGTAGGCGGGATTCCGCGTCCGTGCAAAAATGCCAGACGTGCAGAGCGCGGTGGTTGGCTCGAAGGGGCTCAAGTTCGTCCCGACGCGTTTGAGTTCGGCGATCGCGGCTGCCCCGATGACCGCGCCGCCGATGAGGGCAAGCACGCCGATGCCGCGCACCACCGCACGGCCGCGATCGTTGCGGTCGGTGAGCGCGCCAAGTGCAAGTCCACCCAGGAGTGCCGTTCCAAAAATCAACGGCGGCGGCGCGAAAACGCCAGCGATCTCTCGTTCATCCATGCAAGCGAGTTGCGCGCGGCGCGTGGACCGGCCTTGCCCGGTGCTTAGCGGTAGCCAACCTCAAGAATCGTTAGCGTCCGGTCCCCTGCTGGCCGACTCCATGTCACGCGATCGCCCACACGTCCGCCCATCAGTGCGTCGGCGAGCGGTGAATGCACGCTGATGCGGCCCGCGCCGACATCGGCATCATCGGTTCCAACAATGGTATACGTGCGTTCCAGCGCAGCAGCTCCACTCACGCGGACCGTTGCACCGAATGCGACAACGCTCGTATCGAGTGGCGGCTCGACAACAACGGCAGCCGCTATGGCATTGTCGATCCGCAGGCGCTCCATCGGCGTCATGGCCGTAGCACGCTTCGCGTGCAGCCGCTCGAGACCCGAGGCCGTCATCAGTTGCGGCTCCGCCGGATCACGCAGGAGGATCGGTAACTCGGGAACGTCGTCCCGCTCTTTCATAAACGCGCGGCTCATACGTTCTTCTACCCAACTTTGGACCCGAAACCAACCGAGCGTCGATCCGTAACTTCTCCGGCGTCCTTCGCGTTACACGGCCGTATGAAACGTTTGCTGATCTTGCCTCTCCTAGCCGCCGGTATGGCACTCGCGCCGCAGAACGCGGCGCTTGACCGCTTCGCGCAGTCGTGGGCAGCGATCCCCGCCTATCACGCCACGCTCGTCATGCACGAGACGGCCGGGAGCAACGTCCAGGACCGCACGTACGATTTCACCTTCAGTAAACCGCATCACGCGACGATCGCCGTCGCCGCCGGCCCCGGGCGCGGCGGACGCGAAGAATGGGACGGCGGCTCGACCGTTGTCGCTTCGCCGCCCGGCATCTTCTCGCACATGCACATCAAAGTCGCGCTCACCGATCCGCGCGTCGTGACGCTACGCGGCGACACCGTCGCGATGGCATCGTTTGGCTGGGTGCTCGCGCATTTGCAAAATGACGGCACTCTTACGCAAAAGCCGGGGCCAACGATCGATGGCACGGCTACAAACGAACTCACGCTTGCGATTGCCGATCCCGCAAAATCCGGTGGCTACACGCGCGATCTCATTGACTGCTCGATAGCAACCGGGCTGCCCGTGCGCGTGCAGCGCTTCATCGGCAACGACCTCGTAAAAACCATCGCCTACACCAACGTCGCGCCGAACGCGCCTTAAGGCACGTAGCCGGTAAGCTCGACGAAGCCGCGCCCGCGATCCGTATGCTCGGGCGGCGGGAATCGTTCGACCGTGAGGGCGCCATCGTAAAATGATTGGCCTTGGCCCTCACCAACGATCTCTTGATTTTGGATCGGGGGAATCAACGCAAGATCCAATCCGGCACTGGGAACCGAGATTTCCCAAAGCGATGGATAGCGCGCGTGCGTTCGAACGCTCAGCCAATTCGTTGAAAGCGGGTTTTCAACGGTAAAATCGCCGGCGCTCAGTCGATGAACGGCGCCGCTCCGATCGACAAAGATACCGCCGTCCACATTCGTGCGGACACCGCTTGCATTCCGGCGACGTTCGACGAGCAGTACGCGACCGTCATCAAAGGCAACGACGAACCGGTCCCAACCATCTTCACCTGCGGCTGTATCGCCGAGCACATGGTCGATCCATCCCGTTCCGCGGACGGCGAGCGACTCGTTGCCGATCCGAACCGTGCCCCGTACCGCGAGTCGGGGGTAGGCACTCGCACCGTTCCCAAGGGCGATCAGCGGAAGCTCCACGCGTTCGTCGAGATCGGCGATTGCAGCTCCGGCTTCGAGGTGGAGGGCGACATGCGCGCGAGGATCGTGGTTCGCCATTCGCATCCAGAGGCGTCCCACCGCAACATCGAGACGGTCCGATCGCGCGTGTGCTAGGCCGAGTGCTTCGCGCTGTACCGCGCTTGCAGCATACATCTGGTGGTTGTCTTCGTCGACGATCGCAACGCTGGCGGGATCGATCGCGGTCGTCGACCATGCGCTGCCGTCCCGGCTTGCGGAAACGGCGTAGCGAAAAAATATCGCGGCAAGATCGATGTTTCGTCCGCGATCCGTCCTCACGTGAATGAGTGAACGCCAAACCTCGCGCTTCCGCGGAACGGAAGTCGACGCCAACACATCTGCCGAGGGGAAAAAAATCGCAAGAGCCAGCGCAAGAGCCAGGCTTCTCATTCCGAACGCACCGCGTCACGCACGAGCAAACGTGCTGCAACGTGCGCCGGATACAATCCGGCCGCAAGCGCCGCTGCGATGACCGCACCGGCAATCGCAGCAAGGGTCCCGAGCGGTACGTGCAAGCCGATGGTCCAGCCGAACAACGGTCGGTCGATCGCAAAGAGCACGATGAGCGCAAGGCAAAGGCCAAGCGTCATTCCGATCGCGGCTCCAACGATACCGATCATGCCCGCTTCATAGAGAACCATGCTGCGTACGCCGCGCACGCGTAAGCCAAGAACGCGCAAGAGTTCGATCTCGGTGCGACGTTCGGCGATGAGAGCGTATAGCGTGCTCGTCACCCCAAGAATGGCGATCGCGATTGCAACGAATCCAAGGCCCGCAGCAGCGACAAACACGCCGTTAAACAGCGCGACGATCGATGCCCGGAGTTCGGCCGTCGTCTCCAAGCGAATCGGAAGCTCGCCGGCAGCGTGCGCGAGTTGCGTGCGCACGACAATCGGATTCGCGCCGCTGCGCATGACGACAGACGCCGATGTTGCCTCACGCTCGCCAAAGAGAAAGCGGTCGGTTTTCGTATCGAGTGTGATGACGCCGATCGCGTTTTCATAGTCGGCGGCGATTGCGGCAATGCGCAGCGGTACCGGCCCGCGCGACGTCACGAGCGAGATTCGCTCGCCCAAGCCGACGTGAAACTGCGCGACAAACCGTTCGCTGACAACGATCGCCTCACGATCGCTTGGAATACCGCCGGAGACAATGCGCAGTCCGGACGCGCCACGTTCGAGATTCTGGGCGTCAAGCCGGACCAGCGAACCGCGAAACGGGACGTTCGTGGTGCGTTTGCTATCGACGTGCGCAACTTCGCGAAGCGCACGCAATCGTCCGAGCAGCGCGGATGAAAGCCCGGTACCCGGCGGCACCGAGACCACGATATCGGCGCGCAATGTTGCATTCGCCCACGCGAGCATGGTCGATTGGAACGATGCGATCACAATCGCCACGCTCGCTCCGAGTGCAATCGCAATCGCCAGCGACGCGACGGCAACGCCAATACGGGCGGGCGTCACCCCGAGATTCGCCGCGGCCAATCGCGCCGCCGCGGAACGTCGGTCCGCGACCTGTCCGAACGCCCGCGAAGATCCATCGACGATCGACGGCACAAGGCAAACACTCCCGATGATGACGGCGATCGCCGCGAACCCACCGGCAGTCGGATTACTGAATGCAGCGAACGTCGCTCCGGCAAGAAGCAACACACCGCCGATCGTGCCGAACACCTTTGCGCGACTACTGCTCGAACCCTCAAAGCCGGTCGAACGCATGGCAATCGCCGGAGGCGTCCGCGCCGCGATGAGCGCCGGGTAGACGGCTGCCAGCATGGCCAGCACCACGCCGATCGTCCAACACAAGATCAAGAGCAGGGGATCCGGCGAGGGGTCGACGGCAATACCGAGCGCACGCGCGGCCAAGCCCGCAAGCGCTACACCGGCGATCACCCCAAAGAGCGCGCCGAACGCGCCAAAGGTCATCCCCTCGGCGAGGAATGCGCGAAATATTTGACCGCGCTCTGCGCCGAGCGCGCGTAAGATACCGATTTCCGGTCGACGTTGCACGACGCCAATCGCGCCGGCATTGGCCACGAGCAATGCTGCAACGAGAAGAGCGACCGCGGCGAGCGCATCGAGATCGTGTGTAAAAGCATCGCGCAGCGTCCCCACCGCCGCGCGTTGATCGACGGTGTCGATCGCCTGCGTTCCGCGCGGCACGAGCGGGGGAAGCCGCGCGACGAGCGCGCGACGCTCGCCCGCATCGACGATTAAATCGATCCGATCGAGCACGCCACGTTTACCGAAGAGCCGCTGCGCGGAAGCGATATCGAAAAACACCGTACTCGAATCGGCACCGGCTCGACCCGCCGGAAGTACGCCGGCAATCTGAACACGTATGCGAGCGCCGCGCGCGCGGACCAAGAGCGAGGCACCCGCGTGCGCGGCGAGTCGCGCCGAAACGATGGCGCCGCCGGCGAATAACGCCGACTGCACGCGCCCGCCGTCCGAAAACGGGCCCGGGCGTTCGTTGCGGAATTCCGCATCGATGGGCAGACGTGCAAGGGAATCGACGCCAACCGCACGCACGATTTCGGGCTCCGGCCCCTCGATTAATAGTTGATCCTCGGTGATCGGCAATGCGGCAACCACGCCGGGCTGCGTAGCGATTCGCGCGATTCCCCGTTCGTCAAACGGAGCGCTGCCGACGATCTGGATGCCGATGCGGTCGTGAAGGTGTGAATCGGCATCGGCAAATGCGCGTGCTGCAGATGCGTTCGCAAGTTCGATTGCCGTAAGTACCGCAACGGCGAGAGCAATCGCTGCAATCGTCACGAGTGAGAGCAGCGCGTTGCGCCGAAATTGACGGAAAAAGAGCGCATCGAAGATCATGCGATAAGCGCTCCATCGCGCAAAACCAGCGTCCGATCGCAGCTATCCGCCGCCCGCATGTCATGCGTTGCCATCGCAATCGTCTGACCGCCCCGCGCGAGCTCGCGAAGCAGCGACAAAATTTCAGCGCCGGTTTTCGAATCGAGATTTCCGGTCGGTTCATCGGCGAGAAGGATCGCGGGTTCGTGGACGATCGCCCGCGCGATCGCCGCTCGCTGTGCCTGTCCTCCGGAGATTTGCGACGGCAAACGATCGGCTTGCTCGCGAATCCCAACGCGCTCCAGAACGTCGATCGTGCGGCGCTCCACCGCTGCGAGTTTCCAGCCGGCTAAAACCAGCGGCACGGCAATGTTTTCGGCGATCGTCAGCGTTTGCAACAAATTGAATGATTGAAAAACGGTGCCGATCCGCTGGCGCCGGAGACGCGTGAGCGCGCGATCGTTCAGTCGCGAAGTTATCGCGCCGTCGATTGATATCGTCCCCGTGCTCGGAACATCGACGCACCCCAGCAGCGCGAGCAACGTACTCTTTCCGCAGCCACTGGGGCCACAGATCGCCACCATCTCGCCCGCGCCGATCGCAAACGAGACCCCGCGCAGCGCGACGACACCGCTCGCGTACGTTTTCCCAGCCGCCTGAGTGACGACGGGGCGCATACCTTAGCGGCGCACGTCTTGCCGCAAGCCAAGCGCCGTCGCCGAACGTGCGAGCGCATCGACGACGTGCAGGTTGGCGACGCCATCGAGCGGACCCATGGTTAGCGGCCGGCCGGTCAGGAGGGCATCCGCGAACTCTTCGGCTTCGAGCGCGAATTGATGCACCTTCGGTAGCCGCTCTTCGCGCCGCTCGCGGCCTTCGGTAATCACGAGCACGACATCATCGTCGGGGACGAATGCTTCAGGCACGTCGATATGGCCCTTCGTTCCGATCGCCGTGTACGTGCCGTACGTTGACGCGCGAAAGCCGCAGTCGATACTGGCAAATCGTCGATCGGAGAAACACAAGACGCCGGAGGTCGCAACGTCGACGCCGAATTGTTCGCGCACATCCCACTGCGCCGACGCCCAGAGCGGTTCCTCACCGAAGAGCATGCGCGCGGCATTGACGGCGTAACAACCAACATCGGCAAGCGCACCGCCCCCAAGATCGTGCTGTAAACGCACGTTCTTCCGTGAAAACGGTTCGAGCAAGAACGAAAACGAGGCGCGGACCGACCGCAATTCGCCGATCGCGCCAGCGGCGATGAGTTCGCGCACGCGCGCGTGCTGCGGGTGGAAGCGATACATAAACGCTTCCATAAGCAGCACGTCGTTGTATTTGCAAGCCTCGATCATCCGCAGAGCATCAGCCGTATTGATCGAGATCGGCTTCTCGCAGAGGATCGGCTTGCCGGCTGCGGCCGCTTTGATCGTCCACTCCGCGTGCAGCGCATTGGGAAGCGGATTGTAGATGGCGTCGATCTCGGGATCGGCGAGCAGTTCTTCGTACGACCCGTATGCTTTTGGAATCCCGTGTTCGCCTGCGGCAGACTGCGCGCGCTTAAGATCGCGGCTGGCAATTGCCGCAAGGGTTCCGTTCCGCGACAATTTCACACCCGGGATAAAGCGCTTGAGGGCGATGTTCGCCGTGCTCAAGATGCCCCATCGAATCGTGTCGGTCACTCCTCGTCCTCTCCAATTGGTGCGCCGGGCGGAGGCTCGGGCACCGGGATGATGTCCTTTTGCTGCCACGGTCGGGCGAAGAAACGGCCAATGTCACCGACCAACAACGTATCGCTTGCGCGCGTTGCAGCATCGCGCGAACGTCGCGCCGCAAGGCGCGCGCGAAGCGTTTCGAGCTCGCGATTCGCTACCGCTCGCACCTGCGAGAGGGGAGCGGTTCGGGCGAGTTCCATCAGGCGTTCGGTCATCGCGCGCTCGACCGCGCGCCCGATCTCCGCCTCATACGGCGATGAAATGCGCGCGGCGAAAACGGCGCGTTCGCTTGCGTCGAGAATTTCGGCAAGGTCGGGCAGTCGCGCATCGAGCGCATGCTGTTCGAGGAGGCGCGCTGCGCGCTGGGGATTGAAGAGGAGCGCGAATGTCAGATCCGCCGCAGCAGCGGCCGGCGAGACCGTATCGAATACCAAGCCCGTCGATCGGGCAAACAACTCGCGATGCGAATCGTAGCCCAAGGGTCGCGGCGGAATGCTCGCGATCACCGAGCGCGGTAAGGTGAGTTCGCGCGGGGCGATCGTAGCGAGGATGCCCGCAAGCGCGCGGCGCTGATCCGCAGCGGCAACCGGGCGAAGCGGCTCGACGCCATCGCCGCGCATCGCGTAGTTGTACCACTGACCACCCACGACTTTGGTTGCCGCCTCAACTTGATAGCGATGATAAAGATACACGGGGACGAGCACGTCTTCAATCGTCGCCATCGGCATGCCAAGCGGAATCGCGTGCTCGCCGAAACGGTCGAGCGCGGCTCGTCGCACCGTCATCACGCGAGCAAGCTCGCGCGTCGCATCGGTGCCGTTGTCCCACAGATGGGTCTGCGGGTGCGCGCTACCGGGCGGACGCGCGTCTTGGTCCGTGAGCAGATAGAGGCCGCGCGCGCGCGCATCGCTCAGCACGCGGTTCAGTCCGCTGCGCTCGCCGGTGCCCGTAGGAAATGTGGCGTACCCATAGGTGATCGCGACTTTATCCCACGCGCCGATCCCCTCGGGATACGGCGCGTGCAGATCGAGCACACCGTTCACGGTCAGCGTAATCGCCGGCTGCGGATAGTCCATGACCGACGAACGTCCCTGGGCGCTTGAAATATAGTTGTGCACTAAACCGAGCGTATGGCCGACTTCGTGCGCGGCCAGTTGGCGAATGCGCGCGAGCACGAATCGCTCGACCTCATCTGCGTGTTCTGTGCCCCGCTGATACGGTGCGAGCATGCCCTCACCGATCAGATAATCTTGGCGGCCGCGCAGCGAGCCGAGCGTCACGTTGCCTTTGATGATTTCGCCCGTACGCGGATCGATGACCGACGCCCCGTAGCTATAACCGCGGGTGATGCGATGGACCCATTGAATCGTATTATAGCGAACGTCTTCGGGATCGGCGCCGACCGGCATCAACTCGACGCGAAACGCGTTGCGGTAGCCTGCCGACTCGAACGCTGCGTTCCACCAACTTGCGCCGGCGATGAGCGCCGTGCGAATATTCTCCGGTGCTCCGCGATCGACATAATACACGATCGGGTTGACCGGATCGGAGATCGCTGCGCTCGGGTCTTTTTTCTCCAGACGATGACGGGCGATGAAACGCTGCTGAATCGGTGCGCCCAGCGGCACGGCTTCATCGACGTACGAAATGCCGAAGAATCCGGAACGCGGGTCGTTCTGACGGGGCACAAAACCCGGTTCGGGTGCTTGAATGAACGACTGGCGTTCGCGCACGGTCACGGCAGTTGCCGTCGGCGCTACATCGCGCACGTAGCGGCCGGGATTCTCACTTGCAAACGTTAGCGTCGCTTCAATCTCGCTATTGCGTGGGAACGCCTTGAGGTTCGGCAGATACAGCGCGCTGCGTGTCTGATCGAGACGAAAATCGCCCTGTTGCGTTTGTTTGAGCGACGCAATCACGCCATGTGCGTCGCGCAGCGCAAAATCGGTCGCATCGACGAGCACGTGGCCGCCGCTCTCGGCGCTCACCGTAAATCCGTAGAGCACCGACTGCGCGAACGATTCAGCGACGGCTTTCACTTCATCGGGATTGCTGCTGTTCGCGCGAAAATCGAGGTTGGGCTGGACGAGCAACACTTTTGGTCCGACACGCTCGAACCGCACGATCCGCGTCTCGCCGCGCTGTCCGCGATCGAGGCCGATGTCGTTGCTGCCAATACCCGTCGGCAGCGAGACCGCGTAGATCAGATCCGCATCGAACTGCGGAATCTCAAGCCAGAGTTTCCCAGTCCGCACATCCCAGTATTCGGGGATGAACCCGTCTTTGTGCTCGAGGCCCGCCGTCTTTTCCGCGATCGTGGGCAACGCGGTTTGCGCGACTAAGCGCGTAGCGGGAGTTGCAAAAGCAAAGAAAACCAAGACGAAGACGAGGCGCCGAATCATACGCGACTCAGTAGCTCCTCAGAATCGCTCATCCCTGGTCGGCTAAATTGCGATCAGTTCGATGCGATTCCCGAAGGGATCCTCAATGTAGCAATGCGCCTTACCATCGAGCGGCATTGAATCGGGCGTGATTCGCACGCCAAGCCCCCGGAGATGCACCGTGAGAACCTCGTAGTTTACGCAGCGCAGCGCCGGATGCGCCTTCTTCGCCGGGACGAAAGCGGGATCAACACCGTAGTGGATGCTGACGGCGCCGCTTCGAAACCAGGCGCCGCCGCGTTTTGCAAGTTCATCGGGCTTCGGGATCTCTTCGAATCCGAGCGCCTGGACAAAGAACGCCCGAGCGCGATCCTCCTCGCCCGAGGGCATTGCTAACTGGATGTGGTCCAGCAGATAGCGTTGATCGGACGTGTAGCGGTCAGCCAAGCGGCTTCCAATCGAGGCGAATATGGAGGAGAGAGAGGGATTCGAACCCTCGGAGCCCGTGAAGGCTCTGCAGTTTTCAAGACTGCTGCATTAAACCGCTCTGCCATCTCTCCGGGCCGGCGCGAAGCCATCTTTACCGAAGTTTGGCCCTACCCTGCGCCCAAAACCGCTTGGGAACGCCTTAGGTCACCGACACGTTGGTCATAAAGCGGGTAGTATAACAGAAGAAAGACGAACCGGCAGCCGCCTGAGCGGCCCGAAATGCCGATTCCACAGGTTCCCATGCACGCTATGGCCCGCCAAATTCCGAGCATTCCGCTCGATGATACCCCTGGGGAAGTTGCGGTTCTGCGTCTGGTAATCACCCAGCTCGAAGAACGCATCGAAGCCCTCGAGATCCGCGAAGGACTTGCCGAACGCAAAGAGTCCCTCGACGCCGACCGCCTCAGCCTCCGGCTCGCGGCCCTCGAAGCGCTCTCCGCCAAGGGCTAACCCGCACCCGCGCCGTTATTGCGGAACGAGGTTTCACGCGATTTCAAGAGATCGCGTGCGCCAGCGGCGTACCTCGGCGTGTGGATGATTTACGCCTAACCTACGGGTCCTACCTGAAAATCGACGAGCTGCTATCGCTGCAAGTCACACAGAGCAATCCGCCACATCACGACGAGTTGCTCTTTATCATCATCCATCAGGTCTACGAACTGTGGTTCCGGCAAACGCTGCACGAAATCGAAGCGGCGATGCGCGCCCTCGATGCAGACGAGCTGCTCGTCGCGGGCAAACACTTCAAGCGGATTCACACGATTCAGCGCATCCTCGAGACGCAGGTCGATGTGCTCGAGACGATGACGCCGCAAGAGTTCAACGCTTTTCGCGAGTTGCTCAATCCCGCCAGCGGCTTCCAATCCGCGCAATTCCGTGAGATCGAATTTCTCTGCGGTGCACAAAAAACGGGCTATCTCAAATTCCTCGAACCGACGAGCGACGAGCGCGTGCGACTCGAGGCACGCCTCGTTCAACCGACACTTTACGACGCACTAAAAGCGGTGCTCGCGCGGCGCGGTTTTCCAAGCGCCGAACACGACGCGCTCATCGAGAGCTATCGCATTATTTACGAGCACGCTCCGCAACACTACGATCTCTATCTCTTGCTCGAATCGTTCATTGAATTCGACGAACGATTCTTGCTTTGGCGCGGACGGCACGTTCGCATGGTCGAGCGCATGATCGGCGACAAGCCCGGAACGGGCGGTTCCCTTGGAGCGCGCTACCTGCACACCACTCTCGATAAGAAATTCTTTCCCGAACTCTGGGAAGTTCGGACCGTCCTCGGGCGAATACCGCACGTATGATCCGTACCGAGCCATCCGCCCCCGTTCTGCGCGACCGCTTTGCCAATCTCGATGGCTCAACGTATCTGATCTCGCATTCGATGGGTGCCGCTCCGCTCGCGGCGCGCGATGCGCTCGTGGCGTACTGGAGTGATTGGTCGTACGACGGTCCCGAAGCGTGGGAACGTTGGCTGCCGCAGATCGAGACGATCGCTGCGGGCATTGGATCGTTGCTCGGTGCGCCGAGCGATACGATGGCGCTCGGGCCCAACGTCTCAGCATTTCAAGAGACGATCGCATCGGCGATGGATTTTTCCGGCGAGCGCAATGAAGTCGTCTACGAAGCCTTGCAGTTTCCAACCCTCGCGTATGTGTGGGATGCGTGGCAACGGCACGGCGCGCGTGTCCGGTGTGTGCCCTCCGATGACGGCATGACAATCCCAACCGAACGCATCGCTGCGGCAATCACCGAGCGCACGGCTCTCGTCGTGCTTTCGCACGCGTATTACGTCTCGGGTGCGCTCGTCGATGTGGCCGCCATCGTCAAGCGCGCACGCGAAGTCGGTGCACTCGTCATGCTCGACGTGTATCAGACCGCCGGCGCAATTCCCATCGATCTCGTCGCACTCGATGTGGATTTTGCCGTCGGCGGGAGTCACAAGTGGCTCTGCGGCGGACCGGGTTGCGGGTTTCTCTATGTCCGCGCCGACCGTCGTCTGCAGTTCGCGCCGACGGCGACGGGCTGGATGGCCCACGCGGCGCCATTCGCATTCGAACCCGCGCCGATGCGATACGCCGACTCGATGATGCGCTACACGAACGGAACACCATCGATGCTCGCGTATCTGGTTGCAGCGCCGGGACACGAGCTGATCGCATCGGTCGGACTACCGGCGATTCGCGCGCATAACATTGCGCTCACGACGCTGCTCCTCGCCGAAGCCGACGCGCGTGATATTCGCACGCCGACGCCGCGCGATCCGAGTAAACGTTCCGGTTGGGTCGGCCTCGACGTTTCTGATGGCGCCCGTATTACGCACGCGCTGATCGAGCGGCGTATCTTCGTCGATTACCGGCCGGGCTGCGGTATTCGCGTCGGACCGCATTTTTATTCGACCGCCGATGAAATTTACGCGCTCTTCCGCGCGCTCGACGAGCTGATGCGCTAGCGATGTCAATGATCGTCGATCACCGCAACGTCGCGGCGGCGTTGCGGCGACTTGCCGTGCCCGACGGTCTCGCCATCGGCGCGGATCAGCTTCTCGGCATCGCCGATACGATCGTGATCGGCACGTTTGGCGCGGGAGCGCTTGCGGCGATCAGCGCCTCGACGAGCGTCTTCATCACCCTTGGCATCGGGCTTTTCGCCTTTGGCAGCGGCGTGCGCATTTTGGGCGCGCAGGCAATCGGCGCAGGCGATCCCGATCGCTTCGGACGCATCGTGCGCGCGGGCGTGGTCGTGCCACTCTCGATTGCGCTCGTCGCGGCGCTGGCGGCGCTCTTTTTCGGAAAAGCGCTTATGTCGTTCATGCTCGGCGGACTCGCGACGAGCAGCGACGCCGCGGCCTACCTCACGCTGCGCGCGTTCTCACTCGTGCCGATGGTGATCACCGGTATGGTGATCGTTGCCTTTGGAACGGTCGGCGAGGCGCGTATGTCGATTCGCGCGCTGCTGGTGATCAACGCCGTCCATTTGCCGCTCCTGGCGGTACTCGCGCTGGGCCTGGGTTCGCACCATCCGCTCGGCATCGTCGGCGCGGGCATTTCCTCGCTCGTCGCCGAGTTCGCGGGACTCGGATACAGTTTATGGCAAGCCGCGCGGCGTCCGCAATACCGGCTCTTCGCGAGTTGGAGCATCGATTGGTCGCTCGTACGCGCGAGCGCAAAATTGAGTTTTCCGGAGTTTGTTTTTCTGACCCTGATCGTCGCACCGGACGCGGTCACGATCTATCTGCTCGCACCGTACGGCGCCGAAACGATTGCCGCATTTCGCGCACTTACGATCGTCTCCGACATGACCTGGGCGCTCCCGGGGTCCCTTGGTGATGCAACGCAGATCGTCATCGGCCAGCGCCTTGGCGCGCGCGACCTTGCCGGGGCCAAAGCATTCCGGCGCAGCGCGACGCGCCTCTCGGTCATCGTCTGCGGGAGCGTCGCACTTGTCGTCGCCGCCGGAGCGTGGCCGATCGCGGCACTTTTCACACTTAACGGAGCCCTCGCAACGATGGCCGCCGGACCGCTCGCGCTCCACATGATCTCGCTCCCGCTCAAAGGCTACGGGATGACGATGCTTGCGCCGATCCGCGCCGCGGGCGATACGACGTTTTCGATGTGGGTCGGGATCGGCGCGAGCGCCGTCGTGTTTGCGCTGCTCTACATTTTGATCGCGGTCGCCCATTTGGGCCTTTGGGCAGTCCCGATCTCGTGGTTCGCGGCGTGGGGGACGCGGGCACTCATCACCTCGCTGCGTCTCCGAAGCGGAGACTGGGAGCGACGTCCGCTCGCGGCATAGCCGAGGTTTAGTTTTTGCAAAGCGTGCGGGAAGCGCCATCTAGCCTTCCAATGTTACCGTTCGTATGATCGTGAGACTCGACCGCAGCCTCCATCTCGTGCGCTCGCTTGCTGCGGGCGTTCTTCTTGCTGCGCTCCCGTTTGAAGTGGCGGCGGCCGCACCGACGATCGTGCCGGTACCGGACATCGCCATCACGACACTGCTGTTCCATCAAATTTCGAGCGATCCGATCGTCAGTGCGAACGGTGGAGAAGACCAGGTTAAAAAGCCGTGGATTTCGCCGACCGAATTTGACGCGGTGCTCGCGGACGCCGAAGCCCACGGCTATCACGTCATCTCACTCGAGACGGCAATGGCATACTTATCGCATCGGACGAACGCCGCGGCGTTGCCTGCAAAGCCCCTGCTCCTCACCTTCGATGACGGATATGCAAGCGCGTATACCGAGGGCACACCGGTCTTGAAAAAACATCATGCGACGGCGACGATGTTTTTTGAAGGCATCCTCACGGATGTGAAACCCGGCCGACTGACGACGGCACAATTGCAAGAGATGCAAACCGGCGATGTGTGGACGCTTCAGTCGCATGGCTGGATGGGCCACAGTAATATCATCGTCGATGCGAGCGGCACGAAAAATCCGTACTGGTACGCCAACAAAATGTGGCTCGCCGATCAGCGCCGCCTCGAAACCGGGGATGAATTCGAAACGCGCATTCGTATGGATCTGCGCCGCTTCCGCCAGACGTTTGAACCCAAACTGAAAACAACGATCTCGCTCTTCGCGTATCCGAGCGGCGAGTTCGGGCAAAATGGCGCATTGCTTGCCGGCGGCGATCCACTCACCAAGCTCGAGGCGGGTCACTCGAACGCACCTGATCTCAAGTCGCGGCTGTTCGATGCGCTGCGCAAGGAAGGCTATAGCGCCGCGTTTGTGGTGTCGATCCCGGGCGACACCGCTCCGGCCGAGCGCGCGAACGATCTCCTCGCAATCCCCCGCCTCGGCGTCGGCGCAAATTTCCGGTTCGCATCGATCGATGCGTTGCAGACGACGGGAACGATTTTACCCGAGATCGCAAACGACCGTTTTGCCGACCCCGGGCCGATTACGATCAGCGGAGAGACGATGTATCTCGCCTCGTCCGTGCAACCCGAACTTTACCACCTGGACGCCGACGGCCGCGTGCTCGGTACGTGGCGAATCGATGAACTCATGTCGGATCGGCGCGGATATCCGGCGCTCATCAGCGCGATCAGCGTTCGCGGTGATGACGTCACGATCGTGCAGCAAGCGGGTTGGTGGCCGCATGCGACGCCCCATCTTACCCACGTGCATCTCACCGGTGCGACGGCAACCGTTGTCTCGCGCCGCGCGTTGCCGCCCGTCCTCAACTGGCTCGTCGGAACGGCGTCATACCACGGCAAGACGATCGGCATGACGGACGAGGGCACGCTCATCGATGTCGAACGCGCCGAGCCGCTCGGCCAAATCGTCCTTGCCGAACGGAATGCCGTTCGCCAGAATCGCTTCGCAGGGCCGGTCGTCATCGACGGTACGCTCTACGCGTTCGACCGGATCGCACACGCCTTGATCGCAACGAGCGAATCGGGCGTCACGGGTGCCAGTCTTCCGCTCGCGGGTAACCTGCGTACGCTTGCGGCCAGCGGCGACCGTCTCGTCGCGGTCGACTACCAACAAACGCGGCACATCCTCCAGCGCTTTCGGGTGAACCCGCCATCATAACGCTCCGCCAAATCATCGCCTTTGTCTTCATCGCGGGTCTTGCATTTGCGCCGTCTCTTTACGCGCGCGCCGACGACACCGAAACGGGGGACGTCGTCGCAAGCGTTCCGGTCGAGCCGACGGCGTCGCCGAAAGCAACGCCTAGTCCGAGCGCGACGGACGCTCCCGCATCGCCCGATCCCGCACCAACCGCAGCGGTCGCCTCGGAATCGCCACACTCGCGCGTCCCGGATCGTTCGGGCTACTCGTATAATTATGCGTTGCAAGATACGCGTTACAACGATCTCATCGTCTCGATCGATGCATATAAACCGCTCGGCAGTCCGAACGCGACCATCCGGCCATTCATCGACGGTGCGCTGGTAAAAGATTCGCGCACGTCACCCGGAAACGGCACCGACGGCAAACCGCCGACGCCGCTCGTGCTCAGCGACAACTACGGTCTTGTGAGCGCCGGTCTCCAATATACGAACCACAGCGGCCTGCGGCTCTTCGCGCAAGGCGGCCGTTCGTTTACCGTCGGTCCCCTCGCCGCCCAGTCATCCGGCAGTGACCTGCGCGCTGGCGCGCAACTCTACCGCGAATGGGGCCCAACCTCACAGCGTAAACGCGACTACGGCAATTTCTACGGAAGCACCACCTACTACAGCCGCTACTCCGATACGGTCGCTTATCTCCAGGCTGAAACGGCGCGCAACATCGGCACGTTTGCGCGGCCGATCGAACCGTTCGCGCGCGGCGTTCTAACGCTGGATACCCGCTCGTTCTACTACTCCAATCTGGTCGAACTCACCGTCGGCGTGCGCGCGCATCCGCTCGGTACAGCCGGGCCGATTATCTCTGTCGAAGCCCTCAAAGGTGCGTACATCAAACGTTCGCCGCTTCCACTTGGCGTGACGTCCACCTATGCGGACTTCCGTCCGACCATCAGCATCGGATTCAGTTTATGATCGACACGCCGGTAAACGAGCATGCACGTGAATTAGTCCGCAGCTTCGGCCTTGCGGCCGTTCGCATTTGGCTCTTCGAACCGCCGGGTGCCCGACTGGCACTCGTTGCATCGCAAAGCAACGCGCCGGAGTCAGGCGGAATGCGCCAGGCCGCCGTCGCGGAATGTCTTGCGGCAAACGATCCGGGGGCACTGATGCTCGCGGCGACGGCGGGCGATCAGCGATTTGAAGGCGATCGGCCGGGCGGCGCGTTCATCGGTCTTCCGATTCTTGCCGATGGCGTTTGCTACGGCTTCATCGAAACGTACGGCAGCGGCGCACTCTCGCCGGGTCTTGCAGCACAACTGGAAACCAATACGGTCGCGTTCGCCACCATGCTCGCGCTCACGCGGTCGACTGCGGAACTCGAGAGTCCGAGCAAAGGCCGCATTCTCGTCGCCGACGACGACTCCGGTATTCGCTCGCTACTGCGCTTATTGCTCACGCGTCGCGGCTTCGATGTCGACGACGTTTCCAACGGCTTACTCGCGCTCGAGAGCGCGAAACGTCAGCCCCCCGATTTGATTCTCATCGATTGGGTCATGCCGATCATGGACGGCCGCGAGACCATCACGAAACTCAAAGCCGATCCGATCACACGCAATATCCCCGTCGTCATGCTCACGAGTCAATCACAAGTCGATGACAAAGTCGCCGCACTCGAAGCGGGCGCACAAGACTTTCTGACCAAACCGTTCGAGAGCCGCGAACTCGTCGCGCGCGTCGAACAGCAAATGCGCTGGCGCAGACTCCTCGCCGACGTCGAACCAGTTGCTGCTTCGGTCGCAGATGTCGCGGTCGGCGCGACGACCGCGACATCCACCGTGACGCCCGCCGCCCAGGCGACGACGCCAAAGAACGACGCCCCCCTCCCAAGCGACCTCTTCACCGGAGACGTCTGGTCGAAAGCCGTGGAGGCCTCGCAACTTGGCAAACATCGCGAGGCGCTCGCTCTCTATCTACACGAAGCCGAACGCTGCGATGCGCAGAAGCTCTTTCCGCGCGCGGCGATTGCCTATCGCAGCGCATCGATCGCCGCTGGCCAGATGCAACATCTCGATCTGTCGAATAAGCTCTTGCGGTTGGCTGGGAAAATGTATCTGTCGTGGGCGGAGACCGCGAACGACACACGCGGCATTCAAGACGGCTACCTTGGCGCTGCACGGTGCTTCCTTACCGCGGGCAACTTAAAACTCGCGAAAAAGGCGACGGACTTTGCCCATAGTTACGAGTCGGTGATTGCCGATGACCGTCCGCCCTCGCTCGCCTGATGCGCGTCTGTCTGCTCACCGAAGGCACGTATCCGTACGTGCGCGGCGGTGTCTCGACGTGGTGCGACGATCTGGTTCGCGGCTTGCCCGACGTGGAGTTCGTCATTTACGCGATCGTCGGCAATCCGACCGGCCATCTCGAATACCAGTTGCCGAAAAACGTCTCGCGACTGCTCGCCGTACCATTGTGGGGACACGAGCGGCTTACCGAATACAACGCGGGCGACATTGGCGGCAGCCGTCGCGCGCGTTCCATCGGCGATCTCCGAAAAACGTTCGTGCCGCTCTTCCGCACGTTTCTCGAACAGATGCTGCGCGGCATCGAACATGCCGAACCCAAGCTTCTCACCACGACGATTGGTGATCTCTACCGCTATTTTCGCGAGCACGATTACGATTGGACGATGCGCCGCTCCGAGACCTGGGAGATGGCAATGGAGCTTTTTGCCGCGCAGGCGTTCCACGCACGATTCATGAGTTCGCTCGAAGCGATCGAACTCGTGCGCTCGCTCTACCGCTATCTCATTCCACTTGCAATCGAACTCCCGGTGTGCGATGTGTATCATACCTCGGTTGCCGGCTTGACCGGCATCGCGGCAATCGCGGCAAAGGAAGTAAACGACACGCCCGTTTTGCTGACCGAGCACGGGGTGTACTTGCGCGAGCGCGTGCTCGCCCTCGCGCGCGCCGGTTTTCCGTTCTCCGACCGCATCATCAAAAAGAACCTGTTCTCGGCGATCGCGCGCGCGACGTACGCGGTCTCCGATGTGGTCGCCCCGGTCTGCA
Organism: Vulcanimicrobiales bacterium; assembly: GCA_038231455.1. GTDB lineage: Bacteria > Vulcanimicrobiota > Vulcanimicrobiia > Vulcanimicrobiales > Vulcanimicrobiaceae > JANLVI01. The sequence goes on along the minus strand of JBBRLI010000003.1, from coordinate 32,585 downwards.
ACTACAATACGACGTGGGAGCGTTACTACGGCGTCCCGGAAGATCGCGTGCGCGTGATTTACAACGGGGTCGATGAAACGCGTTTCTCCGACCGCGATCTCTCACCCGACGTACCGACCGTAAGCGCGGTCTTACGCATCGACCCCCTCAAAGACGTGCCGACTATGATTGCGTCGGCAGCGACCGTGCGCGCGCGCATTCCGAACGTCCAATATAAAATCTGGGGACCCGCGCCCGACGCCGACTATCTCGCGCTCTGCGAGAAACTCATCACCGACCTGGACCTCAGTGCGACCGTCCACTTGATGGGACCGACGCGCGACCCGGCTTCTGCGTATTCCGATGCGCACGTGTGCGCGCTCTCGAGTATCTCCGAGGGCTTTCCGTTCTCGATCATCGAGGCGCTCATGTGCGCGAAACCCGTGGTCGCAACCGACGTCGGCGGCATTCGCGAGGCGGTCGACCGCTATGGCGCCGTCGTTCCGCCCAAACGTCCCGAACGTTTGGGGACTGCGATTGCCGATTTACTTTCCGATCTGCCGCAAACCCGTTTGCTCGGGAAGGACGGCCGCGCGTTCGCGCTTGCCAACTTCACGCAGTCGAAGTTTCTCGCGATCTACCACGATCTTTTCGCCGAACTCGCGGCGCGCAAGTCGCTCGTCGCATGACCGCGGGATTCGGTGCGTTCGAGGATCGCGATGCAAAGATCGAATCGGCGGCGCGCAGCATCGTCGCTCTCTGTCGAGACGATCAATTCGGCCGAGGCTGGCGCCCAAAAGGCGTTGACGAAGTCGCGATTCTCTTAGAGTCGCTGGGCTATAGTCCGGAGATCGTCGCGGAACTCTGGTATCCCAATCTCTTTGCTTTTGCCTCGGACGTCTCGCTGATCGTCGACCGCTATGTCAGCGATCAAGAGCGCAGCGAACAAACCGACACGAACTGGTTCACCCGCGCGTGCCGCGATTACGCGGTTGGAGCGCTGTATTCCGGACCGTGGATCATCGCCGTCATCGGACTTGCGGTCTTCGGTGCGGCGCTGTGGTCGAGTCTCTCGACGCCGCTGCACCTAGCAACCGCGATCGCGCTTGGCGTGTACGGCGCACTGGTACTCTCCGGCGCGTTTTCGCAAGCCATCGCGCGCCGGCTCACGTTTTACTTCTTACAAGACAATGCACCGCTGATGCTCTGGACGCTCGATCGCTTTATCGCCCTCTCGGTTGGGACGTTTGTCGTGCTCGGCGTGATCGGGTGGCTCGTGCTGCGTACCATGTACGGCGATCCCGATGCGTGGCTTGCGGCAAGTTTCTTCGTTGGCTCGGGGATCTTTCAGACCTCGCTTGCGCCGCTGTACACGATGCGCAAGTTTGCGTGGATCATCGGCGTTTCGCTCATCGCCGCGATCGTCACCGGCATCACGTTTCTCGTGCTCTTTCACCGCGAGGTCTCGCTGCCGTTCGAACCCGCAACGCTCGCGATCGAAATCGCCGCCATCGGCTGCCTGGTCATGCTTGCCACGGTCGTGTGGATGCGAAGACGCGCAAATGCCGCTGGCGGTTCGCGCGATTTAGTCCCGCCGACACCGCGTTCGATTGCGGCTGCTGCCGCGCCGTATGCGGTGTTCGGGGCGGCGTATTTCCTCATGATCGTCATCGATCACATCGCTGCGGGTCTCACCCACGGGTTTCCGTTTTCGTACCGTTCCGGATACGAACTTGGCTGCGATCTTGGGCTCGTCGCAATCGTGCCGGTCGTCGGCGTCATTAATGTAATGCTCGAAAATCTTCCGCGCCGCATCTTGGCAGGCGCGGCCTCCGGTATCGAAGCGGGGGCGCCGTTCGATCGCGCGATGCTGCGTTTTTATTTGATCGGGGCCCTTGGCGTCTTTGCAGCAACCGCGCTCACCGTCGCCCTTGCCGAAACCGTCGGCGTCTTCGTTCTCGAACACACCGTGCTCGGTCTTGGCGGTGCGGCGGGGATCGAAGCAGCATTCGTCCTGCGCTACGCGACCGTCGGCTATGGCCTCTTGATGCTGGGTTTACTCAACTGTCAGTTACTCTTCTTCTTGAGCCGCCCGGCGGCTGCAGTCAACGCGAGCCTCGCCGGTGCCGGAGTTGTGACGCTCGGCTCCTTCGCCGTCGTCTTCTTCCACCAGCCGGCCGCATCGTGCGTCTTCGCACTCGATGCGGGGATCTTCACGTTCCTCGCAATCACGACGATCGAAACGCTGCGCACGATGCAGCGCTTCACCTACGCGTACTACGCTGCGTACTAGCCGACGGATCCCAGCAGCGCGCGCATCTCATCGTGCACGCTGCCGTTGCTTGCCAGGATCGAGCCTGCGGAGATCGCAAGTTGCGTGCCGTCCATCGCGCTCACCATCCCACCGGCTTCGGTAACGATCAGGGAACCGGCCGCAACGTCCCATGCTTTGAGGTCGCGTTCCCAAAACGCATCGAACCGGCCCGCCGCGACCATCGCGAGATCCAACGCGGCCGAACCGTCGCGCCGCACGCCTTGAGCGACCTGCGAGACGGCCGCAAAATAGCGGCCGTTGCGTTCGTACGACGCCGGCATGAAACCCGTGCAAACTAAACTCTCACCGACCCGCTGACGCGACGAAACGCGAATCGCGCGCCCATTCAGCGTCGCACCGTCGCCACGTCGCGCTGCGTAACACTCATCGAATTGCGGCGCATAAACAACCCCGGCCTCGACCACTCCGTAAAGCTCGTAGGCGATCGAGACGCAAAAGAGCGGGTAGCCGTGCGCGTAGTTCGTCGTGCCATCGAGCGGATCGACGATCCAGCGCTCGGTCGCGTCCCCCGCATATTCGCCGCCTTCCTCGCCCAATATGGACGCGGCGGGAAAGGCTGCACGAATGCGCGCGACGATGAGTGCCTCGCTTGCGGCATCGGCGTCGGTCACGAGGTCGTGCGGACGTTTCTCCGAAATCGTGCGCGGCTCGTCGAGCTTTCGGCGCAAGAGCGCTCCGGCATCGCGCGCGAGCGCGACGGCAAAATTGAGCGGGTCCACGGTTCTCCTTGGCCAAACGGTGAGGCATGAGACGAACGATAGCGATCGGTCCGCGCATTGCAGCGGTGATCGAAATCTGGGCGTATACGGTCTGGCTTGGCGGCCTTGCGGCCTTTGCCCTCATTTTCGCACCCATCGCCTTTCACACCGTCCACGATCTGCCGCTCTTTGCTTCCCTTACCGCAGGCAATCTGCACGCGCTCACGATCGTCGGTTACGTCTGCGGGACGCTCGCGATCCTGGCTGCCCTCGCGCGCAGCATCGGCGCCGCCGAACGCGCCCCGGATTTCGCCCGCGCGGCACTGGTTCTCGCCATGCTCGTGCTCGTTGCATTTCAGGCGCAGGCGATCCAGCCGCGCATGGAACGCGCGACCCTCGATGCAACGCTACCCAAAGACGATCCCCGCCACATCGCCTATGACGGTCTCCATAAACAGTCGACCTACGTCGTCGGCGGAGCGCTGCTGATCGGCTTCGTCGTGCTTGCGATGGCGGCAATGCGGCCGCTCGAATGATTCACGCGTCACTTGCATGCACGCGCCGTCTGCTGCTGCAACTCGTGCGCAATCGACGCGAGCTACTTTTCTGGTTTGCCTTTCCCGCAATGATGCTCGTGCTCTTCGGCACCATGTATGCCGCGCCGGCATTTGCGAAAAACATCCCGTTCGATGCAATTCCGCCGGGGATTCTCGTCGGCGCTGCGCTGTTCTTCGCATGCCTCGGCGGTCCGGCGACGGCCGTCGTCGCCGAACGGCAGAACGGTACGTTTCGACGCCTTCTCCTCACACCGCCGGGACCGATCGCCGTTGTTTTTGGCACGCTTGGAACCTACGTGATCGTTGGGGCGATCCAGGCGCTCATCGTGTACGGCCTAGCGATTTTCTTTCACGGCAACATGCGCTTCGACTACCCGCTAGCGATCTTGGTCCTCGTGCTCTCGATCGCGTGCTACGTCGCGGCGGGCATCGCTTGTGCGGCCGCATTCTCCCGACGCGAAGGCGAGATCCTAGCGCCGATTGCGGCGTTCGGCGTGCCGCTCCTCTGCCTTTCCGGCACGTTCTTCCCGGTGTCGATCATGCCGCCGTTCATGCAGCGCTTCGCCGAAGCCACGCCGATCTATCACATGATCCGCGCGATGACCGCCGTAACCGCGCACCGGGCGACGTTCGTACCGATTGCCGGCGACGTTCTCTACCTCACGCTCTTCGCAGCGGGCGCGACGGTCCTTGCGGCGCTCTCGTATCGCAGCATCGCAGCGGCGGAGCGCGTATGATAGTGCCGCTGGTCGTCGACCACCTGCAACGCTCGTTCGATAGCAAACGTGTGCTGGAAGATCTGTGTTTCCAAATCGAATCTGGCACGATGTACGGATTGATCGGTCGAAACGGCGCCGGGAAGACGACGACGATCGAAACGATCGTTGGCTTGGCACGACCCGATGGCGGTACGATCGCGATCTTTGGGAAACCGCCGCGCGCGAATCGCCGCTCGATCGGTCACGCGCCGCAAGAGATTGCCGTCTATCCCGACCTTACAGCGCGCGAAAATATCGCATTTTTCGCCGACCTCTACGGTGACCGCAACCCACGCGGTCGCGCAGACGCGGTTTTGGAGACGATCGGACTTGCGGGGCAAAACGATGCACTCGCAAGCGTGCTCTCCGGAGGACAACGTCGCCTACTCAATTTGGGTATCGCCCTCGCACACGATCCGCCGCTGTTGATTCTCGACGAACCAACCGTCGGACTCGATATCGAAGCGCGCGACGGTGTTTGGCGCATGATGCGCGACGCGCGTGCCCGGGGCACGACGATCTTACTCACGACGCACTATCTCGAGGAAGCGGACCGTCTCTGCGATCGCGTCGGCATCCTCGTCGCAGGGCGAATCGCAACAGAGGGCACGCCGCAAGAATTGAAGTCGGCGCTCGGGTACGATACGGTCATTACGGTGGCCTCCGATGACATCGAGGGCACGCGTTCGTCGCTTGCCGATCACGCCACCACCGCGCGAATCGTGGACCGTACCGTCGAAGCCGGAGTCCTCGGACAACCGGCGATCGACGTCGTCGTTGGCTGGCTGAGCGGCATCCGTGCCTCCGCCGTCTCAACGCGCGCCGTCTCACTCGAAGACGTCTACGTTAGCGTTAGTTCGCGATAAATAAGAAGGTGACGGCGGGTGTGCGTGCGCCCAGCGCATCGCCTGCGGCCACGTTCAGAGCGAACGAATCGATCATATTGAACGCGGTTCGCTGCGCGTTCGTCCCACCGGTCTGAACCATCAGCGCGCCATTGCCGCTGGTCGGAACGACCGTTGCGACGGTCGTGTACGTGAGTGCACCACCCGTCGGATTGGAATGCGTCGCATCGAAGAGCGTCTGGAGTTCGTTTGTCGGCGCGCCGGAGACGTTGGTAGGGTTGGTAGCGACGGATTCGTAGAGCTTCCAGCCTTCCGGCGCCGAGGCATTGGTGGTGAGATCGACACGCACGACATCGCTGTAGTTGTGCGTTGTGTTATCCGAAACAATCGTCCCAAAATCGATCGAGTTCGCGGTGAACGTGCAACCGGCGCAAACGACGACCGGCGTGGACCCGGTAATCGCACCGGGATTAACGACAATCGACAGATTCGCGGCGAGAACGTTGGTGATCGACTGATCGCCGATCCATTGCTCGGTCGTCGCTCCGTTGTTGGCGCACGGGTACGGCACCGTGGTACTGCACGGACTCGCCACCTTCGTCGTATATTGCGAGGTGAACGTGTACTTGTCGCCCGCATTATACGGGCCTTTCATCGCAAAGGCGACATCGACCCAGCCACCGACCGGAATGGTACAGCCGGTGATGAGGATTCCGCCCGACACGCCGCCGGTCGTCGCTGAAGCCGATCGGTTATAGACACAGCCGTAGTTGGTCCCGCTCGAACCGGTTGCGGCAAAGGACGGCGTGGTGGTCAACGTCCAGGGGACGGGTGTCGTCTCGGTATCGATAGCATTTGAGCCGCCGTTGTCCAGTCCCGGAATTTGAATACTGAATTGTGCGACATTGGCACCGGATTGATTGTTGAAACGGTACACATACGAATTCCCTTTGGTCGGGTCCGTATCGAGTCCAATCGTCGGCACCGTCCCTGAGGACAACGTGGTTGGAGCACCGTACGTTCCGACCGCCTGAAATCCGCCGTACGCCGCCGAACCACTCAGCGGCAAATTGATGTAGTACGCCGCCCAGCCGTTCGAATTCGCGCCATGTGCCCAGAGGATCGCCGTCGATTGTCCGGTTGCGTCGGTGTACGTCGCATTGATCGTAAGCGCACCACCCGGTGCAATCGAATTTTGTTCTTGCGCTAACGTACACGGCGTGACGTTCCCGAAGAATGGCTGGGCGCTGGCACGTTGCGCGACGCACGTGCCGAACCAGTAGTCATCGGCGTTCGAGCCACCTAAATATGCGCTGCCCTGATTTGTCTGCGCAGGGCCTTCATAGGTAAAGCCCGCGCTACTCGTCGTGATTGCGGAAAACGCGCCAGCACCGTTAATAACTTGGAGGAGAAGCGCATCGACATAGTCGGGAAACGGGTCGGCGGACGACGACGTATTTGTATAGTTGACCGTCATTGCGTACGTCGGCCCGGCTCCGGTCGATGACACACCGAACGTCATCAAGGTCGCGTTGAGCGAATACGAGCCGAGTGCCGTCGTATCGACCAGATACGGATTCGATGGACCGACTTCGATCGTTTTTTGCGATGGTGTATTCGCCGCGGTAATTCCGTAGTTACCGGGACTCGTGACTTGACCCAGCACGTCGGTATAGGAGAAAGCGACCTTTGGGGCATCGACGCTAAACGTAACAGAATCGGTCACGGCTGCGGCGATACCGGCCGCTGATTTGAAGCAAAAAACGTTCGAAGCGAGGCCCGAGCAAGAGGCCGCATCCGATGCCCATGCAGCCGTTCCGCCGGCTGAGACCGTCATGGTGCTGTAGAGAAAACCGACCGGCATGGTCAATCGGAACGCTTTAAGGTTGATGCCGCCGCTGTTGACGTTGGTGAGCGTGTATTTGAGCGAGAGCTGTTGCGTCTGCGCAAAAGGCTGGGCGTACTCGTAAAAGGACTGCGTGGATCGCGGTGTGTATCCGTGAGCCTCGTTACCGACCAACACGATGCTGCCGGTCGCCGAGGGCGAGACGGCGCCGTTATCGACCAGGTAAACCGGGTTCGACGCATTCTTCGTGGTGTCGGTCCACGTTAGGCCGTGTTGTGGAACGAATGACGTCGTGAGTTTGCAGCCGGCTACGCCGCAGTTCGTCACGGGTCCGGTCCACGTCATGTTGGGAACCGTCAAGGTCGCCCCCACGGGCAGCGCATTCGCTTGGGGCGCGAGGAAGAGGCGATACGTCGCGCCCGTTAGCGTAACGCTTGCCGTCCACAGATTGCCCGCTGAATCGCTCACGATTTCCGATGTGCAAAGCGCCCCGCAATTCAGCGAGATGACCGATCCGTCACCGGCTGTTTTGAGTTCCATGAACTGAATCAGATCGCCGTTGCCCGACCCATAGACGGTGTCGCTCGTATTGGTGAATTGCAGGCTGCTGGTCGCCGTGCCCGTCCCGACCGTTAAAGCCGTCCCTTGTGGATTGAGAAACTGGGTCGACATTGCATACCCGAGAATTTGAAACGAGTTCGCGAAGACGATTGGCCCTGTTGCAAGCGGACCGAGCAGCGAATACGTGTACGTTGGGGTGGAAAAGTTGAGCGGAGTCTGCGCGACGGCAAGGGTCAGTGTCGCATCGGCGATTTTCCCCGTCCCGTCAGTGAGGGCATTCGTCGTCAGTCCAAAATTGTTATTGATAATGCCGTTTGGATCCGAGAACGTTCGAATATAGGTCGAGGTAGGCGTCAAAAGCGGAGCGGTTGTCTTCACCGTAATTTTCGAAGTCGATGCATCGTTGCCATCGTAGGCATACGATCCGAGATCCGTACTCGGTGGCGTAGTAAATGCAGGCGCCGGCGACGGATTGCCGCCTCCGGGGACAAACGTGACCGTCGGCGGAGTACCGCTCGAGACGATCGAAAATTGTCGCGAGGCGAGTCGAATACCCTGACTGATATCGGTGACGGTGAGAATATAGGTTCCCGTCGGCGTGCCGGGGGGCGGCGTCCAACTTGCGTTTGCCTGTCCGCCGGCAGCATTCACGCCGGGATTTGCAAAGGGATTACACCCGCCGTAGCCATCCGCTGAAACGCCGCCCAACATATAGACGCAGTTGCCTTTGAGCGACGCGTAGCTGATGTCGAAGACGATTTTATCGAGCGTGATCAGACCGGTGGCCGCAAAGTACACCGTATTCGAACCGTTCGCGATGAAACTCGACTGCGGGGTCGTATCCGCGGAGCTATCGTACGTGCCGATCGTCGGCGGCGTACCGACGGTGATAAAGGCAAGTTCGTCCCAACGATTCGTTACTTTATTGAACGAACCTAATATCCACGTCCCCTGAATGAACAAGGTAATCGTATGCGCGACGCCGCTGTTCCCGTTCTGACAGTTAGCAGAACCATCGGCTGCGGCCGCGTTATTGTAGAACGGCGCATAGAAGCAATCGTGACCGTTCGGGGCCGAAACATTGATCGGCTTCCACGTGATCTGGCAGTTGACGGGAACGATGCCGGGATACGCGCCGCCGCCGCAACCCGAGACGTAGGTGATTTGTATGTCCGATCCTGTCGCCGAATGGATATAGCGGACGGCACCGCTCGTGTTCCGTCCGCTCGATCGCGGCGGTTGCGGGCGCGGAATGACGGCTTCCGCTGAAGCCCGCGGTTGCGGCGTCGAAAACGTGCGCAGAATGCTGCCCGGAGAAGGACTCGGCAGCGGAGCAGATGTTGCCGTGGCAACGGCTCGCGCCGGAACGATAATCTGCTGGACGGTTGCTTTTGCAGCCAGCACCGAGGCCACGAATGCGATCGCGACGAGCAAGAAGATCCGAAGGTTACGCATCAGTAATAGATCGAGTAAATCGCGTTACTCGAATACGAACCGCCCGGGACAGAAGCGGGTATCGCAAGCGAGAGGTCGACGCACTCATCGTAGTTCCCCGACCCGCGACGGTCGGCTTGCCACGCATTGTTGTTGTCGGGATAGACGCGAAAAATTTGGAAGACGGGTGTCGCGGGCGGCGTCGGCGGCGCGCCTGGATAATCGACCCACGAGAGATCGTTGCCGTTAAACGAAGGATCGAAGTCGTTCGAGAGGCCGGTGTAGAGCGTCCACGACGCAATCGCGGTCGTCACTTTGACATGATAAGCGCACGGATAGAGAACCGTCGTTCCCGCCGTCTGCGAATAGACGAGCGTGTTGGTACTCGTTGTGAGCAAGTTGCCGTACGGGTTGGCGATGACGTTCGCCTGGACGGGAATGCCCTTTTGCTTCTGCACTTGCGCGACGTCAAATGGCGCGCCTTCGTAGGCGATCGCCCGCGGATCCGGGCGGCGAGCGAGGGGCGCCGGCGCGACGTTGACCAAAATGTAGATCGCCGCTTGCGTGCGCTGCACTTGAATGAAGGCGGCATCGGCGCTTCGTGGCAGCCCGAGGCACAGCGCAAGCATCGCAAGAACGCCGCTCGTCCAGCGGCGGCGATGGATCATGTCGTAACGACCGTGTACGTCACATAGACGAAGTAGGTTCCAAGATTGGCGCCACTATTGACCTTCAACTGGTAGTCATAATAGAGATCGCCGGCACCCATTGGAGACATGAAAAGCGGCATCGGGTATGTCGTGTAGGTGATCGCCGGATTGTTATACGTGGCACCCGCAGCGCCGGTCGCGGAGAACGGTTGCGCGGGTGAATAGCCGGTATTGGAATCCGGCGTGACGCCGTCCGTCGACTTCAAAAAGAAGATGGTCTGATTGATCGGCAAGATACTGCCCGTGTTCGCGCCGGTCCCGGTGAAGTCGGCCGTTCCTTCACCGTAGACGTTGAATCCGGGGGCGTTCGAAATCACATTCAAATGCGCGGCATATTTATAGAGATAGTTCGTGCCGGCTTGCACGTTGCCGAAATCCACGGCGCCAGCGCCGAATGCTGCGCCGCCGCCCGGAGCGGGTGCGGGCTGCGCGCCGAACACGGCTTTGACCGTCCCGAAGCCGCTGGCATAGTTGGGCGTGAGCGTGAACTTGAGCGTGGGTTGCACTTTCCAGTGCGCGGTTGCCGATCCGTTCACCGTTGTCGGGGCTGCCTGCGCGAGCGCCGGTAGGAGACCGAGCGCTGCGGCGAAGCCGAGGGCGACGATCGTGCGGTTTGCTTTGCTCATCATGCTTCGGCCCTCCGTGTGCCGCTCGTGGTCTACGGCGCTACGTCGAACGCCAATTGACCGCCAACTAATTTCTCGCCACCGTAGTCGACCGCGGCGATCGCGTCGTAGTGGCCGGGTTCGAGTTTCTTGCCGGGGATTTCCATCAGTCGTTCACCGCCGCGCTCGACGAGCAGACTCGGACCGATCGGTACTTTTTCGACGAGGACGCCTGCTTTGCGAACTTCGACGCGGCCGTTGAGGTAGACATGACCGTTTCCGGTGTTATGGAACATCACGCGGTAGAGTTGGCCGGGGCCGCTGCGTTCGGTTGAGAATTTCTCAACCCGACCGCTCGCTTTGACCGTATCTTTTATTTGCGCGTAGATCTTCGTTGCAATTTTGGCGGAGAACGCAACCCCGATACCACCGTGGCGCTCGGGTCGCGTTTGAAAGAAGACGACTCCGGGAAATTCGCCACTGATCGTGGACGAGTTCGGGATCGTGATCGTGAGCCGAACTTGTTGCGATTGATCGGCCGGCAGATCGAATTCGCGAGGGTTGACCGTCGCGTACTTCATGAGCGAGTATGCGTTCGTCCCGGGCTTCGTGAACTGATAATCGCCGGCAAGATTCAGCGTAAAGTCCGACATCGAGGTGAGGACGTGAACCGCGGCTTGGCCGTTGTTGTGAACCGTCACCGGGAGATTGTAGGACGAGCCGGGGGTGAAGACGATCTCGAGTTTTGCCGGTGAGACGTCGAGTCCAAGTTCGGCGCTCGAGCCGACCGGGACGAGAGCGAGTACGGCGCCGATGAAGGCGGCCGTCAGCGTAGTTCTCATATTACTAGTATCATCGGCAGAAAGGTGCCGTGCGCCTACGCGGCGGCACCTTCCGCCTCCGAACTAGTTTGCCGTGAGGACGTAGTTGACGGTGATGGTTTGCGCGCCGGCCGCGGCGTTTGCCGGGACGCCGAGGACGTAGCCTTCACCGAAGAACGACCCGGCAGCCGGCGTTGCGCCGACGAACTGCGAACTTGCGATGTTGGTGGCGGCTGCCGTGAGGCCAGCCGCGCCGCCGAGTGAGGTACCCGTGCAGGCCGTCGTCGCGCCGAATGCTGCAGTTTGGTTTGCCGCATTGAATGCCGTGGCTGCCGTGTACGTGGCCGGTGCTGCCGCGGCGCCGAAGCCTGCGAGGCCACCGTTGCCGATGGGGCAGATTGTGAAACCGCCGGTTGGGATCGCTGCGAGAGCCTGGCTGATGTTCCAGCCGGCCGCAATCGAGCTGTTCGTGATCGCCTTAGCAACGACGGCATTTTCGTATCCGCACCAGGTGACTTTCGCCGGGTCCGTCGTGACGTTACCGTAGTCGACGATGCCGGTCACGGCACCAGCGCCGGCGCACGTACCCGTGCCCCCGTTGGCATTGACGTCGATCGTATGGAGGACCGCGTTGAACGTCCCGGTGTTATCGTAGTTGGTTGCCAGCGTGAGCGTTGCGTTGACTTGGACGTTCCACTTCACGGTGACCGCGGCGCTTGAGGTAACGGCCGCATAGGACGGGGAGGCAACTGCGCCGATGGCGATGAGGGCCGCGGCGATCGAGAGTAGCTTCTTCACGGAGAATCCTTTCGGTGTGAGCGCTCGAACTCGAGTCGCTGCGTGTTGTCCACTGTTAGCATCGGCAAGCGAGCGGAGAACTTGATTCGGTTACATGCCGATCGTAATTGGAATCGGTAAAGTTTTGGTGCGTATAATTCCGTGGAACGGAACTGCGCTAACCTTTACGGTGAATGTGGCAATGCGCAAGCCCGTAAACACGGGGATTTTCGTCGTCGTTCCGTCTTGCCAGGTGATGACATCGCCGGGTGATACATCGGCGATGAAACCTGCACGGACGCGGACATACTGTCCGATAGCCGGGCGCCTGGGATCGATATCGACGCGAACCAGAGGCAGACTTTTGTCAACTTCGACGGTTGCACTGGCGGTCGTGGGATGTGCTCCACCGATCGAGGCGATAACGTTTACGACGCCTGGCTTTGCATCGAATGGAACGACCAAGCGACCGCTATAGATGTTCTGCTTCCCCGTTTTTATCAGGGCGACCGTGTTGCCGAATGCCCGCAACGTGACTTCGGCCACGTTTGCGCTTACACGCGCAGTGACGCCAGTGACGCCGCCAGGCGGAAGCTTCCTTGCGGCAAGACTGAGAGAGAGCGGCGTTTCTTTTGAACCGGCTGAAAACGTAAAGTCGATCGCGCGTAGCTTCTCGCCGATCGTGAAAAGCACGCCCTCGATCCGTTCGCCCGAGTGAACTTCGACCGTGCGCGCGCCGTCGTTCGCATCGGTATCCGGCGGAAGTGAGTCGGCATCGACGGCGAGCGTATACGTTCCAGCAGGCAAGTTGTCAATCGTATACGTGCCGTCTTCGTTTGAGATGACGGCGCGCTCGCCCGGGTTTGCGACCACATACGCATTTGCGATGGGACCGTCGGGGACGTCTCTCCCAGCAGCGCTTGCGACAAGCTTTCCGCTGATCGAACCGAGCGCGGCGCTGAAGAAGTCGGCGCGTGACGTCACGCCGGCTTGCGTTGCGACCGTCCGCTTCCGATCGACAAGCTGGAGGTCCGCCGGGAGCGAGGCGTCCAGCACTTCGAGCGAATGGGGACCGGGCTTAAGTCGCCCGAAACCAAAATCGCCGAGCGGGCCCGTAATCGCGATATCGCCGCCGTCGAGGCGGACCGCGACATTTTCGACACCGCGATCTTGACCGCTGGTGAGTTTCTGCGCGATCCGCCCGGCGATCGCCCCGCTCGTACCGCCGATGCTCATACCGATCTGCGCCGTTTGGCCGCCGGCTACATTGATCGTGACGAACGGATAGTTGACGGTGTACCCGCGCGGAAGATCGGCCGGTTCAATCCGAACTTCGTGGCGCCCGGGAGTGACGAAACGGAACTGGAATCGACCACGTGCGTCCGTGTGCTGCGTCTCGATTCCGTCGAGCGTCACGGCAAGATTAGCGACCCCGCCACCGAGTGAACTCGCAAACTGCGGATCGACGGCCTCGTCGTTCACGGTTCCAAGAATCGTCGCGGGCGCTCGCGGGTCGGGCTTCCCGATCGTGCCGGCCGATCCAAGAGCAAAGGGAGCTCCGACTGAAAAATTCAGCAGCGACGAAGTTCCGTTGGAATGCGCGGACGTGCTGCGAACGGTTTGGCGACCGTACTGGACTTGCACGAGGACGTCGCGGAAGAGTTTCCGTCCAAACGAGACCGTCGTCGCATTGGTGGTTTGCACGTTTGCAAGTTGCGTCGTGCGCGTTAGCGTGTCCGAGATGCCGAAGAGATAGCGCCGCTCGGTTCGCGATGCGCCCACCATCGCGGTGTCGACCAGACCCGAATTGCCCTCACCTGTTTGATGCGTCCGTGAAAACTGCGCTTGTAACGTCGCAGCGCGCGTCGGTTTGAAAATGTCAATTCCGCCCGTTACACTCGAGGAAGGCGTCGTACCCGTCGATGTCGATCGCGTCCCTTGCAGGCTCTCGATCACGGTGAAGCCGCGCGTTGTAAATCCCAGGCTCTGCGACCCGTTCCCGCTCCACGTCGTCGCCGTTTCACTGATGTTTTGATCGTCGGCGAGCGACAGCCCCACGGCGAACGCGCCGATCGGACGAGAAAGCGTCAAGCCGTGTCGTCGTTCATTGCTCGCGCTCTGGAGTGAGGTTGCAAAGAGCAAATCAAACGTCGTTTGCACGTCGATTTGGGTTCGGCCGACCGCCGTTCGCAAGCCGGCCTGCGTAAGCGACTCTGGTCGGCCGCCGGTCCCGCCAAGGCCGATAAAACGATCGGTCACAAAACGTTTCGTGATCGTGAGATCGGCGAACGGCAGCGCGTAGTCGCCCCGCATTTGGTAGGCAAACGCGCCACCATCGCTGACATCGCCAAGTGAATGCAATTGCTCGAGCGCAAATTCACTCGCCACGGTCAATCGATTGGGTCGGCTCGCGAAACCGCCGAGCAGGACGTTTGCAAAACCATTCCCGTCGGTTGCACGCGCCTGAAACCCCTCAATCGACCCGATTCCGCGGCGGAATCCTCGTCGGTAGCGCATGCCGGTTGTATCGAACGCGCGCGATCCCTCAAAGATGCTGGACCCCGAGAAAAGAGAAAGCTCGGCTCCCCGACCGAGCGGACGCGCGAACGAGTAGGCGCGATCGATCGGCGAAAACGGGAGCGACCCGAAAGGAGTGAGCGACAGAAATCCATACGAGAAGACGCCGCGCGAAGTCACGAATTCGGCGTTCGCGGCGCCGATGTAGCTCCCGCGCGTATTGATCGAGGCAGGCAGCGATAGCCGCAGATCGCTGCGGTCGCTCCGGCGTTCGATCGATGCCTGAAGTCCGAGGGTATTTGAGGTCTGGCCGTTCGCCGACTGATGCGTGGAGTTCGAGACCGAGGCACCCGACGACGCGCTGCCGGAAAGTCCGAATTTAACCTCCGCCCGGCGACGACGTGCGACCGGGGTCGGCGCCGCGCTTGCCTTTGCGCTCGGAGCAACCTCCGGATCGTTGCCGAAGATAATCGGTTTATCAAAGAACGTGTCGCGTGGCGCGGGCGTCTGGACCGGAGCCGGCGAGGCGGACACGAGTACCATCACCGCTCGCGCGATAGGACCGGCACCGGGAAATGCTCGCGCCGCCGGAGCGATAAGGATCACCAGCGCGAGAGCCAGGCACAATAAACCGGAGCGATACAAGCGAGCGCGCATCCGTGGACCGAGCGATCCCATTCATCAATGCATCGACGATTGGGCTCCGTATCATTATCAAGACAACGTAAAAACGCTGCTTCCTTACACGGAGGATTCAAGTCGGACGCAAAAAGGACCGACACGTAAAGAGAACCGGTGCAAAGGGAATTACTTGGACGTCTCGCGGCTGGGGAACGAAATCTCGCTCCACAGCAACATCACGCAGCAGCGGCTGAAGTCGGAAACGGAACGCCTCTCGAGCGGTCTGCGCATTAACAATGCTCAAGACGACCCGAGCGGCCTTGCGATCTCCGAGAGCCTTCGCGCGCTCGCGAGCGGTGTCGATACGGGCGCCCAAAATCTGCGCACCGCGAACAACCTGCTCACCGTCGGCGACGGCGCGCTCTCGACGACGACCGATATTCTCCAGCGCGTTCGGACGCTTTTGGTCGAATCGAACTCCGACATCACCTCCGCGGGCGACCGCTCGGACATCCAGACGGAAGTCACTCAATTACTCCAAGAGGTCAATCGGATCTCGGGTAACGCGAAGTTCAACAATATCAGCTTGCTTGACGGATCGCTCTCGAACAAAGGTGCGCAAAACGCGTCGGTGATCGAGCGGCCCGCGAAGCTCGATGAGACCACCGGACTGCTGCCGCCACGGTTCGTGACCGATGCCGATACTTTCGGTAACCCTGGCCCGTTGATCGCAAATCCCGTGGTCGGCAATGGTGTTTCGGCGTCGTGGCTTCAATTCAAAATCACTGACTATCAAAATCCCGCGTTCGATCCGACGACCGGACTTCCGGTGGTGCCTCCGGGCCCGGGTATCTATCTCAACGTTATCGCGTACGGCGGAGATCCCGCGTTCGGACCGCAGATCGTTGCAACTTCAGCGTTCGCGACCGGTGTAGGCCCGATCCCAAGCGCCTCGATTACAACACAAGGCACACCCGCGCAATCGATCCTCCAATTCGATCTGCCGAACTTTTCGCAAGCCGACGTCGGTGTAGCGCAATCGTTCCAGACGGTGCGCGACACGCCGCCCGACGGCGGACAACCGTTGCAGATAAGTTCGGGCCACGTCGAAGGCGACGTGCTTCCGGTCGGTCTGCCGAACGTGAGCACGTCGGCGCTCGGGATTTCGTACGTCTCGGTCTATCCGACACCCGACGTCTCGGATACGGCGAATCCGCCGGTGCCCGGGACCAGCGTCGATGCCGCCGCGACGGACGGTCTCTATCGAATCGATCTGGCCTTAGAGGCAATCGGCTACGCACGCGCACAGGTCGGCGCGCAAACGGTCGCCGTCGAGAACGCGATTTCGAACAACGAACTTCAGGGCGTGAACATCACCGCAAGCGAGAGTAACATCCGCGATGCGAATTTAGCCGCCGAGGCGACCGCGCATACGAAAGACCAGATTCTGGTCAGCGTTCAGAACCAACTCTTAAAGACCGTTAACCTCAACGCCCAAGATGTTTTGAAGCTCTTTGGGGGAGGCCGCTAACCTCCGAGGCGAACGCGCGCCTTATGCCCTTCCAGTCCGGCTACTTGTCCGAGATCATCGGGCGCAGCGTGATCGTTGATGGCGAACGCACGACGACGGTCGGGCGGCTCGTCGATTTTGTCGTGAACGAGCCGGGTGAGCATTTCCCCAAGGTCTCGAGCATCGTTGTAAAAACGCGCGACGGCAACCGCGTGGCACCGATCGAGGACGTGGTCGATGTGGATCGCGACGGCCACCTCGTCGTCGCCCGGGCCCCGACGAACGCAACGGCTGCCGCCGATGAAGCCCTCTTCCTCGTCGAGGATCTCTTCGACAAACAGATCGTCGACGTCCACGGTCGCAAAGTCGTGCGCATCAACGACATCGAGATCGCCCAGACCGGCGGGGCGCTGCGCGTCGTCGCTGCGGACATCGGCCTTTCCGGATTGCTGCGACGTATGGGCGTCGGCAAACTTTCACCGCGCCTGCTCGATCGCGTCCCGCGCACGATCATCGCCTGGAACAACGTCGCGCCGATCGACGACATGAATCCGAACCAAATCCGGTTGGAAGTCGAAGAGAATCGCCTCGCGCGTCTCCATCCCTCCGAACTTGCCGCGATCATCTCGGATCTCTCCGCAAGCGATGCCTCGCGCATCGTGCGTCAACTCGACGACGAGACGGCAGCCGACGCGCTCGAACATCTCGATGCCGATACCCAGCGCTCGATTCTCGAGGATCTCGGCACCGAGCGCGCCGCCGATATCATCGAAGAAATGGACGCGGATGACGCAGCCGATCTGCTCGGCGATCTTCCCGCAGAACAGCAGGCCGAGCTTCTCGCGGAGATGGAACCCGAGACGGCCGGCGAGTTGCGGGATCTCGTGCGCTACGAAGACGACACGGCCGGTGGCTTGATGACGACCGACTATGTCTGGATCTATCCGCATCGCACGATCGGCGCGACGATTGCGAAAATTCGCGAGATCGGCCCGGAAAGCGAGTTCGTCTACTACCTCTACGTCACCGATCACGAGAAAACGCTGCTCGGCGTTCTCTCGCTGCGAACGCTGTTGCTCTCCTCACCCGACACGTCGATCAGTGAAGTGATGGACACCGAGATCGTCAGCGTAAGTCCGTTCACACCCGGCGAAGACGTCGCCGCGATGATCGCGCAGTACGATCTGCTTGCGTGTCCCGTCGTCGACGCGAACCACCGCATGCTCGGCATCGTCACGGTCGACGATGCAATCGACGCGATCATTCCCGAGAAAGTCAAAAACCGGCTGCCGCGCTTTACGCACCGTCAGCGGAAGCAACCGACGTGAATCAGCCGAACCCCGATATCGCGACGGCCCGCTCGCCGCGACGCCTCTCTCTGCGCGCGCGCCTCGTGCTCTTTCTCGGTATCTTAGGACCGGGGATTATCACCGCAAGCGCCGATAACGATGTCGGCGGTATCACCGTCTACTCGCAGGCGGGTGCGCAATTTGGCTACCCGATTCTCTGGACGCTCATCCCGATCACGATCGCGCTGATCGTCGTGCAAGAAATGGCCGCGCGCATGGGCGCCGTTACCGGCAAGGGGCTGGCCGGACTCATCCGCGAGAACTTCGGCGTGCGCTGGACGTTCTTCGTCATGGTCGCATTCGTCGGATCCAATATTTTTACGACAGCCGCAGAGTTCGCCGGTGTCGCAACGGCCTCGGATATCTTCCGGCCGAACAGTCACTACATTACCGTTCCGATCGTCGCGATCGGCGTCTTCTTTATGGTGTTGCGACTCAACCGCAAGATCACCGAACGCATCTTCCTCGGCGCCTCGGCGGTGTATTTTACCTACGTGGTCTCGGGCTTCAAAGCGCAGCCGCATTGGCACGACGTGTGGCGCGGATTTCTGATTCCGACCGTGCAGGGCAACTCGTCCTATCTCTGGATGATCATCGCGCTCATCGGAACGACGATCTCACCGTGGATGTGTTTTTACATCCAGGCCGCGATCGTCGAGAAAGGCATCCGCGCGCGCGACTATGCCCTCTCGCGCATCGACGTCATCTTCGGCTGCCTCGTCACGGACTTCATGTCATTCTTCATGATCCTCTGCACGGCAGCGACCATCTACGTCTCGAATGTGGGCTCGGCGCATCCGATCACGATCACGGTGGCTGCCGACGCGGCACGCGCGCTCGCACCGCTGGCCGGCAACTTCGCGCAGTTTCTCTTTGCGTTCGGTATCCTCAACGCCGGAATTTTTACCGCGTCGATCTTGCCGCTCTCGACCGCGTATTTCGTCTGCGAAGCCGGCGGATTCGAAAGCGGCGTCGATCACCGCTTTAGCGAGGCACCGGTCTTCTTCTCGCTCTACGCAGCGGTGATTGCGATCGGCGCAACGCTCGTGATGCTCATCCCGACGGAGCAACTGCTACGGCTCATCAACTTCTCGCAGATTTTCTCCGGCGTTCTCTTGCCGTTTCTCTTGATCTTCATGATCATTCTCGTAAACAAAGTCTCACTGATGGGAACGTACAAGAACAGCCGAACGTTCAACGCGATCGCCTGGGCGACGGCGATCGTCGTCGGCAGTATCACCTTACTCTCGGTCTATCAGACGATTACGAACCCGTCGTAAAAACGCTCGCGCGTCCGCGGCCGTCGGCTTTGGAGCGATAGAGTGCGGAGTCCGCGCGTTCGAGTAAGGCGGAGGCATCAGCGGCATCGTCCGGATAGATCGCAATGCCGATACTCACACCGATCGGGAATTCGCGCCCGTCGACGGTTAGTGGTTTTTCGAAGGCACTGAGCAAACGGCGCGAGAGGTCGAAGACATCCGAGGTCGCGCCGATATTGGGCTGCACGATGACGAATTCATCGCCGCCGATGCGCGCGACCGTATCGCTATCGCGCAACACGTATTGCAGGCGACTCGCAACACCGCGCAGCACGGCGTCGCCCGCGAGGTGTCCGTACGTATCGTTGATCGACTTGAAGTGGTCGAGATCGAGGAACATCAGCGCGAAGCGCTGCTTCTGACGGCGTGAAGTGGCGATTGCATAGCGCAGACGATCGTCGAGCACCAACCGGTTCGGCAATCCCGTGAGCGGATCGGTGAATGCCAACTGATCGAGGCGGGCTTCATGTTCGATCCGTTCGATCGCCGAGGCGCAAAGCGCGCCGACGAGCCGCACCAGATCGACATCGATCGTTCGAAAACGCTCTTGTTCGGTCGAACGCAAGAAGGCGATCGAGCCGGCCGTTCGGCCTTTCAGCCGGATCGGTCCGCCGATATACGATTTGAACGCATCCTGCGGTGCATCGACATGCGCGCCGAAGTCGTGACCGTTCACGTCTTCGTCGATCAGCACATCATCGATCGTAAAGATGCGTCCGACGAAGGATTCGTGCGCCCCGACGCGCGATCCGACGCCGAGTCCGTGAATCGAACCGCTGGCGTAACGCACGACGAGATCGTCTTCTTCGAGCATCGAGATCGAGGCAAAATCGCACTCGAGGAGCAGCCGTCCGGCATCGAGGGTCGCGTGCAATTGTTCGAGGACCGTCGCACCCGCCGAGACCGTCACCGCGTGGAGAGAACGGAGGCGCTCGGCCTGCTCGCGAGCATCGCGCTCGGCCGAACGTTCCGCGGTGAGATCGTGCGCAATTAAATAGGCGCCGACGACACGCTCGTCGACGAGCACCGGAATCGCCTTGAGCAGCACGTCGAGTTTTTGCTGCGTGCGCGACAAGAGCACTGCGGGCGTGGAGACGGCGCGCACGTGCGCGATGCGCGGGAAGAGCTGCCGCGCTTCTTCCGGATTGATCGGCACGAGGAGATCCGTATACGGTCGATCGAGCAAGTCTTCGGGCGAGTGCCCCGTCATCGTCGAGGTCGCCGCGTTGACCGCCGTAATCGCACCTTCGAGATCGACGAGCGCAACAGGATCGTCATAGTACTCGAAGAGCGAGCGGAATTTTTGCGTCGCCTCGAAGAGCGCACGCTCGATGTCTTTGCGCGCCGAGATTTCGCGTGCGATCCCGCAGATGCCGGTCACTTTTCCCGCGTTAGCGATCGGGATGAGCATGATCGCCGCTTCGAACATCGAGCCGTCGCCGCGACGGAGGCGCCCCTCAAACTCGGTGGTGCGATCGTCCAGCGCGCGGTCGAACGCTTCGCGCGCTCGTGCAATATCGTCCGGGTGCAAACGGTCGCCGAGTTTCGTCTCCACGAATTCCGCTTCCGTTGCGCCCATCAACTGTTCGGCAGCGGGGTTTGCTTGACGCACCAACCCATCGCAGTCGTATACCATGATGGCGTCGAGAGAACGCAAAAAGAGAGACTCAACGAAACCGGTGCTCGTGAGACCGTTGACGGAATCTTCGAAAGTGTTTTCCCCGCGACCAACGGAGGAACCACGCATGTCTGAGGCCATACCGCTAGGTCCGTCGGTTCGCGAGGAGTCGTCCACTTACCCGGGTGCTACTGCGCGATAGCCGATATAAAACGCGACCAAAACGAGTACGGTGGAAAGCCCGGTGATTCCAAGGGCCAACTGACGACGCTCGGGTTTGCGGAACATTGCGTTCGCGGCCATGTAGCCAATCCACGCGACTACCGCAAGAGCATAATGAACCGATGGCGCTTTGAGGCCGCTCACGATCAGATAGACCCCGATCGCAATCTGGAGAGTCAACAAATAGAGCATCACCCGGCGCCCCAACTGTTGCCAAACCCAAAGGGCTGCAACGAGCGCGACGAGGATACCAAGAACGTAGTGCACGATGAGAATGGGATTCATGCCAAGCCGGTTCGGGATGGACGCTCGCGCGTCCGTTCGGGCGCCCAGATTCCACCGACCAGCGCAGCGGATCTTCTGACCTTCGCCGAGGCTTCGGCGCGGATCGCTGCCTCGGGTGGCGGTGCAAAAGCCCTTGCCGCGCACCTCGCCGAGACGCTCGGCGCGGCCGTTTTAGTTGAAGACGCCGAGTGGCGCCATCTGGCTCTTGCCGGCGCGGGAACGCGATCGGTGCCGCCATCCGTGCGTGATTTGCTCGACCGCAAGGCCGTGGATGCAGGCGAAGGCGTGACGCTTTCCGCGAACGCCGGGCCCGGCGCGCGGGCATTTGCGATCCGAGTCGGCGACACGCGTCTGGGCTGGCTGACGATTTTTCCGGGCGATGGCAAGCCGCCCTCGAGCGGGTACGTCCGTCTCACCGCAGCGACCATCGCCGTCGAACTCTCGCGCGATACCGGCGGCAGCAAAGGCCGACGGCGTTCTTTTTGGGACCGCCTGCTCGCGCGCGCCTATGACGACCCGGCCGAGGCACGCGAAGACGCAAGCGCCCGCGGCATCACGCTTTCGGCCGGATACGTGGCCGTGGCGATCGAACCCGAAGGGCTCGATGAATCGGCGGCCGCTCAAAAGATGGCCGAGATTCGGCGCGTGTGTTTGGACGTGCTGGGGTCGCGCTCGGGCGAAGTCGTCGTCATCGAGCGCGGCGGCGGATTTTTCTTCCTCGTCCCCGCCCCGCTCGAAGTCGATGCGGCAAACGCCCGTACCGCCGCGACGATGATTCCTAAAGCCCTCACCCGCGCGCATGCCGACGTTCGCATCGTTGGCGGCGTCGGCACACATCACGAAATGCTGAGCGTTGCAACGTCGGTCGATCAGGCACGCGAAGCGCTCACGATCGCGCGACGCATGTTCGGCGGCGCGCGCATCATGCCGTACGAGGATCTCGGCATCTATCCGTTGTTGCTGCGTGGCGGCGGCACGCGCGAAGAACTGCAGAAGTTCTCCGAACGCGTCCTCGAGCCGCTGCGCAATTACGATGACAAACACCAGACGGAACTCATTCGTACGCTCCGCCTCTTCTTCGATGTAGGACAGAATATCAAAGTGGCTGCCGCCTCGCTCAACGTTCACCGACACACGGTCTTTTATCGCTTGCGTCAGATCGGTGAGATCGGCGGCCTCGATCTCGATAGCCCGCACGATCAGCTCACCTTGCGCACGGCGATCGCGCTCGATGCACTCGGGAACTAACGGCGTGCAGACGCGACGCGAAATTCTGCGCACGGCAAAAGAACGAAACGTGCGCTACGTCCGCCTAGCCTTCGTCGACATTCTCGGTATCGAGAAAAACATCACCATCCCGGTTAGCGAACTCGACCACGCTCTCGACGGCGCCGTGAGTTTCGATGGCGGATCGATCGACGGATTCGTGCGCGGCGAAGAAGTCGACATGATGCTGCGTCCCGATCCCGCGACGTTTGCGATTTTGCCGTGGACGATCGGCGGCGAAGTCGAGGCGCGCATGCTCTGCGATATCGCCGTCGCCGACGGTACGCCGTTCGAAGGCTGTCCGCGCACGACGCTGCGCCGCGTACTCGAAGATGCAAACGACGTCCTCAAAGGCGTCACGACGGCGCTCGAAGTCGAGTTCTATCTCTTCGACCGCACCGCCGATGGGCGTCCCTCGACGACGACGATCGATTCCGGCTCGTATTTCGATTTTTCCGCAAGCGACCGCGGCTACGATGCGCGTACGTCGATGGTCTCTGCGCTCGAAGCGATGGGCATTCCCGTTTCAAGCGCGCACCACGAGCACGGTGCCGGCCAACACGAGATCGATCTCGCACCGCGCAGCGTGCTTGCCACGGCAGACGAACTCACGACCCTGCGCGGCGTAGCAAAGCAAATTGCCAACCGCCAAGGTTCGCACGCGACGTTCATGCCGAAGCCCCTCGAAGCGCAAGCGGGCAGCGGTCTGCACGTCTACATTCAGCTTCCAAGCGACGATGAAGACGTGCGCCTGCACGCAATTGCCGGTCTGCTGGAGCATGCGCCCGGTTTCACGGCCATCTGCAACCCGACGGTGAATTCGTATAAGCGGCTCGTCGCCGCGTGGGACGCACCGATCTACACGGTGTGGTCGCATCGCAGCGCAAACGCGCTCGTACGCGTGCCGCCGGTTGCACCGGGAGCGAAGACCGCGATCGAATTACGCAGCCCGGATGCATCGTGCAATCCGTATCTTGCGCTTGCGGCCGTGATGGAGTCGGTCGCCGACGGTATTCGCAAGCGCCGCCTGCCCGGCGATCCGTTCACCGGTTCGTCGTACGACCTCACCGAACGCTTCCGCCAAGAGCACGGTATCAAGACACTGCCGACCGCGCTCGCGCTTGCGCTCGATGAACTCGATCGCGATCCGATCGTGAAAGGCGCGATCGGCGACCACATCTATCACGCGTTCCACGACGCAAAGACCGCCGAATACGAACGCTACCGCCGCGCCGTGCATCCCTGGGAGCACGACGCGTACCTGCGCACGTTCTAGCTCGCCTGCTTCCTCGAAACTCTCCTGTAACGGAGTGGGTTTCGAGGAAGCGATGAAGATTTCAATTATTGGAACAGGCAATATCGGCGGCACGCTTGCGCGACGATTCACCAAAGTCGGGCACCAGGTCTCGATTGCTAACTCGCGCGGACCGGAGTCGCTAAAAGATCTTGCCTCTGAGACCGGCGCAAACGCCGTGACCGTCAGCGAGGCCGCGCGCGCCGGTGACGTCGTGATCGTGACGATCCCTCAGATCAATGTCACAAAATTGGCCAAAGATCTTTTTACGAACGTGCCCGAGAGCGTCGTCGTCGTCGATACCGGCAACTACTACCCCCGACAGCGCGATGGACGGATTGAAGACATCGAAGGCGGGATGACCGAAAGCCACTGGGTCGCAAACACGCTCGGGCGCCCCGTCGTCAAGGCATTCAACAACATCTACGCGCAGCACTTACTCGAAAAGGGCAAACCCGCAGGCACACCCGACCGCATCGCGTTACCGGTCGCGGGTGATGACACCAAAGCAAAAGCGGTTATCATCGGCCTCCTGGATCAGATCGGCTTCGACGGCGTCGATGCCGGTTCGCTCGATGAATCGTGGCGTCAGCAGCCCGGTACCGCCGTGTATGGGACGGATTACCACGCTGCAGACTTACGTAAGGCGCTCGCGGATGCAAAGCCCGGCCGCACAGCGGACTGGACGGGGACAGCGAAGAGTCCGGGCGACTTCAACAACCCCGCGTAGTTCTTAGCGAAGATGCTGGATGAGCCACGAACGACGATCGTTCGTGGCTCGTTCTATTCCTAATGCATGACCGGTAGTATACGTGCGCACCGTGCGATCGCGAGCCGGTAACGCAGTCGCAAATTCCCGCGCTTTCGTCGCGCTTACATACGGATCACGCTGCGCAAATTGCGCGAGACTTGCACGGAGCCGCGCGTGCGCGAGGTAGGGCGGCACATCGAATTGCGAAAGCTCGCGTTCGTAGGCTGCCGGATCGGTCGGCGGCCGCTTCGTGTCCAGATCGAACCATTCTCGAAACGTCGTCGTCGGCGTCATGAATGCGGCAACGCGAACGCGTCGATCCGTCGAGACAAACAATGCCCCGTACATCGCACCAAAATCGTGTCCGACAAAGGCGACTTTTTTGGAGTCGACCGAGCCCGTCTCGATCAGGACATCGAGCGCGCGGCGTAGTCCGGCAACCGCCGCTGCCGATTCCGCTGCATCCGAGGCGCGCGTTCGGACGGCTTCAAACCAGTTGGGCTGCGACCACGGCTCGTCGGGCAAGAGCGAGACGACGCCGCGCTGCGCGAGCCACATCGCATCCGCGCGAAATTCGGTTCGGTTGGTCGTCGCCGGATCGCCGAGCCAGTGAGCGAACAGCACGCCGGGTGCGTGACGACGTGCATGAATGGGCTCGACGAAGAGCGCGCGGATCGGCTTGCCCCGAAACGTGTAGGTGACCTCGGCGACGCGAACGCCGCGATCGATCACCGATGAGACGACGGTGAGCTTTGGCGCAGCTCGATCGTGCGTTTGAAAGTCGGGCGTCGTTTGGGGCGCCGTCAGGAGGGCGAGGACGGTCGCAATCGTCGCGACCATCACGAATCGAGCGCCCGTAAGATCGTGCCGCTCTCCTCATCGTAGCGCCACATGTTGCCGGAGTCGAGCTGAACGCCGCCGATCCAGCGGTTGAGGCCGACGCGCGCGACGCGATCGGCTTCCCATGCGAGCACCGCGCGACCGAGTGGGGCGAGCGCCACGTGACGGTCGGAAAAATCGCCGCCGTCGTCGGTCATCGCAATCAACGGTTCGCTTGCGCCGGCAAGCTCGCTCATGCGCGACCAGCACTGCCAGTCGCCAAGAAACGGTCGCGGCTCTTGAGCGTTGACGCGCGCGAAGACCTGGCCCGCGCGGTGGAGTCCGCGATCGATCGCGTGCAAGATCCGGGCTTCCGTCAGCGCTAAGCCGTTGGAGAGCGACGGGTACTCGTGCATCAGCCGATCGAACGCGGCGGCGACGAAGCCCAGATCGTCGCGCTTCGTCCTGGCGATCGCGGCAAGGCCGCTTGGATCGTCGCTTGTGAACGCCTTCCACGCTTGCTGTGCGAAGGCCATGCCACTATCGGTCATCGGCCACCGTTCTTCGTAGAGATCGGCAAAGTCGCGCGGAGCAAGTTCACCTAAACCGACGAATCGAACGATCTCCGGATGCGCGTCGATGCAGACAACCGAAATCGAATGCGCGGGAACGTGGAACGCTTGCAGATCGGCGAGCACTTGCAAGAGCTGGAGCTGATCGTAGAGGTCGGCTTCGAACCACAGCGTGAGACCGTGGTGCGCGCCCGAGAGCGTTGCATCGCGTTCGATGAAATCATGCAACGCCGAATCGAACGTCACCCAGCCTTGAGCGGCGATGTAGTCGGCACGGATGCGGCGCAACTCATCTCGTGGAACGCGGCCCGGGACCGGACCTTCGTGCAAAACGTCTTTCCACGCGATCGATGTCCCCGGGAGACCGGCCTCGCGGAGCGTCTCGAGCGCGGAGTCACCGTTCGTCACGTGAAGCATGAACGGTACATCGGCGGTCGGGCCGCCCAGTCCCCTCAGACGTGGGTCGCGAGGCGCTCCGCGGCACGGCGCACGAGCGTCCACGCGAGTTCGACGTCCGCGAGGATCGTGCGTTCGTTCCCGATGGCAAGTCGGAGGACGGTGCGGCCGTAGAGCTTCGTCGAACTGATGAAAATCTCGCCGTCGGCGTTCACCGCATCCATGATCGCCGTGTTCAAGCGCTCGACACGCGCGTCGTCCGCACCCTCCGGGACGTACCGAAAGCAGACGACGGAGAGCGGATGCGGTGCGGTGACTTCCCAACCCGGTGCCGCTTCAACCCAGCCGGCGAAGGCCTGTGCGAGCGCGATATGGTCGCGCAAGCGTTCGCGCATCCCACGCGCACCAAACGCGCGCATCGCAAACCAGAGCTTGAGCGCGCGGAAGCGGCGACCGAGCTGTAGTCCGTAATCCATGTAGTTGCGAACGTCGCCGTCGTTCGTCACAAGGTAGTCGGCGACGAGGCTAAAGGTCTTGCGCACGAGTTCGAGATCGCGCACGTAGAGCACGGAGAGGTCGACGGGGACGAAGAGCCATTTGTGCGGATTGACGACGATCGAATCGGCGTCGTGCGCGCCGTCGAGCAAGTACCGGAACTCGGGCAAAATCGCAGCGGGGCCGCCGTATGCCGCATCGACGTGCAGCCACACGCTACGTTTGGCGCTGACGGCTCGGATCGCCGCAACGTCGTCGCTCGATGTGGTCGAGGTGGTACCGACCGTTGCCACGACACACATCGGGCGCATCCCGTGCGCGATATCTTCATCCATCGCCGCCGCTAGCGCATCCGGACGCATCGCAAAGGCCTCGTCGACCGGCACGCGGACGACGTTTTCGCGTCCAACGCCAAGCGCGATCGCGGCTTTTTCGATGTGCGAGTGTGTGTGCTCGGTGATGTAGACGCGCAGCGTCGGCAAGTCGCTGCGACCGGCCATACCGCGGGCGCGGATGTCGAGATCGAGCGATTCGCGAGCCGTCGCAAGCGCCGTAAAGCCGCTGATCGAGGCCGTATCGTACACGACGCCGCTATATGCGGGCGGCAAACCGAGCAGCGAGCGCAGCCAGCCGAGCGTCACTTCTTCGAGTTCGGTTGCCGCGGGCGAGGTCCGCCAGAGCATTGCGTTCACATCGAGTGCGGCGGCAAGGGCTTCTGCAAGCACGGTGATCGGCGCGGCCGAGATCGCAAAGTAGGCAAAGAACCGCGGGTGGTTCCAGTGCGTGATTCCAGGAACGATCAGCCGTTCAAAATCCGCGAAGATCGTATCGAAACTCTCGGGTTCCTCGGGCGCCTCGCTCGGTAGGGCGTCGCGCAGTTCGCCCGGGAGGCTGCGCGAGAGGACCGGGTGTTTGCGGGTCTCGCGGTAGTAGTCGGCGATCCAGTCGCCGACACGTCGGAACCGCTCTTCAAAACCGGCGGTGCCGGCGTCGTCGTTCAAACGGACTCGGTCTTGATAATTTCGGAGATCTGATCGATATAGAGCGTAGCCCCGTCGTCGCCCGAGCCCGTGATATAGACGGAGAGCGAGCGATCCGAGAGCAGATCGGTACGGAGCAATCCCCGGTGTTCGGTCCCATCGCTCAAGCGAACGTGGACCGGGACCCCGGCTAGCTCCTGGAGCGCGGCGATGCTGAATGCCACCATATGTGTCCCCCTGCGAGCGTTCCCCAATGGGACGTTAGTCACGGCGGCGATGTTCCCGCGGGCGTAGGCTGGGGCGGGAGGTTGGCGAAGCCGACCTTGGCTTGGGGGAGAGATACGCATGAAATATCGGACCTATCCGAAGACGGACATTAAAGTGAGTGAGGTCGGCTTCGGCCTCTGGACGACATCGACCGGCTGGTGGGGCACGTACACCGACGCCGAGGCGATTGATATGATCAAGTACGCCTTCGATCTCGGAATTACGCTTTTCGATGCGGCCGACACCTACGGCGACGGGCGCAGTGAAGAACAGCTCGGCGAAGCCTTCGTCGGCCGCCGCGAGCAGGTCGTCTACTCGACCAAGTTCGGCTACGATTTTTACAATTTTTCGGGCGAACGGCGCGGACAGCAAGAGATTCCCGCAGATTTCTCACCGAAGTTCATCCGCTTTGCACTCGAGAACTCGCTGCGCCGTCTCAAAACGGACTACATCGATATCTATTCGATTCACAACGCGCACTTGCCGCAGGTCCGCTCCGACGAACTCTTCGGTTTACTCGAAGAATTCAAAGCCGAAGGCAAGATCAAATGTTACGGCGCGGCACTTGGGCCGGCGATCGGTTGGCTCTACGAGGGCATCGAGGCTGCGCGCGATCGCAACGTCACGAACGTCCAAATGATCTGGAACATGCTCGAGAATTTCCCCGGCCGGAACATGATCGATGCCGCGGATGCCGCGAATGCCGACACCGGTTTTCAAGTGCGCGTGCCGCATTCCAGCGGCATGCTCGAAGGCAAGTATACGGAAGAGACGACGTTTGCCGCGACCGATCACCGCATCCATCGCCCGCGCTGGTGGCTGATCAACGGCGTGAAGAAAGTCGAACAGCTACGCTTCCTCGAAAATGCGAAGCGCACGCTCGGCCAAGCCTCGATCTCGTGGCTGCTCGCCGAACCGCGTACGATGACGGTGTTGCCGAACATTTACGACCGCGATCAGCTCAAAGAGTTCGCCGAGGCATCGGATCAGGGTCCGCTCACGCACGACGAACTCGCGCGCATCGAAGAACTCCGCAAGACCAACTTTGGCATCGGTGATGAGCCGAGCCGTTACAAAGGCACCATGACGCTCGAGGACGCGCAGAAGCCGCTCGAAACGGCAAATGCGTGATCGAACGCGTCTATGCCGACGATGCGCCGAAGCCGATCGGTCCGTATAACCAAGCGATTCGCACCGCCGGCTTCGTCTTCTGCAGCGGCCAAGTCGCGATCGATCCGGCCGCTGGAAAGCTGATAGACGGCGACGTCGCGGCGCAAGCGAAACTTGCGATGGAGAACCTCGGCCGCGTCTTACATGCGGCCGGTGTTTCGTTCAAACACGTCGTGAAGACGACGATCTTTCTTGTCGATATGAACGATTTTGCGGCCGTGAATCCGGTCTACGGATCGTTCTTCGGCGAGGTGCCACCGGCACGATCGACGATCGCCGTCGCGGCATTGCCGCTGGGCGCACGCGTCGAAATCGAAGCAATCGCGACGCGCGAGGGCTAAGGTGGCCAACGGCGCTCGCATCCTCGCCCGCGACTTCAACGGCGATGGTTGGACCGTTACGATTACGGCCGCCCACGCGGGCGTGCCCGCAGCAGCGATCGCCGAAGAGCTCGCGCGCGCATTCGCCGTCGAAGTCCACACGGCTGGCGGTGTTCACAAGCCGATACGGGTTACCATGGGTGACGATGCACGCGATGCGAAAACGCTCGCGGAGCTGCGCGAAATGTACTCGGGGAAAAGCAAAGACGTAACGCTGACGATCTCGACGATCGAAGGCGCGGTGATCGTCAAGACGCTAGCCGGTCAGAACGTTTTTTCCGTTCTCACCAGCCAGCGTTTCGTTCGAATGGCACTCGCACTTGCATTTACCGACGTGCCGTTGCCCGTCGAGTGGGATGCCCCAGAGTCTTCTTAGAGTGCGCGCGGCAAAAGCGCGAGTTCGGCTGTTGCTGCTCGCACGACGATCGGCTCGTCACACGCAAGCGCGTTCTGGTATTGCGCGCGGGCGAGTGTCACTTTGCCTTGCACGTTGTACGTGACCGCGAGCATGTAGTGCAGACGGCCGTCGCCCGGTGAGACCGAGAGGCCTTTAAGGAACGCGGCTTCAGCGAGCGGGTAGAGTTGATGCTCGTTGTAGTCGTAGCCAAGATCGACATACGCGTCGCGCGCGAGGGGGTCGGCCGAGATCGCCTGCTGATAGTATTGAATCGCGGTGCGCCACTGTTGCTTCACATCGGCAATGTAGCCGAGGTCGACGAGCGCTTCGGGGCCGTCGCGCCGAATCGTGAGTGCCTTCTGTAAATACTCGCGTGCTTTATCGTACTTTTCGATCTCGATGTTCGCTTCGCCGATGTTGACGAGCGCCGGATAGAAGCCCGGCTCGCCCGCAAGGCACTTGTCCAGGAGCGGCACGGCATCTTGGACGCGGGCGACGTCGAGATACGCGTTTGCTAAATCGTTGAGCGAGTAACACGAACTCGGCCGCAGGGCAAGTTCGCGTTTGAAGTACACGATTGCCTCAGGGAATCGACGCTCGGCTCGTAACACGTTGCCGTAATTCGACTGGGCGTTGGGATCGAAGCGATCGTTATCCGCGCGCTGCTCCACGACGCGTTCGAAAGCGGGAAGATCGCCGTTTCGTCGATGCAGTTCGACCAGGCCAATGAAGCCTTCACGCACGGGAAGCGACTTCTCAAATTCTGCGATCGCCTCGGGGATCCGATCTTGCGCAGAATAGATGCCGCCAAGCCGGTTGTGCGTATCGCGGTCGTCCGGAGAAATCTTGAGGACGCGCCGGTAGGTGCTTTCCGCAAGCTTCAAATCGGGAACGCGGTAATACAAATCGCCGAGCAAGCGCCCGGCGGCGATATCACCCGGGTTTTTCTCAAAGTACGGCGCTAGCTCCGCGATTGCGCCGGTCGTGTCACCGGCAATCGACTTCTGGCGGGCCGCCTCAACCGCGGGCGGCGAGGGCGAGGCGGTGACGGCCGGGACAGGGTGCACTTGGGCTTGCGCCAGGCATGGAAATGCGAGTGCGAGCACCCCGGATACGGCAAGGGCACGGACGATACGAAAGATCATGCTTAACCTCTAGGCCTTCGGGCCACGGAAGGCGTTGCCGGGTGTTCTTTTTCTGAGACTCCGGCGCCTACTGGCAGCGACATAAATCGTCGAGGGCAGGCACCGTGCGCGTGCGAAGTGATCCGGGTTCCGCTTTCTGCGGACGACCCTCCGAACGACTCACTTTTAAGGAGAACCATGAGCACTGTGCTCAACGGCGCCGAGACGCGCGTCGAAAAAGACACGATGGGCGAGATGCACGTGCCCGCGAGCGCCCTCTGGGGTGCCGGCACGCAGCGCGCGGTCCTCAACTTCCCGATCAGCGACCTGCGCTTCCACCGCCGCTTCATCAAAGCGCTTGGCCTTGTCAAACAGGTCGCCGCGCAGACGAATGCCGAGCTCGGGCTGATCCCCGCGGACGTCGCCGCCGCAATCGTCGATGCCGCGCAAGAAGTTGTCGACGGAAAACTCGACGATCATTTCGTCCTCGACATCTTCCAGACAGGCTCCGGCACGTCGACGAACATGAACGCAAACGAAGTGATCTCCAATCGCGCGATTCAAAAGCTCGGCGGTGTGCTCGGTTCGAAGAAACCCGTTCACCCGAACGACCACGTTAACTTCGGTCAGTCATCGAACGACGTGATTCCGACGGCGATTCACGTCTCGGCGATCATGGCGATTACGGAAGACCTTTTGCCGAACCTGACGCTGCTGCGCGATGCGCTCGAAGCGAAAGCCAAAGCGTGGCACGGGATCATCAAGACGGGTCGCACGCATCTTCAAGACGCAACGCCGATTCGGCTGGGTCAGGAATTCCATGGCTACGCGGGTCAAATCGACCGCGGCATCGCGCGTGCGAAACACGCACTCGAAGAACTCGCGGAAGTCGCCCTTGGTGGCACGGCGGTCGGTACGGGCATCAACACGCACCCCGACTTCTCGAAGAAGGCAACGGCGCGTTTGACCAAAGCCGTCGGCGCCAAGGTCATCGAGACGGAGAATCACTTCCAAGCGCAAGCGACACTCGACAATCTCGTCGAGGCATCGGCTTCGCTGCGTACGATCGCCGTCTCACTCTACAAGATCGCAAACGACGTGCGCTTTCTCGGGTCGGGACCGCGCGCCGGCATCGGCGAGCTCAACCTTCCCGAAGTGCAGCCCGGCAGTTCGATCATGCCCGGCAAAGTCAATCCGGTCATCTGCGAATCGGTGATGATGGCGTGCGCGCAAGTCATCGGCAACGACGCAACGATCGCATTCGGCGGTGCGGCCGGTAACTTCGAAATCAATTTAATGATGCCGGT
>JBBRLI010000002.1:0-260336 GCA_038231455.1 Vulcanimicrobiales bacterium | reverse complement strand
CTAGACCTTTTCGATCTGGTAGAACTCGAGTTCGACGGGGGTCTCGCGACCGAAGATCGAGATGAGCGCGCGGACTTTTTCTTTTTCCGGCTGGATCTCATCGACGATACCGGTGAAGTCGAAGAACGGTCCCGAGGTGACTTTGACGCGGTCGCCTTTGGCAAAGTCGATCTTGAGCTTGGGCGTCTCGATGCCCATTTGCTTAAGGATCGTTTTCACTTCTTTGTCTTGCAGCGGGACAGGCTTTTCACCCGAGCCGGGCGAGCCGACGAAGCCGGTGACACCCGAGGTGTTGCGCACGACGTACCAAGACGCGTCGTCCATGTCCATCTCGACGAGCACGTAACCCGGAAAGACTTTCTTGGGCGTGATCTTGCGCTTGCCGTCTTTAAACTCGACTTCGTCTTCCATCGGCACGAGGACGCGAAAGATCTTGTCGGTCATCGCCATCGAGTGGATACGGCGCTCGAGATTGGCTTTCACCTTATTCTCGTAGCCGGAGTACGTGTGAATCACGTACCACTTCTTGCGGTCGGCATTCTTCGAGGCGGCTGTCGGCGGCGCGGATTCCGGGACGAGCGGAGGGACGGTTTCTTCAGTTTCCATGGATACCTTAGTGGCGAACCAGCCCGAAGAGCTTCTCGAAGATCCAGTCCACACCGAAGGTGTAGAAGCCGACAGCAACCACCAACACGATCGTGAGAATCGTTGCCGAGACCCACTCATCGCGTGTCGGCCACGTCACGCGTTTCATCTCGGAGACGATGCCTTGCACGAATTCTTGCGTACGCATGGCGCTAGCCTGACGCTGCTGCGCCGTGGCTTTTGCCGGTGCGGGCCGCTTCGCGGGGGCGCCGTTCTTCGGAGGGACAATCGTACGTTTCATAGCTGATTCCCGACTAGAAAGATTTGGCAGGGCGGACAGGACTCGAACCTGCAACAACTGGTTTTGGAGACCAGGACTCTACCAATTGAGCTACCACCCTAGATGGATTCACCAGCCTTACGCTGCCGAATCCGAATTCACCAGCCTTACGCTGGCGAACACATGTACACGACGTGGTCTGTGGCTCTTGAGGTGACTCGATTGTACCCGAAAATCGGGGACGCGAGCGGAAGTTACTTGGTTTCGCGATGCGGTTTATGGCACCGGCAGAAACGGCAATACTTCGCCAGTTCGAGGCGGTCGGTGTTGTGTTGTTTATTTTTTTGCGTGTTGTAATTGCGGCGTTTGCACTCGGTGCAAGCCATCGTGACCATCACACGGTTCTCTTTTTTCGCCATTTTTGTTCCTAAGACGTCCGGGGCCGCCGACAGCCGAACATGAAAGAAACGGACACACGGTCCGTTCGGCACCCCATCTTAGCACAGGACGCCCGGGGTGTAAACTCAAACCCCGGCCCTCGTGAGTGGAGCCAGCTGGACTGCGATTTTCTCCGTCGGCCTCGGCGGGGGGGTCGGGTCGATTGCCCGCTATTTGGTCGGGGTCTGGGCTTTGGGACGAATTCCCTATCCCTTGCCTTTGGGGACGCTCATCGTGAACGTGCTCGGCTCGTTCTTGATCGGCCTGATCGCCGAGCTGGCCGTCCTCAAAGCTTACGGAGTGACCCCAGAGGCCCGGCTGTTCCTCGTCGTCGGCGTGCTCGGGGGCTTCACCACGTTTTCGAGCTTGGCCCTCGAGATGACCGTCTACGTCCGGGGCTCGGAATGGGTGTGGGCCTTCATCTATAGTGCGGCGAGCGTGATTGCCGGCTTGGCCGCCGCGTTTGGGGGGATCGCGCTAGCGAAACTCCTCGCAGCGGCGTGAAGTAAGGCAATGGCGGATCGTCGCGCGCTTCCTTGGCTGCTGGCTCTCGTGCCATTTGCACTTCACCTGGTCGCCGCGGGTCGCTATGACTTCTTCCGCGACGAACTCTACTTCATCGCCTGCGGACGCCATCTGGCACTCGGGTACGTCGACCAACCCCCGCTGATTCCGTGGATCGCCGCCCTCTCGCAAACGGCTGGCCACAATCTCATTTTGCTGAGATCGATTCCGGCACTCAGCGCGGCTGGTGCCGTACTCGTCACCTGCGCCCTCGTTCGGCTGCTTGGCGGAAAGACGATCGCGCAAGTGCTAGCGGGACTAGCGGTCGGGTTGGCTCCCGTGATCGTCGGCGTTACCGCGACTCTCAACACGACGACATTCGAGCCGCTGTTGTGGACGCTCGTTGCCTACTTCGCCGCGCGCGCGGTTATCGAAGAGGACGCAACATGGTGGATGGCTGCCGGCATAATCGCGGGCGTGACGCTCGAAACGAAGTACACGATTCTCTTCTTCTTGATCGCGCTTCTCGTCTCGCTACTCGCCGTCGGTCCGCGCGGCACGCTTCGCACGAAGAATTTCGCACGCGGCGTCTTGTACGCGTTCGGAATCGCATCTTTTAGCCTCGTGTGGCAGATCCAACACGGATTCCCGTTCGTCGAATTGTTGCGCGCGGGTGCGAGCGGAAAAAACGTCGTGCTTTCGCCGCTCGGTTACATCGCCTCGCAAATCGTCGTTTTCACGCCGCTTGCTGCACTGCTTTGGATCGGCGGGACGATCGCGCTACTCGTCGATCCGCACCTCCGACGCGTGCGTTTTCTCGGCGTGACGTTCGTCGTACTCTTCGTATTTTTTCTGGCGATGCACGCCAAAGACTATTACCTCGTTGGCGCATACCCAATGGTCATTGCCGCGGGCGGCGTCGCGTTCGAGCGTCTGTGCCGGCGCGTGCGCTGGCTTCCGGTAACGTACGCGGCGCTCGCCGCTGCGGGTGCGCTGGTCCTCGCACCACTCGCCGAGCCGCTCCTCCCAATCGAGACCTACGTGCACTATCAGGACACCGTCCTCGGCGCCCTGCACGTGCATTTGCAAAAAGACGAAGTTGCCGATACGAGCACGATCCCGCAAACGTTTGCCGACGAATTCGGCTGGCGCGAACTCGCGCGTGCCGTCGAACGTGCAACCGCCACACTGACCCTCGCCGAACGCGAACACGCCGCGGTGTATACGCAGAATTACGGTGAAGCGGGTGCGGTCGATTTTTATGGCGCTGGCGTTCCGCCCGCGATATCCGGTCATAACAGCTATTGGCTGTGGGGTCCGCACGGCGCGACGACCTACATCATCGTCGGCGGCCGAATAGCCGATCACCGGCGCGCCTTTGCGGATGTGCGTGCGTTCGAAACGCTCCGTACGCCGCACGCGATGCCGTATGAGAACGTCACGATCTTCGTCGCGCGCAGAATGACGATCGCGCCCGAAGTGCTTTGGCCCGCTGTCCGGCACTACGACTGAAGATGCCCGCTGGAATCCCAATGCGAGGTGCAGACATGAGTTCTTATCTGGGTTTGGCCGTGGCGCTGATCGTTACTGCGACTCTCGGGCTCGCTCCGGCGCAGGCCGATGAACGGGCGCCGAGTGAGGTCTCGATCGCTGCGCGTGCAGCCGCTGTCCAAGCGATCACCGACCTTCGCCGAATTCGCACGCCGAACGGCATCGAGCGCCTCGAACGGGTCGCGATCGGCGGTGTGCCGCAATGGCTCTCGCTGCGTGGGCGCGACCGAGGCAATCCGGTGCTTTTGATGATTCATGGCGGCCCCGGCACGCCAACGATGCATCTCGACTGGGCGTATCAGAACGGGTGGGAAGATTATTTCACCGTTGTAAATTGGGATCAGCGCGGCGCCGGTAAGAACTGGCAGGGAAGCGATCACGATGCGCTCGCGCCGACGGTCACGCTGGCGCAACTCGTCAAGGATGCTGCCGAGGTGACCGATTGGCTGCGCCGCGAATTCGGCAAACGCAAGATCATCGTGATGGGATTCTCGTATGGCAGCCAGATCGGCGCGCAACTCGCCATGGAACGACCCGATGCGATCGCCGCTTACGTTGGCGTCGGCCAGGCGTTTGACGATCGTGGTGAAGCGGAGGTCTATCGCGGTGCGCTTACACGAGCAACGGCGGCAGGCAATCAGGATGCAATTGCAGCGCTCACAGCGCTTGCGCCCTATCCTTCAGCGGACGGATCGATTTCGATCGCAAGCGCGCTGGCGGTTCGCAAATGGGTAAAGCGCTACAACGGCGGCTGGTATGGCTGGCCGGATTTCCAACTCTTGTACGAGTTACCATTGCTTGCGCCGGAATATGACGACCACGATCTGCGCGACTGGATCGAAGCAAACAGCTGGTTCGGCCGCTCGATCGGCGAGCTCGCGCCCAATAACCCACTTGCCAGTCAAGGATTTCATTTCCATGTCCCGATCGTCTTCATGATGGGCAGATACGATCTGATGACGCCTTATGAAACGGCAAAGACCTATTTCGATCGGATCACGTCGCCCAGTAAGTCGTTCGTCACGTTCGAACACAGTTCGCATTTCGTGATGTTGGAAGAACCGGGAAAATTCTTGGTGACGCTGGTCGAAGCGGTCCGGCCGCTCGCCATGAAGTCGGAACGCCCTTGATCGGGCGCGCCATGACGATCGCTCCCGAGGTGCTTTGGCCCGCCGTCCGGCATTACGACTGACGATGCCGCTGGAATCCGATGCCGGGTACGACTGCCCCTCATGTAACGAACATAATTACGTTGCGGTCGATCCGAGCGGCGGCAGCCGCCAGAAGCTGATCGAAGATTGCCCCGTCTGCTGCCGCCCGCTCGTGTTCACCGTAACGATCGACCGCGACGGAGATGCAATCGTCGAATCGGTCGAACGCGAGTAAGCCAGGTGCGCTCGCCCATCCCAGGACGAGTTACACGCTAAGGAGCGGCGCTTCGACGACGCGATTGCGGCCGCGGTCTTTCGCTTGGTACAGCGCGCCGTCGGCGCGCTCGATAATCGCTTCGCCGCTACGATCGCTCGTGCGCGAGAACGCAACGCCGATACTGATGGTGATCGGTGAGCCATCGTAATACGTCAGGCCGCTCTCTTCGATGGCCATCCGTAATCGTTCGGCCACGGTCAGCGCGATCTCGCGCTCCGCATCGCGCATGAGCACGATGAATTCCTCGCCGCCAAACCGTCCGGCGAGATCGTCCTCACGCACCGTTCGCGCGATGATCTCGCCGATGCGCGCGAGGGCCCGGTCGCCGGCTGCATGCCCGAGCTGATCGTTGATCCGTTTGAAGTGATCGACATCGAGGAGTAACATTGCATACGTTCCGCCGGAGCGGATATGGCGCACGGCGTCTTCAACGGCGACGCCGACCGCGCGACGGTTCGCAAGTCCCGTGAGGGTGTCGATCGCGGCTTCCGTGCGCTGGGTGACGATCGTTCCGAATTCGCGCAAGAGCGGCGCGATTTCTTCGGCAGCGCGCTCGAACTCGCGCGGCGCGACGAGCGGGGCGAACGCAAGATCGCGATAGACGACGAGCGCACCGAGTAGTGCACCGCCATCATCGCGAGCCGCGTAGGCAAGCGCGTAGCCGTCGCTTCCGCGTGCGACTTCGAGCCGCTCCGTACTGCGACCGATCGCCGTGAGCGCGCGCGTACTCAAGAGCTGCAGCCCTTTACTCGGAAGCGAGCCGACGTTAGCGACACTCGACCACCGGTCGTGGCGCGCCCCGCCAAGCGCAAAGATTTCGATCGACTCGCGCACGATACGCGGATCGACCGTCGCCAAGATCGATTTGATTTGCGGGATGGGATCGGTCTTGCCGAGCATCGCATCGACCGCATCGCGCGAAAGCGTGAGCCGCTGCACGCGCAATCGGTAGCGGTTGAGCTGCGCGAGCGCGACGCCGAGCGCCGGTAGCGGAAACGCAAGCGCAAGACCAAATCCCGCGCCTTCGCGACGGAGAATTTCCTGGCTGATGAAACCCCAGAAAACGAGCGCCGCAAGGATGGTCAGCGTTCGCAGTCCGACGGTCCGTCCGCGCCAGATGCTGACGATCGATTTCCCCGAGCGAAGCGCCATTAGCGTGTCGTTATACGCGAAGACGAACACGAATATCCAGAGCATATTGATAAGCCCGAAAAGTCCATAGCCGCGCCATCCGGGCGTTCGCAGCGTTTCGGCGATGAGGTCGTGCAGCGGGGAGATCGCAATCCAAAACACCACGCGCGTCGCGGCTGAGAGGACGCGATCGGCAAACGTCATGCGCCGCCCCGGAGCGGGACTGAGCAACACGCCGACGACCGAGAGCAGTGCGGCTTCGTACCAACCGTAGACCGCGAAGACGACGACGATCATCGGCAGCGCGAGCACACCGCCTTCACCGTCATCGCGTCGCCCGTAGCGCCCGAAAAGCGGGAGCGGCGCGCGCAGGAGGGGCCAGCAGGCCCATTACCACGAGTGCGCCCCCGACATAAACGGCATCGCCGACGCGAAGACGCGACCATTCCGCCCGGGCAAAAAGCGGGAGCAGGACGATCGCGGCGGCGAGTCCGGCCGCCCGCACGATGACGTAAACGCGTCGCGGTTCCATCACAACTTTGGTGCGCCCGACTGGAATCGAACCAGCAACCTAGGGCTTAGGAGTCCCTCGCTCTATCCAGATTGAGCTACGGGCGCATGTCGTCAAGAGCGTTCGCTTCAACACGAACGCCCTCCCGGCGGAGGACCGACCACCCGGGGACGTTAGTCCCGGAGAAGGGACCTCGGCGGCACGTTAGAGGTGCGCCTTCCGTGTGCACGCTTGCACTATGCTTTCCCTCGTGGTTCCGGCGTATAACGAAGAAGCGACGATCGTCGCCACGCTGGCGCGTCTGGCCGATTACTGCGCCGTCCGCGGCGACCAGTGCGAGATCGTCGTCGTCGATGATGGCAGCACCGATAAAACGGCGGAACGCATCGCAGCACTCGCGGCAACCGATCCAAACATTCGCTTGATCCGGCATTCGCGCAATCGCGGCCTTGCCGCCGCCCTCATCGACGGGTTGCAGGCAGCAACGGGCGATCCAATCGTAACCTTGGATGCCGATCTAAGCTACCAACCCGAACACATCGGCGTTCTGGTCGACGTCCAGCGTGCGACCCATGCCGCGATCGTCGTTGCATCGCCGTACGCCGCCGGCGGGATGGTCTCAAACGTGCCGCTCGTTCGCAACGTCGCCAGCCGCGCGGCAAATATCGTCGTCGCCAACCGGACGGGCTCGTCACTTGCGACGTTCACCGGCATGGTGCGTGCGTATTCAAGCACGTTCATCGCGACATCCGACCTTACGACGATCGAAGGCGAGTTCAATACCGCCCTCCTCCTGCGCGCGATTACGGCCGGCGAGCATGTCGTTGAAATTCCCGCCCACTTAGCGTGGCCCGACGATCGCCGTACCGGCCCGACGCGCATGCCGTTCAAAAGTTTGCTGCGTCAGACGCAAGCCGTTCTGAAGGCGCTCCGTGACTCTATCACTCTCCCGTCGACGAGGTAATCAGCCCGTGTCCCAGCTCCGCCTTCCCTCCGATCAAGATGCATCGGGCCGCACCCTCGGTCTCGAGGAACTCGATAATCTGCGCCGCGCGATCGAAAGCGGCGTCCTCACGAGCACGAAGGGGACGTTTGTAAAATCATTCGAGCACGCTTTCGCCCAGCGTCTTGGCATCGCGCATGCATACGCGTGCAGTTCGGGCAGCGCCGCAATCCACTGCGCGATCGCTGCAATCGATCCGGAGCCGGGCGACGAAATTGTGACCACATCGATTACCGATATGGGCGCACTGACACCGATCCTTTTTCAAGGAGCGATCCCCCGGTTCGCCGACGTGGATCCCATCACGTGCAACGTGACGGCGGAAACGATCGAACGCGCGCTCTCGCCGAAAACCAAAGCCATTATCGTCACGCATCTCTTCGGTAATCCCGCCGAGATGGGGCCGATCATGGAGCTTGCGAATCGACGCGGGATCCCGGTGATCGAGGATGCAGCCCAAGCACTGCTCGCACAAGACGGTGGGCGGTACGCGGGGACGATCGGCGCGATCGGGTGCTTTAGCTTGCAACAGGGCAAACACATCACGACTGGCGAGGGCGGCATCGTCGTAACGAACGACCCGGGACTGGCACGGCGCATCGCGCTCTTCATCAACAAGGCGTGGCCGTATGGCGAGGCCAATCCCGACCACGAATTCATCGCGCTCAACTACCGTATGAGCGAACTCCAAGGTGCCGTTGCTCTCGCGCAGCTCGAGAAGCTCGATGACGTTGTCGCCAAGCGCGATGCGCTGGCAACAAAATTTACCGCACGCATCGCGACACTCGCGGGGATCTCTGCGCCGAAGGTGACTCCGGGGGCACGCTGCGCGTGGTGGAAGTACGCCGTGCGCGTCGATAGCAGCACCGTCCCCGGCGGATCGCCCGCGATCGGTAAGGGACTGCTCGAACGCGGCGTCGCCTCGGCACCGCGCTACATCGTCAAACCGGCGTTCGACTGCCGTGTTTTTCGCGAACAAAACACCTTCGGCACGAGCCATTGGCCATTTTCGCTTGCGACCTCTGAAGCACTCGACTACGACCGCGCGCACTTCGCCGGAACGTACGCCGGTCTCGATGCGGTACTCGTTCTTGCGTGGAACGACAAATACACAAGCGAACATCTGGAATACGTCGCGCAAGCGCTCGAAAGCGCCGTTGAGAGCGTGCGTGGAGTCCTCGTATGAAGGCGCTCCGTTTCGGGCTCGTTGGTGCGGGCGCAATCGCGCGTAGCTACCTCGATGCCTTCGCACAGGCCCCGGACGTCAAGCTCGTCGGCATTGCCGATATCGTCCGCGACCGCGCGCAGGCGCTAACCGAGGGAACGAGCGCGCGAGCGCATGGCGACTATCGATTGATGTTAGCCGAGGATGCACTCGATGCTCTCATCATCTGTGCCCCGCCTAATGTCCACGCGCAGATCGCGGTCGACGCACTCTCCGCCGGCGTTCACGTGCTCTGTGAAAAACCGCTTACGCTGGGTGCCTTCACGGCAAAACGGATGATCGGCGCCGCGCAAGACGCCGGGCTTCTTCTCACGATGGCCTCAAAATTTCGATTCGTCGACGATCTCATCGAGGCGCGTCGGCTCATCGCAAGTGGTGCAATCGGCGCGCCGCTCCGGATCGAAAACACGTTCATGGCACCAGCCGACATGCGCTCGCGCTGGAATGCCGACCCAGCGATCTCCGGCGGCGGAGTCCTCATCGACAACGGGACGCACTCCGTCGACATCATGCGCTACCTGATGGGCCCACTCGCTCGCGTCCACGCCGTCGACACATCCGCCGGTGAACGCTACGCGAAATGCGAGGATTCCGTCGCGCTGTTCGTCCGCAACACCAGCGACACGCTCGGCGTCATCGAACTGTCGTGGTCGCAGCCCGCCGGAACAGACGCTTACGTCCACATTGTGGGCACGCACGGCGAGATCAGTGCGGCCTGGCAGAATTCCCGTCATCGACTCGACAACGCGAAGAGCTTTACGCCGTATGGGACCGGATACAAGAAAGTCGCGGCATTCGGAGCACAAATCTCGAATTTCGCGCGCGCGATTCGCGGCGAAGGCGAACCCGCTGTCTCCATGGTCGACGCGCTGGCCTCCGTCGAGGCGATCGATGCGGCTTACACCTCGATGAATCACAACGTGTGGACCGGGATCGGAACCCGCGCGTTCGAGTCCGTCGAATCGCACGCGGCGATCGCATGACCGTCCTCGATCACGTGCGCGTCCATCCGACCGCCATCGTGGAAGATGACGTCTTCATCGGCGCGCGTTCGTCGATTTGGGATGCGGTCCACATTCGGCATGGAGCCCGACTCGGAAGCGACTGTATCGTCGGCGAAAAGAGCTACATTGCCTACGACGTGCACATCGGTGACCGCTGCAAGATCAACGCCATGGTCTACATCTGCGCTGGAGTAACGATCGAGACGGGCGTCATGATCAGTGCGGCAACGACGTTCACCAATGACCGGTTTCCGCGCGCGTGTACGCCCGACTTGAGCGAACTCTTACCGTCGGCCCCGGACGAATCGACCGAACAGACGCGCGTGCGCGAAGGCGCGACGATCGGCGCGAACTGTACTATCGGCCCGGGCCTCACGATCGGCCGGTTCGCAATGATCGGTATGGCGGCCGTCCTCACACGCGACGTCGATGATTTTCATCTCGTCATTGGCGCACCCGCGACGCTCTATGGTTTCGTTTGCCGCTGCGGTCAACTAATGCGCAAGGCGCAGTCGGGCGAACCGTACAGCGGCGAACTGCTTTGTGCGCGCTGCGAACGCGGCTACTCCGTCGCGCTCAATCACGTGACCGAACGCAGCTGATGCTCGAACTCGAGGATACCGCCGACCGCATGCGGCCGAAAACAACTATCGCGATCGTTGGCGGCGGGCTCCTCGGAATGACGCTTGCCCTACGGCTAGCACGCGCAGGGCGAGCGGTGACCCTCATCGAGGCAGCGCCCGAACTTGGCGGTCTTGCGGCCCCGTGGGAAATCGGCGAGGTAACCTGGGATCGTTACTATCACGTGATGCTCGAGAGCGATACCGCGCTTCGCGGCCTGCTCGAAGACCTCGATCTCGACTGCGACGTGCGCTGGACGACGACGCGTACCGCGTTCTTCACCGACGGTAAACTGCACGAGTTCTCGGGGGTACGCGATTTCTTGCGTTTCAAGCCGCTTCGGTTGCACGAAAAACTCCGGCTGGGTCTTGCAATTCTCTACGCATCTCGGTTGACCGACGGAAAGCGCCTCGAGCGGATCACGGCACGCGCGTGGCTTACCAAACTGTGCG
This sequence comes from Vulcanimicrobiales bacterium, assembly GCA_038231455.1. Classification (GTDB taxonomy): domain Bacteria; phylum Vulcanimicrobiota; class Vulcanimicrobiia; order Vulcanimicrobiales; family Vulcanimicrobiaceae; genus JANLVI01. The sequence continues at coordinate 249,603 of JBBRLI010000002.1, read as the reverse complement.
GCGAACGCGTCTACACGACGATTTGGCAACCGCTCTTGCGCGCCAAAGTCGGCGCGCGCGAAGCCGACGTCTCAGCGGCATTTATTTGGGCGATCATTCGACGTCTCTATGGCGCGCGCGATGTCAAATCTAAAGCCGAACGCTTTGGGTACGTCCGCGGCGGTTACGCGCGCATCATCGGCCGTTTTGAAGAACGTCTGCGCTCGGAAGGCGTGAATATTCGCACGGCGACTCGGGTGGGAGCCATCGTGCGCGGCGAATCAGGCGTGAACGTTCACCTTCTCGACGGCACGACGGAGCCATTCGATGAAGCGGTTATCACCGCGCCCGCCCCGCTCGCGAAGACGCTCGTGCCCGAATTGAACGCAAGCGAACGGGAGCGTCTCGAGGGTATTGCCTACGGTGGAATCGTTTGCGCATCGATGTTGCTCGATATTCCGCTCTCGCCGCATTACGTCACGAATATTACGGACTCGTGGGTGCCCTTTACCGCCGTTATTTCGATGAACGCGATCGTGGACGACGAGACGTTCGGCGGTCGGAACCTCGTTTATCTTCCAAAATACGTGACGCCCGACGATCCGTTCTTCGAACATTCGGATGAGGCGATCCGCGCCCGCTTTCTCCCCGCGCTCGTGCGGATGCATCCCCAGTTACGGCCGGAGCACGTGCACGCGTTTCGCGTCTCACGTACCCGCAACGTCTTCCCGGTCACCACGCTCAACTATTCGGAGAACGTCTTGCCTTTTGCCACGTCGGTCCCGAACATTTGGCTCGTCAACGCATCACAGATCGTGAATGGAACGCTCGCCGCGAATCAAACGATCGGTCTTGCGAACCGTGCTGCGGACGAGATGTTCGCAAAGGCCGGTGCCTGATGTTGCGTGCGAGTTTGTCGCTGGATCTCGACAACGAATGGTCGTATCGCAAAACGCGCGGGGATGCCGGATGGGAATCCTTCCCGACGTATCTCGAGAAAGTGGTCACGCGTTTCCTCACGCTGCTCGATCACCACGGGCTTCGTATCACGGCGTTCATCGTGGGGCAGGATGCCGAACGAGCGGAAAACGCGGCGGCGCTGGCGATGCTCGCAGCGAGCCGACACGAAATCGGGAATCATTCATTCCATCACGAGCCATGGATAACGACGCATTCGCGCGATGACGTGCGAACCGAACTCGTGCGCGCGCAGACGGCGATCGAAGCGGCGACCGGACGCCGACCGGTCGGCTTTCGCGGGCCGGGCTACGCAACTTCACCCGCGATTCTCGATGTTCTCGCCGAACTGGGATTTGCGTACGACTGTTCGGCGCTTCCGACATTTATCGGACCGCTCGCACGCACGTACTATTTTATGCGCACGAAGATGACGCCCGAAGAGCGAAAGCTCCGCGAGGGACTCTTCGGCACGTGGGCCGACGCGATGCAGACCATCCGACCGCACACCATTCCGGGCACCGACCTGATCGAAATTCCGGTTACGACCTTTCCCGGTCTTCGCATCCCGATCAACCTGAGCTACGTGCTGTACATCTGCGAATTCTCGCCGTGGCTCGGCATGCGGTACTTCGAATCGGCGCTCGATGCGTGTCGACTCGCGCGGGTCGAGCCCTCGCTCTTACTCCATCCGCTCGACGTCCTCGATCTCACGGATGTCCCGAGTCTTGCATTCTTTCCAGCGATGGCGATGCCGGCGGCGAAGAAAATCGGAATTCTCGACTGGGCGCTTTCCGCACTTTCCAAGCGCTTCGGGGTCGACTCCGTCGGCGAGCATGCGCGTGCGCACGGGGCGAACATTCCCGCAGCCGAATTAATCATGCGCTAATTCACGCTTTGGCGGGGTTGCGCGCCTTGAAAAATGTCGCGCCTGTGAGGCGTGGAAGTGAGCGCGATGCAAACCACGCACAAACACATTCCGCCGATGAGCTTGGCTCCCGCGGGATTCTCCATCGAACGCGACCTCCCAATCGGCTTCGCTGCATTTTACCGCCCACTGCACGATGCGTTTACCGCGCGGCAGCAGGCGACGATCGCCACTCGCGCACGCGTGATGGCGGCCTCGCAGGCCGGATCGCCTCCGGACCACAATCGCAGCGTCGGTCCGTGGAGCGGCGATTGGAACGTCGCGCTCCCGGCGTGGTGCCAGGACCAGCGCAATCAAATGACCGGGCCGGCCGACGACGGCGAACTCGTCGTAAAAATGCTCAACTCGGGTGCACCCGGCGTGATGCTCGACCTCGAAGATTCGATGGCGAACGATTTCGCGCACACGCTCGCGGGTATCGAGAACGTCGTCGCAGCGCTTTACGGCGAACTTACCTACGAAGATACGAAGCGCGGCGGCACGGTTGCGATCAAACCGAGCGACACGGTCATCTGGACGCGCGTGCGCGGCATGCACCTCTCGCAAGCCGGGATTTACGACGAGCCGACGTCGGCGGGGCTCTTCGATCTCGCGCTGCTCGCGTATCGTTTGGATTTTTCAAAGCTCAAGCATCCGCTTGCGATCTACATTCCAAAATCCGAGAGCGCTGATGAAGCGCTGTGGTGGCGCGACGTCTTCCAAGCGGTTGCAAAAGCCAAAGGTCAAGCACCCGATTACATCAAGGCGATGGCGCTCGTGGAGGCCCATTCGCTTGCTTATCAACTCGAAGAATTCGCATATAATCTGCGCGACCATCTCATCGGGCTCAATCTCGGCCGCTGGGATTATATGGCAAGCCTCATCCACTTCAATCTCAACGACCCGACGTGGGTGTTGCCGGACCGCAACACGATTCCAAGCGACGTTCCCTTCTTTCAAAATTTACGCGAACTCATTCCGGAGATCACGCACAAGCACGGTTTCTTCGCAATCGGCGGCATGACCGCGCTCTTCCCGAGCCGCATCGATGCCGAACTCAACGCCCGCGCAATGGCCAACCTCGAACGCGATAAGAAAAACGAATCCGACGCGCTGATGGATGGCGCTTGGACGGGGCATCCCGATCAAAACGCGATCGCCGTCGCGCAGTTCCCGGTCCCCAATCAAGTCTCGCGTCGCAAACCCGGGCAGGAGCGCTTTCCCGACCTGCGGCCATCGATCGCCGGCGTCGGAGCGAAAACACTCGACGGAACGCGGGCCGCGGTGAAAACCGTCATCCGCTATCGCCACGGCTATCTGAGCGGCCTCGGAGCGAGCCTACTTGACGGCTTCATGGAAGATCTTGCGACGGACCGCATCTACCGCCTCATGATCGCCCAGCGTATCAAGCACGGCATGCACACCGAGGCCGAGGTCAGCGTGCTCTTCGATGAGGAGCTGGCGAGACTGCTCGCGATGCCCGAAAATGCCGATCCCGCCGAGGCGGAAAAATTCCGCGAGGCTCGTCGCCAAAGCGAAACCATGATCCACACCGGGGCCTTCGACCCGGTTTAAGCAAGGCAGTGCTCCGTCGCCGGGGGGCGGATTCCCTCGACGGAGCGTCGCCAGGTCTACCCCAAAAAGCAACCAGCCAGGGGACTGCACCTGCCGCTGGCGTATGGTTGCTCGATCATGGCTTCTGCAAGCGTTAGCCCCTCGACTGGTCAGGTCGAACGCAACCGTCGCAGCTTCCCCCGCCTCCGCAAGCTTCTGCATGCGGCCTATTTCAATGTTGAGAACGCCAAGTTTCCGGCGTTCGTGCTCAACATCGGCGGCGGCGGACTGTGCATGCTCACGCGCGAGCAGTTGCAACCCGATATCGATTCGATCCCGATCGTGACCTTGATCGAAGAGAAACCCCTCCAACTTGCAGGCGTGATCCGCTGGCGCGACACGGTTCCCGTGAAAGGCAAAGAGCATTACCTCTACGGCCTCAAACTGCAGCATATCTCCGATCGCGACTGGGAACGCATGATGAACTTCTCGATCGCGGGCGGCGCGGGCGAAGTCACGATCGGCGCCGTCCTCTCGGCAACGCAGCGCGATACGATCATCACCAACGAAGAGCAACTCCTCATCGCGCGACTCCTCGTAAAACGCGAACGCCTCGCACCGTTCGAAGGCGAACGTCTCCCGCTCATCGAGTACAAATTCGAAGGCTACGCGATGAAGCTCGGAACGCCGTTCTACAAACTCAACGTGCGGAGCAAAGCGAAAAAATCTGGCGACATGGTCGAGTTCCACTCCGACGTGCTCGTCGGCATCGACTCAACCAAAGTACAGCTCCTCGAAGACTAGGCCTCCGCGTATGCTTTGAGCGTACGCAGTTGTTTCTTCATCATGAAGAGGTCGATGTGCGGCATTGGTGCGACCATCGCACGGCCGTAGAACGAGCGCGGATAACGAATGAGGACTTTGACGAAGAGCCGCGCGCCGTTCGATCGCGGGCTCACGACATAGGTCCCGACGAGCGTGCCGAAGAGTTCTGCGGCGAGGCGCGACTGCACGCCCAGCGTCATCGTTCGGCCTTCATCGAAGGCGAGCAAACGAAACACGTGCATCATGCGATCGCCAACGCGAATCGTTGCGGATCGCGGGCGCAGCGTGCGCGGGCTCGGCAACAAGAAATTGTCCAGCCAGTCATAACTGTACGGTGCAAGCCGTAGCTGCTTCAGCCAGCGGTAGACGTGCGCGGGCGGCGCGTCGATGTCGATCGCACGATAGAGCGCGTGGTCGAAATCCGCGGCAAGGTCGTCGCAGGGATAGCGGGCCGCGCACTCCGCCTCGGTGACGTTCCACGCGTACGGCTCGGCGTTCACGACAGAATGGTTCCGCGAACCTCACCGAAGCCAATGCGTAACCCGTCGTGTGATGCCGAGCCGCGCATCACCACGGTATCCCCATCATTGAGAAATGCGCGTTGTTCGCCGTCCGGAAGCACGAGCGGACGCGCGCCGCGTTCGGTCAGTTCGATCATGCTGCCGTACGTGCCGGGCTGCGTGCCGCTCACGGTCCCGGAGCCGTAAAGATCTCCGGTGCGCACGCGCGAGCCGTTGATCGTCATATGCGCGAGCTGCTGCGCCATGTTCCAATACATTTGTGAGAACGTCGTGCGCGTGATGCGCGTTGGCGATTCGCCGCGTTCGCGCATCGCCATCGTTTGCAGTTCGACCTCGAGGTCGATGTCGTACGCCCACCGCTCGGCGACCTGTAAATACGGGAGCGGCGCTGGATCCTGCACGCGGTTCGACACGCGAAACGGTTCGAGCGCGTCAAGCGAGACGATCCAAGGCGAAATCGATGTCGCGAACGATTTTGAGAGAAACGGTCCGAGCGGCTGGTATTCCCAGCCTTGAATGTCGCGTGCGCTCCAATCGTTGAGGAGCACGAGACCGTAGATATGGTCGCGCGCGTTTGCCGTCGGAATCGGATCGCCGTGGACGTTGCCGGGGCCGGTGATGAAGCCGACTTCGAGTTCGAAATCCAGCAGCCGCGACGGCCCGAACGTCGGCGTGTCGCTCGCCGGAGACTTCGTCTGACCGCTTGGCCGGCGCACGTGCGTTCCGCTCGCAACGACGGTGCTGGCCCGCCCGTGATAGCCGATCGGGATGTGACGGTAGTTCGGCAGCAGCGGTTCGCCCCCGGGACGCAAGATGCGCCCGAGATTCGTCGCATGCTCGATCGAGGAATAGAAGTCGACGTAGTCCGCAACCTCGATCGGCAAAAGCATCTGCGGATCGCGAACGAACGCGCGCTCGACCGCCGCTCGTTCGATGACGGTTGCATCGTTTGAAAACAGGTGCGTCAATCGTGCGCGCAGCGCCGACCACGTCGCGCGACCGCTTGCAAGAAACGCGTTGCACGTCGGCGCCGCAAAAAGCGCCTGCGCATCGGCTGCAATTCCCTCGAGCGAACCGCTGCGCGCGAGATGCGCAAGATCGACGACCCGCTCGCCGATCGCTACGACGACATGCGGGTCACTCCCATTGCAGGCGACGCCGACCGGCAAATTCTCCAGCGGAAAATCCGAGTCGTCGGCGATGGGGATCCAACTGCGCCGCCGCTGCGACGCCGAGGTCATACCAAGAAGCCGGCGTGCAACAGGTCGTTGATGGGTTCGCTGAAGCTGCAGCTGCCGAACGAAAGGAACGCCGTGCGGCGCATCGTTTCGATCGCGGCCGTATCGAAGCGGCGGCGGCGCCAGATGAAGTAGGTGTCGTCGAGGCGGAAGCCTTTACGATCTTCTTCTTCGAGAATCGCGGCGAGCTCCGCTTCGCTTGCACCGACCGCAACCGAAAGCGCCGCGGTGATGACGTTGAGAAAGCCGTGCATCTCGAACGCCCCGTCTTGCGAACGCAGCGGGTGATGCAGACCGGCCGTCGCCTTGAACGGTACGCCGTTCTTATGTGCTTCGGCGATGGCATTTGCGAGCTGCGTTGCATTCGGAAACGCATCGGCGACCGTGCCGCCGCAGCGCAGTTTTGCAATCAAGTGCGGTGAGTTTTTGCGTGCATCGCGCAGCATCGGGAAGGCGATCGACGGCGCGATCGCCCACGTTTTGGCGAACGGAATTTCTACTGCGATCGACGGCTGCGGAAAGCGTTCGGCAACCGTGCTGCACAGATCGGCGACGAGCGCGGCATCGGCGGTCGGCGGGAGACGCACTTCGAACGATTCGATGAGGAGTGCATCAGCATTCGCTTTGCCAACATTGTAGGCGCGCTCGACATCCGAACGCACGCCATCGATCCACCGCGGAGCAAGGCCCGGACCATCGAGAATCACCGTCAGACGCAGCGGCGTCGTCGCGCTCCCTTTGGCGCTTGCGAGTTCGTCGAGGCGCGAGGCGGGAACGACGAAGCGGCCCATGACCCACTTGAACGTCGCAGCGCGGTTCTTTGCATTTTCTTTGAGCGCAGCATCCATTGCGAGTTGCGCGGGCGGGAAGAGCCCCGCATCGTCGATCAGACCCTCGAAGAGCGCGGTCCGCGGCGTGGCCATCGTCGGCGTGGTTGTCGTCGTCATCATAGTGCTCATTGGACTTCCCTAAGGACGATCTTAGCCATGCTGGACGAAGGCAAGAAAAAAGAGAGACCGAGCGGTCCCTCTTTTTCAAATCAGCTGCTGGTCGGGATTGAACCGACGCTCTTGTCATTACCAATGACATGCTTTACCACTAAGCTACAGCAGCTCGTAATCCACAGCCCAACGCAACTTCCTGTTTTGACAATTGCGCGCGGGCAAGACCCGAAGGTACGCTTGGGTTCGGGTGATGTCCGATTCTGGGATAAGGTATACCTTGTGAAGCTGGGGGCAGTACACCGCGATATATTCTACCTCACCCAAGTACGATCGGCAAGGCCCACCGCGATGGAGGTGGCTGCTGTAGCAATTGAAGACGATCGAACCTGATGCGAGGAGTCGACCTGTTTTGACTTGGATGCGATGAATCTTGGAGCCATCGTCTGCAAGTAGGTCGTAGGGGTGATTTTCACCAAATGGAATTGAAACCGAAAACCCGTTTCGAATCAACGCCGGTATGACCTCTGCTTCCGATCGGTCTCCGACACTCTTCGTGTCCCGCCTCACTTTAGAGGTCGGCGTGGGCTCATCTGGATTATCGGTTATCAAAAACGACACACCTGCGAAACCGTTGCCTGAATCCAATTGAGCCATGATCATAAGCTAGTTGAGCGGTGTGCCAGCATGTTGGCTCTGTCGCAATTGCCAATTCATAAATTAAGGACAATTCGTTAAGCATGCCCGAACCCGAGATTCACGAAGGCGTCTTGGTCGCCGATGCGATCGACGCCGCGCTCAAAGACGTGCGCTGCTCGAACCACCCGCGCGCTGTACCCGGCGCCGCACGCTGCGAGGACGGAACCTATGCCTTCCAACTCCAGCTTTGCTGCGAGGCGATCGCAGAGCCCGTCCTGCTCGCCCTCAAAAACGCAAAGATCGGTTAGTAGGCGGCCGACCCAACACGCGTGTTGGCGACACCAAAGCCGACTTGCACGTTGAGCGTATGCGTCGTCTTACGCGCGGTGCGTACAACGTCTTCGAGCTGCAAGGTCAACCCATGCGCGATCGGTCGCGACGCGCTCACCGTGAGCGACCGCCGAAATCCACCGGCGCGCGATTGCGAAACGCCGTCGTAGCGCGCGGTCGCGCTGATCCGTTCTGGGAAGAGATAGCGCAGTTGCGCGTAGCCGCCGCTCGATGCCACCCCGACGCCGTTGCCAAAGGGACTACTGTTGTAACCGGTCTGCGCGAGCGTCTCCACCGCAAGCTTTCCGATATAATAATCGGTCACGATCGCACGGCGCACGAACGCATCGTAGACCTTGCCGGTTGCACGCGTTCCCGTGTACTGGTAACCGCCGATCACAAGACCGCCGACTGCCTCGTGCGCTTCGAACATCCGATCGCTACCAGCCGTCGCGAACTTCGAGCGCTGATCGACTCCCGGCGCGACAACGAGCGTCGCGCTGGGTCCGCGCACTTGACTGCCGACGCCGAGCGAAGCGGCGTTTCGCGCGCTGCTCAAACTAAACGGATTCACGCCAACGGTTTGATCGTAAATCGCATAGCGCGAGATCGTTTGACGATACGCATCGGTATCGACCGGCAGCGGCAACGCAGGCGAACCGACGAACACCCGGATAGGAGACCCGGCAAACGAACCGCGCGTCGAAAATTGTACGAACGGCTGATTGGTGTCGATGAAAAACTGCCCGTCGCGGGCGTGATAATATTCGTATCCCGCGACGACTTCACGACTCAGCCGCGCAGTCAGGAACGCGTACAGTTTCTGGGTGAGTTGCGGCGAGGTGCCAAGCGCCGCTGAGCCGCTATGTGTCCCCGCGCTCCCGATGACCGAGAAGAGCGGGGTGCTATGGATGCCAAGATTTGGCATCCGGAAACCGTTACGGCGGTAAAAGTCGCCAAGGTCGGTCGTCGCCCGCTGCGCGCTATGACACGCGTCGCAATGGACGCCTGTTAGTCGCGAAAATTGCGGAATCGCCCGTGCTGGCTGGACGCAGCAGAACAAGATCGCCACCAGCAAAACGAAAATCCGACCCATCTAGGGATCTATCGGCATAATGCCGGCAGTCCCTCAATCGCTATCGTGCTCCGGTGCCCCGGCGAGCCTGATGTCTTTGACATCGACATCCAGGACTTTCGGCCGGCCAGCGGCTGCGCGCACCCGTTGTGCGCCCTCGGCAAAGAGCAGAAAAGTCACCTCGACCGGCACGGATTGCATCGCACCCGGCGCGATATGCCGCTCGATCTCGATCTCCGTCAATCCGAGCCGATGACGGTCTTCCCCAAAGAGGGTCATCCCAATTGCGACCTTCTCGATCGGACGGTTCCCGCGATTGCGAATCATCACGAGAAACCGTTCGCGCGTATCGTTTGGATGGGTCACATCGCGTGCGCGCACATCGGCAATGCGTGCGTTTGCAAGACGCCGCGTCGCGGTCGTGTCACGATCGCGTGCGGCAAGACGTTCGGCGACTGCCGCTCGCTCGGACGCAAGCGGGACCGGCGCTACCGCAGCGCTCGGATCCGGGGCTTTTGGAGAACAGCCCGCGTTCGCGACGAGCGCGAACGCGAGCACGAAAGCACCTCGCGCGGTCAACAACCAGAGACGAACGAAATGCTCACGATCGGATGGATCTCGATGCCGTTGGGAGCCACGCCCGTTTGACCGTGTAAGAGATCGAATAGCGGCACGCCCGTGATATCCATAACGACGGTTTTCGAGGATCCCGTGAACGACGACGGCGGACTTCCAAAGCATGCAACGAGCGCGTCACGCGAACTTTGAAACAGCGATCCATAGCCGGATTGGCACGCTGCCGAACACGACTGCGATGGCGGTTCGATGATCATCGTTTCGCCCGGGTTATTCATGTCGGCGATCACCACGTGATAGTCGTTGTCGGCTTCGGTTTTCCAACCCACAAACGTGGCGCGGACTTTTACCGTCTGCAATTCCCATGGCGCAAATCGGATGTTGTCGGACGATGAGCTCAAGCCGGAGGGAACCGCGGCGTGAACGAGCGTGTCGACCGTCGTTAGGAGCGGTGTGCGGTTTACTTGCGATGCTTGCGGGTCATCGAGGGTTTTGACGTGCCAGCGCTCGGTGCCGCAGTGAATGCCGCACGTTGCACCACCGCCGCCGCTCGGGGGCGGGATTGGCGTTGGGCCGCTTCCCGGCGTTGGGGTGGGCACCGGGGTCGGCGTCGCGGTTGGGGTCGCCGTCACGACGGGCGTCGGCGATGCCGTGGGCTTGGGCGTCGGGGTCGCCGTTGCACCGGGTGTCGGCGTTGCCGTTGCAATCGGCGTTGGTGTCGCCGTCGCGCCAGGTGTCGGCGTCACAGCCGGAGTTGGCGTCGCAAGCGGAGTCGGAGTCGGCGTCGGCGTGCCGCCGGCCGCGGTGATCGTCACATCATCGACGTACTGAATCGTGTAGGCGCTCGCGTAGCCGTCACCGTGGACGCCAAAGTACAAATACAGCGTTTGGCCCGCGTATGCGGAGAGATCGAATGTCTTGAGCGTCCATGAGCCCGCATTCGATACCGAAACATAAAACTGTTTGACGGTCGCGCCGGTCGAATCGAGCAAGTCTGCTTCTTGATACGAGTAGGTTGTCGATGACTCGTTGGAGAGCGGATACACGTAAAACGAAAGCGTCGCGCTTGCGGGAATTGCAACGGCCTGGCAAACGCCCGCATCACCATTGATTTCACCCGTCGAAGCGTTGGTCGATCCGCTGCGTTGCGCGTAAGTCCCCGAATGTGCATGCGTGGTCGATATCGCTGCGTTCACGTTACCGCACTGCGACCACGACGTGAAACCGCCGGACTCGAATCCGGGATCCCCAATCGAAACGTTCGTCGACTGTGTCCGGCGTTTTGCCGATGCGGGAATCGTGATTTGCCGTGCCGTCTGCGTACCGCGCTGCGTCGCGGGCGGCGGTACGCCCAGAAGATCGGGATCTCGCATCATCGTGGGCGTGGAAGCCGCGCCGCCCGAGCATGCAACGAGCGAGGCAACAAGACCGACGGCAGCAATCCGTAGCAGGGTCCGCTTCATCAAAACACCTTCCCGAGAGTGCGCGAGATCGCGGCCGAGCGTGCGGCCTTAGCTCGAGCATGGCGTGTCGCCGATACGGAATCCTCTCTCATGCCTAGCCCCTTAATGCAAGCTTTGGAATGCTGAGGATCGATGTAGCCATCATTCCATCGCCCTGGCGCATCGGCGTCGGCGAGCCCGGTTGCATCCATGCCAAAATGGCGACTAAGTGTTTGCGGCGTTTTGCCGATAAACAAAAAACATGGAATTCGAGCAAACTGCCGCAGAGCGCGAAGAAGGTCACCGACGAGCGCGAGCCGAGCGTCGGACCACGCAGGCCACCGTCGATATCGACCGCCGCGAAGGAGACCGACGCGATCGGACCTTGGGTATGCGAATCAACGCGCTGTGGTCCGCGATCACCGGCCGCCCGCCCGCGGGACCCTAGTCGCTACGGAACGCTGACGTTAACCGTCTCCACGGCAGAGAGATTGTTCGCGCCGAGCACCGTGACAAGACAGGCATCGGTCTTCACGATTGGCGTACCAAAGATTTCAATTCGGAAATCTCCGGGATTGGTCCCCGACTGCAGGCTAAGCGTCGACTTGTTATTACAGGTAAACGACGCAGTGAACGTGGTGTTTCCGGTTTGTGAGGCTGTGAACGAAACGTAGGTGTTCGGGGCGGTCAACGTTATCGTCGGCGGCGTAAGCACGATGCCCGAATTTGGCGTGGGAGTGGGGCCGGGCGAGGGCGTCGTTGTCGTTGGGGCGGACGGCAGCGCCGAAGTCCCAGACGACGACCCGCCGCCACCGCACGCACTCAGGAGGCCGACGGTGATAGCGGCGAGGCAAAGGGCCCGATAGCGCCTCACCATTTCTGATAGGTCCATATGCCTCCCGGGTGTCGAGCGAGTAGCGAAATCGCGCGTATCTGCGCCAGACGTACGAGCGCACTTCAACTTGCTTGTGAACTTCCCCGGAGATCGCGTCGCCAAACCCCGTGGGCTCGCGCAATTCAGTGGGCGCGCGACTTTTCGCTCGAGCTGATGTTTCGCGCCCGGCTGGGCTACAAATCACCCCAAGAAACGTGCAGCGGGATATGCCGCACGCTCGCGAAAACCGCAACAGGTTTCGCCCGGAAAGCCGGCCCGATGATCACATCATCCGTCACTAGGACACCGCGACGAGCGTCGCGTCCGACGCTCCGTGTTGCACTCCTCGGCCAAGCGCGATTTTGGCTGGACGACGTGCCGTTGCGTTTCACTGCTCCGCCGAAAGCGTTTCCCTTGATCGGGTATCTCTTGCTCAATCGCAAGGCGCCGGTCGACCGGGAGCAGCTCACGTCGGTATTTTGGCCCGACGACGACGAGGCGAAATCGCGCGCAAACCTTCGCCGCCACCTCTCACAGCTTCAACACGTCCTCAATCCGTCGTCGCATCAACCGCCGGTGATCGTAGCCGATGGCAAGACGGTGCAGTGGAACCCGCTTGTGCCGCTTTGGTTCGACGTCGAGGAGTTCGAACGCCTCAGCGCGTCGCCCGCGTCGCTGGACGATGCGGTCCATCTCTATACCGGCGATTTGATGGACACCGTTCACGACGAGTGGGTCTTCCGGTATCGCGAGCGACTACGACTCCTGTATATCGCAGACCTCGACGCGCTCGCTTTCGAACACCGGAGTCGGCGTGATTTCAAAGGGGCGCTGACCTACATCCAGCAAGCGTTGCGCGCCGACTCTTGGCGTGAGGATGCGATCCGGCAATCGATGAACGTGCGTTTCGAGCTGGGCGACCGCGCAGGCGCACTCGCGGAGTACCTCGACTTTGCGAAGCGATTGCGTATGGAAATGGACCTCGATCCGATGCCGGAAACCGTTGCCGCGTACGAAGCGATTCGACGCAACACCTCGGTGCTGGAACGTTCGGGCACGATGACGGAGACCGATAAGCGCGCGAAATCTGCGGTTCTACCGTTTACCGGCCGGCAAGAAATCCTGAGCTTGTTGACCGCGCGATGGTCGCAGGCCGCGCGCGGCCATGGCAACGTTGTGCTTCTCAGCGGTGAAGCGGGGATCGGCAAGTCCCGCATCGCCGCAGAATTGGCGCTCCTCGCGGAAGCGGAAGGCGCACGAGTTCTCATGGGGGCGGCGGCTGCGGTCGAGTCCTCACCGTACGACGCCGTATCGCAGGCTCTCCGCATGGCGATACCTCTTTATCCGCACCTGAAGCTCGCGCCCGTGTGGCACGAATCGCTGTCCGCGCTATTACCGGAATTGCGTCGTGGAAAGGCGCCCGTTGAAACGCTTCCGGCGCTCGCCCCGGGACGTGAGGAGTTGCGCCTCTTCGAAGCGGTAGCACAGTTGCTGCTCGAGCTCACCAAGACGCGTCCCGTTCTGCTCGTCGTCGAAGACGTCCATTTAGCCGGCACCGGTACGGCGAATCTTCTCGGCTATCTCGCCCGTCGCGTCTCCGAAGCGCATCTTCTCATCGTCATTTCCTACCGCGACGAAGAAGTCTCGCGAGCGCACCCGGTGCGCGCGCTGCGACGACTGCTGGAAGAGCCGGGCTTCGCCAAACACGTCTCACTTGGTCCGCTCTCATGCGACACCGTCGCGTTGATCGCGAAGGCGCGGGGCGTACCAGAGCTTGCCGAGCAGCTGTTTGCCGACAGTGAGGGCAATCCGTTCTTCCTCACGGAGATGTTGCGGTCGCATGCCGAAGGCGCGACCGCACTCGGTACGGGGATCGATGGAATACCGGCGTGGATCCTCAAGCGCGCAGCGAGCCTTTCGGAACGGGCGCAGTCGCTCGTCGAGGCCGCAGCCGTCATCGGAGCAAACTTCGATGTCGAACTGCTTAAAGAAGTGTGCGGATGGGACGAGTCGGCGCTTCTCGATGCTCTGGACGAGTTGCTCGACCGTCAACTGATTCGCGAATCGGCCGTCGGGGCGTCCGATTTTGCGTTCGGCCACCACTTGATCCACGCGGCGATCTACGATCGATGTAGCGTCGCAACGAAGAAACGACGTCACCGGCGCATTGCACGTGCACTGTGCGAGCTCTATCCGGCGCGGCTGGACGACCTCGCCCCACAGATCGCGTTTCATCTCGCAAACGCGGGTCAAAATGAAGCGGCGGCGCCGTATTACTTGCGTGCTGCACGCTCTGCACAACGTCTCTTCGCCAATCGCGATGCCGTGGAATTTGCCGGCCGCGGCCTTGCGGGCTGCACGGACGCCTCAACGCGGATTGAATTGTCGCTCCTCTTGGAAAGTCTTTACGCACGAATCGGTGACCGTACCGCCCAGGCCGAACAGCTAGCCGCCCTAGAACGCGATGCTGCCGGTGACGAGGTAACGCGCGTCCGCTCCAACTTGCTGCTGCGACGCATCGCCTTTCACCATAGCCTGGGCGACCGCGCGCAAGAAGCGGCGGCTCTTATCGAGCTGGACGCGCTCCAAGAAGACCACAGCGAAGAGTCGCTCGAGGCGGCGCGGCATGTGGCGCGTGCGCTCTACCACAAAGCTCTCGGCGAAAACGCGCCTGCGATTACGGCGGCGCGTCGAGCACTCGCGTTGCAGTCGGCCGACACGGACCTCACCGATCGTGGAACGTCGCACTGTCTGCTTGCCGAACTGTATTCCGGCGATGGCCGGTATCACGATGCGGCTGCCGAGTTAGCGGCAGCGCGCGAGGTTGCGAACCTCACAGCAGATACGGTTCTTTTGGCGCGTGTCCTAAGCGCAGCCGTTAAGCTCGAAATGGACGAACGCAACTTCACTAGCGCTCGAGACGCCGGAGCGCAACTGCTCGCGCTCTTCGATCGCATCGGCGATCGAGAAGGCGCGGCCGACGCGCACGCCGGGCTTGGAGCGGCGATCGGAAGGGCGTTCGACGTGACGCTTGCAGAAACGCACTATCGCGCCGCAGCCGAACTCTATCGCGCACTTGGAAAGCAGCAAGGCGAGGCCGTCGTCTTTCTGAATGTCGGTACGTTGCGACTGCTCACCGGAGATTGCAGCGCCGCATTGCTCGCGTATGAATCGGCAAAGCCGATCTTCCGGTCGCTCAAGGATGTGCGTGGCGAATTACTCTGCGAACTCAATTCGTCACTGTGCTCGCTGTATCTCGGCGATCCGACCGCAGCTGCCGAACGTGCTCACGTGGCGTTGTGCCTTGCGCGAACGCTGGCGAACCGTTCCCTCGAAGCCCACGCGCTGGCAAACCTCGGCGCCGCCGAACGCGATCGGGGACAGTACGCGGCGGGGATCGCGCATATGACCGAAGGAATTGCAATTCGCCGAACGTTGAACGAAGGCGCCGATCTCTTGGCGGACCTGTGCGATCTCGGCCTCGCGTACCTCGACACGTCGGACCTCACAGGTGCCGCGGCGGTTCTCGAGACCTTCGCGCAAGCCGAGCAGCATGACGTCGATCAGATGATGTTTCCGCAGTACTTCGACTGGGTGAAGAGTACGTTGCTCGGAGCGCTCGGACGCGATGAAGAATCTCAGGACGCTTTGCGGCGCGCGTACGCCGAATACAAGCGCCGCCTTTCGACGATTCCGGACAAAGGGGCCCGGCCAATGTATCGCTGGCTGCCGTTCAACGATGCAATCGGCCGCGCGTTCGAGAGACGCTTTGGACGCGCCTTGGACGCGGCGGTGATACCGTGACGGGCATGACGCCCAAAGTCCGAATTGAAGAGTCCTTCGTCGTTCGCGTCTGGTGTGAAGCGCAAGATTCCGCCGGCCACTGGCGCGGCCGTGCGTTGCACGTTGGCTCGACGAACGTGCGCTACTTTTCCAACCTTAGCGATCTCTGCGAGTTCATCACTTTGCACGAACGTTTGGCGCTGCAAGAGTCGGCACAGCGCGATCGCCTCAAATCGGAGGACGACGCGCAATCCGGAGATCGCTGATGTTTGCGACTTGGACGCTCTTTGGACGGCTGACGCCTACGATCATCGCATGAGATTTTCGATCCGATCCATTCTTAAAGTCGTCGCGGGAGTTGCGATGGCTCTTTCGCTCGCCGGAGGTCTGGCGATCGCGCAGACACCGCCCTCGCCTCCTCCTCCGATGCCGCCCGGCATGACGCCGGAAATCATGAAAATGCTCATGACGATGGGGCCGAAGGATCCCGCCGGACTCCCGCTCGGGCTCTCTCCCGAAAGTGGCTGCGTCCCCTCAATGGGCTATCACTACGCGAAGGACGCCGACTGGCCGTTCGGTCCGATTTACGGATACTACAACGGCAAGGCAACGTTCACCGAATACATGCCGACCGTGCAGCAGTTCAACGACGGCTTCAACCTCGACGAGATCCAGCCGCTACCGGGCTATAAAATCGATCACATCGATATTTGGTACGAGAAGCATGGCCATAAGGGATTGATGGTGCCACATTACGACATCCATGCCTGGTACGTGCCCCACGCCGAGCACATGCTGTTTTGCAACAACACCTCGGGCAAACGCCCGCCGTTTCTTTAGGCGGACCGTGCGGATAAATGTGGAGCGGGCGGCGGGAATCGAACCCGCGACTCTTGCTTGGAAGGCAAGGGCATTACCATTATGCAACGCCCGCGCTCGCTTCTGCTTACCGCAAGGCGCTGCGTGTCCCTTGCCGACGTCGCACAGGCCAAGAGGGCGACCCTCGTGCTCGCGGAAGCGACCAACATGAAACGCTCGCTTCTTCGTCTGACCGGTGCAATCGCAATCTTCGTGCTTCTCGCGCCCAGTCGTCCGTTCGCCGCACCGACGCCGGGCTTGAGCTACGATGAAATCGTCCGCATTGTCATCAACGCAACGCCGCCGCCGCCGGGCAGCTTTCAAACCGACCTTGCGGCGCTATCGGCCCCGGCCGCAGCCGCAAGCCCGACTCCGGCTCCCAAGAAGCGCGGATTTAGCTTGGGCAATATCGCATCGGCCGTTCTCACCGGCGGAGTGGATGGAGCGGCGGGTGCCCTAGCCGGCGACGCTGCCTCGAATGCGATCGGAAACGCGATGGACGCACAACTCGGCGCGCAATTCGGCGCACTCGCGGCATCCATGCGCGGTTTCCTCACGCCGCATCTGCTGCGCTATAGCTACTACAACGGTTGGGAACGCATCGACGACGTCACCGCGCAGAACGCGACGATTCGCAAGTGCGACGCCGGACAAGTCATCACGCTCGACCTTGCGAAGAAAACCTACGCGATCGTCGACCCGAACAGCGAGGCAGCGATGACTGCGGCAAAACCGTCCGCACCGGAACCGCGTAAGGCGCGCGGTCCGGCAGCCGGCGCACCGTCGGCACCGGGCACGGCGAACTTCGATTTCAGCGCGACAACGAAATTACTTGGATCGCAGCGCATCGAGAACGTCCCGACCGTCGGCTATGATTCGACCGCGGCCGTCGCCGTAACAAACGCGACCGGAAGTTGCAAAGACGGCTCGTTTGCCATTAAAACGACCGCGTATTATTCCGCGCTCAATCGACCGAGCGCCGCGTCGTGCCCGGTGCGACGTGCTCCGATTCCACAAAACGCAACCGATATGATGACGCCGCCTCAATCTTCCGGCGGCTGTCGCCCGACGTTCACCAATCACCAGAGCGGCCCCACCGTCCCGACGGCAAAGTTGCCGCTCTACTCGCTCGTAACGATGAACGCCGGCGGAGGTGCGTCGCCTGCACCTGCAGCAAGCGGAACGCCCAGCATGATCGGATTTTTGACCGAGCGGGGAAATCTCAAAACGCTCGACGCCACGGCCGCGACGCTCTTCGATATCCCAGCAGGCTTCGTCAAGACACCGTAGTCGGCGGATACAAACGACAAACGCGCCACGGAGTTTCCGCGGCGCGTTTGCGTTACAACCTGGGCAGGGCAGGATTCGAACCTGCGTAGCGCGTTAGCGCGTTGGATTTACAGTCCAATGCCTTTAACCACTCGACCACCTACCCATGATGGCAGCCCATCCAGTACGCCTCACAGACGCCGGTCTCCTTGGGCGAAGCGAACGAATGTCTTTCGTCGAGTGGGATGGGCTTGGGTCCATTTTCGCGAAAAGGCCTCGTCGTGCCGACGTAGCTCAGGGGTAGAGCGGCTGTTTTGTAAACAGCGGGTCGGGGGTTCAAATCCCTCCGTCGGCTATTCGAAAAGCCCCGTATTTACGGGGCTTTTGCATTCCTCGGCTTGCCGTTACCGAAGTGTCTGACCGCAATACTGACCGCAAAACGACGATTTAGCACACCTAAAGCGGACCGCTGTTTTCGGCTACGATGCGTCTTGGCGCAACTTCGAACGACGCAACTTCACGCGCGCGTAAGCGGCCGTGGAACAGTCCGCGCACGTTTTGCGGTGAGGACGCGGCGGCTGCTTGCAACACACCATGCAAAGATGGTGCGCGAGCGCGCGCTCTCGCTGCGCGCGCTTCCAATCAGCGGGCGTACTCACGCGACGTCGGCGACTTCCACCGCGATGACGTTCGATTTCGGAACGAGTGGATCGCCGAACTCTCGAGCCAGATCCATGCTCTTGAAGAGGGATACGCGGGCCTCGTCGATCGAGACACCGCTGCCGGCGACATTATCGAAATCCGGCACGTGAGCCCAGATGCGGCCGTCCTCGGCACGCTCAAAGATGATGTGATATTTCATTCAGCCTTCGCCTCTTCGATGGTCTTGCGGAGCTTGTGGAGCAAGCCGTTCGGAATGTCGTCGTTCATACCGTGGATCGGGATGACGAGAACCTTCGCGAACGGCGGATGAACGAAAACGTGGTGGCTGCCGTTCACTCGCGCGAGCGTCCATCCGTTGTCTTTCGCCAGCTTCACTAATTCTCGCGCCTTCATGACAGTATCATATCACATGACAGTATCACAATCAAGCGATTGTGCGTGCATTTGAAAAAGAAAAGCCCGCTCCCGGTGAGATCCGGAGAGCGGGCTTTTGCGGTAGTCTCGGCTGTCGCCGGATAGATTCCCTTACAGGTAAGCTTCTTCTTTTTCGAGGAACGCGACCGCCTCATCGTACAGTGCCGGAACGGTATTCGTTCCTTTTTGCACGAGACCGGCGACGTACCCGAGCAGCGGGCCTTCGAAGAACGGGACGACGATCGCGAGCGGGCCGGCCGACGCCGACTTCGCGAGAAACGCCGTAGCCGCGCCTTCGACGATGTTCGTGCCGGAGCTGACGGCCGCTTCAAGACGTAAGACGTTCCAGAAGTTGCGCGAGGCCGCAGGCATCCCATACCTTCGACTCTATGATCTGCGCCACACCGCGGTAACCCTAATGATCGCAGCGGGGATCCACGACAAGGTCATCTCGGAGCGCATCGGTCATGCGTCGGCTGCGTTCACCCTGGACACGTACGGCCACGTAATGCCGAACATGCAAAAGGACGCCGCGATCGCGCTCGACCGGTTCATGCCGCCGGCGCGATCGCGGGCGTAAATCTGACCGCAATTTTCGACCGCAACTGGCGGACCTCAAAGGCGAATATGTCCCGAGAGTCCGCTAGATTCCACGAGGGGAACGACGCTCAATCGGGCAAAAACCTTGTTTTGTAAACAGCGGGTCGGGGGTTCAAATCCCTCCGTCGGCTAGTGACTTCGTTCGGGATGAGGAGACGCGATGAAGCAAGCAATTCTAGCAGCATTTGTCGTGGCCGCGACCGTTTTTGGAATTACTACCGCAGCCATGGCTCAAACCGAGTCCACGTGCACGCGCCCAGATTCTCCAGCGCGCGTTCTCACGGTCGCCCGACCGGAGTTTCCAACGGATGCAATGATGTCAGGAACTACCGGCACGGTCCAAGTGCGCATCGAACTCGACGAGCAGAGTAAGATTGTCGGTAAACCCATCGCGATTTCGGGTCCATTCGAGCTCCGAGCGGCTTCAATCGTCTCGGCGAAAAATAGCACGTTTCAAACGCAGATTGTGAATTGCGTTCCGGTGAAGTCGACATACCGATTCGCCGTCTCATTCTCTAACCGCTAAAGCGTGTGCCGCCGGTGATGCCTACCGGTAGCCGATCGCGTCGACCTCGATCTTTATTCCGCGCAGCGCGCATCCGATCGTCGTGCGTACCGGGTGCGGTTCGCTGAAATATTCTTTGTAGATTTTGTTCATCGCGGCAAAGTCACCGAGATCGCTCAGGTAGACGTTGACTTTGAGAACTTGATCCATCGACGAACCGCCGGCTTCGAGAACGGCTTTCACGTTCTCGAGCACCCGACGCGTTTGCGCTGCAAGATCGGCTGGGATTTCGCCGGAAACGGGATCGGCCGGGCGCTGACCGGCGATGAAAACGAGGTCGCCAAAACGGATCCCTTGCGAGTAGGGGCCTGCGGCGGCTGGCGCGCTCGACGTTTCGATCGGTTTCTTTTTGCTCATGAGGGCCTGATTGCGCGCGGCTCATCGTTGCTCTTGCCGTAGTCCAACCCCGGTGGGCGGAGAGTCCGCTCGCAATCGTCAAGACGGGAGTCATGGTGCCGGTCCACATTCTTCTTCTCCACTCGATCGGGATCGCTCGATGACCGCTCCGCGTCGCCTTATCGTCGGCATTTCCGGCGCCAGCGGCAGCCTCTATGCAATCGCGGCACTCCAGGCGCTCCGGGCGATCGGCGGCTATGAAGTCCACGTCGTCCTCTCCGAGCAAGCGCGCCAGACGATCGAACTCGAAACGGACTATACGGCGGCCGATTTTGAAGCGCTCGCCGATGTACTGCATCGCGACACGGACCTTGCGGCCTCGATCTCAAGCGGTTCGTTTAAAACCGAGGGCATGCTGATTATCCCGTGCTCGATTAAGACCGCCTCGGCCGTCGCGCACTCGTTCAATTCGAACCTGCTCACGCGCGCGGCCGACGTCTGCCTCAAAGAACGCCGACGTCTTGTAATGATCGTGCGCGAAACACCGCTCCATCTCGGTCACTTACGGACGCTCGTGCAACTTGCCGAACTCGGTGCGGTCATCTTGCCGCCGGTCCCCGGCATGTATGCGCGTCCGAAAACGATCGACGACGTCATCGCACATACCGTCGGCAAAGCGCTCGATCAATTCGGCATCGATAACGATCTCTTCAAGCGCTGGAGCAGCGCCCATTAGCGTCCCGCGAGTAACGCCCCAGACGGTTTCGGCGTGGATCGACGCGAAGTGAGAGAGCGATGGCAGAACCCGTAGAAGCAAAACCGATCTGGGCGAAGTCCGGCGGCCTTGCGCTCGTTTGTGAGAAGTGCACGGCGCAGCGCTTCGTTGAAGATTTTCCCGAATATGCGGGAGACGAGCGACTCGAACTCAAGCGCTGGCTCAAAGATCGCCTCAAAGCCGAAGGCAAATGGGGCCCGATCCGCGTCGTGATGACGAGTTGTCTTGATGTTTGCGCGCGCGGCGGCGTCACGATCCTTATCGACCCGATCGCAAGCGGCAACGCGCAGCGGTGTCTTGTCTTCGAGGCGCTCGATCGCGAGGCAATCTACGATCGCATCGTCGCCGAACTCGAAACCGTCCAAGAAAAAGAACCGGTCGCCTAAGGCGCCGGTTCTCTTTTTCGTTATCACCGAAGGTCGGTGGACGGTTAGGGCAGTTCGATCTCCGAGAGATTCTTTTCGATCTTCCGTTTCACGCGCTGGAGCGCGTTATCGATCGATTTCACGTGACGGTTGAGGTCGCGCGCCATTTCCTGGTAGCTCTTGCCTTCGAGGTACGAGAGCAAGACTTGCGATTCGAGATCGGAGAGGTTCTCTTGGATCCGCTCTTTGATGTCCTCGGAGACTTCCTGGTTGATCACGAGCTCTTCGGGATCGGAGGTCTTCTGCGAGGCCATCACGTCGAGCAGCGTGCGTTCGCTGTCTTCGTCGTAGATCGGCTTGTTGAGCGAGATGTACTGGTTGAGCGGGATGTGCTTCTGACGCGTTGCGGTCTTGATCGCGGTGATAATCTGACGCGTGATACAGAGTTCCGCAAACGCGCGGAAGCTGGAAAGCTTGTCAGCCTTGAAGTCGCGAACGGCCTTATAGAGTCCGATCATCCCTTCTTGGATGATATCTTCGCGATCCGCACCGATGAGGAAGTAGCTTTTGGCTTTGATTCGGACAAAATTCTTGTATTTGTTGAGCAAGAATTCCATCGCGAGATTGTCGCCAGATTTGGCCGCGGAGACGAGGTCCTCGTCCGGCCGCTCGTGATAGTCGAGCCCGTCCGCGGGCTGCGTGAGCGCCATGTGGTGTCCTACCTTCGGGAAATGGACCGGCCAAGCGAGCGCCGGGACCGGTCGATGTGCCGAAAACGCAGGCCGGAGCCCGTCGAGCCGGGCACATCCGAACTATTATAGGAGGTTCCTCCTATGGCGTCAAGGACGGACGGCGTCGGAAGCTCGCGACCTCAGAGGTCGAGCGCGAACCGGATGCCGGAATCGATCTTTCGCATCGTCTTTGCGGTGAGGGAGGTGACACGTTCGACGAGATCTGCCCGGTCGATCGCCAAAAGCTGCGTCACATTGACCACGGAGTCTTTCGCCAGCCTCGATTCATCGGTTCGAAGCGAGACGTTGCCTTCCGACTGAAGAAAACCGAGATTGGAGGTGACGATCGCGCAGAGACACGTGCCAATTGCTGTTTCGTTCAAAAGGTCGGACTGGACCACGACGACCGGGCGATCGTAGCCGGGGGCCGAACCGCGCGGATTTTGTAAACTCGCCCACCAAAGATCGCCGCGTTTTACCACTCAGAACGCTCGAGGATCGTGCGGGCGTAGAGCGTTACCGCCGCGTCCGAGGGGACATCCTGACCGTAAAACGCCTTGAGCCGCTTCTTGATCTCCGATTTACGATGCTTTCGGACATAGTCATCGACCGCGCGCGCATACAGCTCGCTACGCGTGAAACCGAGTTCTTCGGCCAAAACTTCGGCGCTTTCGAACAGATCGTTGGGAAGAGAAACGGCCGTTTTCATATCGAAAGTATAACTTTGGTTATACTTTAGCGTCAAGGACCACGTTACGGTTTTACGGAGCGAACCGTCCTCTGACGGATAACTTCGTAGAGCAGCACTCCCGCAGCGACCGAGGCGTTGAGGGATTGGACCTTCCCTTCGAGGGGAATGCGGACCAAATAATCGCACTCTCGCTGCACCAGCGGCCCGATTCCGTCGCCCTCGGCGCCGATGACAATTGCAATGTCCCGCTTGAAGTCCGCCTGCGTGTAGTCGACGGCGTCGGCCGCCAGCGCCGCTCCGGCGATCCAGATCCCCGCCTTCTTCATCGCGCGGATCGCTTGTGCGATGTTGGCGACCCGGGCGATCGGCATGTAGGCCGTCGCGCCAGCTGAGGACTTGCGGACGGTCGCGTTGATCCCGGCTGCGCGGCGCTCCGGGATGATGACGGCCGTCGCTCCAATGCATTCGGCGGTGCGGACGATCGCGCCGACGTTGTGCGGGTCGGTGACGTGGTCGAGCACGACGAACGTCGACGCGACGCCCTTTTTGCCGAGCGTGATTGCTTCCTCGAGCGAGATGTAGTCGAACGGCTCGCCGAACGCGACGACGCTTTGGTGCGCCTTGTACGGGAAGCTTGCAAAAAAGGCCCGGTGCTCGAAGCGGATCACGACGTTTGCGGCCCGTGCGCGATCGAGGAGCGCGCGTAGTGCCGGATCGGTTTTACGATCTTCGCCGACGTGCAATTTGCGAATGCCATCGCCCGCCGCGAGCGCTTCTTCGACGGCATGCACGCCGTAGATCACATCATCGAGATCGACGCGCGGCGGACGGCGTTCACCTCCGACCGCATCGCCGGCGGGCTTTGGTGCGCGCGGTTTGCCGGTGCCAAAACCGGGTCGCGGTTTGCCCGAGCCGCCGAAGCCTTGCGGGCGCGAGAGTTTTCCGTTGCCAACCGGAGCCGCGCCCGGCGTGCGCGGAGGCTTTACGCCGCGTCGATCTGCCATGTGGTGCCGTCTTTACTGTCCTTGAGGACGATGTTTTCCGCGGCCAGCGCATCGCGCAGCCGATCGCCGAGTGCGAAATCTTTATTCTTCCGCGCCGTTGCGCGGGCGACGATGATCGCATCGATGAGCGCTTCAGGCGCATCGCCGTTGACATGGACGACGTCGCCGACCGAGGCACGGAGGCGCTCGATGATCGCCGAATCGACCGTCGTGGTCGTCGCCACCGGAACGCGCTCTGCAAGTGCCGTTTCGATGCCAAAAATCATCAAAACATCCATAAACAGGGCACGCGCCGCACGTCCGCCGCTTTGCAAAGCCTTCGTATCGCCCGCGAGTTCGAAGAGCGCACCGAGAGCCCCCGCGGTGTTCATGTCATCGTCGAGTGCCGCGAAAACGCGTTCGCGATACGGCGCAACGAACTGTGTATCGTCGCTTGCTATCTCGGCGATCGAAGCGTACGCCTTGCGTAATTTTTCGATGCCGCTCTTCGCCGCACCAATCGAGTCTTCGGTAAAATTCATCGGCTTGCGATAGCCGGTTTGCATGAACAGAAGCCGGATGGCGTTTGGATCGTGACGGTCGAGCATCGCGGAGAGCGGTTCGAAATTGCCAAGCGATTTTGACATCTTCTTGCCATCGAACATCAAGAGGCCGCCGTGCACCCAAACGTTCGCCATCGGCGTATCGGTCTTGAGCGATTCGGTTTGCGCGATCTCGTTCTCGTGGTGCGGGAAGATCAGATCGTAGCCGCCGCCGTGAATGTCGAACGGCTCCCCGAGCAATTCCCGCGCCATCGCGCTGCACTCGATGTGCCAGCCCGGCCGGCCATCGCCCCACGTTGAGGGCCACGACGGTTCATCGGGTTTCGCGAATTTCCAAAGCGCAAAGTCTAGCGGATCGTGTTTGTGTTCGTCGACTGCAATACGCGCGCCGATCAAAAGCTCGTCGACGTTACGGCCCGAGAGTGCACCGTAGCGCTTGAATGACGATACCGAAAAATACACGCCGTCTTCGGTCGCGTACGCGGCGTCAATTGCAACGAGTTCGCCGATCATCGCAAGAATTTGCGGGATGAACTTCGTCGCGTACGGCTCATCGTCGGGCTCGGCCACGCCGAAGCGCTTCATCGAAGTTTTGAACGAAGCGTAATAGCCCTCGACGATGTCGCGCCACGATTCGCCCGTTTCGCGTGCGCGATTGATCGAACGATCGTCGATATCCGTCACGTTCTGAACGTAGTGAACCGCGAAGCCGCTGTGCTTGAGGTACCGTCGGAGCACGTCGAAAAACAGAAACGAGCGTGCGTGTCCAAGATGGGCTTCGGCCGAAGGCGTCAGTCCGCAGACGTACATGCGAACGCGCCGCCCATCGAGCGGCGCGAACGGTTCGACCGCGCGGGTACGGGTGTTATACAGCCTTAGGGGCATCGTTCCGCTCGCGTTCGGCAAGACGCGCCTCGAGTGCTTCAACGCGAGCGGTCAGTTGCACGATCAGAAGCTGCTGAGGGTCGGGCATATCGACTTGGGCACGACTGGTAAGGGGGACGGGCTTGCCGTCTTGCAAGACGACTCGGCCCGGAATACCGACGACGGTGGAGTTCGGCGGTACGTCGCGCACCACGACGGAATTCGAGCCGACTTTCACGTTGTCACCCACCGTGATGTCGCCGAGCACTTTTGCCCCCGCGCCGACGGTGACGTTGTTGCCGATTGTCGGATGGCGCTTCGTGCGCGCAAGCGACGTCCCGCCAAGCGTGACGCCCTGGTAGAGCGTGACGTCATCGCCGACGATCGCCGTTCCGCCGATGACGACGCCGGTGCCGTGGTCGATGAAAAATCCCTTACCGATCGTGGCGCCGGGATGGATATCGATCCCCGTCGCTCGATGCACGAGTTCGGCAAGAAACCGCGGCAGCACCGGGATGCCGATTTTATGCAGCGCGTGAATCGCACGATGCGCGGTGATCGCGTGAAAACCGGGATACGAGAGCAACACGTCGATATAGCCGCCCGCCGCCGGGTCGCGTTCGACCGGCGCCCGCAGGTCGGAGAGAAAGAGTTCGAGCGCTGTTCGTGCCACGTCGCCCGTTTAAACTACGCGGAGCCCTTGTCGGTTGCCGGGGCAGGCGGCGGCGTCGGTTGGATCGTCTGGAACGGCTCGCCGCCCGGGCCATATTTGATCGGTTCGAGCCCGCGGCCGTGGAGCACGTGCGAGTTAATCTGGCCGATGCGCATCATGATGCGGTCGTGACCGAGCAGGGGAAAGAGCAGCGGAAGCGGCGGTCCGTGGAGGTCGCCCATGAGCGCCATCCGGACCGCTTGGAACGCGTCCTTCTTCTTGATCCGGAACTCATCGGCGATCGCCGGAATCGTTTTGCTGAGGGGTAAATCGCGAAGTTCGGAGAGCGAGTCCACATACTGCGAGATCGCATCTAAAAAGAAGAGCACCTCACGGTTGCGCAATCGCTCGAGCTCTAAGGCCGGAACGACAACGCCTTCGTTCCGCAGTTTCTCGACGAGCGGAATCGCATCGGCAATCGTGTGGATCTCCTCACCGTACGCATCGATGAAGGTCTCGACCCAGCGCTGGGCCGCCGGCGGCGGTTCTGCCTCCATCAGCCCGGCTACTTGCATTGCACGCGTGAGCATCGCGACGTATTCTGCGCGCGGCAACGCTTGGAGTTCGCGCTGGTTGAACGCGCGCAATCGCGTCTCGTTGAAAATCGAGCCCGATTTGCCGACGCGTTCGAGCGTGAAGTCGTGCACGAGGTCATCGAGTGTAAACGCTTCGCGATCGCTGCCGGGCGACCAGCCCAGGAGCGCGAGATGGTTGATGAGCGCCGTCGAGAGCACTCCCTGCTTGCGGAACTGATCCGTGCCAACCGTATTGTGGCGTTTGGAAAGTTTGGATTTGTCTTCGTTGAGGATGAGCCCAACGTGTGCGTACATCGGTCGATGCAGGCCGAGGGCTCCTTGCAGCATCATCTGGCGCGGCGTGTTGTCGAGATGTTCGTCGCCGCGCAGCACGAGCGAGATTTCCATCATCGCATCATCGACGGCAGCAGTGAAATTGTAGAGCGGTCCGCCGGTCGATTTGACGACGACGAAATCGCCGATCGTGTCGTGGTCGAAGGCAACGCGGCCCTTGATCAGATCGTCGACGACGGTGGTGCCGGGATTGACGGCGAAATTGATCGAGTACGCGCGTCCTGCGGATTCGAACGCTGCGCGCTCGGCAGCGGTGAGATTCCGGCAACGTCCCGAGTACCGCGTCGCGTGGATGCCGCGGGCCTTCTGCTCGTGCCGATCCGCCTCGAGTTCTTCGGAGGTGCAGTAGCATTTGTACGCCGCGCCGCTTGCGAGCAGTCGCTGCGCCGCTTCGGCGTAGATCGGTCCGCGTTCGGACTGTCGGTACGGCGCGAACGCGCCGCCGATATCCGGACCCTCATCCCAGCGGATGCCGAGCCAGCGGAGATCTTCATAGATCGCCGCTTCGCTCTCGACGCGGTTGCGCGATTCATCCGTATCCTCGATGCGCAGCACAAAGACACCGCCGGTTTTCCGGGCGAGTAAATAATTGAAGAGTGCGGTGCGCGCACCACCGACGTGCAGCATCCCCGTGGGCGAGGGTGCAAAACGAACGCGGAGCGGTTTAGAATAATCGAGCGGCATGATGGTGGTGTTTATTGCGACAACACGCGCGGCGATACCGCCCAAAGCGAGGCTAGCCGGCGGGCGAGACCCGCTTGACCCAACTCTCCCATGCCCGATTACGCGGCGAGGGACCGAGCATCGCACTCGTCGCGGCCTCGATCTCGCCGTCGCTGAGGTAATGGACCTTGCCGAGCGCAAGGGCACTGGTCAGCAGTTGCGCGTTTGCGTGGAGATAGATCGACGTAAAGACGACGTCGCGCACGTCTTTGCCCGTAACGACGCCGCCGTGGCCGCGCATCAATGCGACGCGATTTTGACCGAGCGTTTGCGCGAGATCATCGCCCATAGCATTGTTGGTCACAAGCAGGCTCGTGTCGCCGAACTTTTTCGCGATATCCCAAATCGGCACGTTCGATCCGATCGATGCGGCCATGTGAAAGATCGGCTTAAGGTTCGTTCCCGTGACACCGAATGGAATGGTCGAGGGCGCGTGGTTGTGACAGACGGAGTGGACGTCGGGACGCGCGGCATAGATGCGCCCATGGATCGGGCGCTCCAAATACATCGCACGACGGTCGGGTTTGACGGGTTCGTTCTCGAGCGTGTATTCCATGATGTCGTCTTCGGTCACAAGATACGGCGCGCGCGAACACGAGAGGAGATAGCGATCGGGCCGCTCGGGGTGGCGCATCGAGATATGGCCGAACGAATCGACCACCTCGTGATCGGCGAGGATGTGGTTGGCAAGGACGAGATCGCTAAGCATCGGTTCTCCCTAGGTTGTCTTTTACGCGCACCAAAAGCGCGCGCAGCGTGTCGAGTTCGACTGCGCTCAGGTCGGCGGTTGCACCATTGATGATGCTGGCCGCCGCGCCCAGAAGGTCGCCGCGTAAACTCCGGCCGTAGGCCGTCAGATAGAGATGGATTTTGCGCCGGTCCGCTTTGCTGCGCACGCGAACGACGAGATCGCGCTTCTCCATCGCGTCGATTGCCGCAACGGTCGAGGGTTCTTGAATCGCGATGCGTTCGCTGAGTTCGCGCTGCGTGAGACCCTCGTTTTGCCAGAGCTCGCGCAAGACGAAATATTGTCCCAGCGTCACGCCGTGGGGCTCGAGCAGCGTTTGCAAGCGCGCTAAAATGAGCCGCGAAGAATCGCGAATGAGGTAACCAACGCTCTGCGTCGGGTCGACATCGAAGGCACTCACCGTCGTCCTCCCGCTCAAGATCCGTCGGCGAAGATCGTCTGCAGGCGCTGCGCGAGGGCGCTTGCGCGTGGATCGGAGCGGACATCAACCTCGGAGTCGCCCATACCTAAATAGCGCTCGACGATCTGTGGGGCGTGCAGCAGATTCGCACCCGTGTCGCTTGCGACGACGCGCCCGTTTTCGAGCACGTACGCACGGTCCGCAATAGCAAGCGTCATGCGCGCGTTTTGTT
Source organism: Vulcanimicrobiales bacterium (assembly GCA_038231455.1). GTDB lineage: Bacteria > Vulcanimicrobiota > Vulcanimicrobiia > Vulcanimicrobiales > Vulcanimicrobiaceae > JANLVI01. Next base: position 220,601 of record JBBRLI010000002.1, on the reverse strand, counting down.
CTGCGATGAGGATGCTCATGCCGAGGTCGCGCATGTCGGCGATCACCCGGAAGATCTCGCTCACGAGGGCCGGTGAGAGTCCGAGCGAGGGTTCGTCGAGCAAGAGCAATTTCGGACGCGCCATCAGGCCGCGTCCGATCGCGAGCATCTGCTGTTGTCCGCCCGAGAGGTCCGCCGCCGCATCGCCGAGGCGCGTTCGCAGAACGGGAAAGCGCGCCAGAACGTCGTCGAGACGGCGATCGAGTTCGCGCGCATCCACCGACCGGCGATTGGCGTACGCGCCGAGTCGCAAATTGTCTCCGACGCTCAGACCGCCGAAGACTTCGCGTCCTTCGGGAACGTGCGCGAGCCCCGCGCCCATCCGGCGCGCAGGCGGCATCACCGCGAGGTCTGCTCCGGAAAACGCCATCCTCCCCGACGTGCTTCGCACGAGGCCGGAAATCGATTTGAGTAACGTCGATTTCCCGGCTCCGTTCGCGCCGACGAGGGCGACGGTCTCACCATCACCGACATCGAGATTCACGTCGTGGAGGACGCTTGCGGAGCCATAGCCCGCGTAAAGGCCGCGCAGTTCGAGCATCATGCCGGCGCCCCGTCCGGCGCACGGCCGACGTACGCTTCGATCACCGCCGCGTTCGCTTGGATTTCGCGCGGCGATCCGCTTGCGATCAATCGTCCCGCATCGAGGACGAGGATGCGGTCCGCGATTCCCATCACGAGCGACATATTGTGCTCCACGACGAACACCGTTGTGCCGGAGGCGTGGATCGCATGCAGCAGTCGCGCGAGCGTCGCCGTTTCGAGATCGTTGAGTCCCGCAGCCGGTTCGTCGAGCAGCAACATCGTTGGACGCGCGATGAGCGCGCGCGCGAGTTCGACGATCTTTTGATTGCCGAGTGCAAGCGCGCTTGCGTCGCGGTCGCGCAGATGCGCGATGCCAAAGGCTTCGAGGATTGCATCCGCGCGCACGACGAGAGCGCGCTCCTCCGAGCGCGCTTGCGGCAAACCGAGCGCATGCATCCACGGCGGGGTCTTGGCATGAACGTGCATCCCCGCGAGAACGTTTTCGAGGACGGTCATGCCGCCGAACACGCGCGCCGTTTGGAACGTGCGCACGAGGCCCAGTCGCGCGATGCGGTCGCTTGCCAGTCCAGCGAGATTCGTTCCGTCAAATGCGATCGTCCCCGAATCCACCCGGTAGAGATTGGTCATCACATTAAAGAGTGTGCTTTTGCCCGCGCCGTTCGGACCGATGAGTGCGGTGAGCGTCCCGGCTTCAACGGTAAAGGAGACATCGTCGGTCGCACGCACGCCGCCGAATGACTTGCTCACGCGATCGACGACGAGCGATTTCATGCCGCCTCCGCCGTGTCCGCTGCGTCATCGAGTCGTTCGACCGGCGCAAGACGTGCCGCAATCGCGCCGAGTACGCCGTTTGGCAAGAACAGGAGCCCGCTCACGAGCACGGCGCCCGCGAAGAGCGTTTTTGCCTGCGCGAGCGGCTGGATCACGGTCGGCAAAAGCACGATCAACAGGACGCCGAGCAATGGTCCGGCAAGGGTGCCTTCGCCGCCGATGACGAGCATCGTGACCATTTCGAGCGACCGCGGCGTACTCACCATTTCGGGTGAGAAGAATTGGAAATCGAACGCGTACAGACTGCCCGCGATCGACGCGCACGCGGCGGCGATCATCACGGCGTAGCGTTTGTACTTCGGCACGTCGATGCCCAGCGCGAGTGCGGCGGTTTGATCCGTGCGCAGCGCGCGGAGCGCGCGTCCGAAATCCGACCGCAGAAGTCCGAGCAAAATCGCGAAGATCGCAAGCGCCACACCCCAGATGAGATAATAGTTCGCGCGGGGATCGGTGAACACGAACGAGCCGATCGAAAAATGCGGGATACCGGTCAATCCCGAGGGACCGCCGGTGAGGTCGGAGAGACCGACGGTGAGCGAATCGACGAGCAGACCGAACGCAAGCGTCGCGAGCGCAAGATAGATTCCGCGCAGCCGCACCGTGATTGCCGCCAGCACGGTCGCCGCAAGCAACGATGCAACCAGCGCGACGAAGATCGCCGCAAGCGGCGGTACACCAAATCGGAGCACGGAGATCGCCGCGCCGTAGCCGCCAATTGCGACGAACGCGGCATGACCTAAACTGATTTGTCCCGCGAAGCCCATGAGCACATCGAGTCCGAGGAGCGCAATGAAGAGCACGCCGGCGATGGTGAGCGAACTGAGGACACCGGCGCCGGCGATGAGCGGGACGACGGCCACGATCGCGATTGCGAGGACGCCGACGACGAGTGCGAGGCGGCGCGGCAGTTGCGCTCGCACTCGCATGCGGTGCCCGCCGCTCGCGCGATTGTCTTCGCGACGCACCCCACCGCCGAGCAGTCCGCTCGGTCGCCATACCAGCACCAGGATGAGTAAACCGATCGCAAGCGTCGTTGCAAAAATCGACGACACGTAGGCGGCACCGAGCTGCTGCAAGAGCCCGATGCCCAGTCCCCCGAGCAGCCCGCCGACAAGCGATCCCATACCGCCGATCGCAACGGAAATAAATCCGTACACCGTAAAGAACCGGCCCGCATCGAATTGGAGCGAAACGATCGGCCCGATCGCAATGCCGCTGAGCGCGCCAAGGACACTTGCTACGGTATACGAGAGCACGCGAACGCGCTCGACATCGATGCCCATGAGCGTCGCGGCCGCCGGATTTTCCGCGCACGCGCGCAGTGCTTTACCGAACGCCGTCCCTTGCAGGACGTAGCCTAAGAGCGCGATGACGATCGCCGTGATTCCAAGATCCCAGAGCGACTGTGAGGGAACGTGAAACGGGCCGAACGCAACGGGCACATAGCCGGAAAATGGCGGAAGTTGATACGGCTGACTGCCCCACACCAGCAGCGCCGCACCCTCGAATAGCGTGAGCAGACCGCCCGTGAGGATGACCATGCCGCCGGGGGGCAGGCGCCGCAACCCCGGCGCAAAGATGCCGACGGCAACGAGAAATCCGACGACCGCGGCGACGATAAGCGCTGCGAGAGCGGCAAGTGGCAGCGGCCAGTGCAGCGTCTGCTCGAACGAGTACGTCGCAAGTGCGCCGAGCACGACGAATGCACCCTGCGCGAGATTGACGGCGCCCGTTACCCGGAACACGAGCGCAAATCCAATCGCAACGAGTGCGAACACCGACCCTTGAACCAGACCGCCGATCGCGATCGAGAGTGCGGCCTCCACCGTTATTTCAGTGGGTCGCCGCCGGGTTTACTGACCGCCTCGAAGAGATCTTTTGCGGCGTCATAGCGCACCATCGTCGCATTCCCGACGCCCAGACCCCGGTGATCGCCCGTCCCGAAATGATAGGCGCCGTGCGTTCCGATATAGCCGTTGAGCCCGTTGATGTACTCGCGCAGTTGGGCGGCGGTGGCATTGGTCCCGTATTTCTTGAGTGCGTCGATCACGATCATCGTCGCGTCGTACGCGAGCCCCTGACCGAGGTCCGGACGTTGCGGTGCGAACGCCGCGTTGAACTGCTGGATCGCGGTTTTGAGCGGACCGCCGCGGATGTCTTTGGGATCGCGGAAATATTCGACTCCCGCAAAGAGCAATTCTTTTGGCAAAAACGCCGCGTACTGTTTCATCTGCGCGTAGATGATGTTGCCATTGCCGCCGCCGATCGGGATGTTGAACCCGGTCTCTGCGATACCGCGCAGCACGGTGCCGAACGGCGTGCCCGTCGTCCAGGCGACGAACACTTGCGGATTCGCTGCTTTGACGCGCTGTAATTGCGCGTTGACGCTGACGTCGCTCGGATTGAAATGCTCCTGGACCACCAGTTGGGTTCCTTTGTTTTCCGGGGCCGCAAACGCCGCGGCGAAATTGCGTTCGGCATCCTGACCGGTTGCATCCGTCGAGGTCATAACGGCGATCCGGTTCCAACCGCGTTTGTGGAAGTAGCGCACCATGACGAGCGCGAGTTCTTTTGTCGAGACGCTAGTCGAATAGGTATAGCTCTCGCGATCCGGATGGATTCCCGGCGAGAAGCAATACTGCAGCGGCCCGTTTTCACGCACGACCGCCGCCATCGCATTACACTGAGCGACGAGCGTCGAGCCGAGGATGACCGGCACGTGTTTTGCGATCACGGCATTCGTCAGTTGCACGGCGATCTGCGGATTTGACTGGTCGTCGGCGATCGAGAAATGAATTTTTCGGCCGCGAATTCCGCCTTTGGCGTTCTGCGCTTTTTCGATCGCCTCGAGCGCCTGCTGCTGTTCTTTTCCAAGAAACGCGGCGCTGCCGGTGAGCGAGACGATCGCATTGATTTCATATGGCTCGTCTGCTGCGCGCGCGGGAGTCGCTCCAGCGCCAACCGCGACGGTGAGCGCGAGCGACGCAATCCGGGTCCATCGAAGACTCAACATGGTAATCATAACCTCCGTTGACGGCTAATGATTCGATCGGCGAAGCATTTCCTGGCTTTTGTTTGTTGGCAGGAAAGCCAATTGAACCGGAACTACTTCACGTGTCTAACTAATTTTCACGGGAGATCCCGATGCTCTCTGCCGCAGAAAACGAACTGCTCACGACCGTTACCGGGGATGCGCCGATGGGGCGTTTCATGCGGAGCTACTGGCTGCCCGCGGCGCTGAGCGAAGAAGTCGCCGATAGCGACGGCACGCCGATTCCACTCCGACTCTTCGGCGAGAATCTCGTGCTCTTCCGCGACACCGCCGGGCGGCTCGGACTCATGGATGCGTTCTGTCCGCACCGCCTCGCCTCACTCGCGCTCGGGCGCAATGAAGAAGGCGGCCTGCGCTGCGTCTATCACGGCTGGAAATTCGACGTCACCGGCGCGTGCATGGAGATGCCGACGGAGCCCGCGGGATACGGTTTCAAAGATCGCATGTCGATCCGCTCGTATCCCGTGCGCGAAGCGGGCGGACTGGTCTGGGCGTATCTCGGTGAAATCGGCAAAGAGCCGGCATTCCCAGCCTACGATTTTCTTGCATTGCCGGCAGCGCAGCGCTCGATCGTCAAGATGGGCGAACGCGCAAATTTTTTTCAAGCCCTCGAAGGTTCGCTGGACTCGTCGCACAGTTGGTTCCTCCATCGCGGCACCATCCCCGACTGGAAGAAGCGCTCGTCCGTCTCAAACGATCTCTCGCCGAAACTTGAAGCCGAAGATACGACCTACGGTTTTCGTTACGCCGCGATCCGCAAACCAAACGCGAATCCCGATACGGAAAAATACGTTCGCGTCACGCTGTTCGCCGCGCCCTCAACATCGTTTATCCCACGGCCACTCGAACGCTCGCAGCACGCGCACGTCAATATGTTCGTGCCGATCGACGATCGCACGACGATGTTCTACGACGTCTTCTTCTCGCAGGACGGATCCGACATCGATCAAGCCGCGATGCGGCGCGATCTCAAATGCGAACCCGGCATCGATCTCGACCGCCGCTGGATGCGTTATGCAACCGAGGACAACGGCTGGCATCAAGATCGCGAAGCGATGAAGCAAGGCAGTTGGCTCGGTATCGAGGGCTTCCAAAATCAAGATATGGCGTGCCAAGAATCGATGGGGCCGATCGTCAACCGACCCCAAGAACATCTCGGCACATCCGACGTCGCGATCATCCGCTTGCGGCGACGGATGCTCGACGCCATCAAACGATTCCAAGACGGAGAACCGCCACTGGGTCATGAGACGCCAGTCGCCTACGCGACGATGCGATCCGAACAAGCGATCATCCCGATCGATCGTCCGTGGCAAAGCGTCGGTGCGTACGCTGGCGAGTATCCGAAAGGCGTGCCGAACGTTACGCGAGCGGCTGCGCTGTGAGCGCTGCGAGAACGTTTGCCTTGGTGAAGGGCGCCGTGCGAATGCGCGCGCCCGTCGCATCGTAGATGGCATTGGCGATCGCCGCGGCCGTCGGGCGCGATGATGGTTCGCCCGCACCATAGGGCGGCAACTCCGGCCGATCGACCAGCACGACATCGACGCGTCCGGGCAGATCGCGCGTGCGTACGACTGGATAGGTGACCCAATCGCGCGAGGTGACGGCTCCACCAGCGAACGTGACTTCTTCGAAGAGCGAGCGGCTCATCGATTGCATCAGGTTCGCTTCGATCGTCCCGGTGAGCGAACGCGGGTTGACGATCGATCCACAGTCGTGCACGCACACCAAGCGCGTAACGGAGACCTTTCCGGTTTTCGTATCGACCGCAACGTCGGCAATCGTCGCGACCATCGTGTCTCCGCGCGTTGCAAAGGCGATGCCGCGCCCGTGCGCGATCCCGGAGCGCGACTTCGCGCGCGCCGCAACACCCGCGTGCCAACCGGCGCTCGCTGCCGCGCGGTTGAGCAAATCGACCGCGCGCGGATCGGAGAGATGGGCGATGCGGAACGCAACGGGATCAGCGTTCGCGAGCGCCGCGAGTTCGTCGATGAACGACTCGATGATAAACGTCGTCCCCGGGCCTTCGGGATCGCGCAAATGCGTCGTGCGCAGCGGCGAAACAGCGGGCGCAAGGGGCGCAACGAGTTCAGCGACCGCGTGCAGCGCGGGCACATCGTAGGCACCCGAGTTTTTCCCGTAGACCGCGTACTCAACGCGTGGTTTGGAATTGGGATGTCCGGCCATTTGACCGCCGATGAAGTTCCCGGCGCTGTCAGGATGCGAGGAAATCTCGCCGCCGTTGAACGCACGTACCGTCAAGTCGAGAGCCGCGATCTTGCCATCTTTGATGCCGGCTTTGAGTTTGCCGACCATGGCGGGGGCTTTCGGACCCCACATCGTCATGTCGCTACGCATCCACTGGAGGCGCACCGGCTTGCCGATAGACTTCGAGATCATCGCGGCATCGGCGGCAACGTCATCGAAGCCGCCGCGGCCGTACGACCCCGCATCTTCGATAAAGATCACGCGCACGGTCTCCGGCGCAATGCCGAGCAAATCGGCGATCCCGGCTTTCAGTTCGAACGGTTTCTGGCCGCCGCACCAAATCGTCGTTCCGTGGGGTGTGACGTCGGCGACGGCGCAGCCCGGACCCATCGTCGCGTGCGATTGAAACGGCCAAACGTACGACGCTTCGTGTGCGGTCGTACCGACCGATGCGGCGGCGAGATCGCCCCGCGCGACGACTTTATCTTGCGATGAAACGGGCATCGCCCACATTGCAGCGCCAAGCGATGCCATCGGCGGGAACGTCGTCGAGGGAGCGCTCCAACGCACGTTCAGATCGCGTGCGCCTGCGACGGCGTGCCATTCGCGCGAAGCAACGACCGCGAGCAAATCACCGACGCGCACGAGCCGCGCATCACCGCGATCCTTGAGCTTCTCGGTATCGACGGCAAGCGGACGAGCGCCGACGCTCGGCGGGTACACGACGCGCGCGTGCATCATGCCCGGCAATTTGTTGTCGACCGAATAGCGGAACGAGCCGTACACTTTGGGCGCGACATCGAGACGCGCAATCGGCTTGCCGACGAGTTTGTAGGCAGATCGCGGCTTGGGTTTTGCCACGCCTTCCACGTTCGTGCGGAACGCTTCGCCGCTCACCTTCAAGATGGGTGCCGAAGCGAGCGCGTCGACGAGCGCTCCGTACGAGACGGATGCGCCGCCGGTCGCACGGATCAGGCCATCGCCCACCACAAGTGACTCGACCGGTACGCCGAGTTTGTCGGCCGCGGCCGCGATGAGGACGCGGCGCGCTTCTGCGGCCGCATTCCGCAGTGGGTTTGCGCCGAACTGAATCGACGTGCTCCCGCCGACGCCGCCTTGATCGGGCGTGCGCGCCGTATCGCCTGTCGTCATCCGCACCTGCGCCATCGCCACGTCGAGTTCGTCGGCCACGATCTGCGTAAGTCCGGTGATCACGCCCATCCCGAGTTCGACTTTGCCCGTGTAGACATCGACGATGCCGTCGCGACCGAGCGAAATCCACGTTGCCAAACGCTCCGCGCCGCCCGCTTCTTCGCCCGCTGCAACCGCGATCGCGCGGAAGCCTTCGGGAACGGCGACGATGGCAAGCGCCGCGCCGCCGGTCGCGAGAAATCCGCGTCGTGATGTCATACGTTCTCTCCGGCAGCGCGGCCGATTGCTCGCATCATTGCGAGCTGCGATCCGCAGCGGCAGATCAGGCTCGAACACGCTGCTTTGATCCGTTCGGCGGAGGGGTGTATTTCTTTATCTACGAGCGCCGCACCGGTCATGATCCAACCGTTGACGCAATAGCCGCACTGCAGCGCCTGTTCTTCCACGAACGCTGCCTGCACGGGATGCGGATGGTCCGGGGTGCCAAGACCAGCGAGAGTCGTGACCGATTTCCCTTCGAGCGATGCGATCGGCAGAACACACGAGCGCATCGCGACCCCATCTACCTGGACCGTGCAGGCACCGCATTGGGCAAGCCCGCACCCGAAGCGCGGGTTGGCATGACCCATATCGTCTCGAAGCGCGTAGAGGAGTGGCATCGTCGGGTCGTCGGTGGATATTTTTTCCGGCCGACCGTCGACACGAAGATGGATGGTCGTTAATGAATTCTTCATTTTATTGTGCTCCGAGATAGGACCGTGGAATCTTTCGTCATATTCAATGCATCGAAAAACTTTCTTTTCCGACTCCGGACTCCTGGGACTTTAACGAAAGCCAGGACCGCTGTCAGGAGGGTCCATGACCTCAATCAATTCACGCCATTTCATGACGGCGATCGCCTTTGCAGCCAGTCTTGCATTCGTTGCGGGACCGGCGGTCGCCGTAGCGCAAAGCCAGCCCGTCGACCTGACGTCGGCGGCCACCGCGTTCGATCTCAAGCTCGATGGCGATCAGAAAAAACCGCCGCCGGATCCGGGTTCGACCGGCGCCAACACGCCTTCGGCCGACGACCCGCCATCGGCTTTGCCCGGTAAAAAAGCTCCCGCGAAAAAAGGCAAACCGCGCAAGTTCGAACACCTGGATCTTGCGCCGACCTTGCAATATACGATGTCGAGCGGCAGCGACGTCATTCCGCAAAAAGCGGGCCCGCTCCCGAACGCCCTGCCATACGACCTGTGGCGCATCGTCGGCGATGCGCGCTACCGCTTCAACAGCCATCTCGGCATTCAGTATCAGCGCATCTCGCACACCGGCGGCAGCGCGCGAACGTACCGCAGAGGCCTGCCGAACTACCCGGGCTCCGGTTACGACTACGAAGAGCGCGAGCTCGTCACGTGGGCGTTCAACCCGCTGCTCACCTATCGTGCCGGCTATCATTATCGCGCACGCGTCTGCTGCCCGGGCGCCGGCGACCCCAACGGTATTCCGCGTTTCCTCGGGGGCTTTTTCAACGATATCAACTGGAAATTCGGCCCGAACGGGCTCGAAGGCAAGCCGCTAACGACGTCCTTCCGGTGGGAACAGAATTACCACCGCATGACATCGCAGGCGCAAAAAAACATTCCGCGCGGCGACTATGACAGCGGCCAGAAACCGACGTTCGCGTACACGCTCTACACCAACGCGTACTTCTATCATCAGACGAAGCTCGTGCCGTACGGCGGCATTGAATACTTCTCGACGTTCTTTAGCAACAACCCGCATATGTCGGTGACGTACCGCAAAGTGTATGGAATCGCGTATAAAGCGACGCCCGATCTTGGCTATAAGTTCTACATCAAGAACGACCAGCCAAACGGTCTCGCAGCCGGCGGCGATGCAACGCATAAATCGACCGCGTTCCTCGAAGCCACTTACCGCTTCCACCGCTAGAGCGCAGGAGAACATTTTATGACCGATATCAAACGACTTCTGGCGCTTGGCGCGACCCTCGCCCTTTGCTCGTGCGGCGGTGGCGGCAGCAGTTTCAGCGGCATCTTCAACACGCCGACGAAATCGAATCCGCCCTCGATCAACTTCACGACCAATTACATTCCCGTCCCCAACGTACCCGTTCCGATCGCCCCGGCTCCGCCCGGACCGTACTGGAGTATCGACGTCGGCATCGTCGATCAAAGTACTGGCCTCTACTATCTCGGCGATAAGACGAACTGTGGCGTCGATGTCTTCGATGCCAAGGCAAACACCTACCTTACCACGATCGGGCCGGCCAAATCTCCGCCGACGTTCTTGACGGTGAACGGCACGTGCGCATCGATCGGTAGCCCGTTTACCGGCAATACGGGGAAGAGCTCGGGCTCTGGTCCCAATGGTCTCGTTCTGATCGGCGCGACGAAGCTCTATGCCGGTGACGGTAACGGCACGATCAAAATCATTAGTCGCACAACCCGCACCGTGACCGGAACGATCGTTATTCCCAATGCGAAGTTCCGCACCGACGAGGGTTCGTACGATGGCGACGATGGCATCGTGATGATCGCAAACGACTCCGAAACATCACCGATTCTCACCTTCATCAATACAAACACCGATACCGTCATCGCGCAGACGATCCGCACCGACGCTACCGGCGGTATGGAAGCATCGGAGTACGACAGCCAACTTCACCGGTTCGTGCAAGCCGTACCGGTTACGACCAAGAACCCGAACGGTGAGATCGACTTGATCGATCCCCTCTCGCAGGCCGTTACCGCCGTCTATCCGATGCCGGTTGCGTGCGGACCGACGGGGATCTCAATTGCCCCCAATCAACACATGGTGATCGCTTGCGGCAACGTGGCCAATACGCTCGTCATGGACGTCAGCAGCGGCACGATTCTTGCAACGATCAATCAAGCCGGCGGCGGTGATATCACCTCGTACGATGCGACAATCGACAAGTTCTTTGTGGCCAATAGCAATAACGTCTCAACCGGCGTCAAGGGCGGGCCGCTGCTGCCGGTCACCTCGGTGATCGACGGCACGACATCGTTCTTCATCCAGAACATCCCAAGCGAAGCGCACGCGCATTCGGTTGCGACCTATGCGGGTAAAGCATTCGTTCCCCTCCCCTCCAAAGGCGTCGCCGTCTACCAGTAGCGGCGAACGCACACGATGGTGGCAAACGCGCGCAATCGGTCGAGTACCGCTTGCGCGCGTTTCTTTTATCCACATGGCGGACGGGAGGCGCGTGCGCGCCAACGATCAAGAGAGCATGGACTACCGTGGAGGGACGATCGTGAATAGCAGCCGGGCTGCCACGCTGGCCGACGAAATCGAAATGACGATCGTCGCGGGAGAGATTCCCAGCGGCGAACGGCTTGGTACGAAAGACGATCTGCGGCGCCGCTACGACGTCGCGTACGGAACGCTCAACGAAACGCTCCGCATTCTCCAGCAGCGCGGATACGTCACGTCGCGCACCGGCCCCGGCGGCGGCCTCTTCGCCACGATCCCAACCTCCAGCGATCGCTTGCGCCACCTGCTCGCGGTCTTCCCCGAAACGGGGACCCTTCAGGATTGCGCCGAGGTGCGCCATTCGCTCGAAGAAGCGATCACCAAGGATGCAACGCGCTCGCGCACGCGCGCGGACATCGCCGATCTGCGTAAGATCCTCAAACGGATGGCCGCATCGACCGATAATTCAGCGGAATATCTGCACGAGAATTGGCAACTGCACCGGCGTATCGCCGAGTGCTGTCGCAACCGCGTCCTCGCGAACCTCTACATTACTTTACTTGACGCAAACGAACCCGGACCCGGATTCGTCATCCCCGACCGCCATCGCGTCGCGCACGCCGACGAAAACCTCGTCGCGCATACCGAATTAATCGACGCGATCGCCTCGGGTTCGATCGAACGCGCGCGCGCCGCCGTCGCCGCGCACGAATCGTTCTTCGCTCCGGTCAACGACAAGCCGCTGCAACCCCTGCGCCTGCACCCGCAGCCGCGCAAGGTCGTGCGCATCCCGCGTACGCGCCGCCCGTAACGATGCTCGGGGTCGACGCCGATGCCGTCGCCGATTTGGTCGACGCCAATCATATTCTCGCGCGCCGCGGTGTGCTCGACGGCTTCGGACACCTCAGTGCGCGCGACGGCGATGGTTTTATCATCGCCCGCAATCTCGCACCGGCAAACGTCGAGAAAACCGATGTGATGCGCGTTGCCTTCGATGGCACGGTCAGCGCGGGCGACGCGCGCAAACCGTATCTCGAACGCTTCATTCACGGAGCGATTTACGCCGCACGTCCGGATGTTGGGGCGATCGTCCACAGTCACGCGGCATCCGTCATTCCCTTTAGCATTGCGCGTGGCGTGACGCTCTGCGCCGTCTCGCACATGGGCGGCTTTTTGGGCGCTGGCATTCCGCTCTTCGAGATTCGCGATACGGCCGGCGAAGATAACGACATGCTCGTGCGCGACGCGACGTTGGGCGCGGCGCTGGCGCGCTCGCTCGGTGATGCAGCCGCCGTCCTCATGCGCGGCCACGGGATCACCGTCGTCGGCGTGAGCATCCGCCAAGCCGTGTTTCGCGCGGTCTACACCGAAGTTAACGCACGCCTGCAAAGCGAGGCGCTTCGCTTAGGGCCGCTCGTACCGCTCAACGCATACGAAGCGCGCCGCGCAAACGAAGCCAACGACTCGCAAATCGAACGTGCGTGGGGACTCTGGAAAAGCGAACGATGACCTTCGAGCGGTTCGTGCACAACGTCGACGCCGTCGTGCGCTCGGGCGCGCCGTCCGAATACGGACTCTATGCCGGGCCGCACGTCGCATTTTGGCAACAGGGCGCCATTACCGCACGCGTGCGCGAAGGCAGCGCGGGTGATGTCGAGCTCGACGTCGCCCGTGAAGAACCGACGATCGTCCGCACGACCTGCGACGCGCGCGGCGCGCAGCACGTCGCCGAGACGATCCTCGCGAACTGGAACTAGCCGGTAAAAGCGGCCACTCCGGCGCGCGCAAGTTCTGTATCGCGGCCTTGTGTCTTGCCCGTCACGCCGATGCCCACGATCGTCTCGCCACGCGCATCGAGCACGACGATTCCACCCGGCAGCGCGGTGAGTTGGGGGTCGCCGTAGTAGGCAATCTGAAGATCCCGCCTCACGATTTCCTCATGGAAATCATCGGTGTCGCGATCCATCACCGCAGAACTATACGCTTTGCGAATCGAGGCACGCATCCAACGCGGCCGGGCGCCTTCCATACGACGTGCGGCGACGAGATCGCCATACCGATCAACGATCGCAATTGAAACAACGAAACCGGCGTCGAGGGTCGCCTGGACGATCGCATCGAGTGCGAGCGTCGAGGCGTCTTCGAGATTCACTTAATCGCGAGCAGATCGGCGGCTAAGAGGGGAGTCGGGAGCGCGCCGTACTTGAAGGACGCATCAAGCAAAGGCTGGATGTCGCTTGCATCGAGGTGCTTCGCGAAGACCGTGCGCTTCATGTTCGGCGAAACGGTGATCTTGGTGTACTTCTCTAGAACTCGCGCCGACTCAACCGGATGACCGTTCGCCCAGACGCCGCCTTCAATCGTCGCCTCGACAAATTTTTTCATGACGTCGGGATTTGCTTTCGCCCACGCATTCGTTGTGAACCAGCCTCCGATGAGGAACTGATTGGCAATCGACGTATACGGCTGGGCGATGATTTTCACGTTGCCGGCGGTCGCCGCGCTGAGTTCGGGTTCGGGAAGAATCGCCGCGTCGATCCGACCGGCTTCGAGCGCTGCGGCCATTTGTGGAAACGGCATCTCGATGAATCGCACTTTTTTGACGTCACCGCCGTTGCGATCCATCCACGCCGAGGTTCCGATCTGCGTGATGTTCTTCAGACCGTTGATGGCGACGGTTTTTTCTTCGAGATCCTTTGCGGTCTTAATCGAAGACGATTTTGCTACGACCAGACTCGTTGTCGATGCATCGGAAGAATAGAGGCCGGCCGGCGCGATCACAACGAAAGGCAGCCCGCGTTCGTGCGCCGTCCCGAGCGTGACGAGATTGGCCTGGGCGATATCGAGCGAATTCCCCGCGACGGCCGCGGTGATCGCAGCGCCACTCGGAATGATCTGAATATCGACGTCGAGGCCGCGCTTCTTAAAGAAGCCCTGATCTTTTGCGTAAAACACCTGCGCGCCGAGTTCGATCGGTGTCGTGGCGACGCGGACGGTTGTATCTGCGCGCGAGGCGAGCGGTACGACCGAGCACGCAAGGGCGAGCAGCATGGCGGAGGTGCGTTTCATAAGCATTGCCTTTATCGAACGCCGGAGACGAACGATTCGTCGCACGGGTGCGGAGATCGAGCGGTTAGTCGATGCCTTCGAGGGCGCCGCGACGACGCGCGGTCTCTTCGTGATAGTGCCAGTGTTTTTCGACGATGGTTGGGGTCCAGGTCTCGCGCCGCACGAATTCGAGTTCGGCGCCGTTCAGCACATGCGGCTTCCCCAAGGCCAAGGCCTTGTATTGGATGCGGGCGTTTTCTTCCGCACACACGAACCGTGCGAGCGCTTCTTGCGGTGTCGCACCGACGACGACGACGCCATGACCGCGCAGGACGATTGCCGGTCCATCGCCGAGCAATTCGGCGACGGCTTTTCCCCGTTCTTCCGTGTTGATCAGACTCGCATCATCAAAGACGGGCACGTCGACGGGTAAAAACGAACCGATGCCGGTAACGGGCTGCAGTTTGTGTCCGACGACCGAAAGTGTCACGATGAAGTCCGGATGCGAATGCACGATGCCGCCGACATCCGGGCGGCGGCGCATGATCTCTCGATGAATGTGGTATTCACTAGGCGGCCCATCGCCCGCACCGATGCGCGTGCCATTTGTAAGATCGACTGGAACAACATCGTCGGCTCGGAGCGTCGACCGACTCGCTTTGCGTGAATTGATCCACATCGTCGCGGGCGAGGTTGCATCGCGTGCGCTTACATGCCCGTTCATGTCCATCAAGTCAAGCGACGTGAGGATACGAACGGCACGCGCGACGAGCTGCGGATAGTCGACCGTCGTGTTTGCCATCGTTACGGCCATTAGAAGCGCGCCACGAGTTCGTCTTTGATTTCATCGCGCCAGTTGGTTACCGGAGCGATCATGAGGTCGACCGCGCGCACGCGGCTATACGTCGATGGATCCGTACCGCGGATCGACTGGCCCGCAGCGCACGCGTCGAGTGCTTCGAAGAGCAACTGACGCATCACGATAATCGCACGATCGCTCGTCCCCAGATGCTCTTTGGACCGATCGACGATCGCGCCCATGCCTTCTTGCAGCGCCATGTCCTGGGTATTGATTCCTTCGATCCCGGTAAACGTCAGCTCTTTCTGCAGCTTCCGATCGATCATGTAGTCGTTGCTTTTGTTGCGTTTGAGCTTATGCGTCCCGGGCATGAGGTCGCCCGGGCCACGGCCATACTTCGTTTCAAACTCAATGGCGTACACGGGTGTGATCGGAATTGCCGGATCGTAGGAGTACATCCAGTTGAAGACCCACGTCGTCTCGTCGTCGATGGGCACCCAGATGTGACCGTTGATGGTCGGCACTTTTTCAATGCCGCCTTTGCGGCCTTGTACGCGACCGCGCATCTGCTGAGCGGGCATGATGTAGTGATACGCCCGAACATACTGCTGGTCGCCGAGCTTCCGGATACCGGCATATTCGTAACCGTACGCGGTCTTCTCGACTTCAAGGCGCGGCGCGGTGTCCATGCTGCGCAGATAGCTCTTATCGGTGATGTCGAGATTGTGCGCGAACGAGGAATGGGACGTATCGAGGCCGCCTTCGAGCGCCTGGAGCCAGTTGCACTCCTCGAAGGTCTTCGAGGTAAAGCGATGCGTCGAGGGCGCGCGTGTGACTTCGTAATTCGGCGGGGGCGGCTGCAAATCGGGCGGCCCCATGTACGTCCAGATCATTCCGCCGCCTTCCCAGGTGGGATAGGTGCCGATCGTGACTTTCGTTTTAAAGAGCGAATCTGGGGGTTCGGAGGGCATGTCGACGCAGTTTCCGTCGCGATCGAATTTCCAGCCGTGATAGACACAGCGCAGTCCGCAGTTCTCGTTGCGTGCGAAGAACATCGGCGCACGGCGATGCGGGCAGAACGCCTCCATCAGCCCTACCTTGCCTTCGGTATCGCGGAATGCGACGAGATCTTCGCAAAGCAGACGCACACGGATCGGCGCGCCGTCGTTCTCCGGCAAATCGCTCGAGAGCGCGCATGGTATCCAGTAGCGTCGCTGGAGTTCGCCCATTGGCGTTCCGGGGCCGACGCGGGTAATTCGTTCGTTGTCTTGTGGTTTGAGCATCGTTGCCTCGTTTAGATCTTGAACGTTTCGAGCGTTTCCGGTGCAAAGAGGTCGCGTGGCGACAGTCGCTTTGGCGAGAGCCCCTGTTCGTGATGGTAGCGCACGAACGTGTCGAGGACGTGCTCGTTCTCGGCGAATCCATAGGGCCACCAGCGCGGGCCCATTAGCGCGCGCGTTTCTTCGGCGCCGGCCGCCGACCACGGTAACATCGATTTGAGCGCGGCGGTCTGCTCGTAGTCATCGTAAGCGAACTGCTGCGCACGTGAAAATGCTTTGAACAGCGCCATCGCGATCCAGCGGTCGCGTTCGTAGATTTCGCGACGGATCACGACGACGTGCATGATCGGAAAAATCTTCGTTTCCGCGTAGTACGCTTTTTCGGTCGCCGCATAATCGGGAAAGAGCCGACGCACACCCGGCGCGTTTGCCGTCGACGGTGTGCGCGGACCGTGAAACGCGTCGATCTCACCCGATGCGAGCATCGCCGAGAGCGTTTGCATGGGACCGATCGGTTCGATCTTGATCGAGGGGGGCAGATCGAGCGCATATTTTTCCGGCCGACCCGGCTCTTCTTCACCGCCCGTGACAAACGTGAGGCTCTGCGGCGTAACGCCGTACTGATCGGCGAGAATACCGCGGATCCAAACGTTCGCGGTGAGCTGATACTCGGGACACGCAAAGCGCTTGCCAATGAGGTCTTTGGGTTCGCGAATACCGCTCTTCTCGCTCACCCAGATATTGGCGTGTCGGAACATGCGCGACGGGTAGACCGGGATTGCGACGAACGGATCGCCTTTGGATTTCGAGACACAGTACGATGAGAGGGACATCTCCGAGATATCAAACTCCCGGTACCGAGCCTGGCGGAAAAACGTCTCTTCCACTTCGAGCGGCTGGTAGACGAGATCGATGCCCTCGACTTGCACGCGGCCGTCCATGAGAGCCTTCGTGCGGTCGTAGTCCCAGCACGCAAGACTCAGTCTCAGCTTGGTCGTCAAGCTAGTTTTTCCAGGGCGAGATCGTGACGTGCACGGCGTTGTCTTGGAATTCGCCTTCCACCAGCCGCAACGCGTAATCGACCTTGTCCAAGCCGAATTCGTGCGTCGACATCGCTTCGAGGTCGACTTTATGCGACGCCATGAGTGAAAGCGCCATTTCCACCGCCCGGAACGAGTGACCGCGAACGCCCCGCAGGGAGATCTGTTGGCGGATCAGCGTGTCGATCGCAAACCCGTCGATCGCTTTGCGCTTGTATGCAGCGACGATGAGCGTGCCGCGTTTTTTAATCAATTCGAGCGCACTATTGACGACTTGTGTCGCGCCGCCCGAAGAAGCGTCGATGATGAGATCGGCGAGCAAACCGCCGGTGGCCTTTTGGACGACATCCTGAAGCGATTCTTCGTCGACTTTTACCGTGTAGTCAGCACCAAGACGTTTTGCAACGTCGAGCCGGTGCGCGTCGCGTGCGAGACCCGTACAGATGACGGTCGCAGCACCGGCGGCTTTCGCTGCAACGACGCACGCGAGACCCTGCTGCCCGGGGCCTTGAATGACCACGGTCTGACCGGGGCCGGCTTTACCATCGAGAACGGTCCATTGAAAACCGTTCCCGATCGGGAGCGCCATCGCGGCGAGACGCGGATCGACACCTCCAGGGACGCGGTGTAAGACCGATCGCGGATGCAAATATTGAAACTGACTGTAGCCGCCCCAGAGAGCGGGTGCGACGTCGATCGAGGTCGAGCCGTAGCGCAGCGCACCAGGTCGTTTGTTGTCGGTCTTTAGACACGACCGATATTCGCCCGATCGGCACTCTTCGCAGAACCCGCATGGCAAATACTCTTCGAGCGCGACCATATCGCCGACACTTACGCCCCAGCGTTCTTGGGCGACCGGGCCGAGCTTTTCGATGGTGCCGACGTTCTCATGACCGAGAATGCGCGCGCCTTTGTCCTCGGCATAGAATGGCACGTCGCTGCCGCAGATGCCCGCGGCGATCACGCGCAGGAGTCCGCCATCCGGCGGAATCTCGGGCAGATCGATCTCGCGCAGTTCGGTTGTCTTCGGGGCGACGGCGACGGCCGCGCGTGACTGGGTTACCATTTCGCACTCAATTCGCTAGCAAATTCATCGCGCCAATTGCGATCGCGCGGAATCACGCAATCGTAGGCGCGCACGTCGCGATACGCGTGGGGCTCGACGCCGCGCGGCGCTTTGTTCTCTTCGACCGTATCGCACGCTTCGAGTAAGAGCTGGCGCGTCACAATGATGGCGCGGTCGGTCGTGCCCAAGCGTTCTTTCGAACGGTCCGGGATCGCGCCCATGCCTTCTTGCAGCGCGAAGTCTTGCGTGTTCACGCCGCGGATGCCGGTAAACGTCTTCGTCTTCTGCTTTTCGCGGTCGATGAAGTAATCGTTCTCCAAGCTCGCCTTGAGCTTATAGGTGCCGG
The DNA here is from genome assembly GCA_038231455.1 of Vulcanimicrobiales bacterium. Lineage (GTDB taxonomy): Bacteria > Vulcanimicrobiota > Vulcanimicrobiia > Vulcanimicrobiales > Vulcanimicrobiaceae > JANLVI01. The sequence goes on along the minus strand of JBBRLI010000002.1, from coordinate 201,978 downwards.
GCTCCATATCGTCTTTGCCGCGTCCGAAAAACGCCTCGTCTTTCCAGGCAAATTCTTCGGTGATCGGAACGGCGGCATCGTAGCCGTACATCATATTGTAGACCCAGGTGTGCGTGTCATCGATCGGCACCCAGATGTGGCCGTCAAGTTTGGGCGTGTCGGCGCGCTTGCCGCCTGCCCAGTTGGTCACGTTACCCCGCAGTTGCTGTGCGGGCATCAAATAATGATACACGCGAACGTACAGGCCGTCATCGCCAAGGTCGCGCGTCGATGCGTAGGTGAAGCCGTAGTCGGTCTTCTCGACTTCGAGCTTCGGATGCGTATCGCGGTTGCGGATCCACGTCGGATCGTTCAGACGCTCGTTGTGCGCAAATGAGGAATGCGCGGTATCGAGACCACCTTCGAGACCTTGCAAATAGTTGGCCGACTCGAACGTCTTGGAGACGAAGCGATGCGTCGGTGGAACCCGCAGCCATTCGTAATCCGGCGCGGCGGGCTTGTGTTCGGGGGGGCCCATATAGGTCCAGACCATCCCGCCGCCTTCCCAGGTGGGGTAGGACGCGATCGTGACCTTCTCTTTGAACAGCGAATCCGGCGGTTCGGACGGCATGTCGACGCATTTGCCCGACGTGTCGAACTTCCAGCCGTGGTACACACAGCGGATGCCGCAATCTTCGTTACGACCGAAGAACATCGGCGCGCGACGGTGCGGGCAGAACGCATCCACAAGACCGATGGAATTGTCGCTCGCGCGGAACGCGACGAGATCCTCACCGAGGATGCGGACGCGCACCGGCGGACCATCGGCCTCCGGCAACTCTTCGCTCAAGAGCGCGGGCTGCCAGTACCGTCGGAACATCGCGCCGCCCGGAGTTCCTGGGCCGACGCGGACGAGTCGTTCGTTCTCTTCAGGCTTCAACATAATTCGCTATACTTAATTGCTCAGGTACGCGCCGGAACCTTTAGATAGCCACGCAAACGTTCGGCCGTGAGCGCTTCGTTTGGATTGTATTCGGGGGCGTCTTCAAGCTGCTCGAGTTCGCCCAGTCCGCACTGTTTGTAGATGCGGTTGGTGATCATGACGATGCGCGCCGGACGCCCCGGATCGCCGTTGAAGTGCTGGCTGATGGTGTTGGGAGGGATGTAGACCACATCGCCCGCCTCCCATTCAAAGCGTTGTTCGTGCTGTTGTGGCACCCAAAGATACTTCTCGCCGTCGGGTATTTGTAAATCGCAGTCGATGTGGACATCATATCCGCAGCCTTCGAGAACGTAGAAGGCCTGCTCCGCGAGTTGACGGTGTTTGCCCGAGCGGCTCCCCGGTGGGATGATCTGCATGTAGGCATCGACCGTCTCTGCGCGCGTGTTCATCGACTCGTTGACGATGTGCTTAAGCAAACCGTGACGCGAATTTTCCCACGGCAACTCGGCCGCTTTGATGACTTTGCGGCGTTCGGCGTCTTTGGCGGGCTTGTGTTCTGCCTCCAAGAGCAGATCGTGGTAGTACGTGCCGGTCTCGGTGCCTTGGAGCCATGTGTCGTATTCGCCCCAAGGGGACGTGCGATCAGTCATGGGTGTGTCCGTCATGTGGGTGGTCGTGGCCGTGATCGTGGTCGTGCGGCTCTTCTCGCGCGATGAAACCCACGCCGTGTTCGGTGGGCTCGGTCGCACGCTTTTCGATCGTCTTCTGAAAGAGCATGTTCATGAAGACGTACATCGGTTTTGTTTTGAGCACGAGCGCCCGCGCGGGCTTGGTGGAACTCCGATTGAAATGTTGGTGCACGCAGTTGTTGTGCACGATGGCAACGTCGCCTGCATCCCACTCGTAGCGGATCCCGTCGTGAACTTCGGCGCCCTCGCCATCGAGGATGTAAAACACCGCCTCGTTGACGTGACCGTGCTTTTGAGACATGGCACCCGGCGCGTATTCTTCGAGGTGGATATGCAGCGTCTGCGCGATTCCGTCTTTTGGCTCGATATAGTGTTTCGAGAACGTCGTCGGTCCGTCTTGAAATTTGATATCGCGCCCGCGGCGCACGCGCGGCTGCGCCCGCAGCCGTTCGAGTTCTTGGGTGAGATTATACTCGCCACTGACCTGACGCACGAATATCCGATTCTTTTGATCGTGATAGTATTCGATTTTCTTCGGCTGGTCTTCGGCCATAATCGTCTTTCTGAGATTTAGTGCGTCGCAGCGAGCGACGAGATCAGTTCGCTTGCGGGGAACGGTTTCTCGATCACGCCGTACCGCACACAGGCGGCGATGACGGGCTCGATGTCTTTTGCTTCCACAACGCGTCCGGCGGTCGAGCGCTGCATTCCCCGAACGGTCTGTGGGCTGATTTTCGAATAGTTCGCCAGCAAATCGACCGTTTCGTTGCGATGCGTATCGGTATAGGCCGCAGCTTCTCGGAACGCTTCGACGAAGCGCCGCGCCGTCTCGTTGTTCTTCGCGATCCAGTCCTTGGTCGAGAACCAGCCGGCGATGAGAAAATGCTTGGAGATCGCGCTAAACGACTTGCCGAGCAGCCGTCCCTTGCCCGAATCGAGTGCGCGTGCGAGCGCCGGCGTCAGCATCGTCGCCCCCGCGATGCGCCCGTTTTCGAGCGCTGCAGCGACCGCGGAGCTCGGCAACTCGATGAACTTCACCGTCTTTGAATCGCCGCCGTTGTCGTCGATCCACGCTTGCGTGGCAACGGCGATGAGATCTTTGAGCGACGAGGCCGCGACGATTTTTCCGTTGAGATCTTTGATCGCGTTCACGCCGGAGTCTTTTCCGACGACGAACCCGGCCACGGGTGCGCTATCTGAATACACGGAGGCGGGCGCGATGATTTCGAATGCGATGCCGCGCGCGTGCGCGGAAATCAAACTGGTCAAACTCGACTTGCCAATATCGATGGACCCGCCGGCGACGGCGGCAGCCGTTGCGGAGCCGGAACCCAGCGCTTCGAGCTCCACCGAGAGTCCGTTCTTTGCGAAAATCCCCGCCGCTTGCCCGTAGAGAATCGGCGTGATGTCATCGTCACCGGCAGCGGCGACTCTGAGTGCGATCGGACCGGCAGCCCACGAACGCGCAGGCAGCAGCGGAAGCGCGAAACTCGCGCCAAGCCCCGTAAGAACCCGCGATCTAGAGAGTCGCATCGTACAGCTCTGTGGCGGGAAATGACTTCGTGATGCCTTTGTAACGCACGGCTTCATCGAGCACGGCTTGCAGGGCTTTGCCGTCGAACTTTTCACCGTACGTGGCGCGTCGCATACGCGCGATCACCGTGCTATCGGCTTTCGAATGCTTGGCGAAGATTTTGGCAGACTCGGCGCGATGTGTGTTCGCCCATTTTGCGGCCTCGTAGATCGCATCGGCGAACTTCTTGACGGTCTCCGGGTTTTTCTTAATCCAATCGCCGTTGGCAAACCAGCCGTTGATCAGGAAGCGTTCGCCCAAAGAATCGTACGGTTGACCCAGCAGTTTCACTTGCCCGGCGTCTTCCGCTGCCGTGAGGGCGGGCTCGGGAATAACTCCCGCCTCGATCGTCCCACGCGCGAGCGCCGCGCCAATTTCGGCAGGCACCATCTCGATAAATTTCACCTTCGTCGCATCGCCACCGTGCTTGTCGATCCAGGCCGACGCACCGATCTGGGTAAGATCGCCAAGCGCGTTGACCGCAACCGTCTTCCCTTCGAGATCTTTGCCCGATTTGATGGTCGAGGACTTACCGATCACAAGACTCGTCGTCGAGGATGACGAGACGTAATCGGCCGCTGGCGCGATGTATTTGAACGTCAGGCCGCGTTCGTGCGCGTGCGACATCGAGATGATGTTCTGCTCGCCGATGTCGAGCGCACCACCGGCGATCGCCGCCGCTTGCGCCGCACCGTTGCGCAGATTTTGAATTTGCACCTCGAGGCCGCGTTTCTTAAAAAACCCGAGTTCGTCGGCGTAATACACCTCGGCAGCGGTGTCGTTTCCCGTCGCTCCAATGCGTATGGGATCGGCGGCGCGGGCCGGGATCGCACTCAGTGCGACGAGTGCGAGAGCGGTAAGAATCAAACGTTTCATGGATTACCCCGGAAGTCCGAGTTGCGAGCGAAATTGTTTTTCGAGATCGTTGTACTGCGCCGCGCCCGGCATCGTCGTAATGATAAACGGATGCTTGGGATCCCAGACGCGTGGATTGTTTTTCACATCGGCGCGCGACGAAACTTCGCCGCCGCCTTTTTGCGCCATGAAACTCTGACCATCTTTGGAGACGAGCCAATCGATGAAAAGTTTCGCTGGGCCCGGATGCGGCGCGTTTTTCGCAAGCCCGACCGGATTGATCGAAACGAAGAGCGGTGCGGGATTGAGGAAGTCGACCGATTTGCCCTCGCGTTTTTCTTGATCGGCAAGATAGCCGTACGCGGTCGGGGTCGCATCGAATTCGCCGGTTTCAAGGGAAGTGACCGTCTGGGTGTGACCGGACGTCTTCACGGGACTATTCTCGAAGATTTTCTTCGCGAGTTCCGCACCGTTCTTATCGGATTGAAGTAAACCCATATACCAGTTTAGCGCGCCGGTATCGAATCCGAATTTGCCTTTCCACTCCGGTTTTGCAAAGTCGGCCATCGACGTCGGCGGCGCGAGATGGTCGGCTTTGAGGCGATCCGGATTCCACGCAATGACCGTCGTGTTTTGGTAGAGGTTCGTCCAATAGCCGTTTGGGTCGACGGTGCCTTTGATAAAGCTATCGACGTTGGCCGGCTTGTATTTGTCGAATGCGCCGGCGCTCACGAGCTGCAAAATCTGAAAGCCGTCTCCGGAGATGACGTCGGCATTGAATTTACCCGCACGCTGTTCGGTCGCAACGCGCGCGGGAAGTTGCGAGCTGCCAAGGCGCAGCGTCTCGACTTTGATCCCGGGATGCGTTGCCATGAATCCATCGGCGGTGAGCTTCATGTCTTTGGTATTCATCGTGCCATACCACACGACGGTCTCATCTTTTGCGTTATCGGCCGCTAGCGCCACCTGGGGCGCGGCGATCGCGAACGCGACAACCGCGCATGCGATCATCCGTAAGGCGCATCGAATATCGATCATACGGGGGCTCCTTCGACTTGAGATGGCGAAGCGGTGGGCACGGGCTGCACGACGCCCTCACGCATCGGCATGATGACCGCTTCGCTTCCGTCGATTTGAAGATGGACCGCCGTCCCGTGTTCCAGATCGTGCTTTTCACGATGCACGCGAACGCGGAGATCGACCCCGTTGACATCCACGGTGTAGTCCCAGCTCTCGCCTTGGTAGATACTATAACGAACGACACCGGCCCAATCATCGTTCGTATGACGCTTGCGCGAGAGCGCGATGTTTTCTGGACGGATGAAGACGCGCACGCTCGCTCCCGGTGACAGCCCGGCTATGGGCTCGGCACGAATGATGCCATGCCTGGTCTGAACGACTAGGGTGTCGGTTTCAAGCGCCTTCACGGTGCCGTCGATCGCGTTTGCGACACCGATGAAGTTCGCGGTGAATTCGGCGCGCGGCCGGCGGTAGATCTGCTGGGGAATCCCGGTCTCGACGATTGCGCCTTGGTCCATGAGCATGATGAGATCGCTAATGGCAAGCGCCTCGTTCTGGTCGTGCGTGACATACACGGCGGTGATGCCGAGCGCTTGCTGGACCGCGCGAATCTCACCGCGCATTCGCTCGCGCAATTGCGCGTCAAGATTGCTAAGCGGTTCGTCGAGTAAGAGCACCTTGGGTTCACGGATGAGCGCGCGGGCCAGAGCGACGCGTTGCTGCTGGCCACCGGAGAGTGCCGTTGCGGGTTGCTCTGCGACATCGCGTAAACCGACGAGTTCGAGCATCGCAAGGGCGCGCGTGCGCGCCTCTTCGCGAGAGGGCCGATGGGCGCCGACCGTGAGCGGGAAGGCCACATTTTGGATAACACTCATGTGCGGCCAAATCGCGTACGACTGAAAGACCATGCCGATCGGACGTTTGTTCGCGGGCAGATAGAACGATGAGGAGGCGTCGTAGACCGGTTGACCGTCGATCGTAATACGGCCGGCCGTCGGCCGCTCAAACCCGGCGAGCATGCGCAGGGTCGTTGTCTTTCCGCAGCCGCTTGGGCCGAGCAACGTAAAGAGCTTGCCCGTTGGAACCTCGAAGTCGAGACCCGTAACGGCCGTCTTCTTGAAATCGCGCCCGCGAAATTCTTTTACCAGCCCGTTTACCGTGATCACGCGCCCACCGCACCTTTGCAATTAAGGTTCACGAAAGCACCCGCCCCACGCAGGTCAATTGCGCGAACCGGCCGTAGACCCTCTCGAATTCACTATATCCGTTATAGCGATTCTGTATGAATCGCTGGGAGCCAGAGCGATGGGAAATAAGTCGCACTACGATCCGACGCACAAGCGCGTGTTCGTCCGCGAAATCAGCGGCGAGTATAGCCTCAAACACGAGCTCAAACGCCTTCGCGAACTCCCACGCGTGCAAAAAGGCAGCACCGTGACATTTCAGTCCGGGCCCCAAGCCTTCTCGAAGCACTTCATGGAACCCGAAGACGGCCTCTCGCAGACGCTGCACATCCATCTTGAGGAGTACGCGCCGGGCGGCAAGTCGCAGATGCACGGCCACGTCAACGAGGCGATTTTCTACATCCTCGACGGCCACGGCTACGAGATTCACGACGGCATCAAGTACGATTGGAAAGCCGGCGACATCGCGGTCGTCCACAACAACTGCGTGCACCAGCACAATAACGCGGACGAACACAAACCGGCACGGGCGCTCGTCATCAAGACCAAGCCCATGTACATGTTCATGAACATGCTCTTCCAGCAGCGCGTAACGCAGCGCCCGAGCGAACCCTCGCCGACGCAAGGCGATTTCGTGCCGCGTGAAGATGCCGAAGAAAACCAGCCGTGGCTGCACGACCACGACCACGACCACGCACATTCCCACTCGCACGGAGAATAAGCGACGATGCCGTTCCAAGAATCCGATGCGTGGCTGACGGGCAAAAATAAAGCCACGTTTTATGCAGACGCCCTCAAAGACGCCGCCGAACGTCCGATCCGCGATGCCGCGCGCAAGAAGATTATCACGCCCGAAGAGATGCCCTGGGAGATGTCACGCCACGGACTGATCAAGCATCTCGTCAACGACAAGATGAACGCACGCGTCGAGACCGTCGATATCTACATGCAAATCATTCCGCCGGGAAGCCGTTCTGGCAAACACCGCCAGCTCGCCGAGGAAGCGCTCTACGTGCTCGAAGGTCGCGGTTACGATCTCCACGTCGACTGCGATGTTGAGATCACGGACACATATCATTGGAAGCCGCAAGACGAAGTAAAGCGCTTCGAATGGGAAGCGGGCGACATGATCTACATTCCGCCCAACACGATCAGCCAGCACTTCAACAGCGACCCCTCGCGCCCGGCGCGCCTGGTCTCAGCCACCAACCGCATCTATAAGTACTGTGGGCTCAACGACCTCGAACAGATTGAGGATGCACCGGAGTACGATCCCAGCGTCGTTCTCGACGACGAAACGATCGAGCGCTATCTGCGCGCTGCGGCGATCCACTAACCCGAGCGTTCGGCGCGTTTCAAACGCCGAGCGAGATAGTCAAAATAGTTATCAATGCCACGAGCGGTTCGCGTAACCGCCCGTTTTTCTTTTGCATCCCGATCGGTCGGCCACTCATATGCAAAACCCGTCGATGCGATCGTGACTTGCGCGCGCACGGCCTTCTCAAGAAAAATCGCAATCATCGTTGCTTCGCGGATCGTCCTGCCGACGAACGCAATCCCGTGACTGAGCATGAAGACCGCATCAGAATTCCCGAGCTTCGATGCAAGCGCGCGCCCGAGGTCGGGCGTACGCACGAGATTGCACGTCTCTTTGAATTTCGGAATGTCATCGAACCACACACCCTGTTTGCCGACCGGACGCAGCGGCTCGTTCGTCGTTGAAAAAATCTGCGCGTAAAAGGCGTGGGTGTGTCCGACCGTCGTCACCTCGGGCCGTGCGCGCATGATCTCGGCGTGAATCGGCCACTCGACGTGACACGAGCCCGATCCCGCAAGCTTCTTCCCGTCAAAATCGATGAGGATAAAGTCATCGAGCTCGAACGCTTCGTCCATCCCGATGCGGCTGCGTTTGATCCACAGGCCCCGCCCGATCGGATCGCGCCACGAAAGATGCCCCGAGGTGAGGTCTTCGTGGCCCATCATGGCAAGGATTCGATGTGCGATCGCAAGTTCGTCGAGCGCGGCGGTTATGACCGCCGTGATCTCGACGGCCGGTGTGTCAGCCAAGCAGTTCTTTTGCGTTCATCGGCTCTTTGAGGGAGCCGTATTTCGCGGCGGCATCGAGTACGGGCTGAATCTGCTCGACCGCAAGACGCTCGCCGTACGTTGCGCGCGTCATCGAGCGCACGAGCGCCTCGTCGAGTCCGGCACTCTTCGCAAGAAACACGGCAGTCTCGGCGCGGTGCGTGTTTGCCCACTTCGCCGTCTCGATGATCGCGGCGCCGAAGCGCTTAGCATCCTCGCGGTTATCGCGGATCCACGCATCGGATGCAACGAAGCCACCGATCAGAAATTCGTCGGCGATCGCCGTATAGGCATCGCTCAGCAGTTCGATCGTGTCTTTGTGGAGCGTCATCGCGGGCTCGGTGATCATCGCGGCGTCGATCCGTCCGCCGGCAAGCGCCGCCGACATCGCAGAGAACGGCAATTCGAGGAACTGCGTCTTGCTCGAATCGCCGCCGTTTTTGTCGATCCAGAGCGATGCGCCGACTTGCAGTTCGCCGCGCAGCGTCGAGACGGCAATCGTCTTGCCGCGCAGATCGGAGCCGGTCTTCAACTTCGATCCGCGGGCTTTCACGAGCACCGTGACCGGCGACTTGCTCGTATAGAGTGTTGCCGGAGCGACGATCTTGACCGGCAATCCGCGCTGGCGTGCCGCAGCGATCGACGTGAGATTGGCAAAGCCCGTATCGAGCGCACCCGAGGCAACCCCCGCGATGATCGCGCCGCCGTTTGGAAACGTTTGAATCGCCGCGTCGAGCCCAACTTTGCGGTAGAATCCTTGCATCTCCGCATAGAGCGGTTCGGCCGAGACATCGCTTGCAACCGCGCCGACGCGGATCTTCCCCGCTGCCCGCGCGATCGATGGGAACCCAAGCGAGCCTCCTGCGACGGCGAGTGCGAACAACAGATCACGACGATTGAGCATAGTACCTCAGTTGACGAGTGTAAGCGTTGAACTCGGTAGCGGCGCGAATCATTTCGCCGCGACGGGCGCCGCGCCGTTCCAGCGCGTGAAAAGGGAATTGTCGATGCCGAATTGGTCGAGCGCCTTACCGACCGTATGCCCGATGATGTCATCGACGGTCTTCGGGCGCGAGTACATACCGGGGACGGGCGGCAAGATCACCGCGCCCATTTCGGCGAGCTGGACGAGCGTCCGCAAATGTCCGAGGTGCAGCGGCGTCTCACGCACCATCATCACCAGACGACGGCGTTCTTTTAAACACACATCAGCCGCGCGCGTCAGCAAGTTCGCATTGAACGAGTGCGCGACGGCCGAGACCGTCTTCATCGAGGCCGGGATGATCAGCATCCCTTCGGTTTTGAACGAACCGCTCGAAATCGAGGCCGCAAGATCGCCGTCGTGGTGCACGACATCGGCAAACGCCTCGAAGTCGCGCGCCGTGTAGTCCGTCTCGAGTTCGATCGTCTGCCGCGCCTGCTCGGAGAGCACGAGATGCACTTCGAGGTCGGGAACGGCGGCGAGTGCCCGCAGCGCTCCGTATGCGTAGAGACTGCCGCTCGCACCGGAGACGCCGACGATGAGGCGCCGGGGGGCGCTCATCGAAAGAGTTCGCTGTATTTGGCGCGGATCTCCGTTGCCAGTTCGCGCGAGGTTTGCGCGACGGGTGGAAAGCTATCGAACCGCTCGTACGGTTTACAGGCATCGATCACCATACGCGAATTGGTGAGCTTGTTGTAGTCGGTCACCATCGTATCGAGTCGCGATGACCAGCAGTTGTCGAGCATGGTCGTGCGCGTCTTCGGATCGCAGCGCGTCCCCATCGCCCAAATAACTTCGTGGATATCGGTTGGATCGATGTCGTCATCGACGACGACGATCCAGCGGCCGACATAGCCAACCGGATTGACTTGCGATGCGACCAGACCCACCTGCGTCGAGTGCCCGTGATAGCGCTGCTTGATCGAGACGACGCAGAACGTGCGCCCAGAACCCGCTTGATGGAGCCACGCTCCAGTGACGTCCGGAATACCCGCGCCCTCGAGCGAATCGAGCAGCGCTGCCGAGCGCAGGAAGCAACGTTCGAAGAGATGCGAGTGCGGCGGCTTCTGACTTGCCGCGCAGGTGAGGATCGGATTCGTCCGATGGTACATGCGCTCGATGCGGATCACGGGCTCGTCGCGCGCTTCGCCCGCGTAGTACCCATGCCACTCGCCGAAGGGGCCTTCTTTCACCGTCTTATCCGGGAGAATCCAGCCTTCGAGCACGATTTCCGACCGCGCGGGGAACGGCAAGCCCGTCACTTCGCCTTCGATCACGTCGAGCGGCCGGCCCATCATGCCGCCGGCCCAGTGATATTCCGGCACGCTATCCGACATCGTGTAGCCGCCGGAGAGATACGTGATCGGATCGCAGCCGACGATGATGACGACCGGACAGGGTTTGCCGGCTTTCAGATATTTATCGCGCTGGATCTGACCTTGTTTACCGTTCGAGATATACGACGCGCAAAGATTTGGCCCGAGTGCCTGCACGCGGTACGTGCCGACGTTGATGCGCCCGCTATCGGGGTCCTTGGTAACGACGGCACACGCCGTGCCGATATATCGTCCGCCATCGAGTTCGTGATGGATCGGAACGGGCAACGTAAAGACGTCGACATCGCCATCGCGCACGATGTTGTCGAGTACCGGGCCCTCCGTCACGACACTCGGTTCGATCTGCTGGTACGCGCGTTTGATGTTTTTGCGAAAATAATTGAGCATCGCCGAGCGATCGTCGGAGAGCGCGGGGTCCATGCCGAGCACCGTTGCAAGACGAAACGGCGAGCCGAACATCCCGTACGTCGTGCGGTAGCCTTTGGGATAGCCCGGAATATCATCGAACACCAGCATTGGCGCTTTTTCGACTTTTTGTCGATAGAGCACTTCGGTGACTGCGCCCATTTCTTTATCCCAATGCGCACCACTCACGTGGGCGAGTTCGCCGCGCGCCTCGCAGGCCGCGATGAACTCGCGCAGGTCGTTTTGAGCGGTAGCCGTCGATGTTGCAATCACGCCTTCTAGGGTAGCAATTCACGCTCGGGAAGGACAAATAGCCGCCCAGTAAAGTCATTCATGTCGTCGAAGGCATGAATCATGGATTGGGAACAGCTCGACTATTTTCGCACCGCCGGACGAATGGGGCACATCACGCGCGCGGCGGAACGCCTCGGGATCACACAGCCGACCTTAAGTCGGTCGCTCGGACGGCTCGAGCGCGAACTTGGCGTGCCACTTTTCGCGCCTTCGGGTCGCGCGGTCGTGCTCACGCCGTACGGCACACTCTTCCTCGCGCGTGTCGAACGCGCGCTCGGCGAAATCGACGAGGGTCGACGTGAGATCGCCGATCTCTCCGGCAAGGCGCGCGGTCGCATCCACCTGGGCTTTCTGCGGTCGCTCGGCAGCGAGTACGTTCCCGACGTCGTGCGGCGCTTTCGCGAACGCAACGGCGAAGTTGCCTTCGACTTCACGCAAAACAATGGCGCAACACTCGAGACGCAGCTGCGTACGGGAGAGATCGATTGTTGCCTGATCTCCGGCCCGCCCGCGGACGAGCGCCTTCAGTGGCGACACGTTCTCGACCAAGAACTCGTCGTCGTCGTTCCGCGCGACCACCGGCTCGCATCGCGCCGGACGATAGCGCTCACGGCGATTCGTGACGAGCCGCTCCTCTCGTTTAAAACCGGTCACGCGATTCGCGCCATTACCGACGAGCTGTGTGCGAGCGCCGGCTTCGCGCCGGATGTGGTGTTCGCGGGTGATGAGTCGAGCGTCATTCGCGGATTCGTCAAAGCGGGCTTTGGGATTGCGCTGGTTCCGCTATCGAGCGTTCGCGACGGACTCGTGAGTTTGCACGTCCGCACGCCGCGTGCGGTACGCCGCATTGGCCTTGCCTGGATGCGTGGTCGCTATCGCACGGGCGCCGAGCGCGCGTTTGAAAAATATGTGCTAAATTAGTCGATCGTCGGCCTGTTAATACGCATCCTTGCGATCTATCGCTGTCAACGCTTGTAGAACGTTCTTCACCTTATTAAGTTGAAAAATAAGCCGGTAGTTTCCGCACCGAATGCGATACTGATCGGATTTGCCTTTGATTTTGAGAACATCCACTTCGCGAGTTAGCGGGTCGGCAGCAAATTTTTCAAAGGCAACACACAATGCCTTGCGCGCATCCACAGGCAAGCTTGCAAGTTTTTTCTCAACGCTTTTCGGGTATTCAACGTTATAGCTCACCCACCGGAAACGTTCTCGCAGCCGCAGTGGCTTCCTCGGCTTGGAGACCTATTTTATTCGAATTACACGTGTCTGTCCGTGAGCGATTTCCGATTTAGCAATTTCCATTTCAGATAGCTCTTCCGTGGTAAATTGTTCGTCAATTTCAGCCATATTTGCCCATCGCGAAGCGATATCTCGAGCGCGCTGGCAAGCCCGCTCCAGAGCAGCCGTAGCTCTTTCGACGTCTTGGCCGAAGCAAGCGATCACTAGCTGATCGTCCTCGGCCTGCCAACCGCCAGCGACCTTGTAGATATGAATTCCCATAGCACTAGCATGCCTGAAAACAAGGGCCAGTTCCAGGAAAACAAACACTTGTTTTCCTGCGGGTATTGACGACGCTTTGCATGGGTGCTACATTGTTTTTGGAAAGCGAGAAACATGGAGCAAGGAAACAGCGCTTCGCCACCTTATGGACCAACGGCGAACCTCAAAGCGATATTCGATACCTGGCGTGATCGCTCGATGCCCGAGCAGCTGGGAAAGGAATGGCTGGAGCGTATCGGACTTTCAGCGCACCTTTCTACAAAAAATATGCACGCGCTGAGATATTTGGGATTGGTCGATGACTTGGGCTTCACAACTGATGTCGCCCAGCGCCTCCGAACGGCGACGTCTGAAGAATACCCATCCGTGCTTGAAGAAATAATCCGCAAATCTTACCGCAAGGTTTTCGAAATTCGAAATCCGTCCATTGACTCGCGGACACGCATTGACGATGCATTTCGGCACGAACAACCTCAAGCACAGCGCTCGCGAATGGTCGCATGTTTTCTGGGCCTGTGCGCTCTCGCCGGCATGCCCCTTAAAGAAGCACCTCCTCAACGCGACGGCGCCGCGCGTCGTGCAAATTCGCCACCCGTTAAACGTTCGCGTGTGGAAACGGCAACCACGGAATTGCCTCGCAAAGTGAGCGCCGCCGATGCACCTCCTGTCCCTCAAGAGGCGCCACCGACGCGGCCGATCGAGTACAATACCGGCCTCAATCCGGTACTTGCTGGCCTATTAAAATCGGTTCCAGATCTTGACACGGCCGAGGAGCTAGAAGAATGGTATCTCGTGTTTAAAGCGGCGTTTTTATTCGTAAAAAACATGGCGTCGAAAACTAAAAGCGAGTCAAGCATTGTAGCCTGACCCGCTGATTGCCACTGATACCCTGGAAAGGGGGTGATGGACCCTGTGCCCTGGTTGCTTAAGACGCGGAGCGTCGAATCCAAACACTTAGCGGCGGAGCCTTCGCAATTTGCGAGGGCTCTTGCCATTTATGTCATGTAATTCCTAAGCGGTCAAGAACGATTGGCAGAATTCACACGGCGGAACGAACTCGCGATTGCCGCCGCGATTGCAAACGCCACGGCGATTTCGAGCGCGAGCGTGATCGCTCCGAGCTCCGCGACACCGGCGTGACCTTCGAGCGTCGCACCAAAAACGAGCGCGACGATCGCAGCGCCTAGCGTCTGCCCGGTGACGCGCGCCGTTGCAAGGATGCCTTGTGCCGCGCCCGTTCGCTCGCGTGCGACGGTGCCGAGAATCGTGCGATTGTTCGGTGACTGAAAAAAACCATAACCGAAACCGCAAAGCGCCATGCGCCACACCACATCGATGATGCTTGCGTGCGGCGGCGTGAAGACGAGCGCGCCGAGGCCGATCGCCATAATCACCATGCCAAGGCCGCCCATGATACCGGGTTCGAACCGATCGGAGAGTCGCCCGGCAATCGGCGCCATCAGACCCGCGGCGACGAGCCACGGAAGCATGAGGAGCCCGGTGACGAATGGCGAGTGCCCGAGCGCGTTTTCGAACAGAAACGGGAGTGCGACGTAAGCGACGGTCTGGGCGATAAACGACGTCACCGAGGAGACGATCGAGAGTGAGAACACGGGTTTTGCAAATAAGTCCACGCCTAATAATGGAACCGCAAGTCGTTGCTGTCGGCGGACGAAAATCGTACCCATCGCAACGGTAGCAATAAGAAACGCGAGGACCGGAACGGGACCTTCGTGATGACCGACCGCACTGCTCGTTGCGACGAGAAGGCCAAAACTCGTCGCGCTCATGATGGCGCTCGGCCAGTCAAAGCGCGCTCCGCTGCCGCGGTGGTCCGGGAGCGAACGCAGCGAGATTCCGAGGGCAACGAGACCCAGTGGAATGTTGATGAGGAACAGCCACGGCCACGGCGCGAAGTGGAGGACCGTTCCGGCGACGACGGGGCCTGCCGCAGCGCCGACGGCAACCATCAGCGCGCCTTGACCCGCCGACCGTCCGAGCATCGCTCGTGGATAGGCAAGGCGGTTGAGCGAGCCGATCGTCGTCGTCATAGCGGCGGCGCCGATCCCTTGAACGAATCGAGCTAGTGCCAGCGTGGCAAGCGAGTGCGACATCGCGCAGATGACCGATGCCAGAATGAAAATCACGAGACCCGTGCGGTAAACGCGCGAATAGCCGACGATGTCGCCGCAGGTTGCCAGCGGCACGATCAGCATGACGATCGCGAGCTGGTAGGCGTTGACGATCCAAATCGATGCCGATGCCGTCGCGCCAAGATCGCTTGCGATCGTCGGCAACGCGACGTTCGCGATCGTCGAATCCATCATCGAGAGCAGCGTGCCCAGGGCCGTTGCGAGAACCGCGAAGCGACGCTGCGCAAGCGGGAGTCCGTCTTCGATCATCCGCGCTCGATTATGAAGCGGCGCCCAGTCCCAAGCGACCGCCCAAACGTTGGACGATGCTCACAAGACCGAACAAGAACACCACGAGCACGCAACCGAGCGCGGCGATCGCCGGGTACTGCCCGTTCGACCACAGATCGAAGATCGCGATCGCAACGACTTCGCTGCCTTGCGAGTAGAGAAAGATGGCCGCGGAAATCTCGCGGAACGCGACGATTACCGTCGTCAGAAAACCCGCGAGGAGCGAGGGCATCAAGAGCGGCACGTAGATGCGCCAAAAGCGCGTGAGCCAATCGGCGCCGCTTGCCGCCGCAGCTTCTTCGAGTTCGTCTCGGATCTGTGCGAGCCCCGAGCTTGCGTACCGCATGCCATAGGGAATGCCGATCGTGACGAAGCCGATGACCAAAAGCGCGAGCGTGCCGTAGAGATGGAACGGTAAGGGCGCGACCAGGTACCAGAACAAAATACCCACGCCCATGAGGATGCTCGGCACGGCGATCGGCAGTGAGACGAGCACGTCGAGCAACCACGCAAACCGCACGCGCGATTTAAGCGTCACGTACGCGACGATTGCCGTAAGCACGGTAACGATCGCGCCGGCACTTAGCGAGACGATCGTGCTATTGAGCATCGACTGCCGAATGAGCGGATAATTCCACATCGTGATGTAGTTCGCTCCGGTAAGGTGACGCAGCGCCGCAAGCGACGGTATCTCGAAACCCGGTAAGAACGACACCCAAATAAGAACCGCCAGCGGCAGCGCGACGGCGATCGTGAAAAATGCGACGATTGCAGCGCCGGCGAGTGGCCGCATCGGTCCAAGCTCGATCCGGCGCGGCCGGAATGCTTTGCCGGTAACCGTCGCGTGACGCCCGGCGCTATTGAGCCGATTCGCAAACGCTACCCCCGCCGCCGCGATCACAAGCACCACGCCGCCCATCGCTGCGGCACCGCCGTAGTCCGGCGGGAACGCTTGCAGCGCGCCGTAGATCTGCGTTGTAAACACGGAGACGTTCGCGGGGACGCCGATGAGCTGCGGCACTTCGAACGACGAAATCGTTTGAATGAAGACGAGCAGTGCTGCAGCGACGATCGCGGGTCGCGCAAGTCCGAGCGTCACGCGACGAAACGCGGTCAAACTTCCGGCGCCCGAAGACACGGCCGCTTCTTCCATCGCCGGATCCATCGAGGTGAATGTGGCGACCGCCATGATGAAAGCCGTTGGCGCGACGTGCATCGCCTGCACGAATACCATCCCCGGCAATGAATAGACGTTGAACGGTCGCAGCGTCGTCAGCGTTTGCGCGATCGCATTGAGGATCCCGATCCGCGGCGATGCGAGAAACAACCACGAGACGGTATTGAGAATACCCGGCAAGATGAGCGGCACGAGCGCCGTCGCCATGCCAAGACTCCGTAGCGGCGCGTCCGTGCGCGCGTAGAGAAACGCAAGACCGAAGCCGAGGACGATCGCGAGAACCGCAACCGAGGCACCGTAGGCGAGCGTATTGCCGAGCAGTCGGTAGAATGCGGGATCGGAAAACGAGCGCGTGTAGTTCGCAATCGACCAGTGAGCGCTGTCGCTCAAAAACCCGACGTGGAAGCTTGCATAGAGCATCGTTGCAACCGGGACGATCGCAAGATACGCGAGCAACAGCGACGCGCCGGCCATGATGAAGCCTTCCGCAGCGGGCGCACGCAGCGACGTGCGCGACGCGCGAAGCGGAATGGCGCGACGCATCAGACCGCGGTCGGCTCCGGTGCGAGCTGACGCGGGCGCCCGATGAGGTGATGGATTTCGTTGCGCAGTTCGAGAAAGCGCGCATCGCTACGCGTGGTTTCCTGATCGCGCGCGCGACCGAGCGGAATTGCGAACTCGCGCACGACGACCGATGGCGGCGGCGAGAGCACGAACACCCGATCCGAGAGATACACGGCTTCATCGATATCGTGCGTCACGAGCAGCATCGTGATACCGAGCTTATCGCGCAAGTCGAGCGTCAGATCTTCGAGTTCGGCACGCGTTAGCGCGTCGACCGACGCGAACGGTTCGTCCAGGAGCAGAATTTCCGGCGAGAATGCGACGGCTCGGGCGATCGCAACCCGCTGCTGCATACCGCCCGAGAGC
Organism: Vulcanimicrobiales bacterium; assembly: GCA_038231455.1. Taxonomy (GTDB): domain Bacteria; phylum Vulcanimicrobiota; class Vulcanimicrobiia; order Vulcanimicrobiales; family Vulcanimicrobiaceae; genus JANLVI01. The sequence continues at coordinate 184,599 of JBBRLI010000002.1, read as the reverse complement.
TGCCAGGGATAGTGCTTTGCGAAACGTTCGAGGTTGACGGCGCGCAGCACGTCGTCGATGACCTTGGATTTGTCCGCCTTGCTCAAGTTTTTCTTCTTGAGCGGGAACGCAACGTTGCCCTCAACGGTGAGCCACGGAAAAAGCGAGCGGGCATAATCTTGGAAGACGAGGACCATTTCCGGCGGCGGCTCCGCAATGAGGCGCCCGTTCAAACGAACCGTCCCGGAGCTTGGATGCAAGAGACCGCAAATCGTTTTGAGCAAGGTCGTCTTTCCGCAGCCCGACGGCCCGACGATTGAGACGAACTCGGAGCGACGCACGTCGAGCGTGACGCTTTCGATCGCGAGCGTGCCGCTCGAGTGGTAGCGCTTCTCGAGTCCGACAACGTCGAGCAGTTTTTCGTCGATCGTATTCACCAAGTCTCCTTACTTGCAGCGCGCGCTAGACGGCGCGCGCAGATTGTCCGTGATGCCAGGCGAGCACGCGATGCTCGATGGCGATAAAGCCCGCATTCAGCGAGTACCCAAGAATGGCGAGTAGCACGATGCCGCCGTACATTTCCGGGATCGCGAACGTCCGCTGCGATTGCAAGATGTAATAGCCAAGACCGTTGGTGCTGCCGATCATCTCCGAGACAACGATCATGATGAACGCGATCGAAAGTCCGGTTCGCAAACCGGCGAAGATGCCCGGCATCGCCGAGGGGAGCGTGACGCTCAAGAGCGTATCGACGCCGCTGACGCCGAAAATGCGCGCGGTATCGAGTCGCTCGCGCGGCACATTGCGCGCGCCGTCGGCGGCATTGATCAAGATCGGCCACACCGCTCCAAAGCAAATCACGACGATCTTCATCTGATCGCCGATCCCAATGAGCAGGATGCCAACGGGAATGATCGCGGAGGGCGGGATCGCGCGCAAGAACTGCAAGAACGGATCGAGCAAGCGGAACACCCGCTTGTACGCACCGATCAGAACGCCGACGGTCACGCCGATCGCGCACGCCGAAAGATAGCCGACGATCATCCGGTATAAACTCGGTAACGCCTGATCGCGGAATTGGGTCGTGAACCACTCGTGCACGAACGTCACGACGATGGAGCTGACCGGCGGTAAATACACGTTGGCTTTGAGTGTCGCGACAACTTGCCAAAAAACGAGCAAGAGCAACACGACCCCGACACCCAGCAAATTGCGCTGCGTCGTGGTTCCCCAATAGAGGCGCTTCGCCGGCAGCGATGCGTTTCTCATTGTGTTTCTCCGCGGCTGGCCGGCGACCAAAACACGACCTTCTTCTCGAGCAGCGAGAAGAGCACGTTGATGATATAGCCAAGCACGCCGGTAAGCAGAATCGCGGCATACATTTGCGGCAGGCGGCTGGCCTGCTCCATTTGCGCAACGTAGAATCCAAGACCGCTATTGCCTGCCACGAGTTCGGTCGTGACCGTTACCACGAGTGCGATCGACGCCGACACGCGCAGGCCGGTCGCAATATTCACGAGCGCCGAGGGTAAGGTGACGCGGTACAACGCTTCAAATGGCGGAACGCCGAAATTACGTGCCGTGTCGAGTGCGACCGGGTCGATCGCGCGCACGCCGTAGATCGTGCTGATGAGCAGCGGCCAAAACGCGGCATAGGTGATGACGGCCACGCGCATCTGCGTCCCCAGTCCAAGAAACAGAATCGCAAGCGGAATCATCGCAACCGACGGAACGGGTCGCAAGAACTCGACGATGACCTTGAGTCCGTCATACACGACCGGAATCGCGCCCATCAGGATGCCGATGACGATGGCGAGGGACGTTGCCAAGAGGAGTCCGACGGCAAACGCGCTCAGCGTCATGCCGATCTCGGCTGAAATCTCGCCATTGAACAAGCCGACGAACAGCGCGACGATGATGGTCGAGGGCGGCGGTACGTAGCTGGTGAGCCAGCCAAGCCGCGCGGCGACTTCGACGACCGCGGTAATGCCAAGAACGAACAGCAGGCCCGGCAGCAGCGGGTTAGCGCCGGCCGAAACTGTCGCGCGACGAGATTGAGAAGCGACCAAGGGTACCGTCCCTAGCGTTGAATTCGATGCATCGGATTACCGTTTTGGAGCCAATTTCCCGATTTCGACGCGTTCCCTGCCATTTTCTACCGCAGTGCAATCGCGCCGACCGCGCCGGCAACGAGCACGATGATGCTTTGATTCCAATTCGACCACAGAAGAACGCCCGCAGCTACGGCGGCAAGTCCGATCGTAACGGGCGAATCGAGCGCGCCGTGCGCGAGCGTGACGACGCCCGCCCAGATCAATCCAAGGACCACTGGCGCGATCGCGCGCGCGAAGCGTTCGCGCCATGGATTACCGCGCAGCTTCTGCCAATAGTGGCCGAACGCGGCTACCAGAATTCCGGCCGGAACGAAAACGGCAAGTGTCGCCACAATCGCACCGAGCGGACCGCTTACCGCATACCCGACGAGGGCTGCCATCGTTGTCGTGGGGCCCGGTGCGAGTTTTCCAAGCGCATAGTAGCGCGTAAAATCAACCGATGTTATCCAGTGATATTTGTCCACAACGTCGGCGTGCATTTGCGGAATGATCGCGTTGCCGCCGCCGAATCCAAGCAGTGAGAGGACGGTGAAGACGAGCGCGAGTCGGGTGAGATTCACGCGGCGGCCGGGCGCCTCACAAGCAGCGCGATCGGAACGAACACGAGCAACGTGACCACCAGCGATAGGTGGAGAAAAACAACCGAACATCCAACCGCGAGGATGAGCGCGAGATCGATCAGACTCTTCCGCCGTGGGAGCGTCATCTCGATTGCATTTGCAAGCGTCAATCCGACGGCAACCGCCGCGCAGCCGCGGAGTGCGCCTCGCAGTACCGGCGCATGCGAGTCGAGCGCGATCGCCGCGATGACCATTAGAATTGCAAAGCCGGGCAAGACCGCCGCAGCGAGCGCCGCGGCTGCACCGAGGACGCCTCGCAAACGCGATCCAACCAGCACCGCCACGTTGGTAGGATTCGCGCCCGGTAAAATTTGCGCGATTGCCAGCAAGGCGAGAAATTCGTCTTCGGTCAACCACGCGTTGTTGCGGACGACCTCACGCCGGATCGCCGCAATCTGTCCGCCCCCAAACGCCGTCGCAGAAATTCGTCCAAAGACGCGGGCGATTGCAAGGATCGACGGCGGCGCCGTTTCATTCGAAATCACTAGCGCAAGCTACGTCCCGCACGCTCGCGCCCCTCTACCGCTGGGAGAACTCCGTTGTCCGAAGCCGTTATCATTGATGCACTGCGCACGCCGATGGGTCGCTACGGTGGGGTTCTTGCGCCCGTCCGCCCCGACGACTTAGGTGCGGAGGCGATCCGCGCGCTCGTCGCGCGCATGGGTCTTGATCCGGCTTCGATCGACGACGTCTTTTGGGGCGCGGCAAATCAAGCGGGCGAAGACTGCCGCAACGCTGCGCGCATGGCGCTCTTGCTCGCCGGTTTGCCGACGAGCGTCCCGGGAACGACGGTGAATCGACTCTGCGGCAGCGGTCTGCAAGCGATCAATTCGGCGTATCACGCGATCGCCGCGGGCGTCAACGACATCGTAATCGCGGGCGGCGCCGAATCGATGACGCGCGCGCCCTTTGCGATTGCCAAAGCCGAGAAGGCGTGGGATCGCGCCCCGGAGATTCACGACACGACGCTGGGTTCGCGCTGGCTTAATCCGAGACTCGCCGCGATGTACCCACCAATTTCACTTGGAGCGACCGCCGAAAACGTCGCCGAACAGTTTGGTATCACGCGCGCCGACCAAGATGCCTTCGCCCTGGATTCGCAGATGAAAGCAAAAGCTGCAACCGAAGCGGGTCGTTTCGCCGGAGAACTCGTTCCGATCCGCGTCGAGGCCGGCAAAAAAAGCTACGATGTCACAAGCGACGAACCGCCCCGTTTCGATACGACGCTCGAGAGTTTGGCAAAACTGAAACCCGCCTTCAAAGCAGGCGGTACGGTAACGGCCGGCAATTCATCGCCGCTGAACGACGGCGCGGCGGCACTGCTCGTCTGCAGCAGCGAGTCCGCACAGCGTCACGGCTGGACACCGATGGCGCGCATCCTCACCTCAGCGACGTTCGGCGTGGGTCCCGAAGTCATGGGTATCGGACCGATCGGCGCGGTGCGTAGAGCGCTCGAGCGCGCGCATCTGAGCGTCCGTGACATCGACCTTGTCGAACTCAACGAAGCCTTCGCCGCGCAAGCGATCGCCTGCGTGCGCGAAATTGGATTCGATCCGGCGATCGTTAACGTGAACGGCGGCGCGATCGCGCTCGGACATCCGCTGGGATGCAGCGGCGCGCGCATCACGACGACCTTATTACACGAACTGCGCCGCCGCGGCGGACGCTACGGTGTCGCGAGCATGTGCATCGGGATGGGCCAAGGCATCGCGACGATTTTCGAGCGCTTGTAGCAAGTCTACTAGCGCGGAATCTCCGAGAGCGGACGCCGACGCCACTCGACGCGCGCCACGCCGTTGGCTTCGAGTTGCTCGCGAATGAACGCCTCGACGCGCGTCAAATCATCGCCCGATTGCGCGACGGCATCGAGCCGCAACCCTTCGGGCCAGGCGTAAAGCGAGCACGTGCCTTCGGCGAGCTTCACGAAGCCCGCCTCGGCCGCCCACTCCGTTTCGAACTCGTGCCGAAGTCGCGCGGTGAGGTCCGCTGCGACACGCGATGGGTCGCGTGCGATCACAAGCGCTTGCGCATGTGGCATCTCAGTGCGCGCCGAGAAAACCGGCGACGCGATGCGAAACGACCGGAACGAGCGCCGCATCGATCGGATACCAATTCGTCACTGGCTCGGCTGCCGCACCGCTAAGTGTCACGCTCACGTTGAGCGGCGGCACGAGTGCCACGATCGCAACGCGCTCCTGCATCGTCCACGTCACCGCGCGTTCCTTGGCGGCAAAGGCGGCGCCCGGTGTTTTGCGCAGTTCCGCTTCGAGCGCGGATACGAATTCTTCAAATTGCATCATGGCATTACTCTCTCCGGTTAACCCGATTCGATGTAGTTAATCGAAGCCGCGATGGACCCTTTGCCTACCGGTCGGAATTCTGAGCGCGCGCGTCGAGCACTTTGACGAGTAAGCGGGTAAGTTCCGACCGTTCGTTCTTCTGGAGAACAGAAAACGATTGTATGACAACCTCGGACATCACGTCCTGTCCGTCCCGAAGCAGTTTCTTTCCCTTGGCGCTCAAACGATGGAAGGTCGCTCGTCCGACTTTTTTGTGTTGCTCGATGAGTCCTCGCGCGAGCAACCTTGCAAGCAACGTCCCGAACGACTGGTCAGAATTGAACGTCCGCTCGGCCAAGCCGTGTTGCGAAACTTCTGGATTCCGTGCGATTTCCCGAAGTGCGTTCCACTGGACAAGGCTGATATCAAACCGAGCCAACTTGGCGTCGAGTTCTCGATGGTGGAGATGCTGGACGCGTTTGATCAGCCAACCCAACCGTTCTAGATCGCTTGACATATCACCATACTTATATAAACTAGTTGACAGTACTCTCCGCAATTCGAATCGATCGCTGTTTCATCCCGGTCCCCGAGGAATGACAATGCCCAACCTTCGTCTTCAAATCATCGTCGGCAGCACCCGGAGCGGTCGCAATGCCGACTCCGTCATACGATGGATCGCACCCCTCGTTGCTGCACATACAGCATTCGACGTCGAAATACTCGACCTACGCGACTGGCCGCTGCCGTTCTTTGGGGAAACCATTGCGACGGTAGGCGACTTCGCCGATCCAACCTATTCGGACCCACTCGTGAAGCGCTGGAACAACAAAATCGCAGAAGCGGACGGCTACATCGTTGTGACCCCGGAGTACAACCATAGCTTCCCGGCCGTGCTCAAGAATGCCCTCGATTCGGTGTTCTTCTCTTTTGGCTTTCGTCGCAAGCCGGTGGCGTGCATCGGCTACAGTCTTGCGGCAACGGGCGGCGCACGCGCGATCGAGCATCTCAATACAGTGCTGATCGAGACGGAAGCCGTGCCGGTTCGAACGCCAACGCTTATTCCATTCATCTCCAACGCATTCGGAGCGGACGGGAAGCCGACAAATGCATCGCTTCAATTGGTGTTGGACGTGATGCTCGAGGATCTCGCGTGGCTAGCTTCGACGCTGAAGTCAGCGCGAATGCAATCGCCGTCGATGCCGGCGGCGTTGCGCATCAGAGCCGGAACTCCGCGACCGTAAAAGAGCGAGGGCTACGCGAGCGCTTCGCGCTTCCAAAGTTCCCACGGACGTTCGTAGATGAGGTTTGCGTGCGCTTCAAAGAGCGCTGCTTCTTCTTCGCTCAGGTAGGTGACCGCACCGAGTCGCATCGCGTCGAGCTGAACGGCGGCGTTTTGCGCTGCGTAAATCGCGCGGTACACCGCCTGTTTGATCGAATTGCCGACCATCGTCGCGCCGTGCCCGCGCATCAAAATCATCGGATCCGCACCGAGTTCGGCGGCCAGGGCGGTGCCCAGCAGCGGCGTGCGGATGAGCATATCTGTCATCCCGGCGGTGTCGCGAATCTCAAACACGCGCACGCCGCTACCGAGAAATCCGCACATGTGATAGACCGGCTTAAGCGTCGTATCACGGCTGACACCGAATGGCAAGAGTTGCGCAGCGTGGCAGTGCACGACCGACTGCACGTCGGGACGTGCTGCGTAGATCGCGCCGTGGATAAAACGTTCGCTATAGTGTCGCGCGCCGTCGTCATCCAGCGGGTTGCTCTCCAAATCGAACGAACGCAAGTCGGCGAGTTCGACGAGGCCCGGTGCGACGTAGCGGGACATAACGAACGTTGAGGGGTCCGTATCGCTGCGCGCGCTGATATGTCCGAATCCATCGACGATCTTCTCGTTGAAGAGAATGCGATTGCCGGTAACGAGATCGTCGAGGAGGGCTTGCGATGGAGCGGCGATCATACGGCCGAAACCTCGCCGGCATGCGCGCCGACGTGCTGCCATGGTTCGTCGATCGCTATGACGCGCTGTTCGCTTGCCATCCGCTCGTATGCGACCCGATGCTCAAGTCCGACGAGCGGTTCTCCCGCCTGCGAGCGTCGCAGCGTCTCCAGTAACCGGCGACGCATGCGGATCACCGCAACGTCCGAGGTGCCAAGATGCTCCTGGCTGCGGTCGACGATGCGACCCATCGATTCTTGCGCCGCGATATCTTGATTTTGAAAGCCGCGGATGCCGGTCCAACTGCCGTCTTTCATCGCCGCGCGATCCTGATTCCAGCGATTCTCGCGTCTGGCAAATCGAAATCCACGTTCGTCCAAATCGATGCCGGCCTGCGCGTTCAGGCTGCGGCGCAAGTCCGCCTGATCGACCGGCGTATCGTTCTGCGCGTAGAAAACATCGAAGAGCATCGTGGTCTCGGAATCCATCGGCACGAAGATCTGCGTGTGCACGGGCAGATTCGGGTTGAGCGGCGGCGGGATGAACGCCGTCGAGGGCGCGGCAAAAAGCGTTACGCGGACGTACTTCGTCGTCTCCGGATTATCGATGGGTTTGCGGATTGCGGCATACCGGAACCCGTAGGCGGTATCTTCCGCCTCGAGTTTGGGCGACTGATCCTCGGAGATTGAAAGCCGCTTCTCCCAATCGCGCGAACTACCGCGATGGAGGAACCACGAATGCGCGGAGTCGATCGCGCCTTCGACCGTTTGCAAGTAGTTCGCCCGGATCCCGATCTTCACGACGCCCACGCGATCGCTTGCCATCGAGGTGAATTTGTAGGCCGGGAAGGTGGGTTGCTGGTCGGGCGGACCCAGGTAGGTCCAAATGATGCCGCCCGCTTCGTGCGTCGGATAGGCGTTCATGCGGATGCGATTCTTGAAATTGTAGTCGGGCGGTTCGGTCGGCATCTCAAGACATGCACCGTTCACATCGAATTTCCAACCGTGGTAGATGCACGTCAGTGCACAGTCCTCATTTCGACCGAGCGTCATCGAGGCGAGTCGGTGCGGGCAGCGCTCGTCCATGAGACCGATGCGGCCCTTGCTATCGCGCCACGCGACCAAATCCTCGCCGAGCATTCGCACCGGCACCGGTGTGCCGTCGTTCTCGACCAGTTCTTCACTGAGAAGCGCGGGGAACCAGTAGCGTCGTAGCGCGACGCCCATCGGCGTTCCGGAGTCGACGGTGGTGAGCAGCTGGTTTTCTTCGCGTGAGAGCATCGGCAGAGAACCTCGTTCGATCGGTGCGGATTAAAAGACGCGCGGGCGAGCAGCGGGATCGTCGGAACGGACGATCTCAAGGCCCAAAACGATCATCGGCAGACCGCGTTCCCGATCGCCGTCTTTCACCTGCGCGACGGCATCGTACGCCGGGCCGTCGAGCATCAAATAGCGCGGGTGGTCGCCGCGTTCGCGCGCCGCGACGACGAGCGGCCGCACGTCATCGAGCAACGCGGCAAGGGAGGCTATCTCAAGAGACGGCACGCGGCACCCCCAGAAAAATCTCTCGACGTTCTGCAGAAGACTGCATGAGTGCAAGCGACGCTTCAACGGTCGCCATCCCCCAAGGTCCGTCGTGGATGGCGGGGACGCCCCGCACGACCGCATCGTAGAATTCGTCAATCACGCTATCTTTGTTGGGAAACGCACGCGACTGGGGCAAGGCGATCTCACGCACGCCCTCACGATCGTACACCAGTACACCATCGGGGGCGATGCGAAAATCCGCGTCTTCACAGCTAACAAGTAGCATCCCGAAATGCGGCTGATGCGCAGGCCCGGCCGTAGCGCGTATTCCGCTGCCACTATAGCCGCTCTGCGCTTTGAGCGCGGCTTCGTCGCTTGGCGAACGTTCGCCGAGTGCGTGTCGCGCGGCTCCATGGTTCGGCTTCTTTTCCGCGCCTGATTCGGCGATCCAAAATTGGAATTCGTCGCTATCAAACCGGTCGTATCCCGAATACGTAAGCGTCGCGGCGACGCCGTCTTCGAACTCGAGAAGCGCCGCAAGTGCACCCTCGGTCCTGCGTTTAGGATCCCACACGCCGCTGATCGCCTTGACGCTGCGCAGCGGCGTGCCCGCAAGCGTCCGCACGAGGTCGATCTGATGCGGGACCTGGTTGTACATGATCCCGCCGCCAAGCGACGTGTCGAGTTCTTCGGGTCGGCGCGGTCGATAGAGAAAGTCCGTGTATACAAGGCTCGTGATCATCCGCAAGCGGCCGTACGTGCCGCCTGCCACGAGCGCACGCATCGCGAGGATCGCGGGATCGAAGCCATGCGTGTGTCCGATGACTAGGACAATACCCGCAGCACGCGCGGCAGCAATCATTCCCCGGCATTCCGACGCGGTCAGTGCCATCGGCTTCTCGACGATGGCATGTTTTCCGTGAGCCGCCGCCGTGCGGACGTCCTCCGCATGACACGCGTGCGGCGTTGCGATATAGACCGCATCGATCTGCGGCTGCGCACACAGTTCGGCGCCACTTCCGTACACCTCGCCGCCGAAGTCGGCAAGGAAGCGGTCGCGCGCGGCGGGATTCGGATCGGCAGCCGCAACGATCCGCACATCGGGGTGCGCGCGCAGGCTCGGCAGCATCGAGGATGCCGCACGTCCGAGCCCGATCACGCCCAGTGCAAGCATCTTAGAGGTGCAACACCGCTGGGTCGACGAGATCGCGCGCGTCGAACGGCTCCGGGATCACCTTGTACTTCGCTGCGGTATCGATGAGAGGCTGAATCTTCTTCAGTTCGATGTCCACGCCGGCCGTCGCGCGCGACGACTTCTTGATCACCGCTGCATCGACTTTCGTAAACTGCGCGAGCGCATCGACGGTCAGATCGTGATGCGCGTTCGTGTAGTTAGCGGCCTCGCGAAGCGAACGAACGAAGCGCTCGACCGTATCGCGATTCTTTTCGGCAAATTCTTTCGTTGTGAACCAGCCGCTGAAGGTGAAATTCGTCGCGATTGCATCGAAAGGGTGCGAGAGCACGCGCACGGTCTTCGACTCGATCGCGACTTCGAGTTCGGGTTCGAGCACGTTGCCGGCATCGATTCGGCCTTGCTCGATCGCCGCGGGCACGGCGCTGATCGGCAGTTCGACAAACTTCACGGTCGTCGAATCGCCGCCGTGCGAATCGATCCACGCGCGCGTCGTGATCGTGTAGAGATCGTTGAGCGCCGAGACGGCGATGACTTTCCCGCTCAGGTCGGCGGCCTTTTTAATCGGACCGTCGACTTTGACGAGCATGCCACTGACGGGTGCGCTCGAGAAATACTCGCCTGCCGGCGCGATCAGGATGAACGGAATCCTGCGCGCATGCGCGGCGATAAGGCCCATGAGACTCGACTTGCCGATATCGAACGAACCGCCCACGACCGCTGTTGAGACCGCCGAGCCGCTGTTCATGCCGGTCAGCGCGGCGTCGATGCCGTTTTTCTTGAAGAGTCCGCTCTGCATCGCGTACAGATACGGTGTCGCATCGTCGTCGCGAGCGGATCCGGCTTTGAGGCTGAGGCTCGCGGCGAACGCCGCATTCGGTGCAAGGCCGGCTGCGGCTGCGAGCGCCACGAAGGCGGCGCGCGAGAGTTGATTAGCCAAGTGATGTCCCTCCAGATGTGCGAAAGTTGCTCGCCATACGATCGAGCGTGGAACGAAAACGCACGATTTGGGCGTCGCTAAGCCCCGTCCGTGCCACGGCGTTTACCGCAAGCGCGTGATCGTGCAACGGCCTCCGAAGCCGCTTCCCGCCCGCGGCAAGAAAAACGTTGATCTTTCGGCGATCGTCTGCATCGCGAGCGCGACGGACGAGCTTCTTCTCGGACATTCCGCGGACGGTGAGGAGCATTGCGGGCTCCGTGAGGTTCAGCCGCGCGCTAAGCGCACGCTGGGTAAGCCCATCATCGATGTAGAGTTCGCGCAAGACGTAATACTCAGCGATCGTCAATCCGAACTCCGCCACCCGCAGCGCCATCGCACGGTCGACGTGCCGGGCGAGCGTCCGCACGAGATGACCGAACGAGACCGGAGTATCACTTAAGGACTTAAGCATTTTGGCCCAACTTCGCATGCGGGTCCGCGGTTCCTATCGTTTGCTACTTAAACCGCTTTTGGAGCGTGAACACGAAGCCCGAGCCGCTTGTCGGCGGCTCGATGGCGCGGATGGTCTGATCGGTATTGATCGATTGCAGATAACTCTGCGAAAACGACCCGAACGTCGCGTTCCCTTGCGATGAGAAGAACGTCAGCTGCGCGGAAGTACTCTTTCCGAACGTACTGCGCACGCCGAAGGACTCGCGCTGCGGGTAGCCGAGCGACTCGCCCACGACGACTTCGAGATTTTTTCCGATGCGACGCGATGCGTTTGCGGTGAAGCCGCCGGTCAAGCCGTACCCGAGGTTGAGGTTCGAAAACCCAAGCGCTTTGCCAAGACCGCTACCGAGCGGGGTCAGGAACGAACGCGAGAGCTGTTGTTCGACGTAGCCGAAGGCCGCATCCGCAATCGGCGAAGGCAGGTTGCTGTTCGAGCCGGATTGCGCGAGGCCACCGATCGCCCCGAGCGCCTGTGCGTTGACGAGCAGGCCCAAAATCTGCGCTTTACTATACCCGGGCGTCGAATCGAACGCTAAATTCAAACTCGTCGCCGGACCCGTTAACGTCAAACTGATATCGGTTGAGGGATCGGGCACGTGCGTCGTTGCGACGGCGTACACGTTTGGAATAATGCCGGCATCCGGCGTGAAACGAACCGCGCCGCGCTCCAAGACGAATTGCCGGTAGAAACTGAGCGTGCCGCCCGTTGATTCGAATCGTCCATCGAGCGTTGGGGCAGCAAGCGTCCCACCCAAGCGCGCGGCTCCAGTCGCACCAACATCGACGGCTCCGCTTTGGACGCGATCATCTTCACCGGCGAGGATGCCCAAATCGAATGCAACATCGGGCAGCGCCACCGGCGTCGCTGCGGGCACCGCGTTCGGATTATAAATTGCCGTAAGCGGAATTCGCGTGTTGGTGAACGCTACGTCCCCGCTGACCAGCGGTCGCGCCCCGGATGCACGAGCGACGGCGACCGTTCCGTCCATCTTCCCGCGAAAATATGCCGGGAAATCGAGCCCGGCCCGATTTGCGTGCGCGCTTGCTGTGTAGGCTAGCGTTCGAATCGGATTGCGTAGATCGACGACGCGCGCATTTCCGGTTGCATCGATTGCGCCGCCGCCGATATCTGTATGGAAGTCGCTCAGCGTTGCCTGCGTACCGGAAAGCGCGACGTGCGCCGCGATGTTCGTTAGTTCGGCTCGTTCGAAGTCGGAGCGATAGCGGCCATTATGAAGTGCGACGCTACCGAGAAGTTGCGGCGCTGTCGCCGATCCCGAGGCGACGATCCGGCTATCGAGAATCCCGGCGACGCGCGTTCCGGAAGGCACGAGCGGCGCGAAGTTGGCAAGATCCAGCCCGACGGTCGTGATGGTTGCCGCAATGGGCGCCGTCGCGCTGATCCCAGCGAGCGTCAGCGGCACGTTCCCCTCGGCGAGAATCTTGCCGGAGAGAAAATCGATCTCACTTGCATGCAGCACGAACGATTGTCGCGCGTACGTGATGTCGGCCCGCGCGTGCGGAATCGCAACGTTTGCCACCTTGACGGCATTCGCATCGAGAACCGCAGATGCGACCGGCACGCGAAACGAACCGCCGATCGTCGCGAGCGTCGAGAACGATCCGCTCACCGGTGAGGCCATTCCCGTCGCCGTTGTATAAAACGAACCGACATCGGGCGAGGTAAGAGAAACGTCAAGCGCAATGCGGTCGGTCGGAAGAAAACCAAGGCTGCCTTTGGCGCGAACGTCGAGCGCGGGCGCGACGAGGTGGGCGTCGGTAATCGTCGCGCGCCCATTTTGCGCCGTTGCCGCGATCGTGAACTGCTGGATCGGGATACGATCGTATCCGCCACCGGTGAGCGCTGCGTTTGCACCAAGCGACAGCCGCGGATAGCGGCCGACGACATGCGCGCTTGCATCGACGTGCCCGATGAGCAGCGTATGCACGCCGAACGCCGGTAGCCACGTCGCCAGATCGACGGCGGAAACGCGGGCGTTGAGGTCGAGCGTCGAGCGTTTGATCGGATCGATCAGCGGCGCGTGCGCCGCCGGCAAAATCGAGCCGGTCAATCCGAACGATCCGGAGGTCCCGGTAATTGCCGCATCTGCGAGGATCGAGCGACCGCGCATCGACCATCGCGCTCGCGCATCGCCGAGCGTAAAGCGTCGAAAACGTGCCGCAGCGATCGCTGCGTTGCCACGCGTCTGCAGCGTGTCACCTGCGGAGAGCAGATCGAATGCGATCGGACCCGTTCCCGCCAGCGTATCGGCGATGTCGAAGTAATCGTTAAAATCCGCCAGATCCGCGCGGTCGGTGCGGACGCTGGCGCGCGTCGCACCGCGCGCATAGCTTCCGTCGAAGGCGAGGTGTGTCGTGCCGACCGTTATGTTGCCGCCGCTCGCGCGGGTTGCGAACGCATCGGCATTCAAACGCACGAATCCCGCTTTAAAGGCAAGGCCGTTCACCGAGCCTTCGGGGATCGCGACGTCTCCGATGACTTGCGGTGTCGTTCCGGCGCCGTGAATACCGAGATTCGCATCAAAGCTGCCGACGAGATACGGGAGCGGTATGTCGAGAACCGAAGCGAGATCGCCAAAGTCGGCGACGCGTACGCGAGACTGGAGATCGTAACTCGGTCTTGCGCCGGTCACGCCCGCAATCGAGCCATCGAGCGTTGCGTATGCATCGCCGAAGCGAAGCAGCGAACCGTCGAGCCCAAGCCGGTCGCGGGCGTAGGCGAGTGCAAAGTCGCCGCCCACCGGAATATCGCCGGCGACGCGCCCGTTACTAACGATCGCCGATGCGTCGGCGCGCGGCGCGTTCAGCGTGCCCGCGAGCGTCCCGAGGAGCTGCACCGTACCGCTCGTCACGGGAATACGCGGGTCGTTTGGATTGTGAATCGCACTCGTTGCAATACCAATCGTTCCGCCGTCGCCGAGTCGACCCGAGGCAACGACCTGCCCACCGCCAACCGAACTACTCGCAGAATAAACGGCGACCTGCGTGCCGTGGAGTCCAACGGTTGCATCGAGATGGTCGACGGCGATGCCGCCCAGCGACGCACGCGAAAAACGCGCGTCCTGCGTCTGCACGACGGTCGTCGCGCCATCGATGAAGATCGAAACCGGCGCGTCGACGTCTCCCGTAGCGGGAACGTGCACGCCAACCGACGCCAGCGCGCCGAGCGAACCGCGAAACCGGCCGTCGAGTGCCGTACGCGTGCCGTTCGATCCGCCGGTGCCGGAGAACGAACCCCACGGCCCGCGTGCGTCGAGCGCGCCGACCTGCACGTCGTTTGCCGATCCGTCAAAGCGGCCGCCCGCGCGATCGATCGCGATTCCCTGAACGTGCGCACCCGTGAGCGTCGCGATACCGCCGAGGGCGACGGCGCCTTGATTCGTCGCGACACCGATGACGCCATCGATCGTGCCGTCGATCGCCGGAATTGCCGGAAATTGGATCCCCGGTAGCGTGTTCACGCTCGAGGGCGAGAGGCGGAAGCCGCGCGCATCGACGATCGCGGTAAGCGAATTCGGGTGTTGACTCAGTGAGGCGCGCGCGTAGAGCGACGATCCATCGCGGTGCGTAATCGCAAGCGGACCGATGAGTCCGTTGCCGCTTTGATCGATCGCAATCGGCGACTCGAGCGTGTCGCCTGCATTCGCACCGGCGAGAATTCCGTGCGCTGCAAGCGACGTATCGATGCCCGCGACGACACCGATCGCGCCGACCGGCATACCGGGCACGAGCGAATCGACATACGGGAGCGTGTGCGCGGGGGCATCCGCCCGGACGACGGCGCGAATCCCGAGATGTCGTTCCAGCGCGATAAGAGCTTGCGTCTCGATTCCGATTCCGGCGTAGTTGCCACCCGCGTTGATGATGTCAAGTTCCGTTCCGTCGATGCTCACCAAGCCGTGGACGTCGCGGGCGGGGAACCCGTTATAGCTAACGTGAGCCCCACTGAAATGACCGAACACGACCGGATGCCCCACGGCGCTTTCGAGCCGCACGGCAAAATCGAGCGGACCGGCAAGACGGTGCACGTACGGTGAGGGCGGGCCGAGTGTGACGAGCGATTCGAGCGGACCACTTCCGACGATTCCCAGCCGAAAACTTGGATGCGCGAAATCATAGAGACCGCCGGCGATTCGGACCGGGATGCCGGCGAGGATCGCATCGGCCCGCGGCGTCATCAAGCCATCGTCGTATACCCGCACCGGCCCGTGCACATCGCGTAGCGGACGCCGCAGCGCGGCGACGTAAATCTGCGCGCCGTCGAGTCTCGCGCGCGCGCCGATATGACGGTCGATTTCGCCGTGTCGATTGAGTAAGCCGAAGTATCGCAGATCGACATCGCGCAGCAATCCGGCACTCAAGTGGACGGCCGTCGAATTGACGGCGTAATCGACGAGCGGCCCGATCGGCACGACCTTGGCCGTCCAGTGATGCGATTCGGTACCGCGCAAGTCGTCGAGGATCGCCGCGCCGTGCACCGGGAAACGGCCGCCGGATCCGGCGAACGCAAATCCAATCGTGTACGAGGACCGTGCATTGCTGTGCAATTGCGCTTCGGCATTCAAGTCGACCACCGTCTGATGCTGCGAGCCGCGATAGATGGCGGCATCGTCGATCAACTCGACCGAGCCGTTTCGTACGGAGATGCTCGCATCGAACGGAGCGGGCGCCCGTGTTGCCTTCGTCGTATTGGCGGCCGCACGCGGTAAGGCAACGTTGTACGTCCCATCACGGTGCCGCACGATCGTGATGTGCGGGTTCTCGACCAGGAGCGTTCGCAGTCCGTACTGCCGCGTGCCTGTGAGAAAGTCGCCGAGGTTGAAATCGACCGCGACGTGACCTGCGGTCAGGAACGGCTCGCCGCTGCGCGTACGTACCGACGCGCCGTGCATCTCTGCATGCGATCCGGAGACCGCGAAGGTGCGAAACGAGATGTTGTAACCGGTCGCCGCGCCCGCGCCTGACTGCACCAGGTTCTGCAGGATCGAAGCGCGTGCGATATAGACGATGATGAAGGCGAGCACGACTACGGCGCCCGCGACGTACGCGATCGTGAGACGACGGCGTCCGGAAAATAGCATCATCGTTTCCGACTATTCCCGGACGGCGCCATTCCTACTCGTTCGCTTGCCTCTTTCACGCTCGGTCGCCGCCGCAGCCGGGCATACCGAGCGGCAACGAGCAGGCTCAGGCGCGAGGCAATCGGATCGTCGCTCGCACGCCGTCTCCGGCCGGGCTTTCCAGCCTCAGCGTCCCATGCGCGCGTTCGACCGCGCGCTTGGCAATCGATAGCCCAAGGCCGGATCCGGGTGCCGCGACGTTCTCCCCGCGATAGAATCGGTCGAACGCGTGCGTGAGTGCCGCCGCGCTCATGCCCGGACCCGCGTCCTTGACCGCGATTTCCGCTTCGCTGCCGACGGCGCGTAAATCAACGGTGACCGCAGAACCCGGTGCATATTTGAGCGCGTTTTCGATCAGGTTCGCAAATGCCGCGTGCAATTCGGCATCGTCGATCGAAACGACGAGGTCGTGTGCGTGTGCTTGGAACGCGACGTTCGAGCCGTGCGGCGCGACGGCGTCGATCACGCGTTTGACGAAGGGCTCGAGTTCCACGCGTGTAGCAGCGTGCGTATCGAGCCGCTCCAGCCGCGCGAGCAAAATGAGTTTATCGATGAGCGAGCGCATGCGCCGACTCTCGGTCCGCATCGAGGTGTAGATGCGCTCGGCAAGCGGCGCGTTCTGCGCCGCGCCTTTCTGCAGCACGTCGATGTAGCCGGTGAGGACCGTGAGCGGCGTGCGCAGTTCATGACCGGCATCGGCAATGAACGCGCGCATCTCGGATTCGGTCTCCAGACGTTCTTCGATCGCCGCCGTCACCTGATCCACGGCGCCGTTATAGGCGTCGGCGAGTTCGCCGAGGGGACTACGCTCGTTCGTGTCGATCCAATGCCGGGTAAACTCGCCTTGCGCGAGCCGGCGTAATCCGAGCGTGACATCGATGAGGGGTCGAATTGCGGCGCGCGCGAGCAGTCGCGCAGCAATCGCCCCAGCGATGAGGATGACCGCGACGATCGCGCCGAGCGCGGAGAAAAACGCGAGTGCAGCGCGGTTGAGCCGAGAAACGTCCGGAATGATAAATGCCAGATCGCCTGCAATCGGGACGCGCATCGGATGGAGACCGGAGAGACTCATCACGAGGACGGCGCCGGGATATGGCGCCGCATCGAACGATTCACGCGGCGCTTGTCCGCCCACTGGCATCACGCCGTGACGAAGATCGCTTGGCTGCGGGCCGCCTCCGATGCCACGTTGCCGCGCGGGCCGCAAGCGAACGACGATGTCGGTCCCCGCAAAATGCCGTTCGATCGCAAGCCGCGCGCGTTCGAGCGAGCCGGCGCTTGCGATTTCACGCTCGGCGATTGCGGGTAGTTCCATTGCGGCGTTATGCTGCGCTTGAATGTAGCCCGTGCCGATAATCGTGCATGCTGCCCACGTGACAACGGCTCCCAGCATCGCGCACAGCGCGAGCACCGAGATGACAATTGCAAACGTCACCCGCTGCTCGAGGGCGCGAAACAATTAGCCCTCGCGCAGCGAGTAGCCGACGCCGCGTATCGTATGAATGAGCGGCGCTTGACCCCGGTCAACTTTCGCGCGGAGATAACAGATATACGTTTCGACGGTTCCGAGCGTTACGTCACGGTCGATTCCCCACACGAGATCGAGCAGTTGCGCGCGACTGAAAACGCGGTTTGGCGATTTCAACAGCGCCGCGAGCAGATCGAATTCGCGTGCCGAAAGGTCGATGCGTTTACCGGCCCGCGTGACGATGTGGTCGTCCAGCGAGACCGTGAGATCGCTGAACGAGAGCGTGCTGCGTTTCGCCAGCGTCGGCCGACGGAGCGCGCTTTGGATGCGCGCGATCAGCTCGGGAATCTCGAAAGGTTTGGCGAGATAGTCGTCAGCACCGTGGGCCAGTCCCTCGACTTTGTCAACGACGTCGCCTTTCGCGCTGAGCATCAAGATGGGCGCTTCGGTGATCTTGCGGAGCATGGGTAAGAGCGTGATGCCGTCGATCCGCGGCATCATCACATCCAACACGATGGCATCGGGCTCCCATTCGCGCACGGCGGCGAGGCCCAAGGTTCCATCGGCGGCCGTGCGCACGTCAAAACCCGCCTGGCCGAGGCCGATTTCAAGCAGTTCTCGGATCGGGCGCTCGTCATCGACGACGAGAACACGGGTCGGCTCGCTTTCCATATGCACCGAGCCTACGGCGCGATTCTTCACCGTTTCTGGGAACGGCGCCACAACGCACCGCTCCTGCTAAACGAGCGGTTCGATCAGCGCCACGGCGTAGGCGGCAATCCCGCTCCCGTCGCCGGTATAGCCCAGGCCTTCGCTGGTCTTCGCTTTGACGCTGATGTGGCCGAGCGGAACCGCGAGCGTCGCGGCGAGACGCTCGCGCATAGCCGGAAGATGCGGTGCGAGTTTGGGCGTCTGCACGACGATCGTCGCATCGACATTCGCAATTCCGTAACCCGCCCGACGGAGCATGACTACGCACTCGGCCATGAGCGCAAGCGAATCGGCGCCGCGCCAGCGTTCGTCGGTATCGGGGAAGTGCGCGCCGAGATCGCCGAGCGCGGCCGCACCGAGAAGCGCATCGCAGATCGCGTGCGCGAGTACGTCGGCATCGCTATGTCCGAGTGGACCGACATCGGCGGGCACGTGCACGCCACCCAAGATGAACGGACGACCGATGACGAGTCGGTGCGCATCGAATCCATGACCGACCCTCACGAATGCGTTCGGTCAGCCGGCGCTCGCGGCGCGTAGTGGGCGTGGTGCGCCGTAAACATGGCACCTGGGCCGCCGAGCACGGTGAGCTGCGTACCGAATCCGCGCAAATTGGACGCGCCGATATACGCGCGAATCATCGCCGCATCCGGCAGATCGCGATTGATCTCATCGACGCGTCCTTCGCGACGTTCGATCTCTTCGGCAACGTCATCGATCGCTCGTTCCGGGATGTAGGATTCGACGACAAAGACTTCTTCTTCATCGACGATCGTCGGACTGCGCCCGGCGAGGATCGCCTCAGCGCGCAACACATCCTCCGGATGCGTCACTTTGAAATTCTCAGGCGAACCGACGACGGCGATCACATCGCAGCCGGCGCGTTCGAGCAGCGCCGTATCATCGGTAAGAACGGCGCCGTTACGGTAGGCATCGGCGTGTGCACGGCGCATGTCGCGCGTCATCGCAAACTGCGGCGTCTGCGCGGCGACGAGCGTCGCGCGGTCGAGCGTACGCGCGACGTGATTGTGTTCGCCCAGCACTTTGATCGTATCGACGACGGGCGTGACGAGGAGCGAGGCGATACCGGTGCGCACGACCCGCATGCCGGCGCGGATATCGGCAGGTCGCACGAGCGGACGCGCACCGTCATGCACGAGCACGCCAACGCATCCCTCGCCGAGTGCGTCGAGCCCGAGCCGCACGCTGTCCTGCCGCTCGGGGCCGCCGGCAACGACGCTACACGGCAGCGAGCCGACCCGCCCAAGGACGAGCGCCTGCACGTCCTCGATGTACTCGGATTCGGTTACAATCACGAGTTCGCAAATCTCCGGCATCGCCGCGAACGTCTCGATCGAATAGGCGAGCATCGGACGATCGCCAAGTAAGGCGAGCTGTTTTGGCCGGCCGAAGCGCGTACCGCGCCCGGCCGCGACGATCACCGCACCCCAGATCATGGTCGCTTCGGACGCGCAAAAATCATGCGGCCCGCCATCGTCTGCAGTGCGCTCGTCACGGCCACGTCGACCGTCTCACCGATAAGTTTGCGACCGTGTTCGACCACGATCATCGTGCCGTCGTCCAAATATCCAACTCCTTGATTGGGTTCTTTCCCTTCGCGGATGATCGCCACACGGAGTTCTTCTCCGGGCAACAGCACGGGCTTTACAGCATTCGCGAGTTCGTTGATGTTCAGCACGCTCACGCCTTCGACGTGCGCGACGCGATTGAGGTTGAAGTCGTTCGTGACGAGCTTGCCGTCCCGTTCTTGGGCGAGCTTGACGAGCTTCGCATCGACCGCCGAGATCTCGTCGTAATCGCGTTCGACGATCTCGAGGGGCATCAGTGCTTGCAATTTCGTGAGCACGTCGAGTCCGCGGCGACCGCGGGTACGTTTCATCGCATCGGTGGAATCGGCGATGAGCTGCAGTTCGCGCAGCACGAAGCGCGGCAAGAGGAGCGGGCCTTCAAGAAATCCCGTGGACACGATCTCGAGGATCCGCCCGTCGATGATGACCGATGTGTCGATGACTTTGGGAACGCTCCCGGGCGCTGCCGCCGGAACGGTCGATGAAAAACCGCGCAGGCTCACGCGCTGCTTTGCGCCGACGCGCGCTCCGAGGTACGCCGCGAACACGCTCACGATGATGTAGAGCAGGATCGCGATATAACCGCCGGCTGGACCGGCGATGTTGATGAATTCAAAGAGCACGCTCTTGATCAAGAACGCGATGATGAGGCCGGCGATCAGACCGACCGCGCCGCCGACGAGTTCGCCCGGCGCAAGCCGATCGATCGAACGTTCGACGGAGACGAGTTCGACCTCGAAGAGCGACTGCGCGAAGGGGGCAACGAACACGCCCAAGACCGCGCCGACGACCGGCGCGACGACGTTGGCCGCGATTTGCCACGCTTCACTTGCGAGGTGAATCGAAATCAGGTGCGCGTAGGCCTCGCGGCCGAGCAAAAATCCGGTCGTGCCGAACACGGCCGCAAAGATGAGCCGAAGCACGGTCGTGGCAGAACCGCCGCTACGTGTTGAGGAACGCGCCACAAACGTCGTTTGCAAGAAATCGGCCGCGCGGCGTGAGCCGGACGGACTCGCCGCTCACGGCGAGGAGTCCGGCTTCGTCGAGGTCCGCGATGACCCGGGCGTAGCGCTTGAGGAAATCCACGCCATACCGTTCGCTGAAGTCGCGCACGTTGACCCCCTCCAGCGTCCGCAAAGCAAGCATCGTCGCCTCGCCGATGCGATCGTCGCCCGTGAGTTCCTCGGATTCGCCGGGGATCGGCACGCCGGAACGTGCCGCCGCGACATACTCGGTAAGGTCCCGCGTGTTCGTGGAACGCACGCCCGCGCGATACGACGCCGCGCCGACGCCGAGACCAAGATAGCTCCCGTTGCGCCAGTAGTTCGCGTTATGCGCGCAGCGGTAACCGGGCTGCGCGAAGTTGCTAATCTCGTAGTGCTCGAAACCCGCTGCGGCCGCTCGGTCGATCGCGATCTGATACAGCGTCGCTTCGCGCTCGTCGTCAAAGAACGCGCCGGGTTCGCGTTCGTACCAACGCGCGTACGGCGTGCCTTCTTCGATCGTCAATCCATAGGTCGAGACGTGCGTGATGCCCAGTGCAAAAGCGCGATCGAGCGAAGCAGCCCATGTGAGATCGGTCTGACCGGGAACGCCAAACATCAAATCGATCGAAATATTCGCAAAACCCGCGGCGCGCGCACGCTCGAGGACGACGGCAACATCGTTTGCAGAATGTCGGCGTCCGAGCGTCTTGAGTTCGCGAGCATCGAAGGACTGCACGCCGATCGAGAGCCGGTTGACCCCCGCCTCACGCAAACCGGCCAGCCGCTCGCAAAGCGCGAGGTCCGGATTGATTTCTACCGATATTTCCGCATCATCGCGCAAGTCGAAGCGCGCGCGCAGACGCGCGATGATCGTGGCGATCTCGTGCGGTTCGTACGTATTGGGCGTCCCGCCGCCAAAGAAAAGCGTTGTGGCCGCGATAAGCGGGGCACGTTCGATCTCCGCCTCCAGAGCGAGCAGATACGAGGCAGCCGCCTCGGGTGCGAACGCCCACTTCGCGAAATCGCAGTACGGGCAGATATACGGGCAGAACGGCAGATGGACGTACAGCGCCGCTCTTTCAATCGGCGGCGACGAAGACTCCGACAGCACCGGGACCGGCGTGCGTGGCGATCACCGGGCCAACTTCATACACGACGATCGAAGCGGGTTCGGCGGCAAGACTGCGGCGGAGCGCAGCGGCGATCATCTTGGCGAGCGGTTCGGCATCGGCGTGAACGACGCCGATGCGCGAGCCGATGGCCTTATCGCCTAAATGTTTGACGGCGGCCTCGATCATTGCATCTTGTGCGCGACCAAAAGTGCGCACGCGCGCCTCTTCCAAAATTTTGCCGTGGTCGAACTTGAGGACGGGGACGATTTTGACGAGCGACCCGATGAACGCTTGCGCACGCGAGACGCGTCCGGTGCGAACGGCGTGCGAGAGATCCGGGATCGTTGCGTAACCGCCTTGCGTTTGGCGATCGTGGGCTAGCGACGCGAGGATATCTTCGACGCTCTTCCCATTTGCGGCAAGTTCGGCTGCACGCGTCACTTGCAGTGCGAGTCCCGCAGCCACCGTCTCGCTATCGACGATGGAAATCGCCGCGCCGGGAAATTGCGCCGCAGCGGCTTGCGCTGCATTGATCGTGCCCGAAAGGGTTCCCGCGATCGTGATACAGACGACGGGCCGGCCGGCTTCGACATGCGGACGGAAGGCATCCTCAAAGGCTGCGGACGTCGGCTGCGAGGTCGTCGGTAAAACTTTCTCCGTCCGGAGTTTGCGGTAGAAATCGGCGCGCGAGAGATCGATCGTATCGCGGTAACGAACGTCGCCGAAATTGACGAAGAGCGGCACGACATCGACATGAAGCGCCGCGGCGCTTGCTTCGAGGATGTCGGCGGTCGAGTCGGTTACGATGGCGACGTTCATGTTTGCACCGGTTGGGCGACGTTGCGAGCGATTTTACCAATCACATCTTCGCGCACTTCTGCCGCCGCCGCGCGAATGGCGCTTGCGATCGCGCTGCCGCTCGAACGTCCGTGCGCGACGATGCAGTTGCCGCGGACGCCGAGCAGCGGCGCGCCGCCGTAATTCTCGTAATTCATCTTGTAGCGCATCGCACCGAAGACGGGTTTGGAGAGGACCGCTCCGAGCTTCGCGATCGGCGACGCATTTTCGAACGACTCGCGCAAGGTGTCACGAAAAAAGGCCCCCGCGCCCTCGGCGAGCTTGAGCATGACGTTGCCCACAAAGCCGTCGGTGACGAACACGTCGACGTTGCCTTCGAAAAGATCGCGGCCCTCGACGTTTCCGACAAAGTTCACCGGGGCAACATCGAGCAGCGCGCCCGTTTCCGTCGTTTGCGCGTTCCCTTTGCTGCGTTCTTCACCGTTGGAAACCAGGCCCACGCGCGGGTTCGCGATGCCGAGCGCTGCGGTTGCATAGGCGCTACCCATAATCGCAAACTGCACGAGCCACTCCGGACGGCAATCGACGTTGGCCCCGGCGTCGAGCAACACGCATGGCTGCCCGGTACGGGTCGGAAGTACGGCGGCGATTGCCGGGCGCGCGATCCCGGGGATCGTCCGCAACCGAATCAAGGAGATCGCAAGAAACGCACCGCTATTGCCGGCGGACACGACGGCATCCGCAGCGCCGTCACGGACGAGTTCGACGGCGACGCCAAGTGAAGTGCCCGCGGCATTGCGCACGGCAACCGACGGCGCGTCATCCATCGCGATGACGCCGGGCGCGTGCACGATCGTGATGTTCTCAGAGCCCGGACCACGCAAGAGCGGCGCAATCCGGTCGCGGTCGCCGACGAGCGACATGTGCCCCATCCCCGCGGCGTTGGCGAGGATCGTGCCGGCGACGATTTCAGCGGGGGCGTGATCGCCGCCCATGGCATCGACGGCGATCCGCGGTTTATCGCTCAAAGGACACCCAGTATTCGATGCTGTCTTGACCACCGAAGTAATACTCGACACTTACGTGCGCGAGCTGTTCGCCGAGTTCTGCAGCGTGACGCTGCGCGTCTCGTTCCTTTTGACTTCCGCCGTAATATAATGTTAGCAATCCGCCATCGGCCGCGCCGAGCGCGCTTGCTGCTTCGAGCAGCACGGCGGAGAGGGATGCGGCGGTCACGAGTTTGCCACCAATCATTGCGGTTGGCGCGCCCTTGGCGACCGCGACGCCTGCCGCGTGCGTCGACTTGCCGGCGAAAAATACGGAGGCCGAATGGACGCCCGCGACCGCAGCGGCAAGCGCCTCTGCATCGGGCAATGCGGGACTTCCGTAAATTGCAAGGAGGGTCGCCAAACCGCCGACGATGTCCCGCGTCGGCGCGACGATTACGGTCTTGGTCGAGAGGGCGGCCGCCTCGCGTGCAGCCATTGCGACGTTGGCGTCGTTGGGCAAGAGCACGACGCGATCGGAGAGCGTCGCGTTGATGCCGACGAGCAGGTCACGCACGGCCGGGTTGGCGCCGGCGATCATCGGAACGACCACATCGGCACCGAGTTCCGTTACAATTCGCTCGAACCCCGCACCCGGCACGACACAGGCGATCGAAAACGGCGCGGTCGATGCATCCACGACGAGCACGTTGTGCTGCTCTTCCATGTTCTCGACTTTTTTGCGCGTGAGCGTTCCGTGTTTCTGCGCGAGCAGAAAGACATCGTCCGGATGATCGGTGTGGAGGTGCACCTTAATCGTGGGTTTCCCGCCGGCGACGATGAGCGAATTCCCAAGCGGCGCGAGCATGTCGCGCAGCGGATGCGCTTCGATCGTCGCTTCTTCTAAGACGAATTCGGTGCAAAACTTGTGTTCTTCGACCGTCTGATGACGGGTAAAGACCTGACTGCGAACCGGCCGCCGCGGGAAGGCCGTGGTCCGGACGGTCGCATCGGGCAAAAAGCGCAAGATGCCTTCGAGAAAATAACAGAAGCCCGCCCCGCCGGAATCCACGACACCCGCTTCTTTTAAAGCGGGCAATTGCTCTGGCGTGCGCTCGAGAGCGTCATTCGCCGCGCGCAACACCCCGGTCGTAAGCCGGTAGAAATCCGGCTCGCGCATCGAGAGGCGATAGGCTTCTTCCGCGGCAGCATTGGCGACGGTAAGGATCGTGCCTTCGACAGGTTTTGTCAGCGCGGCGCGTGCGGCGGCGACGGCGTCTTTCATCGCGACCGAAAGCTCGAAGGTATCGATCGTATCGCGGTGGCGGACGTTGTGGGCGAAGCCTCGCAGCATCTGCGAGAGAATCACGCCTGAATTACCGCGAGCGCCGAGCAGGGCGCCGTTTGCGGCGGCAAGCGCCACGACCGAGAGCGGCTGATCGTGGACCTTATGGGCCGCGGCCAGCGCCGCCCGGACCGTCAGATACATATTCGACCCGGTATCCCCATCGGGGACCGGAAAGACGTTGAGGTCGTTGAGGACGCTACGGTATTTTCTTAAGAAGTACGTGCCGGCAGCGACGAACTTGGAAAACGCCCGCCCATCTAAGGTAGTCACCGGCATAAGCGCCATTTGAGTACCCAAGTAAACGGGCTTTCCCTCCCCTTGAGCTTCCTCTTCGAGGGCGGACGGAGACCGGCTCGAGGCGACGCGCCACGGGACCGACCTTAGGGCTTGAATGAGATTGCCGGGCGTGATATGCTTCCGCCGATATGGCGAAGCGATGTGACGTGTGCGGCAAAGGCCCGATGTCGGGAAATAATGTCAGCCACGCGATGAATAAGACCAAGCGCCGGTGGCTTCCGAACCTCCAGGCCGTCCGCATTGACGACCGGGGAACGCATAAGACCGCCCGTGTGTGCACCAATTGCCTGCGCTCCAAGCGCGTCAAGCGGGCCGTCTAACACCAACCCACCTCAGGATATCGGAAGAGCCCCGATACACATCGGGGCTCTTCTTTGTGTTGTCCGGCGAGGTATCTAGGAGCCGACCCGGTTCTTCGGCGGAGCGAAGCGCAGGCGGTTACCCTGCTCTTCCGTGGCCGGAATCGGTGCCGTGGTGATGCCAAATTTTTGGCAGTAGAGCCGCGCCTTGTCTTCTTCGAGATAGCCCATAGGCCGGACGGCATCGAGCGCTGCGACCGGATCGACGCTGGCGCCGCCGTACTGCGAGGCTCGCGCAACGGAGGCCGAAGCCACGGCCGTCGCCATGAGCGTCGAGGTGAACGGGCTCGTGCCCAGCGACAAGAACGAGGCCATCGAGGCTGCAAAAACGTCTCCGGCGCCGTACGCGGTGTGCGCTTGGCTCAGCGGGATCGTGATTTTCTCGTACTGGTAGCCGTTCGAGAAAAGCGTCGTGAGCGAACGGCGTTCGCGGTCGCGTGTGAACGAGGTGATGATGACCGTCTGCGGACCGAGCTGCGCGAACGTGTCGAGGAAGGTGCGCTCCGTTGCAGCACGGTCGCGCGTCAGATCGAGCAAGACTTCGGCTTCGAAGCGGTTGGGCGTGACCACTTGCGCGCGCGGAACGAGCAGATCGCGTATCAGACGCGCCGTCTCAACACTTACGTACAAGCCTTTTTCGTAGTCGCCGAGAACCGGATCGAGCACCACCAGGCCGACGAAATCACGGATCGCCGTCGCGACGATATCGACGTACTCGGGTTTTGGCAAGTAGCCAATTACGAGCACGCCCGGCTCTTGGCGCACGAGAAACTGCACGCCGCGCCGAAATTCTTTCGGGTCGACGACGAAGCTCATGCGGCCGTCCATCCCGCCGCGGGCACTAGCAAAAGAACTGGGGACCGCGCACACGCGAACGCGCAAGCGGTTCGCGATCGCGTTGACGGCCTCGTTGCCGAGAAAGCCCATGCCGACGCTGTTTTGGATGCTGCCTAAGAGCGGGTAGACCCGCTGGTCGAAATCAGTTTCCACGCTCTACCCAAGTTGGGCGCCGCAAAGTAAGCAACCTCTGGGTACTTGGGCGATGTTAGTGGGCGCCAACCGCGACGTTCGCCAAGAACGCTGGGATGAAACATCGCTAGCGGACGGACTGAATTTACTTCCTCAGCATCTCGATCGCGAGGAGCAGACCTTTGACGAGCGGTTCGTACACCGACGCTCCCAACGGACGGTTTTGCGGGGGCGAAGTCGTCGGCGGCAACGTCTCAACACGCTCGAATCGGTCATCGCCCCGGACGGCCGGAGTGCTGAGTCGGCCAATGAACGCTGCTCGGACGTTTCCCGACGTAAGAGAGATCGCGGGCTGGACTTGCTGGAGTTCGGCCTGAGCCGCGGAGAGATCCGTTTGCTGCGCCTCATCTCTTTCCGCATTGGCTGCGACGAGAAGCGACGACGCCGCAAGGACGCGCATCAAATTCGTTTTCTCGACGTCGGACCGGCGCGTCCGTTCACACGCAATGAACGCGCGGGCAGCTGCGTGAGCGTCTTCGACGGAAATCTCCGTTTGGCGACTGGAGAAATCGGCAGCGACGGCTCGGGCGTCGGCGCAATCGATGACATCGACGAGCGATGCGTCGAAACGCACCAGCGGCGCGGCACTCTCCGCAGCCTGCGCTACGCTGGCCGATCCCATCGACACGAGTAAGGCGAACACAACGACAAAGACACCCTTCTTCTTCATACGTGCGAACGTATCAAGGAAGGCTTATAGATTCCTGGCAGTTTCATCTCAGCGCTACTAGTGCGCCCTCAGGTGATCGTAACCACGAGCGTTCAGGGTCGCACCCCCGCGCGAACGCAGTCCGCGCTCTGAGGTAATCTCGCCGATGCCGATCAATTCGCGACCGGTGTGGGCACGAAAACGGCCGGCAAGATACGGGAACGCTCGGCGATCGATTGCGAGGAGCAATTCGAAATCTTCTCCCGCTTCGAGCGCAAAAGTTTGCGCATCGACCGCTAGTCGTTTGCAATACGTTTCAACCGCAACGCAAACCGGCAGCGTATCGAGCGTCGCCCCGACCCCCGATGCAGCGCAAAGCCGAGCAAGATCGCTTGCGATTCCATCCGAGGTGTCCATCATCGCGTGGACATTGCGCGAAGCGCCGAGAAACCGGCCTTCGCGCAGACGGGGTTCTGGCGTGCGATACGCCTGCAATGTTTCGGCGAAGATCGTCTCGCCCGCGAAGTCCGGTCGATCGAGCAAGACCTCGCACCCTGCTCGACTCGCTCCAAGCGGTCCCGTTACCGCTACAACGTCGCCCGCTCGTGCTCCCGATCGCGTTTTCATCGACGAACGCCGCACCTCACCAACGACGGTGATCGAAATTGTGACGACCGGCGCGCGCACGATATCACCGCCGGCAATTGCCGTACCCGTGCGTTCGGCAAGTCGAGCGAGGCCGCGATAGAAATCGCGGATCCACGCCTCGTCGATTGCGGGTGAGACACCGAAAGCGATCGTCGCCAAAACCGGCCGTGCGCCCATGGCCGCGATGTCGGAGAGGTTTGCGGCGAGCGCGCGATGGCCGACGTCGGCCGCCGACATCGCAGCGCGCGTAAAATGCACGTCCTCGATGAGCGCATCGGTCGTGATAACGCTCAGATGTGAACGCGACGGCTGCCACGCGGCGGCATCATCGCCGATGCCCAAACGGAGTTTGGTATTCGTTGCGGAGACGGTGAGTTCGCGGATGGCGGTGACGAGCGTTTCTTCGGTCATGCCCGCAGCCGCCCGCGGGCCTGCATCACGCGGTCCGTTTCGTTCCGGCAACTTCGGCGCGCGCCCGCATGTCGCGCAGCGCCGCCTGCGGGTCGGAAGCGTTGTAGACCGACGAACCCGCGACGATGATCGTCGCGCCGGCTTCCACCGCGCGCTCGATGTTTGCAACGCCGATCCCGCCGTCGACTTCGAGTTCGCACTGCGGATTGCGCGCGTCGATCAGCGCCCGCGCCTCGCCGAGTTTGTGAAGAGCGCGCTCGATGAATTTCTGACCGCCGAAGCCGGGATTCACCGACATGATGAGGAGCAAGTCGATATCTTCGATGAGATCTTCGAGCATTCCGACGGGCGTGCCCGGATTGATGCCGACGCCGGCTTTGGCGCCAATCGAACGCAGATACTGCAAGAGGCGATGCGCGTGGGGCGTTGCTTCGTAGTGAAAGGTAATGTAGTCGGCACCGGCTTTGCGAAATTCATCGACGTAGCGCTCCGGCTCCGCGATCATGAGGTGACAGTCGAACGGCAAGGTCGTAAGCTTGCGCAAGTCGCCGACGATTTTCGGCCCCCAGGTGATGTTCGGCACGAACCGGCCGTCCATCGAATCGAGATGGAGCATCCCCGCGCCCGCGTCTTCGACCAAGCGGATTTGCGCCGCGATGTCGGAGAAATCGGCAGAGAGCAGCGAGGGCGCGATGCGGATCACTTCTTCTCCGGTTTCGCGCTCGGTACGACGACCGGCGTCTCGTTTCCGAGTCGTGCCTGATTGAGCAACTCGTTGTTGATGTATGTATCGAGTTCGGCCGTCCCGACCACGGTCAGATTGAAGTCGAGCTTCGCACCGCCTTGCGCGTAACCGTTGTAGACATTCCACGTCCCGGTTTCATCGCGTACTTCCATGCGCACGTTGGCGGCAGAATCGCGTGCGGGCACCGTCGCGCTGACATGCACTTGCCGAACGAGGTAGCCGTATTCCTTAGGTCCCGCGCTCACTTGCAGCGACACGGTGTCGAATGGATCGATGGTCGCTCCCGCGACGGGCGTTTGACGCACGATCCGCCCGCGCGGTGGTCCGTTCGGACCGAACGGCGTCCACACGATCTGACCGAGGTGGACTTTCTCACGCGTTGCTTCCAGTCGGGCGAAGTCGACGTCATCGCCGAGGAAGTTCGGAACTTTGATCCCGTTCGGCGGACCTTTGCTCAAGGTGAGCGTCACTTGCGTACCTTCGCGCACGGCCGTATTCGGCGAGGGGTTCTGCTCGACGACGTGGTTTGCCGGAATGTCGTCGTTCGCAACGAGCGTCGTTTTTGCAAGTTGCAACTTCACATGCGCAAGATCGAGCCCCGCTTCACGCAGCGATTCGAACCGCACGTCGGGCATCGCGGAGATCGTCGCGCCGCGACTAATGATGAGCGAGATCTGACGCCCCTCGCGCACGCGGGATCCGGGGATCGGCTGCTGCGCCATGACGACGTCTTTGGGATACCGGTCGCTGGGCTGTTGGGCGACGACAACGGCTTTGAGTTTGAGCCGTCCTGCCTCGGAAAGCGCGTCGATCTGCGTCTGTCCCGCGAAAGCCGGGACGAGCACGTTCGCCGCGGCGGGCGAGAAAAAGTCGCGGATCGAGCGGCCGAACCACACGCTCACGCCGACGGCAAGCGCGAGCGCGATTGCAAAGAGCCAGTCGCGATCGATTGCATCGATACGAAGGCGAGCGAAGCGGTCTGTCCACACACGCGATCCCGCCGATGGCTCGGCAAGATCCGTGACCGGCCGACGGCGCCGGATTATCGGATCAGGCAAGCGCCTCCAGCTGGGCGTCGTCGAATTCGACGTTGGTGTACACGCGCTGCACGTCTTCGTGTTCGTCAAGCGCGTCCAGAAATGCGAGCACTTTTGCGGTGTCATCGCCTTGCGGATGGGTCGGCGCTTTGGCGACGACGCCAAGATGCATGCTCGTCACTTTGAGGCCGTTCTTTTCGATCGCTGTGCGCGCTCCGGCAAGGACGCCGGTTTCCGTTACGATCTCGGTCGGATCGCCGTAGCGCACGTCGATAACGCCGTCGACGAGCGCGCGTTCGGTAAGCGTATCCTCATCGAGCCCCGCCGGATCGACTTCGATTAAGCCGCGCGCATCAAACATCCAACCGACGCTGCCGGTCTCGCCCAGCGCCCCGTCGTTGCGGCTAAAGAGAAAGCGGAGTTCGCTTGCCGTACGGTTCCGGTTGTCGGTTGCAGCATCAACGACGACGGCGATCCCCGCCGGACCATGGCCTTCATAACGAATCTCTTCGATCTCTTTCTCGTTGCCGGCGCCGCTGCCGCGGGCGATCGCCCGCTTGATGTTATCCTGCGGTACGTTGTTAGCGCGCGCTTTTTCGACGGCCATCTTCAAACGATGGTTGGCCTCAGGATCGGCTGAGCCGCCTTTTGCCGCAAGGATGATCTCCTTGCTGAGCTTCGTGAAGACCGCGCCGCGCGCGGAGTCGGCCTTGCCTTTGCGCAGCTTGATATTGTGCCACTTGGAATGTCCGGACATACGACCCCAACTTCGCTAAGGAGAACGACGCACACCTTGAGAGCCAAGTGCAGCGTAAGTGGGAGATCGCCCCGCGTAGGCGCGGCGAACTCAGATAATCCAGTGCCGCGACCACATGCGCGCGTTCCACTCGTCCCACCTCATGTGGACGCCCGCAACGACCGGAAAGAAGAAAAAGAACAGCACCACGTAGGCAACGAGGAACGTCCCGACCGCGACTTTACCGGCCGGGATATTGGTGAGCACCTTGTACCGCAAGCGCCACAGACGCTCGAGTAAGACCGTGTTCGCAAAGACGATCAAGACCAAGTTCGGAAAAAAATGATACTCGAACGAGAGTCGCGGCGAACCGATCCATGGCAGCCACTGAATGATGTACGCGATGACGATGAGCGCGTAGCCTTTGTTGCGCTCGCGCCAGGCAAGAAACCCGAGCAGCGGCACGGAGATTAAGCCGAGCCACCAACCGATCGGATTCGGCAGCGCGAGAATCTCCGCGACGCAGCACGCGCTTGGATTATTCGCATCGATCGGCGGACGGAGATCTTGCCAGAAGTACGAGATCGGTTTTTCGAGAATCGGCCACTGCCACCAACGCGACGAATACGGATGCGTCGCGACAAGCGTCGAGTGGTAGTGATACATCGAATGCTGCATCGCGATCACATCGGGCAGACCGTGCCCAAGCGAGAAGTACGGAATGTAGCAGAGGATATAAATCGTCGCCGCGACGACCATCATCGTTACGACGAGCAGATCGAGCGGAAAGCCGAACGGATTGCCAAAGAGCGCGCGACGACGGAAAAACTGCTGGCTAACGACGGCCCCGGCGCAGCCCCAGACGACAAAGAAATCAAAGAGCCCGTTCCATTTGCTCGCCGCCAGTAAGCCACCGGAAATGGCAAGGACGACCAGCCACTTCCAGGCGTCATTTGATTCGATCGTCACCTCGCCCACGCTCAGCGTCCCCTGCGGTGCGAACGACGCCGTGCCATCCGGCGTCGCGTAAACAAACGAGCCATCACGTTCGTAAGACCGACGCGCGCCGTCGCCATCGTCGATTACGCGTGCACTGTTTTTGCCGCGGTCGACGGGTAGCACGGAGCCCTCAGGTAAGGTGGTGGAAAACGATGCGGCTGTCCCGCGAACGCGCGTGCCATCGGCGTAACTTGCCTCGCGGGGTCCCGCCGGGAAGAAGCGTGGAACGAGCAGCCGCGCGACCAAATACGCGACCGACTCGAGGTAAACGAACACGACGAGTTTCGCCACCGTCGTCTCGGCGTCGTTTGCCGTTGCGATGCCGGGAATTTCATGCAAACCGGTGAGGTAGGCCGCACCCGCAAGCGCGACAACGGTGCCAAGGACCATCGTGAGGACCATCGGCACGAGCGCCCCGCGGCGCAGTTGACGCGTGCGAATTTGCGCAGCGATCCAGTAGCGATAGAACGCGTAGAGCGTACTTAGCGAGAGGAGCGCAACGGTAATCTCCGGTGTCGCGATGCGCGACTGGACGTAGTGGAAGCCATCGAAGAGCAAGAGTCCGGCGGCGACGCTGCCCCAGAGCGTCGAGCCCGTAAGCTTCTTGCCGAACGCGTACGTCACGCCGACCATCAGCGCGCCCATCACGACGTTAAGGAAACGCCAGCCCAGGCCCGTATCGCCAGCCCCCGAGAGCCCACCGAAGAGCATCATCGAGAGCGTGATCACGAGTTTGGTGAACGGCGGATGGGTGAACTCAAAGATGTCGATATGTTTGAGATACTCTTCGCCCGCACGTGCGTAGTAGATTTCATCGAACACTTTTTCGGCCGGCCACGGCAGCCACAGCAAACACAAAACGAACGACGCGAGCGTAAAGAGAACGATCAGCAGATAGTCGAGGCGATTAAATCCGACCGTGCCTTGGCGCGGATCGAACCAGCTTCGCGCGGCGGAAAGCACGCGGGTCTCGACCTTTTCGAGTCCGGTAATCCGACCGCCTAAATAGATGTAGCCAAGGAAGAAAAACAGCCCGACGTTGAGCGCCGAGAGCGGATGCGAGAGCCACGGCAGCAAGTCGGTCGCGTCGACCCCGCCGATCTTTGCTTCCATCACGTTTTGATAGTAGAGCGAGTAGCCGATGTTGGCAAGCATCGTGCCGCTGAGGATCACCGCTGCATACAAATAGCGTTTGCCCAGCGCCGCGAGCGGAAACGCCAGTGCGAGTGCGGTGAAGATGTAGCGTTCGTGCATGCGCGTGCTGAGCACGAAGAACGCAAAGGTCGCGAGCATCGCGCCTTCGATCAGCGCCTCATTCGACTTGCGCTGAATATAGCGTGCGACGATGAGCCCGGAGGCTGCAAGCGTGAGCAACCAGCCCCATACGACCATCGGCCCAAGCGCAATACCCAAGAACGTCATCGGCTGCGAGTCGAGTTCCCAGAAGTGTTGCTTGAGTGCATAGAGATTGAAGGCGTTCACCGAGTTGTACGGATAAACGCTGGCGGCGAATTCATAACGCTGCAAGAGCCAACGGAAGTCTTCGATCGGGTTGAGCGCGTTGTGGAAAATCGCAGCGGCAACGTATGCCATCGCAAGGCCCACGCCGATCCCGGCGAGCGTGCCGATTCGCCGCCGCGCGGCTTCTTCAGCCGTCGGCGCTGTGAAGGCAAACGCGAGGAACAGTAGCCCAACAAAGGACGCCTGCGGTTTGATCAGGACCGAGTACGCGAGCACGGCGTATGCGCCGATCATCCAGCCGATCTGACCGCGCGGACGCTCTTGCGAGATGAGAAGCAGCAAGAGACCGCCCAGCGCCAAGCCCGACGAAATCGAATCGACTTGACCCCAGTAGGACGAGATGTAAATCGTCGCGGGATTGAGTGCGAAGAGGGCCGCGCAGCCGAGCGCCCACGCGCGGCTCGCGAACCGGCCGACGATCGCGTAGATCAGTGCCGCATCGACAAGGTCCATCAGGATAGCGGGCAATTTGACCATGACCCGCAGCGCCATGTACGACGGGTCGCCGTGTACGACGCCCAGACTCACCAGGCCGTGATACAGCGAACCGACGACCCAGAGAACGAAGAAATAGCCGGGCGGATAGTCCGCGAAGCTCGTGTTCGCAAAGAAGTCTTTAAGCGGGTGTTCGGAGAGCGTGAGCGACCACGCTTCGAACGCCGCGATGTCGTTGTGAAAGCCGTCGCCGCGCACGAAGAGGAGCCGGAGCAGGAAACCGATCCCGAGGATCGCGGCGAGCGGCGCATACGCGCGAAAGGACTGGGCGCGTTCGGAAAGACGAAGGGAGGCGGCGCTCATGCCGTCCGATTCGCCGATGCGCGCAGAAATGCCCGGACCGTGCCGCTGCGGTCGATGCCGGCTGCCGCCGCGACACCATCAGCTTCACGGAGATAGGCCGCCGCAGCGGCATCCGCCGCAGCGCGGGCACCGAGACGATCGAGCGCTGCGATAACGTCCGCGACCGCCTCGCCTTCAAGCGGCTCGCCTGCGGCATATTGACGCGCGACAGTCTGCCGGTCGGCCGAATCCGTCGAGCTCATCGCCCAGACGACCGGGAAGGACCACTTGCGTTTTGCGATGTCGGCGCCGGAGGGTTTGCCGGTTTGGGCCGTTTCGCCCCATGTCCCAAGAACGTCATCACGGATCTGAAAGGCAAGGCCGTAGGTGCGGCCAAGTCGCGCGTAGGCGGCGGCGCGCTCATCATCGAGACCCGCCGACCGTGCGCCGAGTTCGCAACTGATCGCAAAGAGTGCCGCAGTCTTGCCCGCGATCATTGCAAGATAGTCATCGAGACTGACGCTTGCGGCGGTCTCGAATTCGATGTCCCGGCCCTGGCCCGCGCACATATCGAGATTCGCTTCATGCAGGCGCTGCGTCATGCGCACGATGCGTTCGGGAGGATGGTGCCCGGTGTTTGCCAGCAACGTGAGATAACTGTACGCGCACATCGCATCGCCAGCGTTGATCCCGTGCGCGATCCCGTAGCGCGACCAAACCGTCTCCCGACCGTGACGCATCCGGTCGCCGTCTTCGATATCATCGTGCACGAGCGAGTAATTGTGCAGGATCTCGATCGCCGCAGCGGCATCCAGACCCGCTTCGATCGACGCCCCTTCTTCTTCACCAACGGCGAGCAAGAGCCGCGAACGCAGTCGCTTGCCACGTCGTGCGCCTTCCCCGTGCAAGTAACCAAAATGGTAACGGACTTGCTCGCTTATCGGCGACGCACTCTCGAAGCGCATGACGGCACGCTGCAGAAATCTCTCGAGCATTTCCACCGTGGCGGGCGTCGCGATCGGCAGATGACCCTCCGGGTTCTTAGCGCGCGACCGCAAGGTCGGTGAGTTCGTTCATGCGTGCCTCGACCGCATCGACGAGCCAACCGGGCGTCGATGCACCCGACATAAGGCCCGCCTCGCGCACGCCATCGAACCACGCGGCCTGCAAGTCTTCGGGGCCCTCGATGTGGAACGAGCGCGCGCCGTTCGCCTCTGCAAGATCGGCGAGGTGCTTGGTATTTGCCGAGGTCTTGCCACCGACGACGACCATCACTTCAACGTCATGGGCGAGCGACTGTGCTTCGGACTGCCGGTTGCGCGTATCGGTGCAGATCGTATTGACGGCGCGCACTTCGTAATACTTTTCACTCAAGCGGCGCACGATCTCGGTGAAGCCCGTACCCGACCACGTCGACTGCACGACCACACCTACGCGGCTCGCGCGCGGAAGCGCATCGATTTCCTCGGGCGTGGCAATGCACCAGGCGCCCGGCACGTGCGAGAGCGTGCCTTTGACTTCGGGGTGATTCGGATCGCCGACGACGACGATCTTGTAGCCTTCGGCTTTGAGCTTCTCGGCCTGGACGTGAATTTTCGTCACCATCGGACACGTCGCATCGATGATGGTGAGGTTCTTTGCTTTGGCTTTCTCGTAGACGTCGGTTGGCAAACCGTGGGCACGCACGAAGAGCGTGCCGCTCTCGACATCCTCGATCGCGTGTGCGTTTTTCAGACCCGCCTCTTCGAGCTTCTGCACCATCTGCGGATTGTGCACGACATGCCCGAGCGTCGTGACCGACGCGCCGGGGACGGCAACGGCCTCCTCGGCCTTTTTGACCGTAATAGCCACGCCAAAGCAGAATCCCTGAGTTTTAGCCCGCCGAATGTGCACCGATTTGCTCCTCGAGTCCGCGGATGCGGCTCATGATTTCATGGGTCCACTTCTCCAGATCGTCTCCCGCCGCTTTTCGGTTCCGCTCGACCCGGATCGGTTCGCCGAACGCGACCCGTATTTTGCCCAGTTTGGTCGCCCGGGCGGTCCCAACCACGGCCGCCGGGAGCACGAGGGCCCCGGCAAGCGAGGCAAGCAGGGCAACCCCGCCCTTCTCTTCGGCCTCGCCTTTGAGGTTGCGCGTCCCCTCCGGAAAGATCCCAATCGCTTTGCCTTCTTTTAAAATGGCAACGGACTTGCGGATCGCGGCAAGGCCGCCTTTGCTGCGGTCGACCGGGAACGCGTTAACGAGCGCGATCGCCGGCCCGAGCACGGGGATTTCGAACAGCTCGGATTTTGCCATATACCAAAGCGGTCGCGGCAGCGCGCAGCCAAGCGCAACCGGATCGACGTACGAAACGTGGTTGCAGGCGACGAGCAGCGGGCCGCTCATCGGCACGTTTTCCAGTCCCGTAACTTCCATACGCCAGAGCGAGCGCATGAAGAGGTTGAGCCCGCCGCGTGCGATGTCGTAGGCCGTCATGCGCGACCCATGTGCGCGAGCATGCGGCGCACGACTTCGCCAGCGTCGATGTCGGTCGAGTCGATGATCAGTGCGTTTGCATCCGGGCGTAACGGCGAGTTCGTTCGCGATTCATCGATGCGGTCGCGCTCGGCGAGCTGCGCGCGCACATGCCCTTCATCCGTGTGGACGCCCGCATCGCGCAATTCGACGAGGCGCCGCTTCGCGCGTTCATCGAGCGAGGCGGTCAGGAAAAACTTAAATTCGGAATCCGGCAGCACGACCGTGCCGATGTCGCGGCCCGCCATGACGACCGGCCCGCGCTCGGCGATCTCGCGCTGACGCTGCACGAGCGCGGCACGAACGTGCGGCTGCGCGGCGACGCTCGAGACGGCGGCCGTAACATCGGGCGCGGTGAGTTGCTCGCTCACGTCGCGATCGTCGACAAACACGCGGTAGCCGGCGATCGTCGCCGGAGCGGCATCGATGCGGATCAGATGCGTTGCGATGAGATCCGTGAGCGCCTCGTCGCTATCGACTTCGACCGCGTTGCGTAACGCCAAAAGCGCGACGGCACGATACATCGCACCCGTGTCGAGATAGAGATACCCAACCTCGCGCGCCAAACGCTTCGCGACGGTGGTCTTGCCGCTGGCTGAGGGACCATCGAGGGCAACGGAAATGCGAACCGCCATGTTACTTGGTTGCTTTGGGCGCGGGCGTTGGTGTCGGCGGTGGATTCGTATAGTCGTACTCGACGACGAAGGTGTAGAGTCCACCGATTTTGCGGCAGTCTTTCAACTCCGGCTCGAACGTCGTGCTCCGTGCGGCGTCTTCTGCCGATTTACGCAGTTGTTCCGGCCCGCTCGAAGCCGTCGCCAGACGCACCGTCCCATCGTCGGCCAGACGAATGATGACCTCGACGTTCCCTTTGAGTTTCAGCTTGAGGGCATCGGGTGGATCGCTGGGTTTTGACGCAGCGATCACTTTCGGCGCGCGATTGGCTTCTCTGCATGAGGGTGCGTCGGCAAGAGCCGGCACGGTGAGGATCGCGAGCAGCGGTGCGATGAGAAGTCCGGGTGAGCGCATGGGGCGCGATGTACGACGCACCGGGCGTCCGCAACTCCCCGCCGAAGCGATGCGGGAATGGCGAAATCGAAGGCGAGTCTCTTCTTCTGCGCGGCCTGCGGACACGAATCCGCACGCTGGGAAGGGCGCTGCCCGGCGTGTGAGGCGTGGAACACGTTCGCCGAAGCGCCGACGGCGACCGCAACGCGCGGGGTGAAGCAATCGCAAACGCGCGCCAGTTCGACGGGCGTGGTGCCGGTGCGCCTCGCCGATGTCGACGGCGCGCGCGTCGCGCGTTTTCGCTCGGGGATCGGCGAATTCGATACGCTGCTCGGCGGCGGCATCGTCCCCGGCTCGCTCGTCCTGCTCGGCGGCCCGCCCGGCGCGGGCAAATCGACCTTGCTGCTGCAGATCGCACAGACGATCGCGGAGTCCGGCGCCACCGCCGTATACGTGTGCGGTGAGGAATCTGCCGCGCAGACAAAGATGCGCGCGCAGCGACTGGGCGTCGGCGACAACGTGCTTGTGTACGCTGAGACGAATCTGCGCGCGATCCTCGCCGAACTCGAACGCCACAAGCCGCAGTTTCTGATCGTCGACTCGATTCAAACCGTCTGGATACCGGAAGTCGAATCGTACGCCGGCAGCGTCTCGCAGGTACGCGACTGCGCGCAACTCTTGATGGAGTTTGCCAAGCGCACCGACTGCGCGACCTTCGTTGTCGGCCACGTCACCAAAGACGGCACGATCGCGGGCCCGCGACTGCTCGAACATCTCGTCGATACGGTGCTCTACTTCGAGGGCGACAATAGTGGCGACTATCGCATCGTGCGTGCGTACAAAAATCGGTTCGGCTCGGCCGATGAAATCTGCGTGTTCTCGATGGACGAGCGCGGGCTGCACGAGATCAAGAACCCGTCCTCGATTTTTCTCGACGGCCGCGGTGAACGCCCGAGCGGCTCGTGCATCGTCCCCTCGCTTGTCGGTTCGCGTCCGGTGCTGGTGGAAATTCAGGCGCTCGTTGGCGAGACATCATACGGAACACCGCGACGCCTTGCCGCGAACCTCGACCAAGCGCGTCTTGCGATGATCATCGCCGTGCTCGAACGCCGCGCGGGGATGGCCCTTGGCGGCCACGACATCTATGCCTCGGTTGCCGGCGGGCTACGCGTCAACGAACCGGCTGCCGACCTTGGGATCGCGCTTGCGATCGCCTCGGCGTTTCGGAACGTGCCGATCTCAAGCGATGCCGTAGCGTTCGGGGAAATCGGACTTTCCGGCGAAATTCGCAGCGTCTCGCAGGGGACGCGACGCATCGGCGAGGCACAGAAGCTCGGCTTTCGCGAATTTGTCGTGCCGCGGTCGAAAGCCGGCCAAACGGGAACGGGGATGCACGAAGTGCGCGATATCGCGCAAGCGGTTCGGGCGGCGCTTGATTGAGCACCCTCTTCGAGATTGTTCCGAATATCTCGGAAGGCCGCGATGCGGCGGTGATCGCGGCGTGCGCCGATGCGGCCGAACGCGCCGGTGCTCGGGTCGTGCATACGACAAGCGACCCCGCGCATCATCGCAGCGTGATCACGGCGATCGGCACGGGGCCGCACGTGCTCGATGCGGCGCTTGCGATCGCGGCGCTAGCGGTCGAACGCATCGATCTGCGCACCCATCGCGGCGAACACCCGCGCATCGGCGCACTCGACGTTCTGCCGTTCGTACCGCTCGGCAAGTCCACGCTGGCAGAAGCCGTCGATCTTGCCACGCGAGCCGCCGAGCGTTTGTGGAACGAGTTGCACGTGCCGTCGTATCTCTACGGCGCAGCCGCGCGCACGAGTCAACGTGAAAATCTTGCCGACGTCCGGCGCGGAGAGTATGAGGCACTTGCCGCGCGCATGCTCGATCCGCTCTGGCAGCCCGACTTCGGCGATCATCTCCACGTTGCTGCCGGAGCAAGTGCCGTCGGCGCGCGAGCATTTCTGATTGCATTCAACGTCGAGCTTGCGACAAGCGACCTCGGCGTCGCATCGACGATTGCCCGCCTGCTGCGCGGTCGTGACGGCGGACTTCGGACACTGAAGGCGCTCGCGATGCGACTCGATGAGCAGCGCGTCCAGGTGTCGTTCAACGTGACGGATATCGACGCGGTGCCGCTTTACCGCATCACGGAACTGGTACGGTCGCTTGCCGCAAACCACGGCGTCTCGGTTCGGCGCGCCGAACTCATTGGGCTTGCGCCAAGGCGCGCGATCGCGCGTACCGCGCGGTTTTATTTAGGTGTCGAGCGGGAGGAGCGCTCCTGAGGAGGCGCGCGCTGCAAACGCGAACCCCGCTCGGTGATCAATCGCCGACTCGTCGCGCTCATCTTGAGTGCACTACTTCTGCCGCTCGGCCTCGAAGCGCAGCGTACACCGCCGACCCTCCCCCCGAATGCCGCGCAGACGAAGACGCTTGCAAACGGGCTCAAGGTCGTCGTCGTCGAGGATCACGCCGCATCGGTCGTGCAGAGTTCGATCTACTATCACTTCGGAAGCCTGCAAGAGACACCGGGCAAAACGGGTCTTGCGCACGCGCTCGAACATATGATGTTCCGCGGCACGTCCGCACTTTCGGGTAGCGGTCTGGACGACATTCCGGCGCGCCTTGGCGCGGTGATGAATGCAAATACCGATAACGACTACACGCGCTACTATTTCGTCGTCCCCGCCGACCATCTCGAACTTGCCTTGCGGATCGAGGCCGATCGCATGACCAACCTTTCGCTCCGGGAGTCGGATTGGAAACTCGAACGCGGCGCCGTTCTCGGCGAAATCGACGGCGATTTCAGCAATCCGAGCTTCAAACTCGGCGATGCAATTCGTACGCGAGCCTTTCCGAGTTCGCCGTTCGCATTGACGGCGCTCGGGCATCGCGCTGACGTCGCCAAAGCCTCGGTCGCCGATATCAAACGCTACTACGATGAATTCTACGCACCCAACAACGCTACGCTCGTTATCACGGGAGACGTTCGTGCGAGCGATGCATTCGAACTTGCCGAACGCTGGTTTGGACCGATCAAAGCAAAGGCGCTGCCGCAAGCGGCACTCCCAACTCCTCCGCCCGACGCCAAAAAAAGCGCGGTCAGTATTACGGGTGACACCCCGTACGAGATCGTCGACCTCGCCTATCGGATTCCGGGCGCGGGCGATCACGCATCCACCGCACCCCAGGTGCTCGCATCGCTGATGAGCAGCGATCGGTCGCCGTTTTACAAGTCGCTCGTTTTGAGTAAAGTCGCGCTGAGTTATTCTGCCACGACCGAAACGACGCTTCGGTCGGGACTCTTGCACGTGACGCTCTCGATTACACCCGGTCACACCGCCGCCGAAGCGCGCGCTGCGTACGAAGCAACGCTCGCGCAGCTTCGCACGAGCGGCGTCGATCCCGCATTGCTCGCCGCCGCCAAAGGCGGCGTTGCAACGCAGGCGATCTTCGCGCGCGACTCGATCGCCGGACTCGGGGACCGCTACGGCGCGGCGATCGCAATCGAAGGCATCGCCGATCCCGCAATCGACGACGCCGAAGTCGCCGCGCTCAAACCAAACGACATCGACGCCGCACTCAAAACCTATTTGAACGAGCCAAGCGTCGTGGGCACGTTACTCCCGCGCGCCACAAACGCCAAAGGCGACCCGGCGGCAGCGGCAAGCGGCGTCTCCGATAACTTCTCCAAACGTTCGCCAAGCGGCCCGATCGTGCAAGCGGAT
Source organism: Vulcanimicrobiales bacterium (assembly GCA_038231455.1). GTDB lineage: Bacteria > Vulcanimicrobiota > Vulcanimicrobiia > Vulcanimicrobiales > Vulcanimicrobiaceae > JANLVI01. The sequence goes on along the minus strand of JBBRLI010000002.1, from coordinate 142,902 downwards.
TGGGTCAAAGCCGCTCTGCGGGCACCGGTCGCGATCCGAAGCAAAGTGCAGCCAACGGCGTTCACCCTCGCGAACGGCCTTCGCATTTTCGTGCAGGAAGTCCATACGAATCCGACCGTTTTTGTGAGCGGCACGATCGACGGCTCGCCGGCGTTCGAGGCGCAAGGCAAAGAAGGCGTCGGGTCGTTTGCGGCCGGTTTGCTCGCTTACGGCAGCGCGCAATACGACTTCGACGCGCAACGCAAAGTCGCCGATGACTTAGGCGCCTCGATTAACTTCGGTACGAGCTTCGATGCGCACGGGCTCGCCCACGATTTGCCCGCGCTGCTCGCGGTGCTCGCCGACGGCGAACGCAACCCGACGTTTCCCGAACAATATCTCGACCTCTTCCGCGCGCAAGAACTCGCGTCGATCCCGCAGCGCACGAGCGATCCCGACTATCTCACCTCGCGTGCGTTCTCGCATTTGCTCCTACCCAAAGGCGATCCGACACTGCGCGAAGATTCGCTTGCGAGCATCCGCTCGATCACGCGCGCGGACATGGTCGCCTACGAGCACCGCTACTTTCGCCCCGACCTCACGACCATCGCCGTCGTCGGAGACGTGAAACCCGAAGACGTGCGCGCCGCGATCGAGCGCACGTTCGGCTCGTGGCAAAACGAGGGCGCAACGCCAAGCGTAAAATTGCCGCCGGTCCCGCCGACACATCCCGCAAAGCAGCGCGTCCCAGCTGAGCGCGACGCCGTCGCGGTGCAACTCGGCGAGAATGCGATCACGCGCAGCAATCCCGATTTCTACGCGTTCAACGTGCTCAGCAATATCCTCGGCGGCGGCGGCTCCTTCGACACGCGCCTGATGGACGAAGTCCGCACCAAGCGCGGCCTTGTGTACGGCATCTCAAGCACACTCGACGTGAGCCGCGACCGCGGACTCTTCGCGATCGCATTCAACGCCAACCCGAAAAACGTCCGCGCCGCCGACGCGCTCGTAAAAACAGAACTCAACCGCATTCGGACGACGCCGGTTACCGCCGACGAAGTGGCACGCGCCCGAACCAAGATTATCGCCGGCGCTCTCGTCTCCGAAGAATCGACGAGCGCCTTGGTTGGCCGCGTCGAAAACATCGCGATGAACCAACTCCCGCTCGACTATTACGCCGACCTTGGCTCACATTACAACGCGATCACGCCCGCCGATATCCTACGCGTAGCAAAAACATACATCCATCCCGAGCGAATGATCGAAGTCTACACGGGCCCAAAGTTCTAGGCGATGAATTCGTCCGCGACGAAAGGCGCCTATGCTTCAACTGCCTCAGCCTGAGTCCGGGCGAATGGTTTCGGTTTACGTTCACAAGGGCGAGACACGCAAGCGCGGTACTTTGGCAGGCATTCTTGATGACGCAGGCCTGTGCACGGGCGAGCTTCGTCGACGACTCTAGCTATGGTGAGAGAGCCTTTGTTGTTTGGTCGATGATGTCGCTGTAGCGGTTGAGTGCGGCGGCTATGGTTGTGATGCCGGTGCGGGCTTCTTCCCATGCTCCGGCCTCGACGGCCTCGCGTGCGTACGGAAGTGTTTTTGCCGTGTAGCCGGTGTAACGTCCCGGCACCATGATTTGATGGCGCATCCACGGACGTCGGGGCAGCCCGGCCGGGTCGAGCAGTGCGCGTTCGCTTGAACGCAGGAACGTATCGACGCTGGCAGCCTGGGTTGGAGGCGCTGTGGCAAGTCGCGCATCGCAGGCGCGGGCACTAGCTTGCAGTCGAGCGATCGCATCGCTCAGTGCGCTCGTATCGATTGTCGGCACAGCAGTGCCGAGGCGGCCGGTCACTTCCGGTGCGAGCGGATCGCTTGCGATCGCGTACGCATTGAGTTTCGCAAGTGCGGCGCGCGATTCGGTTTTTTTGCGTAGCGTTGCGATTTCGTCATCGAGGTTCTTCACGTAGCCGGCAACTGCCGTAGCGAATGGCGTGAAGCGGTACGGTAAGACGTCGGCGTTGGCCGTACGCAAAATCATCCGTCCACCGGTTTTTGCCATCAGCAGGCCATAGGCAAAACCCGGATCGTCGAGTCGGGTGAATGCATCGAATGAATCGTAGTTCGAGTGATACAACCCACCGAGCGGTTCGCCGCCGTATGCAAAATCGATCGTTTCGATACCGAGGTGCGCGGAGAACGGATTGAAGTCGGACCCGGAACCCAAAGGCTCGAGCGCAAGATCCGTGTCGAGGTCGGCAAGCGCGCGATCGCCGCTGACGAGTTGTGCGTCGCGTGCGCGCTCGTACACGCTTACGTGGCGTTCGGGATCGATGACATCGCGCGCGACGGAATTGAAGAGCGCGGTGAGAACGGAAGAACCATCGCCCGCGAGGATGCCGCGATCGTCGGTATCGGTATTGATATAGATGACCGCGTGGCGTTGCAAGTCCTCAGCGTGCGCTCTCGTCCATGCAGTCGAACCGAGCAGCCCCGGTTCTTCGCCGTCCCACGACGCAAAGATGACCGTGCGCCGCGGCCGGAATCCGGCTTTTGCAAGCTGGGCGATCGCGCGCGCTTCTTCAAGCATCGCGACTTGTCCCGAGAGCGGATCCTCAGCGCCGTGCACCCAGCCGTCGTGGTGGTTACCGCGGACGACCCATTCATCCGGTAATTCGCTTCCCTGAAGCGTGGCGATGACATCGTAAAGCGGGGCCGTTGTCCAGTTGAACGCGACCTGCAGATGCACGCGCGCTTTACCGTTGCCGAAGTGATAGGTCAGCGGAACCCCGCCGCGCCAATCGGCAGGCACGACGGCGCCGTCAAGCGCGGCGAGCAGTGGACGCGCGTCGTTCGAGGAAATCGGCAGGGTCGGAATCTTCGTGAGCACGGATCGGTCGGCGCTTGGATCGCCCGGGCGCGTCTGCCAATCCATCACCGAGCCGCGCTGAACGGCATCGGCACTCCGCGCCGTGCCTTTCGGATACGCATCGCCGGCGGAGTAACCGTCATCGGCGGGATCCGAGTAGATGATGCATCCGACCGCGCCGTGTTCGGCTGCGACGAGCGGCTTCACGCCGCGCCATGAGTGACCGAAACGGGCGATGACGATCTTGCCGCGCACGTCGATACCGTGGCGCGCAAGCACGTCGTAGTCGGCCGGAATGCCGTAATTGACGTAGACGAGCGGCGCGCTGACGTTACCGTCGATCGAGTACGCGTTATAGGACGGCAGGCGATCGGCTTGTGCCGAGGTTCGATCGCCGGGAATCGGCGGCTCGAAGAGTTTCGCGCGCACGTGTGTTGGTGCGATCAGTTCGAGCGTGCGCAGCTTCGGCGTCGGGAACAGCGTCGTGAAGCGCTCGATGCGCGTCGCGTATCCCCAACTGCGGTAGAGCGAAGCGATGAATTCAGCGTTTGCCTTGTCGAGCGGCGAGCCGACGTGGTGCGGGCGCGCGGACATGCGCTTCATCCAAACGCGCTGATTGTTTGCGCTGAGTGCGGCGTCGAACGTGGCTTCCCGCGTTCGCTCCACACGACTTGTCGCAGCGGAAAACCCAAGCAGCGGAGCGACGTCAGCGGCATGCGTCGGTATCGCTACGCCAGCGACCATGAGCAGAGTAAGAACGATTGATAAGGAACGTTTCATTTTAAATCCGCACTGCGCTTGGCGCTTCAAGGGCGGCGATTCGGCGAATTCCCTCGGTAAATTGGTCGATCGGCGCGACCCAGCTCAGGCGCAGCCAACCGGCAAGCGTTGAACCGAAAATCTTCCCCGGAATCGCGACGACGCCGCGCTGTTCGACGAGTTCGGTTGCCGCTACAAGGCAGTCCAGTCCATCCGGCAGCTTCACGCAGGCGTAGAACGCGCCATCCGGTTTGATGAAGCGCATGCCGCTGTGTTGGAGCGCCGCGACAACCTTCGTACGCTGGTCGCGATACCAGGCAAATTGTTCTTGCAGAGCGCCCGGTTCGCCAAAAATTTCATACGCGATTCGCTGACCGAAAGCACTCGCCGTCGCCGTGACCCACGAATGCGTTTGGGTGATTTTGTCGATCGCGCTATCGGGCGCAATGATCCAGCCGATGCGCATTCCGGTCAGGGCATTTGATTTCGAGAGCGAGTTCGCAACGATGGTGTACGGATACACCTGGGCCAGGTAACCCGGATCATCGACGTAAGTGAGCTCGCGATAAATTTCATCGTGCAGCACCCAAATCGGTTCGCCGCCGCGCGCGAGTAAGGCATCGGCGAGCCGTTTTGCATCTGCGCGTCGCAAAACCGCGCCCGTGGGATTAGCGGGCGAACCGATGACGATCATCCGCGTCCGCGGTCCGATCGAGGCGAGAATCGCATCGACGTCGTAGCCGAAATCGTCTTCGGCGCGCATCGCGATGCGGCGCGTAGCGATGCCTTCGAGCTGCGCCATCTTGCCGTACGCCGGAAACGCGGGTTCGACGACGAGCAATTCGTGCAACCTCGGATCGAACATCGTTTTGATCGTTACGAAAACGGCTTCTTGCGAGCCCGTCATCATGCAGACGTTACTCGCCTTCGCCATCCCCGGATAATTGTAATGCGCGGCGATGCGCTCGCGCGTGGCAAGATCGCCGGCGTTCGTCGTATACTTCGTGCCGTTCTCGGCAACCCAGCGCGTCGCCGCCTCGAAAAAACGTTGCTGCGGTTTGAGCGTCGGCTCGCCAAGTCCAAGATCGATCGAATCCGGCTTCTTCTTTGCCGCAAGCGCGCGAATGACCGACGGCTCGATTCCGAGCAGCTTCGGGTTCATACCGCAACCTCGAAATCGCGCAGTGCTGCGGTGAGCGAGGTTTTGCGATCGGTGTTTTCGGTGCGCGTGCCGATAATGAGCGCACATGGCACGCCGAAGTCGCCCGCCGGGAATTTTTTCGGTAGCGTTCCGGGAATGACGACGCTTCGCGGCGGGATGCTGCCTTTGGTCGTCACGGGCGCACTTCCGCTCACATCGACGATCGGCGTACTCGCGGTGAGCACGACGCCTGCGCCGAGTACGGCTTCTGCGCCAACCCGCACGCCTTCAACGACGATGCAGCGCGAACCGATGAACGCGCCATCTTCGATCACGACCGGCTGCGCCTGGGCGGGTTCGAGGACGCCGCCGATGCCGACGCCACCCGAAAGATGCACGCCTTTGCCGATCTGCGCGCACGAGCCGACCGTGGCCCAGGTATCGACCATCGAGCCCTCATCAACGTAGGCGCCGATGTTGACATAGCCGGGCATCAGGATCACGCCTTTGGCAAGGAACGAGCCGTAGCGTGCAACGCCGGGCGGCACGCAGCGCACGCCGAGTTCCTCGTAATTGCGTTTGGTCGGCACTTTATCGTAATAGGATGGCACGACGTCGCGCAGTTCTGTGGCCGATTTGCCGCGCGACGCGCCGGGCGTTCCGACGATCACGCTATCGAGCCGCGCGAAGTACAGCAAGATCGCGCGTTTGACCCAGGCGTGCGTGATCCAGCCGCCATCGAATGGCTCGCACACGCGCAAACGACCCTCATCGAGCGCGGCGATCACTTTGTCGACCACCTTGCCGGCTTTGCCACGCACCCCGGCGGGGTCGGCGACAAGCGCGTCAATTTCTTTTTCCCATTCGGCGATCTTCATTGGAAGCGGGCTTACGCCGCAAGGCCGGACGCCCCCGTTAAGATACGGCATGAACGGCCGGGACGGCGGCGAACTTCGCCTTCCCCCCAGGCCACGTGAGGTGTTTGTGCCGAATTCCACCGCCGACGAGCAGCGCATCAATACAATCCGTTTTCTCGCGGTCGACGCGGTGCAGAAAGCGAACTCGGGCCACCCCGGGATGCCGCTCGGCGCCGCCGCGACGGCCTACACGATCTGGTCGCGCCACCTGCGTTATAGCCCGACGAACCCGCACTGGTTCAACCGCGACCGCTTTGTTTTGAGCGCGGGCCATGCATCGGCGCTTCTCTACGCGCTCTTGCATCTCGCGGGCTACGACCTCACGCTGGACGATCTCAAATCGTTCCGGCAGCTCGGCAGCCGCACACCCGGCCACCCGGAATACCACCACACGGCCGGCGTTGAGGTCACGACGGGACCGCTCGGCCAAGGCGTTGCAAACGCGGTCGGCATGGCGATGGCCGAAGCGCATCTTGGCGCGGTTTACAACCGCGGCACGGAGCCACTCGTCGATCATTATACGTACGTTATGGCGGGCGATGGCGATATGATGGAAGGCATCTCGGGTGAAGCCTCCTCGATTGCCGGACACGTCTCACTCGGCAAGCTGATCCTCTTTTACGACGACAACAAAGTCACGCTCGCGGGCCCAGCCGAGAAATCGTTTAACGAAGACGTCGGCATGCGGTACGCCGCCTACGGCTGGCACGTGCAACACGTCGAGGCGGGCGAGGAGGTCGAGGCGATCGATAAAGCCATCGTCGCGGCAAAAGCCGTGAGCGACAAACCCTCGATCATCATCGTTCGCACCACGATCGGCTTTGGTTCGCCGCGCGCCGGCACGTCGGCCGCGCATGGCGAGCCGCTCGGCGCCGACAACGTCACAAAAACAAAAGAGGCGTTAGGCTGGCCGCTCGAACCGGCATTCCTGATCCCCGCTGAGGTCGCCACGTTCTGGCGCGGGCGCGCCGTCGCCGGTGCCAAAATGGAAGCCGACTGGAACGCGCATTACGACAAGTGGAAAGGCGCGAACGCGACGCTTGCCGCGCAGTTCGAGCGCACCCGCGACGGCAGACTCCCGGACACGATCCCGTGGCCGACGTTCAATGCGGAAAACGGATCGGTTGCGACGCGCGAATCGGGCGGCGCGATCATGAATGCAATCGCGAGCGCACTGCCCGAACTCGTCGGCGGCTCGGCGGATCTCGATCCCTCGACCAAGACATACCTCAAAGGCGCAGGCGATTTCGAACCCGGCACCTACGATGGCCGCAACATGCACTTCGGTGTGCGCGAACACGCGATGGCCGCTGCCATGAACGGCATCGCACTCCACGGCGGACTCTTGCCGTTCTGCGCGACGTTCTTCAACTTCGTCGACTATATGAAGCCCGCGATGCGCCTGGGCGCACTCAACAAGATCCGCTCGATCTACGTCCTCACGCACGACTCGGTGTGGCTGGGCGAAGACGGACCGACGCACCAGCCGATCGAGCAACTCGCGACCTTGCGCGCGACGCCGAACTTCCGTGTCGTGCGACCGGCCGATGCGCTCGAAACACTGGAAGCCTGGAAACTCGCGATCCAGCCGGAGACGGGACCGTGGGCGCTCGTGCTCTCCCGTCAGAAACTGCCGTTCCTCGGCGAGCGCACGGCGGCGGTCGACAAAGGCGCGTACATCCTTCACGAACCAACGGGCGCCCTCGAAGTCATCCTCATCGCGACGGGCTCCGAGGTTTCGCTTGCGGTCGATGCAGCAAAGAAACTCGCCGAGCGCGGGACGCATGCGCGTGTCGTATCGATGCCGTGCATGGAGCTTTTCGATGCACAACCGGCGACGTACCGTGAAACAATCTTGCCGGCAGCGGTAAAGGCGCGCGTTTCAATCGAAGCCGCATCCACGTTCGGTTGGCATAAATATGTCGGCGACTATGGGATCGCATACGGACTCGACCACTTTGGAACATCAGCCCCCGCTCCCGCGATCGCACAAGAATTCGGCTTTACCCCCGAGCACGTCGCCGACGTTGCTTCGGGCCTGCTCGCCAGCGTCTAGAAACGAAGGATACGATGGGCACGCAACTTCACGATCTCACCGCGGTTGGCCAGAGCATCTGGCTCGATAACATCCGTCGCAGCATGTTCCCCTCGGGCGAATTGCAAAAGCTCATCGATCTGGGTCTGCGCGGCATGACCTCGAACCCAACGATTTTCGAGAAGGCGATCGGCAGCGGTAACGACTACGATACGCAACTCAAATCGCTCGTCGGGACCGAGCACGACCCGCAGCGCTTGTTCGAAGCGCTCGCCGTGCGAGATATCCGCAGTGCGTGCGATCTCTTCCGTCCGCTCTACGATGCAAGCAAAGGCCTCGACGGATATGTGAGTCTCGAAGTTGCGCCGACCCTCGCGCGCGATTCGGATGGCACGATCGAAGCGGCAAAACGACTCTGGGCCGCGGTCGACCGACCGAACGTCATGATCAAAATTCCCGGTACGCCGGAATGTGCACCGGCGATCCGCGCCGTCATCGGCGCGGGCATCAACGTCAACGTCACGCTTCTTTTCGATGTCGATCGGTACGAAACGGCGGCCCTTGCGTACGTGCAAGGGATTGAAGATCGCATCGGACGCGGCGAACCGGTGGCGGGGATCGCCTCGGTTGCAAGTGTCTTCGTATCACGCATCGACAGCGCCGTCGACAAACAGCTCGAAGCAAAAATAGCCGCAGGGAACAAGTACGAGCATCTGCTGGGCAAAGCGGGCGTCGCCAATCTGAAGATGACGTACCAACGCTTTCTTGCAATCTTTCACGGCGAGCGTTTTGCAAAAGCCCGTGCTGCCGGTGCGCATGTCATGCGGCCGCTCTGGGCGTCGACCGGGACGAAGAACCCGGCCTATAGCGATCTGATGTACGTTGAGTGCGTGATCGGTAAGGAGACGGTCAACACCGTTCCGCCGCCTACGCTCGATGCGCTGCTCGATCACGGTACGGTCGTGGCCGAGACCGTCCTTACCGACCTCGACGCTGCAAAAGCGGTTCTTGCGGATCTTGCCAAAGCGCAGATCTCGCTCTTCGACGTCACGGAAAAGCTGCTCGTCGACGGGCTCGCGTCGTTTGCCGATTCATTCACGGCGCTGCTCGCCGCGATCGAGTATAAGCAGAAGGCTCTCGCCGAAGGCTCGCACGAGCGGGTGTCCTTACAACTGGGAAAAGCGAAGGCCGACGCGGACGCGGCGCTTGCGAAGTTGAGTGAGGGAGATTTTCTCAACAAACTTTGGAAGCACGATCCCGCACCGTGGTCGGCCGATCCCGCTCACGTCGCCATCATCAAAAACGCCTTAGGCTGGCTGAATATTCCGCAGGTCACCCACGCGGCGGCCGGCGACATCGTCGCGTTTGCCAAAACGTGCGCGAAGCGCTTCAACCACGTCGTCGTGCTCGGGATGGGCGGCAGCTCGCTTGCGCCCGACGTCTTGCGCGCGACGTTCGGTCGAATCGAAGGCTATCCGCAACTGCACGTGCTCGATTCGACCGATCCCGTACAAGTCAAAGCGCTCGATGATGCGCTCGACATCAAAACCTCGCTCTTCATCGTCGCCTCGAAGTCGGGCACGACGACCGAGCCCGATGCCTTCTTCCGCTATTATTACGATAAAGTGCAGAAGCTCTCCGGATCGACGACCGCGGGCGATCAGTTCGTCGCCATCACCGATCCCGCAACGAAACTCGAAGCCGATGCCAAAGCGCATAACTTCTTGCGCACGTTCATCAACGCCCCGGATATCGGCGGCCGTTACTCGGCGCTCTCGTATTTTGGCATGGTCCCCGCAGCCCTCGCCGGTTACGACATCACAACCATTCTGGATCGCGCCAAAGGCGCGATGTTCGCCAATGCCGCCTCGATCAAAGTCTCCGATGCACCGGGGATGAAATTCGGCTCGGCGATCGGGGGCCTCGCCAAAGCGGGCCAAGACAAACTCACGATCGTCACGCATCCGCTTCTCGCGGCCTTTGGCGCGTGGGCCGAGCAGCTCATCGCTGAGTCGACCGGCAAATCCGGCACCGGCATCGTTCCCGTCGAGGGCGAACCGCTCGGCGCGGTCGAGGCGTACGGTACGGATCGCACCTTTGTGTACGTCGGTGCCGGCTTACCGAACGCCGATGCAGCAATGGAAAAACGCCTCGATGAGCTCGCTGCTGCCGGACACCCGGTGATCCGCTTGCAGATGACCGACGCACTCGACATCGGCGAGCAGTTCTTCACTTGGGAGATCGCAACGGCCGCGGCGGGTTCGGTCATCGGCATCGATGCCTTCGATCAGCCCAACGTCCAAGAGTCCAAAGACAACACGAAACGACTGCTCGCGGAATACATGCAGAACGGCAAGTTCTCCGAACCCGCCGCCAAGCTCACGACGACCGACGCTGCCGTCATCCCGCTCAAAGGTTCCGCAAGCATCAACCTCGGCGGTGACCTCGATTCCGCCGTTGCCGCGATCGCCGCGCAGATTCGCCCCGGCGACTACGTTGCACTCAACGCGTACGTCGCGATGACGCCCGAACACATCGACTTCTTCCGCGCGGTGCGCACGAAAATCCGCGATGCGTTCCGCGTCGCAACGACGGTCGGGTTTGGTCCCCGCTTCCTCCACTCGACGGGTCAGCTGCACAAAGGCGGCCCGCCAACGGGCGTCTACCTGCAAATCACCGCCGATGTGCCGTTCGACCTCGAAATCCCCGGCATGACCGGCTTCCGCACCCTGGAACGCTCGCAAGCGCTCGGCGATTTCGAATCGCTCGACAAACGCGACCGGCGCGGCGCGCGCATCCACTTCCCCGGCAACCTTGCGCACGGACTTGCGGCACTGGCCGCGGCCGTGGACGATGTGGCCACCGCCAAAGCATAACAATCGAATAACGCGGGGCTCCATCGCGGGAAGCCCCGCGGCTTGCTTGGAAGCCCTTGCTACCTTTCCACACTTTCCGAAATGGGGCTCGGCCAACCATGCAACTGGGAATGATCGGACTTGGAAAAATGGGCGCGAATATGACGACGCGTCTCTTGCGCGGCAAGCACGAGGTCGTCGTGTACGACCGTTCTGCTGATGCGATCGCGCATTCCGTATCCGAAGGAGCGACGGGCTCGACCGGCCTTGCGGACCTCGTCGGCAAACTCAAGGCACCGCGCGCGCTCTGGATCATGGTGCCTTCCGGCGCGCCGACAGAATCGACGATCGACGAATTGCTGGGGCTGCTCGCACCGGGCGACGTCATCATCGATGGCGGCAACTCCAATTGGAAAGATTCACAAGCGCGCGCCGAGCGATGCAAGGTCAAGAGTGTCGATTTCGTCGATGCCGGAACCTCGGGCGGCGTGTGGGGCCTTGCCAACGGCTACTGTCTGATGGTCGGCGGTGCCGATGCTGCGGTAAAGCGCTGCGAGCCGGTGTTTATCACGCTCGCGCCGGAGAACGGTTACGCGCACGTCGGTCCAGTCGGTGCCGGCCACTTCTCGAAGATGGTGCACAACGGCATCGAGTACGGCATGCTTGCGGCCTACGGTGAAGGCTTCGAAATTCTCGAGACCTCGCCGTTCAAGTACGACTTGCATCAGCTCTCGGAACTGTGGCTGCACGGTTCGGTCGTACGCTCGTGGCTCTTGGAACTCGCGGAGCTTGCGTTCAAAGAAGATACGACGCTCTCGACCGTACGCGGCTTCGTCGAAGATTCGGGTGAAGGCCGCTGGACGGTGCAGGCTGCGATCGATCAGAACGTTCCCGCGCCCGTGATTACGATGTCGCTCTTATCGCGCTTCGTTTCGCGCCAGGACGAATCGTTCTCCGCCAAAGTCATCGCCGCGCTGCGCAATCAGTTCGGCGGTCACGCAATCAAAGCGGAGACCGCTGCACACGGGGCTCCGGCAAAGAAGTAGGGAGAGCATGTCCGAGATCACTCTGGATCGCCCGAACCTCGATGAAAACCCGCTGCGTGCTGGCGTTGCGAGCAATCGCATCAGCGATCCGTGCAGCATCGTCTTCTTCGGCGCGTCCGGCGACCTGATGAAACGCATGCTGCTGCCCGCGATGTACAATCTGCGCCTAGGCGACATCATGCCGGCCAACTTCGGCATCGTGGGCTTCTCACGTTCGGAATTCTCGGCCGAAGAATTCCGAACGGAGATGAAAAAGAGCGTGGATGAATTTTCGCGCTCCGGCCCCGCGCGCGATCCGCTGTGGTCGGACTTCGCAAAGAAACTCTCGTACGTCTCGGGCACGTTCGATGACGCGGCCGCATTTAAAGCCCTCAAAGAACAGCTCGATAAAAACGACGAAGAACTCGGGACGAACGGCAACCGGCTCTTCTATCTCTCGACGCCGCCTTCGGTCTTCGGCAAGATCGTCGATATGCTCGCGCAAGCGGGTCTCGGGCCGAAAGACAATCCCAAAGGCTGGACGCGCATCATCATCGAGAAGCCGTTCGGTACGGATTTGCAGTCGGCGCGTTCGCTCCAGTCCGACGTCGGCAAAGTGTTCGAAGAAAAGCAGGTCTACCGCATCGATCATTATCTTGGCAAAGAACCCGTCCAAGATATTATGGCCTTACGTTTTGCCAACGTGATCTTCGAGCCGCTTTGGAATCGTCGCTACGTCGACTCGATTCAGATCACGGCATCCGAAACCGTCGGCGTCGAACTCCGTGGCGGCTACTACGATAACGCAGGGGCCCTGCGCGACATGATTCAAAATCACGTCATCAACTTGCTCGCCCTCGTCGCGATGGAACCGCCGGTCTCGCCGAACGCGGACAACATCCGCGATGAGAAGTTCAAGGTGCTCTCAGCACTGCGTCCGATCGATCCCGATCGCGTAATGTACGATGCCGCGCGCGGACAATATGCCGCGGGAATGATCGATGGCAAGCCCGTGCAAGGCTATCGCGACGAACCGGACGTTGCCCCGAACTCCAATACCGAGACGTACGCAGCAGTCAAGTTCTACATCGACAACTGGCGCTGGGCCGAAGTGCCGTTCTACCTGCGCTCCGGGAAGCGTCTCGCGCGGAAGTACTCGGAGATTGCGGTCCGCTTCAAAGGCATTCCGCATCGCCTCTTCGGTGAGGCGGGCGACTCGATCGACAACAACGTGCTCGTCATGAAGATCCAGCCCGAAGAAGGCGTCTCGCTGCGCTTCTCGGCCAAAGTGCCGGGTCCCAAGATGCACATTCGCGCGGTAAGCATGGACTTCAACTACGGCACGGGCTTTGGCGTCGTCTCGGCACCCGCGTACGAACGCCTCATCGGCGATGCGATGCGCGGCGATGCGACGCTCTTCACGCGTTGGGATGCCGTCGAGGCGGCATGGCAGGCCGTCACCCCGATCCTCGATCGATGGACGCAACTCAAGGACGATAGTTTTCCCAACTACGCCGCCGGCGGACAAGGGCCGATCGCATCGGATGCCATGCTCGAAGACGACGGCCGGGATTGGAGGACCATATGAACGCGCAACATCTTCCCGCCGACGTCGATTCGATTCGCGCGGAACTCTCGCGTCTCAAGCACGACGCGACGACCGTCAGCGCGACGACCATCAATTTCATCGTGTTTATCGATGACGCCGAGCGGCGCGAGTGGGTGATGGAGCGCGCGACGATGATCGCCGACAAACATCCCTCGCGCATGATCGTGCTCGATACGACCGGACTCGAAGACGGCGCGACCGTCGAGACGTTTTCCGGCGACGGCCACGGCACGATCAAGAGCGAACGCATTACGCTTGCTTGCCGCGGAATGAGCGCCGACGAACTGCGTGCGATCGCGCACGCGCTCACGATCCCCGATTTGCCGACGGTCCTCTGGTGGACGGCGGAGGAAACCGCCGGCAGTCCGCGCTTCGATAAACTCATCGAAATTGCCGCAGACGTCGTCGTCGATTCGTCGGGTTCCACCCGCGACGACGGGGCGATCCTCGGTCTTTCGGCGTTCTTCGAACGCACGAGGCGACGCCTTGCCCTACGCGATCTTGCGTGGATGCGGCTGAGTCCGTGGCACGATATGGTGGCACAATTCTTCGACGACGCTGCGCTTAGGGAAGAACTCTTTTGCATTCGGTCCTTGAAGATCGTCTCGGGTTCCAGCGCCGAGGCGCTTTATCTTGCGGGTTGGCTCGGCAGCCGTCTCGGTTGGAAGGCGTGCGGGCACGATGAATTCTGCGACCGCGACGGCACGCCGATTAAATTTTCGCTCGTACGAGACGGCGGGATGCGGCGCGTGCAAACCGTCGCCATCACAACCACAAATTCGACATACATTGCAGAAGTGACCAGCGACCCCGCCGTCGTACGGCTCTACGTCGAGGGCAAGAAAGAGCGACCGGAGCGCCTCGCAACGCTGCAGGCAATCGACAACGCCTCGCTCATCGAACGCGCGATCCTCGAACGCCAAACCGATAAGATCTTCGAAACCGCCCTGCGCATGGTCGGCGCAATTCTCGCTTAGAAAGACGGTCGTGGACAATCTCGTCATCGTCGCCGGCGACGTCGAACTCGCCGAGCGCGCTGCGGATCATTTTGTGGAAAAGGCCCGCGCGGCGATCATGGAGCGAGGCTCGTTCGATGTCGCGCTTGCCGGTGGCTCGACGCCCAAGGCCATGAACGCGCTACTCGCCGTTTCGCCGCGCAAAGATCGCGTCCACTGGGAATCCATTCGTTTCTTCTTCGGCGATGAGCGCTGCGTGCCGCCGGACCACGTCGACTCCAATTACCGCATGACGAATGAGTCGTTGTTCGCGCCGCTGCGTATCGAGGACAGTCAAATCTTTCGCATCCGCGGCGAGGACGAACCGCAAGCCGCGGCCGATGCCTACGCGCAAGTCCTCGTACGCGAGATGGGCGCTCGACCGCGCTTCGATCTCATCCACTTAGGGATGGGTCCCGACGGGCACACCGCTTCGATCTTCCCCGGGACGCTCGATCAAATCGACGACGGCAAATTGACCGCCGCCCCGTGGGTCGAGAAATTTGCAACGCACCGCGTCACGCTCACCCCGCGCGTGATCAACCACGCGCGCAGCGTAACAATCGAGACGGGCGGCGACAGCAAAGCCGACGCACTCGCTGCCGTCCTCGAGGGACCGCAAAATCCGGCGCTCTACCCGATTCAGCTTGTCGCGCCAACCGACGGAGAACTGCTCTGGATTGTCGACCGCGCGGCGGTCGCAAAACTCAAGCGCACGGCCTGAACCAACCCACGGTACGGACGCTAAGGAAGCTTCGAACCGTTCGGCGTCGCGGCGTTTTTACTGGTCGCGCCAAGCGCATTCACGTCGATCTTGTTGTCGGCGAAGATCGAACCGGAGACGCGCTGCAGTTCGACGACGGCCTTGTTGAGGTCGGTCTGGGCTTGCAGTTCGCGCCCGCGCTGGTTCGCGACATCGAGCGAACGCTGGAGCACAAGGTACGTCGTCGACGTCCCAGCAGTGAACCGGCGCTGTTCGGATGCAAAGACTTGTTCAGCAGCGACGCGCGCGTTGTGCGCGGCGATGAGACGGTAACGCGTTTCGCGCAGCGTCTGAATTGCGTTGCTGGCCTCGGATTTCACGCGCTGGAGCAACGCGATTTCTTGCAGCTGCACTTGCGACTGCAGTTCTTGCGCGATCGCGTAGTCGGCTTTTGCCGTACGGTTGCCGAGGGGCAGGGTGTACGTCACACCGACTTGATAGGTAGGGAAGCGATTGTCCAGCAGGTTCTTGGTCGACTGACCGAACCGGCCTGAGAGGTAGCCGGGTGTTGTCGGCAGCGCCGTATTGACGGTCGGAATTTGCTGGCTCGGCGGTAATCCCACGTTGGCGCGTGCGATAAGCGCGTTGACGGCTGCGAACTGCGGCCCGAGCGCACCGAAGATTGGGTTGTTGCGCGGATCGGTCGGATTGCCCGCAAAGCCGCTCGTGGTATAGCCGAGGTTGAGATCGAGTTGCGGCTTTGTTTGATCTTTCGCATAGCTTGCGTTGATGTCAGCGGCGCGTCGCGCGTCGCGCAATTGCGCGATTTCCGGTCGCGTGCGCAGCGCTTGCACGATCAGGTCGTCAACCGTCGGTTCGGCCGGCAATTGGCGCACGTTCGAGGTCGGTACGAGATTGGCCATCCAGAGCGGATCGGCGGGGTTCGCGAGCACGAGCGATTTGATCTGGGTCTGGAGACGATGCACGTTCTGCAGCGCGGCAAAAACGTTGTCTTGAAAGACATTGACTTGCGTATTCGATTCGACGATATCGACGGGAGCTGCCTGACCGCGCGCGGCGAGACGCGAATTGCTCTGCGCCTGCGCCTGCGCTTGTTTGAGGCCTTCTTCTTGAATCGCTACGTTGCGCCACGCCGAGACGAGGTCCCAATACGCGTTGCTGAGGTTTGTAAGCGTGCTCGATGCTTGCGTGAGGGCGATGTCCTTTGAGGTGAGGGCACTAGCTTGCGCGAGCAACAGCTGACGACGCGCCGCATTCGTTTCGCGACCGCGGAACAGCGGCTGCGAGAGATTGAAGGAAAGTGACGTCGGATACGACGGATCGAAACCGGCCGACGTGTTGTTCGTGCGGACATCCTGAGCGCTTGCGGAAACGCTAAATTGCTGGCCCCCGCGCGTGAGACCCGATAACGACGTCGTCGCGCCCGCGACGTCCTGTGTGATCGGTCCGACACCGGGTCCGGCTTGGAACGGACTCTGCGGCGGAGTAACGCTGTGCGAATATTGCGGCGAGACCTGGAAGCGCACGTCGTACGCGCCTTCCGCGGCAACGATCTGGTAGTTGGCGATGCGGCGGTTCGATTGCGCGAGTGCTAAGTCCGTATTGCGCATGAGCGCCATCGCGATTGCATCTTCGAGCGAGATGCCGACAAACGGCAGCTGCGCAACGCCGACGATCTCGCCCGCCGGAGTGCCGTTTTGCGGCGCTTCGTAACCGGGAGCGATATCGGGGACCGGAGGCAACACCGGAATATTCGGCGGAGCCGGCTGTCCGTTCGACTGCGGATTCGTCCCGATCGGTCGCGCACTCGGGCCGGGTTGCGGCGATCCGGGCAACGCAGCACCGCTCGCGGGTTGTCGCGTTGCCGCGGGCCGAGGCGTGACGGCGGATGCAGGCGACGGAGATGCCTGCGGTTGCGCGAGAATCGCGGTTGGCGCGACGAGGAGTGCGCTGAGCGACACGCTCAGCGCGAGCGAGAGAGAACGGCGGTCCACGGATCTTCTTTCGTTGTTACGGTGGGGACTACTTGACGCGAACGGATGCCTCAACGGACATACCCGGGCGCAGCGGTTTATCCGTCGGCGGATTGTCGAAGAGGATACGGACGGGCAAGCGCTGCGTGACTTTCACGAAGTTGCCGGTCGCATTTTGCGCGGGCACTAAGCTGAACGTGTTTTGCGATGCAGGTGCGATCGCATCGAGGTGACCTTGGAACGTCACGCCCTTATACGCGTCGACTTTAAGGTCGACTTCTTGGCCGGGCTTCATCTTTCCAATCTGTGTTTCTTTGTAATTCGCGGTTACGTAGACTTTGCCCGAAGGCACGATCGCAAGGAGCGATTCACCTGGCGAGACGGTCTTGCCAACTTCCACGTTTTTCGCCCCGACGTAGCCGTCGATCGGCGAGACGATGGACGTATTGTTGACCTGATCTTGAGCGGTGCGAACTTGCGCTTCAAGCGATGCTACCTGCGCGAAGGCAGCATCGGCTTGAGCTTGCTGCGCGCTTACGCGATACGGCGAGCCGGATTCCGCAAGTTTGCCTTCGGCGGTCGAGAGTTGACCCTGTTGTGTACCGATCTGCGACTGCGCCGCAGCAGCGGTCGAAGCCGAAGCCGAGACGCGAACCGTCGCCTGCGTTACCGACGTTTGCGCGGCGGTCACGTTGTCGATCGCCGACTGATACTGGGCTTGGGCCGCTGCTTGCGCTGCGCGGACCGCATCGAGTTGCGAGCGCGCGATATCACCGGTTGAAACGAGCGAGGCTGTCCGCTGATAGTCGGCATTCGCTCGGGCGAGGTTCGCGCGAGCGGCGGGAACTTGCGATTGTGCGACGCGCAACTGTGCTTGTGCTTGAGCGACGACCGCTTTAGAAACGCCGATCTGTTCGAGTGCTGACTGATATTGCGCGTCCGCGCTCTGAATACCGGACTCGGCAGCACTGATGCCGCCGGATGCCTGCTGGTTCTGAGCGGTCTGCGTCGATTGCGTCAAGCCGACCGACGCTTGAGCGGCACGAGCCTGTGCACGCTGGGAATCGCGCGCGGCGCGGGCCGAGGCGAGCTTGGACGATTCGTCCGTGTTATCCAGGCGCACGAGCACTTGGCCTTTGCGAACCGGCTGATTCGTATCCACGAGAATGGCGGAGACGCGTTCGCTGATCTTACTCGTGATCGTCACCGTATCGGCGTCGATCTTCGCATCGTCGGTCGTCTCGTGCGTAGAAGCGTACGCGAAGTACTTGATTCCGAAGAACAGCGCGACGAGCAGAACGATACCGATGCCGACGAGCACCGGGATCGGAGGCCCTTTGCGGGCGGCTTTCACGGGTTCCGGGGGCGGGGCAACATCGCCACGCTGCGTTCCGATTGCGGCGGCCCCGTCGGCCTTGGGCGGGGACTGCGTCTGGGACTCCACGGTTTACTTGCTCCTTGCGCCGTTGAGGAAAATGGTTACGAAATAGTCGGCGATTGCGGGATCCGGTTCGTAGCTTTCCCACAATTTGCGCTGGATGACGTAGGCAACGATCATACCCATGAAACAGCGAGCGTGCGTCCGCGGATTTCCGCCGATCGTGCCGACCGCAACATGTCCGGCAAGATATTCGGTAAGACGATTGAGGATCTCATTTGGTCCCCGCCACGTCGTCTCGAAGGTGACGGCGTCGCGCGCTTCCTCCGCCATTGAGATAACGATCATCTCGCGGTTCTCGGCGATCCGCTCCACCATGAGCCGCCCCATCGTCTTGAGGTCGCTCTCGATATCGCCCGTCGCCTCGTTGATGATGGCTTTAAATTGTTCGACCGCGCAGAAATGCTCGCGCATTTGATCGAGTAGCCCGGTCTTCGAACCGAAGTGACGGAAGATCGTGGCTTCGTTGACACCCGCGACTTCGGCGATCTCGCGCGTCGTCGTGCCGCGCGTTCCGGCGCGCGAGAAAATCTCGTGTGCCGCCGTCATGATGCGCAGTCGCGTCTCATCGGGCGAGGTGCGGGTGTGCGCGGGCTCTTCGATCTTCAGGAGCATCTCAGCGCACCTTGGTGAACACGGAATCGTCGACGGCGACGTTCGTGTGGTAGTCGGTGTAGCTGGCGAACGCCGTCGCAGAGATGTGCGGGATGTCGATCTTCGCGGTCTGACTTGCGAGCACCGAGAAGGGGCCTTCTTCGCGATACTTTTGCGTCATCACGATCGTGCCACCGTTGTAGTAATGATACTCCATGGCATCGATCTGCCAGGCACTCGGATCGACGAGCACGTTTTCGTGATCGATCATACCGCGTACGCGCTGTACGAGTTTGAGCTCGATGTCGTTGTGCCCGTTGACGACGCGCTCGCCGATAACCGTGATCGAAAAGCGCTTCTCCCAGTTCGAGGGATCGCCGATGTCCGTGTACATCTTCTCGAAACCTTTGGCATACGACGGGACGCTCTCGAAGACAACTTCATAGTTGTTCGGGCGTTTGAAATACGTTTTACCGTCGAGCTTCGGTGCGGCGAGATTTGCAAGCGGCGTGAAGATCGAGAGCCCTTTGCGAATATGGACATCCACATGCACGTGCGACTGGTAACTTGCAAGACTCGGATTCTTCTCGACGACCTTCGCGATGATCGCGGCTGGTTCGAGCGCTGCCGCCGGTTCTGTCGTTTGTGCGTTTGCCGGCAGCCCGAGCGATACGATGCCGATCAACGCGGCGAATGCCGCGGCTTTGAGCGAACCGACAGCACCGCGACGCTTGGCTTTGGGTTCTTCCGTTAACGCATCGATCGAAAACACGTGATCGAGTCCCGTGATCCGCAACGTTTCACGGACGTCGGTCCGACCCGTCGCGATTTCCAAGCGACCACCAACTTCACGTAAGCGGCGTAGCGCAGCGATCAACGCACCGATGGTGCGAGCCTCCAGCTTTACGAGGGCGTCGGGGCGAACGCTGAGCGTCGGGCCGTGATCGCTTGCGTCTTGGTGCGCTAGAAGCGCCTCGACGGCCAAAGAGATCTGGGCCTCCGGCGGCTGGGCGGGGTTAACGGTAAGATCGAGGTATTGCGTATCCAAATGAGTTCGTCCATCAATGCGTGTGAGTACTTGCATTCAAATCATAGCGCTCGCTCCGCTCGAATGCAAGTGCTTACACGCATTTCTACTTGCATCGGCCGATCCGCGTGGTAGGACCGGAGACCCTCGCCCTCCTGAGTGCCTCCGCGGGTCTCGAAACCGCGACGATCTACCTCGCGTGCCTCAAGGGCGCAACCCCCGTCCGCGCGGCCTTAGACAACGGCAGCCCGCTCTACCCGGCCAGCATGATCAAAACCCCCTTGGCGGCAGCCGTGGCGAGCGACGTAGCTAGCAAGCGGCTTTGGTGGGGCCAGCGTTTCGAAGTCGGCCCGGACAACATGACGGTCAACGACGCTCCCTCGCCGATGAAGGCGGGATACGTTGCGACCGTCGCGGAGCTCGTCGAGTTGATGCTTTCGCGTTCCGACAACGTGGCAACCAACGTCCTCATCGACATCGTCGGCCGCGCGCGCGCGACGGATTTCTGCGCTTCCATTGGACTCGAACAAACGGAGATCCACCGCAAGCTCTCCGGCGCGCTGCCGCTCATCGACGACCCCGAGGCGACCGGTCGCAACACCCACTCCGCACGTGACGCCGCGACCCTCTTCGAGGCGATCGACGCAGGCCGCATCCCCGGCGCCTCAATTTTGCGCCAAACGCTTGCCGACCAGTATTGGCAATCGAAGCTCCCGGCTGGCCTCTGCGCCGGCGACCGCTTCATGCACAAAACGGGGGACACCGATGAGGTCTCGCACGACGGTGGTATCTTGGAGCTCGAAAGCGGCGAGCGCTACGTCCTCGTCGTATATACCGGGCTCGAATCAAGCGATGTGAACGACACGCGTTTTGGCGCGTTTATGCGTTTGCTCCGTCCGCACTTGGTCCGTGCCTAGGGAGCCCTGCCCTTGTCGATCGTCCTGGACTTGCTGCCCGATATTCCGCGTCTCGATGAATTCGCGCAGTCGCTAGCGACATCGGCCGATGCCGTACGTACCGCTTCCGAATCGATTGCAGCAAACGCCCAAGAACAGACAATGCTCATGGCCGCACTCGCCGAATCGGCGGGTTTACTCGCTGAGGAGTCAACCGCAACGGTCGCGCGTCTGGAGGCAACGCAGGCGGATGCGCGCAGCGCATCGGGCGATCTCACCGACTCGCTACACATCGTCGAGGAACTGCTTTCGTCCGTTCAGCGGCTCGCCGAACTTTCAACCGGAACGGCTGCCGCGATGGACGATTTCGGTCGACTGATGGGCGAGATCGGGCAGATGACCGAATTCGTCGAGGACGTGAGCGACGAAACCCAGCTTCTCGCGCTCAACGCCGCGATCGAAGCGGCGCGCGCGGGTACGCACGGACTCGGCTTTGCGGTTGTCGCGGGCGAGGTCGGACGACTGGCGAAGGCGACCAGCGACTCGACGCATGCGATCAAAGAACTCGTCGAACAGATTCAAGCGCAAGCCGAAGTCACCATCACCTCCGTGCGCGAATCGGCCGAGCGGTCCGCAAAATCCGCACCGATCGCAATCGCCGCGCGCTCGTCCCTAGAACGCGTCGCAGCACTCGCGCAAGACGTTATGCGCGCACTGCAAGAATCGGTTGCGATCGGCCGCGCCCACGCGGAGACGTCGACGGCGATCGGGCGCGAAACGCAAACGCTCGCGCAAATCGCCGAGACCCAAGGGCGACAAGCGATCGAAGCCGCGTTTTCGACGCAGCGCCTCGCCTACTACGGCGCGGAGATCATGTATTTCTCGCGCCCCGCGCATCCGCGCGATGAAGCGATCACGACCTTACGCTGCGCGACGCAATTACCGCCGGGCTATCCGCCGTCGCGCGCATGGGAGCGCTTCGCGCAACAGGTTCGCGAGCGCACCGGCGGACGCATCACCGTCGAACTCCAGGTGCCTTTCGCCGGAAGCGAACTCGAGATGCTCATGCAGGTGCGCTCGGGTCAACTCGATTTCGTGAGCGTCACGACATACATCGCGGGTTCGCTCCTTCCGCTCGCGCAAGTCTTCGATCTGCCGTTTCTTTTTCCGAGCGCGAGCGCCGCACATCGCGTTCTCGACGGCGGGCTCGGCGCGCGCGTCCTCTCGGCGTTCGAACCGTTCGGCCTTACCGGCATGGGGTATTTCGAGAACGGCATCCGCCACATGACGAGCGCCTCGCGCGCAATTGCAACGCCGGCGGACGTGCGCGGAATGCGCATGCGCATTCAGGACTCAGTCGTCTATCTTGCGCTGATGCACGCGTTCTCCGCCGCACCGAAAGTCATGCCATTTGGGGGCGTTTACGAAGCCCTCAAGACGGGTGCTCTCGACGGGCAAGAAAATCCGCTCGCCAACATTTACGGCGCCAAGCTGCACGAAGTGCAGCGCCACCTCACGCTCACCGCGCACACCTACAACACGCAAGTCGTGCTCGCAAACAGCGAAACGCTAGCACGCCTGGGTGAGGAAGACCGCGCGCTCGTCATCGATACGATGGCCGAGGTGATTCCGTGGCATCGCGCGATCGCGCACGACGAAGAGGAACACGCGCTTGCGGAACTGCGCAAGACGATGGAGGTCCGCGACCTCACCGAAGCCGAGCGCGGCGCATTTTCGCGCGCGGGTCACTTCGTTTGGGAACGGATGCAACCGCTTTTTCCCGATGACATTTACGATCTGCTGCTCGGCGGCGACGCACACAAGATCGATCGGCCGCAATCCCAGGAAGCCCAGCGCGCCGCACGTCGCAAATTTCAAATTCACGACATCATCGAGGCGATCGACACGGCGATTTCCGCCGTGCGTACCTCCGCGACGGAGTCGGCGATGCATGGGAAAGAACAAACGCCGCGATTGCTCGAACTCGGGGAGCGCTCGGCGCAGATGGCCGAACGCAACACGCAGATCGCGAACGACTTTACCGATCTCCTGATGCGCTTCGCGACGGCACAAGATGAAGTGCACGCGACGCGCGAAACCGTCCGCGGTCTCGCCGAGGCGGTTTCGACGCTCGCAACGATGGCGATGGAGAGCCGTCACGCCCTCACGCAGTTCGGCGCGCTCATGCGGCAGATCGGCGAGATCATCACGCTGGTCCGGGGCGTCTCCGACCGCACCAACCTGCTCGCGCTCAACGCCGCAATCGAAGCGGCGCGCGCCGGCGATCACGGCGCCGGCTTTGCGGTGGTCGCAACCGAAGTTCGCAGCCTTGCCGACAAGACGCGCGCCTCGACGCAGCAGATGCGCGGCGTCCTCGCCGATCTCGACGGCCGCGGCAAGGCCGCGGCAACCGCGATTGCCTCGGGCGTCGGCGAAGCGGAGCGGAGCGCAAAGCAGGCGGGGCTCGCCGAGGCAGCGCTCGCGCGCATCGACACATTTACCGAGAGCATCATCGACACGCTCTCCGAGGCGCAGCGCGAGGCAACGAGCGAAGGGCAGCGCGCCTTTGCCATGCACGGCAATTTTGAAGAGATGTCCATGCTGATCGACTATCACAGCAACGAGAGTTTGCGCTCCGTCGAATCGACCCACGATCTCGAAAGCGAGCGGCAGATGCTTTTCGCCGAAGAGACGGGACAACTAGCGGGGAGCACCGCAAGCCGCGCCTAAGCGAAACTCCCACTCGATTGGAGGCTCTATGCGTACGTTTCTCTCGATCGCCGCCATTGCGGCACTCGCACTCACGACGCCCGCATTTGCGGCCGGCAAAGGCCCCGCCGCCGGAAAGACCGTTAAGGCCGGTGTGATCGCCGATGTTACCGGCGGCGCCGGCGTGTACGGCACGCCGCAGAAGAACGCCTACGAGCTCGCAAACGACGACATCAAAAGCGGTCTCATCGATGCGGGCGGCGCGAACTTGTCCTTTGAGGTGCAAGATGCGGCAAGCGACGGTAACCAAGTCGCAACGCTCATGCAGAAGTTCACGACCGACGGCAGCGCCGTTGTCCTTGGGCCGACACTCTCGGGCGAAGCAAAGAAAGCCGACCCGATCGCTGTCAAAGCAAATTTCCCGGTGCTCGGCACCTCGACGACCGCCGACGGCATCACGTCGCTTGGTTCGTGCGTCTATCGGGTCTCACTCTCCGAGGCGCAAGTGATTCCGACGACGATCAAAAAGACGCTTAAATCGTGGAAGTATAAAACCGCCGCGATCATCTACGGCGACGATAACGCCTTTACCAAAACCAACGGCGACATCTTCAAAGAGCAACTCGATAAGGCCGGCGTGCAGATCGTCGACACCGAGACGTTCCACCAAAAAGACGTCGACTTCCAAGCGCAGCTCACGAAGATCAACGACAAGAAGCCCGATCTCATCGTGATCGGCGCGCTCGCACCCGAAGGCGTGAAGATCATCGCACAGGCGCGCAAGCTCGGCTACACGGGCCACCTGATGGGCGGCAACGGCCTCAACTCACCGACGATTTACAACGACGCGGGACCCGGTGCCGCCGGCACGGCCGTCGGCGCAGCATGGTTCATCGGTGCGAACTACACCGGCAACAAAGCGTTCGTCGAACGCTATAAAAAACGTTTCGGCGGTGATCCCGATCAGTTCGCCGCACAAGCGTATGCGGGCGCGCAAGTCATTGCCGCCGTCGTCAAGAACGGCGCGACGACTCCCGCGGAAATTTGCAGCGGCCTCAAGGCACTGCCGCTTGCAAAAACAGTCCTTGGCCCGATTGGCTTTGACGGCAACCGCGACGTGAAGAGCGCGCCCGTGATATTGCAGATCGTCAAAGGCGGCTTCGCGTACTTTAAATAACGCGTGCTGCTTCAACAGCTCGTCAACGGGCTCGTCGTTGGGTCCGTCTACGCGCTCTTCGCGGTCGGGTATACGCTCGTATTCGGCGTACTCGACATCCTCAATCTGGCACATGCCGCGATCTTCATGATCGCGGCATTCGCCACGTATGCGCTCGTGGCGGCCGGCGTGCCGCTCTGGCTTGCGTTTCTAGGCGGCTGCCTGCTCGCGGGCTTGGTGGGCATCGCACTCGATCGCGTTGCGTTCGCCCCGCTGCGTAGACGGAACGCCGGCACGCTTATTCCCCTGATTTCCTCGATTGGCGTCTCGATCATCATCGGCGCGATCGCGCGCGGCATCTGGGGCATCGACGAGCGACATTTTCCCAATGCTTTAGGCGATGCACCGCCGATCCACCTTGGCGCGATTACCGTCACGACAGTCGAACTCGTGACGTTCGGCGCGGCTCTGGCTTTGATGCTCGGCTTGAGTTACGTCTTGCGCGCAACGGCACTCGGGCGCAACATCCGCGCCGTCGCGGAAGACCGCGTTGCCGCCGTGTTGCTCGGCGTCGATCTCGAGAAGACGATCGCGATGACGTTTTTCATCGCCTCGGCACTCGGCGGCGCCGCCGGAATTCTCACCGGCCTGCACTATAATAGCGTCACGGTCGACATGGGTGCCGGAATCGAACTCAAGGGTCTTGCGGTTATCATTCTGGGCGGAATGGGATCGATTACGGGAGCCGTCGTTGGCGGCTTCATTCTCGGGGCGGTCGAAACGCTATCGGTTGCGTACATCTCATCGAACTGGCGGGACGCAATCGCCTTCGGCGTTATGTTTCTGATCCTGGTCTTACGTCCGCGCGGACTCTTCGGCAAGCGCGCACTGCGCGCCGCATGATCTCGTTTTTTACCTCCCATTCCAAGTTGTTCGATCAGCTTGCGATCAACGCGCTGCTCGCCCTCTCGCTTTCGGTCTGTTTGCAAGCGGGACAACTTGCACTCGCGCAGGCTGCATTCATGGGCATTGCCGCGTATATCGGAGCGATCCTCGCGGTCTCCGCGGGTCTACCGCTCCTGCCGTGCATCGCGATTGGGGCACTCGCCTCGACACTCGCAGCGATGCTGCTTGCACTGCCCGTTCGCGGTTTGCGCGGTGTCTTTCTTGCGATTGCGACGATCGGCTTCGGCGAAATTCTGCGTATCGTTGCAAATAATCTCAAACTCACCGGTGGCGGCGAGGGGCTCTCGCAGATTCCATCCGATGCCAATACGTTCGTCATCTACGGCGCGCTCATCATCGTTTGCATCGCGCTCTATCTCCTGAGCCGGACGAAGTTCGCGCTCGCGATCGCCCTTACGCGTGAGGATGAAACCGCCGCGCGCGGCGTGGGCGTCGATACGGCGGGTGTCCGTTTCTGGACGCTCGCGCTCGGCGGCGCGATCGCCGGAATCGCAGGCGTGCTCTACGCGCACTCCAACTTCTTCATCACGCCGGCCGATTTCGGTTTTGGACGTATGGAGCAGATCCTCGTCGCGTGCGTAATCGGCGGGTCGACGAGCGCCATCGGCGCGGTTGTTGGTTCGATCGTCCTTACGTTGCTCCCGGAGACGATTCGGTTTCTTGCGGACTATCGCGAAGTGACGAATGGCGCGATTCTCCTGGGCGTCGTCCTCTTTGCTCCGCAAGGGATCGCGGGACTTTGGCGGCGCGCGAAATCATGAGCGGACTCGAACTTGACGGCGTAGCCGTGCGCTATGGCGGAGTAACCGCCGTGCGAGATGTCGCCCTCGCCGTCGAGGCGGGTTCCGTCCTCGGCCTTATCGGACCCAACGGCGCCGGGAAGACCTCACTGATCAACGCCGTTACCGGAATTGTCGGCATCGATGCGGGCAGCATCCGGCTGGGCGGGAAGCGCATCGACGGCATTGCGCCGCATCGCATCGCGCGCGCCGGAATCGCGCGCACGTATCAAAACATCCGCCTCTTCGGGGCGCTCGACGTGCGCACCAACGTTAGCGCCGGTGCATTCACGCAGAGCAAGGTTTTCGACGAGCGTGCGGTACGCGCACTGCTCGCGCGCGTCGATCTCAACGAAGTGGACCTCGATGCGCCTGCCGCATCGATCAGTTACGGCGACCAGCGACGGCTGGAAATCGCACGTGCGCTGGCTTCAAATCCGACGGTGATCTTGCTCGATGAACCCGCCGCCGGCATGAACCCGGTGGAAACCGCGCGCCTCACGAGTATCATCCGCACGATCGCCGCAAGCGGCATCGGCATGCTGCTCATCGAGCACGACATGACGCTCGTCCGCGCGGCATGCGATGCCGTCGTGGTGCTGAACTTCGGCGAGGTTATCGCGCGCGGCACGCCGGCGTCGATCGCCGTGGATCCGCTCGTGATCGAAGCTTACCTCGGCGCGGATACGGTTGCGATATGAGCGAGCTGCTGCGCGTTGAGAACCTGCGCGCCGGATACGGGAAAGTCGAAATTCTCCACGATGTCTCGCTCGAGCTCGAAGCGGGGACGCTATGCGCGATCGTTGGTGCCAACGGTGCGGGAAAGACGACGCTGCTGCTCGCGATTTCGAGCGTCATTCCCAAACGCGGCGGCAGCGTCCATTTTGACGGGCTCGACATCAGTCGCGTCGCGCCGCACGACATCGTGCGCCGAGGGCTCGCGCACGTCCCCGAAGGACGCCGCATGCTCCAGGCGATGTCCGTCGATGAGAATTTGCTCATTGCAGCCGCCCTCACGCCGCAGAGCGAACGCGCAAAAACAGTCGCCGCGCTCTACGAGCGCTTCCCCATTCTCGAAACGCGCCGAGGCGTACCGGCGGGCTCGCTCTCCGGCGGAGAGCAGCAAATGCTCGCAATTGCCCGCGCAATGGCAAGCAAACCGCGGCTCCTCTTGCTCGATGAACCCTCGATGGGGCTAGCGCCGAAACTCGTCTCCGAGATCTTTGCGATCGTCGCCGAACTGCGTGCTGCGGGCACGACAATTTTGCTCGTCGAGCAAAACGCACGCCGGGCGCTCGCCATGGCCGATCGCGCATACGTGCTCGAACGGGGGCGCGTCGTCCTCGGCGGCACCGGCGCCGAACTTGCGACGAATCGCGCCGTCACGACCGCGTATCTCGGAGCCGACCCGACTTAGTTTTGCGGACGAATCGCGACGATCGCGATATCGTCTTGAACGCTTACCGGGCCGACCTCACGAAGCACGCGATCGCACAGTTCATCGAGATGCGCGGCGGGCGCGGTTACCGCAGCTCGAAGACGCGCGAGTCCGGTATCGATCGACTCGTCGCGCCGTTCGATGAGTCCATCGGTAAACATCAAGAAAAGGTCGTCTTTTTCCAACACCACGGTATGCTCGGGTGCGGTCGGCGCGTCGACGCCGAGTAAGGTGCCGCCGGGCGGAAGAAAGTCGATCCCACTGCGCGTGCGCAGCAGCGGCGGGTGATGACCGGCATTGGCAACCTCGCACCGGCCCGTTCGACGATCGTAGATCGCGCAACAGACCGTCGCCGACCACTCGGGATGGAACTGCAAGAGCAGGCGATTGAGACGTGCGAGCGTCTGCGCTGGCCCATAGCCGTCCACAAGATAGCAGCGTATGCCCGTGCGCAGTTGCGCCATCACCATTGCCGCTTCGAGCGAATGGCCGGCCACATCGCCGATGGCGATTGCGATCTTGTCGTCGGGTAGCGTGAAAATTTCGTAGAAATCGCCGCCGACTTCGGCGTGCTCGGCGCTTGCCACATACCGGACCGCAACGTCCATCCCGGCGATCGTCGGTGCCGCATCGGGCAGCAAATTGTGTTGCAGGCTCAGCGCGATGATCCGCTCGGTGTCATACATCGCCATGACGCCGCGATTGGTTTCTTCGAGTTCATCGTTAAGCGCCACGAGTTCGGTCGCTTTGGACTTGAGCGCTTCGAGCGTTGCGATCAGATCTTTGTTTTCGAGTCGCAGATCTTCGAGCGGCGCGGCTTTGATCGAAAGCGCTAGGCGAAGATCGTTTGCTGTGGCGCGCGGCCGGGAGGTCGTGCGAGCAAGGCGCAGCGTTACCGTTACCGTCGGATGCGATTTTCGATCCGTCACGACGACATCGCCGACGAGCTTGCGCGCGGCATCGATCCCCGTCATCTCCTTGCCCTCGAGCGCGCTGCGCGGGAAGTGACCGACGTCGATGACGAGAGCGCCGTCGCGTTCGAGGCTGATCGCCGCCGTCGAGCCGCCGCCGTGCGCGAGCGCTTCGCGGCCCAGTTCACTCAGCGCCGTCGCGAATCGCACTTGATCGGCCTCATCGCATCCAAGCGCCGCCGACGCGACACGCGCCGCATGCCGCAGCTCAAAGACATGCTCTGCAAAATGCAGCGGCAGTTTTGCCAACAACTCGTTCATGCGACCTTCACGACAACGATGCCGCGGTCGTCCGCTCGGATACCGGCATCGCGCATCAGCGTCGCAGCGACGAGATGCGGGTCGCGTCCGCGCAGCCCGGGATAATCGTCCAAATTCCACTTGCCCGTCAACCCGTCCGTGTGAAGAATGACGAGTCCGGCGGTTGGCATCGGGAGCGTATATTCTCGGATCTTCCGCGTGTTGCTGCCGATGATGCCGGGTGTCGAGGCAAGCGATCGACGCCGCTCGCCATCATCGACCCAACCCTCGATATTCCCGACGCCGGCGAAGGTGATCGCTCGCTTTCCCCAATCGAGCCGCAGGATGCCCACTGCCGCTCCGCGCGTGGTCTTGAGGGCGGGGTGCAACAGGTGTAACGTCGCCACCGGATCGCGCTGCGGCTCCTCATCGATTGCAAACGCCCGAACCGCTGCGCGGGAGGCGACCGCAGCGAGTTCTCCGTGTCCGAGTCCATCTGCTAGCAACACGGTCGTCACCTCGGGACTCTCGCGATGCGCGATCGCATCGCCGCAGGGTTCCGTATCGATCATTGCGCGGGTCAACCCGGCGATGTTCGTGCCGATATGGCTGCGCTCGTCCGGCCAAAAGGTCGCGATCATGACCGTCCCGCGTCCGAGGAGCGAATAGGCATCGAACCACGTTGCAAGGCGCATCGCAGCGCCAAGGCCAATGCCGAGCGACCCGGCGCTTGATTTTCCGTCGCGCGCGAACACCGAGAGATCGGCGATGCCGGGGCCGCCATCGATCGCGAGCAATTCGATTGCGGCAGCGAACGTGTCGCGCCGAATTCGGAGCACGATCGTCCCTTCGATGGCGTGTCGATGCAAATTCGTCGCAAGTTCCGTTGCGGCGATCGCCACTTCTCCCGTGCGGTGCTCGCTGTATCCGAGTCGCGCGGCAAGCGTAACGGCCGCGCGCCGCACCGCTCCCGGCGCGCTTGAATCCTCGACGCGAAACCACGACACGTCCTCGACACGGCTCAGCGTTTCCACTTAGTCACCGTGACGCGCGTCCCGCGCGAATCGGAGTCAAGCGCAAAGAGATCGACGAGTCGGCGACTGCCGGACAAGCCGAGTCCAAGGCCGCCGGCCGTGCTGATGCCGCCCACAAGAGCCCGCTCCAGATCGACGATTCCCGGGCCAGAATCTTCGAAGGCGGCGCGGACGCCGACGCGTCCGTTTTCTTCGATTAAGGCGATGCGAGCAAATCCGCCACCGCCGTGGACAAGGGCGTTGCGCGCGAGTTCGCTTGCCGCGGTGATGATTTTCGTTTGATCGACGATCGAGAGCGCGGCCCGCAGCGCAAACGCGCGGACGGCCTGTCGCACCCGTACGACGTCCGCGTCGGTCGAGATATCGACGCGCTCGCCGTCGCTATCCGCACTCACGAAACGTGGTCGGCGAGATCCGCGAGATCGTCTTCTTCCCGGACGTCGAGTGATTGCAGAATCTCGAACGCGCGATCGCTGTTGATCGCGGTGCGCACACCGCCAAGCGTGAGCCCGAGTTCCGTCAGGGTGATCGCGACTGCTGGTCGCATTCCCACGACGATCGTCAACGCATCGAGGACGCGCGAAATCGACGCGAGCCGCGCCAGCATGCGGCCGATGAACGTGTCGACGATATCGAGCGCCGAAATATCGATAATGACACCGCTTGCGGCGTGCTCGACGATTTGTTTCGAGAGATCTTCTTGCAAGAGGAGCGCGGTATCGTCCCCAAGATCGCTTGGAATCGACGCAATCAGCACCCGGCCGATTTTGACGACCGGGATACGCTCGCTCACGCGTTCAGGCCCAGCTTACGCACGTGCAGACCAGCGCGCGCAAACGCAAGCTTCAGCGCGTCAGCGAGATTGGCTTTGGTCGGAATGTCTCCGAATTCGATCCCAAGGTCGACGATCGTCTGCGCGATCTGCGGCCGGATCCCCGAAATGACACACTCCGCGCCCATGAGCCGCGCGGCAACAACCGTCTTGAGCAAATGCTGCGCGACTTGCGTGTCGACGGCGGGAACACCGGTGATATCGATGATGGCATGCGAACTGCCGGTGTCGACCAGCGCTTGCAAAAGACCCTCCATCACCACTTGCGTGCGGGCCGAGTCGAGCGTCCCCACAAGCGGCACCGCGAGGATCCCATCCCAAAGCTTGATCACCGGCGTCGAGAGTTCGAGCAGTTGTTCGTTCTGGTTGACGATGACCGTTTCGCGCGCAAGCGCGAAGGCTTCGAACGTGATGAGTCCCAGACCATCGACGAGTTTCGAGAACGCCGCGGTGTCCGCATAGTCGAGGCTGCCGCTCGCGTCATGAATCGTATCGAGTGCGGCTTCGCGAAGTGCGAAGATGGCAAACGCCGTCTCCGAAGGCGTAAAACCCTGACGGGCGCGTGCCCGCGAATATTCCGCAAGAATCGCGCGCAACTCATCATATGCCGGATTGTCGACGTTGACGCCGCCGCCCGACACGCCCGCCACGAGCGCGTCGAAGATCGGCCGGAGTTCGACCTGCGTTTCCGCCGAACTGCGACGCCCGCGCGAACGCGCCCCGACCGCTTCGATCCAGCGCGGAAAAATACGCTCGCGCTGGTCCTGAAGCAGGGTAAAAATTTGGCGCGTAGCGTTTGTCGTCGACATCGTCTGGTACGGTTCAGTACAAGATTCTACGCACCCCTACCCGACCGACTGTTCAAGGAAGGAAGGGCTCGCCCAGCAATTATTGTCGGCTCAGTTGCCGTTCCAGGCCGTAAAAGCGCGGGGCTTCATATACGGAGGGCCAACGGCAATGTCGATATCCAGGTGCTGGGCAAGCTCGATCTTCCGTAAATCACCGGAATACAACCGGCCGGCCACCCAAACCATCACTTTCTCACCTTTACGCACCTTCACGCCGGCAATGTTTGACCGCGATAGCGGCTGCGCCCAAATATCGAAAAACTCCCCAAGCTTGAACGTCCGGTACCGGGGCGATTCAATGTGGACGATTCCGTCCGGCGTATGTGTGTGGATCCAGTATAAACACGGCGTGGCCAGCGGACGGCCGACGTCTTCCGGAATAACGACCGGCTTGCCATGATCGCTGATCGACACATGCGGGTGGAAGTGGAGCAACGCGCCCTCTGCTGTATCACAGGGAATGCCGTCGACCGGAGCGCCTTGTGGAACCCCTTGGGCGCTTGCCGGGACACCCAAAACGAGCAGTGCGAACATCAAGAGAGCCGTCAATTTGTGCATAAGGCTGTGGAATTCTGCGAATAAGTTCGTTTTCTTGTGGACGACTTGTGGAACGCCCGCATTTGGCATTGCAAACCGAAATTTGGCCTGCTACTATTGGGGCACGTCAGCAATGACGGGCGAGTTGCGAGGCTCGCGGCTCACCGACCAGAGAACGAAAGTTCGAAGGAACGTGGTGCCAAGGACGCCGATGTCGATCGAGACACGGATACCGGTTTTGCGGGGTACACGCTTCGCAGAAACGCTTCGGAGACTCGAAAGGGAAAAGCTCTGAATCTCGCGCTTTCAAACGCCCGGTGCCTTCGCACCGGGCGTTTGTGCTATTTTTTTGCTTTTGGATCGTGGTTTTGAGTTCCGGGCGAGATGGTGCCATCTCACCCGGAACTCTGGGGACGAATCGCCTTTGATCTTTCAAAAAAATGCTTTGAGAGAATAGGAGGGATCGACTTTGTGGTTAGCTTTGGCGCTTGTTCATAAGGAGAACGTCTGCTGCGTTCGTGGCTTCCACGAACGCAGACAGGCCCGCGATTAGTCCGGTTCGCGCGCTCGCCGGCATTGCACCGAATGCGGCTACGATTTGATCGATGAATGCTTCGTGGATTCGGGCGTGGAGTTTGCGGCCTTTGGCGGTGAGTGTGAGGAACGAGCGTCGGCGGTCGGCTGGGTCTTTTGCTTTGCGTAGTAGCCCGCGCGTTGCGAGGCTCTCGGCGGTGCGCATCGTTGTCGTGACGTCGACGTTGAGGCGGCGCGCGAGGTCGGCGGCCGTTGCACCGGTTTTTTGTTCACCGATCATGTTGAGGAGAATGAACTGGGTGGCGCTCAAGCCTTCTTGTTGGAAGCGGTTGAAATTGAACGTTTGTATGATGCGGCGCGTGTCGAACCAGGCCGCAAGGAACGCCCGCGCTTCTTGCTGAACGACGTCCTCCACTGAAACCTGCATTATGCAGCTAACGGCCCGCTCGGCCGCGCTGTTTGGGAGAAATCACGATGCATGAAGAGTCTTCGACCTTTTCCGCTCAAGAGGCTGTCGCCGTTCAGCGGGAGCTTCGTCGCTCCCTCGGCATGGATGCGGAACGCTTTCCGTTGCCTGCGTTCGTCGGGATGATCAGCGATGAGATCGAGCAGTTCCGGGAGGCGGGGAAATCGGATGCGGACATTGCTGCGATCATCAAATCGACGATCGGACGCGACGTCGCGCCGGACGACATCGAGGCGCACTATGCTCCGCCCGAAGCGCGGCAGTGGGGTGGGGACTAACCGTAACGCGCGGCGAGACGCTGCGCGATTTCGCGTGCGGCGTCTCGCGCGCTTGCGGGCGCGACGACTTCGGCTTCGGCTCCCCAGCCCATCGACCAGCGCACGATCTCGAGTGGATCGCCGACGCGGTACGTGATCTCAACCGATCCGTCTGCGCGTCGAACGACCTCGCGTTCGCGCGCGACGTTGGAGGCTGCGGCGGCCTTTGCGACGATTGCGGAAAACGCGACGGTGATCGACTCGAGGGATTCCGTTTGGATCACGCCGCTGACGGAATTCACGCCGAAGGCATCGAGGTTGAAGTCGGCCGGTTTCTCGTAGGTTGCCGGAAGCACTTTTGGGTCGCTGATGTTGTCGACGGCAAAGACGCGCATGTCGCTCCGTCCGTGGTCGTAGCCGACCATGTAGATGCGGCCGGATGAAACGATAAATCCGTATGGATCGACGCGGCGGTCGCTCGCCGTGCCGCGTTTGTCGACGTAGGCGAAACTGACGCGGCGGCGCGCCCGCTCGGCGGTTTGCAGCGTGTCGAATACGCGCTCGACGGTCGCATCGAGCGCGACTTCATCGAGACGGATCGTGAAGGACGGCGTGGATTCGATTCCGGCGTTCGTCCGGCGGTCGCTCGACCCCAGAAGTTTGGTCGTCGCCTCGTCGATGTAGGTTGCGAGTGTGCCGCCGAGCGAGGTTCCTAGTCGCTTGAGCGTGACGAGGCCGAAGAGTTCGCGCTGGCTTAAGTTCAGGCGCTTGAGGCTGTAGCCGTCTGAAAAACGATAGGTGCCCGCGGCGCGGTCGAAATACCACGGAAAACCGGCGTCGGCGAGTACCGCAAGATACCGGCGCAGGCTGCGCGTCGAGGGTGGTTTTCCGTCGGCGATACGCACTTTGAGTTCTTCGAACGCGTACACGCCTTCATCGATCGCGCTTAGCAGGCGGACCAAGAGGACGACTTTCGGTTCACTGCGTTCTTCGACCATCGGGCCACTCTTCGGCGCCGGCGTCGAATCGGTCCGCTATTGCGGGGCGACGAACTCCTGATCGAAGTACGCGTATTGCGCCGGTGCGCTCGGCATATTCGCGGGATTGCGGCCTTTGGCAATACCTAAGCCCACCCACACATAAGCGGGATCGGTGAGGTTGAGGAAATGGCCCGTCGTTCGCGCGCCGGTCGGGTCATCGACGTATTGGCAGCTCGCGCGCGCCGTGCAGTTTTTGCTCTCGGCCATGAAGCGCGCCTCGGCGTTTTGCCACGTCGCGGGAAGCGCCGAGTAGTCGGTCGCGAGCGTATCGATGTTCTCGCCAAGACGACGCGGCGGAACGCCGCCGGCGGCTTCGTAACGCGAGACGTGCGTCGAACCGTCTTTGCCATCGTGTGCGTATTGGCCGTTGCCGGCCATTGCATTTGCATAGCCGCGTGCGGCAACCAGGGCAGCGGCATCGAAAAGCAGCGGTGCGGCGCCGTATTTCGCACGGTCGGCATTCACTAAAGTAAGCCACGCCCGTTCGCTTGCCGTCGGCATCGCGAGCGCTAAGTCGCCGAGCATCGTTGTACTCTCGGAGAGCATCACTCGTTTGTGCATCACCGCGTGACCGTCGTTTGCAAAGATCGCAAGATGCGAGCCCGCCGCGCGCGGTAAGGTGAATGTCCCATCATCGGCAGTTTCCGTCACGGTCGTTCCGGCGGGGATCGACGTTCCCGGAATCACCATCTCGCTGAACGCGACGATCGCGTGGGCGAGCGGACGTCCGGTTTCGAGACACACGACGCGGCCGTGGATGGCACTTGCCGCACGCGCCGAAGTCATCGTGCCGCAAAGCAACGACGAAAAGATGAGTGCACTGATGAGTGCACGGAATGCCGGATGTCGCAAAACGTTCATCCTCTTGAAGCTCGGGAAACGGCCGATGCGACCGTCTTTAGATCTTATCGGCGTCCAGTTATACGACTTCTAGCTGGTCGCCTAGCACTCGAGCGTGCCCTCGGACGCGGGTGAATCGTGGAACGCGTCAATTGCTCCAGGCAAACCGTACCGGATGAAGAAAAGTTCTTTCATACCGCAGGGTGGGTGCGCCGCTGCTTTTCGTCTTGCCATCTTAAGGAGACCGCATGGCCGATCAATCACCGAAGACCACGATCGAACGCTCAGAATTCCTCCGCCGCACAGGCGCACTCGGCGTCGCCGGAGCTGCGTTCCTTGGTTTTCCGCTCCTCGAAACGATTGCGGCAGACGCCCGCCCGCTTTCACCCGCCCGCGATGTGATCGCAGCCGGCGGCGGGGCGACCATTAAAATCGGTCACGTTGACGGCTTTTCCGGCGTCTATGCCTCCGCATCCGATTCGCAACAGCTCGGCCTTCAAATGGCCGTCGACGAAGCGATGAAAAAGAACAGCCGCATCAAATACGAGATCATCAAAGGCGACGACACGAGTAAGCCGGCCGTTGGCAGCACCGAGGCCAAGCGCTTAATCTCGCAAGAGAAAGTCGATGTGCTCACGGGTTGCCTGAGTTCGGCCGTCGGCCTTGCCGTCAGTGCGATCGCCGAGGAAACCGGCATACTCTACCTTGCAATCGGTACGCACGATACGAACATTACCGGCCCCAAAGCCAACAAAGTGACCTTCCGTCAAACCTGTTCGAACGCAATGCTCGCAAGCGCGGTTGGACCCGCTCTGCTCAAGCATGGCAAACGGTGGTATTTCCTCACCGCCGACTACGCGTTCGGAAACGACGCGCACGACCGTCTTAAGAAGATCCTTGTCGCTCACGGCGGCGCCGAAATGGGCGAGGACAAACACGCACTCGGTCAGACCGACTACTCGTCGTACATGACCAAAGCGCGTAATTCGGGCGCCGACGTTCTGGTGTTCTGCAACTACGGGCCGGATACGCAAAATGCGGTCAAAGCTGCGGTGCAACTCGGTCTGAACAAGACGATGCTCTTCGGCGGAATTCTCTGCGGGAACGACGTTGCCGTCGGCCTTCCGGTCGACGACATCGTCGGTTCGCAGTGGGGTTACGTTTGGGGGCCGGAAGCCGGCGGCGCACGCACCGCGGCGATCTACAAAGGCCTCAAAGCACGGTCGAAAAACGTCGACTGGCGCCAGTATCTCGGCTACATGGCCGGTGAATCGCTGATCAATCGCATCTCGGCAACGGGATCGACCGATGCCTCAAAACTGGTCGCCGCGTTTGAAAACTACCATTATGACGCCGGTAAACATGACAAAGGCTACTTCCGCAAATGCGACCATCAGGCGATCCAAAACACCTATTCCGGTGAAATCGTCGCCAAGAATAAGCGCAAGAGCGAGGGCGAATACTTCATCATCTCATCGAGCGTCGGCGGCGAATTCGCAGCCGGCTCGTGCAGCAATCCCGACAGCGAAGCAGCCGAAAAGATCTTCGCGGGTCAGACGATTCCCAAACGCGCCGATTACACGGCGCAAAATCTCAAGTAGAACCTCGTAAGGCGAAGACCGGACGGTGCGAACCGTCCGGTCTTTTTTGTTTACGGCGCGCGTTTGGGAAGTGCGACCGCCGCGATCTCTTCGAGCGCACGAGCGCGGGCCGCAAACGCATCGACGCCCTGCGGCAATTCGATGACGAGCGAAAAGGCCGACTGCGCCTCATTCATGCCGACAAGATAAATCGCGCGCGCGACTGCGGGCACGAGCCGCTCGCGCACCGCCGCAAGAAACACCGGTAAATCGGTCGCTTGCGGAATTGCGAAGGGGACGCTGAGCTGTTCGCCGCCTCGCGCGACGCTCGTGAGTGTCGACTGGGCCAGTTTTTCGTTTGGAACATAGATGTACGCGCCCGCCGCGTCGCGCACGGTCGTGATGCGCCACGAAATATCCACGACGTAGCCTTCGCCGCCATCGAATCGAATGAAATCGCCCGGCACGACTTGACGCGATGCGAGCAGCGCGATCCCGGCGAATAAATTCGAGAGCGTATCTTTAAGTCCGAGGGCGACCGCTAATCCGCCAACGCCGAGCGCCGTCAGCGCGGGTGCGATCGAGATGCCGAACGTGCCGAGCGCGATGAGGAGTCCGATCGAAACGATCGCGATCCGAACGACGCTGCGAATCACCGATGCCGACGGTAAAAACGTCGGAATGAAGCGGCCCGAAAGTCGCGCCGCAACGATCGTGATGATGATGACGAAAAGTGCGCTCCAGAGTTCGGTACCGCGCTGCACGAGCGCCATACGCGCGTCGCCGAAGATATCGATCATCCGGCACGATTCGTGCGGTCGAGTAGATGCGCGAGCGCGTACACGTGCGAGGTCGCCGGCGTCGGAACGCCGACGAGGGCGCCGAGCTCGACGACCGCGCCGACGAGCGCGTCGAGTTCGAAGGCTTTGCGCGCTTCGAGATCTTGTAACATCGAGGTCTTATGCTCGCCGACACGCCGTGCGCCATCGATGCGTTTTTCGATCGCGATGTCGACGGGCGAACCCAACCGCCCGGCGATTGCAACGCACTCTGCCATCATCTCCGCAACGAGCGCGTGCACGGCGGGATCTTCGGCCATCGCGACGAGCGTTGCGCGCGTGAGCGCCGAGATCGGATTGAACGCCGCGTTTCCGAGCAGTTTCACCCAAATATCCTTGCGAATATCCGGTTCGACCGGTGCTTTGAGACCGCCGGCCACGAAGTCCGCTGCGATCGACGCAGCGCGCGCGCTCAGCGTGCGGTCGGGCTCACCGAGCGAATACCGCGTCCCCTCTAAGTGCCGGATCACCCCCGGCTCGACGATTTCGGTCGATGAGTAGATGACGCAGCCGAGGACGCGCGCCGGATCGATCGTGCGTGCGAGGACGCCGCCGGGATCGACGGATTCCACCGTGCGTCCGTCGTACGGTCCGCCGTTGCGCTGGAAATACCACCAGGGGATGCCGTTCTGCATCGCCACGATCGCGGTGCGCTCGTGATTGAGCGCGTGCAGCTCGCTTGCGATCGCCGCAATCTGTTGCGCTTTGAGCGCCAGAATGACGACGTCGACTGCGCCCGCTTCCGCGATCGTTCCAACGGCCCGCGGACGCGCCGTGAAATCGCCGCGCTCGCTTGTGATACGCACGCCGTTCGACTGCATCGCCTTCAAATGGCCGCCCCGCGCGACGAGGGTGACCTCCGCCCCACCGCGCGCTAGCGCCGCGCCAACGTACCCCCCGATCGCGCCGGCGCCGATGACCGCATACGATTGGCCCACTTAGCGGTCTCCCTTGGATGGTTTGAGGACGTCGACCGCGTACTGCGGGCGCAGAGATAAATTTCGTATCACTCGACGTCTTGTGAAAGTGGGTTTCGTGCGCAATCGGTGGCTCCAACTTAGTCTTGGAATCGTGGCGATGATAATGATCGCCAACCTGCAGTACGGCTGGGCTCAGTTCGTCCCTCCGATGGTGGAAGCAAATCACTGGGGCAAGGCAGCAATCCAGTGGGCCTTTACGCTCTTCGTTCTAACGGAGACGTTCCTCGTGCCGGTCGAGGGGTATCTCATCGATCGGATCGGGCCGCGCCCGATGGTCGCGATTGGCGGGGTGCTCGTCGGCGCCGCTTGGCTAGTCGACGGCGCCGCAACGTCGCTTCCCATGCTCTACGCCGGCGCCGTCGTCGGCGGTGTGGGCGCGGGGATCGTCTACGGGACGGCCGTCGGGAATGCCATTAAGTGGTTCCCCGACCGGCGCGGGCTCGCCGCCGGATTGACTGCCGCCGGATTTGGCGCCGGAGCAGCGCTCACAGTCGTTCCGATTGCGAACATGATTGCAAGTTCGGGTTACCGCGCGACGTTTACCACCTTCGGCTGGATCCAAGGCGCGATTGTTATCGCCGTCGCGCTGCTGCTCGTCAAACCCGGCGCGAGCGAAGACCGAGCGCCCAGCGCACGGGCAACGATGCGCAACTTCACGCCAAGGCAAATGTTGCGCACACCTTCGTTCTATCTACTCTACGCAATGCTCGTGATGGTCGCGACGGGCGGCTTGCTCGTAACCGCGCAACTCGGCGTCCTCGCAACCGACTTTGGGATTGCGAAAACACCGGTGTCCATCGCAGGAATCACGCTTGCAGCGTTGCCGTTCGCGCTGACGCTCGACCGCATCCTCAATGGTCTGAGCCGCCCGGCCTTCGGTGCGCTCTCCGATCGCATCGGACGCGAGCAAACGATGTTTATCGCGTTCGTTCTGCAAGGGACGGCGATCGGTGCAATGCTGCTCTTCGCGAAGAATCCGCTCGTGTTCGTCTTGCTTACCGGTTTCATGTTCTTCACCGCCGGCGAAATCTACAGCCTCTTTCCCGCGACCTCCGGCGATCTGTACGGGCGCACCTATGCCACAACCAATTACGGTCTGCTCTATACGGGCAAAGGCGTGGCATCGTTCGTCGTTCCGATTGGTTCGATCATCACCGCGGCAACCGGAAGCTGGGTCGCAATCTTTGTCGTCGTGATGATCTTCAATTTCATCACCGCCATCCTAGCGCTCGTGGCGCTCAAACCTCTTCGCGAGCGCGCGCAGCAACGGGAACGGGAAGAAACCGAGACCGCGCGCGGCGAATTCGGCTCCGGTGTACCAACAAGAGAGGCACTTGCCTGATATGACACTTGAGGGATTACTGGCGAACGCGCCGGCAGAAAAGGTCGCGATCCTCACGCCCGAAGGTGCCGCACATAGCTATGCAACGCTGCGCGCAAGCGCGGCACGACTTGCCGCGGCACTGGCCGACCGCGGGATCGCCCCAGGCGATCGCGTTGCAGCGTCGTTTGCCAACGGTGCTCCGATCGTGCACGCGTTCTTCGGCGTCGCCGCCGCACGTGCGACGTTCGCGCCGCTCAACGCGGCATACACCGAAGATGAGTTTCGCTTCTATCTTGAGGACATCGCACCCAAGCTCGTGCTGCTCGCGCCGGGAACGGTTCCGGCCGCGCGCACGGCGGCGATTTCGCTTGGCATTCGCGTTGCCGACTTCTCACTCGACGACAACGGCCTCGCGCTCGTTGATGGAAAGTCACTTGCCGCGGCCGCGGCGAGCGATACGGTGAACGAGAGCGACATCGCTCTCTTTCTGCACACGAGTGGCACGACGAGCCGGCCCAAAGGCGTCCCGCTCTCGCATCGCAATCTTACCACATCCGCGCTCAACATCGGCAAATGGTACGAGCTGGGTCCGAGCGACATCTCGCTCTGCGTGATGCCGCTCTTTCACGTTCACGGCCTCGTCTTCTCAACACTCGCGACGCTCGGCGCACATGCAAGTGTCGTCATTCCCGAGAAGTTCTCTGCAAGTGCCTTCTGGCCGACGGTCGCCGAATTCGGCGTTTCCGTCGTGAGCGCCGTTCCGACGATCTATCGCACGCTACTCTTGCGTGCCGACGACGATCGCGCGCCGCACGGCGGCGAACACACGGTCCGCTTCTTCCGCTCAAGCAGCGCGGCGCTGCCGGCCCTCGAAATGCATCGTCTCGAAGCCCGCTTCGGCGTGCCCGTGATCGAAGCGTATTCGATGACCGAAGCCGCCCATCAGATGTGCGCGAACCCGCTGCGCGGCGAGCGACGCGCGGGCTCGGTCGGCGTCGGCGCGTTCGTCGCCGTGACGATCCTCGACGAACACGGTAGCGAACGCGAACCAGGTGAAGTTGGTGAAGTCGCCGTCCGGGGCGCGAACGTAACGAGCGGTTATCACAACAACGACGCCGCGAACGCCGCGTCGTTTACGAACGGCTGGTTTCGCACCGGCGACTACGGGATTCTCGACGAGCACGGCTACCTCACGCTCGTCGGGCGACTCAAAGAGTTGATCAATCGCGGCGGCGAGAAAATCTCTCCGGTCGAAGTGGACGAGGCACTGCTCTCGCACGACGGCGTGATCGAAGCCGTGGCGTTTGGGATGCCCGATGAAAAGTACGGCGAGGTCGTCGCGGCCGCCGTCGTCCTCAAGCCGGGCGTCAGTGTGGATGACGTGCGCGCGCACGTTGCAACGAAGCTCTCATCGTTCAAAGTCCCGACCGTCATGCACGTGACCGATGCGATTCCCAAGACCGCCACCGGCAAAGTGCAGCGACGCTTCGTCGCCGCGGCTTTTGTTCCCGAGCCCGCTTAACGGCAGGCGTCGGTTACCTTGTAAAATCCCGGAACGCGGCTCGTCGTTACGTACGTCGAATCCCGCGCATCAACGAACATCTGCGAGATGACGAGCGGGGGGAATCCTTGGCCGATCGAACGCTCGCAAACCAACTGGCCGTCGTTGCTTACCACGCCGTAGACGTCGAACGACTCGATCACGAAGAAGCGGTTGTCCGCGCCCGCGCCGATGGAATGGATTGGTGCGAACGTCGGTACGTCGATGGTCTGAATGACGCGGTCGTGCACGCGACCGACGCGGCGCGTCGAGGTCGTACCACCGATCTCGAGCGCAAACCAAACCGTGTTGCCGACGACTTGCAGCGCGCCCGGACGGAAGTCGTCCTCGAGTTTGAGAATTTCGACGCGGTCGGCGCGGTCGATGCGAATAATGCCGGCGATCCCATCCGCCGCAATGACAATTTCGTTTGGGAGAGCCCGAATCGAACCGCGCGCGATCTTACGCCCGAGCGAAATTCGGTGCCGAACACCCAGCGCATCGAAAGACTCGACAGCGTCTGATTCGAGCACGTCCGTGTGCGCGCCGTCGCCCGCAATCGCAAGTGCCGGTGAGGCGAGCGCGACCGAAGAAAAGAATCCGCTCGAATCGACGCGCGTTGCGGTGCCGTCCCGCTCTGCAAACCAAAGCGCCCCGTCACCGCCGATCGCCTGCGCTACGGGGCGGAACGCACGATCCGGGTCGATCGTTTCCGCAGCGTGTCCCGCGTGACTGACGAAGAGAAAGCTCGGCCCGACGCCGACGACGGTCGGCGCGAGCGCGGCATCGCGCCCCGCGAAGAGGAAATAACTCTTTAGAAATGAGTCTTCGGGGAGTGTGTATTCTGACGCGCCGATCTTTGCGAGTTCGGGTCGGCCAGCGGGCACCGCTTGCGCGCGTGCGCTACTTGCGCACGCAAGCATGAGTGCGAGGATGAGGAGCGCACGCACGTTAGGCCGTGACGACGCTGGCGGCACGTTCGAGTCCCAGTGTCGCGATCGAGGCCTCGCGCATTTTGTACTTTTGGACTTTCCCCGAGACCGTCATCGGAAATTCATCGACAAAGAGGATGTAGTGGGGAATCTTGTAGTGCGCGATTTTTCCACGACAGTGCGCTTGAATCGCATCGGCGTCGATCGTTGCATCGGGCGTCCGGATCACCCAGGCGCACAGTTGCTCGCCGTACTTTTCATCGGGCACGCCGATGACAGAAACGTCTTTGACGCCCACGCACGAATAGAGAAACTCTTCGATTTCGCGCGGATAGATGTTCTCGCCGCCGCGAATCACCATGTCCTTGATGCGGCCGCTAATATTGACATACCCTTCGTCGTCCATGATCGCGATATCGCCGGTATGC
Organism: Vulcanimicrobiales bacterium; assembly: GCA_038231455.1. GTDB lineage: Bacteria > Vulcanimicrobiota > Vulcanimicrobiia > Vulcanimicrobiales > Vulcanimicrobiaceae > JANLVI01. The sequence continues at coordinate 99,799 of JBBRLI010000002.1, read as the reverse complement.
ATGTATCGCGCGGCATCGATGCAAGCAGCCGTGTTCTGCTGGTCGTTCCAGTAGCCGAGCATCACGCTGTAGCCGCGCGTGCATAATTCTCCGGGCGTCCCTACCGGGACGATCTTGCCCCCTTCGTCGACGATCTTGCACTCCAAGTGCGGATGAACTTTGCCGACGGTCGTCGTTTGCTTCTCGAGGGAATCGCTCTTGCCGGTTTGGAACGAGACCGGCGATGTCTCGGTCATGCCATAGCAGATCGTGACTTCGGGCATATGCATCTCGGTCTGCACGCGCTTCATGACCTCAACGGGGCAGGGCGAACCCGCCATGATTCCCGTCCGCAGCGTATCGAGCTTGTATGCGTGAAAATTGGGCAGCGCGAGTTCCGCGATGAACATCGTCGGGACGCCATAGAGCGACGTGCAACGCTCTTTCTGCACGGCATCGAGCGCGAGCGCCGGATCGAACGTGCCGCTCGGAATCACCATCGTCGCACCGTGCGTGATACAGGCCATGTTGCCAAGCACCATGCCAAAGCAGTGATAGAACGGCACCGGAATGCAGACGCGATCGCGCTCTGTATATCCGCAGCCCTCGCCGATGAAGAATCCGTTGTTGAGGATGTTGTGATGCGAGAGGGTCGCGCCTTTGGGAAATCCCGTGGTCCCCGAGGTGTACTGAATGTTGATCGGCTCGTCGAACTCGGTTGCGGCAAGACGCTCGGCGAGCGCTTGTGGCGCGATTTCAACAGCGCGCGCGTTGACGTCGTTCCACCGCACCGCCCCGGGGAGCGCGTCGATGGATTCATCACCGATCGCTACGATTTCTCGAAGCTCCGGCAGATCCGCACGCACCTCGGCGATCATCGCCAAATACGCGCTCGTCTTATAAGAGATCTGCGCGAGCAAAACGCTTACGCCGCTTTGCGCGAGCGCATACTGCAATTCGGAGGTGCGATACGCGGGGTTGACGTTGACGAGGATCGCGCCGATTTTCGGTGTCGCATACTGCGCGATCACCCATTCGAGCGAGTTCGTCGACCAGATGCCGACGCGGTCGCCGTGCCGGACACCGAGCGCCATGAGGCCGCGGGCAAAAAGATCGGTTGCATCCCGGAGCTGAGCGTACGTCATGCGTAGGCCCTGGTGCACCGATACCACGGCATCGATTTCCGGGAAACGCTTCGCGATTGCATCGAAATAGCTGCCGATCGTCGCACCGATGAGCGGAACGGGGCTCGCGCCGTGAACGTAGCTCTGCATGCGGTCGGTTTCGCCCCCTGTGAAGATTTCTTTCCCAACTCTTAAGCTTATAGTTGACAGTCGTGAGGCGCCGTGGTAGGGTCGATCCACGCTCACCTAAGGAATTAGTTGCATGAAACGCTTCGTTATCGTTGCCCTCTCGATCGTGGCCCTGAATCTCGCCGCCGGGACGACTGTCCGCGCCGAGGATACCTCGCGCGCACTGCTCTCGCGGTGCACCGGCTGTAACCTCGGCGAGGTCGACTTGCACGGCCGCGACCTGCACGAGATTACGCTCGTCGGGGCAAATCTCGACGGCACGGATTTACGCGGTGCGAATCTTCGCGGCGCCCACTTCGTGGGCTGCCATTTGCGCGGCGCGAAGCTCGACGGAGCCGACTTGACCGGCGCCACATTCACCGGCACATCGCTCGATGGCGTGAGCTTCGCCAATGCGACCCTGACCGATGTCAAACTGGTGGGCATCCGCATCACGAATCAAACGCTCGAATCGATGCGGAATGCAAAGCTGCTTTTCCGTTCCTGCACCGGCTGCGATCTCCGTGCGACGAATCTCCGCGACCTTGACCTTAGCGACGTGCGCCTCATCGGCGCGAATCTCCGCGGCGACGACTTGCAACGCACGAAGTTTTTACGCGCGCACCTCGTCGGCGCGGATATGGACGATACCGACGCGCGCAATGCCGACCTCAGCGACGCGTCGCTCCTGGGTGTAAGCTTTCGAAACGCGCATCTCGAGGGCGCCTCACTGCGGAACGCGTCGGTGTGCTTCCCGGAAACCCGGCATTCGTACAACGGCGTCGTGACCGTCTCGGGAAAAACGGACTGTGCGGACTTCTCCGGCGCGAAGCTGGCCGGCACCGATTTGCGCGGTGTCCGGTACTGTGAATACGACGATCACAACTGCCGCCCGGTAACGGCCGACGAGCTTCGCACGCTAGGCCACGCCGATCTCACCGGAGCCCGGGTCGATGGGTAGTACACCTAAGGAATTAGTTGACGGCTCGGCAGGCGTGTGCTACCGTCCCCGTATGGCCCGCAAAAAGTCGCCGACGCTTACCGAGGCGGAATTCCGCCTCATGGATATTCTTTGGAACCGCGAGACCGCAACGGTAGCCGAGGTCGTCGATTCGCTCGGCGATCCGCCGCTCGCCTACAACACGGTGCTCACGACCATGCGTATCCTCGAACAAAAGGGCTACGTCCGCCACAAAGCGATCGGGCGCGCCTTTGTTTATAAAGCGATCGTCGAGCGCGAAGATGCGCAGCGCAGTGTCGTCTCGCACGTCGTGTCCCGCTTCTTCAACAACTCGCCGCGCGAACTCGTGCTCAACTTGATCGAGTCGGACGAAGTCGACGACGCGGAACTGGCGCACCTGCGCGCGATGCTCGACAAGAAGCGTAACGCACCGTGATCCCAAGCGAACTTCTCGCTGCGCTCCCGCGCCTTGCCGTTCGCGCCCTCGCCGAGAGCGCACTCGTCGGCGCCTTCCTCGCCGGCATCGTGTGGCTGGTCGTCGAGAAGTTTCTCCCGATGCGCGCGGCTGCGCGCCACACCGTGTGGTCGCTGGCGCTGCTCGCGATCGCCATCTTGCCGGTGGCGAGCATCGTCAGTTCACTCGCGCACGTCCGTTATATCACAGCCGCGACCACGACGAGTGATGCCGTGCCGGTGCATCCGCATCGCGGGAACGTGGGATCGACTTCGATCTCGACTGCCGCCACTTCAGCAGCGACGACGCTCTCCGCACCGGCGCCTCGTCTTCCGACGATTACCATCCCGGAGTCCATTGCAATCGGTGCGCTCGTGATCTGGGCGACCGGGGCCGCGATTGGCTTTGCGATGCTGATCGCAAGCGTGCTGCGCGTTCAAGGTCTGAAACGCCGGTCGAGCCCGCTTGAAGGATCGCTTGCCGGCGAACTCCCTTGGCTCACCGATGTTCGCGCACGCGAAATCTATTTGCGCTTGAGCTACGAAATCGAAACGCCGGTTGCGATTGGATTTGGACGCCCCGTCATCTTGATCCCGACGGAGCTTGCGACGCACGAGGGACTCGGCGCGATCGAATCGCTCGTCATGCACGAGCACGCGCATCTCCGTCGCTACGACGATTACACGAACTTCGCGCAGCGCGTGGTCGAGCGACTCTTCTGGTTTAACCCGGTCGTCTGGCTGGTCGGCAAACGCATCGCACTGGAACGCGAGATCGCATCCGATGATTGCGTGGTCGCACAAACGGGCCACCCGCAAGAGTACGCCGAGTCGCTCTGGCGCCTCGCCAAAGAGATGCGCATGCCCGAGCACGCGATTGTCGCGCCCGGGGCTCTCTTGACGCGCAAACAAATCACGGTCCGCATCGAGCAACTCCTCGACGCGCGTCGCGATTTGCGGCCGCGCCTCTCGGCACCGGCGCTCGCAACGCTTGGTCTTGGATCGGCTCTCGCAATCCTTACGATGTCCGTGAGCGCCCCGGCGATCGAACTCACGTCGCCCGCGGACCCGCCGACGCTCGCGCATGCGAAACTGCAAGCACACCCGAGCGCAACCACGATTCCCGCTCCCAACTTCATCGTCGGCGATACGCGAAAATCGATCGCACTTCAAGAGCTGCCGACGACCCCACTCGTCGTGGCCGAACCGCGCAGTGCCCCAACGCCGCTGACGCCCGGACAGCGCCAAGCGCTCCAGCACATTCAAGATGTTGCGCGCGAACATCGCGGCGCCGACACGCGCATCCTCGAACGCAAGATCGTCATCTTGCGCGGACAACATCCCGACAAAATCGAGCTCGAGCAATCCATCCGCAAGCTGCAACAGAAGGCGCTCGTCGATACGAGCGTTGCCAGCGCAGCGCTCGCCGCAGCAGCGGAAGCGATGGCCGCTACGCCGACGATACCGCCCCTCGGTGTCGCGCCCGTCCCCGAACCGGCTCCAAGTGCGAGCCTCGCTCCGCGCTCCCGTACGATTGTGATCCGTCCGTCGATTCCGGAACTCCGCGTCGAACTTCCCGATGGCAACGGACCACTGCGCCAGCTCCGCTTGCATAAATCGGCTCCGCTGGGTGGACCCATTCCGGCCGAGGTCGTCATCCGGTGCCTCGGGTGCGATTTTCACGGTCGCGACCTCTCCGGAATCAATCTCGCCGGCAAATCACTCACCGGCATCAACTTACGCGGCGCGGATTTGAGCGGAGCGAATCTGAACGGCTCTACGCTCACAGGAGTCGATTTACGGGGAGCCGCTTTGCAAGGTGCCGATTTACGCAACGCTCGCCTCTTTGGGACGTCGCTCATCGATGTGAACCTCGAGGGCGCGCAGCTTGGCGGCGTCAAACTCTCCGGCTCCGAGATCGGACGGGTTCACTTGAGCGAAGGTCAATACACGCGTGACCTCTTACACGATTGCTCCGGCTGCGATCTACGCAACGCGAATCTGCGCAACGCCGACCTTCACGGTATCCGGTTGAGCGGAGCGGACTTTCGCGGTGCGGACCTCGGGCACGCCGATTTACGCGACGCTCACCTAAGCGGCGCCGACCTTCGCTCTGTGAACCTTGCGGGCGCCGATTTGCGCGGCGCGCAGCTAATCGGCTGCGATATGAACGGCACCAACCTCAAAGGCGCAAACGTGACCGGTGCCAGCTTCACCGGCTCGGACATGAGCCGCGCGACGTTCTAGTCTATTTTTCTGCACTCGACTCTTAAGGATATAGTTGTATGGATGGAATCGCAATCGGCCTTGGCGCTTTTCTTGCGGGACTGCTTCTCGCGCCCCATCATCACGACGCACCGCAACCGATCCCACCCGAACCGCCGGCCTTCATCTCGGTGCACATGCGGCTGCCGAATTTCTTTCGCTGCACGGGCTGCGATCTGCACGGCATCGATTTGCGCGGCGCCGACGTTCACGGAATCTCGCTCAGCGGCGCGAACCTGACGCACGCGAATCTTGAGGGCGCGGATCTCCACGATGCGAATCTCACCGGCAGCGATCTTTCGCAGGCGAACCTGCGACACGCCGATTTGCACGGCGCACGGTTGACCGGCGCAAATCTCCAAGGTGCCGATCTCACCGATGCGAATTTGACCGGCGCGCGTCTGAGCGGAGTGAACCTCAGCGGCGCGACGATTTCCGGAACCAACCTTCTGCTGCCGACGCCGGAGTTGCCGTGAACCGATCGATTCTTCTTCTGGCGGCGATCGTCGCGTGCGTACCGCTTGCTGCAAGTGCAGACGAGCTTAGCTCGCAAACGTTCGCGCTGCAAGCCGCCGAAAGCAAAGCGCCATTGCCGATCGACGGCACGATCCGCGAGGGATGGAAGGCCGGGACGCATCTCACGCTCGCGTGGGATTACACGCTCAATCGGCTGGCGCCGGAATCGACCGACGTCTACGTCGCCGCAGACAAGGCGTATCTGTACGTCGCCTTCGACGCGCAACAGAAAAACGACATCGTCGCGACGCAGCAGACCAACAACGTCGGGCAAGGAACAGACGACGAGGTCGACGTGTTCCTCTGGCCGAGCGGGAAGAACGGATTTTTCTACAGCTTTGCGGCTACGCCGCGCGGAATTCACTATCAGACCTCATCCGAGAATTCCGCGTATTCACCCGAGTGGCAGTCGGCGGGGATCGTGCGCGGCGATGGCTACTCCGTTACAATGAAGATTCCGCTCGCCGCGATTCGCGGAGACGGCCGCACGCAATGGCTCGTGCAGTTTGCTCGCCGAAAACAGCACGACAACGAGACCTTCGAGTGGTCGCATAACCCAAGCCAGCAGAGTGTCGCGGAGTCGCAATACGCCGGCACGCTCGCGGGGCTCGTCAGTACGGCGGCCAAAACCAAACCGCGCATCGGTTTCTATACCTTAGGTGAACGCGCAACAGCGGACGTCGGCGGATCGACGTCGCGAGCCGGTGCCGACATTGCCATACCGATTACGTCGACCGCCTCTTTTGTGAGCACGATCCATCCCGACTATTCCAACGTCGAGCGCGATCAAGAAACGATCTCGCCGACCGCGTTCCGCCGTTCGTTCAATGAGGTACGCCCGTTTTTTACGCAAGGGGCGCACTTTTATGACAATACGGATTGCTTCGGTTGTCCGGGGATCAGCGAACTCTATACGCCGGCGATTCCAACGCCGCGTGATGGCTACCAAATTGAAGGGACGCAAGGCCGCTTCAATTTCGGTGCATTCGATGCCGTCGGCAACGGCCGAATCGATACGGCGCAGGGTCTGACGTGGCGGACCGACGATCGCCACTATGCGGTCTCATTTTCTCGCGAGAGTGCGGACCTCGGTCGAAGTCAGGGCGATATCCACGATGTCACGCAGACGATGGATCTCTTTTACAACAGCAACAAGAACCTGTTGGCCTACGTCAACTACAGCGCCGACCGCGGGACGCTCGTCCTCGATAACGCAAGCGCAGAGCGCCTCGACGCGGGGCTCGGCTGGTCGAGCAAACGCGATTTCTACTCGGTTAGCGCGCGCAAGGTCGGGAAATACTTTAGTCCCTACGATGGCTTCGTGCAATTAACGGATCTTGCGGGGTACAGCGCGCAAGCCAATCACACTCAAAAATTCGGACCGGAAAAGCCGATCACGCAAATGGGATACGGCGCCTTCGTCGATCACTACGTGGCATCGACCGGGGGCACGAATCTCGCCGACTACAACGTCTACATGAATGCATTTACGAAGAAAAAGCTCTCGGCCGTTATCTCCACGGGCTCGTCCTACGTGCGGCTCCCCGGCGACCTGCTGCGGCCCTTCAACCAAAACGGAATCAACGTAGATTATCTGCTCGGCACGGCAACGCAAGATTCGATCGGTATTCAGAAAGGTCGATTTGCCGATGGAAATCTGGTCTCGACGCAGCGCTTGGCATCGTTCCACCTCGGTGGGCCGCGCACGACGGTGACGTTGCGCGCCGATACCACCGACTGGTTTGGCGATAACCACACACGAGCGACGCAGTGACTCGAACGCGCGAGTCTCACCTATACGCTTGGGGCGAACGGTTCGTTCTCGGTCGGAGCGCGAAAAATCGTCGGCGCCCCGCCGCCGGTCGGCACGCTACCGCAGTTCGTCCTTGGGACGAACGTGTCGTTCGCATTCTCGCAGCGCCGCAAGCACGATGAACTCTACTTCGTCTACGGTGACGCGAGTGCGTTCATCACGCGTCCCTCCGCAACGATAAAATACATCCGCTACATCGGAGCGGACAAAGGGACTTAACTGCGGTTAAAGTCGTTCTCGCGCGCGTGCCGCGCGTAGACCGAATTCGGATACGAGGCGATGAGCCACGCGTGGACGCGTTCGGCGCGCTCGTGCGCTTCGTCAGAATCGACGCGGTGGTAGAGTCCGTCGAGCTGGTAGATATAGCGCGGTAGCCACGGATCGAGGGGATAGCGCGACTGCCAATCGTGCATCGCGTCTTCAACGGCGCGAGCACTGTTGACGACACTCTCATCGCCCCGGGCACCGTTTTGCGAATCGCGCTGCAGGTCATGCAGCATGTTGCGCATGCCCAAGATACTGAGACGCTGATGACCGAAATATTCATCGGCGGGAGCCACGACGTGGTAGGCGGCTAGTGCCGCGCTTGGGGCAAACGGAACGCTCGCGAGCAAGAAGCCCGCAATTGCGGCAAGACATAACGTCTTCATCGGGGATCCTCCAAGAAAAGGGTCCGCAAAATCCACGAACCTCGAGAGTTCGTGCCGGTCTGTGAACGAGGCCCTTGCTCAACTCGTTAGCAGTCAATCATTAATTTTCAGCTAGACTCTCTGGGCGGGCGAGCAAGCGCTCCGAGGACGCGGCGCACGTCCGGAGAAAAATACACCATGGATGGTACGCAGTGGCTCGCCGCGGTCGCAGAACGCGTCCGTCAACATCTTCCGGATGTCGAGGTCTCGACACCCGATGCGGATCTTACGACGATGATGCTCGGACGGCGTGGGGTCGTCTTACATGCCGTGGGGCAACGCGTAGTGATGGCTCCATCGGTTTCGCGCGGCACGACGATTGGCGACCGGATCGACAGCCGCGTCGAACATAGCGATGCGCTAGTCTACGCGCTGACGGATGCGACGCTTGAAGAAGCGGCGGCGGACGTAGCGACGCATCTTCGCGAGGCGACCTTCTCCACGTCCTAACCCTAGTCGGGGTCGGCGAACAGCATTTCGAGGTCTTCGCGCGTGAGCGACTTTGCAACCGCGCTATCGGCTTTGATGACGGTTTTTGAAAGCTCGCTCTTGCGCTCGGCAAGCGCCCGGATTTTTTCTTCAACCGAGCCGCGCGTGACCATGCGGTACGCCGTCACCGGTCGATGCTGTCCGATGCGATGCGTGCGGTCGATCGCCTGACGTTCGACGGCCGGATTCCACCACGGATCGTAGAGGACGACATAGTCGGCGGCGGTGAGCGTGAGGCCGACGCCGCCGGCTTTGAGCGAGCAGAGGAACACCGGAGCGCCGTCGGGTTTCATGAAATTCTCGACTTCGGTCTGACGGTCGCGGTCTTTGGTCGAGCCATCAAGATAGTTGAAACTGATATTCCGTTTCTCGAGAGCCGAGCGCATGATCTTAAGCATCGAGGCGAACGCCGAGAACACGAGTACGCGGTGGCCGCCCGAGAGCACTTCCTCGATCGTCTCGATGAACGCATCGAACTTGGCGCTCGCTTCGGGTTCGTCGATGTACGCCGGGACGAGCAGACCCGGGTGCGCGCAGACCTGCCGCAAACGCGTGAGCGCTGCGAGCACGTGCACCGTTGCGCCTTCCATTCCGCCTTCACCGTCGAGCTGCGCGAGCACGTCCCGGCGCGCGGCTTCAGCGATACCGCGATAGAGTCGCCGCTGCAGCGGCGAGAGGTCGCATTCGATGACGGCCTCCGTGCGCGCCGGAAGTTCTTTTGCGACATCTTCTTTGGTGCGGCGAAGCACGAACGGCTCGAGACGCGAGCGCAGCGCCCGAACGGCTTTTTCATCGCCGTCCGCGATCGGATTCTCGAAGCGGCGACGGAATGAGGATTCGCTGCCGAGCAAACCGGGCTCGACGAAGGCAAAGATCGCCCATAGATCGCGAAGTGAATTTTCGACCGGCGTACCGGTAAGCGCTAAGCGGTGATCGGCCCGCAAGTTACGCACGACGCGCGCAATTTGCGAACTCGGATTCTTCGCGTTCTGCGCCTCATCGAGGATCAAGGTGCGGAAGTTGAACTTCTCGAGGATCGCTGCATCCAAGCGCGCGAGCGCGTACGACGTGATGACGACGTCGGCATCGTTCACTTGTTCGAAGCGCTGCGCCCGGTCGCTGCCGGATTGAAGACGGAGCGTCTTCAAGTCGGGGGCGAAACGCGCGATCTCGGTTTCCCAGGTGTGCGTAACCGACGTCGGCGCGATAACGAGCGAGGGCGCCTGGCCTTCGGTTTGTTTGCGCCGCAAGAGATACGAGATCACCTGGATCGTCTTGCCGGTGCCCATGTCGTCGGCGAGCACGCCGCCGAATTCGAACGATGAGAGATACGCGAGAAAATCCAGGCCTTTGCGCTGGTAGCCGCGCAAAATGTCGGCAAGTTCCGCAGGCGGCGCGACTTCTTCGATCCCTTGGAAATCGCGCAAGCGCTCGCGCAGACGTTCGACTTCTTCGGGAAGAGTGACCGAGGCGAACGATTCGTGCAATTCGTCTCGCAGCGCAACGAGGGCGGCAAGGCCGTTTTGTTTTCGTTCGGAGATTTCGTTGATGAGTTGACCGCGCGAACGCAGTTGACTCACGTCGACGAGCTTGCCGCGGACTTCGGCAAAACGGCCGGTCGTGCTCAGCAGCGCGGCTAGTTCTTTTTGGGTCAGCGCTTCGCCGTCGCCGATGAACACGTCGACATTCAGTTCGAACCAGTCTTGACGCGGGCCGCCATCGGCGTCGGGTTCGGAAGGCCGCGTCGAGATCGCGATATCGATCTTGCCGCCCTCACCACCGAGCGCCGAGAGGCTATCGTCGAGCCGCACTTCGACGTCGTCCCACGTCGGCAGCAGTTCTTTAATGACGGTTGCGGCGCGGTCGGCCGAGTGCAACGCGAATCCGTCGTTGCCGCGCGGCACGAAACCGGAATCGATAAAGCGCTTGGAGAGCCGGTGCGCGACGTGCGCGCCGAAGCGCACGAACTTTCCGTCGACCTGCGCGATCGCGCCGTGAATCGAGAACGTGGTACGCGCATCGGTCGAGCGGTCGACAAACGCAAGCCGCGCGAGCAGCGCGCCGTCGCGCCACATCATGCGCGCGAGCAGCGCCGGTTCCAACGCGTCACTTACGCCAAGTGACCTGCGCTCATCGGGCGGTAAGAACGCCGCGACACGCGCGATCGTCGCCGTCGAGGGTGCCGTGCCGTTCGTTGCGGCTTGACCCTCGGCAGCGGCGTCTTGCGCCGCAGCGACGATCTTGCGCGGATCGAAACTCGCATCGAGCAAGTACGCAATGCGATCGACGATCAGCCACGCGGGCGGGCCGTCGAGGACGAACGCCTTGGCCGGATCGTGCCGACGGCCGTCACCGTCTTCGAGTGTCGGTACGAAGCGCGTGCCGCGGCGCGTCGCGCGCAGGCGCAAGCCACGCAAATCAATTGCGAAAGGGGTTAGTTCGGAGGGATGGCGATTCTCACCGGGCGCATCGTCGAAGCGCAAGCGCGGGTGACGCGCGAGGCGGAAGAGGGCGCGCGCAAGGGCCTTGGGCGCCGTGCGCGGACCGAAGGCTTCTTGCGTTGCTTCATCATGGATCAACTCACGGTCGGACTCATCCCAGTCATCGCCAGGCGTCCCGTCCATCATCGTAAGAATCGATTCGGCATCCCGAATCACGCCGCGTAAACGTGGCGTATCTAAGTAGAGCGAGCCGGTGAGGGTCTTGCCATCGGCGCTCGAGAGAACCGGCCACACGCTGCGCGCGCGGGCGCGAGGCGGCTCGACATCGAGCGTCGGCAGCCACGTATAGTCGTGTTCCTCGCCGGGTTCCGCGCCGACAGCACCGGCCGCGACCGGGACGGTGGCACTCTGCGTGCGGACGGCTTCGAGCGTCGCCACGATATGTTCGCAGATGCCGCTCCCGCCACAGCTGCAAATGCTTCGCAGTGCCTGCGGGCCGGTACCCGTCGACCACTCAATGAGAACGCTAGCGGCCGTCTTGTCTTTGACGGTCGATTCAATTTTGGCTTCTTCGACTACACGAAGCACGACGCGCCCGCTCTCTGCGAGAGCGAGCGCGACGCGCGTGAGGTCGCGGGCGAACCAGTTGCCGATCGACGCCGGTAAGCGCGATCGCCATGTAGCGAATGGGGTCAAGCCGGACGTACTTCTACGTCGGTTGCGCTACTTCCGGCGGCATTGCCGCAGGTGGTTCGAACGACGGGATTTTGCTGAATTTCAGCTTCTCCGGATTGTCCTGATCGACTTCGGCAAGGATGCGGTCGCCCGATCCGAACCGGCCGCGGAGCATCTCCTCGGCAAGCTCGTCCTCGACTTCGCGCTGAATTGCTCGACGTAACGGACGCGCTCCGAATTGGGGATCCCAGCCCTTCTTGGCAAGCAGCGCTTTCGCGTCTTCCGTGACTTCGAGGTGCATTTCTTGCGCTTTGACTTCGCGGATGACTTTCTCCAGTTCCAGGCCGACGATCTCTTCGATCTGTCCGCGCGAGAGCTGGTGGAAGACAACGATTTCGTCAACGCGGTTAATGAATTCCGGTCGGAACGTGTGCTTGACCTCGTCGAGCACTTTGTTCTTCATCTTCTCGTACTGCTGTTCGTCGGTATTACCGCCGTCTTTTTGCGGACGGAAGCCGATATCGGTCGACGACGTAATTCCGGTGGCCCCGACGTTCGAAGTCATGATGATCACCGAATTTTTGAAGTCGACGACGCGCCCTTGCGAATCGGTCAGGCGACCGTCTTCGAGCACTTGCAGTAAGAGGTTGAAGACATCCGGATGTGCCTTCTCGATTTCATCGAGGAGCACGACGCAGTACGGACGGCGACGCACGGCTTCCGTGAGCTGTCCGCCTTCTTCGTATCCGACGTATCCCGGAGGTGCACCGACAAGACGCGAGACCGCGTACTTCTCCATGTACTCCGACATATCGATGCGGATCATCGACTCGGAATCATCGAACAAGAATTCCGCCACGCTGCGCGCGACTTCGGTCTTGCCGACGCCCGTTGGGCCAAGGAAAATGAACGAGCCGATCGGGCGTTTGGGATTTTTGAGACCCGCACGCGAGCGACGGATCGCACGCGTGATGACTTCGACGGCCTGATCTTGACCGATGACGCGTTTGTGAAGCTGCTCTTTCATGCCGAGCAGTTTGAGCGTCTCGGCTTGCGCGAGTTTCGCAACGGGAATCTTCGTCCAGGCGGAAACGATGTAGGCGATGTCTTCCTCGGTTACTTTTATAACCGCATCCGACTTCGATTTTTTGTCGTTCCACTCGGTTTCAAGGCGCGTTTTCTCGAGACGCAGCTTCTCTTCGCGATCGCGAATGGCGGCGGCTTTCTCGAATTCTTGCGACTTTACGACGGATTCTTTTTCGGCCTTGATCTTGCGGATCTCGGTCTCGACGTCGCGGATTTCTTTTGGCGGAAGCGATGCTTGCAGGCGCACGCGCGATGCGGCTTCGTCGACGAGATCGACGGCCTTATCGGGCAAGAAGCGGTCGGCGATATAGCGGTCGCCGAGCTTGGCTGCGGCAACGAGGGCTTCATCGGTGATCGTGACTTTGTGATGCGCTTCATAGCGGTCGCGCAGGCCTTTGAGAATCTCGACCGTTTCATCGACCGACGGTTCGCCAACCATGATCGGCTGGAACCGGCGCTCGAGGGCCGAGTCTTTCTCGATGTGCTTGCGGAACTCGTTGAGCGTTGTCGCGCCGATGCATTGTAGTTCACCGCGCGCAAGCGCCGGTTTGATGATGTTCGATGCGTCGATCGCGCCTTCGGCAGCGCCCGCACCGACGAGCGTGTGCAGTTCGTCGATGAAGAGAATGATCTCGCCGGCCGCGCCGCGGATTTCATCCATTACGCGTTTCATGCGCTCTTCAAATTCGCCGCGGTACTTCGTGCCCGCAACGAGTCCGGCGAGGTCGAGCGTAATGACGCGACGATCGCGCAGGGGCTCGGGGACTTCGCCTTTGATGACGCGCTGCGCGAGGCCCTCAGCGATCGCCGTCTTGCCGACGCCGGGTTCGCCGATGAGCGCGGGGTTATTCTTCGTGCGACGCGAGAGAATTTGAATCACGCGTTCGATTTCGCTTGCGCGGCCGATAACCGGGTCAAGCTTGTTCTCGCGCGCCAGCGTGGTAAGGTCGCGACCATACGCATCGAGCGTCGGCGTCTTCGACTTGCCCTTGGGTGCCGGCGGCTGGCCTTCGGCTCCAAGCAGCGAGGTCGTTTGCACGCGCACTTTGGCCGGATCGACGCCGAGGTTGGTGAGGACGCGCGCGGCGACCCCTTCGCCTTCGCGAATCAATCCAAGCAGCAAGTGCTCGGTGCCGATATAGTTGTGATTGAGCTGACGCGCTTCTTCAAACGCAAGCTCGATCACGCGCTTGGCACGCGGCGTGAAGACCATTTCTTGCTGGACGGTTTGTCCGCCGCGGCCCACGATCGCCTCGACTTCTTGGCGTACCTTCGCAAGGTTCACACCAAGGGTCTCGAGGACTTTCGCGGCCAGGCTCTCGCCCTCCGAAATAATCCCGAGCAAAATATGCTCGGTGCCGATATAATTATTGCCGAGTCGTTGCGCTTCTTCTTGCGCTAGAACGATGCTGCGCCGTGCGCGCTCGGTGAACGGTTCCCACATTGACATGACGGTTAGACTCCCTGAGTGTCCCTCACCGCGTTAAATCGGATTTGGTTGTCTCTTTAACCATCGGCGAATCGCGACAGTTTCAAACCCGAGGCGGCTTGTCCTAGCGATGTTGACGAGTTCATGAAAATACCGCGGTGACTTGAGAGGGGGTCGCCCCGTATCTGAGAATTTGGAACCGACTTTCGCCCTGCGCCACCCAGGTAAGAGACTTTCTTGCTTATCGATATCAATGCCGGCCTCTTGACGGACCAGTTCGTTAACGGCGTGACCTTGGGGATGCTCTATATCCTCGTCGCCCTCGGACTCAACATCATCCTGGGACTGATGGGGGTGATTAACTATTCCCATGGCGCTTTTTTCATGCTCGGGGCGTACCTGACGTTCACGCTCGCGCCGCACGTGGGCTTCTGGCCCTCGATCGTCCTTGCGGCCTTGCTCGTCGGCGTGATCGGCATGGCATTCGAGTTTCTGCTCGTGCGGCGGCTCTATAAACGGCTCCCCGAATACACCCTCTTGCTGACCTTCGGTACGGCGCTCATCTTTAAAGATATCGTACGAGCGGTCTGGGGCGACGACGCGGTTCGCGTGACGATGCCTGACTACCTCAGCAACCCAATCAACATCCTCGGACTGCAGCTGCCATTCTACCGCGACGTGTTTCTCGTCATCGTGACGATCGTCGTCCTAGCGCTCGTTTGGCTGCTCCTGAATAAGACGAACATCGGCATCATCATTCGGGCCGGCACGCGCGATGCCGAGATGGTCAAGATCCTCGGAATCAATATGCCCGCGATGTTCACGCTGGTCTTCGGGATCGGCTCGCTTATGGCGGGGCTCGCCGGAGCGCTTGCAGCGCCGATCTATGCCGTGCAGCCGGCTCTTGCCTCGCAGTGGATCATCCTCACGTTCGTGATCGTGATCGTCGGCGGCATCGGCTCGTTCTGGGGCGCGATCGTCGGCGGACTTGCCATCGGCATCCTCTCGAGCATGATGGAACTCGTCTGGCCGCCGGCCGTCGAGCTGACCGGCTTTGTTATCATGGGCATCGTGCTCTTGATTCGCCCGCGCGGCCTCTTCGGCGTCGAAGGTCTCTTCGAGTGAAAAAACTGTTGCAACATCCACTGCTCTGGACGGCAGTGGTCTTCATCATTCTGCCCTTCGTCGCGGGCGCCAATCCGTTCGTCGGCAAAGGCGGTTTCATCGACATCGCAACGACGATGGTGATCTTCGGACTCTTTGCCCTCGGCTTCAATTTGCTCTTCGGGCATCTGGGTGAACTCTCGTTCGGTCACGCGATGTTCTTCACGATCGGCGCGTATTCAACCGCGCTGTATACGAAGGGCTTCAACCTGACGATCGGCTCGTGGTCGATGCATCACGCCCCGGCCGGAAACGCGCTCGTCGCGCTTGCGATTGGCCTCGGCCTTGCGCTCCTTCTCGCGTTCTTACTGGCACGTTTGGTCGTGCCGCGTTCGAGCGGCATTTATTATTCGATGATCACGCTTGCCTTCGCGCAAGTCGTGTTCTTCGTGACGTACAAGTTTGGCGATTTCACCGGCGGTGAGGACGGCATCCAAGGTGTCGCGCGCCCAACGCTGCCGGGTTTGCCACCCGGTTGGCTCTCGGACTCGCTCCACTATTACATTTTTGCGGCGACCGTGGTTTTCTTGTTTGCGTGCGTTGTGTACTGGTTGATCAACTCGCCGTTCGGCAGCGTGCTTCACGCGATTCGCGAGAACAAAGAGCGCGCGCGATTTCTTGGCTATGACGTCAACAAATACCGCGTCAACGCGTTCGTGATCTCAACGATCTTTCCGGCGATCGCGGGCTGGCTTTGGGCCTACTATCAAACGGCGATCAATCCCGATGCCGGTTCGATCGAGTACAGCGGAAACGTCGTCATGATGTCACTACTCGGCGGCATTCAAACATTTTTTGGCCCGATTCTCGGCGCGATCATCTACTGGGAGCTACAAAACAATATCTCGCAGGGCACGAAGTTCTGGGAAGCCTGGATTGGCGTCGTGTTTGGCTTCTTCGTTATCGTCGGACCGCGCGGCATCATGGGCATCATCGACGACATCCGGCACTACGGCTTTGCAAGCGCCTTCAATAGGAAGGCGCGTCTGCAAGCCGAGATCTCAGAAGAACTCCCACCGCTCGAAGAACACGCTCCCGGAACGACGGTGATCCGGTGAACTACGCGTTCAAAACCGAAGGCCTCACGCGGCGTTTCTCCGGGTTCACCGCCGTGAACAATGTCACGATCGAAATTCCGACCGGCGGCGTGCGTACGATCATCGGCCCCAACGGTGCGGGGAAAACGACGTTTTTCAATCTGCTCAGCGGACGCATTCCGCCAAGCGAAGGCAAGATATTCTTCAACGATCGGGACATCACGTCGCTCCAGCCGTACGAACGCGCACGCCTGGGCATCTCGCGCTCGTTTCAGATCACGAATATCTTCGCGAAACTCACCGTGTATGAGAACGTCCGTCTTGCGGTGCAAGCCGTGCACGACGGCAAAGCCAACTTCTTCTTACCGGCCTCACGGATGGGCGATCTTTCGGTGAAGACGAATCAACTGCTGCACGACGTCGGCCTCTATGAAGTCTGCGAGAGCCGGGCGGAAAATCTCTCGCACGGCGATCAGCGGCGACTCGAAATCGCGCTCGTGCTCGCACGCGATCCGCAGGTGTTGCTGCTCGACGAACCGCTCGCCGGCATGTCGCCGACCGAGACGCACGAGACGGTCGAACTCATTCAACGTATCGCTCCCGGCCGCACGGTCATGCTCGTCGAACACGACATCGACGTCGTGATGGCGATCTCCGAGACCATCACCGTCTTTCAGTCCGGAGGCGTTCTCGCCACCGGCACGCCGCAAGAAATCCGCGGGAACGAAGCCGTTCAGCGCGCGTACTTGGGAGAACTCGCGTAATGCTGCTCGAGCTGACCGGAATCAACGCGTACTACGATAAGAGCCACGTTCTACAAAACGTCTCGATCAACGTCGAGAAAGGCGAGGTCGTGGCGCTCTTGGGCCGCAACGGCAGCGGCCGGTCGACAACGCTTAAGACGATCATGGGACTCGTCATGGCGAAATCCGGCACGATTAAATTCCACGGCAAAGACATCACCAATCACACGCCGTTTTCGCTCGCGCAAGCGGGCATCGCATTCGTTCCCGAAGACCGTCGCATTTTCCCGAACCTCACGGTTGGCGAGAATCTCCGTCTGGCCGCGCTTGCCGGACGCAAAGGCCTCTGGAACGAGAAGCGTATCTACGAATACTTTCAAGTGCTCGGCGAGCGCAAAGACAAGCCCGCCAAACTCTCCGGCGGCGAACAGCAGATGCTCGCGATCGCACGTGCGCTCATCGCCAACCCCGAGATCATCTTGCTCGACGAACCGATGGAGGGGCTCGCCCCCTTGATCGCCCGGAACGTCGAGGAAGTCGTCAAGAACATCAAGGCCGAGGGGAATACGATTTTGCTCGTCGAGCAAAACGCGCAAGTTGCGATGAGCCTCTCCGACCGCGGCTACGTGCTGGCCAGCGGACGCGTCATGGGCGAAGGCACGATCGACGTCCTCAAGGCCGATGAGGACATGATGCAGCGGTATCTGGCCGTTTAGGGGAACCGCTCCACGGCGCCGAACCTTTGGGGATGCTGACCAAAAAAGAATCGGACGCGCATTTCACGCGACGACTCGAATCATTCAGCGACATCGTCTTTGGCTTGAGCTTGTCGATTACGGGCGTTCAGCTCGTCATACCCAAAGACCATGCCTCGGAAATTTTCACGAGTCCGCTTGGGCTGATCGGATTCGCCTTTGCTTTTGCACTCGTCTCGATGTTTTGGGGCTATCAGCACAACATCTTCGCCTACTATTTCTTTCCCGACCGTTTCAACATCGTGCTGACGTTCGTGAAGCTCGCACTCGTCGCGCTCTTCCCGTATCTGCTGCAGATCTGGTTTAAGTTCATGACCGACCCGTTCGCGAATAGCTTGTACGCGACAGCCTCGGGGCTGATCTCCGCCGCGAATGCCATCACGATGTATCGCGGACTCCGCCTGCGCTGGGACAGCTTTGATGTCGCATTCCGTCAGCGCGCGTGGGGACGTTTCTTGCAGGTTGTCTTTTTCGCCGGGGTGTTCTTTAGCGCGGCGATCGTCGCGGGAATAGACGTCCGCTTCCTCTTTGTCCCCTACATGCTCTTTCCGGTCTTCTCGATTCTCGCCAAACGCCTCGCGCGTAAGGTGCCGGACTTCGGTGTTCGCGGACTCGCCGATGCGTGAGGTCATTCCGCACATCGCGCGCTGGCGTTCGCGCGGCGATGCCGTTGCTACCGCGACGATCGTGGGCATCGGTGGTTCGTCGCCACGCGAACTTGGTGCATTACTCGCCGTCAACGAACACGGTGAATTTGCGGGGTCGCTCTCGGGCGGCTGCGTCGACGGGGCCGTCGTCGATGAGGCAATGGGCGTGATCGCAAGCGGCGCGGCCAAACTACTGCGCTATACGGCAAACGACGGCGATCCGTTCTCCGTCGGTCTCACGTGTGGTGGTGAACTCGAAGTCTACATCGAGCGCGTGGACGGCTTTTTCGACGACGTTGCGCGCGCGCTGGAAAACGAGACGCCTCTTGCCGTTGCGATCCGTCTGGATCCGGCGGGGATCGGCAACCGGCTCATCATCGATGCGGGTGCCCGGCGTGGAACGCTCGGCTCGCCGGGGCTGGATTACGCCGTCGCCGCCGAACTCGATGCGCGAACGGAAAGCGGCAACGTGGAACGCCGTCACTACGGCGATCGTGGCGAACCGCTCGGCACCGAGGCCGCGATCTTCGTTCGTACCTTCGGTCCGCGCGCGCGCATGGTGCTGGCAGGCGCCGTCGATTTCGCGCGCCCACTCGCGCGTCTTGGCACGATGCTCGGTTACCGAGTGACGGTCGTCGATGCGCGTCCGGCGTTTGCCACGCGCGAGCGTTTCCCCGATGCCGATGAAATCATCGTGCAGTGGCCCGACTCCTATCTTGAGGCGAACCCACTCGGTTCGGATTCGATTTGCGTGGTCCTCACGCACGAAGAAAAATTCGATATCCCACTGCTCGTCAACGCGCTCCGCTCGCCAGCGATCTACGTCGGTGCGATGGGCAGCCGGTCAACGCAGGCAAAACGCGTCGCGCAACTCCGCGCAGCGGGCCTTACCCAAACCGAACTCGCACGACTCGCATCACCCGTGGGATTAGATCTTGGCGGACGCACACCCGAAGAAACCGCGATCTCGATCGCAGCCGAAATCATCGCCTTGCGCCACGATCGTAGCGGCGGGCGTCTCACCGGCGGATCGCGCGCGCTCCACCGACAGGAAGAAACCCCGCTCGTGCAGCGGAGCACCTCGTAGGTTTAGCCAAGGGGGCGTTATGACCGAACTGACCGTCAATAAGAAAAAATTCAGCGTCGATGATGAGGGCGACACCCCGCTGCTGTGGGTGATTCGCGATACCGTTGGCTACACCGGAACGAAATTCGGTTGCGGCGTTGCACTTTGCGGCGCGTGCACCGTGCACGTCAACGGCGAGGCCGTGCGTTCGTGCTCCGTGACGCTCGATCAAGTCAAAGGCAAATCGATCACCACGATCGAGGGTCTGCCGCCTGCGGATGGGCATCTCACAAAGATTCAAGAAGCCTGGATCGCTGAAGAAGTACCGCAGTGCGGTTACTGCCAGCCCGGCTTCATCATGGCAACGGCGGCACTTTTGAAAAAACATCCCAAACCAACCGATGCACAGATCGATGAGAACGTCACCAACGTGTGCCGCTGCGGCACCTATAGCCGCATTCGCAAGGCGATCCATCGGGCGGCGAACGCATGAAGATGATGGATCGATCGTCTTTTTTACGCGCAACGGCTATCGCCGGCGGCGGCCTACTCCTCGATGTCTCGCTTCCATTTACCGCACGCCGCGCCGAAGCCGCAATGACGTCCACGCCGATCGGCGCATGGATCAAGATCTCGCCCGACAACACGATCTCCATATACGCACCGCAGTCGGAAATGGGTCAAGGCGTCATGACCTCGCTGCCAATGCTGGTCGCAGAAGAACTCGACGCCGACTGGGCTCGCGTCATCGTCGATGCACCGCAGGTCGATAAGGCCTACAACAACCCGCCGTTCCAGACGATGGCAACGGGTGGGTCATCGGCAATTCGCGGCTTCTTCATGCCGCTGCGTCAAGCCGGCGCAAGTGCCCGTGCCATGCTCGTCGGCGCCGCCGCCACGCAGTGGAACGTGCCCGCAAACGAACTGCGCACGGCAAAGTCGATGGTCTATCACGACGCGAGTAAACGCAGCGCTACATACGGTTCGCTTGCGGGTGCGGCGGCGACGATTCCGCCGCCGGAAAAAGTCGAACTCAAACCGCGTGAAGCGTGGACGATCATCGGAAAGTCCGTCCCACGCGTTGACACCTCCGCCAAAGTCCAGGGCAAAGCCGGATTTGGGATCGACGTCAAAGTGCCGGGGATGGTGTATGCGGCGATTCGCCACGCGCCGGTGTTCGGTTCGACGATCGCGAGCATCGATGACACCCCGATCAAGGGTTTCAAAGGCCCGCATCAGGTGCTGAACATGAAGACGGCTGCCGTTGTCGTTTCCGACCGCTATTACCGTGCCAAAAAAGCGGTCGAAGCGCTGAAAATCAGCTACACCGGCGGCGACGCGACCCTGAGTAGCGCGAAAATCGAAACGACCCTGCGCGCCGGTATGAACGAAAAACCCGTCATAGCAACGACCGTCGGCGATGCCGACGGCACGCTTAAAACGGCCAGCAAAGTCGTGACTGCGGAATATTACGCGCCGTATCTCGCGCACGCAACGATGGAACCGATGAACTGCACGGCGTCGGTCACGAAAACATCGTGCGAAGTCTGGGCACCCTCGCAAGCTCCGGGCCCCCTCGCGGGCCTCGCGGCGAAAATGACCGGTTTACCGCCGAGCGCGATCAAAATTCACACGACCTATTTGGGCGGCGGTTTCGGTCGGCGCTTCAACCTCGACTTTGCGGCCGAAGCGATCCAAATCTCGACGATGATCGGCAAGCCGGTCAAACTGGTATGGTCCCGCGAAGAAGATATTCAACACGACACGTTCCGTCCGACCTCGCTCACCCAGCTCAAAGGCGGACTCGATGCGAGCGGCAATCTCGTTGCTTGGCAACAGCGCATCGTCACCCCCTCGCTGCTCGTCTCAAATCCCCAGCTCGGATTCCCGCCGCCCCCGCCCGACAAACCCGATAGTTTCTCGGTCGAAGGCTGCGCCGATAAGAAGTACGCGATTCCGAACTTCACCGTCGATACCGTGATGAAGAATTTCGCCGTGCCGGTCTTCTTCTGGCGCTCGGTCGGCAATTCGCAGAACGGCTTCTTCTTCGAGAGCTTCATGGACGAGATGGCACACGCCGCGGGCAAAGACGCCGTCGAATTCCGCCGGCCGCTGCTCGCCAAAGAAGCACGCCATCTCAACGTGCTTGAGATGGCCGCAAAACTCGGCGATTGGGGCAAGCCGCTTGCCAAAGGTCACGGACGCGGGATCGCGCTGCACGAATCGTTCGGCACCATCGTCGCTGAAGTCGCCGAGGTCTCCGTCGATGCCAAGAAAAAGCTTCGCGTCCACCGGATCGCATGCGTCGTCGACTGCGGCACATACGTCAATCCGAACACCGTCGAAGCGCAAATGCAGAGCGCGATGATCTACGGTCTGACCGCCGCGCTCTACGGCGAGATCACAATCGATAAAGGACGCGTCGCGCAGAACAACTTCTATGACTATCCGATGGTGCATCTGGCCGAAGCACCGCACATGGACGTGCAGATCGTCCAGAATACCGAAAGCCCCGGCGGCGTTGGCGAACCCGGCACGCCGCCGATCGCTCCGGCGGTTGCCAACGCCATCTTTGCGGCAACAGGAACGCGCGTGCGGAGTCTTCCGTTCGTGCGGCACGGCTTCACTGCCTGAGATCGTGCGCGTCGTGCTCGCCGCGGGCGCAGCGCGACGCTTCGGTTCGGCAAAACTCCTCGCCACCTTCGATGGGCGAACGCTGATCGCGCGCGCCCTCGATGCGTGCGGGGATGCGCCGAGCATCGTCGTTGCAAGCCACGAGATCGCCTTACACGTCGCCGCGTCGACCAAGCGCCGCGTCATCATCAATACGGAACCCGAACGCGGGATGACGTACTCGCTCAAACTCGCCGATGGTTGCATCCCCGCGGATGCAGCCATCGCTGTTTTATTAGCCGACTTACCCTATGTCACGCAGGCGCTCGTCGACCGGGTCGTTGCTTGCTATAACCCGAGCGTCGATGTCGTCTCACCCGAACACAACGGCCGCCCGGCCCATCCGGTCGTCTTCGGGCCGCGCGCACGCGCTTTACTCGGCGGCGTCGCCGATGGCGATACCTTACGCGAACTGCGCCGCGACCAGCGCCTCGTGATCCACGCGATGCCGATCGACGACGTTGGCGCGATCATGGACGTCGACTCCCCCGCCGACCTTGCCCGGGCCGCTGCCTGGAACCAATCGAACACCTAGCTCGGTCTTGAGACCGGAGGATCCCCAACATGCCGACAACCGAGCAAGTCCGTGAAGCCTTAGCGACCGTCGAAGACCCCGAGCTCCATATTGGAATCGTGGACTTGGGCCTGGTCTATGACATCGCCGTCGAAGGCGAAAAACAAGACGACGTCACGGTCACGATGACGCTGACCTCACCCATGTGTCCGGTCGGCCCGATGTTCAAGCAGGCCGTGCAATCCAAAGTCGAGTCGATGGACGACGTAAAAAAAGTCGAAGTCGTACTCACGTTCACGCCGCCTTGGGACCCGAAGACGATGGCCTCCGATGATGCGAAGGTCACCCTCGGCATCTGGTAGGTCGGCGCCTCATTAGACAGCCTAGCTAACGATCGTGCTTCGGTACGATCGTTAGCATTTGACGTGCTGCTACGATCTCGCGCGCGTTCATCGATCGCCGAATAGCGTTCAACTCAGCCGCTGAGATCTTATCACCATTGAAAACGCGAATACTTGTCGAGCCAGCCTCCCAGATCGCAGGACGGATGAGTTTAAGTTCTGGCTTTTGTTTGTCCATAAGGTGTTCCGCGTAATAGTATTCACCATAGAGTTCAAACTCGCGATTAGCCCGCGGATCGTGCTTCGGAACGGTCAACGGTTTCGCTGATTCCTGGAAATTAATAAGCGGACGTCCCGGTGTGCCGTTAAGGCGATACAGGAGCTCGACCGTATCGCCGACGTGCTCTCCATTGCTCCGGTAGATGTGCTCGAGCCGCGCGCTCGCTGCCATTTTCGGCACAAGAACCTTGAATGGAGCTCGCGATTCAGCATCTGCAAGACTGATCGCCTGCGGGTCGTTCGATGATATCGGGCCGACCATTTGGATTCCGAAGGATCGCATCGCGCCGCGCAACGTGTCATCGACCTTCTGGGCATGCGTCGCATACGCTCCAGCCGGCGCGATGACCAAGAGCGAAGCCAGCCCCGCCAGAATAAATTGCTTCCGCTCGCGCTTTTGAGGGCTCAAAGGCAGAGACTTCATCGCGAGATGCTTGCGTGCGACTTCGCTAGCAGCATATGCTGGGGGCACGATCGATGCAACGTTGCGACAAATTTGTGATCCAATTTGGTTGTCGTTCATAAAGCCACCTGAATCGTAGATTCAACGTCGAGTTTCGGGCGAAGTTGACGTCGAGCGAGCGAGAGTCGAAAACGAATCGTTGCCGCTGGCGCGTCGAGAATTCGACCAATTTCGGCACTCGTTAGGCCGGCCTAGTAGTGCAGCACGACCGGAACGCGGAGCCACTCCGGCAGCGAGCGGATCGCGGAGTTGACGTCAATACGGTCGTCTTCATCTCTGGATACCTCGATCGATACGGACGTTTCTTCGCGTACCCGCCGACGCCCAGCGCCTCGCTGCTGCATTTTCGCACCGTTCACAACGAGTCGGTAAAACCACGCGGGAAAGGCCGCAAGGTCATTCAGATCGTCGAGGGTCGCCCACACCCGAGCGAGAGCATCCTGGGCTGAATCTTCTGCCGCCGCGCGATCGCGAAGCAGCAAAAAACTGATCCGGAAGGCATCCGGCCACAACTCACGCAGGAGTGCGTCCATTGAATTCGGATCACCCCCGCGTGCAGCAACCAGAAGTTGCGGATCAATCATCGAGCCAGCCTATTCGCCTCATGGTAAAGAGATGCCGCCGGTTGGCGGGGGTGTTGGCGGGTTGGCCGAAGATTTCATCGATGGAGTCGACGGGAAATAGCGCTCTTGAACACGGTGCTCTTACGGAGAGCATGCGTTTTGCTGCCTCCCGCCTGCGCGAGACCTCGCGCCGCATCTCCGATAATTCCGCCACGCAGAGCGTCGGCTTGCAAGAGATCGCCGACGTATCCGAATCGATGGCAAACGACTTAGGGAAATCGCTCGAAGAGATTCGCGATGCTGCAACGCGCGCGCACGCCGCGCGCGAACGCGTCGATTCCGCCGGCGCGTCGATCGAAAAACTTGTCGAGAGCGTCGAGATGCTCGCCTCGGGTTCGCGCTCCGCGCGCGAAACGATGCTCGAACTCGTCGAAACGCTCGGGCGCATCGATGAGATCGTCGCGTTCGTCGGCGAAGTCTCCGCGCGCACGAATTTGCTCGCCCTCAACGCCGCAATCGAAGCCGCACGCGCGGGCGAACACGGTCGCGGCTTCGCGGTCGTTGCAAGCGAAGTGCGCAAGCTCGCCGACTCGACGCGCGATGCAACCAAGACGATGGAGAATCTGCTCGCCGACGTGCGACGCGGCACCGAGAAAACAACGGCCGTTGCCGATTCGGCCGATGAGGCCGTTGCAGCGGGCGATCGCGCAGCGGCGAGTGCGCGCGCTGCACTCGGCGAAATCGGCACCGCCGTCCGGTCGACCGAAGAAGCCTTCGACGGTGTGAGAAATACGACGTCCGATCACGCGGCGCGCGCAAATCAGTTTGGACGCAGCGCCGCCGAGCTGATGCGCACGTCGCGCTCGCACGTGGCCGATGCGGCAGAGGCGATCCTCGCGATCAACGCGATCGACTACCACTTGATCGAGATGGACACCGGTTCGCGGATCGCAACCGGGCCCATTATCGTTTCGACGGGTCTTGCGGCCGAGTCGCTCGCGGGACGTAGCGTCACCGAGCTTGCACGCCGACTCGGATCTGCTCTGCCGAGCACGCGTGTCGAAGCGCGCCCGGGCGATTCGTCGGGCGGCAAAGGCGAGATCGGCATCCTCTCAGCCGTGCGCCGCGGCGAGACCACGTTGGCCTCGATCGGCTGCGCGATCGTCGGCAACGTGTTGCCGGCCTTTCAACTGCTCGAGATGCCGTATTTGCTCGACGACCGCCGACACGTCGCCGCGCTGCTCGATGGTCCATATGGTCGCGAACTGCTCGACTCGCTGCGCCGCATCGGACTCGTCGGTCTTGGTTTCTTCGAGAACGGATTTCGGCACATGACGAACAACGTGCGCGCCATTCGCACGCCGGCCGACATCCGTCGCCTTCGCATCCGCGTCGTCGAGTCGCCGGTGCACATTGCTATCGGCGATGCGCTCGATACGATCGCTCGCCCAATCGCGCTTCCGCGTTTGCGCGCCGCGCTCCAAGCAGGCGAGATCGACGGCCAGCACAATCCCCTAGCGACGATCGCCGCATTCAAGCTGCAAGACGTTCAAAAATATCTAACGCTCACCGCGCACATGTACACCCCGCAGGTCGTCGTAGCGTCGGGCGCCTGGTACGACGCCCTAGGCGAGAACCGCCCACTCGTCGACAACGCCATCGCTGAGACGATCGCATGGGAACGCCGCGAGGCCGAGACCCTCGACAAGACGACTCTTGCCGAACTCGGTAAATCGCTCGAGATCGTCTCGCTTACTCCGGCCGAGCGCGCCGCCTTTGTCGACGCGACGCGACCGGTTTACCAGACGATGTCCCGGTTCATTGGCAAAGACCAGATTGAGAAACTCCAACGGGCGGCCGAAGTGGCGCGCAAACCGTAGCGATGGGCGCGGGGCGCCGTCATCCCCTTTGCGAAGACGCATCGCATGTCGACGCCAACCGAGCCGCTCTCGCCGCACGATAAAGCCTACGCGCGCCTGGACGCCATGCGCACGGAATCCCTCGCCCCCGCGGGCGAGGCGGCAAACGACCGCCAGCGCGAACGTGGGAAGCGGACGGCGCGCGAGCGTGTCGATGCGCTGGTCGATCCCGACTCGTTTGTTGAGATGGATCGCTTTGCGGTCCACCGATCCACCGCATTTGGACTCGATGAACGGCCGTTCTTAGGCGACGGTGTCGTCACCGGTCACGCCACGATCGACGGGCGCCAGGTCTTCCTCTTCTCGCAAGATTTCACCGTGCTCGGCGGATCGCTGGGCGAAGTCTTCGCTGAGAAAATTTGCAAAGTCATGGACCTAGCCGTGCGCACCGGTTCGCCGATGATTGGCATCAACGATTCGGGTGGAGCGCGCATCCAGGAAGGCGTCGTGAGCCTCGGCGGGTATGCAGAAATTTTCTGGCGCAACGTGCAGGCCAGCGGTGTCGTTCCGCAGCTTTCGCTGATCGCCGGACCGTGTGCGGGTGGCGCGGTCTATTCGCCCGCGATTACCGACTTTACGATCATGGTCGAGAAAATCTCGCAGATGTTCATCACCGGACCCGAAATCATCAAGACGGTCACCGGCGAGGATGTGAGCTTCGAAGAACTCGGCGGCGCGATGACGCACGCCACCAAGTCCGGCGTCGCACATCTCACCGCAACCGACGAAGACGACATGAACGAACAAACACGACGTTTGCTCTCGTTCATTCCGCAGAATAATCTGGAAGATCCGCCGCTAGTGCCGAGCGACGACGATCCGCTGCGCGTTGCGGGCGAACTCGACGGCGTGATCCCCGACTCGCCGAACAAACCTTATGATATTCTCGATGCCGTCTGCCCCGTACTCGATGACGGCGACTTCTTTGAGATTGCGCCGCTTTTCGCGCAAAACATCGTGATTGGCTTCGGTCGCGTCGGCGGCAAGTCGGTCGGCATCGTCGCGAATCAGCCGAAGTTTCTCGCCGGCGTGCTCGACATCGATTCATCCGTAAAGGCCGCGCGGTTCGTGCGCTTTTGCGATGCATTCAACATCCCGCTGCTGACCTTCGTCGATGTCCCCGGCTTCCTACCCGGCACGACGCAAGAGTACGGCGGCATTATCAAGCACGGTGCAAAGCTGCTCTACGCCTTCGCCGAGGCGACCGTCCCCAAGATTACGATCATCACGCGCAAAGCGTACGGCGGCGCGTATGACGTCATGGCCTCAAAGCACATCCGGGCCGACGTGAACCTTGCCTGGCCGACGGCCGAAATCGCGGTCATGGGCGCGGCAGGGGCCGTGAAGACGATCTTCCGCCGCGACATCGCCGATGCGCTCGATCCGCAAGCGAAAACCGACGAACTCGTCGCCGAGTACAGCGAGCGTTTCGCCAACCCGTTCATTGCAGCGCAGCGCGGATACGTCGACGACGTGATCGCCGCAAGCCAAACGCGCCGCGCCGTGTCCCGCGCCCTTACGATGCTCGCAAACAAACGCGTCGAGCGCCCCCATCGCAAACACGGCAACATTCCGCTCTAGGAGGCAAAATTGACATCACGATGCCTTCAACGCCTGTGCTATACAACGTCCAGAACCTCCTCGACGCGGCAGAATCTCCGTCGTCGTTGATCGTTCTCGATGTCAATCTACACGCTTAACGAACGTTCGCACGTTCTTACCGATACGAAGGCCTTGCTCACGACGGTTTCGATCCTTCGGCCAACAGAACGGCGCCGGGCGATCTTCGAAAATGTCCGGGTTGCGTTTCCACTCGTGAAACGATGAACATCGATCCCTCTGCTGCGCGTCGCATCGGCGAAGATTGGTGCGCGGCTTGGAATCGTGGCGACCTCAATTCGATCGTCGCCTGCTATACAGACGATGTGCGGTATTGCGCACCGGGTGTGCGTACGCGTTGGGGCATCCCCTCGGGTTGGCTGGTCGGATCCGACCGGCTCCGCGCGCATATCGAACGCAGCCTCGCTACGCCGGGGCTGCGGTTCACCTTTGTCGACGCCCTCGTCGGAATCGGCATCTTGACGATTCTCTACCGCCGCGAGGACGGAGCGCTCGTCGCGGAGGTGATGGAGCTCGACCAAACCGGCCGGGGCCGCGTCGTTCGCGCCCTCACCGGTGCGGCGCAGGCATCGCCAGGAGCGACGCCTTAACACTCAATTCGTGAAGCTACTAGAAGGCAAGACCATCCTCATCACCGGGGTGGCGAATCGCTGGTCCATCGCGACGTTCATCGCCCGCGCGATGGCCGAGCAAGGCGCAAAACTGGGATTCATCTACCAGGGCGAGCGCCTCAGAGACGAAGTCGAGAAGCTGGCCAAAGAACTCGGCGGCGGCCCATGCTATCCGTGCGACGTCACCTCGGATGCAGAGCTCAAGACGCTGGCGGAAAACGTCGGGCGTGATCTTGGCGGACTCGACGGCATCGTCCACTCGATTGCCTTCGTCAACAAAGAAGACCTGATGGGAAAAGTCTACGATACCTCGCGCGCCGGCTTCGCGCTTGCGATGGACATCTCGTCGTTCTCGCTCATCGCGCTCGTGGGAGCGCTGCGCGAGCAGCTACGCGATAACGCTAGCGTGATGGCACTTACGTACTACGGCGCAACGGCGATCGTGCCGAACTACAATATTGCCGGCATAGCAAAAGCCGCGCTCGAATCGATCGTTCGCTACCTCGCCTTCGATCTTGGCGACCGCGGGATTCGCGTCAATGGAATTTCCGCAGGCCCGATCAAAACCGCAAGCTCGCGTCAGGTCAAAGACCTCAAGCATATGCTGGACATGGTTGAATCCGTCGCGCCGCTCAAACGCAATATCACGGGCGATGACATCGGCAACCTCGCCGTCTATCTTGCCTCGAATCTCTCGAAAGCGATTACCGCCGACATCCACTTCGTCGACTGCGGGTATCACGTGATGGGGATGTTCCCCAAACCCGCGGAGACCGGCTCGTAAGTGCAGCGCCGAACGTTCGCAGCCTCGCTCGCTGCGAGCGCACTTACCCTGACGGCATCGCGCGCGATCGCTGCTAGCATGAGCGACCATGTCGCCGATCTGCGTTTCGGCTATGCACCGCTGCCGGAAAAACGCCCCGGTTTCGATCCGGCCGGCGATGCCAAAGCGCTGCTGATGCCGACGACGATAACGCCCGCAAAGACTCCGATCCCCGGCCGAATTTACACAAACGACGTTCCGGCTGACGCCTCCGTGATTCGCGTTCCCGATGCGTGGAACGGATCGCTCATCGTTGCCGGAACGCCCGCGACGCGCAGTGCGTATGCAAACGATCTCATCTGGGGCGAATTCGCACTCGCCCGCGGCTACGCGTTTGCCTCAGGCAACAAGGGCGTTCCCTACAACGCTGTCGTCGAGGCCGCGGCCGCGACGCCCGCACCCCGTGCCGCATATCCGATCCCCTTCGAAGCAGCCGGCCTTGCAAGCAAAGGACTCGTCATTCGCCTCGGTCTGCTCGAACCAAAACCCGTGCCGATCCAAGACTGGAACGAAAGCTACCGGCGCCTGGTGTTGCACGCAAAAGACGTCCTCAAAGCCAATCACGCTGCGCCAAAACACACGTATGCCGTTGGACTCTCGAACGGCGGCGCGCAAGTGCGCACGTTGCTCGAGCGCCATCCCGAACTCGTCGACGGCGGTGTTGAATGGGCCGGCGTCTACTGGTCGCCCGAGCAAAGCTTTCTCGACTACTTCCCGCCGTTTCTCAAACTGATGCCCGACTATCTTCGCAGCGAGTACCGCGACACGACGCTAGTCGATCGACTCGTGAAGTTCGGATTTCCACGCGACGTCGTACAAGCGGACCACGCACATCGCTCGCTCTACGGCGAATACTATTCCAACGTCCCACCGTATTACGCCGACCTCACCGTCTATGCGTACGCGCAACTCGTCGACCCCGAGGCTACCGCGGCGTTTGGCCCGGCGCCGTGCACGCCCGATGCAAATCCGCGTCTCCCCGTTGCTTGCACGGGTACCGGCTTGGCGCTTGCGGAGAATCGAGCGAACTACATCGTCTCAGCGGCCGGACGCACGGCGATCAAACGTTTCGCGCATAGCGGCGCGATCGAAAAACCACTTGTCTCGATCGCCGGAACGCACGACGCCTTTATCACCCCGGAGAACAACGCACACACCTACGTTCGTGCGATCGCCGCCGCGAGAAAATCCGCGCTTCACCAACTCTTCCTCGTGCAAGGCGGCACCCATGTCGATACGTTTGCGGCTTTCGGGTACGGGCTGCAAGCGCAAGCGCCGTTTGCGTGGGCGGCATTCGATCGGCTCGTCGCCAGCATCGACAAACGCGAGACGCATGCCCCACGCACCGTCACGACCCCAAGCGAAATCGCATGACCGATGATGAACTGGCCGCGGTAATCGCAGCAGCAACCGCACTCCTCCAAACGCAATCCGCTCGCGAGGAAACACGAAGCATGGCACCGTGGCGCATCGCCGCTCGCATCCACACAAGCGACGCCGCCAATACGCGTGCGGCCGCGCGCTCGACATCGCTCTGGGCGATGCACGGACGTCTTCGTGGCTGAGGCACCGTTTCGCAAAATGCTCGTCGCGAATCGCGGCGAGATCGCGATCCGCATCATGCGCAGCGCGCGCGAACTCGGCATCAAAACCGTCGCCGTCTACTCGGAAGTCGATCGCGACGCCCGGCACGTCTCGCTTGCCGACGAGGCCTATTTACTCGGCCCGGCGCCGCCCGCGCAGAGCTATCTCAATCGCGACAAAATTCTCGAGGTCGCCAAGCGCGCCGGCGCCGATGCCATTCATCCCGGCTACGGTTTTTTCGCCGAAAACGCGTCATTCGCTCAGGCGGTGATCGATGCGGGCATGACGTGGATCGGGCCGACGCCCGCTGCAATCGATGCGATGGGCGACAAAGTCCGCGCGCGCCAAGCGATGATCAAAGCGGGCGTCCCGGTCGTCCCGGGCGGAACCGAACCGATCCTCGATGGCGCCGGCGCACGCAAGGCCGCCGCACAGTTCGGTTTACCGCTGGCTCTCAAAGCCTCGGGCGGCGGAGGCGGCAAAGGCCTCAAAGTCGCACGGACGCTCGAGGATGTCGAATCCGCGTTCACGACCGCCCAGCGTGAGGCGACCGCCTATTTTAACAACGGCACGATCTACGCCGAACGGTATCTCGATAATCCCAAGCACATCGAACTGCAGATCCTCGCCGACAAATACGGCAACGTCGTGCAT
This sequence comes from Vulcanimicrobiales bacterium, assembly GCA_038231455.1. Taxonomy (GTDB): domain Bacteria; phylum Vulcanimicrobiota; class Vulcanimicrobiia; order Vulcanimicrobiales; family Vulcanimicrobiaceae; genus JANLVI01. The sequence goes on along the minus strand of JBBRLI010000002.1, from coordinate 68,255 downwards.
ATTGGCGAGCGCGACTGTTCGCTGCAGCGTCGCCATCAAAAAGTTTGGGAAGAGGCGCCCGCGCTCATCTCCGATCACGTTCGCGAAGGTTTACGCGCGGCGGGCATCGCTGCGGCGAAAGCCATCGCATACGATAGTGTCGGCACGATCGAGTGCCTGGTCGCGGGTAATGAGTTCTTCTTCCTCGAGATGAACACGCGCATTCAAGTCGAGCACACCGTGAGCGAAATGATCTCCGGCATCGATCTTGTGCGCGAGCAAATTCTCGTCGCTGCCGGTCGGCCGCTGACATTCGCACAACCGCAGATCGACTTTCGCGGTCATTCGATCGAAGTGCGCATCAACGCCGAAGATCCCGCGCACAACTTCCGGCCGGCTCCCGGTACGATTACCGCGTATCGCGAGCCTGCGGGTTTCGGCGTGCGCGTCGACTCCGCCGCGTCGACCGGTTTTGCGATCACCCCCGACTACGACTCGATGATTGCTAAACTCATCGTTTGGGGACGTACGCGCGATGAATCGCTCGAACGTCTGCGCCGCGCTATCGACGAATACATCGTCGAAGGCGTTCCAACGACGCGCTCGCTCTTGCGCGAGCTCGCCGACTTCGCGCCCGTTCTCGATGCGAGCTATGGAACGGCAACGCTCGAACCGTTCGCGGCAGCGCGCACGACGGCTAGCGGCAACGTCCCATCCGAAGAGTCCGCGGCCGCGCCCGCGCCGAGCGAACCGATCCGCGTCGAAGTCAACGACAAGCTCTTCCGCGTGCGCTTCATCGATCTCCCATCCGGCATCGCTACCGCGCGCCCCACCGGCGCTGCAAAATCGATCGTCAAAGGCGGAACGCGAAAAGCGCAAGCCCCGCAAGGGAACGATGTCGTATCACCGATGCACGGCGTCGTCGTCGAAGTTAGCGCCGCAAACGGTGCGCTCGTTGCCGAGGGTCAGGTCGTCGCCGTGATCGAGGCGATGAAAATGATGAACGAAATTCGCGCCCATAAAGCCGGGACGATCGAAAACGTTCACGTCAAAGCCGGCGACACCGTCGAGGCGCGTGCGCCGATCGTTACGCTGGCGCCGACTCCGTAACGATTTCGCGCTCGCAGTTGAGAACGACGTCGTAGATCGTTCGACCATGTTCGTCGGTGCGAATCTCAAACGAGCGAGCGAGATGCCCGATGATGAACTGCCCGCGGCCGCGTTCGCTCAAAGGATCCGTCGGCAGAATCGGCCGCGCGCGCACGCCTTCGCCCAGATCGCCGATGATCAGGCGCGGATACCGATCGCGCCAGTCGAGATGCACGTCCACACCATGTGGCGCATGTTCCACGGTGTTCGCAAGCAATTCGCCGACCACGACTTCGCTTGCGGCGATCTGTTCGAGGTCGCTTGTATACGTGCGCACGAGCTTCGCGATCTGCCGGCGCAACAGCTGTGCGGCAGGCATATCGCCTTTGGCCAAGTGCCACGTGAGGTCGGTCGGAAGCGGATCGAAACGCACCGCTAAGATCGCGATGTCATCCGACTGTGCGTGTTTTGCAAGAACCCGACGCGCGATCGAGGCAGCCGGATCGTCTCGCTGCATGAGCGATTCTTCCGAGACCGCTGCGCGCAGCGCTGCTTCACCGGCGTAGAGATCGCGACTGAATTCGATCAGCCCATCCGTATAAAGCACGAGCATACAACCGGGGCCAAGGTATGTGGTAAATGAAATTTCATCGTCCGGCCCGCGGAGTCCGAGCGGCAACCCCGCCGTCTCGAGCGCCCACACTGCGCCGTCCCGCGTGACGAGCGGCGGCGGATGTCCTGCGCTTGCATACGTAAACGTCTGCTTTTTCGGATCGACGACACCGAAGATCCCGGTGACGATCGAGGCGGATTCGTGCAATAAAAGCAGCTGATTTGCGCGCTGCAACACGAGCGCGGGATTGCTATCGACCATTGCCGATGCGCGAATCGACTGGCGAACTTCGCCCATGATTACCGCTGCCGTCAGGCCGTGCCCGGTGACATCTCCGATACTGACCGCGATCCGCCCGTCGGCTAGCGGAAATGCGTCGAACCAATCGCCGCCGACTTCGGATTCAGCCGCCGCAGGCGAGTAGGCCGATGAAAATTTCATCCCGTCGACGACGGGTAAATTCGTCGGGAGCATTGCGCGCTGAAGCGTATCGGCGACACGGTGTTCGCGCTCGAAGAGCTGGGCGTTGTCGAGCGCGACGGCGGAACGCAGTGCGAGATCTTCGGCAAAAGAGACGTCTTCATCCGTAAAAAGCCGCCCCGAGTCGCCGAGCACGAACGAAATCGTGCCAAGCGTGCGGCCGCGCGCGCGCAGCGGCGCGATGATGAGCGAGTGCGGCTGCCCGAGGCCATCGTACGCCGCGCGTAACTCCGTACTCACTTCACCGAGAAAATCACTGTCGTTCGTATCGGCCAAATGTGCGTAACCGGATCGCATCACCGCCGGCACCCCGCTCGTCGCCCGCGGATCGAGATGCGTCGTGCCGACAAGCGCCTGTGCGCCGGCTTCGCGAATCGTGTCACGATGTGCGATTGCGGCCGTTCGGATTCGCCCGTCCTCGACGATCAAATCGACTTTACACCAATCGGCAAAACTCGGAATCGGCAAACGCGCGATCGTGCGCGCGAGCGTCTTGGTGTTGAGCGAGGAGGCAAGGGCGTTTGAAGCCTCGGCGATCAGCAGACTGCGGTCGGTGATCTTGCGCTGATCGTCGACATCGGTGCACGTGCCGAACCACTTCACCACGACGCCGTCGACGATGAGAGGCTTCGCGCGCGCGAGTTGCCAGCGATACGTTCCATCGTGTCGGCGTAAGCGATAATGATTTTCAAACGCACGCGGCTCGTCCACGTGCGCTTCCCAGGCCAGTTGAAGTTCGGCGACATCGTCCGGATGAACCAGCGTGTAATAGCCGTTTTCACGAATCTGCTGGTCGCTGAGTCCGGTATAGCGTTCGGCCGTGAGGTTGAAATAGTCGGGCCAGCCGTCGGGGCGGCAACTCCACAGAATCTCCGGGACGGCGTCGGCGAGAAATCGGTAATGCGTGAGGAGTTCGGCGCGTTCGGCCTCTCCGCGCACGCGATCCGTCACGTCGTGGATGAGCGAGAGCACCGTTTGGAGCGTGCCGGCATCATCATAAACGGCCGAATTATACCAGTCGCAATACAGCACGCGGCCGTCGGCTGCAACGTTGCGATTGGAACTTACGACGCGTTCGGTCCGTCCGTGGAAGAGCGCGTCGTCGATCTCGTCGATCGCCGCACGGTCGCCCGGGTGGACAAATCCGAACTCCACCCCGCGTTTACCGATCACGTCCGACTCCGCATAACCAAATGTCGCTTCGGCTTGCGGTGACCAGCGGGACACGCGAAGCTGCCCGTCCCATTCGATCAGGACGAGCGGCGAATTCTCGAGCAGTTCAACAATCCGGCGTTCTTTTGGCGAAACACGACTCCCCGAGGTACCATTTGAAAACGAAGATCTTACGCGTAGCGCTGATTGTCGGCGCCGTCGGCGATATCGGAATCGCGATTTTTTGCTGGTTCTTCCAGAGCCTCCTAGGACCCGTCCTGGACGTACCCACGAAGGACCCGGCTCATACCACGATCGCCGGCGGCGAATACCTCATCGTCGGGCTGCTCTACGTCGTCGCCTACCGCAACCTCCCGCGCTATCGGGTGTTGCTGTGGCTCTTCGCCCTCGACCAGCTTTTCGCAATCGTCTTGCCGCTGCTCGAGATGAGCCGCGGGAACGCGATCGTCTCGTGGAAGACCCTCGGCCCGATGCCGCTCAACGCGATCTTACTCGGCCTCTTCATCTTTGGAGCACGCCGCAGCGAAGAGGCCTAAGCGGCGACCAGCGCCACCATGTGCTTGACGATCGTCGGATCCCAAACAGTCCCGCCTCCGGCCACCAGATGGACCAAGGCTTCATTCGAGGTCATCGCCGAGCGATACGGACGCGTGCTGATCATGGCGTGATACCCGTCGGCCACGGCGACGACGCGCGCGCCGAGCGGAATGGAATCGCCCCCAAGGCCGCGCGGATAGCCCGTGCCGTCGTAGTGCTCGTGATGCGCGCCAACGATGTGCGCGTAATCTTGCAGCGAGGGGAAGCGGTTGAGGATCGTCTCGCCGTGACCGGCGTGTTCGCGCATCGTGACCCATTCCTGGGCGTCGAGGGCGCCGGGCTTGAGCAAGATGTGGTCGGGCGTTGCGATTTTGCCGATATCGTGCAACATGGCCGCAACTTCAATGGCATCGGCCTCTTCTTCGCTCAAGCCAATCGCAAGTGCCAACCGTCGCGCCCACTCACCGGCAGCGATGGAGTGGTCACACGTCGCGGCATCGCGCGCGGATAGCATGGTTAACAACGCGCCGACGACTTCGCCGTGACGCGCGCTCTCGCGTTGATCGATCACAACCGGTCAGCCGCCTGCGCAGCCGTATGCTCCGCCGTGATTTTTCGCCAATGTCCGAAATCTGCCGCAGTCATCGGCTGACCGACACCGTAACCTTGCATCAAGTGCACTCCATTGTCCAAGAGCCAACGCTTTTGGAACGCGTTGGCGACGCCTTGCGCGATCATCTTCCATTCGAACGCGCGCGCAATCGCGATCGCAGCTAAGGCCGCGCCGCTCGAACTTACACGACGCTCCACACCCACGATCAACGAGTGATCGAGCTTCACAAAATCCAGCGGCATCCGATCGAGCACTTTGAGCGACGAGGCGCCGCCACCGAACCGATCGAGCCCAGTTGCTATCCCTCGTTCTCTGGCGGCTTCGAAAAACCCAATCGCCGCGTCAACATCTTTCATGACGGCTGTTTCGCCCACTTCAACGTGGAGACGGGCGCTCGAGTAGCGCGGGTCGGCCACCAATCGATCGAGCTCGCCAAGCGCAATTTCATCGGGGACGGCGATATTGACGAAGATATCGACGGCGTTCCCTTCCGCGGTCCAACGCGCATTCTGCTGTGCGGTTTCCGCGAGCACCCACGCATCGACAAGCGAGACGAGGTTCGAACTCCCAAGAGAGCCCAGAAACGATTCGGCCGAGAGTAACCCGTCCGTCGGATGCAGCCAGCGCGCGAGCGCTTCGGCGCCGACGATCTCCTCGGTCAACGCGTCGATCACCGGCTGATAGCACACGAGGAACTCGCGGCTCATCATCGCGCCTTGGAGATCTTGCGTTAGCCGGCGGCGCGTCTCGATTCGCTGGCGTACGCCCGAATCGAACAAGAAAACCGCATCGCCGCCGGATTCTTTTGCGCGGTACATGGCAATATCGCCGTTGCCGAGCAGTTCTTCTGCCGTGCTTCCGTCAGCCGGATACTGCGCGACGCCGATGGATGCGGAGAGTCCGAAAATATGGCCGTCGACATCGAACGGTTTCCGCGCGAGTTCGCGCAGGCGTTGGCCGACCTCATAGGTTTCTTCAAACGATTTGGTCTCGGGGATGATCGCGGTGAATTCGTCACCGCCGAGCCGCCCGATGAACTCCTCGCGGCGCAGCGCCTTGCGAAAGCGGGCGCCAAGTTCGGAGAGAACCCGGTCGCCGGCGCTATGCCCGAGCGTATCGTTGACGTGTTTGAAGCCGTCGATGTCAACGAAGAGCACCGCCGCGTTATGGCCGTTGCGTTTGGCCGAGGCGATCGTCTGTTCGATCCGGTTCAGGAGCGCCAGACGGTTTGGTAACCCGGTGAGCGCGTCGTGGAATGCAAGGTTCGCAAAGTCGCCGACGTCGCGGCGGCGCTCGGCGAATTCGGCAAAAATCGTCGCTAAGAACGTTGCTTCGTCGAGCGCCGATTCATCGAGCCACTGCGTGGCACCAATCGCGCCCCAGAGTGCGAGCACGTACCCGCGCTCGCCGAGTTTCCCAGGCGCGCAAAGCGCCAGATCGCCGTCATCCTGCGGAGCGACGAGGGGGTGATTCACGGTCACGGTACGTACGATCAGAGCCGGGATTCGATCCGGCAGCGTGATGTCGCCGGGATGTGTCGCGATGACGGCGCCGTCGGTATCGACCTCGACCAGGCTGCCGCGATTGAAACCGAGCAGATCGCACGCCTCGGCGACAACGGCGTGACCGAATTCCGTCAGGTCGACGCCCGGCTGCAGCGAGAGCGTCCATAGCGCAGCTAAGCGGCGGTTTGCACGCGCCGGCCGTTCGGGCTTCGGACCACCCTCGATCATCCAACCTCCGTCAAGACCGCGATTCCACACGGTGGGAAGATCGCATAGAGCGAAGAGCCCATCGTGAGACCACGCACGACGAACTCCAGCGGAATCGCTATCGAATCAGTCTACGATACGCCCGCGCCCACTCGACCCCTGCCCGGAAACTACCCATATACACGTGGTATTCGGCGCGACATGTATCGGGGACGTTTGTGGACGATGCGACAGTACGCGGGCTTTGGCACCGCGGCTGAATCGAACGAACGATACCGGTATTTACTCGCCGCCGGAACGACCGGACTCTCGGTGGCTTTCGATCTACCGACCCAGCTCGGTTACGATTCGGATGCCACCGCCGCCCGAGGCGAAGTCGGCAAAGTCGGCGTCGCCATCGACACCATCGACGATGTCGAAACGCTCTTTGCGGACATCCCCCTCGACTCCGTGACCGTCTCGATGACGATTAACGCTCCGGCCTCGATCCTGCTCGCCTTCGTGCTGGCCGTCGCCCGCCGGCGTGGAATCGACTTCGCAAAGCTGGGCGGTACGATCCAAAACGACGTACTCAAAGAATACGTCGCCCGCGGCACCTACATTTACCCGCCGACGCCATCGATGCGCCTGGTTACCGACGTGATGGCGTATTGCGCCGAATCGGTGCCGCAGTGGAACACGATCTCGATCTCGGGTTATCACATTCGCGAAGCCGGGTCGACGGCGCTTCAAGAGATCGCCTTCACGCTAGCGAATGCCAAAGCATACCTCCATGCGGCCGCCCGGGCCGGGATGGATGTCGATGTCGTCGCGCCGCGGATCTCATTCTTTTGGAATGCGCACAACGATCTCTTTGAAGAAGTCGCGAAATTCCGCGCGGCTCGCGCACTCTGGGCACAGATCGTTCGCGTCGAATTCAACGCGCGCGATCCCAAGTCCGAAATGCTGCGGTTCCACACCCAAACCGGCGGCTCGACGCTGACGGCGCAAGAGCCGACCAACAACGTCGTGCGCGTGACGTTGCAGGCGCTCGCGGCGGTGCTGGGCGGAACACAGTCCCTTCACACCAACGGTGCCGACGAAGCGCTGGGACTGCCAACGGCCGCGGCGGCCCGCGTGGCCCTGCGAACGCAGCAGATCATTGCCTACGAGAGCGGCGTCGTCGACGTGGTGGATCCGCTCGCGGGATCGTACTATGTCGAGTCCCTCACCGATGCCCTCATCCGCGATGCACAAGCGCTGATTGCCGAGATCGACGAACGCGGCGGGGCGGTCGCCGTCATCGAGAGCGGCTGGATGCAAGATCAGATTTCCGAATCCTCGTACCGCGCCCAGCAAGCGATCGAGCGAGGGGATGCCGTCGTCGTGGGCGTCAACAAATTTACCGAAGCCGAAGGCGGCGTGCAAATCCCCATTCAGCGCGTCGACGCACGCGTCGAACGCGACCAGGTCGCGCGTCTAGCAGCATTCAAGGCGGCGCGCGATGCCGCGCGAGTGGAAGCACGACTTGCCGACGTGCGGCGAGCTGCCGAGGGTACCGCTAATCTGATGCCGCCGTTCATCGAGGCCGTCGATGCGGGGGCGACGCTCGGCGAGATTTGCGACGTGTTGCGCAGCGTCTTCGGGACGCACGTCGCACGCGCGAGCTTCGTATGATCGATGCACCGATCGATCACGTCGCAATCGTGGTTCGCGATCTCGAAGCGACGATCGCACTCTACACGCAGACGCTCGGCTTCACGCAGATCTACCGCGAGATCGTTGCCGATCAGGGAATCGAAGCGGTCGGCCTGCGCGCGGGCGATGCGATCATCGAATTGCTGCGGCCTTTGGACGAAGCCTCACCGATCGCCAAATTTCGCGGCGACGCCGAGACAAAATTACATCATACCGCATACCGCGTTGATGACATATTCGCAGAGCTCGCGCGGCTCAAATCGCTCGGCGTGCGTCTGATCGACGAGGAACCGCGACGCGGCGCACACGGCAATACGATCGCCTTCCTGCATCCGAAGTCGACCGCAGGCGTCTTGATCGAACTCTGCCAACCAAGCGTTTGACCATCTCGCGCTCGAGCGCGTTCGTGCCATACCATGCGGGTATTTACGAACATGGCTTAAGTAAAATTTAAGGTTGCATGCACTCTCGCAACGCAAAATTCGTCTCCGTTCCGCTCCTGCTCGTCGCGGCACTCTTGCTAGCGCCTCTGCTGCTCGTACTCGGAGGCGACCTCCGCGATACGCTCGGCCGGCAAGTTGCCCTCACCCGCGAGGCGGCCGCGACGAATATCATTGTCGCTCAGCATAACGCGCTCTCGGCAATTCAGTCGATGCGTGAAGCACTCGTCGAATGTACGGCGGATTTTGCCGTCAACGACGCACGCCACCGTGTTAGCGCAGCCCTCGGCGTACTCCGGACGATCGAGACGTTGCCGCAGGCAGGCAGCGTCCTCGGACCAAGTGCCGTCCGAACCCGTGAAGCGATTGAAGGCGCGCTGCGCGCGCCGATCCTGCGTACGCAGCCGTTCGATCGCGCCGTGCCGGAACTACTTGCCGAGATCGCACTCACCGCCGACCGCGGTGGTCTGCAATACGAAGGCCCGCTCAGCGACGCGCTCGATTACCGCGTCGCCTTTGCAACGAGCGCCTTCGAAGACGCGCGACTCGCTTTTCACGGCGGCTGCAAACGCCCGGAGCCGCTTGTGATTGCAGCTGCAGCGGCAGCCCGCGGTGCGACGGCCCTCTCGTTCATCGATAGCGATCTCATCGCTGCGGGTGCGGCGCATCCGGCGGATGCCGAAACACTTGACGTCCTCCAACACGAACACATGGCGACAAACGAACGGTTCGGGCGCGCAATCGACCAGCCAATCACGCATGGAATCGTCAGCGCCACGGCGATTGCCCTTGTCCAGGCACGTTCCGATGAATTGCGCGCGAGCCTCGAAAACACGATCCATACGGTCGCCGATCTTCTCTCGAACGAATTGCATAGCCGGCTTGAGGCCCAGCGACGGCGTACGATCCTCGATCTGATCGGACTGCTGGCCACCCTTGTGGCCATTCCGTTTGTGGCACTTGCGATCGGACGCATTATCGAACGCATCGCCGTACGGCGGGCGCTCTTCGTCGAAGCCGAACGAAGCCGCGCCGTCACGGAAGCGCAGTTCGACGCGATCTTCGATGAAACGTCGGTCGGCATTGCGATCTACGACCGCTCCGGCGCAATTTTCCGCACGAACGGCGAACTCACGCGCATGCTCGGCACCGACGGCGCGCAGACGATTCGGACGCTCTGTCCGTCGTTCGACGATCTCTTTCGCGGGAAACCGGCCGAAATCGCCCCCGCTCCGATCGTGCGCGCAGACGGCACGGCGATCTCGATCGAGGCGAGTTATTCGATCGTTCGAAGCGGCAAACGTACGGAAGACCCCGCCTACGCACTTGCGATCGTGCGCGACGTAACCGAACGACGCAAGGCGCTCGAGCAACTGGAATTCGAGGCGACGCACGACTCGCTAACCAAGCTGCCGAATCGCGCGCGCTTTCTCGCACTCTTGCACGAAACGCTCGAGGCGCTTCCGAGCGCCCGATCGCTCGTGCACATCGCGTTCATCGACCTCGACCACTTCAAGTACGTGAACGACAGTTTCGGTCACGCGCTCGGCGATGAAGTGCTGGTCCTCGCGGCACGCCGCCTATCGACATATGCGGCACCCGTCCATACCGTCGCGCGTTTCGGCGGCGATGAGTTCGTCTTAATGCTGGTCGATGATGAAGCAACCCTCGACATCGAGCGTACGATGGAACTCATTCTCGGCGCCTTTCGCGTCCCTTTCGAAACGGCAGCCGGCAGCATCCGACTCGAATGCAGCATCGGGATCACCAGCGGCGGCCGCGAACATCGCGGGCGCGAACACGAACTGATCCGTGAGTCCGATACCGCCATGTACTACGCCAAATCGAACGGCCGCGGGCGACATAGTGTCTTCAGCGACGACATGCGCGAAGCGGCGATCCATCGTCTGCGGTACGGAACCGACCTGCCGCTGGCAATCGAACGCGGCGAACTCTTCGTGGAATATCAGCCGATCGTCGATATCGATAGCGGCAAACTCACGACCGTCGAATCGCTCGTGCGTTGGCAGCACGGGCGCGACGGTGCGGTCTCGCCGGCGGAATTCATCCCCGTCGCCGAGGAAACCGGCGCGATCGTCGAAATCGGCCGCTGGGTCTTACGCCGTGCCTGCGAACAGCAAGTCACCTGGCGCGTGGGGTGCAGTCCGCTTGCGAATATCGTCATCAACGTCAACGTCTCCGTTCGTGAAATCCTGAGTGAAACGTACGCAGCTGAGGTCATGGAGTTGATCGGCCAAACCGGCGCCGACCCGCGTCTGTTAGCGCTTGAGATCACCGAGTCGCTGTTTCTCGATTCCAATTCGATCGCGCTCGCGCAACTGGCTCTGCTCAAAAGTGCGGGATTCCGCATCGTCATCGATGACTTCGGAACGGGGTATTCTTCACTGCGGTATCTGCAAGAATTCCCGTTCGATACGGTCAAGATCGATCGCGCGTTTACGCGCGACATCGCAAAGATCGATACGATCGTGAAGTTCATCGTGGATCTCGGTCGCGCGCTCGAGGTCACGATCGTCGCCGAGGGCATCGAGACGACCGAGCAGCAGCAGCACGTTCGTCGGCTTGGCTGCCGTTACGGTCAGGGTTTTCTGTACGCGCGCTCGGTTCCGAGTAGCGAACTACGCTTGACGTACGATCATGCGGTGCTTAGCACGCACTAAGGGGAGCGCTGGTCGAGGCGAACGTCGATCTCGGTCTCGAACGTGCGCCGCCATGGGAGCGTGATCGTCAATCCGGCGTCGCGATACTGTGGATAGATTCGCGCCAAGAGATCGACGGCGTACGGCCAGAGCAAATGACGATTACGACGGTCGGTAGCCGCCCCGACGTCCGGCAAAAGATACGTGTGGTCGCTCGTTCCGGCTCGTTCGAGGGTCGCATTGATGTCCGGGCGAGCAAAACTGTGGAAGGCATAGTCGTCGATGTACCGGTCGAGTTGGAACTGCGCGTGGGCCCGCGCATCGTACGTCCCTCGGCGCTGACCGACCAGCACCGCGATCGCTTCCGGAAGCGCCGTTCCGATGGTGTTTGCAACCGTGTTCCACGACGCAAACGAGGCGATCTTCCCAGCAAGGCCGCCGTCGATGAGACGCTCTGCGAGCGTGCGGCGCTGAGCCTCGTCATTTTGCAAGAAGGTAAGATCGGCGATAGCGACCGGTTTGCCATCGCCGACCCTCGCACGAATCGCCGCTTCAAACGCTGCCTCATCGGCGCTCGATGTATCGGCGACGCGGACGAAGAGCGGAATATCGGCGGGGCCGGAAACGGCGCGTGCACCGCTCGCACGGATGATGTTTGCAACGGTCGTTGCGAAGGGCGCGAACTCGAGCGGATCGTTGTACGCACCGCCATCCGCGCGTGAATACGTAACGGAGACCGTCGGAACGATGCCGCCTTCGCGCGCGAGCTGCGCGGCGACGAGAACCATTCCAAGTTCGTCAGCGCCCGGTTCGATCGACGCGCGGCGCGCGATGCCGAGTCGCGCGACGTCCCCGCGCAAGGCGGCAAGATCCTTGAGGTGGAGGCCAACAGGCCCCGCATCGTCTTGACCGAGGACGACACGATCGAACGCACCTTCGGCCGTTTGACGGAGCAGCCAGCGATCGAGATCGAGATTACGCGCGCGCGTAGCAAGATACGTTGCGAGCACGGCAGGGCCCGCTCGCTCGCGCAGCGCCGCAGCTTTCCGAACGTCTTCTGCCGTTTGCGGCGGGTCGGGAAGATTCGCATACTGCTGGATCGCCTCAGTCGGCGCGCCTGCGGCGAAGAACGACGCGGCATCACCGACGGGCGCAAGGCCGGTCGGGGCTAAACGCATCACCGTTCCAAACACCGCGAACGACGACTTTGCATGTGCGGCGCGAATGTCGGCGAGTTCGTTCAAGCGCGAACGCGCAAGAAAGAGTGGCGTTGATGGGGTTCGTGATGCAACGAGTCCACCGTACGCGATCATATCCGCAGAGATCACAAACGCTTCGGCGTCGGCCCGCAGCGGATCGCGCAGCCACGCAAGCAGACCGGCCGGAGCGCCGAACTGGAGATACGTGCCGAGCAACGCGCGCGGCGGGGTGATCACGCGATCGCCGGCGATCGCACCGAGCATGCGCGGGAGTTGCGCTGTGACCGGCCGATCGTCGAGCGGAACGACAACGATCGTACTCGACTGCGCACGAATTGGCCCAAGCAAAGCGAGCAAACAACACACGAACGCCGCGATCCTCACCGCGGCGCTCGTTCGCGACGAAGCTCGGGCTTAACTCTTAAAGCCGTACAGACCGTGACCGTTCGGATCGGCAACATAGATTTTGTAGGCGTGCCGTATGCCGAGAGACTGCGTGAAAATGACGTGCACGGGCGTATTCGGCTCCAAATCTCGGACTTGCACGCTCTTGCCGTCCTTGACATTGCTGTATTTCGGAAACTGGAGAAACGAGAGGTCGGCCGGTGTGCCGTCGACGCAGTGAACGCGGATGTTTGCATCACTGACGTGCAAGATGTAGCCGTGGCAATCTTTGTACTTGCCGCCGGCCGGCAGTGCGCCTTTCATCTCGGTCGCCGAGGCGATCGAGGTTGCGCCGATCGCCACGAGCGCCGATGCGAAGAAGGCGGCACGTGCGAAGCGAAGGTGAGCGATCATGTGCGAAACTCCTATGAAACGATCCGAATCGATTCGGGTGAAACGGTACCCACGATGCTTCAACGGCAATCGGGACGCATGATTACCTGCCGTCGTATGAGCGCCACCGAGCGATTGGACGTCTTCGCGCTGCTCTCCCTGGTCCTGACCGATGACGTCGCGCTCGGCCGGGCGCTCACGCTCTTTGTCGAGCGTGAAGACTACGGCTTCGTCTGGGTCGCATTCGATCAAAACGAACGCGTCGTGAGCTGTGCGCTCGTCAGCTACGCGATATCGACCGAAGCCGGGGGACTGGTGGCGATGCTCGATGACATCCTCGTCGAAGCCGGCGCGCGCGGCGCGGGAGTCGGGACTGCGATGCTCGACGCGCTCGCCGACCACTTGCGCAAGATGGATATCGTGCGCATGCACGTGAACGTCGCACGTACGCGACATCTCGCGCGCTTTTTTAAAGCCTGCGGTTTCGTGCACCGCGATGACGAAGGCTTTTCGCGCGCGATCTAAGCGATCGTTTCGCCGAGGCGTTCGCCGTGCGCGGCGAGGCGGCGGTCCGCTTCTTCTGCATCGACGCCCAGGCGTTGCATCACGACGGCACGTTTGACGTTTCCGCCCGCCGCGGCGAGGACCGCGGGTGCGTCAACGTGCTCGCCCAAGATCGTGCGCACGAGTCGTTCGGCGCGACGCTTGAGCTTGACATTGGTCGCAACGACATCGACCATGAGATTGCCGTACACTTTGCCGAGCTGAATCATGGCGGCACTCGAGATTGCGTTGAGCACGATTTTTTGAGCGGTCCCGGCTTTGAGGCGGGTCGAACCGGCGATCGGTTCTGCGCCGGTATCGAGGACGATCGCGATCGCGGCATCGCGCACCAGCGGCGAGCCCGGAGCATTGGCGATCCCGACCGTCGTTGCCCCGGCGACGCGCGCGGCGGCGAGAGCCCCGAGCACGTAGGGTGCGCCACCGCTAGCGGAGATGCCGATCACGACGTCGCCGCGCGCGAAGGCCGCGCCGAGCGCCGCACCCGCGTGCGAATCATCTTCAGCTCCTTCGACCGCACGCGTGATCGCCGGGATGCCGCCCGCAATGTGCGCCCGCACGAGATTTGGCGAGACGCCGAACGTCGGCGGTAACTCGGCCGCATCGAGTATCGCAAGCCGGCCGCTCGTTCCGGCGCCGACGTAGTGCACGTGACGATGCGCGCGGAGCGCTCGAACGACGGCATCGACGGCCGCAGCAATCGCCGTCGAACTGCGTTCGGCTGCATCGACGGCGCCATGGTTCGCCGCGATCAACGTACGGACGAGGTCCCGACTTCCGAGCGAATCGAGCTGCGCGGTCGCCGCGTCGATGCCCTCGGTTGCCGGAAGTTCGTCGCTCATAGCAACATTGCGAGTCGGAGCGCTCCGACCGCAGCTTCATCGGCGCTACGGACGATCGCGGCTCCCGGCAAATCGCCGACGATGCGCTGTTCGAGCAAGAATGTCAGCAGACTATTCTCGCGCAACAGACCGCCCGCGAGCGCAACGGTCGGGGAAGCTTCGATAAGTCCACATTGCCGCGCGACACTTTTGACGAGCTCGCCAAGTTCTTTCGATGCCTCTTGAACGATTTTCGTCGAGACACGATTGCCTTTGCTCGCAAACGCGATGATACTCGGCGCCATCGCAGCGATGCCGGCGACGTCGAGCCGCGGTCCGTAGATGGAATCGACGAGAGCGGCGCGATCCGGTGCATTCAGCGTGCGCCCCACAAGATCGGTCGTCTCGTCGCGTGCGGCTCGGCCATCGAGGACGCGGCCGTAGAGTTTCGCAGCGGCAAATCCGATCGCAAACGCGGAGCCTTCGTCGCCAAGCAGATAGCCCAGACCGCCGACGCGCGCGCTCGCGCTGGCCGTGCGTGCGAACGCAATCGAACCCGTCCCGGCGATGAGGACGATTCCCGGGCCTTCCGGGATCGCGGCGCGTAGAGCGATTTCGGCATCATCGCCGACGGCAACCGTCGCACCGGCGAATGCGCTGCTGACGAGTTCTTCGATCGTGCGCGCGACCTCCGAGCGGCCCGTTCCTGCAGCGCCGATTGCGATCGCCTGCGGTTTGTCGTGCCCGCAGACTCTCCGAATGACCGTTACGATCTCATTTGCGGCATCGTCGACGCCGATCGAGCTTGCGTTTGCCGGACCACCAAGCTCGCGACGCGGGGCCTCACCTGGGCGAGCGGCGACGGCAACGGTCGACGTCCCGCCGGCATCGACGCCGACGTAGAGATGGGTCATCGCGGTCCCCTTTCGATCTCGCGCGCGATGCGCGCAAGCAATGATTCCAGCTCGTGCGGCGCAATCGCTCCCAAAAGGCGCGGCCCACGGGCTCCGGTGACCTTCGGGATCCCCGCCGCGCGTCCGCGCAGGCACTCGTAGCCCAGCACGGCAAACGCGATCGCTTCGCGCGCGTCCGGATCGATGCCGAATGCATCGCTCGTTACGACCGCGATCCGCGGCAGCGCCCGGCGCAATCCGTCCAGGAGCGCGAAGTTGTGCGATCCACCGCCGCCGACGATCAAGCGCGCCGTCGAACGTGCGTAAATGCGAATCGCATCCGAAATCGTGCGGATCGTCAGCGCCGTAAGCGTCGCGGCGCCATCGGGGAGGCTGAGTTTTTCTAACTCCGTGCGATAGCGCTCGAAGAATACCGGACCAAATCGTTCGCGTCCGGTCGATTTAGGCGGAGCTTCGGCAAAGTACCGCTCGGCCAGCATGTTTGCAAGCAGCGCTTCATCGACGCGACCGGCGCGTGCATAATTGCCGTCGCGGTCGAACGCCTCCGCGCCGGCGGTGCGGTCCAACACGAACGCATCCAGCGCCATGTTCCCGGGTCCCGTGTCGAACGCGACGAGCGGGGCGCCAATCTGCAGCACCGTGAGGTTGGCGATACCGCCCAAATTGAGCGCGACGCGCGGTTCTCCGTCGCTGCCGAAAAGCAGCGCGTCGACGTGCGGCACCAGCGGCGCACCGTGTCCGCCAGCCGCCGTGTCGGCGCTACGAAAATCGCTGATCACCGTCGTATCGAAACGCTCGCGGATGCGAAAGGGATCGCCGATCTGCATCGTCACGTGGGAATCGCCATCGTGCGCGAGCGTGAGCCCGTGCGATGCGATGTAGTCGACGTTCCGCCCGGCGACGCGCGCCGCGGCATCGGCGAACGCCTCACCAAGCAGCGCGTGCAAATGCGCGATTTCGAGTGCCGTGGTCGCACTCGGTGGAAGTGCTGCGACGATTCGTTCGCGCAGTTGCGGTTCGAAAGGCACCGTCTGGAATGCTTCGACGGCAATATCATAGTGTTCGCCGCGAGGCACGATACGCACGCGAACCGCGTCGATTCCATCGAGCGACGTGCCCGACATGAGTCCGATCGCGATCATCCGATTGCCTCGATCGCCGCATCGCAGACGGCGGCGCGGACATCGCGAATATCGACGCGCCCGAAATGAACGGCATTCGTCAGCAACGTCACCGAACAGTCGCGCGTCGGGTCGGCCCACACCGAGGTCCCGGTAAAGCCCGTATGTCCGAAGGTCCCCGTTGACATGCGCGCACCGCACGAATTCTGATCGCTCGTTTTGAGCGCCCAACCGAGACCCCGACGCAAAACGGGGTCGGCGGCGACGAGCGCCGTCGCTGCGCGTGCAAGCGCAGGATCGAGCGGACTTGTTCGACCGCACAGAACGGCAAGGTAGCACTCCGTCAGCCGCGCGATGGCATTTGCCGGACCGAACAGGCCCGCGTGGCCGGAGACACCGTTCATCAAATACGCTTTCTCGTCGTGGACGAAGCCTTGAACGCTTCCCCGCCAATCGTCAGATTCTGTTGCCGGAATGGAGCCGCGGATGCGAGCAGGCGCTCGATAGAGTACATCGGCAATTCCGCAGCGCGTGCACAGCTCGGCGACGATCGTTGCAAGTGATGCACGCGATACGCGCTCTAGCAAGATACCGAGCACGATGAAGCCAAGGTCGCTGTAGATCACCCGTTCTCCCGGCGCTGCCGCGAGTGGTTGCGTGCGCGCGAACGTCTCGACGTTGGTATCGAGTAAGGTTCGATAGTCTGCTCCGGATTGAAAACCGGCCGTGTGCGCCAGCAGCATACGCAAGCTGATCGTGGCGTGCGCCGTACCATCCCAATCGGGAAAGGCACCGAGAAGCGGTCCATCGAGTGTGAGATCACCGCGTGCCACGCACGCAAGAGCCGCCGTCGAGACGAATACTTTCGTCAGCGAGGCAAGGTCGAAGACCGTATCGCACGCGATCGGCACCGCACCTGCGGAGCCCGTCGTCGCGCCGAAGGTTTCCTCATAGACGCAGGAGCCGCCGCGTTCGATACGCACGACGGCAGCGCTATAGCGCGTGCCAAGCGAAGCTTCCACGGCTGCGCGGACATCAGCGAACAATCGACTCCTCCGCGCGTACGCTCACCGGTAGGCGACCGCAAGCGACGGCACGGCCCGTCATCACATCGGCAAGCCCCTCGATGCTCACGCGCTCGTCCCCATAAATACAGGCCGTGTTCTTTGCCTTCGCCGACCACGCAACGGCGAGGTCGTACGGTTCGCGCGCAGAGACGACGATCGACTCCGGCACCCGCGCGAGAATCGCGCGCACGGCCGCGGCCTGTAACGGATGAAGATGCGCGCGCCGCATCATCACAACAAATGCCCGTGGCGCAAGACGACGCTGTGCATCGATGAGCGACAGTAAGAGGTCGATATCATCGGCATCCGGCGCGAGCGGTACGCGCATGATTTCCGCGGATATTCGGCGCGCGCGCAGCGCTGCGTTGAGCGAAGCGTGGTCGTGATGTTTGCCCGCGGCGCCTTCGTAGGTTTCGCCTTCAAAAGAAATGACGGTGACCGAATGCGCCGGATCGAGTGAGATCGTCCCCTCGACCGTGACCGCCGCACGCGCGACCGCGAGGCCGGCTTCGCGATCGACCGCCGGGTACGAATCACCGGCTACCGCGAGTTTTGCGCGCAAGGCAGCGATGCGCGCAGCGGCTTCGTGTAAGCGTTGCTCCGTCAATCGACCGTCTTCAATGGCTGCCACGATTGCCGCGGCGCTTTCTTGCGCGAGCGCGAGATGATGCGATACGACCGCACAATCGGCTCCCGCCGCGAGCGCCGCGACGACACCGCTTACGGTACCAACGCCGCGGGCGATCGCATCCATCTCGAGACAATCGGTAAAGGCCACGCCGGTAAAGGCGAGTTCGTGCCGCAGAAGATCCGTGAGCACGACTCGTGAGAGCGTCGCGGGGCGAGTCGCATCGAAGGCCTCAACGACGATATGAGCGCTCATCACGCACGACACGGCGCGCGAGCGAATCGCTGCCGCGAACGGAACGAGATCGTTTGCGCGTAACGTCGCTGCATCGAGCGTGATGCGCGGCAAATCGAGATGCGAATCGGTGACCGTCGCACCGTGGCCGGGGAAATGCTTGATCGTGGCCGCGACGCCCTGTGATTCGAGCCCGCGCGCAAAGGCGCTTGCCATCGCGGCAACCGCTGCGGGCCGTTCGCCAAACGAACGCGCGCCGATCACGGTATTCTGCGCCTCGCGCGCAAGATCGCCGCAGGGGGCAAAATCAAGCGTGATTCCAAACGAACGCAAATCCGCACCAACGAGCGCGCCCGCGCGCTCGGCAAGTTCCGGGTCGTGCGTGGCACCGAGTGCCATCATCGCGGGTATCTCTGCGACGTCCACGCGGATCCGCGCGACGCGGCCGCCCTCCTGATCGATCGCGATCAGTGGTGGAACTTCGTCGATCGCGCGGAGCGCGGCCACGAGTGCGCGTAGCTCCTCGGCCGTACCGACGTTGCGCGCAAAGAGAATCACCGCACCGGGTTTGAGTTGCCGCAGTTCGGCGAGCGGTGCAGTCTCGGGCGTCGTGCCTTCGAAACCGACACAAAGAACGCTACTCGCGAGGGCTGCAAGATCAGGCGGCACGCGAGGCCTCCGCAATGCGGCGCCCGGCAGCATCGAAGAGCCAGGCGTTGGAAAACGCCGCACGTACATCGACGCCCACGCGTTCTCCGGCGCGCGGGATATGCTCGCCGAGCGCGACGACGAGTGTCTGGCTCCCGATCAGTATGCTAGCGTACTTTCCCGCACCGATCGTTTCGATCAACCGCACCGTCCCGCTGAGACGTCCCCCCGCGCGCAGTTCGAAGGCTTCCGGCGGAATCGCAAGTGCGGCCGGACCGTCGGACACGTCGACCCGCGCGAGTTCGCAGTCGTGCGCGAAAAACGCGCCGCGCACCATGACGCCGTCGATCACGGAGCGCGGCGGCAAACCGACGAACTCGGCAACAAAACGCGTGGCGGGTGCGGCGAGCAACTCATCCGCGGTGCCGATTTGCTCGATCGCCCCCCCGCGCATGACGGCGATGCGGTCGCCAAGTGCGAGCGCTTCGCTTTGATCGTGGGTGACGAAAAGCATTGCCGCATCGAGCTGTGCGCGCAGTTCGGCAAACTCGACGCGCAGCGTCGCGCGCAGCGGCGTATCGAGTGAGGCGAACGGCTCATCGAAGAGATAGGCAACCGGCGCGCATGCAAGCGCGCGGGCGATCGCGACGCGCTGTTTCTCACCGCCCGAGAGCGTCGCCGGCTTGCGATCGAGCAACGGTTCGATGCGGGCTTGCCGCGCGGCAGCGAGGACGAGCGCATCACGCCCGGCCACGTGTCGCGCGCGCAGTCCAAACGCGATATTCTCGCGCACGCTCAAGTGCGGAAAAAGGGCGAAGTCTTGAAAGACCATGCCGACGTTGCGCGCACGAGCATCGCGCCGCGTGACGTCATCACCGTCGAAGGCGACGGTTCCGGCATCGAGCACGTCCAGGCCGGCGATTGCGCGCAGCAAAGTCGTCTTTCCCGAGCCGGACGGACCAAGAACGGCGACGAGTTCGCCCGCCGCAACAGCGAGATCGACGTCGCGTAAGGCGACCGTGCGCCCGAACGTCTTCGTGACGCCGACGAGCGCAAGACGAGTCATCCTGGGCTCTTGGCTACGCGCCAAGAGCAGTCCCGCGCTAGCGCTTTGCGACGATCCCGCTTGCGATAGCGTCGACCGCGAGCGGATCGATCGGCGACGCCGAATCGGCATACGTCGCGAAGCTCGACCCGCGCGTGTCGTCGACGGCATCCTTGAGGATGTGCGTCATGTTCGGGACGAGCGTAAGAACGGCTTTAAGATCGGCAGCTTTGAGTAGGCGTGCATCTTGTTCGGAGACCTGGAAGTCTCGTTGACCCTGGACGATCGCGAGGGGGACGGTGAGCGCGTGCGCGGCGGCGACCGGATCCGCATTCAAGAACTGCGTGTAAAACTTGGTGAGATACGCCGGGAAGAGTGGTTGAAGCGCAGGCGGCACATCGGTCGGCGCCTTGCCCGCTTTAAGGGAGGCGATAGCCGCTTCGGCCGACACGATAAGCGGTTGTGCGGCGGCGCCGGAAGCGGCGATCTGCGCGACGATCACATCTCCAAGCGGGCGCCCCGAACCCGCAATGGAGACGACGGCGTCGACATTCGTGCGGTTCGCAGCGAGGAGCGCGATGAGTGAGCCTTCGCTGTGGCCGACGAGCGCCACGCGCGAGAAGCGCTTGTCACCATGTAATTGTTTCGCAAACGCGACGGCATCATCGACGTAATCGGTGAACGCGAGGTCGCTTGCGGGCTTTGGCAACGACGCGGCGCTCGCGGCAATACCGCGTTTGTCATAGCGAAGCGTGGCGATACCGCGAGCGGCGAGCGCTTCGGCAAGGAGTCGATACGTCGCGGCCGTGACGCCTAACCGGCTATTCCCGTCGCGATCGGTTGGGCCTGATCCGGCGATGATCAGCGCTACGGGCATCGGACCTTTCGCGCCGTCGGGAATATTCAGCGAACCGTAGACCGTGCCGGTCGGAGTAGCAATGCTGACTTCGCTCGTCGCAGCCAAAGCGGGAGTTGCTGCAGCGACAACAAGCAGAGCCCCGATCGCCAGACCAAGAACGTGTTTCATAAGCCCACCTACCCGCGCGCGCGGTCGGAGTTACGTTATTTGATTTTGATGATCTGGGCGGTGTAGCGGCCGCCGGACTCGCTCATGTCGACATCGACGCGCGTGCCGGGCTTCAGGTCGCTGATCGCGTGATAACCGCTATCTTTCCCTTGAATCTGGGTCGAGGGAAGCACGGCGATATCGATTTTCCCGCGCCCGGCCGTATTCACCGTGATGACCGCGTTTTGGTAATCGACGCCCGTGATCGTGCCGCTCACGCGACCCGCGTCGTGATGCGCCGCCTCGGCGCTGGCACTTGGCGCAGGAGAGGGAGAGGAGGGCGCGGCAAAGACCGCGACCGGCCCGAAGGCGGCCAGAGCAAGCGTGATGGCGAGGATCGTCGTACGGCGCAACATACCTACTCTATAACGCATGGAGTGAAGACCGGTGTTCCATAAAACGGCGCTGCCGACAAGATCCTTTGGAAACGGCGGTCCGCGCGTCTCGGCGCTGGGTCTTGGCGGTGAGGGTGTTCTTCGAACGTTCGGTCGAGAAACCGAGGCGCACGCCGTCATCGAAGCGGCGCGCGACGCGGGTATTACCTATGTGGAGTCGGCGCGAGCTTATAACGGCAGTGAGGGATACTACGGTGGCGCTCGGCTTGGCCCCCGCGCCGACGTGTTCGTTGCGACCAAAGTCCACGATCGCAGTTACGCCGGCGCCCGTGCGATGCTCGAAACCAGCCTGCGGACGATGCGGCTTGACTACTTGGATTTGTGGCAATTCCACGACATCCGCGAACCGGGCGATGTCGAGGGTCTCGACGATCCCGGCGGCGCCTACGCAGCACTGGTCGATGCCAAAGCGCGCGGACTCGTGCGCTTTATCGGCGTCACCGGGCACCACGATCCCGCCGTGCTGCGGGCCGCGCTCGAGCGCGTCGCCTTCGATGCGGTTCTCCTTCCGATCAACCCGGCCGACGGCGCACTGCGCGACGGCTTCGAGCACAGCGTAGTTCCGGCGGCGCGAGCGCGCGGCATGGCCGTAATCGGGATGAAAGTCTACGCACATGGCCTGCTTTTTCAAGCGACGGATATCACGGCCGACGAGGCGCTTCGTTACGCCCTCGCAGCCGACGTCGACACACTCGTCGTCGGAGCAGATTCGCCCGAACACGTAGCGCAAAACGCCGCGATTGCCCGAGCCAACGTCGCGATGGGTGAGACCCAGCGTCGCGCGCTCGAGGCGCGGGTTGCGCCGGGAGCGCGCCGCCTGGCCTATTATCGAGGCGTGGGCTAACTCAGGCCGGCGACGTACGCCTCGCGGGCGGCACCGAGCAGCACCTGGGAGTCGTCTTTGAGCGCGGCCAAATCCCCAATCGCTTCGCCGTCTTTGGTAAATGTCGCCGCGATTGCACGTGTGTCGCCGGCGTGCGCAGCGCGTACGAGTGCCGCGAGCGCCCGCATACGCCGGATCGCATCGTCGTGCGGATCTTTGCCCGCGAGTACGAGCCGCAAGGCGACTAAGGCCTCGTCGGCCGCGCGTGCGCCGACGGCATGGAGCGCACGATAAAATGGTGCGGCGCGCGGATCGTCGATGGGTTTTGCGAGCGCAGCATCGATCGCCGCGGCTTTTGCCGGCGTGCCGTCGAGAAGGTACGTGTCGATTGCATGGAACTCCATATCGATGGGATTCGCGTCCCGCCTTATCGTTGGCCCCCTGCTCCTCACTTTACTCGGCGTCGCACCCGCCGGTCTTGAGGCGCGCCTTGCCCAACTCGCAGCGCAAGCGGGACATCCCGCGCGCGAACATTTCATCGCGCAGCGCACGCAAACAATCGAGCGCCGCACCTACGTCGACACCGTGGACACGCAAGGGATGCATCGACTCGCGCATCGCTGTCAGCATCACGTCTGTCGCGGCAGCTATTTTGATGGCTCGCGCACGTTTTCGCTCAGCTATAACGATGCTGCGTTCCCCGAGGATGAGGCCGACAACGCAACGACGCGCACGTTGCGCGCGATCGATTCGCTCGCGTTCGCCGAACCGGCGTTCGCGCGCTCCGGCGGAACTGTCGCCCTCGAACCGACATCCGAAGAACCGGTCACGCGCTATCGCGTGACCGCGTCCGGCGGTCGTACGCTCATCGCCGAGATCGACACGCGCAGCGGGCGGCTTACACACATCGACGACGGCGAAGGGCGGCTCGTTTCGTACCACGATTATCGCCCCGTCGACGGAATCGCGTTTGCATTCGAGCGCGCGATTGGGCCCGAACGGATCACCTACGACCGCGTGACGCGCGCCAGCGCGCCGCTGGAAGCGCCGCGGGGACTCACACTTGAGGAGGCACCGGCTGCGGCCGCCGCGCTTTCGGCGTCGACGCCGACGCCGACGTTTCGTTGTAGCCTGGCCGGAATCGATTTCAGTTGCATCCTCGATACGGGGACCGTCGGCATGGCGATCAGCCTTGCGGCCGCCGAGCGTCTGCATCTCGAACCCGAAGGCGAGATCGATGTCGCGGGCCTCGGACTCTACGTAAGCGGTCTTGTCCACTCCGGCCCGCTCGTGCTTCCCGGCGCGCGAATCCGCGATGCGCGCTTCATCGTGCTGCCGGACTTTCGCGCGGCGGACATCATCGTCGGCGGCGATGCTCTTGCCGCGTTAGGCGCGACGATCGACTATGGCCGTCGCACGATCGCCTTTGCACCCGCGCAAGGTCCGGTGAAAAAGACGATTCCAATCGCGTTCCGCAATTTGCGACCGTACGTCGAAGTGGAATTAGCGGGCGAGCGCACGTCGCTCGAACTCGATACGGGCGATGATGCCGCGATCGACCTTGGCTACGCATACTTTCGCACGCGTCCAAATCTGTTCACCGTCGAATCTCGTGGAATGACCCAGGGAATCGGCGCAGCGACCGACCGCTTCTCCGGGACGCTGCACGGCGTCGAAGTGGGTCCGTTTCATTTTGAGAGCGTGGCGGCGGTCGTTACGCGCACGCTCCGAGAGCGCGGTCATTTGGGGGCAAAACTCCTCGAGCGCTTTACCGTCTATCTCGACTACGCCCACGAGCGGGTGGAGCTTGCTCCGCGGCCCGATGCGGTCGGGTTCCCCCTCAAGTAACAGCCAAGACCGACCCGAAGTTTTGCATTCCTGCAGGAGGTATTGAGGCGAGCCGGTCGCATTCTCGGAAAGTTATGACGGCACTCTCCAAACGTACGAGCGGAATCGTAACGGGCATCGCGCTCGCCGCAATCCATCTCGTCGCACTCCTCGCATTCTGGCCCGCGATGTTCTCCTGGTCGGGTGTTGCAGTCGCCTTCGCGCTTTATTACGCGACGGGCGCCATCGGTATCACCTTTGGCTTTCACCGCCTGCTGACGCATCGCAGCCTCAAAGTCGTCAAACCGGTCGAATATTTCGCCGCGATTCTTGGAACGCTGGCGCTGCAGGGCGGCCCGATCGAATGGATCGGCACGCACCGCGCGCATCACGCGCATACCGACCGCGAAGGCGATCCGCATGACGTGCATCGCGGCCTGCGCTGGAGCCACATGGATTGGCTCTACCGCTTCAATGAATCACGCCTCTCGCCCGCCGAGCAAGAACGCTACGCGCCGGATCTTGCGGCAGATCCGTTCTATCGTTTCATCGAAAAGACGTACCTGCTCTGGACGATCGTCCTTGGCGCGGTGCTCTTTTACTTCGGCGGCTGGTCCTGGGTCATCTGGGGCATCTTCGTGCGCATCGTTGCGACGTACCACATCACGTGGCTCGTTAACTCGGCGGCGCACCACGTCGGTTACCAATCGTTCCGCACGGGCGATCGGTCGACCAACAATTGGTGGGTCGCGCTACTCGCGTGGGGCGAAGGCTGGCACAATAACCACCACGCCTTCCCGTTCTCGGCCAAGCACGGCATGCAGTGGTTCGAGATCGACGTAACCTACGCGATGATTCGCGTGCTCGCATGGATGAAGCTCGCAAAAGACGTCAAGCTGCCCACCCCCGCGATGATCGCGCGACTGACGCTCACGCCGCAGCGCCAAGAGCCGGCTGCGTAGCAGAGGCAAGCGACCCTCCTCGTTGAAGCGGCCACGATGCGTATCGTGGCCGCTTTTTTTGCGTTCGTTCTTGCCTGCGGAAGCATCGCTTCCGCTGCTCCGCTGAGTCCCGGAGCTCGGCTCAACGCGCTGCTCGCGCGCGACCGGGAAGCCCGCAAAGAGCAAAGTCCGGAGCTCGCGGCGTTCCTCGGCGATTCGCGCTACCAGGACCGCTGGGACGACCGTTCTCTTGCGGGGATCGAGAAAGGCCATCGCTACGATCTCGGCGTGCTCGCCGAGCTTCAAGCGATTCCGCTCGCTCAGCTTTCTGTTGCGGACAAACTCAATTACGAACTCTTCCAACGCGACTACGAAACATCGGTCGACGAATACCGCTTCCGCCGCTGGCTAACGCCGATCGCTTCGAGCGGCGGTCTACAATCGGCGGCCGATATCGCCGAACTGCTCCCGTTCACGACGCTCAAAAATTATGAGGATTGGCTGGCACGTATCCGTGCCTTCGAGACGCGCGCCGATCAAACGACGACCCTGATGCGCGCGGGCATGGCGGCCCACGTGCTGCCGCCCCACATCCTCATGGAACGCGTTCCGGCGCAACTCGACCGCGCGATCGTTGACGATCCGACCGCGAGTGCGTTTTATAAGCCGTTCTTGCACGTCCCGGCGGCGATCGACGCCGCAAACCGCACGCGTTTGCAGACGACCGCGCGCGACCTGATCGCACAACATGTCATCCCGCGTTACAAAACGTTTCGCGCGTTCTTCATCGACACGTATCTCCCGGCGTGCCCGCCGACCATTGCGGCGAGCGCCCAACCCGACGGCGCGGCGTGGTACGCCTCGCTCGTGCGCAAGCACACGACAACGAACATGAGTCCCCAGGAGATTCACGACCTCGGCCTGCGCGAAGTCAAGCGCATTCGCACCGCGATGGAAGCGCTGCTCGTGCAGATCGGCTACCGCGGAACGCTGCACGAGTTCTTTACCTATCTGCGCGAGGATCCCAAATTCCACTACACCGATCCGCAGCAGCTGCTCACGGCGTACCGGGCGCTGGCCAAGCGCGTCGATCCAAACTTGGTCAAAGTTTTCAAGAAGCTGCCGCGCGAGCCGTATGGCGTACTGCCGATCCCCGATTCCGTCGCCCCCGATACAACCACTGCCTACTATCAGCCGGGCGCCCAAGACGGCACGCGGGCGGGCACCTATTACGTGAACCTCTATAAGCCCGAGCTACGCCCGATCTGGGAGATGGTACCCCTCACGCTGCACGAGTCGGTGCCGGGCCACCACTTGCAAATTGCATACGCGCATGAACTCGGCGCGATTCCCGATTTTCGCCGTGCCTCGCTTGCGTATACCGCATACACCGAAGGCTGGGGTCTTTATGCCGAGTCGCTCGGCAACGACATGGGCATGTATGATGATCCGTACGACAAGTTCGGCGCACTGACATATGAAATGTGGCGTGCGGTACGTCTGGTCGTCGATACCGGCATGCACGCCTTCGGGATGTCGCGCCAAGAAGCAATCGACTATTTCCTCGATAACGCGCCCAAGACCAAACTCGATGTCACAAATGAAATCGACCGCTACATCGGCGGACCCGGTCAGGCGCTTGCCTACAAGATCGGCCAACTGACGATTCTGCGCTTACGCAAAAAGGCGCAGGACGAACTCGGCAGTCAGTACGATATCCGCGACTTCCACGACGTCGTACTCGCGCAAGGCGCCGTACCGCTCGACATCCTCGAGCGCAATGTCAACGCCTATATTACAGCCGTAAAAGCGCAACGACGATCGGGACCAGGAGCGATGAAACCAGCGCATTGAGCCCCATCGCCAGGCCCGCGAATGCTCCCATGGTCGGATCGATGATCAAAGCGCGAGCCGTGCCGATTCCATGCGCTGCGGTGCCGATCGCAACTCCGCGCGAAGCGTAGTCGGGTTGCCCGCCCGTCGGCCAGAGTACGGTTGCAAAGATCGCACCCGTGATGCCGCTGAGGATAACGAGCGCAGCGGTGAGCGAAGGCAGACCGCCCATCTGTTGGCTCATTCCCATCGCGATCGGCGTTGTGACCGCTTTTGGAATGAGCGAATGCACGACGATCGGCGGTGCGCCAAGAGCGCGCGCGATGAGCGCACCGCTCACCGCCGCCGTCACCGAGCCGATAACGATCGCGACGATGATCGCAAGCGCGGATTTTCGGATCAGCGCAAGATTCCGGTAGAGCGGGATCGCAAGCGCCACGGTCGCCGGTCCGAGCAAGAAATGGACGAATTGACCGCCCTCAAAGTAGCGCTCGTACGGCGTATTTGTAAGTTTGAGGACGATGACGATCGTGACGATTGCAAGCAGCACCGGATTGAGCAGGGCGGGTGAGCCGAACCGTTTCGCAAGGACGTCGGCTGCAGCGTAGACCACGAGCGTAAGCGCGAGACCCAGAAGCGGTGACGCGCTCAGATACACCCAAATCGAGACCGGGTGACTCATCGCGGCCGTAAATCGACGAGCCGCTGGACGCCGTGCATGACCGCAGCCGTCACGAGCATCGTGATCGCAGTCGAGGCGACGATCGTCACGACGATCGGAAGCCATGACGCGGCGATCAAATCCAGATGCTGCATCACCCCGACGCCGGCCGGGACGAAGAGCAAGGAGAGGACACCAAGCAGGCCGCTTCCCGTGCGCTCGAGGGGCTCCGGAATGTCGCGACGCACGAGGAAGACGATAAAGAGCAGAGCCATACCGATCACGGGACCGGGGATCGGCAGGTTCAGCGCGCGGCTGATCACCTCACCGATCAATTGAGCGGTGAGGAGTGCGGCAAGGGCGGCGATCAGTCGGCGTCAGCCTCGAGCGCTTCGGCAGTGCGCTGCATCACTTTCGCAAGCAAAGCGAGCGCGCCGGCACGATTCGTGTTGAGCAACATGTACTGCATGCGGTCGTTGGGGTGCAGTACGACGAAAATGCCCTTGCTTCCGGTCGTGATCGATTTGAGAATACGGTCGATAAAAGCCCGATCTTCATCGTCGAGCTGGATGATCTCGTCGTCCTTGAGCAAGCCCTGCAAGAACGTATCGAAGTTCTCAGGGATGTCCATATGCAAAACTCCTCGCCGCATAAATGCGGACGGTCAGCTATAATTCCTATCGGCATCTTTGGTGAGGACCGTTACTCGCTCGTCCCCTAGTCGAGCGCCCCGGGGAGCCGCCGCGAGCCGGGCGAAGAGCGGCGCATGATCGTCACGACGGATTTTGTCGACTTACCGACCTCTGATGGCCCCATGCGTACGCTCGTGGCGCGGCCGAAGGCCGAGGGAACGTATCCCGGGCTGCTCGTCTACTCTGATATTTTTCAACTGACGGAACCCACGTTTCGGGCCGTCGTCCGCTTCGCGAGCTACGGCTTTATCGTTTGTTCACCCGAAATTTATCACCGGATCGAGCCGCCGGGCCGCGTGCTCGACTTCGACACCGATCGCGATACGGCACTCGCTGACGCGCAGAAGACGCTCGTCCATCATTTCGATGCGGACACGCGAACGGTACTCGATTATCTCCACGCACATCCGCAAGTCCGCAAAGGTCAAATCGGCGTGAGCGGCTTCTGCATCGGCGGCCACCTAACGGTGCGCGCGGCGCTCCAGCCCGACGTCCGAGCGGGCGTGGCATTTTATCCGACGGGTCTGCATGAGGATTCGCTCGGCGGATCGCGCGGCGTCGATACGCTTGCGCGGGTAAACGAGATTACCGGCAAATTGCTCGTGGCCTTCGGGACCGACGATCCGCATATTCCGGTCGACGGACGCGCGCGCGTCGTCGCCGCCTTACGCGCGGCCAATGTAAGCGCGCGCATCTCGGAGTACGAGGGCGAGCATGCCTTCATGCGCGATGCGGGTCCGCGCTGGAATGCCTCGGAGACCGATCGTGCGTACGCCGAGGCGGTCGGATTTTTTAGAGAAGCGCTCCACTAAGCCGCGCTCCGGCCGCGCAGATCGCATCGAACGTTTGATTGAGGTCAGCGTCGGTCGTGCGATGGTTGGTGAGGTTGATGCGCAAGACGCGCCGCCCGCCAACACTGGTCGTGGAAACGACGGCGAACCCGCTTTCCGCTAGGTCGAGAGCGATCTCTTCGTTGAGTTCATCGAGCTGCGTTCCAGAGAGCCCGGCGGGACGGTAGCGGAAACACACGATGTTCAGTTGCACGGGAAGTGAGAGCTCGCAGTTCACGCTTGCCGCGATGCGATCGCCTAGGCGCGCGGCCTGCGCGCAATTCTCGGCGATGAGCTCGCCGATGCGTTGGGTCCCGAATTCTTTGAGCGCAAACCACACTTTGAGCGCGCGGAAGCCGCGCGAAAGATCGATCCCGAAATCCGTGAACCACGGCGCACCACCGGCGATCCCGCGCGCGGTCGATTTGAGATACGATGCCGCCGTCGCAAAGGCGGCGCGGTGTTTGACACCGTCCCGAACGAGCAGTGCACCCGCATCGTACGACACGTGCAGCCATTTATGAAAATCAAACGCGAGCGAATCGACGCGTTCGATTCCCGCGAGTCGATCGCGCAGCGTCGGCGCGAGAATGACGAGAGCCCCGAAGGCACCGTCGACGTGTAGCCACATGTTGTGTTGGTCGCGCCGGTCGGCTAGCGCGTTCAAATCATCGAACGCCCCAGCATCGACGGTACCGGCCGAGGCCACAATCACGGCCGGCACGACGCCGGCTGCGCGATCGATTGCGATTTGCGCGTCGAGCGCGTCGAGATTGATGCGGTCGTTCGCATCGACCGGGATGCGGCGCAGCGTTCCCGGCGGATAGCCACAGAGTCGTAGTGCTTTGTCAATGGAATTATGTGCCGTCTCGGCGGCATACACCGCACGACGTTCCGTCCCACCCGTCGCCCCACGCGCAACGGCGATCCCAAGCGCATTGGCAAGCGAGGTCCCCGTAACGAGCAAACCGCTCGCCTCAGTGGGGAAGCCGAAGAGTCCGTAGCACCAGCGCAGCACTTCGCGCTCGATCTCGACAGCGGCATGGTCGCGTCCGCCGACGTTCGCATTCATCGCCGAGGTCAGCAGGTCGGCGACGATGCCACTTGCTGTTCCGCCGCCATGTACCCAGCCGTAAAACCGCGGATGAACGTTGCCCGTTGCATACGGGAGAATCGTGTCGCGAAATTCCGCATAGACATCCGCAAGCGGTGTGGGTTCAGTCGGCATCGGTGCCGAGCGAAACGTGGCGCGCAGATCGTCGGGTATCGCTTGCCATACCGGACGCTCGCGAATGTTTTCGACGTAATCGATGGCCTCGTCGAGTGCCTCGTGCGCGAGTTTACGGAACGCCGGCCAATCGCGCGGGTCGAGGCTCACGCGCGGCCCGCGATCTTCGCCCCAATGAGCGCATCGAACGCCGCGATCACGCGCGGAATATATTCGTGCTTGTAGGGATAGACCTCAATTGGATCGTTGCAGTGCACGAGCATCGCTGCATCCGCCTCGAACACAAGCACGCGACCATCCGGCGCGATCCCGCAATCGATTCCGAAGTAATCGATATCGACGGCCGCCGCAATCGCGTGCAGCGCATCCATCCGCGGTCCATCGAACACCGAGGAGAGATCGGCTAAGAAGCGGCCTTCTTCATCCCGCATCCACTGTTGTTCGGCCATCTCGGCATTGTAGTAGTGGATCATCCACTTCCGCGAGATCGCGAGGTGATACGCGTAGGGGAGGCCCGCGATAAAGATCACGCGATACTTACGGTAGTAGCCGTCCGCGCTCGCGTAGTCGACAAATTTTCCGACGTAGAAATCTTCTTCGGGATTGCGCGTGAGGTACGCCGTGATGCCGGCGGCATCATCGACTCGTTCGAGCCCGTGCCCCGCATGTGAGGCCAGCGGACGGACGATCCAAGGAAACGGAAGGCTGACATGTGATAGTCCGGCGCGCGTAACGCGCTGGGTGGTCGGCGCGCTCACTCCGGGAATTGCGCCAAACGTTTTCGCGCCCCAGGTACGCGTCATGCGGATCACGCGTTCGGGCGTATTGAGCACGGGCTGCGATTGCGAGCGTACGAATGCATCCGCGCGCTGAAGGTAGACCAGCACATCCTCACCTTCGGCGATTGCGTTATAGACCAGATCGTATGTGGGGAGGGCGGGCGTCGGCCCGTCTTGGGCGAGATAATACGAGTGCACCGTCGTCGTGCGCGGATCGACGATAAATTCGGTCGGCGCATTCGTTTGCCACGTTCCGGGTGCACAGAGCCGAAGAATCGAGCGCTTCGGAGGATGCTGCTGCGCGGGAATGCTCACGACGCGCGAGATCGCAAGTGCAGCAGCCTGATGTTCGAGCGCAAGCGGGATCTGCCCGAGCAACTGTCCGACTTCGTACATGCCGAGATGCGCCGCTGCAAGGTTCGGATTGCGCTCTACGGCATTCTGGTACGACGCAAGCGCATCGGGGAGCCGTTCCAAACGCGTTAGCGTATTGCCCCGAGCGTGCCAAAGTTCGGCCGCGGTCGCATCGATGCCGAGGGCTCGATCCATAATCGCGAGCGCTCCGGCGTGATCGCCCTGTTCCTGAAGAGCGATCCCAAGGTTCGTCAGGAGCGCGGCATCGTCGCCGTACCCCAGCCCGGCCCGGAACTGGGCGATGGCCTCATCAACCCGGCCGACCGCGCGCAGAGCGATTCCGAGCGCATTGCAAACCTCAGCATCGCCGTGCCCGGATTGGACGCAACCGGTCAAGATCACAATCGCATCGCCGTACTGCCCCGCGCTCACAGCAGCAATGCCGCGGCGTTTCTCCTCAGATTGTTGAAGCATATCCACTTCGTAATCATCGGCAAACCGGACGCCGATCCCGCTTCAGCTCAGATCGAGCTGATCGAAGTCAACCGCGCGGTGATGATGTGCGCAGCCGATCGTCCCGGGGCGAACGATCTGCGCTGTTTTCCAGCCGGCGAAATGCGCGGCATCAAGCTCGGCACCCACGTCGCTGAGAAAGATCCCATCACCCGGATCGAGCCCAAGCGCCTCCGCGATTCGCTCGTACGATGACGAATCAGACTTCGCTCCGATTGTCGTATCGAAGTACGCGGAAAACAGCGGCGTGAGATCACCGTCAATACTGTGCCCGAAGAGCAACTTCTGGGCGGCCACGGAGCCGGACGAATAGACAGCAAGGATAATGCCGCTTTCAAACCAGCGTTTTAACGCGTTCGCCGCATCGTGATAGACGTGACCTCGCAATTCACCGCGCTTATAGCCGTTTTCCCAAATCAGGCCCTGTAGCGCCTTGAGCGGAGTGATTTTTTTATCGGCCGCAATCCACGCGCGGAGTGCGCCGACGATCGCGTCGTCATCATGCGGGTCGACTTCGGCGATCGCTGCTGCCTCATCGAGTAGCGCCCGCACCTCGGGTCGGCCGCCTTCGGTTGCGACGAATGCGCGTAGGTGCGTGTCCGCGTACGGAAAGAGCACGTCGCGCACGAAGGCGATCGAGCCGGTTGTGCCTTCGATGTCGGTGAGGACGGCGCGCACGCGCGCGGCGATCACGGGAGTTTTGGGAAGCGCTCGGCGATGGGATCGCCGGTGAATTTCGCGACCCAGCCTTCTTGCGTCATGAAGAAACGGATCGCGGTGAATTCGGGATCCGAACCCATGTCAAACCAGTGCGTCGTCTGCGCGGGAACGCCTAAGAGATCGCCGCGCACGCAGATCGTTTGATAAACTTTGCCGCCCTTGCGCAGATAGAACGACGCCGAACCCTCGACGAAGAAACGGATTTCGTCTTCATCGTGCGTGTGTTCGTTTAGGAATTTCGCGCGGATCGGCTGCGTGTTCGGCGTGCCCTTCTTCATCGTAAGCACATCGGCGCTCTGATAGCCCGATTCATCCATCAAACGTTTCACGTCGCCCGCGTAGGCAGCGAGAATCGCTGCCTGATCGGCATCGCCCGGCAATTGGACCGTCGCTTCCCAGCGCTCGAACCGGCAACCGATTGCGGCTAGTTCACGCGCAATTGCCGAGCGATCGGTGGTGTCGATGCGCGGTGCGCTCGGATCGGTGTCATCGAACACGCGTAAGATCGTTGCGGGCAACGTTGCGGTCGTCATCGGGAGAGTCTCCGTTCTTCGAGGGTGCAGGCTAAGAGAAATTCGAGGCCTTCGAGGTGGCGGCGAGCATCCTCCATCGTTTCACCCCATGTGTAGAGGCCGTGGCCGGCGAGCAGATACGCGGGCACGAGCGGTGTCGCTCCGAGACGCGATTCGATGATGTCCGCGAGTTGCACGGTATCTTGCGCGTTATCGATAATCGGCAGGTCGACGACGCTTTCGTGGGTTGTAAATCCGGCCAGCGACTTATGCATTTCAAAGCCCGAGAGCCAAATCGAGCCGCGTGCAGCGTCCAGACGCGAGAGCACGGTCGAGGCGATGGTGTGCACGTGAACGACGGCACCGACTCGCGCGTCGGAGCGATAGCGCGCCAGATGCAGCGGCGTCTCCGCCGACATGCCCGCGGGGATTGCATCGTCGATGCCGAGCACGGCGATATCCGCGGCCGTGAGTGCACCTTTGTCGACGCCCGAGCGCGTCACAGCGGCGTGCGTCGAATCGACACGCGCGGAAAAATTGCCGCTGGTCGCGGGAACCCAGCCGCGCGATGCGGCGAACCGCCCGATCGCCGCCAATTGGGCGACGACGGCAGCGGACGGTTCGCGCGAAGCCGAAATCATAACAGGCCTTTGACCCCCACGATATAGGAGCGGTTGCGGCTCATCTTAACGCGCCGCGAGCATCGTCTGCTCGCGGATGCGGTCGAGGCCGCGATCGCGGGCGGGATCGGTACGCGTTGCAATCCAGGCCCGGGTTCGCGCGATGGAATCGGCGAGCGGGCGCGTTTGCAGGCCGAGTTCGATCGCCTTCCTCGTGTCGATCCGAAAAATGCCGTTTTCCTGGCGCTCGACCCAGTACGGGAGTTCCTCGATGCTCGCATCCACCCCCAGCATGTTGAGTTCTGCATCATCGATCCACACCGGCTGCGCGGGCGTCTGAGCGCTCGCGCAACAGGCCAGAATGAGATCGCCCATCGTCAGGACGCCGTTGGGCGAGGTCGCATTCACCGTGCCCGCGGCATCCGATTCGGCCAGCAAGACAAGAAAGTGGCCCAGATCCGCAACGTCGATGAGTTGGAGCGGCCGATCGGGGGCACCGGGGGCGATCATCCTTCCTCCGGCGGGAGCGCGCTCGATCCAGTACGTTAACCGGTCCAAATAATCGTGCGGCCCGACGATCATCCCCGCGCGCACGCTCGACGTACGACCGGGCATCGCCGCATCTGCGGCCGCCTCGCAGAGCGCTTTGCGCGCGCCGTAAGCTTCATCGACGGCGTCCACGTCTGGATCCGCGCCAGTGGGCATCTCCTGGGTAGCACCGTCTTCGGTCATGTCAGGCGCAATCGGCCAGGGATAGACACTCACGCTCGACACGAAGACGTAGTGCTTCGCATGGGCTCCGAGAAGCGTTGCAGCCGCTCCGACGGAACGTGGTGTATAGCCGCAAACATCGATCACCGCATCGAACCGCCGTCCGCGCAGCGGCGCAAGATCGCCGTACCGATCGCCGAGGATCGACTCGACGAACTCCGGCATCGGGCGCGTGCCGCGATTGAACGTGGCGACGCGATGTCCGCGTGCATGCGCCGATTCGACCGTGGCCAGTCCAAGAAAACGGCTCCCCCCGATGATCAGAATATCCATCGCTCGAGCCATGCGCTAGCGCGAAGCCGGAAGCCTGGAGGCGATGCGGAATCTGCCCCCGATGAGTATGCCAACGGGACTTGCCGCTCGTCTCACGCTTCCCGCGATCGGCGCGCCACTGTTCATCATTTCGCAACCGCGCCTAGTACTCGCGCAGTGCCGCGCAGGCATCGTCGGTTCGTTCCCCGCGCTCAATGCGCGGCCGGCCGCGCAGCTCGATGAATGGCTCGCCGAACTGACCTCATCACTCACACCAAGCGACGCGCCGTTTGCCGTGAACCAAATCGTGCATAAGTCGAACGATCGCCTCGAACACGATTTGGGCATGTGCGTCAAATACAAAGTGCCGATCGTCATCACGTCGCTTGGCGCGCGCGAAGATGTCAATGCAGCCGTTCATTCGTATGGCGGAATCGTTCTGCACGACATCACCAACATCGTCCACGCGCATAAGGCAATCGATAAAGGCGCGGATGGCCTAATCGCCGTTGCCGCGGGCGCCGGCGGGCATGCCGGCACGCTCTCGCCGTTTGCGCTCGTGCAAGAAATTCGGCAATGGTTCGACGGTCCGCTCGTGCTCTCGGGTTCGATTGCCACGGGACGCTCGATCCTTGCCGCGCAAGCGATCGGCGCTGATCTTGCCTACCTCGGTTCGGCTTTTATCGCAACACAAGAAGCAAACGCAAGCGACGACTACAAAGCCTCGATCGTCGATTCAAGCGCAAATGACATCATCTACACGAATCTGTTCACGGGCGTGCATGGCAACTATTTGCGCTCGTCGATCGAGCGCGCCGGGCTCGATCCGGCGAATCTTCCCGAAAGCGATCCCTCAAAGATGGACTTCGGCGGAAACACAGCAGCGAAAGCGTGGCGCGACATTTGGGGGAGCGGCCAGGGGATCGGTGCGGTCGATGCGGTGCTGACGGTGCCAGATCTCGTCGCTCGTTTGCGAAGCGAGTACGCTGAAGCTCGCAGCGATCTTGCAACGCGAAGTGCGACGTTTGGCCACATCGAGGCACGCACCGTCTAGTCGAAACCTGGGCTCGTACTATCGCCAACGCTTGCTTGCGTTGAGTTGATCGCTCTGGGGTATAGGCGCTCCTAACCGCACGAACCGGGTTCGGTCGGAATGCGCACGTTAGGAGCTTTTGTGAACGTATCAACCGTGACCGACTGGACCGCCGGACTGATTACCGGAATTACCTTCGGACTTTCCCATCTCTTCAGCGCGATACCGAACATCATCGGTGCGATCTTACTGCTGGTCATCGGCTGGATCATCGCTGGCATCATCGGCGCTCTCGTCATCAAACTCGCTAAGGCCGTGAAAGTCGACGTTGTTGGCGATCGCGCCGGCGTCAATGGATTTCTAAAAAACGCGGGCACGCAGCTGCGCGCAAGTGACATCATCGGCGAAGTGATCAAATGGGTCATTCGACTGGTGTTTGTGGAAATGGCCGCCGAGCAGCTCGGGATGCCGCAAGTCTCGCAGATCATCAATCAAATCTTGGGCTTCATCCCGAACATCCTCGTCGCGATGATCATCCTCACCGTGGGGGCGTTCCTCGGACAACTTCTCTCCGGAATCGTCCGCGGCAGTGCCGTCGAAGCGGGACTTGGCAACGCTCCGCTGCTTGCGAAACTCACGCAAGGTGCCGTCATGGCCTTTGCGATCATCGCGGCGATCAACGAACTCAATATTGCCCCAGTCGTTGTCAACACGCTCTACATCGGACTCGTCTCGGCGCTCGCGCTCGCACTGGGGCTCGCCTTCGGGCTTGGCGGTCGCGACACCGCGGCGCGCTTGACCGAAAAGTGGACCGGACAACTCGAATCAACGACCAAGCAGCTCAGTTCATCATCACCTTCGCCGACAACGGCAAAAGCGAAGTCAACGGCGTCGACCGTGCGCGGAAACGACTCGGCACAGACCGCCTGGAAGTAACCATCGTCCGGAAATGAAAAAAGCTCTCTCGCCTGCGAGGGAGCTTTTTCTTTGCTCGGAGTGCTCTACTTGATCGTCAGCGGCCGATAGCGAATGCGATGGGGTTTGGCTGCTTCCGACCCGAGACGCTGGATTTTATTCTCTTCGTATTCGGCATAGTTGCCTTCGTAAAAGAACACGCTCGAGTCGCCTTCGAAGGCGATGATGTGCGTGGCAATACGGTTGAGGAACCAGCGATCGTGGCTAATACAGAGCACGGTGCCGGCGAATTCCCCGAGTGCATCTTCGAGCGCGCGCAGCGTCTCGACATCGAGATCGTTTGAAGGCTCGTCGAGGAGCAAGACGTTGGCACCGGTGACGAGCGTCTTTGCGAGATGCAAGCGCCCGCGTTCACCACCCGAGAGTTGGCCAACGGGTTTTTGCTGGTCTGCACCTTTGAAGTTGAATCGCCCAAGGTACGCACGCGCGGGCATTTCGAATTTGCCGACCATCATAATATCGAGACCGCCGCTGACTTCGTTGAAGACGGTCTTGTCGCTGCCGAGTTCTTCGCGCGATTGATCGACGACCGCGAGCTTCACGGTTTTGCCGATCTTGATCGTGCCGCTGTCGGGTTGCTCTTTGCCCGCAATCATGCGGAAGAGCGTCGACTTACCGGCGCCGTTTGGGCCGATGATCCCGACGATTGCGCCAGCGGGAATTGAAAAGTTCACGTTTTCCATGAGCAAACGATCGCCGTAAGCTTTGCTCACGTTTTGAAAATCAATGACCTGGTCGCCAAGCCGCTCGGCGACGGGGATAAACATTTCTTGCGTTTCGTTGCGTTGCTGGTACTCGAAACTCGAGAGTTCTTCAAAGCGCGCCATGCGGCTCTTGCTCTTGACCTGCTGACCCTTGGTGCCTTTGCGCGACCATTCGAGTTCGCGTTTGAGAGCCTTCTGACGAGCCGACTCTTCTTTTTCTTCTTGCGCGAGACGCGCCGTTTTCTGCTCGAGCCAAGTGCTGTAATTACCCTTCCACGGAATTCCGTGGCCGCGATCCAGCTCGAGAATCCACTCGGCCGCGTTATCGAGGAAGTATCGATCGTGGGTGACAGCGACGACAGTACCGGTAAAGCGCACGAGATAATTTTCCAGCCAGTCGACGCTCTCGGCATCAAGATGGTTGGTTGGTTCATCGAGCAGCAGCATGTCGGGCTTGGAGAGCAACAGGCGGCACAGTGCGACGCGACGTTTCTCACCGCCCGAGAGTGGACCGATCTTCGCATCCCACGGCGGCAGACGCAGCGCATCCGCGGCAATCTCTAACTGCTGATCCAGATCGTCGCCCGCAGCGAAAATGACCGCCTCGATGCGCTCTTGCTCTTTGGCAAGCTGGTCGAAATCCGCATTTTCGGCACCGTACGCTTCGTAAATTTCGTTGAGGCGTTTCCGTGCGGCGATCAGCTCGCCGAGTGATTCCTCAACGGTCTCGCGCACAGTCTTATCGGGGTCGAGTTTGGGCTCTTGTTCCAGATAGCCGATTTGCAAATTCGGCGCCGCTTTGGCCTCACCGTCGTACTCGGTATCAACGCCCGCCATAATGCGCAGGACGGTCGATTTCCCGGCGCCGTTGATTCCCAAGATGCCGATCTTCGCACCGGGCAAGAAGCTCAGCGAGATATCTTTGATAATCTGTCGCTTGGGGGGAATCAGTTTCGAGACGCGGTGCATCGAGTAGACGTAAGCCATAAACCATCCTGGACGTGAGGGAAAAGTAACGAGGTCTCCCAGTTCTGGAAGACCTCAGTCGCGGATTATTTTCTCCAAATGCCCTAAAAATGCCCCGCTGGGACGCTCATCCACAGACGCAACGCCACCGGTCCTCGAACGACTCCGCTTTGCGATGCGGATGAGATGATCGCGCGACTCGACTGCTCCCTGGAAAGGCGTAGCACGACGTGCTACAATAGAAACATGAGTTTGCCTCGCGAAATTACCCAACGTGAGCTGCGCAACGATAGCGGCAAGGTCATGCGCGCACTCGATGCGGGTGACTCGTTTGTCGTGACGCGGAATGGCGTCCCGGTAGCTGTGCTAACGCCCCTAAGCGAGCAGACGTTCAGTAAAAAGGCAGCCGTTCTCGAAGCATTCCGTAGCGCCCCCAGAGTGGACTACGCCAGCTTCCGCTCCGACGTCGACAGATACGTCGATCAAGACGCCGTACCACGTGCCTAAACATGCCCGCGCTCTGCTGGACACATCCGTAATAATCGACCTCGACGTGCTCGACGCCTCAGAGCTTCCCGACGAATTCGCGATATCTACAATGACGCTCGCCGAACTTGCCGCCGGACCACTTGCGACAGATGATCTCGCAACTCGCGCCGTTCGCCAGGACCGACTCCAACGCACGGAGGCAAACATTCGTACGATTCCGATCGATCGCGATGCGGCGCGCGCTTACGGCCGCGTCTATGCAGCGACGCTTGCCGCCGGCAGACGCTCACGCAGTAGACTTGCCGATCATCTGATCGCTGCGACCGCTATCGCATCGAACCTGCCGCTTTACACGCGCAACCCCGACGACTTCGCAGACCTCGACGGTCTTCTCGAAATCGTCGCGATTTAGTGTCCTAAAGACGTCGCGCTGCGTGCTGGCTTCGCCACATTAACGCTTCGGTGCCCTGTCGTGATTCGAGAATCAATACGGCGTCGTGACGCTTTCGGCCATTGCATGCAGTTGCTCGAGCGAGCCAGACGGGCCGTACAACAAGTAGGAACGTCCTGGTGCGTACCACGTAAGCGCAGCCATACGCGGACCGGTGAATGCGATTGCGGCCGATCCGTTGACGCTGACCTCTGCGATGTGGCCTCCTTGCCATATTCCGCGATTTTCGGGATACACCGCGATCGACGGATGCGGCGTGAGGAGATCGGAAATCGTTCGCCGCTGCCCGGGCGTTGTGTTTGATTCGTGAATATACCACGCGACCAGTCGTTCAAGCGATGCGCCATGCACACTGAACGTTCGCTCGGGCACTGTTTCAAGCACAAATCGATGATTCGGATCCTTTGTATCAACATAGGCCTGCAGAAGCCCGCGCCCGTTGACGAATACGATACTCGCCTTCGCAAGATCCTCCGGGAGAGTCAGGCCATGCGATCTGGCGACGAGCGGATCGAACACCCACGTCTGCGTCCCGCCTAACACGCCTTCATACGCACAACGGTCGGCGCGCAAGCCCGACGGCACGTATGCCACGACGGGTAAACGAAGCCCCGTAAGGCGGCGCGCTTCAACTCCGCTCGAAATACATCGTTGCGGCGGCGATTTGAACTCGAAATTGAAGCGTTTGTATACGGCAAATGAGCGAAGGACGCCGCCCATTGACTCGGGTTGGGTCGTGATCCGCGCGCCGCTAAAAGCGACTGCGTTAATGACATTGCGAACGACCGCCGCGGCTGGACCGGCAAGCGCGATGGCAAGCGCGAGCATCGCTGCAATTGCGAGGATGCGGAACGCAGGCGACACCGTGCGTCGCGGCGTCTTTGCAAGACGCACGGTGACCCGAGCAAGTGCCGCATCGACATCGGGCGTCTCTGATCCGCCGAGAATGCGGGCCGCAAAATCTCGATCAGAAGTTGTCATGGTGGATTTCCTTAAAAAGAGCGCGTTCCGCGCGGGCCAGGATCATGCCAACGTGCGCAAGCGGAATCCCGAGGGCGTCGCCAATGTCGCGATACGTGCAATCGGCGCTATAGCGGAGGACGAGGGCGGCGGCGTCGCGCCGATTGAGTCGGCGAAGCGCGCTTGCAAGCGACGCTCGCTGCTCCCGCGTCTCGAGACTTACGGCCGGTTCGTCGCGGTCGTAGAGGAGCGGCCGGCGCAACACGGTGTGGCGCAACTCGCGCGCCGCGCGCCGGATGGTCGATCGTTGCGCATTGAGAGCGCGCCGAACGACCCGGGCATACAGCAGCGGGCCGGGAATCAGGTCGACCCCATCGCGCATGAGGACGGCGAAGACATCTCGCGCGACATCCTCGGCTTCCCCGCGTGACCCGAGGACACGCGTAGCAACCGTCACCGCGCGCGCGTAGTGCGCTTGGAAATACTCCTCGAAAGGCCCAATGGACGCGGGTTGCGGCTCAGTCATACGTCCGGTTCACCCCGCGGCTCAAAAGAAAGTAACGCCGCTATGCCCTTCTCTTGACCAGCACTATTCCCAGGTCAATTTGCCCCGGACCGCGCCGCCTCCAACGCCGCATCGCGTCCGCTGAGGAAATCATCGAACGTCTCGGCGACCGGGACGTCAGGCACGATCGATGCGCCTTCGGTTGCGTGCGTGACGGCCATGCGATTCCACATGTCTGGGACGCGCACGGTAATGCCGCTGTTCGGGAGCTTCAAGAACAAGATGTAGCCGGCAGTCGGGCCCGTCGCGCTTCCGCCCGTCGGTTCGCCGACCAGGCGCACGCGGCCGATGTCGTGGAGTTTCGAGATGACCATCGTCGAACCGGATGCGTTGCGGAGACTCGTGAGGATCGTGACCGGTCCTCGGAAGCGATCCGGTGCCACGTCCATTGGCAGCATCTCTGCGTCTTGGTCCGAACGCATGCGGCCCGGAATCATCTCGTAGCCGCCGCCGGCGAGCGCGCGATAGCTGCGCGAATTGGGATGAAAGATTGCGGATGCATCGCCCCAGGTTTGCGCATACTGCGGCAGATCGCCGAAGTCGAGCGTCTTCACCCGAATCGGCGCATTCCATACAAAGCGTTCGTTTGAAAGAAAACGCGCAAGGGCGATCGTTGCATCCGTGGACCCCCCACCGTTCCAACGCAGGTCGACAATCAGCTTTGTTGCACCGCTTTCATTGATCGATTTGAAATACGACTGATAGAAGAGCATTGCATCGACCGGACTGCGATAATTGACGAACGAGTCGACGCGCAGATAGGCAACCTTGCCGGGCAGCATTCTCCATGACGTTCCGTTTGCAAGATCGGAATGATAGGCAATAGCGGGCCACGCGAGCTTGGTCCACGCTTTGAACGAGACCGGGGCGAACGATACGCGGCGCAGCTTCTCAGCTGCTCGATCTCGCACGTCGAGCACGAACGAGCTCGGGAAGCCGTACACGATCGGATAGAATTGCTCGAAGTCGGAGCCCGTCAAGTCGGCATCGGCTTCGAGCTTCGCGGGCACCACGGCGCTCGTGCCACCGTCGTAGGAGACAAACGGCGTCAGCGCGCGGACGATCTCGGCGACGCTCACGCCATTGATCGCGACAATCTCGGTACCGCGCGCGAGCCGCGCTTGGTCGGGGTCGCTCGATGCGACGATCATGCGGCCCTTGAAAAACCGAAAGCGCACTGGCATGTGCGTTGCATGGGTGGCAAGATAGCCGTCGATCGACGCCGGATACTCGGGCTTCGTATGATCGCAGTGCATCGTGGCGAGCATCCGTGCGATTTCGCCGTACAGTTGGACATTGGTTGGGGCCGTCGTGGCAAATGCCGCGAGCCGGTCGAATGCCGCATCCATCGTGGGCTTGTCGGTATAGCGATAGAGACCCGGATGGACGGTCTCGTAGGCGCGGCGCACGAGCGCTACGTCGGCGGTGGCTTGTGTCGCGGTTAAAGCAAGCGCCGGTGATGCGGGTCCATCGGGACGGGCCGCCGTGGGGAGCGCTGCGAGGAGCAGCGCGAGAGTCGAGACCATGAAACGCATAACCATGCGCCGAGACTACCCGATCGCGCGGCGCCGTGCGCCTCAGATCACGATATTGCGTCGTGCGGCGCGATGATGAGACGCTGCGCGCCCACGCTGCGTCGGTATTCGGTAGGTGTGACGCCCGCGTAGGTCTTGAATGCACGGTTGAAGCTCGCTTTGGAAGCGAAGCCGGCCGCAAAGGCAAGGTCCAGCAACGATGCCGTCGCACCCGCCGCGAGTTCTGATTGGACGCCCACGACGCGCATGCGATTGATCGCGGCATTGAAGTTTTGGCCGAGACCGGCATTGAGCGCGCGAGAGAGCGTCGCCGTGCCGACGCCGAGCGCAGTTGCGGCCGAAGCTAGCGTCATGTCCGGGTCGCGCCAGAGACCACGACGTTC
This sequence comes from Vulcanimicrobiales bacterium, assembly GCA_038231455.1. Lineage (GTDB taxonomy): Bacteria > Vulcanimicrobiota > Vulcanimicrobiia > Vulcanimicrobiales > Vulcanimicrobiaceae > JANLVI01. Next base: position 25,389 of record JBBRLI010000002.1, on the reverse strand, counting down.
GATCTCCGCCGCGAAATCGACCGCCGCCGACGAGTCGGGCGCCGCCAGCACGACCTCGACAGGCGGTACGACGCTAGGGTACGCGACTGCCGCGTGTCGCCAGCCTTGCAAGCCGAGCACATAGACGACGATCGCAAGATACACATATCCAGGGAATCGCTGAGCATACGAGAGCGGATGGACGGCACCGGTAAGCGCGAGCAGCCAGAACACCGCGATTGCAACGGCAAGTGCGATGAGCACGTCGCGCAGCCAGATCAACCGAAAGGCATCGCGATTGCTCATCTGGGCATCCAAAGCGCGCTGATAGGCGCGATACGTTTGCCACGTTGCAATCCAGTACGCCGTCATCGAGACGGCATCGGCCAGCGTCTCGAATGGCACGACAAACGGCACTTGGACGCGTGCATCCCAACCGTTCTTGAACGCGAGAGGCTGAACGAAAACCAACGCGTAGTAAGCGAACTGCACGAGCGCCGGGATGAGGTGCACGCGCCAGGTTGCCGGAGTGCGACCCGTGGTCAGCGCGACGACGAACACCCAAAGCAATGGGCCGTAGACGAGCGCGATGTCGAACGGCGCGAAGCTCAGCCACGGCCAGACGCCGTAGGCGCCGGCGAAACCGAGAACGTAGGGCAACATACGCAACGAGAGCGCGACAAGCAACGCGGCGAGGAACGCATTAGCAGCTCGATTCACGCGCACGTTTGCAAGCAAGAGCCCCGCAACAACGACGCCTTGAACGACGCCGAGCAGCAACACGATGCTGCGCGCTCCAAACACAATCACGAGCCGCTTCTTCCCGCGAAAAAGAATAAAGGCCTAGAATGATCTAGGCCTTTATCGATTTGGCTCCCGAGCTTGGACTCGAACCAAGGACCCATTGATTAACAGTCAATTGCTCTACCAGCTGAGCTACTCGGGATCGTTTCCTCGGGCCGGTGCCCGATGGCGACTTCCGACGATTCAACGACCGCGCTCGCCACCCTTCAATAAGGCGCGCGAAGGTCGCGACCGCAATCGGCGCTAAGCTGCGACTTTACCATGATTTAGCACGACCGTCGACTCCCCACGCGCCACTTGCGCGTTCTGCTCGTTCAGCCATTCGGGAGCCCCGTCGTCCATGGCATCTACCAGTATTTTCCGGGTCGGAAGCTTTCGATCGTTTTTCATCGGCCAAGCGTGCAGCTATCTTGGCGATGGACTGCGCGCGATCGCCATTCCGCTACTCGTCTTCCAACTCACGGGTTCGGCGATGTCGCTCGGCATCACGTACGCGCTCGAGTTCTTGCCGTTTGCGCTCTTCAGCCTCATCGCCGGGTCGTTTTCCGATCGCGTCGATCGTCGGCGTCTGATGCTCATCACAGACATCGTGCGCCTCGCGATCATGCTCGCGTTTGCGTTCCTCTTCTTCACACGCCAACTCACCCTGCCGCTGCTCTACCTTGGCGTCGTGCTCCTCTCGATCATGGCGGCGATGTTCCTCGGCGGACAGGCGTCGAGCATTCCATTTCTGCTCGGCAAGGACCGCGCGAAGGCCGCCGTCGCAGCGCTCGTTGCAACAGAGCAAGGAATGAACCTCATCGCGCCGCCGGTCGGCGGTGCCATCTTCGCACTCAAAGGCGCCTTGCCGGCGCTGCTCTTCAATGCGGGCACGTACTTCGCATCGACCGCGTCGCTTGCGACGGTGAAAGATTTCGGCCCCGACGAGCCGAGCGGGCTGCCATCACCGCGCGTCATCGGCGGTGACATCGTTGCGGGCTGGCGCTTCATCATGCGCGATCCCGCGATGCGCATGCTCACCTGGATCCAGCTCGTCTACAATTTCTTTTTGATGCTCGGTTATACGACGCTCATTCCGTATTTCAAACGTGACTTTCTGGCAACCGATCAACAAGTTGGAATCGCATTTGGGATCTTCGCGCTCGGCTCCGTGATCGGATCGATCGCCGCGGGGAAATGGCATCCATCGTTTGGGCGCGTCTTAATTGTTACCAACATCGTCGGCGTCTTTGCAGGTCTGCCGCTAATCTTTACGCATGATCTGCGCATTGCGATTGCCGCCTTCACGATCGCCAGCATGTTCAGTATTTATCAGATCGCCAACATCATCGCCTGGCGTATGCGGGTCGTTCCGGAAGAAATGGTCGGCCGCGTCTTCGGCGTGATCCGCATGCTCGTCCTGATTGGCGTTGTGCCGGGTTCAATTCTGGGCGGAGTCATTGCCGATGCCTACGGAGCGCGCATGGCCTTTATCATCTCGTCGATCGGTTACGTCATCACCACGATCTGGATGGTTTCTTCACGTGCTCTCCGCGAAGATCGTCGCTAAGCGATCGCGAATGCACCGTCGATGAACGATCCCAACAAGCGGCTCGTCTACTCGACTGACGGCAATACGCCCCTGCCGAAGGCCGAGAAGCGCAAGCTTCCGCCGCAAGCGCCATCAAAACACCCCGACGACGGCGTGGTGCGCGTGGCGCGCGAAAAGCGGCGCGCGAGCAGCGTAACAATCGTGACGGGTTTGGCGGCAAATGACGTCCAGGCGATCGGCAAAGAACTCAGGCGCCGTTGCGGCAGCGGCGGGACGACCAAAAACGGCATTGTCGAAATTCAAGGCGACCACCGCGATGCTGTCGTGGCATATCTGGAGGGAACGGGTCTGCGCGTCAAGCGCGCCGGGGGCTAACGCGCCCACCGAGGCTTTCTTGGAAAATCCAAAGAAGTGCATCCGCGAGAGGGAACATGGTGCGATTCTTCGCCCTGGTTTGTTTGATACTCGGCGTCTTTTTTACGTCTGCGGTTCCCGCTCGCGCTGATTTGGTGCATCTGGAAGCCGGTCACGAGATCTACTGGCTCCCGCCGCATCTCGAATTCTTCGAAGACACCACACAAAAGCTCACGCTAGACGAGGTCCGTGCGCGCGGATCGTTTACGCCCATGGGCGAGCGCGGCTTCGGGCATCCGGCACCAGCGTACTGGGTGCGATTCGATTACACAAGCGATCTGCCGCCCGATGCGTACTATCTCTTCCTCGGCTACAAACCGACGCTCGTCGATACGTATTTGCTACGCGGAACGCGCGAGTTCTCGCATCAGCACTCGGGCAACTCCGTTTGATTTATCGATCGCCCGCTTCGCGTGCAAGGCTGGGTCGCATTCGATTTGCCGACGCCGCAGCGCACGCCCGTCACGGCCTACCTCCGCATCATCACGCGCGAACCCCAAGTGGCACTCGCAATCGACGGCAACGACTTTTTCTGGCGGACCAACTTGCAGAACACGGTTGTGTTTGCGGGCCTTGCCGGGATTCTGATCTCACTTATCTTCACAACGCTCGTGCTCTTCGGCATCATGCGCCGCAGCGAGTTGCTGATCTACGGCGGATACCTCGTCGCTCAGTTTCTGTATCGGGCAAACGACACAGGTGGGGGGGCGGCGCTCCTCTGGACGCACCTTGCCATTCCGTGGAACACGGCCAACGTCGTACTCGATGGCGTGACCGTCGCGATGGCCGCGTTTTTCGTGCGCGCATTCTTGCGCGTGAGCACGTTCTCGCTTGTCCTCGATCGCCTCAATCTTGTGGTTGCGGCAATCGCCGCGGGCTATGCGGTGCTGGCGCTCGGCGGAGTCGAGATTCCGACCGTGATCGCCTGGCGCTTTGCATTCGTGTACGTCCCCCTGTGGATCGTGATCGGCATCGTTGCGTGGCGTCACGGAGATGGCCGCGCCAAGCTGTTCTGGCCGCATGGTCGGCGTATCTGCTCGGAATGATCGGACTCGATCTCAAAAATTTGGGCGTCGGTCGCGGCAACTTCTTCATCCAGAACCTCTTGGCGCACGGGCCGTACATCGGACTTACGCTTGAATCACTCTTGCTCTCGGTTTCATTAACGCTCGAACTGCAAGACGTGGTCAGTGCGAAAAATCGACTGGAAACGCTCGCAACGACCGATGCATTGACCGGCATTCCGAATCGTCGCGCATTTAGCGATCGCTTCGAGAACGAATGGAAGCGCGCGCTGCGCCAGCAGGGGTCGATTTGCGTGCTGATGCTCGACATCGACATGTTCAAACCGTTCAACGATATCTACGGCCACGGCGGCGGCGATGAGTGCCTGCGGACGGTCGCCCGAGCGGGTTCGACCTGTGTCCAGCGATCCTCGGACCTCTTCGCGCGCATCGGAGGCGAAGAATTTGCGGCAATTCTCAGCGATACGGAACTCGCCGGCGGCGTCGCCGTCGCCGAAGCGATCGCGCGCGTGATCGCGGCACTCCATTACGAGCACCGCGGTTCGACACTCGGACACGTCTCGGTGTGCATCGGCGTCGCCGCGATCACGCCGACCGATGCCGAGGGCGGAATCGAGGCGCTGTTGCAAACGGCCGACGCCGCGCTCTATCGTGCGAAATTCAGCGGCCGCAATCGCATAGCCACGACCGACTGGATCTCAGAGACACCGCGCGCAGACCGCACGGCCGTGGGCGAAGCCAGCGTCACTAGCCGAATTTTTTCGCGCTAAGACCTTGTCCCCGTCGGCGTGACCGTTCGCGGCACCGAGTCCGACGTGCGATGCGCGTGATCGAGGAATGTGCTCGATCGCTCCCAAACGATTTTCTTCCCTTGCGACTTCCGAGGTGATGCCGATGCCGATCCACCTCAAGACCCCGCTCGTCCTGATTTCGGACGACGACTTGGCTCGCGTCGCTCGCGAGAATCCGGGCTATCAGATCGAGCGCGATCCTGATGGAACCATCGTCGCGAGCCGAGCGCACACGAAAGGCGGCGCGAAAAGCGCCGAAGCACTCGGTCAGCTTCGCGACTACAAGAAGCAAGTCGGTGGCAACATCTTCGATTCAAACGCGGGCTTCGCAATCGGACCCGGTCTTCGCGTCTATGCTCCCGATGCGTCATGGGTGAGTCAACCGCGTATCGACTCACTCTCCGAAGGTGAGGCAGCCGGGTTTTGGCCGATTAGTCCGGATGTCGCGATTGAAGTTCGCTCGGACACCGACACGTTTGCGAGGACGGTCGCAAAAGTCGACATTTTTATCGCGCGTGGCTCGACCTACGCCGTCGCGATCGATCCGCAAACACGTGCAGTCATCGAACGTGGAACACCGCCCCCGGGATTACAACTGAATTTCGACGAGATCATCGACGCGTACATGCACTCGACAAAAAAACGGCCCGCGCGAGCGAGCCGTTTTTTTTGCGAGGCTGAACCGGACCTAGACGGTCGTGAGTTCGCGTTCCGCGGTACCTTTGAGACCGGCGGCGCTGCGAAGCGCCTCGGCTTTGTCCGTCTTCTCCCACGGCAGATCGAGATCGGGGCGGCCGAAGTGGCCGTACGATGCGGTCTGTTTGTAGATCGGACGACGGAGATCGAGATTCGCGATGATCGCGGCCGGACGCAGGTCGAAGTGCGCTTTGACGAGTTCGGCGATCTTCTCTTCGTCGATTTTGGCGGTGCCGAAGGTCTCTACGAGGACGCTGACCGGATGCGCGACGCCGATTGCATACGCTACCTGCACTTCGCAGCGGTCGGCTAAGCCAGCAGCAACGACGTTCTTAGCAACATAGCGCGCCGCATACGCTGCCGAGCGATCGACCTTGGTCGGATCCTTGCCCGAGAACGCTCCGCCGCCGTGACGCGCCATCCCGCCGTACGTGTCGGCGATGATCTTGCGGCCGGTGAGGCCCGCATCACCCATCGGTCCGCCGATAACGAAGCGGCCCGTCGGGTTGACGTAGACGCGCAACTTGTCATCGCGCAAAGAGCGCGGGATGATTTGGTCGATAATTTGCTCGGTTACATCCTTGCGGATCTGTTCGAGCGAGACATCGGGATCGTGCTGCGTCGAAATGACGACCGCATCGACACGAACGGGTTTATCGTTTTCGTACTCGACAGTAACTTGCGACTTGCCGTCGGGACGCAGGTACTTGAGCTGACCCGACTTGCGCACCTTTGCAAGCGAACGTGTGAGGTCGTGAGCAAGCGTGATCGGCATTGGCATGAGCGAGCTTGTCTCGCGGCACGCGTAGCCAAACATCATCCCCTGATCGCCGGCGCCGGTGAGATCGTAGATGTCACCCTTTTGGCCGTCGTGCTGTTTGTGCTGCGTTTCGTACGAGGCATCCACGCCCATCGCGATGTCGGCCGACTGTTCGTCGATCGACACGTTGACGCCGCAGGTGTGCGCGTCGAACCCAACGTCCGAGCGGTCGTAACCGATTTCCGCAACCGTGGCGCGCACGAGTTTGGGGATATCGATGTACGTCGAGGTCGTCACTTCACCGGCGATGTGAACCTGACCGGTAATCGCGAACGTCTCGACCGCTACACGACCCATCGGATCGTCTTTGAGAATAGCATCGAGAACGGCATCCGAAATCTGATCCGCGACTTTGTCGGGATGGCCTTCGGTCACCGATTCCGATGTGAATAAGCGGCGCATTGCCAAGATTTACGTACCCTCCGACCAGGACGCCATATACTTCACTTGTGCCGGCGTAAGCGTGTCGATCGTGATATTCATCGAGGCGAGTTTAAGTTTCGCGACTTCCTCGTCGATCTCGGTCGGGACCGGGTAGACTTGCTTCTCGAGCGTCTTGTAGTTCTGCGCGAGATAGGCAGCGGCCATCGCCTGGTTGGCAAACGACATGTCCATGACCGAGGGCGGGTGGCCTTCGCCGGCGGCGAGGTTGATCAAGCGGCCTTCGCCGAGGATACGAACCGTGCGGCCCGACTTGAGCTTGTACGCTTCGACGAACGCACGGGGGTGTTCGACGCTGACGGAGAGTTCCTTAACCGAGTCGAGGTCGAGTTCGTCGTTAAAGTGACCCGAGTTGCAGACGATCGCGCCGTCTTTCATCACTTCGAAATGTTCTTTACGAATGACGTGATAGTTGCCGGTGACGGTCACGAAGACGTCGCCGATTTTCGCGGCATCCGCCATCGACATGACCATGAAGCCGTCCATCGCTGCTTCGAGCGCTTTGAGCGGATCGATTTCGCAGACGATGACGTTGGCGCCGAGGCCTTTGGCGCGCGAGGCAACGCCGCGTCCGCACCAGCCGTAGCCGACGACGACGACGGTGTGGCCGGCGATGAGAACGTTCGTCGCGCGGATGATGCCGTCGATCGTCGACTGGCCCGTGCCGTAGCGATTATCGAACATGTGCTTCGTGAGCGCATCGTTAACTGAGATCACGGGGAAGGGCAGAACGCCTTCCTTCTGCATCGCGTGAAGACGGATCACGCCCGTCGTCGTCTCTTCACAGCCGCCGATCATCTCTTTGAGAAGATGATTGTGCTTGGTGTAGATCGTTGTGACGAGATCGCAGCCGTCGTCCATCGTCATGTGCGGCTTGGTCGCAACGACGGATTCGATGTGCTTGTAGTATGTGGCGTCGTCTTCGCCCTTGATCGCGTGCGTCGGAATCGCGTAGTGCACCGAGAGTGCAGCGGCGACGTCGTCTTGCGTGGAGAGCGGGTTCGATGCGCAGAGTTCGACCTCGGCACCGCCGGCTTGCAGGGCGAGCACGAGATTCGCGGTTTCCGTCGTCACGTGGAGGCACGCGCCGATGCGCACGCCCGCAAGCGGCTTCGTCTTGGCAAAGCGTTCGCGAATTTGCGCGAGCACCGGCATGAAGGTGGCGGCCCACTCGATGCGCGAGCGGCCTTGGTCCGCGAGCGAGCGATCTTTGACGTCGCCGCGCGGTTTATCGATCAGTTGCAAGTCATACTCCGTTAGGACCGCGCGGAAACGCGCGGGCAGTAAGTGGTAGTGGGTATGCTGCGCGCTGATCTTTGAAACAATCTATAAACGGCCGCACCAGTATTCTTCGACGCCTTGAGCCAGGCTTCCGGTTTCAGCTGGCTGAAGCGCGGCTCGTGCTCGACTTCGATGATTACCTCAATCGGCTGGCATCCGCCGCTCCAACACCCGGCGGCGGCAGCGCCGCAGCCCTCTGCGGGGCGATGGGAGCAGCCCTCGTGGCAATGGTGGCTCGGATCACCCGCGAGAGTCCAAAGCAAAGTGAGCGACATGCCCTGGCCGATGCCTGTATTGCCGAGGCGGAGACGTTGCGCGCACGATTCCTCGAAGCACGGACGCTCGATGAAAACGCATACGGTGCAGTCGTCACGGCGATGGCACTCCCGCGCGCGACCGACGAAGAAAAAGCCGTCCGCACGGCGCGCCTGCAAGACTCGCTCGCTCAAGCTGCGGCTGCGCCGCTCGCGGCCGTCCATCTTGGCGTGCAGCTTCTTGCACTGAGCGAACGCGCGCTGGATCTCGAGAACGTGAACCTCGCAAGCGACCTTGGCTGCGCCTCAGACTTCGCGATCGCCGCAATCGACGCAAGCGCGCTCAACGTGCGCGTGAACCACAAATACCTCAAGAATGGCGAACTCGTCGCGCAGCACGCGCGCGTTCTCGACGATGCCGAACGCGATGCGCCCGCGATTGCCGCGCGCGTCCGCGAGCGCGTCAGCGCAGCAATTCGATAGCCGCTAAAACTGCGCGTCGACGCCGTTCTGGACGCCGGTCTGATTGACGCGCGTAACGTGCAAGACGACTTCGATCGAGCCGGGCGTGCGGTGCAATTCGAAAAACCGCACGTCCTCAAGCGAAAGTGACTGCCCGCCGTACACGAGTTTGCCATGCGCGAACACGCGGTTCTTCTCGAACCAACCGGAAAAGGGCGCGCCGCAGACCTTCGGTTCGCAGCGAATCGTGATGATGCTCGCCGGCGATCCACCGGCGATCGAGGCTGCCGTCACGTAGAACGAGCCGCCCGAGTCGAGGCTCAGGTAGTTCTTCTGTGCGGCTTGGACCGACGCGCAAATCCCCAGAAAAAGCGCCAGGGTCAACGCAGCAGTGCGAATCATGCCACAAAGGTAACACCTTTGTAAGAAAAAACGACAGAGACCGGGCGCACATCCGCGCGGTCTCTGTCATCTCTTTACACTTCTCGGTTACTTGAGGTACTGGTCGAACCAACCGACGATCCGCTTGTCGCGGTCGCGTTGATCCTCGATTTTCCGGAAGCCGTGGCCTTCATCCGGGTAGATCACGAGCTGCGTCGGCACGTCGAAGGCTTTGAGGGCGCGCCAAAATTCGTAGCCTTGCGGTGCCGGAACCTCGGAGTCGCGTTCGCCGTGGAGCACGAGCGTCGGCGTCTTCACGTTCTTGATGAACGTGATCGGCGAACTCTTTGCATACACCGGCGGATCGATGTAGACGGATGAGCCGAAGAACGGCAGCATCCACGTGTCGATCCGATTTTGTCCGTAGTAGCTTTGCCAATTTGCGATACCGGCGCCAGCGACGGCGGCTTTGAAGCGCTGTGTTTGCGTGATTGCAAACATCGTCATGTAGCCGCCGTAACTCCAGCCATAAATGCCGACACGCGCATCGTCGATCGGGACGATCTTCTCGGCGGCTTTCACACCGGCAAGAATATCGCGCAGATCGCCGCCGCCGAAGTCGCGCACGTTGCCGCGCGTGAACGCTTCGCCTTGGCCGTAACTTCCGCGCGGGTTGGGCATGAATACGAAGTAGCCTTGCGATGCAAGCAGACCTGAGACACCGGCCGGGAAACTCGCACGTGTCGCAGCAGAGGGACCGCCGTGCACGAGCGTGATCATCGGATAGCGCTGCGCAGCGTTGTAGTCTTTGGGATAGAGCAGCCAACCTTGAACGTTAAGCGCATCGCTCTTCCACTCGACGTTCTTGGCAACGCCCCAAACGGGGCGCACGGTAAGATTCGAATTGGTAAGCGCACGCCACGTCCCGACCGGACCCGCGTAAACTTCGGGGGCCATATCGTATGACTGGCGTACGAGCGCCGATGCGGAACCGTCGCGCGCGAGACTCACCGCACTATCCGCGTTTGCAGCGATGTTTTCGGCCGCCGTCCAGCGCGTCGTTGCGGATTTCGCCGCGACGTCGAGATCCGCGATCGCCATATTGCCGCCGATGAGTTCTGTCAGCGTGATGCGGTCGGAGCGGTGATTCCATGTAAAGGACGTGATCGATGCTTTGATGCGTGGCGTGATATTAATGGCGGGACCGCCGCTCGCGGGCACGACGAACAAATCGCCGCCCGTCGAACCGAAGTCCGACATGATGCCGCCGATGTACGCGATGGATTTGCCGTCGGCCGAGAAACGCGGTGATGCGATCTGCAGCGCCGGATGGTGGATCGAACGCGCCGTACCCGTACGCGCGTCGATCGATTCGAGATCCGCGACCCACCAGTTCGCATCGCCATCGCCTTTGGCGGCGGTCGCAGCAAACTTCGTGCCGTCGGGCGACCAGTCATATTCATAGATGAAGCGATCGCCGGGTGAGACTAACCGCAGCGTACCAGCGTCGATCGTGAGAAGCGCAATGCGCTGTTCGTCGATCTTTTCTCCCACGACACCGGCATCGCGCGCGTAAGCAGCAAGCGCGCCCGCCGGTTTCTTTGCATCGGGAATAAAGAGAAACGCCAGCGACTTACCGTCCGGTGAAAAGCGGACGTCGTGCAGATCGCCTTTGACATCGGTGACTTTATGCGGTGCCGCACCATCGCCGCCAATGTAGATTTGCGCTTGTTCGCCTTTGGGTTCGGTTGAAAGAAACGCGTAGCGCACGCCATCGGGCGCCCAGACGAATCCCGTCTCGGTACAGACAACGTCGACGCCGACGCACGCGGTCACGCGAACCGAGGGCGTGGAAACATCGGCATCTCTGATAAAGAGTGCCGAGCGTTTTTGCGGTTTGCCGTCGGGACCGATCGTGTCGTAGCTCTCGTGGTAGGCGACGCGTTTGCCGTCGGGGCTGATCGCGACGTTACTGAACTGGTGAATCTTTGCAAGCGCGACTTGCGTTTCGTCGATCGCCGGCGGAGCGGCGCTAGCCGGAAGGGCGGCGACCGCGGCAAACGCCGCGGCCACCATCCAAGAGAATTGTCTACTCAACCGCGGCCGGATCGTTCGAGGCGTCTTCGATTTGGGCGATCGGTGCCGCGCCGTGAATCATCTCCATGACTTTTTCGCCGCCCTTTTGGATCGGGTCGGAGACGACGGCGTAGTGCGCGTGGCCGTGGCCATGGCCATCATCGAGATGCAGGGTGCCCGCGAGAATGCGGCCATCGGCGAGGGTGACGCGCACCGCTTTTCCGATGTAGGGCTGAACTTCTTGATCGGTCATGGTGTGCTGCTTCCTTAAAAGAGATGTGCTAAGCGACAAGTTCGAGGAATGGGCGCAGGTCGTCCTCGTCGACATCCATTCCCACACCCTTCGCATTGTAGCGAATGTCGTGAAAATCGGACCCCGCGGTCATGACGAGTCCGTGGCGCGCCGCGATCCCGCGGTAGCGCGACACCTGCGATGGCGTGTGCGTGCCGTAAAAGACTTCGATGCCTTGGAGGCCGCGCATCACGAGGTCATCGATGATGGCATCGTCTTTGAGGCGTCCCGGGTGCGCGAGCACCGGCACACCACCGCTGCGCGCGATCACGTCGATCGCCTCATATGGCGTTATATAAAGAGAGGGCTGGTAACCCGGACCGCCGCGCGCGAGCAGCGACCGGAACGCCGACTCCACATCTTTGATGTACTTCTTGCGCATAAGGGCTTTGGCGACGTGCGGCCGTCCAAGCGATACGCCGCCTTTGGATTCGGCGACCACATCGTCGTAGGTAATCGGGTAGCCGGCCTTGGTCAAACCCGCGACCATCCGCTCGACACGCGTGCGGCGCTCGCCGCGGTTCTTCTCCAATGTCGCGGTGAGGGGCGATTCATCGAGCGGCAAACCGTAGCCGAGGATGTGGACTTCGCTGCCCTGCCACGTTGTATTGATCTCGATCCCGGGGATAATTTTCGCGCCTTCGACTTCGCCAATCGAGGCGTAGGCTTGGATCGTGTCGTGATCGGTGATCGAGAACATGCTCACCCCGCGCTTGCGCATCGCGGCGATCAAGTCGGCGGGGCTGAGCGATCCATCGCTCTCGAAGGTATGGCTATGAAAATCGACGATCAAACCGGTTCCACCGGGTCTGGCGCGGGCGGCAGAGCGCGTCGTTCGACCAGCAGCCGAATCGCCGTGCGTACGTTGCCTTCAATTTCCACGTCGGTAAACTCCGGGATACAAACCAGATCCACGCCGCTCGACCGCAGATAGCTGCGCGCGATCGCAATGGCTTTCACGGCTTGGTTCGTCGCCCCGGCGCCGATTGCTTGGAGCTCCGCCCCCGGCCGTTCGCGCAAAACGCCGGCGAGAGCGCCGGCGACGGAATTCGGATTTGAATGAGCGGACACTTTGAGGACGCTCGTTGCGGGCGTCCTCGGGGGATCGATCATGCGAGGCCTCGGAGATTGATGCGTTTGATGTCGAGGGCCCGGCCGCTCGCCGTATCGATCGACACGACGGCCGCGCACAATTGCTTATTGCCGTCTTTGACCACACTGAACCGTTCTGAGGTCGCACTTGTGAAGCGATCTAATACGGCTTTGGTCTCCATGCCGATGACACCGTCGGACGGACCGGTCATCCCGACGTCGGTCAGGTAGGCGGTGCCTCCGCTCAAGATTGTCTCATCCGAAGTTTGGACGTGGGTGTGAGTTCCGTATACACACGAGACTTTGCCGTCGAAAAATCGCCCAAGGGCCATCTTTTCAGACGTAGCCTCCGCGTGGACATCGACAAAGATGATGTCGGTCGTTGCCCGCAAATCGTCGACGAGCTCCTTACCGATGCGGAATGGATCGTCCACCGTCGGCATGAAAACGCGGCCCATCAGGTTGAGCACACCGATGAGAACGCCTTCGACCTCGAAGATGCCGCTGCCGCGACCGGGCGAGCCCGGCGGGTAGTTCGCGGGCCGCACGATGCGGTCGGTCTCATCTAAATGCGGGCGAAATTCTTTCTTGTCCCAGATGTGATTGCCGCTGGTGATGAAGTCGACACCCGCTGCAAACATGTCATCCGCTGTTTGCACGGTCAGTCCGAATCCGCCGGCAGCGTTCTCGCCGTTAGCAAGGCATGCGTCAATGTGATGCTGCTCGCGGACGAGCGCAAGATGCGTTTTGAGAACGTCCCGTCCCGGCGACCCCATGACGTCGCCGATGATCAGAACGTTGATTGCGGATTTTACGATCGCGCCCGAGCCTTGCCGTTCTTACCGGCTTTGAGGAAGTACACTAGCACACGCTTCTCTTCGCGAAACCCGACGACGGACTTCTGCTGCGCGGGGTCGCGCATCGAGTCGATCGCGTACTCCACCAGCTCGTCGCGTGCGGCCGGATCATCGTCGATCGATTCGTCGGGTGTCTCATTTTTGACGAGCCGCTCGGCGAACCGTTCCGTCAAAATCGAGACATGTAAGGAGAGCTCTTCGCGCGAGAACGAATTTACGTCGCGTGTCACGTGTACGAACGAAAGCGTCTCGTCGACCTCGCAGCGGACCGACAACTTCTGGAGCGGCTCATCAGCGAAGTCGAGCAACGCGCGGATATGGTCGACGAGTGAGGCGGTTGTTGCGGTTTGTTCTTCCGGTGTGAGCGCACCGGCGATGGCATACGAGAGCGTGATCGCTCCGAGCGCCGGTCGCGAGCGTAAACTCGAGAGCTCCGGAAAGCGCACGAGGAGTGCCACGATCAAATTGACCGTGTCGGCAGACTCAAACGGGGCGCGCGGGGTCGGCACGGGAGCCACATCTTTCCGGAAGCGGGTTGGGGGGCGCGCAATCTTCGCACCCGGGCGGGCCGCCCACCTGCGAGGACATTGGCGGACCGGGGACGAGATTCGGGGCCGAGTAATCAAATGACCATGGGCATCCGCAGAGGGGTTGCGGTCGTTCCCCTCGCCGTCCTGAGCGCGCTTTTGGCACACCAGGTCCGGTTTGGAGACGATCACGCGATGGGCGGCGAGGGCAATGAGGCCCTGGTCAGCTTTGCCGTGGTCGCGCTCATCGGGCTTGCGGTCGGGGCCGTGTGGCTGATCGCCCGCGAGGCGCGGACATGTGCGTCCGGGTCGATCGTGGCGCGGCGCTTGCTGGACGTACTTCCTGGACGCGGCTCGATCGGCGCGACCACCGCTGCGATCGCCACGAGCGGGGTCGCTGTGTACTTTGGGGTCGAGCGACTCGAGAGCTGTTGCCCGGTCCAAGGTCTTTTCGCCGATTTCGTCCTTCCCGTCGCGCTGATGCTTGTCGTCTCGCTCGTGCTTGCGCTGGCCATCCGTGCTCTCACGCTAGCCATGTCCGACCTCGGCGTGGCCTTTGTCCGACTCCTGGCCGTTCTGCTGTCGGCCTCCGGACCAGTTGTTGAGATTGCTCCCATCGCGGCACGCCGTCCGCTCCACACGGGCCGTCTCGGCCGTGGATCGCGCCTTGGGCGCGCTCCTCCGCTGCGCTGACCGTTCCTCGGCAGTTTTGACTGCCGATTCGATTGCGCTTTTATTTTGGAGGATCGTTTGTCTCGTCGTTTTGTCGCGCAGCTAGCCTGCGCGGTACTCATTGCCCTTGGAACCATGTCGCCGGCCTTCGCTGATACCGTAGGCTTCGTTCGTGGCACCGTCACGCTCGATGGTCGGCCTGTCGCCGCACATGTCACCCTTGCGGGGGGATCGCTCATCCTCGGGACCGATTCGCAAGGCGACGGCCGCTTTGCGTTCGCCCGCGTGCCGTTTGGAGATTATCACATTGCGGCAAAAATCCCGGACGGACGCACGGCACCGCCCCTGGAAATCTCCGTTGGAAGCGGGGATGTCGCCAATGTGGCCCTCTCGGTCACGAGCGACGCACGCGTCATCGGCCGCGTGAGCGCAACCTCGCGCGGCGCGAGCGGAACGCCGGTCTCGCAAAATACGATCGGAGCCGGGCTTATCGCCGTGTTGCCAAATCCCGAATCGCTCGCATCGCTCGTTGAAACCGCGCCGGGCGTCGTAAAATTCTCGTATAACGAACCCGTCGCGCATGGCTTCCACGGCCTGCTCTACGAACTAGACGGCGCCCCGCTGCCGCAGTCGACGAGTTCCAACTTTGCCGAGATCGTCGATCCGCGCAACGTCGATTCGATCGAGGTCTTCACGGGAGCATTTCCCGCCGAGTTCGGCGGCTCGCGTCAGGGCGCAGTCGTCAATATCGTCTCCAAACGTCCGAGCGACCTTGGCGCGCGCGCGTCCGGAACATTTACGCTGGGTGCTGGCAGCTACGGCGAGGCCGAGATGCGTCTTGCACAATCGTTCGCACTCGGCGCAACGCGGGTGTTCGTCGGAGCAAGCGACGCACGTTCAAGCCGCGGACTCGATTCGCCGACGTTCGTCCCCAACCACGATCGCTCGAATCTCGCCGATCAATTTCTGCGTATCCTCAAACCGATCGGCGAGAACACGTCGCTTGCGTTTAACTACTCGAACAATTTTTCCGCATTTCAGATCCCGACCAACACGACGTTTAGTCCGAACGACCCGGTCATCAGTGCGCGGGGCACAGATGACGTTCAGCGCGAGTACGATCGGACGGCCTCCTTTGCATTGACGCACACGGCGACCGACGGCCAAGGATTTTTTCAAATCATTCCGTGGGTTCGGAATTCCAGGATCGTCTACGCCGGTGATCTGGCGCAAGACGTCCTTGCGACAACGGTCGATGCGACCGGCGCCCCGACCGGAAACCTTACCGGACTTCGCGAGGATCGATCCGCAAGTTACGCCGGTCTGCGGCTGGCGAATTTCCGCGCAAGCGATCATCATGCTATCAAAATCGGCTTCGATTATTCGGGTGAGAACTTCCGTTCTGACTCCCGCATCACGAACGGAACACCCCCCGATCTTCTCGACAACGCAAGCCGACACGGGACGCAGATCGGTGCATACATTCAAGATAAGTGGTCGCCCTCGCCGGCCCTTACTCTCAATGCGGGCGTGCGTTATGACCGCTCGACCGGCTTTACCAGCGGCAATCAAATCAGCCCGCGGTTCGAAATCAACCTCGCGCCGGACCGCCGCAACGTCGTGCACTTCTACTACGGCCGCAATTACGCGGCGCCGGCGCTTGAAGATACCCGTCGCGATGCAAGCGCACTCGTCTTGAACAGCCCCGGTGTCTTACCGGTCTACGATCTTCAACCGCAACGCGATTCGTACTACGAGATGGGCATCGCGCACACGTTCGGTGCAAACCTGCGCGGATACGCAAATTACTTCCGCCGGAACGTGGCAAACGTACTCGATACCACGCAACTCGCGAACACCCCGATATACGCGGTGTATAATTCGACGCTCGGTCGAGACGAAGGGGTCGAAGCGCGGCTCGACGGTCGTCGCGTAAACGGAGACACGTTCTTCCTTTCGACGACCCTATCAAGCTCGGAGGCGAGCGGCATCTCGGGCGGCACGTTCATCATCCCACCGAGCCAACTGGCCGCGATCAACGCGAGCGGCTTCCAGCCGGAAGACCACGATCAAACGCTCTCGATCAACGGCGCGTACACACGGCGATTTGGATCGTCGGGCTACTACGCGACGCTCGAACCGCAATTTGGCACCGGCTACCCCGTCCAGTTCCTCGATGGCACCGGCGGTCGCTTGCCCCCTCATGTAACGTTTGATATCGCACTTGGGCGCGAGCCCGCGGCGCATCGCCTCGGCCTGGGCCTCGACATAACCAACCTTACCAATCGCAAATATCTACTCAAGTTCAATAACGGATTCAATACCTCGCAGTGGGCCGCCGGTACATCGCTAACGTTTCGAATTATCGCTCCCTTGTAAACGACGACGAATACGTTTTTCGTGCAAACCCGCGTCAACCGAACGCACGCTTCGTGACTCGATCGTTGTGAGCGAGCGCATAGTGATCGGCCCACGCGGAATTTTTCATCGTTTCTTCACGATCGATTCGTAGTGTTAGCCGCAACATCGCTACGGAGTCCAGCTTAGGGAGAAACTATGAATTATCGGATCGGCTTCGGTCTTCTCGCATCGGTCGCGATTGCGTTTGTCGGCTGCAGCGGCGGCGGAACGAGCGCTGTGCCGAACGCTAGCGTACCGACCTCCCTCGCAACGGCGGCGGCGCTTCGTACAACGACGCGCGTTATGGATATCGGTTTTTCCGGAACGAGCACACTTAGCGCCGGCCGGCAGACGCAAGCACTCAGCGGTACGCCAATCACGGTAACGTATCGCGATAAAATCGTTGCAAGTGGGACGCTCGATGCGAACGGACATGCGACCATCACATTCACGGCCGATGTGCCGCGCGGCGCGACCGTCGTGGTGACCGCGGGTTCGCAAAAAGCAACGGTCGTGCTCGCCGACGCCGACGACGGAACCGCCGTCTCAGTCATGGTAAAACCCGATGGAACCTTGAGGGTCTCCGCGCAACCCGAACACGCCGGAAACGGAGCATCACCATCGGCGTCACCTTCGCCCGGCTCCGCAACTTCGACGATCGATGAAGACAAAGACGGCAATCCGACCGCCGTTACCACGTCCACAAATGCATTCCCGTCGAACCTGCCGGTTACGGTGACGGCTTCGTGCACATCGCTCACGATCGCTCCGAACGGCGCGAGTCTCTCGCGCGTTAAAATTGAATTGCGCTCGCAAGACGGCGACGATGACGCCGGCGTCCGTTTCAAATTCGAAGGGGCGCTCACCTCAGCCCTGACGATCCCGATTCCAAGTGGAACGTTCCGTCTGCGCATCCGCATCTTTGGTTCCAACGGTCAGCCGACGCTCGACCTCAAAGGGCCGATTACGGCGAACACGACCGGGACCGCAGCATCGCCTTGCCCCAGCAGCGCGCCGAGCGCAACCCCAAGTGCCACCGCATCTGCAGCGCCCAGCGTCGAACCCTCCGAATCGGCCGCGCCGAGCGCGAGCCCCTCTCCGGCTCCGAGCGCAAACCCCTCGTCAACACCGCACTAGCCGCGGCACGTTCCAAGCCCACCGCGTGTCCGGCGGTGGGCTTTTTTTTTGCGTTGGTGCAAAGAATCGCGTCCGCTTCGTGTTTGAGAGCTCGATGATGACGACTCGTCGCTTGCGCGCCGTCGGCCTCCTCGCTGCACTCATGATGCCGCTTGGAGCGGCCGTCCACGTGTTTTGGGAAATCGTCGGCGTCGGCGTGACCGCCGATTTTGCCGCGCGGCACAGCTATTTGCTGGGTCTGCTCGCCTTATCGATCGTTCTTCTGATCGCGCTCGCCGCGCGAGGCGGCTCGACGCACGACCGCAGGCGCACCCTCACGCTCCTCATCGCCGACTTACCAAGACGCGGCCGCGGACCCGAATTCGCGGCCCTGGCTGTGGGACTACAAATCGGCTTTGCCGCTCTGACGCTGACGCTTGAGGGCACGGCGCTCACACCGCTTGGCTCGCTTGGGTCGCTCGTGTCTGCGGTCTTGGCCGCAATCCTCGGTGCGCTGCTTCTCGACGCGGGTGCAGCTCCGCTCGTCGCAATCGCCTCGGCACTCACACACTATATCGATCGCGACCGTTCGACCCGCTGCGCGGTCCGCGTTGCACGTCGCTATTTTGCAATCCCGCATCTCCCGCGGGCCCGCATTTACGCGCTTTTCGTCCCCAACCGTCCGCCACCGAACACCACTCCGATTTCGGCCTAATTTCGCCCGCGCGCTGCGCGCCGGGTCTCCCGATTTTCTAGGAGTTTTTTGGTGTTTACACTCGTTCACGAGCCGTTGCGGCGCTGTGCTGCACTTCTGGCGACGCTCGCCATCCTGATTGCCATGGTGGCGACGCCCGCGCTTGCCGCGACGACGTTCCTCACCGGCACCGTCGTTTCCAATGGACAACCCGTTCCCGCCGCATCCGTCAGCTTGATCGGCAACAACCTCACCTTGCGCACGCAAACGGACGCGCGCGGCAAATTCTCGTTTAGCGCGCTCTCCGTGGGAACGTACGATATCGCTGTCGCATCGAGCCTCGGAAATAACGACATCCGCGTCGATCTCAATACTGCTGGCGCAAATCTCGAGATTAACGTCCAGAAAGAAATCAAAACGATCGGACGCACAAACGCCCAATCGCGTGCGATCGTGCGCGGCGGCGGCACCGACGTCACGATCAATGCCCAATCGTTTTCGCGCTCGCCCGCAGCAGGCAACTTCTCGGAGATCCTCCTCCAGTTGCCCGGCGCCGCGCGCGGTGCTAACGGAACCGTGCACATCAACGGCGATCACGGCGACATCAACTACGTTGTCGATGGCGTCTCCTTACCTCAGGCCCTCAATCGCGTGATCGGCAGCGAAGTCGATCCGAGTAACCTTGCATACGCCGAAGTGCTCGAAGGCGCGTATCCCGCCCAATACGGCGAGAAATTCGGCTCCGTCCTCAACCTCTCGACGCGTAGCGGAAGCGGCGCGCCGGGATTTACGGTTGACGCGCTCGGCGGAAGCTATGCAAAGTATGACGGAACGATTGGCTATCACGCGCCCGTCGGTGCAGGCTCGATCTCCCTTGCGGTACGCAACGAACGCGACGGCCGGGCACTCGATCCGCCAAACGAAAACTCCCCGCACAACGGCGGCAGCAACGCAAACCAGTTCCTTCGCCTGACGCTTCCGCACGGTTCGACGGACTTTGTGAATTTCACGCTCACGCACTCGCTACAAACGTATCAGATCCCACCTGACGTCGAAAGCGGCGCACCCTCGAAGCAAGACGACAACGAACGTCAGGATGACCTCTTCGGATCGCTACAATTTCGCCATGCGATCGGAGAACGCGGTGCACTCTCGTTCGGACCGAGCGTCAAGCGCTCGCATATCGTAGATTCCCCGGACTTCGCAAACGATATCGCTGCCGGAATCGCCGCGGGCGGAACGCCCAATTGTTCGGCCGACATAACGACCTGTTCGTTTGCCGTTCGCGCCGATCGTACGTCGCTCGATTATCGCTTCAACGTGGACTACGAACTGCGCAGCGACCGTCACGCGATCAAGGCCGGAACGCTTTACGACCTGACGACGATAAGCAAAGACTACGCAGTTACACTCCAATCGAACAATCCGCTCGGCGTTGCGCCCGCAACGATTGGCGATCGCGCTCCGAACACCGGCCACACCGAAGAAGCGTACCTGCAAGATTCTTGGCGCATGGGCACTGGTTACGAACTGGATTACGGCGTCCGTGCCGATGCGTTCCAACTCACATCGACGCAGTTCCGCTCGGGCTCGTTCATGCTCAGCCCACGCGTCAAGCTCACGCGGTTCCTTGGGCCGCGCGCGAGTTTATATGCGTATTATGGCCGCTTCTTCACCCCGTATTCGTTTGAAAACGTCTCACCGGCAACGGGCCAGGCGCTCAATCCGGCGAGCGGAAATTTCGACCTTCTCCCACAGCGCGATTCCGTTTATGAAATCGGCGGTCATCTTCCGCT
The DNA here is from genome assembly GCA_038231455.1 of Vulcanimicrobiales bacterium. Lineage (GTDB taxonomy): Bacteria > Vulcanimicrobiota > Vulcanimicrobiia > Vulcanimicrobiales > Vulcanimicrobiaceae > JANLVI01. The sequence continues at coordinate 4,988 of JBBRLI010000002.1, read as the reverse complement.
CGCGGGCGGCGATCTCGGAATCCGTATCATGCAGAAGAACGCTACTGACGTGATCGACGACACGGCGGTGTTAAATACAAATTTGCACCAAGATATCAACTATAAGCTTGGTCGTATCGGAACGCAGACCGCGTTCTTCCAACACTCGCTCGCACGCAGCGGCCGCTTCTATGTATCGGCGACGCACACATACTCGGTCGTCAAAGAATGTGAGACGCAGCTCCTCGCACCGTGCTTTAGCGGTCCGGCGACCGATTGGAGCCCAGCCGATCACGATCAGCGTGTCGACTTCAACGGCGGCATTCTCCTCAACGACACACGCGGCGGATGGCTTGCGGTTAACGGGGAATACGGCTCGGGATTAACTTCTGCCGGCTGCGACCCGGCAAACGATAACTGTAAATCACCCCCGCATACCACGTTCGATCTCCAGAAGGGCTTCGGGACGGGAAAAGGCGGCGCGTTGACCCTGACCGTTCACAATCTGTTGAACGACCGCTACCGGGTAACGTATCTCAATGCCCAAGGGAACCATTATGCGCGGCCACGCAGCGTCGAAGTCGGCGTGCGCTTTAGCGGAAAATAGCTACGGCAGATCGACGAAAAACGGGAGGCTCAGCGACGTCACGCCGCTGGGCCTCTCGATGCTTAGATCGGCTTTCCAGTGGCCGGGCATCGTGAGCTTTACGACGCGCTCGTAGATGCCCGAGCGAATTTCCTCGAGGGGTGCCGATCCCGGGGGGTTCATCGCCATCGACGCCATATCGACATGGACGTTCAGTCGCGCGCGGCGAACCGGCCGACCCCGATCGTCGCGCAAGACGACCCGTAAGACCGATATCCCGATGAGCGGATGCACGATGATAACGCGCGCGCGCATGCCGCTCCCCGAAAACGTTCGTTCGAACGGCGCGGTCGCAGCCTGAGTGGGAAGCGCGACGGCGATCATGGCGCACGCAAGCGCGCCGGCGCGAATCAACCGTTCTGGCCGGTGAAGGTCATATAGGCCATCCACACGCCAAGTGAGACGACGACGACGGAGAGACCGATCGTGACGATATTGCCAAGCGCGCTATTCACACGGTCGCCCAAGATTTTCTTGTCGTTGGCCATGATGAGCAAGAATCCAAGCACAATCGGTAAGACGAACGCGTTGAACGCTTCGACATAAAGCGTGATTTTGATCAGGGGCAGATTCGGAATGAGCACGACACCGGCAGCAATAACAACGATTGCGGCATACAAACCGTAAAAACGCTTCGCTTGCGTACACTGGAAATTGAGCGAGCACGGCCAGCGAAAGGCTTCACCAAAAGCCCACGCCGTCGCGAGCGACACCACGAATGCACCGATGAGCGACGCACCGAGTAGACCCGCACCAAAGGCGATTCCTGCGAGTTTCGAGCCCGTCAACGGGACGAGAGCGAGCGCCGCGTGCGCGGCATCCGAGACATTCTGATGATGGACGAACAGCGTGGCCGCCGTAGTCACCACGATTGCGATCATGATGACTTGCGTGAGGACCGCGCCGATTGCCGTATCGACCCGCGCGAAATTCAGATCTTTTACTTTGAGACCCTTATCGACCACGGCCGACTGTTGATAGAAAATCATCCAAGGCATAATGACGGCACCAATGTTGCCGGCGATCAACAGCAAGTAGGTCGTATTCCCGAGCGGCTGCGAACCAAAGAGGCCGTTCATCACCACATCGTGCGCGCTCGGATGCGCGGCAAACGCCGCCGGAATGAAGAGCAACTCGAGAAAACAGAGCGCCATTGCGATGTACTCAGCGCGCTTGTATTTCCCGGAGAAACTCACCGCGATCAAAATCGCAGCTGCCCCGATAACGAGGGGCGCCGCCGGCAGCCCAAAAATGAGCGCTACGCCGGCGATCCCGATGAACTCGGTCACGAGCGCCGCTAAATTCGTCACCAGCATGGTGCCAAGCGATACCCACGTCCAGCCCAGGCCGTAGTTGTCTCGAATGAGCTGCGCGTGACCTTTGCCCGTGACGGTCCCCAGACGGACGGTCATTTCTTGTACGACGAAGAGCGGAACGATCAGTAAGAGCTGTAAGAGCACGAGCTTCATGCCGAATTGCGCGCCGGAAGTGGCAGCCGTTGTCACGCTGCCAGCTTCGGTATCGGCGAAGGCGACGATTAGGCCCGGACCGGCAACCGCCAGATAACGCCACAACGCCCACTTCTTTGCGGGCTTCGGGCGAACGGATTCGGCGGGGATCGCGGCCACGGGGTCTCCTCGGGTGTTCGGTGAGCCTACTGAGTATAGTAGGTACCCCTAATTCGACCCTGCTTCTTCGGTCTTAGGTCCCCGCCGAGAGGCCGTGTCGAACCGGGGCGAAAACGACGTTCACTGGATGGGAGTGCCGCGCAAGCAAGCCGAGCCGCCGACTCCGGAGGCATCGGCCTTTCTCGAAAAGGCGATCAGTGAATACGGCAAGGCGACGTATAACTTTGCCTACCGCCTCACCGGCAACGAGGCCGACGCCCGCGATCTTACGCAAGACGCCTTTTTACGCGTCTTCCGGGCCTGGCGATCGTTCCAACCGGGCACCTCGTTCCTCTCGTGGATCTATCGAATCGTCACGAATTTGCACCGAGATGAACTTCGGCGCAAGAAAGGACGTTTCCAAGAAGAGATACCTGAGGACAACGCCCCCCAAGAATATGGCGGAAGCCGACCCCTCGCGACCGACCCCATCGAAGACTACGTCTCAAAGCAGCTCAGCGAGCCGATGTCCCTCGCGCTTGCACAGCTCTCAAGCGAACAACGCAGTGTCATCGTCCTTGCCGATATCGAAGAGTATAGCTACCAAGAAATCTCGGACATGATGGGCTGCTCCATCGGAACCGTCCGCTCCCGACTCCACCGCGCTCGCGCACTCCTCCGCCGTCTTGTCCTCCGGGCACAACAAGAACAAAAGTGATGCACTACTTAAACGAAACGCTGATCGACTACATCCACGGCGAACTCGCTCCGGGCGAAGACGCAAGCCTCTTCGCGCACCTTACGGCGTGCGTCGACTGCCGCGCGTCCTACGACGCGGAGGTCGCCTTGACCGAGGCGCTGCGCAGCTCGCCGCTGGCCGCAGAACGCGAACTCCCGCCGATGCTCAAAGCGCAAATCTGGGCAGCCGTTCGAACCGAACGCCCGTCGGCGCTCGAAGCGATGCGCAGCTTTTTCCGCCCGGCCTACGCCCTCCCGGCACTCGCCGTGATCTTGGTGGCCGGCTACTTCGGCGTCCCAGCCGCGCGCAACAGCCTGACGCCCGCAGACCAGCCGGGTGTCTCGGCGAGCTATTACCTCGACGAACACGCCGCCGAGTCGCAAGCCAACCCCTTGGCCGACCGACCGCTGCGCGTGATCAATGCTGACGAGCGAAGCGCAACAACGCCGCTCGCGATCAACTCCGCCTCATACACCCTCGCCAGTGCGAAGAACTAACCTCACCCGCTCGAGCATCGCCCTGGCGGCGCTCGTTTCGTGTCTTGGAGCTCCCGCACTTGCGGACACGGCTGACGCGCTCGTGCGCGAGGCGATCGACGCACCGAAACACGTTTCGTACGTGGGCCAGTTACAGATGACGAGCTGGGGCCCGATACGCGCGACCTCAACGGTCACGCGGGTCGAGCACCGCGCGCCCGGCGATACGCGCAAGACGTTTATTGCACCGCCGTCGATCTATGGCCAGTACATCATCACGCACGGCACGTCGAGCTACCAGTTCGACCCGCAAAAGAAAACGGTCACGACCTCGCAGAACCCCGCAAGCGATAATCCCGTAGCGGAAAACGACAACATTATTCTGCTGACGGCCAACTACCGCGCGGTCTCGGGTCCCGATGAATCCGTCGCGGGTCGCACGAGCAATACGATCTCGCTTGTGAACAAGTTCACGGGCGAACGTGCCGTACGCTTATGGATCGACGCGCAAACGCATATCGTCCTCGCAAAAGAACTCTACCACGCCGACGGCTCGCTGATCTCACGCGTGCGATTCGATGACATCCGCTTCACCAACGACATCCCAAGTGGCGTCTTCACCCGCGATACCGCCGGCTTCATCTCCGTCGCCGGGCGCAACTACGCCCAACCATCGACCGACCTCGAGGCAACGATCAAAACAGCCGGATTCACCCCGATGAATCCGAAGCGTCTGCCCGAGGGCTTCTCACTCGTAAGCGCCGACGTCTCGATGATCCGCACGATCAAAAGCTTTCACTTCCTCTACTCCGACGGCGTACGCGACCTCTCACTCTTCGAAAACGCGGGTTCGGCAGCAGCCGACTTCGGCGCGCAAAAGCCAACCAAGATCCGCTTCGAAGATCACGATGGAAGCTACGTCAGCGACGGCCCAACAACGCTCCTCTCCTGGCGCGAACACGGGTTAGCATTCGCCTTAGTCGGCGACCTCGATATTAAGGAACTAGCAGCGATAGCCGCAAGCGTCGTCCCATAAACGGCGTACGATCAGAAGAAATCGGCTACGGCATCCGGGGCGCCGCTAAAGAGATCGATCCGTTTCTTTTTCCCGGCCACGAAACGGAATACGATGACCTCATCCCATTCTAGTTGGCGTTTGTCCATGCGCGCGTGATTGCGCGTCACGAGCACGACATGCTCGTCAGTTGTGGACCAGCGCATTTGGGAAATCGTATACGTGCCGGCAGTTCGCTCCATTAACGCTCCGAGATAGTCCATGACCGCCTCAGGGCCGCGGTAGAGTCCCGCAAAAGTGCCACGACCGGAAACGACAAATACGACGTCGTCCGCAAAAACCGCCCTTGCAGCGCTGCGATCCCCTCGCGCCATCGCCGCTTGGTTTGACGACATGAATTTCGCCCGGCTCAAACGAGAAACGTCGACGCATACCGGATGAGCCTTGCCAATTGCCGCGAAGGCCCGTTCCAGCCAAGGTAACGAAAATCTGGAATTCCTCGTGCGAATGCGCCGAATGGTCGTCG
>JBBRLI010000001.1:0-452987 GCA_038231455.1 Vulcanimicrobiales bacterium | reverse complement strand
CTTTGCGTATCTCGGCGCGATGATTCATCCGAATCCCGTGCCTCAGGCGGCATTGTTGAATGCCGTTGAACCCGAAACGGTCGCAATGTTTATCATCGGATCTGTTCTTGCAACGCCGCTCGTGGCGAGTCGAATCCGTTTGCTCGTGCAGCCCGAAAGGGGCGTAGTCCCCGCCGTTCTCTCTTCGTTCCTCATCCCCGCGTCGCTCGTCGTGATTTTCGCTTTGAGCGTTTTCAAACTTGTGGGTGGATCGTATACGCCGTTCATCTATTTTCGGTTCTAGCTTATGAGCGCAAAGAACGTGGCCAATTATGTTACGCTCATAGCTTTCTTGACGCTGCTCGCAATCCCGGGAATTCTGACGGTAACGGGGCATGCTGGCGCCGATGTCCCATTCATCGAACGGACGGAGCGTCGACACGCATTCGTAGCGCCGATGGTTAGTAGCGGCGCACTCGTCACCGGCGGATGGGAGCGCGATCTGGACCGTCAAGTCGCCGACCAGTTCCCAATGCGCACGGCGATCATTCGTGCATACAACCGACTTCAATTTCGCGTCTTCAACGAGTTGCATTCGGACCAGGTCATCCAGGGGCGCGGCGGTTGGTACTTTCTCGACGAACGCAAGTACATCACGGGCGCTATTGGTAATGCTGAATTGAGCCACGTCGCCGACGTCTATGCATCGCGCGCGCGCTGGTGCCGTCGGAGGAATATCGCATACGCACTTGTCTTCGCGCCAAATAAAAGCACGATCTACCCCGAGTTCCTGCCGGCAGGTCTTGCCGTTGCACTACCGAGTCCGCTCGATCGTTTGCTTCCGATCCTGCGCAAACGCGGCGTCTTCACGATCGATGTTCGGCCGGCTCTCAAAGCCGCCCGAGGAACCGGGGAGATGTATTCACTCGGAGACACGCACTGGAATGCGGCTGGGGCGTACATCGGTTATACGGCAATTGCAAATGCTTTGAAGAGCCGCGCGATCCACGTCGACGCGATTGACCCCGCAACGATCCATGCAAGCATCCAAATCGAGGATGCCGATCTCTATCGCTTGGCTGGCATCGAAGATGTCCTGCAAAATCGTTGGGTTGCGTATGACTTTCCGAACAGCTCCCATGAAATTCCATCCGCGAGCATCGGAGACAAAGGCGAACTGGCCGAAATTCCGGTAAGCGCGACCGAGAGTTCCGCCAGCGGGGCGACTCGCTTAGTCGTTTTCGGCGATTCATTTTCCGGTGGACTGGCGCCGTATCTTTCGGCGAGTCTCCGCCACGTCGTGTTTATTCGCCCCCGCGTCGGTGAATATTCGGAGTTCACGCCAAAGACGCTGGAAATCGAGAAGCCGACCGTCGTCCTCGATGAGTTAGTCGAGCGCAACATTGGCGAAGGCGCCCAACTGAGCGTCCTGCCGCCAAAATCGTAAGCTTGAGACGGGAGTCGTATCTCAATGCTCCCCAAGTGGTCCAATCAAATTGACTAGATTGGTCTATCTGTAATAGTCTATAGCGTGGTCAAATTAGACGTTGCCGAAGCAAAAGCTAAGCTTTCATTTCTAATCGAGTCCGCACTCAACGGGGAAGACGTCGTGATCGCTCGCGATGGAAAGCCGGTGGTTCGTCTCCTCCCAATCGTGCAGGCGGGGTTACGTGAGGTCGGTTTTGACCGTGGTCTCTTTGTAGTCCCCGACGACTTCGACGCGCCACTCTCCGATGAAATGCTCGCGGATTTCGAGGGACGCGATTGAGGCTGCTCCTCGATACGCACGTTTTTCTCTGGCTAACGCAAACGCCGGAACGTTTGAAAACCGACGTATTGCAAACGATTCGCAATCCGGACAATGCTGTCTTTCTCTCGGCTGCATCGGCTTGGGAACTCTCGATCAAGTATTCGCTCGGGAAGATCCTCCTACCGATGGAGCCCGGCGCATTCGCCGAATCTCGCTGTAAGCGACTGCGGATTACGCCGCTCGATATTAGTTTCGTTCATGCAGCCGGCGTTGCGCAGTTGCCGATGCTCCATCGCGATCCGTTCGATCGGTTGCTGATTGCACAGGGGATCGCCGAGAGCTTAACGCTCGTCACCGTCGACCCGCAGATAACCAAATATTCTGTGCAGTCGATCTTTGCCAGTTGACGTGACCCCCGGCCGGATGCTAGGCTAGGGCCGATGTCCGTTACCGTTTGCTGCACGATGTGTATTATGTGCCGCCCCACAGGGGATCGGTAGCGAATTCACATTGGCCTGACGGTCCCACCGTCACACTGTGAAGCCCGCGCCGATCTCGGCGGGGGCTTTTTTGTTTCCCGTCTTCCTCTCTCACCAAGGAGACTACATTGTCACTCGATCGTCGTTCGTTCCTGACCGCAGCCGGCGCCGCCGCTGCGGCCGCCCTCTACCCAAGTCGCTCGTTTGCGGCCGCCGTCGACTCCATTGGTGTCGATTATGCGTATTACAACCCCGTGAGTTTAGTTCTCAAAGAAAAAGGCTGGCTTGAGGAAGCGCTCGGCAGGCGCGGCACAAAAGTAAATTGGGTGCTCTCGCTTGGCTCGAATAAAGCCAATAGTTTCCTCGGCGCAAACGCCGTTCAATTCGGCTCGACTGCCGGCAGTGCCGCGTTTCTCGCGCGCGCCAATGGCTCGCCGATCAAAACGGTGTTCTTGTATTCGCGTCCGGAATGGACGGCGATCGTGATCGGCAAGAATTCCCCGCTAAAATCCGTTAAAGATCTTCAAGGCAAGAAGATTGCCGCGACGCGTGGGACCGATCCGTGGTTCTTCCTGATCCGCTCGCTGCGTGCGAACGGTCTCGATCAAGCCGATGTCGAGATCGTCGACCTGCAGCATCCGGATGGTCGCGCCGCACTCGAACGGGGCAACGTCGATGCGTGGGCCGGTCTCGATCCGCACATGGCGGCATCCGAACTCGACGCGGGTTCCAAACTGCTGTACCGCAACGTGAACTTCAATACGTTCGGCGCACTGAACACGCGCGAAGATTTTCTCGCCGAACATCCCGATCTCGTCGGCGTCGTACTCGATCAGTACCAGCGTGCCCGCGCGTATGCCATCGCGCATCCCGATGAGACGGCGAAAATCCTCGCCGAGGCATCGAAACTCGAACTCCGCGTTGCAACGGTTGAAGTGCGGGATCGCACGCAGTATCCCGATCCGGTTCCGGGCGCGGCGTTCCGCGATGCCGTCGCGGGCGTGGTCGATATCGTGCGGGCAGAACGCCTCACGCAGCCGGGCACCGATCTCGAGCGGGCGCTGGGATCGCTGATCGACGCGCAGCCGGCAAAACACCTTGCCCGTGGTTAGGTTGTTGCTTCCGCTCTCGCTGCTTGCAGCTTGGTTCGGCAGCACCGCGAGCGGCGTGCTCAAGCCGTATCAGCTCGCATCGCCGCAAGCGGTGATCGCCGAACTCGTCGATCTTGCGGTGCCGGGCGAACTCGCGCGCGATCTCGGCGCCAGCATCGCGCGCGTCTTTGCGGGTTTCGCGATTGCGCTGGCGCTCGCGGTGGTTCTCGGCGCGCTCGTCGGGAGTTCGCGCGTTGTGGAACGGGCTGTCGATCCGACGCTTCAGGCGATTCGCGCAGTCCCGAGTCTCGCGTGGGTGCCGCTTATTTTACTCTGGCTTGGCATCGGCGAATCGGCGAAAATTACGCTCGTCGCAATCGGCGCGTTTTTTCCGATTTACGTTAGCCTGCACGCCGCGATTCGCGGCATCGACCGCAAGCTGATCGAAGTCGCGCAAGTGCTCGGTGTGCGCGGTTTACCGCTCATCGCACGCGTGCTCGTTCCCGCAACGCTCCCCGAACTGCTCGTCGGTGCGCGGATCGGCCTTACACAAGCATGGCTCTTCCTCGTCGCTGCCGAGTTGCTCGCGGCAAGCCGCGGCATCGGGTTCTTACTCACCGATGGTCAGCAGGTCCAGCGCACCGATGAGATTCTCGTCGCGATCCTGCTCTTTGCGCTGTGCGGGAAACTTTCGGAACTCGGCATGCGCGCAATCGAACGCCGCTTGACCGGCTGGGTCGATACGGTGCCGGCATGAGCGCGGTAACACTTGCGGGGTTGCGCAAGACCTATCACGGCACGCCGGTATTCGCCGGTCTCGATCTCACCGTCGCGCGCGGCGAAACGCTGGCGATCCTCGGTGCGAGCGGATGCGGCAAATCGACGCTGCTACGCTGCATCGCGGGTCTCACGCAGCCGGATGGCGGCAGCGTTGCGGTCAGCGGTGAAGTGGGCTACGTCTTCCAAGAGCCGCGGCTCTTTCCGTGGTTGACCGTGCGTCAAAACGTCGCGTTTGCGGCGCGTGACGATGCCGAACGCGCGCGCGTCGATCAGGTCATTGCGCTTGTGGGACTCGAAGCGGCTGCGGGCCGGCTTCCCAAAGCCCTCTCGGGCGGCATGGCACAGCGCGCGGCACTTGCGCGCACCCTCGTTCGCGCGCCGGAAATCATCTTGCTCGACGAACCCCTCGCGGCACTCGATGCGCTCAAACGCATCGAACTACGTGCGGCTCTCGCACGGATCGTCGCGGTGAGCGGCGCAACGGCGATTCTCGTCACGCACGATATCGATGAAGCACTCGAACTTGCGAACCGCATCGTCGTGCTTGGCGGATCGCCCTCGCACATCGTTGCAACGCAAGTGCGCGGCGGAATTCCGGCCGTCGATCGTTCGGCATTACTGGCAGCGCTTGGCGTTGGTCCGGACACCTCACGCGCAGCCGAGGCGAGACGTCCGCTCGATGGAACGACGCGTTAGATTGGTGCCGCTGGAAATCGGGCGATGAAGCGCGCCCGATCTTCCAGCACGATCGTTCCCCCGTGCGTGGACGCGATCTTGCGACAAATCGCAAGGCCGAGGCCGGCGCCGCCCGCCGCCGGATTCGCTTTCACGAATCGATCGAAGATACGCTCGCGGTCCGCATCCGCCACACCCGGGCCATCGTCCGAAACTGCGAGCATCACGTTCTCGCCTTCGCGTTTGACCTCGATTTCGACGATCGAGCGCGCATGTTCGACGGCGTTCGCAACAAGATTGATCGCCAGACGCCGGAGTGCTCCCACATCACCGATGACGTAGGCGCCGTTCATCCCCACCGCATGCGTCACTTCGAGTTCCGGGTGGAGCGTACGCGCATCGGCTGCCGCAAAGCCCGCGATGGCGTTCAAATCGACCGGCTCGTGCAATCGCGTGCCTTCGGGCGATTCGCGCATCAATAGGAGTAAGTCACCCACAAGGGTCGATGCCTCGATCGCGGTGCGAGCGATCTTGGCGAGCGCAACGTCTTGGTCCGCCCCGCCTTGCGCCGCTTGCGCGACCGAGGCGATGGTCGCAAGCGGCGTGCGCAGTTCGTGGGCGGCTTCAGCCGTAAAGCGTTCTTCGCGCTCCCGGGCCGCGGCCAGCGGTCGAACGGAGACCGTCGCCATCACGTACGCCGCCACACCGACCACGAGGACGAGCGGGATGTCGGCCAAGAGAATCGTGAACGCGACATGGCTCGTCGTCGCACGCAAGACATCTTGACCGATCGACAATTGCAAGAGCGGTTCGACCGTTTCGCGCGCGATATTTGCGAGGTACACGTACGCGCCGACGCTCAGCGCGGTGAGCACCGCAAGAAAAATCCCGAGATAGGAGGCGGTGAGGCGAAGGACTACCCGGTTAATTTATAGCCGACGCCGCGTACGGTCGTGATGCGACCGTGCGCGCCAAGCGCATCGAGTTTGCGCCGAATCGCGCTGATGTAGACATCCACGATGTTACTTTCGCCATCGAACGATTCACCCCACACCGAATCCAGAATTTGCTGGCGTGTGAGCGCGAGGTCCGCGTTAATTGCTAAATATTCCAGCACGCGAAATTCCGTCGCGCCAAGTTCGATCGTTTTACTTTTGTAGGTTGCAACGCGTCCGCCTTGATCGACGATGAGATCGCCGCGCACGATCGTCGCATGCACCGGCATCCGACCGCGGCGTAAGAGCGCACGCAGGCGCGCAGCGAGCTCTTCCTCGACGAACGGTTTGACAAGGTAGTCGTCGGCGCCCGCATCCAAGCCGCGCACGCGATCTTCGACGGCATCGCGTGCGGTGAGGATCAGCACGGGCGTCTGAATACCCTCGCTTCGCGCGGCGCGGCAGATCGAGAAGCCGTCGCGCCCGGGGAGGACCAGATCGACGACGGCGGCATCGTAGCTTGCATCCAAGAGTGCGTCGAGTCCTCGGTCACCGTCGGTGGCAACATCGACAGAGAATTTCCGGCGTTCGAGCATCGTCCGAACCGCCGCGGCGATATCCGGATTATCCTCGATCAGGAGAATGCGCACGAATCAGTGGTTCGCCGGCCATGGCACGCCGACCGTCAGCGCCCCCTCAACGCTCGAACGGCCGTTTTGAATCCGCCGGTTTTCGATCAACAGACGGACGTGGCGCCCGAGGTGTGTCGCCGCGTAGACCACGGTATCGCGCACGGCCGTCGGCGCGGCGGTCGCATCGAAGCGCACGCCAAGATACGCGTGATCGCCAAGTGCGTAACGCAATCGGGTGAAACCGCCGCTCGAACCGGCTCGGGTACCAAACCCGTCGCTATTGGTGTCGACGCCCCACCATTGCTGAGCGAGCAGACTCAACCGGTGCGCGTGCGCCTCGATGCCCAAAGCATCGCGCGAATACGCATCGGTGAACGAGGAACGGCCCGCCGGTGCAGTAGCCCTGGCACCGGCGAGCGCGTCGGCCGTAAGCGTGATCGACGAGCCAAATGGCGCGCGGACGAAAACGCCTACTTCCGGGTGTTGGGGACGCGTCGTGATCCCCGTATCGATCGGGCGCCCGCCGTATGCGGCGCCTTTGAATTCAGCGAACGCAATCGAGAGCGCGACGCGCGTCGGGCCGATTTCTCGTTCGCCTTCGACACCCCAGCGCGGCTGCGCGAGGGTCAAATCGTTGAGCCCGACGTGGGCCTGTTCGTAACCGTACGGTGCGAGATCGTCCAGGCGCTGGCCGGGCGAGTGGACGAGTGGCAACTCGTAGAGACCAACGCGATACTGCGATTTCGTCGCTGCGTCGTAGCGGGTAAGATAGCCAAGGTAGGTTCCCGAAGGGCCGCCTTGCGCGCCGATGTTGTAATGAAGAAAGCCCGAGATCGCGCCGATGTCGGCATTGGAGAGCAGCACGCCACCCGGGACGTACCGCGGCGCGTTTGCTTGCGGATCGCGGTCGTATTCCATCTGATAGCGGATCGCGGCGATCGTCGTGCCGTGTTTTGGTGCGGGTAGCCGATAACCGTGATTCCGGAAATAATTCCCGAACGTGTTGAGTTCGGGCAAGACCGAATGACACGCGCCGCACGTCATCGCGTAGCGCTGCGCGAAGATCGGCATCGCATCGGCGCGCAAACTCGCTGCGGCGAAGAACACGACGAGCGCCGCGAGGGCGCGTTTACCGAACAACGATCGCTCCCCGCATCGGCGCGCCATAGTGATAGAAGCAGCCGTAGAGATACGTTCCGGGCGTATCGGCGAGCAACACCGGAGAACGCGCTCCTGCGGTAAGATTGCCGCTCGACCATCCGCTCGAGAGTGTCGTCCCCGCTGCGGTCAGTGCGCTTGCACCCAGCGGCGAACTCGTCGGAAACTTTTGGGCGTTTGAAACAAGCGATGCGGTATGCGCGAATGAGTCGGCATTGAGGAATTGCACGCGACTCCCAGCGGCGATCGTCAGGACGGCAGGCGCGTAGCCGCCGGAGCTCCCGGCGCCGATCGCGCTTGCCGCATGCGCGGTCAAGCTAACGTCGATCGTCGTGACACCGGCGTCGGAGCCGCTGCCAGACGCACTTGGCGCACCGTAGGTGCAGCCCGCAAGCGCGATCGTGACAAGGACGAGCAGTGCTCTCATCCCGTAACGCTAGCCTTGAATTGTGAAGCGATTCTGAATGCGGACCGGCGTGCGCTTCATGAATGCTTCAGAACGAGGTTCTACGCTCGCGGCAGTCACTTCATTTTGCCAGAAAGCGACGACTAATGAACAAACCCGTATTCGCTGCGTGCTTCGTAGCCGCGGCACTCTTGGCTGCATGCGGCGGTGGCGGCAGCAGCGGTGGCAGCTCCGTCACGCCGCCAACCGTGACGGCAACTCCGACGGTTGCGCCGACCGCGACGCCACCGGCGTCGAGCCAGCAAGTCATCACAGCCGCGTTGCCAACGACGGCAATCGGCGCCACGACCGATCCAACCTACGGACTTATCGGCGGCTACACGCAAAATGCGTACTCGCAAACGCTCGGATTCGCGCCCGGATCCCAGGTGATGATCCGCAACGGACAATTATCCGTGCCGCACACGTTCAACGTGATCTCGACGACCAGCTTTCCCACAAGCCCCAGTATCTCGACGACGAGTAGCGGTAGCGCAACGATCAACGCAACCTTTGCATCCGGGACACTTTCCGGCGGCGCGCTCGCCGGCCCGTTCACGCTTTCGACGGGGACGTATTACATCGGTTGCGCGTTCCACTACGCCTCGAATGCCATGCGCACCGTCCTCAACGTTGCCGCGAATGCAACGCCCGGACCGAGTGCAACCCCCGCGCCCGGATCCACAAGTACCCCACCCGGTCAAGGCGGCGGCAACTACTAGTGCTTCGCGCGGGAATCGCCGCGCTCGCACTGCTGCTGGGTCTTACGACCGGCGGCAATGCGGGCGCGGCATCCGACCCCACACGTATCGAACTTGTCGATCAAGGCGGTGCGCACTTCTCGCTTCACGCTCTTCGCGGTAGGCCGACGATCCTGACGTTCGTCGCTTCGCGCTGCGGCGATACATGCCCGATGAGCGACGCGCTCTTCGAACATCTCGTTCAGACGCACGTCCGTGCGCGCTTGGTCACGATCACGCTGGATCCGGGCTACGATACGCCATTCGTGATGGCCCAGTACGCGCGCATGCTGAACGCCGACGCGCGCTCGTGGCGCGTCGCGAGCGGCTCGCCCGCGCGTGTGAACGCATTGCTCGACTCGCTCGGAGTCGACCGCCCGCACGTCACGACGAAAGAAGCACCGCAGGTTCACAGCACGATGATCTACTGCTTGGATCGTGCAGGGCGCCTCGCGAAAACCGTGCTGCTCTCCGACCACGCCGAAGCCGACGTGCGCGCATGGCTACGCGCGACCTCATAGCCGGTCGCGCAGCGTTCCCGCAATCGTGCGCAACGTGATGTCGGATGCATCGGCAGCAACTCGATCGAACGCGGCGCGGGCTTCAACCGTTCGTCCTGCGCGCACGAGCACCGTTCCTAAGGCGAAGCGTGCGCGCGCGTATCCGGGCGCAAGCGTAAGCGCCCGCGTGAGTTCGAGTTCGGCGGCATCCAGACGCCCTTCGCGCAGCTCGACGAGCGCGAGATCGTAGTGCGCGATGGCATACGCGGGATCGTCGGCGATGAGAACGCGGAAGTCGGCCCGTGCCGTTGCGAGGTCGCCCGTGCGCAGTGCGAGCAACCCGCGTGCGTATCGCGCGCGAGCGGACGCGGGTGCAAGCGCGATGAATCGATCCGCGCTCAACCGCGCTTCGCGCAAATCGCCTGCCATCACGTTGACCGTGACGAGGTTCGCAGCCGCGGCCGTAAAGCCGGGATCGCGAGACAGGGCCTCGGTCAACAGCGTTCGCGCAGCGCGAAAGTCGCCGAGGCGGGCTTTGGCGATTGCCAGATCGTAGCGTGCGGTGGAACCGCGCGGCTCGGGCGGATCGAGTGCGATGATGCGCGTGAACTCCGCGACGGCATCGGACCAGGCGGCGCGTGCCTCCGCCGCGATTCCGCGCGCGAAGCGTTCGTGAATCTCGCGTTCGGCCGCGAGCGCACCGAGCGTTTTGCGATCGGTCGTGCGTGGCGCCTCGGTCGGCGCGCTATACGTCTGTGCGAAGGACGTTGCCGGGAGTGCGGCCAGAAGCGCCGCAACGCAAGCGGCGGCAACGCGCATTTAGCGGTCGCTCGCGGGAAGCTCGGCTGCCCGCGCGGTGGTTGCCCGCGCGGCTTTTTCCGGCGTACAGTCCCAGCCGGTTCGGCCGGCGCCGGTGATGGGAGCGAGCAGGCCGGCCTCGGAACTCGGGGCAAGGTGCGGTCGGCTGAGTTCTTCGAGGCTGACTTCCGCTGCGATGCCGATGCCGCCGGCCGCCGCAAGCGTCGCCAGCAGCGTCAGGAGGATCGTCCATCGACTCCGTAAGCGTCCCATCCGTGCAATCGTACCATCGAATCGTGAAGCGAACGTGAAGGCGACGCTCATCCTCGTGCTCCTCGCCTTCGTTCCGCTCGCTGCGGAAGCCGGGACGCTGCGGACCGGCATCGTTCGCGATACCGACGGCGCCGCGATCGCTCAAGCGCGCGTGCGGGCGATCGATGCGGCGGGCCGCACGATCGGGTCGGATCGCGCCGCGCCCGATGGTACGTTCGCTCTCGATACCGATGGCGAGCCGACCGTGCTTGAAGTTAGTTGCGCGTACTGCGTGACAACGCGCGCGATCGCCCGAGCAGATGAGACGATCGTCATCCTGGTACGGCGGTATGCCGTTCTACGAGACGCGCCGCTCGCGCCCGCCGACCTCGCTGCGCTGCCGTACCGGCGTCTCTTGCAGATCGCGACGCTCGTACCGTACGTCGTCGCGAATGGAAGCGAGATTTCGGATCGCGGACTCGATCGCGGCCACGGTGCCCTCGTGCTCGAGGGCATCCCGCTCTATCGATCGACCGACGGTGCGAGTGCGTCCGAATCGATCGTCCCATTCGCACTAGCTGATATCCTCGCGCTCTCGCCCCTCGAGGCACCGCGCTATGGAACCTACGCACAGGGTGGCCTCTTTGCCGTTCGCGCGATCGGTTCGCCGAGCGCGCGCATCGACGGCGGAGATGCATCCGACCTCGAAGCACGCATTGGTGCACGCGCGTTTCACGCGACGTTCGCAGCGGCGAGTGACACGGGCGATCATCGGAGCAACGGCATCGTCGCAGCGGACGTCCCCTTTGCGGGTGGAATGCTCAGTGCGCGCGCGCTCGCGCTTGGAGATGCAACTCGATCGCTCGAGGGCGCGATGCTCGGCTATGCGACGGCTTCACGTCGGACGCTTCTTTTGAGTCATCTTGCGGTGCGCTCGAGTGTCGATAACTCGCTTGTGGACGGCGCGGCTTCGCTGCGTTCGCGCGGGATGATTCCGGTCGAATTGTCCGTCCGCGCCACACGTTCGACGGGGATCTTGCCGGACGGAAGCACGGGGACGCAGTCCACGCAGGCGCTTTCCCTTGGCGCCGAGTCACACGGAGTCGCGACCGAGACGCGCGTTGCGATTGCCTACGAACGGGGCAGCAACGCGCTCGCATTTGGATCGACAATCGGATCGGCTTTGACCGCAAGCGCCAGCGAAGAAGTTCGGATCGGAGAACGGTTCAGCGTGCAGGGCGGCGTGCTCACGGCCCTACGGACGCCGACGTTACTTGAATCGGAGAGCGCGATCCTCGGAGATCGCAGCGTGCTGATTCAGACGCGTGCAACCTACACGGACAACGCGCGCTTGCGCGTGGGAGCGGTTGCGTATAGCGAACGAATCGCAAGTTCAGCGGGGCGTCATCTCAGCGGAATTGGCATCGACGGGACGTGGCAGATCGCGCCGGCGCTCGCCGTGCGCGCATGGACGCTGGCGACCGCAACCTCGAGCGATGCTGCGTATCCGCGATTGTCGCTCGCGCCGCAAAACGCTCACCGTCAAGTCGTGTGGTTCACTGCAGGTGAGGCGCTCCGCGTCGACCTGCTCGCGCGCGGCGGTCCGCTCGAAGGCGATATTCGCCTCCCTTTTGGCGCGTACGCTGCGACGCTGGGCTCGTCAATGCAAGCCGGTGTGCGCGTGACGACGCTCGGCATCGGGTTGCGTTAGTACGCGAACAGATATGCTGCATCGAGCGTGTGCTTGGTTTGCGGCACGTGCGCGATAAGGTCTTCGATCGTGAACCGGGCATTGCGGCTCACGCGGTGACTCGCGCCGACCAGCAGCGTGCGCGCGAACTGCGTATCTTGCGTGCCGTCGTACCGGACGATCGCTGCAAGCGCGGGTGTGAACGCGAAGCGCGCCTGGACGAAACCGCCGCTCGAACGGATCCCCAAGCCCGCATCGTTGCCGGTTTGGAGGGTCGCCTCGACGCGCAAGCGTGCTGCGGTAAAGCCCACACCGACACCCTCACGCCAGAAGCGATCGGTGCCGGCCGCAAGCGTGCGCGCTCCATCGTATCGATAGGCGCTCGCGGAAAATGCGCCGCGCGCGGTTTGCGCGGCGATCATGCGATCGATTCCGTGTGAGGCGAGGCCCGACTGTTTGTCGTGACCGCCGAGCGCAGAGACGGAGATGCCGCTCTGCACGCCACCAAAGCGGACGCTCAGACCCTGTTTTGGGTCGAAAAAATTAAACGGGTTCGTGCCGACCCGCTGATCGTAGATCGCGTAGTGCGCGCCGGTCTCGCGAAACGTCTCCGGATCGACCGGAAGCGGTAAGGTGAATTGTCCGCCGGTCGCTTCGACTTGACCGAAGCGCTGCGCGTACCAGGCGTCGCGTACCGCACCGATGTGACCGCCGTCGATCGCATAGACTTCGGCAAAGTAACTGCCCGCTTTACCGACGTGGCCGCCGGTGAGCAGCTCGACTTCGTCGACGACGGCTTTGGGAAGTGACGAGCCCGTCGGCTCGCTTGAATAGGCGAGGTTCACTTTTATCGCCAAGGGAAAAACCGGGCCGGGCTTTGCGCCAGGCAGCGCGTATCCCCCGGCCAAAAATTCTTCCCCGAGCGCGTTCAAGTGGGGCACCGTCGTGTGACACACTTGGCACGAGAGGCCGTAGCGGTGGGCGAAGACGGGGATTGCCGAGGCGGGAGCGCTCGAAAAGGCGACGGCGGAAAGCGCGAGCGTACCGATCAGTAAGGTTTTCCTAATCATTGTGTTAGGCAGACCTTACTGCCCCAGAGCACGTTTGCCTTCTAGGGCGAGGGTCGTGCTGCGGGTTTTGCCGCCAGGGCATCGTTGATGTCCGAAATGGCGTCGTATGCGGCGTTGGCGACGCTTATTTCGGTGTCGCTCGATTGGATTTTGCCGAGCGGTTCGAGCGTCGCACGCTGTCCCAGTTTTCCGAGCGCAGAGACCGCCGTGCTGCGCGCGCGGAAATACGGATCGCTTTGAGCGAGTGCCAGGAGCGTGGGCACGACGAGGGTTGGATTTTTCTTGCCGAGTTTGCCGAGCGCCGCGATCGCCGCGGCACGTAAGCGTTCTGGCTGACCGTATGCGGCGTGCGCTTTGAGCGCGTCGATCGCGCGAGCGTCACCCAAATCCGCAAGGCCACTCGCGGCGCCGACGGCGACGGCGTCGCTTGGCGCAGGTGTATCGAGCGCAGCGATCAGGCGCGCGTACACTGCCGCGCCGCCGACGCTGCCGAGTCCGCGGAGCGCCGCACCGGCGACCACCCCGTTCGAATTGTCTGCTAGCAAACTCAGCGACTCGGCGAGCGCGGCAGGCTTGTTTTTGAGTTTCGTAACCGCATCGGCGGCGGCGATCTTCACGCGCGGATCGGCGTCGCCGAGCGCGGTCCGCAGGGCGTCTGCGTCATCGAGTACGGCTGCGGCATCGAGCGCATCGACGCGCACACCGTAGAATGGATCGCCGAGCGCCGCGCGTACCGCGGTGCGCGCCGCCGCGCGATCGGTCCCAATATGTTCGCCGAGCCGCTCGATTGCCCACAGGCGATCCGGCACGCTTGCCGCCTTGGTGGCCTGCCACGCGAGTTCTGCAAGCGTTTTATTCATCGTGAGTTTGCGAATGATGCGCTGGCGCGGGTCGATGAGGACGAGCGCCGGCTTTGTCGGGAGATTGTCGACCTCCACCGTTTCGCTTGTCCGGTCGATCGTCACCGATTTGCTGCCGATGACGGCGCCGCTTTCATCGTATGCCTCAATCGTCACCGGCATGCGGAAGACGACTCCGGCGTGGTTGTTTTGGCTCACGCCGAGTGTCAGGCGTTTTGCTTGTGCATCGTACTTCTGCGTGACGGTGTATTCCGGATAGCTTGCCTTGTAGAACCACTCATCGAAGAACCACTTCAGATCGGTCTTGCTCGATTTCTCGACCGAGGCTTCGAACTGCCGCGTATCCACGTTCGTATACTGACGCTCGACGAGATAGTCATGGATCGCCTTGAAGAATGCTTCATCCCCGAGCACGTAGCGCAACATGTTGAGCACTTGCCCCGGACGGGGATAGCCCGATGAATCGAACGCATCATGTGCGATTCCATACGTGTATTCCACAATCGGGCGCCAGTAGCGTTTGGTCTCGCCGAAATACGCGTCCTGCGCATGTTTGCGCTCGTAGTCGAAGCGGTCTTTGCCGAAGTGGTGCTCGCTCCAAAGCTCCTGAAAGTAGGTCGCGAAGCCCTCGTTGATCCAGATGTTCGGCCAATCGATGGCGGTGACGTCATCGCCGAACCACTGGTGGGCAAGTTCGTGCGAGACCAAGCTGTCGCAGGAGTTGGTCAATTCGTATTCGGGCGGATGAATGGCAAACTGCGTCTGCGTCGTTGCAGAGACGTTCTCCATACCGCCCGCGGTGAATTCCGAGACGGTCGTCTGCGCGTACTTTTCCCAGGGGTATGCGGTTTTCGTGATGTCTTGAAAGAACGCGATCATTTCGGGCGTGCGGCCGAAGCACTGCTTTGCAAGCGGCTCGTCTTTGGCCGAGGTGTAGTAGTCGACGTCGAGCGATCCGAGTGTATCGTGGGTTTTAACGTACGGGCCTGCGACAAACGAGGTGAGATACGCACTGTGCGGTCGCGCCTCACGCCAGATGTACGTCATCAGCTTTTCATCCGGCGACTTAATCGTGTTCTCGAGCGTGCCATTGGAAATCACCGTCCAGTCGGCCGGCACGAGCGCGCTCAAGGTCGTGGTAAATTTTTCGTTGGGTTCATCCCACGTGGGGAACCAGCGCCGGTTGTCTTCTTCTTCGCCCTGCGTCCAGATTTGCGGCTGACGATTCGGATAGGCGGCGTTGGGACGGACGAAATAGATGCCCCGCGTCGGCTTGGCGACGTATTGCGTCGTAATTTGGATTGGTTTTGTTGTATCGACCGGCGTCGGGAGGGTCACGTACAAATGCTCGGCATCGGTCGTATAGCGGACGGCCGTGCCGTTCACGGCGACGAACGTGTACTTCAGGCCGACCGAATCGAATGGAAGCGTAGCTAGGTTTGCATTCTTCGGCTGAACGTCGATGATCGTCGTTGCCTGGATCGATCCCGCATCGAAGTCGAACGCCAGGGCAATCGATTCGTTGGTGATGTGATACGGTGGCGCGACCGTGCGATGGAGCGTTGCTTTACCGCGTCCATACGGCCGCGGTTTACGATTTGGCTCGGTCTGGGCCGAGGCGCTCCCTGCGCCGAGCGCCACGAGCACAAGCAAAGCGAACGGTCGCATCAAAGCACGCATGAGGCAAAGGTTACAGCGCTCGGCCGATAATTTCCCGGCAGATCGCACGCGCATCATCCGTGCGCGCGACGCGCTTGTCGACGAAGAGTTTGCGCCAGTACGCTTTGCCGCTGAGCCGTCGAATCAAATCGGAGGCCTCACGCGCATCCACGATGCGTCCGGTCAGTCCGACGTAGACGGTGGGATCGTCGTTGTCGGCGCCCAGGGGCAAGCGGTGCAGCAACTGCTCCTGCGAGTCGCTCCACACCGCATCGCCGTAGCGCTCGCGCAGCGCATGGTTACAGGCATCGAACGTGAGCAGGTCGCTCTCAGCGTTGAATTCCGAGGCCAAGCCGTAGAGCGTGCGCCGGTCGCGCAGCGCGCGCGCTGCATCCGATGCGGCTCCGCGAATCGAATCGACGACGCGAAAGTCATCCCACTCCAAGAACTCGCCGATGTCATCGAGGCGGCGCGGATCGGGCCACAGTTCGCGCAGCCAGTCTTGCAGCACGCGCTCGAACATGCGGGTCGTGTGGTGGAAATAGACGACGGCGAACATCATGTAGCGCGCCAGCACGAATGATTCGAGCGCAACGACGCCGCGGCCGTCGACGCCGAGTTCGCGCTTCCCATTCACGTCGTACGCGCGCAGCGAGACGATCAACTGCTCGACGTCGTAGCTGCCGTTCGAAACGCCCGTGAAATACGAATCGCGCAAGAGATAATCCATGCGATCGGCGTCGAGGTTGGGCCCTCGCACCAGTTCTCGCAGGATCGGATAGCGATCGTCGCCGCCTCCGCCAACGATGAGATTTACCACGTCGCGCCGGTCGAGACTCAGCGCATCGAGCCGCTCCGCGATTTCGGGCAGCGCAAGAATTTGCTCCGTGCGTAACTCGTGGCGGACGCCGAGGACAGACTCGCACGCGTGGCTGAACGGCCCGTGGCCGATGTCGTGTAAGAGGAGCGCCGCGCGCAGGAGCCGCCGTTGTGCTTCAAAATCGTGCACGTCCTCGAAGGCGTCCGGCGAATTGCGGTAGATCGCATCGAGCGCGCGCGTTCCCACCGCGAGTGCTCCGAGCGCATGTGAGAAGCGCGAGTGCTCGGCCGAGGGATAGGCCAAATACGCAAGCCCGAGCTGACGCAGCCGCCGCAATCGCTGCAGCGCCGGTGCACCGAGCAGTTCGCTCTCACCCGGATCGAGTTCGATGAAGTGGTGGATCGGATCGAAGATCCGTTTGGCTTGGGCCACGAGTCGGCGTTCGCCATTTATCCACAAGTTGCCCGGGCGCGCGCGTCGAATCGAACAAACGTGCGCATCGACGACGGTGTCAAACGCGAGATTTTATCCCGGATCGATATCGGCGAATACATCGGTGCGGTCGTAACGCTTCGCAAAGTCAATAGCGATCTTGTGGGTCTCTGCCCGTTTCACGGCGAGAAGACGCCCTCGTTTCGCGTGCACCCCGATCGCGGATTCTACAAGTGTTTCGGTTGCGGAAAAACCGGCGACGTGATCACCTTTGTAATGGAACACGAGAGTGTCCCCTTCATGGACGCACTGCGGATCCTCGCGAAACGCGCGAACGTCGAACTCGAACCGGAGAATCCGGCCGCCGCGCGCGCGCGCTCCGAAAAAGAAGCGATCTATCATGCAAACGAGATCGCCGCAGCCTACTTCCATCGCGTCTTGATGATCGAGGCATCGGGTGCGACCGGACGCGCGTATGCAGAAAAGCGCGGCATTACGCGCGAGATGATCGAGCGATTCAAGCTCGGCTATGCACCCGAGGGCTGGGAAAATCTCGTGCGCGAGCTCCAGCGCGAGAACGTCCCGATGCCCGTCGCTCAGCGCGCGGGGCTCGTGCGCGAGAATCAGCGCGGCGGCTATCGCGACTTTTATCGCGAGCGCCTGATGGTGCCCACGTATGCAAGCACGGGCGAAACGATCGCGTTTGGCGGCCGCGCGCTTGGTGATAAAGAACCCAAATACCTGAATACCTCAACGACGCCCGTCTACACCAAGGGCCGCTTCCTCTATGCGATGAACCTTGCGCGCCGCGCCGCCGCCACCGCCGATGCGATGATTGTTGTCGAAGGGTACCTCGATTGCATCGCGCTGCACCAAGCGGGCTTCGGTAATGCCGTTGCCTCGCTTGGGACGGCGTTCACGCCCGAACAGGCGCGCGAGCTCAAAAAAGTCACGTCGAACGTGTATTTGTGCTTCGATGCCGACGGCGCCGGACGCAGCGCAACCGCCAAGTCTCTTGAGGTGTTGAGGGAGGCGGGGTGCGTGGGCCAGGTCGTCCCCTTGCCGCAAGGCGAGGATCCGGATACCTACGTCCGCAACCGCGGAAACGCTGCCTTCACGGACTTGCTGAGAAAAGCAATTCCGGCCGTGCAGTACAAACTCGATCTTGCGATCGAGGGGATCCGCCCGGGATTCGACCGGCCGGCGGACGTCGCACGAAAGGCGGAGGAGATCGTTCACGATCTCTCCCCGCGTGAAGAGTGGGACCGCTGGCGCGTCTACGTCGCCGGACGCCTTGGCGTCAACGTCGACGATTTGCGGAAGAGCCGCCTGGTGTACAATTCGGCGCACTTTGCCCCCCGGGGCGGTGCCGGATTCACGCGTCACGCGGCCGTTACGCTCGAAGCCCCCACGTTCGAACGCGACGTGATCGCGATTGCTCTCGAAGAACCGGCGCTCATCGCCGAGTATGCAAGCGCAATCACACCCGATCGGTTTGCCAGCGCGGGTTTACGGCGCATCTACGAAGTCATCTGTGCGAATGTCTCCGGACTTTCCACGACGGGCGACGTGCTTGCGCTCTTTGCCGAGGATCAAAACGCCTCCGCAACCCTCGCGGCACTCGGTGGGAGCGAGCGGTCGGCCACGCGACGCTTCGTCGACACCGATTCGCGTCGCGAGTTGTTGAACCAAGTGAAAGTCCGGCTTCGGCGCGGCGACGATGAAATTCGCCGTCGAGAAGTCGATAAGACAATAACGGAACTCTACGAGGCGGGTCAGCCCGTGCCACACGAGTTACGCGATGAGCTGGCCGCTCTAACGGCCAAATTGAAAGGATAAACCCTCCGTCTCAACTGAGAATGCCCGTCGACGAAAATTTGAAGGGAGGTGATGGAACAACCATGGCACGCAAAAAATCCGCAGCGGCAACGACCGATGCACCGCAGATCCCGCTCGAAGAGCTGATCAAAAAGCTGACCGAGCGCGGCAAGAAGCGCGGCTCGCTCACGTATGAAGAAATCAACGCCGTTTTCGACAATGCCGAAGACGTCAGTCCCGAACGCGTCGACGACCTCTTCGAAGAGATCGCCGCGATGGGCATCGAGATCGTAGAAGAGCAGGCAAAGGAAGAAAAGCCGGAAGCCGAGGCCTCAGAAGAGACCGAGCATGTCGTGCCCGCAGGTCTTGCGCTCGACGATCCGGTCCGGATGTATCTCAAAGAGATCGGCCGCGTTCCGCTCCTCTCGATGGAAGATGAGAAGACGCTCGCGATGGCCATCGAAGCCGGCGAGAAAGAGCTGCTTAAAAATGGCACCGGCCGCAGTTCCGTCATCTATGAAGGCGACGAAGCCAAACGCCGCCTGACCGAAGCCAACCTTCGCCTCGTCGTATCGATTGCGAAAAAGTACGTTGGCCGCGGCATGCTCTTCTTGGATCTCATTCAAGAAGGCAATCTCGGGTTGATCCGTGCGGTTGAGAAATTCGATTACCGCAAAGGCTACAAATTCTCGACCTACGCGACCTGGTGGATCCGTCAGGCGATTACGCGGGCGCTCGCCGATCAGGCGCGCACCATTCGTATTCCGGTCCATATGGTCGAGACGATCAATCGCCTGATCAAAATCTCGCGTCAGCTGCTCCAAGAATTCGGTCGCGATCCTTCGGTTGAAGAAATCGCCGCCGAAATGGGCCTGACGCCCGAGAAGGTGCGCGAAGTCATCAAGATTTCGCAAGAACCGATCTCGCTCGAGACGCCGATCGGTGAAGAAGAAGACTCGCATCTTGGCGACTTCATCGAAGACCAGGAAGCCGTCGCACCGGCGGAAGCCGCCTCGGTCATGTTGCTTAAAGAGAAGATGGCGGACGTCTTAAAAAACCTTACCGAACGCGAGCGAAAAGTGCTCGTGCTGCGGTTCGGTCTCGAAGACGGCCACCAGCGCACGCTCGAAGAAGTCGGACAAGAGTTCGGCGTTACGCGCGAACGCATTCGGCAGATCGAAGCGAAGGCGCTACGGAAACTCCGGCATCCCTCGCGCGGTAAAGCCCTCAAGGACTACTGGTCGAACGAATAACACGAAGGTCGATGGAATCGATCGTTGCCAATCAAGTCATCTGAACGGTGAGTGCTTCATCGAACGCCGCGTCGAGCGACATGACACCGCCCTCCGCAAAATGTTTGTCGCGTAGCTCGATGCCGAGTGCGCGTTCGATCTCTGAGAGCGTACTGTTATACAGCGATTCCTCGGTGAATTCTCGTTGCATGCCAAACTCGGCGTACAGTCGATTCGATGCACCGCTCAACCGAGCGGAACGAACAAAATCGCCTATCCGAGCGGCGACCGTTCCCATATGCTGGATCGCGCACATCGCGTACAGCGTTTTTCCTAAGTCGCGGACAAGCGCGAGCGCTTCCTGTGCGGCGCGCGCGGCTTCGTCGACCTCGCCCAGAGCAAGGGCGTACGCGGCCACGTTCGTCAGTGCGGCGGCGAGGTTGGAACGCTCTTGTTTCCCGCGGGTAATCTCAACGACTTCGCGGCCGTAGGTCAGCGCCGAATCGAAATTCCCGATCGCAAAGTGCGTTTCTGCGAGATTTGCGAGCGGCACGATCGCGCCCTCATCGCCCGCGGCGCGGTAGCAACGGATCGACTCTTCCAATGCCTCGAAACGCGCGGCGACGTGCTCGATCGGAATGGTTAGGGCTAGCGCGTTGAGTGCGCCGGCAAGGCGCAGCGTGTCTGACTTTTGTTGCGCGACCGCAACCGCGCTTTGCGCTTTCATGCGCGAATCCTCGATGCGGCCAAGAAGGTACAGGCAATTTGCCTCTTGAGCGAGCGACCAGGCCAACTCCGATTGCGCCGTGACGTTCTCGTACAGCGCGGTTGCTCGTGCGGCAGAATCGAGCGACCGCGTCATTTCACCCATATTGAAGAAAAAGAAGCTAAGCGCCATGTGCAAGCGCCCGGCGATCGAAGCGTCGAGCCGGTCGTTGTCCGCAAGCGCACGTTCGCACCAACGTGCGCCCTCGGCGAAGAGCGAACTTTGCCGGTAGACCCAACCGAGCGCGCCGGCGAGTTCTGCACCGAGTGCGGGATCGCCACGTTGTGCCAACGTCCAATCGAGCGCGGCCCGAAAATTGTCGAGATCCGATTCGACCAGTGCGAGAAAATCGCGATTGGATATGCGGCCGAAGCGCGCGTCGGCGGCAACGGCGAGGGAACGAAAGTACTGTGCGAAGCGCCGCGCGGACGCATCAAAATCGCCGCTCTCGCGGAGTCGATCCAGTGCATAGGCACGCATCGTTTCGATCAGTCGATATCGTAACCGACCCTGAGCGTTTTCTACAACGGTTACAAGTGACTTTCCGATCAATGCCGCCAGACCGTCCCGAACGCTTACGAGATCGTCGGAGCAAACGTCGGCTGCTGCCTCGGGGGTGAATGCCTGCGCGAAGATGCCTAATCGTGCAAAGAGCATCCGTTCTGACTCCGTGAGTAAGGCAAAACTCCAGTCGATCGTCCCGCGCAAGGTATGATGACGCGGGCTCGCCGTCCGGCGGCCCTGGGCAAGCAACGTGAATCGTTCGTCCAAACCGGCGAGAATCTGCGCGAGTCCGAGATCGCGCGCTCGTCCGGCGGCAAGCTCGATTGCAAGGGGGATGCCGTCGAGCCGTTTGCAGATAGCGACTGCCTGCACGCGGTCTTCGCCTGTCAAGTGAGCGTATCGCGCATAGTCGGCCTCAGCGAGCCGATCGATGAAGAGATCGACTGCCGGTGCAGAGTTTGGACCATCTTCGCAATCTAAGGGCTCGACGCGGACGACGCATTCGCCATCGATGCGGAGCGCTTCGCGGGTCGTTGCGAGCACGGTGACATTGGGACATGTCCTCGAGAGGCGTTCGGCAACGACCGCACACTCCTCGAGGACGTGCTCGCAGTTGTCGAACACTAGCAGAATGCGCTTCTCGGCGATAGCTGCAACGAGCGTATCCATGAGCGGCACGTTTACCGCTTCGCGCACGTCGAGCAGACGAGCGATCGCGCCCCCGACGAGTTGCGGCGCGCCGAGCGAGGCGAGGTCGACAAACCGCACCCCGTCGCTGAAAACCGATGTCGTCGTTTGCGAGCGAGCGGACTCGAGCGCCAAGCGCGTCTTCCCGACGCCGCCCGCTCCGAGTAGGGTGATCAGTCGACGTGACTCCATGAGCCGTGCGAGCCCGGCGACTTCGGCGCTTCGGCCGTGAAACGACGTCAGTGGGGTCGGAAGGTTATGATGGTGTTTGTCGATCGCGGCCGCGCCGCGTACCGTACGATGGCGCCCGGCTTGAGCGGCTGCTTCGAGCAACGCTCGTTCGTGTTCGTTGAGACGAAGTGCTTCCGTCAAAAGCCCAAGCGTTTGGTGTTGTGGCGCGCGGCGCGCGGCGCGCTCGAGACTGCTGATCGCGCCGGGACTCAACCGCGCGCGCTCAGCAAGCTGCTCTTGTGAAAGACCCGCCGCGAATCGAAAGTCGCGCAGTAACTCGCCAAAGGCGCGGTTATTCATCGTAGGCGCAAAATTTTCGTGGGTTTGCGCGCCGATGCCTGGGAATTGATACGGCGGGGCCTATCGGAGAGACAAAACGCACACCTTGCAAACGGTCAAAAGCAAGGGTGCGTTTCGTTCTCTCGGAGTGACCGCTACCTCGGTTTCACTTTGAAGTCGATTATGGGCTTGGTATCGGAGCCGGAGCTACGTCACTTGGCCGCACGGCGACGCGAAATGCAACCGGTTTCGACTTTGCGGCTTGGATCAGCACCAAGCGGACGGGCACGAAAGTACTGGGAACCGAGAACCCCATAATGGCATGCGTTGCCGCGCCCGGCTCTAAGCTCCAGCCGCCATCGAGTGGTCGGCCAGCTATGGTAATGCCGTCAGCGTCCGCCAGCGACGCGTCGAAATAGCCGTGATTCTCGTGTTTGGTTCCGTTGCTGACGATCGTGCGAAAAACGAGCGCGCGTTCGGTTGGGGCATTCGGTCGGATGTGGTCGTCCGGCTGTGCGTCTTTTAAAGACATTGCCTTGATGCGAAGCGTCCCGTTAAAGAGCGTCTGCGACATCGAGCCGCTCACGCCAGTGGTTTGATTCGCTCCGCCAGGGACCGGCGTTGGAGCAGCATTGGCAAGAAGCGCGTTGCCTCCGAGCAAAAATGCCAACAGCATCGTGAACACCTTTGCAACGTTTCGGATTTTCATGTGATCTCCCATTAATAATAAGTGATTTCGAGAACGGGATTGCTATACGACGTCTGACATTGTTTGTTTAAGGCAACGCCCAGTCGTTCGTCGTTATTGATGAGGACGAATCCATAATTCGGTTCGCCCGCCATCCACGAGGCGACAAGATTGGTGACGTCGGCCGAGATGTCGGGACCGACATCGTTCGGCTCGATTGAGGCGGATCGAACTTCAATCCAATCGGTATTGCGCCACCAAAACTCCGTCCCCGAGCGGATGCTCGTAGTGCACGAGTAGTTATTGCCAACGGGATCGCCACCCGCCCTCACGCAGTCCTTGCATTTCGAGTCTGCGATCTGGAGATGAAGTCGTGCGGAAACCAGACGCCGCTTCGCAAGGTCTGAGACATCGAACGCGACGGCCCCGCGATAGATCATATTGGCGACACTATCGCCGAAGGTATGCTCTTCGAATGCATACGCGTAACCCACGATTACATTTGTGGGCGCAGGCATGTTGATCTTTACATATGAGCCGGAGAATATCGGGTTTCCAGAATTGGCATGGCTCTTCGTGGACGAACGCGATTGGAACGCCCGTAAGCGAACGGTCTTCGCAACCGATCCACCCGATGCGCAGAATGCGGAGCTGAGTTCGGACTCTGCCTTCGTCGTATACGCGCTTATCGCGTAACATTTTCCGCTATAGCCTCCGGTGGGCGGTGCGATGTCGAAGAGCGTGAGGTCTTTGCTGTTCGATCGCGTTCCAACGAGCGCTTTAAGCCCCGAGTCGACCCGATAGATACGGTAGCCATCGATATCGGTAAGTCCGCCCTCGCCTTTCCAATCCCAGACCAAGAGCAAATCGCCAGAGGCAATCATCGCCGGACACGTGAGTGAGCCGAGCGCGCCAACGTGCGAGCCGCAGTCGGTCGCAACGGTTACATTTCGCACGCTGGTGGGGACGGCCGGGCGCGCGAGAACCGAGAGATTTGCGACTTTCGCTGCGTTATCCCCGACGTTGGGCAACGGCGTCGGCGTGACGAGAAGTCCGATCGGAACATGTGTTCGTACGGGCGTTACTGACATGGTGCCCGCGCCCGGGGCGGTCGTGTGCGTCGCGACTGCGGGAATGCAGAACGTTGCGGGGATCGCGACGTCGAGCGGCGTCAAGTGCTCTTTACCGCCGCTTCCCGCGCGGTCGACCGTCACGGCGATCGGATGCGTTCCGGCGAGCGGTCCGGCGCTCGAGGTTGTGCGATGGAGTGCGACGGCTACCGGGACGTCCGCATGGGCTGAGACGTGCGGCAACCTCAGGTCGCCTTCGAACGCACGCCTGCCGTCCTCGGCGAAAATATGAACCGGACCGGTCGGAGCGTCCGTGCTGTTTCGGAGAACGATATTGACGAAGATGACGGGTTTGGCGGGATCGCACGGCGTTGCGAACGTGTACGGATGCTCCGCAAAGGCGGCTGTGAACTCCGGCGTCGCAAGCGCCGGTGTAGAAATTGCAAGCATCGCGATTGCCGAGCAAACGAACTGCGCCTTTCGGCTCGAGGTGTTGGCGGTCGCGTGATGTGTACGGCTCGGCATCAGTAATACGTTATTTCAAGAACGGGATTGCTATACGACGTCTGACATTGCCGATTATCGAACGCGCCGAGTCGTTCATCGCGATTTAAGAGCACGAATCCGTAATTTGGCTCGCCTGCGACCCATGAGGCGACCAGTTTGGTTACGTCCGCCGAGATGTCGGGACCGACGTCGTTTGGCTCGATGTCGCTGGGTTGGATCTCGATCCAGTTGCCATTCCTCCACCAAAACTCGTTCCCGGATCCAATCGTGGTGATGCACGAATAGTTGTTACCGACGGATATCCCGCCGGCTTTTACGCAGCCCAAGCACTTCGAGTCGGCGATCTGGAGATGGAGACGCGCCGAAACGACGCGGCGCTTCGCTAGTGTCGTTAGGTCGAATGCGACTGCGCCTCGATAGATAACGTTCAAGACGGAATCGCCGAGCGTATGCTTCTCCGATGCGTAGCTATAGCCGACCATCACGTTTGTGAACGCGGGCGGCGCGCCGCGGCCGGCAAGCGATCCAATTCCGGTGATCGTGTTGCCGGCATCATCATGCCGCTTCGTCGACGAGCGTGCTTGACTCGCCGGCATGCGAACGGTTTTCGCAACTGCGCCTCCCGACGCGCAGAATGCGGAGCTCGATTCAGACTCCGCTTTCGCCGTATACGCGGTAATGGAGTAACACTTGCCGCTGTAGCCGCCTGCCGGCGGCGCGATGTCGAAGAGCGTAAGGTCTTTGCCGTTCGACCGCGTTGCGACGAGCGTTTTGAGCCCGGAATCGACGCGATAAATATGGTAGCCGTCGATATCGGTGAGTGCGCCCTCGCCTTTCCAATCCCAAATCAAAAGCAGGTCGCCCGAGGCGATCATTGCGGGACACGTCAGTGCGCCGAGTACGCCAACGTGCGCACCGCAGTCCGTTGCGGCCGCGACGTTCTTCACGTTGGTAGGAACGGCAGGGCGAGCGAGGACGCTGATATTCGCTACCTTCGAAGCGTTCGCACCGAAGCGCGGTAGCGGTGTCGGCGTTGTGAGAGCGGCGATCGGAACGCGCGAGTGAATTGGAGTGAAGCTCGCCGGTGCGGCTGCCGGAGCTGGCGTAGGCGTTGCGAGGGCGGCAACGCAGAACGTTGCGGGGATCGCGACGTCGAGCGGAGCCAGGTTCTGTTTGCCGCCGGTGCCCGAAGCGTCGATGGTGAGGGCGATCGGATGCGTTCCGACCAGCGGTGCGACGCTCGCGGCACTGCGATGGAGCGATACGGCAACCTGGACGTCCATGTGGGCTGGAATTTGCGGCAATGTCAGGTCGCCTTCGAGCGCGTGCGCGCCGTCCTGCGCGAGAATATGAACCGGCCCGGTCGGCGTATCAGCGCCGTTTCGAAGCACCATATTGACGAAGACGAGGGATTTCGCCGGATCGCACGGCGTTGCAAACGTGTAGGGGTGTTCCGCGAATGCCACGGTGAACTTCGGCGCGGCCAGTGCGGGCGCGGTAATGGCGAGGGCCGCGGCGACCATGCATGCGAGTGGCACCCAAATCCGACTGAGCTTCATCGTGAGATCCTCTGTTCCGCGCAGACAACGGCGCAACGGTACGATCTCACGGCGTGCGGCCCTTCACCAGAGACCACTCACACAACTAACCCGCACAACTAGCATCGGTGCTGGCGCGCTCGTCGACGGGCGCGCAACATGCAATCGTGGAGGATCAACCGATGCTGAGAAACCAAGTCCGTTTTGCCCTCGCGTTCCTGCTCTCGCTTGGGGTCGGAGCGACGCTTCCCGCAGCGGGGCAAGCGGCACCCGCGGATTTCACGGCGGTCGAATTCGACGAGATCGATCACGTCTACGCTATGAATGCGGTGGTGCCGCCGCCGGGATCGTTCCGCCAAGATGCGGGGCTGGTCGCACAGCCGGCACCGGCCGCTCCGAAGAAGGCCAGTCCGATCTTCGGCGCGCTGAGCCGCGCGAGTAGCGTGCTGAGCGGTGTCGGCAGCGTCGTTTCCGCGAGCGGCGAAATCGGACGCTTCCTTCAGATTACCGACGATGTCGCGAAGGTCGCCCCGTTAACGACCGCGCTCGGGATGGCGGGAAACCGGCAGTTCGATACGCTCTTGCAAACGTATATGCTCCCGCGCGTCAGTCCGACCGGCGCGGTCATGTTACAGGGCTTCCTTGCAGCGCAAACGGAGTACAAGAATCACTTCGATACGCGGCAACAGTCTGCGGGCGCGGCGCCGCCCGAACAACTGGCCGTGTATGCAAAAGGGACGCTGCGTCACTATACGATCGCTTCGAACGGTTGGGTTCGCATCGACGATCCCAACACGAAGTTCATCGTGATCATCAAGCCGGATGCCGGCAAGATGTACCTCATCGATATCGGTCAGATGACCGTGCGGTCGACGACATATACGCGCGCTCCAGCCGCTACCGCAATGTCCACGACGGGTGGGAATGCAACGGCGGCCGTCGCGGATCGAATCGATGCCCTCGGTCAAACAACGCTCGACGGCGTTCAGGCGACGGGCTTTCGCACGCAATCGACGTTGCGGGTAGCCAACGGCGGAAGTGCGTGCCCGGATACGACCGTTACCTCCACCCGGGTCGAATATTTTGCGCCGGTGCATGTCGCATCCGATGCCGCAAACGAATCGCCCGCCACGCAACGTGCGGACGACGACGGCTGCGAGCCGGCGAGTACCGTGCGACACGCCGGAACGAAAATTCCGAGCGATCGGCTTCTGGTGTACCAAGCCAATACGGTCGAAAAGAAAACGGCCGAAGGCAACGACCGGTACACCGTTGTGATCGAGCGCGGCAACTTGCAGCAGCGAAGCGGAACCGATACATCGCCCTTCGATATTCCAAGCGGCATGCGTCAAGTGTCCGCGGTGAATCCGTGAGATCGGGCGGCTCCGCCTTTGCGCTTGCGATCGCCATTGCATCGCTCGCGTTTGGCGCGCGCGCCACGGCCGACGTCCCGGCTCAGCGCGCAATTCTCGCTGCGCCGTCGCCGTCGCCGGAGGTAAAGCCGGTGTCGCTTCCCAGTAAAAACCAAATTCGGCGGGTGATGGATATCATCGAGTTCAAACAGGCGCGCATCACCGAGTTGGCACGGACGAAGCCGCGGCGATTCAGTGCGCCGGCGAGTGCGAAACCAGCGTCCTATCAGAATGTTCAGATCGTCTCGCATTCGAGTCGCCCAAGTAACGCCGCCCTCGACTATTGCGCGAAGCGCGGGGTGGAAGTGGACCAGGTGAGCGGTGAGGTTACCGCGGGTGGGACGCTGACGTTCACGGGAATCTGTATGGGCTCCAGCGGCAAGATACCGATGTCGATCAACTTCACGGCATCGTCGATCGCAAGTCTCGATGCACCGCAGGCGATGCAGAGCACCACACTCCAGGTTCTGTCATGGACCGAGAACCGCGTAACGGCGCGTATCCCGGATATCTCCGGCGCTCTTGACCAAACGGTCCGCGTTCAACTCGTGACGGGTCGAGCAGTCGACGGGAGGCACGTCACCGATCCCCGATTGTACTCCGAGCCGATCCAACTGCGATTTATTGCGGCACGGGAAAAAATTGAAGGCATCGGACCGGTGGACAACGTTAGCTGCGAACACGGTGATGTGCTGCATAGCGCGGCGGACGACTATTGCGATGGACCGCTGGGCGCTGACAAATCGGGCTGGATTCTCGGGGCGAATTGCGTTCAAGGCCAATGCTTCAGCGCGTTCCATCTTCGAAAATCCGCAGGGGCCGGTACCGACTCGTACCGCATTGCGCTCAACCGCGGTTTCGTTCTCGACAGCGTGCAGATGGTCGGAGGAAGCGGCGAAGTGAGATTCGATTCGACGATGGATCCGACGCACGTAAGTTGGTCGGTTCGCTGGCAGTCGATCGAGATGCATCGTCCGGATGCCCTCAAGGACGGCCATCCGGAATACGGGAC
This sequence comes from Vulcanimicrobiales bacterium, assembly GCA_038231455.1. GTDB lineage: Bacteria > Vulcanimicrobiota > Vulcanimicrobiia > Vulcanimicrobiales > Vulcanimicrobiaceae > JANLVI01. Next base: position 424,498 of record JBBRLI010000001.1, on the reverse strand, counting down.
ATATTACGACGGCTCGTATTTGCTTTACGTCACGATCGCGGGACCGCGCGGATGTCTCCCATCATGGTAAGGTCGATCTTCACGAAGACCGTCACCGCCCCATGCTTCTACCTCACTCAAGAAAGGCCACCAACATGATGAATCGGATAGCCCGGCGATGGACGTTGCGTTTCGCAGCGCTTTTCACGCTCTGTTCTGCAGTAATCGCCGCGGGCGCAACGTCTCCCGCATTAGCCGCGAAAAACGTTTGCACGATGCTCTCCGCAAACGAGCTACGAGCGTGGTGGGGCTTGGATCTCCACGTCTCGACCATCGTCGTGCCGATTCCACAGTCGAACTCGTGCCACTGGGATAGTCCCGGCCGCAGCGACGCTGCATTGAACGTGCAAATCGTTCCGGCGCGCTACTATCCGCCGAGCGAATACAAAAGCTACAAAGGGTTTAGAACGCTCTCGGGGATCGGCGAGCAGGCCTTCGTATCAACGTCGTACTTCGGCTACACCGCAGCGGCGATCAAAGGCACGAAGGCCGTCGTCGTTGGAACGATGGGCGGCAAATCTAACGGTGACACGGCGATCGCCGTTCTGAAACGGTTGCTTCAGCAGATGTAAGCGTAGTTAACCGGCAGCAGCTAGTGCGGGCAGCACGTAGGTATGGCCCTCGCTAATGATGCGTCCGGCGCGGACGAGATTCGCAAGTTCTAGGGAGACGGTCTCGCGCGTGCTTCCGACGAGCGATGCCATTTGCGCATGCGTGAGACGTACGTCGATGCGCGTGCCGGCGTCCGTCGGCACGCCGTGATCTTCCGCTAGCCGCGCAAACATTTTCAAGAGCCGCTCGGGAACGCGCAGCGATGCGATATCTTCCATCGAGGCGAGGGCGTCGTCGCGCTGTTCGGCGAGGTATTTAGCGATGTTGAGAGCGACGATCGGATTGCTCGACATGATGCCATAGAGGTCTTGCATGCGCGATACGCAGATGAACGAATCTTCGATACACGTTGCTTGCGTCGTGCGCTCGACGTTCTGTGAGAAGACGACTTCCTCGCCGAAGAGGTCGCCTGCGCCAAGCACCGCAATTGTAATTTCTTTTCCGTCTTCGCTGAGTCTGCTGATGCGAACTTTCCCCCGCTTAACGAGGTACACCATGCGGGCAGGATCGCCTTGATCGAAAAGAACCGTGCGGCGCGGATATTCGGTCTGGACGAAGAGATGTGATATGCCGCGCACGACTTCATCGCTGATGCGATCGAAAAGGCGATTGCGCTTGAGATACCAGACAGCGTTCTCGATCATCGCGGCGCTAATCGAATGAAAGCACGGTACGCATGATATAACGCATGTTGAGCGCTGAGCGCGTGTAGGGTATGCGCACGATTTCCAAGACGTCCTCGATACCTGGCGCGTGATGCAGGCCGTCGGCGTTCGGTTCGAGTGTGAGCGGTGCCTGCGCATCGATGAGGATGACGTTGAGGCCGCCTGCACGAGCCGCTACGGCATCGGCATGCTGCGCAGTGACGAACCAGACACACGAAGGCGGCAGGCCGAACCGTGGGGCGATCCGTTCGACCGGAGGCGATTCGTCTGCAGCGACACGGATTCCGAGCGCCTCCAGCTGCGCGATCGTGTTCTCGGCAGCGAGGCCTGTGAGAGCCGAGTCTTTGGCGAAGGAAATGGCGAGCATCCATCGCTCCTGACGCTCGAGACCGTGCCGAGGTTGCGCGTAGAGACCCACTAACTCGCGACCGCTCGTAAGGCTCGAACATCGTTCGGCTCAGCGTCGATGGCTCGCACCTCGGTGTCCGTGCGGAACCGCCCAACGAGAGCGGCAAGTTTTTCAGCATTCATGTAGAGCGAGTCCGCCGCTTTTTGAACCGTGGCGGTCTGATCGCCGAGGGCTGCACCGGAAGCCGCCACCTCTTCGGAGATGACTTGCTGGTTTGCCGTGCCGCGGGCGATCGCCGTGACGATGGCGGCGAGGTCGGTGAGGGCGCTCTTAAGCGAAACGGCCGCCTCGCCGTTCGCCTCGGCGACGACCGAGAATCCATCCATGTGCGCGGCGAGCGACTCGATCGAACTCCGGATCGCGGCGGAACGCGCATCGAGTGCGCCTGCGGTGCGGTCGGCGATCCCGGCGGTGCGCTCGAAGGTGTCGAACGCCGCCGCACTTGCCTTTGCGAGTTCCACGCCGGTTGCAATCTCCGCAGCTGAGACACCCATCACTTGGGTTGCGTGCAAGGTGTTCGTGCGGATTCCGGAGAGAATCTGCGCGACTTCGCGGGCCGATGCCTGCGAACTGACGGCGAGCTTCCCGACCTCATCGGCGACGACCGCGAATCCGCGGCCGTGCTCGCCCGCGCGGGCGGCTTCGATTGCGGCATTGAGCGCGAGCAGGTTCGTGCGCGCGCCGATGTCTTCGATCGTTTCGACGATCGATTCGATCGCGGCCGACCGTTCCGCTAGTTCTGCGATCGTGCGTTGCACGGCTCCCGTTGAGATTGAGAGTCGGTCGAGCGCTTCGCGTGACCGCTCGACTTTCTCCCGACCTTCGAGCGCGGCGCCGTTTGCCGTGCGTGCCGTTTCGGCGAGTTCGGCGCTCACACGCGAGACCGTCGTGATCTCCCCTTGCGTTTCACGCACGGCGACGAGCACGGCGCTCACTTCGCTTTCTTGCTCGCGTGCACCGGAGGCGATCGAGGCCGAGATGTCTTGCAGTTGATGCGTCGCACTCTCAATCCGACCGGCGATATCCGTTTGTTCGCGCGCGCCTTCTGCAAGGTAGCGCATCGCCTCGGCGATTTCGTGCGCGGCTTGACGGGTTGCGGTCGATGCGACGGCAAGGTCGCCGGAGGACGTGGTAATTTCGCGTCCCGTCGCTGCGACATGGGCGAGCGTTTCGCCGAGTCGCGTCGTCGTCACAGCGTAGCCGGCGACCATGCGCTCAAGGCCGGTGCCGAGCGCGTCGTAACTCGCGGCAAGCGAGCCGATTTCATCGGAGCCAAGCGGCCCGATCGGCCGCGCCGATGTTGCGACGGCGGCCGTAAGGTCGCCCTCGGCGAGCCGGCCGAATGCTTCGGCAAACCGGGCGATCTCGCCGTCGACGGCGTCACGGATTGCGGTGTCGACACGTTGCAGGCGTCGTGCGATGTCGGAACTTATGCGGCGCGCGACGAGAATTCCGATGCCGATCGCGAGCAACCCGGCGGCGAGCAGAACGAATACCGAGACCGTCAGCGTGCGTTGCGATTGCGCACGCTTCGAATCGATCACGCTGCGCGTCGTCGTCGCAACCGCGGCAAATTTGAGACGCAACTCATCCGCGAACGCCTTCCCGTCGGAAAGATGATCGATCGCGTCGTTCTTTTTTCCCGCGTCGACGAGTGCGACTTGGCTTGCGTAAAAGGTGAGCGCAGCGTCGGCGCGCGGTTGCACGTCGTGGATGGCCGCCGTGAGTTCTGCGGGCAGTCCCGGAAGCGCGAGTACGGCGGAAAAGTCGGATCGCGCCTGGGTGACGGCATCATTTGTGACCTTGCGTTCGCGCGGATCTCCCGTATCGACATACGAGCGTGCCGCCGACTCTGCTTCGACCAAGCGCAATTGCGCATCGTCGATCGTTTGCGTTGCCGCAACGAGATCGCTAAGAGCGATCGCACTTTGGTCGATGAGTCCTAGGGCCACGAAAGCAACGACCATCGCTGCGCTCGCAAGACCCAACGTGATCGAAAAGGCAAGCGCGATGCGCGTGCCGATCCGGCCTTTAGCGCGGGCGATCTGCAACGTACGCGACCACGGGGCAGTTGACCGCGATGCCAACGGTTCCGAACGGCTTGCCGCCGGGTCCCGTAACGGAGCCCGAACGAACTTCGGCAGTCACGGCTTCGGGTGAACGGAGCACGCGCGCTTTGCCGTCTTTACTTGCCGTCGATGTCCAGACGCCGGCTTCGACATTCCAGAGTGGCGTGTAGCCGGTTTCTTCCGTCGCGCTTCCGGGGAATGTCGATTGGATATTCAGCGGAGAGCCAAGTGTCGCGGCATTCGCTTGCGTCGCATCGGTACCGAGGTGTCCGTGGATCGCGGCGAAGGCTACGCCTTGACCGTCGGCATCGTTTTTGCCGCTGAAGAAGACGAAGATCGGCACGCGTGCGGCGTTCGATGCCTTGGCAAGTCGCGGCGCGTAGGTGCAACGTTCGATCGCTGCGGCGCCCGCATCCGATGCGTCCGTCGAGATGTAGGCGATCGGTTTTCCGGCCGTAAATCCGCGGGCGAGAACGAGCGTCGCATGCGCGTTTGCTGCGTCTTTGGTATCGATCGCAACGATGCGATCGAGCGTGTCGGTGTGCGTCGTGACGTCGTGCGGATGTTCGCCGCTTGCAACGATCGGTGCGTTGTAGATCGTTTTCGTTCCGGCAACGCGCACGAACGGGGAATAGGTGCTGCTTCCGACGCTACCCGGCTGGGCTCCAGTGACATTCCCATCGGCGGAAGATTCGAGCACGCGTTTCGGTGAGAAGTCGACGGTCCCGCTGAATTTGAATGACGTCGGGTCGCCTTGAACATCCTGGGCATCGCCGATTTCGGCGAGCGCTGCGGAAAAAATCGCGCCTTCGCGCTGCGCCGCGGCGGCATCGGAGATGTCGGTAATGGTATACCAAACGGTTGCGCCGTTTGCCGTCCCGCGATGGAGTTTGACGGTGACGGTGTTGGCCGCAAGATCGACACTGAGTGCCGAGGGTAAAACGACTTTGGATCGTTCGAGCGGCGCGGCAGATGCGATGGAGGGAGCTGCAATGACGGTCGCTGCAGCAAGAGCGATGGAGGCGAATGCAATGCGTTTCATGGCGCCATCATACGCGCAGACTTTCGAAACGAATGTGGGCCGCATTACCGGATTCCCGCGCGGCGTTCGCGGACGGCGCGGAGCGCCTCACCGAGCGTCCAAACCGAACCGCCGAGCAGGACGGCGTCCTTCATGATGAAACCGGCGCCGGGATCGGCGATCAATCCCGGGGTCGTGATCAAGAACGAGAGCGTCGTCAAGAACATCACGATGCAAAACGCGCTGCCCGCGGCGGAAACGAGCGGCAACCAGGGACGCAGTGCGATTGCAATGGCCGCGGCGACTTCGAAGACGCCGAAGAAAATCGAGGTGCCCTGCACGCCAAGCGGACCGTACAGCCAACTCCAAAGTGGGCTATGACGGATGAGCGATTCGATGCCGTGCGCTTCTGCCGGCGTCCATTTCATCGCGCCAAAAAGCAGCAACAGGGTCACGATGGAATAGCGGGTGACGATTGCCCCCGCGGCGAGGGAGAAGCGTTCGATGCGCTCCCGCGATTGTGCAGTTATCATACCGATGTCTTAACACGCGCTCGCGTTCGCTCGTGTAAGCCGACCTACCGAAACGAAAAAGCCGACCGATGATGCAATCACCGGTCGGCTTTTTGTTGCGCGCCGCGCGGTTATTCGTCTTTGGCGGTCGCCGTTGCTTTGACGTTCGGATTCTTGTCGGCAAACGCACCGCTGGGATTGGGGACAATCCAGACCGAGACGTTCCAGATCGCCGGGAACAGAAAGACGAAAGCAACGTCGCTCGCGGCTTTGACGCCCTTGGCTTCGGCTTTCACGAGACCTTCAGCGGTCGGCTTCGCACTCGAGCCGACGCCGTTGGCTTCTTCATATTTCTTCACGCGCGTCGCCATGCCGTACGTCATCGCGCCTTCGGACTTGGTCACGTAGTGAACGTGTGCGGGGAATGATTCGCCGCGGGCGGCTTCCAGGCCGAGGATCGATGTTGCCGTTGGGTGGTTTGCTTTGAGCTGCGCGTAGTCGGCGCCGATCAATTTGCCTTTGACATCGTACCAGAGCTGCGCGGGATATTTGATATCGGTCGATTCCCACGACTTGCTGCTCGCGTAGCTGATCGCGCCGGTTTTATCTTCGTTCGTATAGCGCGTGTAGCCGGCTTTTTCGGCCATCGCGGTCGTGGCGTAGAATTTCGGAAGCTCGGATTGGATTTGCGCGACGACTTTGGCTTCGGTTGCCGTCGGCATCGAAGAAAGTTTGGGGGCGTCTTTGTCATCGGCAAAGGCCGCATTCGCGGTGAAGAGCAGCGCAGTAAAGACTGCGAGCGCAGAACGTCGGATCATGGTCGGATCACCTTTCGATTGTACGTCCGAAAGCGGACGAATGCGAGATGCTCGGGCTACGTAGCAGCGGGAGTCGGAGTTTCACTCGCAGCCGAGGTCGGCGCCACTGTGGGTGCAGGCGTCGGCTTTGGCGAGGGAGTCGCGTTTTTCGAGCTCGATGCGGTCTTCATCGGGATCGGCGTAAAGTCGTTGTACGGCCGGTCGCCCGAGAGCGCAAAGGGAAGCGGAATCTGGATCGCGATCCGCGGTCCATCGGTAACGAGCGATGCTTCGGTTTTTGCTGCGATCGACGCGCCCGAGGCCAGGTCCTCACGGATGATGGTCTGGAGCGGGCGGACCGGCAACGTGCCGGGGTTCGTCCGAAAATCTTCGATCGCGATCACGGCGCCATGGCGCGGGTCCTCGGTCGTCGGTTTAATGAGGCTCAGGACGCGCAAACGCGCCCGGGTCCCGGCATCGGCTACACGCGCCGCGCCGAGATCGAGTTGGTTCACCAGGTGGAGCCGAAACGTCGTTCCGACCCGCACCGAGGCGATCGTGACGGTGTCGTCGAGCGAGAACGCAAGGGGCGTTCCCGCGACGAGCGTCGGCGCGCTCTGCGAGCGCGCGGGGTCCGTCGCGACGGCGATAGCCCCGATGAGGAGCATCGCCGCTAGAATCGCGGCGGGCCGGGTTTTCAGGAAGCCTTCTTCTCGGCTTCAGCGGCAGCGGCGTCGGCTGCAGCCTTTTTGCCTTGCTCGATCAGCATTTTGACCTTCTGGCCGCCCTTTTGGCCGATTTCTTCGTAGAACGTCGGTCCGTAACGGTCACGCGTGGCTTCGCCGCCCTTCTTGCCGCCCTTCTTTCCGATTTGCTCGTAGAAGGCATGGCCGTGCGCAGCTTTGGTGGCTTGGCCGCCCTTGCGGCCGATGGCCTCGTAAAATTCGGGGCCGTATTTTTTCTTGACGGTTTCGCCGCCTTTTTGGCCTGCTTCGCGCACGCTCATCCCGCCGCCGGGCTTTTTCTCTGGGGTCGTGGGGTCCGACATGAAGGTTCCTCGTTTCGTGTAATCGCCACTATGAAGTGGCCTATCTCTCTAACGTAAGCGCATCCGGTAAAGTTGACTGAAGGAGCTCCTCAATTGTGAAGTTTTATCGCGAATTAACCGTGGGCTTCCTTACTTCGGCCCTGCTTTGTGCGTCAGCACACGCTGCAGATGACGTTCCGACGTACCGTGGGCTCGTCGCGGCAGAGTCGCAGCGGATGTTGACGCCGCTCATGATCGCAAGCGCAAAATCAAGCGACCCCGTTCTTTCTTCGCGAGCGGTTCTCGCAATTGGGCGGACGAAGAACGTTGCGGGCGCATCGGTTTTGCGAGATCGGGTCGCGCATGCTAGCGATCCCGCCGTTCGCGGCCTTGCGCTCTTTGCGCTCGGGTTGCTCGCGGAGAAGACAAATGTCGCAGGCGATGCGCTCGTAGGCCTGCATGACCGCATGCCGATGGTACGTGCGGCGGCGGCTGACGTCGCCGCGCGCGTTGCCGCGCTGAGTTTGAATCCGCGCGCAAACCTCTTCCAGCTAGTCTCTCGTCCGGGGTTGATCGCGCCGCTCGAACGCGTGCTTGCAAACGATCCCGATCCGGCCGTGCGCGGGCGGGCCGCAACGGCGCTCGGCTACTACGGCAAAGACGTTCAAGCGCGGGCGATCGCCGCCGTGCTCCTTTCGGATCTGCGGAACGAGAAGAACGCGGACGTGCGCATGCATATCGCGTGGTCGACGGGCCGTGCATACGGCAACGTGATTCCGCTTGCCGCATTGCGCGATGGAATGAACGATGGCGACGAACAGGTCCGCATCGGCATGGTTCGCGCTGCGGGACGCGCGGGAACCGCGGCGATCGTGCCGGCGGTTCGCGCTCGATTGAACGACCGCGCTTGGCGCGTGCAAGAAGAAGCGCACGAATCGCTGCAGATCCTCGCGGGCGGCAAACGCACCGACCATCTCAAGCAATTGCAAACCGCGCTGAACGTTCCGGCACCCGGGCCGCAGGACACAACCGCGCCGCTTGCGAGACCGCATGCACTCGGTAACCCGCGCGCGCCTCGTTCCGGAGACGCACGCCTCGACCTTCCGCTTTTGCCGCGCACCGCAGTCGCGTTTGGCGCGCCTTTGCCGGGCAAGCATCCTCGCGTGCGGATCGGCACGACCAAAGGCACGATCGTCGTTCGGCTCTTTCCCGAGTGGGCGCCGCTCACCGTCGCCAATTTCCTAGGGCTTGTCGATCGCGGTTATTTCGACAACCTGCGCTGGTTTCGCATCGTCCCCGACTTTGTCGTGCAGACCGGCGATATCACCGATAGCGGCGAAGGGGACGCGGGCTACATGATTCCCGCAGAAGAAAACCCACTCGAACAGCGGAGCGGCGTGATCTCCATGGGACTGAACTACGATAAGAACGGCCCGCAGCGCGACTCCGCAGGCACGCAGTTCTATATCACGATCTCACCCGCACTGCACCTCAACCGCGACTTCACCGTCTTTGGTGACATCGAAAGCGGCTTCGATACGCTCGGCCGATTGATCGAAACCGATCGCATGACGCGCGTCGAGCGCATCACCGAGGACTGAGGATTATTTTTGAACCAGCGCGCGCAAAGCGAGGAACGCGTTCTCTTTGCGCTCGCTGATGCGGCGATAGAAATAGCCCGCCCAGTGCGTGCCGTACGGCACGTAGATGCGCACGTTGTATCCTTCTTCGACAAGCGATCTCTGCAGATCGGTGCGCACACCGTAAAGCATTTGGAATTCGAAGCGTTCTTTGCCGATGCCCCGTTCGCGTGCGAACGCCTTGATGGCGGCGATGATTCGCTCGTCGTGGGTTGCAATTCCGGGATACGTGCCGTCGGTTAAGAGCGATTCGGCTAGGCGCAGATACTCGCGGCGGATGATTGGCATCTCTTGATGCGCGACCGTGGGCGGCTCTTTGTAGGCGCCTTTGCAAAGTCGCACGCGTGCACCTTGCGCGATCGCCGCAGCGACATCGTCGGGCGTACGTTTGAGATAGGCTTGCAGCACCGGGCCGACGTTTGTGTTTTCGGCGTAGACGCGTTGGAAGACGCGCAGCGTTGCCTCGGCGAGCGCCGAGCCTTCCATGTCGATGCGTACGAACGGATCGGCGTTGCGAGCGGCCCGCTCGACAATTGCTTGAAGATTCTCGTAAGCGAAGTCTTCGCTGATGAGCATTCCGCAGGCGGTCAGTTTCACCGAGACGTTCGACTTGACACCAGCGCTCTCGATCCGGTCGAGGAGGTCGAAGTATGCATCACGCGTGCGCAGCGCTTCATCCCGCGAGGTGACATCTTCGCCCAGGAAGTCGAGCGTGGCGGCCATTCCCGCTGCATTGAGCGAACGAATCGCGTCCATTGCCTCGATCGCGGTCTCGCCAGCGACGAAACGTTTGGCGAGAAAGAAAAACCGTTGTTGAAACGACGATTCCGGCGTGAGAAAACGATCGAGAATGGCCATGAGTAAAGGCGCTTCGCGCCGTTTACAAGAGGCGCCTTCGGAGGGCTGCTTGCGCGGCAACAACGAGCGCTGCGAAGACGATGAACGCGTATGCGATCGCAAGCGCACGCTGCAAACCATCGGATGAAAGCACGACGTAGAGCGCGACCGGGAGCGACGTCGGGTGATATGCGACGATACTCGTCGCGCCGTATTCTCCCAGCGCCCGCAGCCAACCAAGTAGCACGCCGGCTGAGATCGTCGGCGCGGCGAGCGGGAGCGAGACGACGAAGAATGTCCGCAGCGTCGTCGCGCCGAGGGTGCGCGCGGCTTCCTCAAGACGAACGTCCACCTCGCCGAACGCGGCCGCCGCAGCGATAACGATGAAGGGCGCGCTTACGAAGAATTCGGCGAGCGCAACCCCACCCAACCGATCCACGATTTGCAAACCGATTGCGCCAAGTGCAGTACCCAACGGTGTGCGCGTGCCGACGAGCGCGAGAAGCATCACGCCGGTCGCGATCGGCGGGAAGACGAGCGGCAAGGCCACCGCAAACGTCGCGGGGCCGCGCCACCAGCCGCGCCCGCGCGCCAGCGCATAGCCGGCGGGGACGCCCAGGAACACGCTTGCCAAAAGCGCCAAGAGCGACGCCGCAAGCGAGACGGCGAGGGCAGGCGCGACGTCCGGTGCGAGCAGCACGGCGAGTGCACTCGCGGGCGGGACGCTGCCGACGAGCCACAGCGGCGGTACGCCGAGAACGAGCACGAGCAGTGCCGCGATCATGAAGAACGGCCGCATCAATCTTTACGCATCGTAAACACCCGGATCGAGGCGTGCGGCCGGTTAAGTGGGAAGGGCATTTCGATGGCCGCACCTTGGCGCGTCCTCGTCGCGGACGATGACCCTGAAATTTGCATGCTGATCAACACGATCCTTAAAAGCGGACCGTATCTCGTCACGACCTGCAACGACGCCGAGAGTGCGCTGGTCCACTTGCAGCGCGATTCATCGTTCGACATCATCATCTGCGACTTCATGCTCCCCGGCATTTCGGGGATCGATCTGATCACGCAGATCCGGACGAACCGCACGACGTCGACCACGCCGATCGTCATGATCAGCGGTCACAACAACTACGCGATGGACGCGCGCGCGAAGAGCGCCGGCGCCAACGCCTTCCTGAACAAACCGTTCACCCTCTCGCAATTGCGGACGACCGTCTCGACGCTTTTGCAGGGGCCGATGATCCCGACCTCGCTTTAACCTAGCGACCATGATTTCGTTCATTAAGATCGCGATCGTCGCGCTTTCACTGGCGCTTGATGTTTTTGCCGTCTGCATCGGCGTTGGCATGCGCGGCACGGATCGCATGACAAAAATCCGCATCGGCGCGGCGTTCGCGACCGCCGAGATTTCGATGAATGTCATCGGCGCGCTCCTCGGCGCGACGGTTGGCAAACTGCTCGGCGATATCGCGGGGTACCTCGGATTCACGGCGCTCGTCGGCGTCGGCCTCTACATGATTTACGAGACCCTGGGCGATGGCCCGGAGTCCGGGAAAATGGATCTCTCGCGCGGCTGGGGGCTGTTCATTGGGGCGCTCTCGATCAGCCTCGATTCGCTCGGCATCGGCTTTTCGATCCTTTTCATTGGCGTGCCCATTTACACGTCGCTGATCTTCATCGCGGTCGCGTCGGTCATCGCAACGACTGCTGGACTCACGCTGGGCAAACGGCTCGGGGCGCGCGCGGAGGCCGGTTCGGCGCGATGGGCCGGCATCGTGCTCGTCCTGACGGGTCTTGCATTTGCCGCGACAAAATATTTTCACATCGGCTGATCCGCCGCGTTGGGTGTGGTTGGGAACCCTGGCCTTCGCCGTCACCTACACCTTGCTCGGACTGGACCGGTATGCGACGTATCATTCGGGCGCAGACCTCGGGATTTTTATGCAGTCGCTGCTAAACCCGGTCGTGCACTTTGGCAATACGCTTGAAGCGGGCAGCCATTATCTCTTTCATTTCTCGCCGATTCTCGAATTGCTCGCACCACTCGTACGTCTCACGCACGGACCGTTCGTGCTGATCTTCGTGCAGGCGCTGGCGTGCGCACTTGTCGCCCCCGCAATTTTTTCGCTTGCGCGCACGCGGATGGATGAACGGCTCGCGCTTGGCGTGGCCTCGATTGCCTTCGTGTATCCGGCTCTCGCCGGTGTGACGTTCACTGACTTTCACGAAAACGCGTTCGCCGCAGCCGGAGCGGCGTGGCTAATCGCAGCCCTCGACCGGCGGAATTTCTTGCTCGCTGCGCTTTGTGCGGCCGTCCTACTCGGGACGAAAGAAGATGAAGCCCCGATCGTCGCGTTTCTCGGACTCATCGCCGCGGTCTGGTTTTGGCGGCGCGGCGAACGGCGTGCGGTCGTGTTTTCGCTCGCCGCTGGCGGCGTTGCCGTGGCGGTTTTCACATCATACTTTCTGCTCGTGCGGCCGCTGGCGGGCGCAACCGCAGCGTGGGATCCGCTGCATTTTTACGCCTGGAACGGCGGCCGCGGCGATTCCGCCGGGCTCGATCTGCGCGGGCGTATGACGTATTCGCTCGAAGCGCTCGTCCCGCTTGCGTTCGTGCCGCTGACGACACCCGCGATTCTACTGGCGCTCCCCGGCGTTACCGAGGTGCTCGGATCGCATCTCTCGATCACGTATACGATGGGACAGCACTACGCCGCCGTCTGGATCGGCCCCATCCTCGTCGCGTTTGCCCTGGGCATCGCGCGCGTCGCCGCGCGTGACCGCAAACGCGCGCTGTTGCTCGTTCGAACGTGCGCCGTTCTCTGCGTGCTCGACCTTGCGGTCGCAAGTCCCACGCACTGGGGTCATTTCTTGCGTGCGCGCACGGCGCACGATGCAACGCTCGATCGCGCCATCGCCGCGCTGCCGGCGGGGATCGATGTCGGCACGTTCGATGAGGCGTACGCGCATCTCGGCGCCGATCCCAACGCCTATTCGAGTGCGAAGGCCTTGCGGCCGACGATCCTCGACGATCTTACGTATCACTCGAGGACCTGGGATGCCGTGCGCGCGCAAGTCGAAGGCGAACTTGCGGCCGGACAAGCGCACGTCGTGACGATCGATGATGGGGTGCGACTCATCGCGCGGTCGCCCGGATGAGCGTTGCCTTCGATCTCTTCGATTGCGCGCGTGCGGCGGGGACGCGTACGATTGCGATTGTCGGAACGGCGAAGAACGTCGGTAAGACGGTCGGCGTGCGCGCGCTCTGTGAATCTGCACGCGCGCGCGGCATCGCCTATGCGATCACCTCGATCGGTCGCGATGGCGAAACGAGCGACGCACTTGATGCACTGCCCAAACCGCAATTGACGCTGCCGCCCGGGACGATCGTAGCGACGGCGCGCGACCTCGTACCGCGTTCGCCCGCATGTGAGATTCTGGAGTTGGGTGAACGCAGCGCGCTCGGCGCGATCGCGTTTGTGCGCGTCCGAGCCACATCGCGCTTTGAGATCGGCGGACCGCCGACGGCGAGCGGCGTCCGACGGACGCTCGAGCAGCTTGCACGGATCGCCGATGGCCCGATTTTTCTTGACGGCGCAATCGACCGCATCGCCGCGCTGGCCGGCGGAGACGATGCGGTGATCGTCGCGACCGGGGCGCAGAGCGGCGCAACGATCGACCGCGTTGCTGCCGTGGCGGGCGATTTGGTACGGCGGCTCTCGATCGCGCGCGATGACGGCTCGCGCGCCGATGCGATCCACATCGATGGAGCGCTTGGACCCGAGCGCGCAAGCGAACTTATCGCCGAGCATCGCGGCGCGCGCGTCGTCGTCACCGATCCAACACGCGTAACCGTACGCGGAAAACTTTTCGACCAGCTGAACGAGCGGCTCGAACTGCGCACGACGGCACCGATCCGCGTGGTCGCCTGCACCGTTTCCTCGTACGGACGCGAAGGCGCGCTCGATCCGCGCGCGCTCGTGCGTGCCGTCGCGCGTGCAACGCGTTTATCGACGTTCGATCTCTTCGCTGGACTCGTCGCATGATGGTCGATGCGGCAACGCACGCCGCGATTGGTGGCGCGTGGCTCGATGCTGTGCTCGCACCGCGCAGCGATTTTGGCCGACGTGCCGCCGCACGCGAGCGCGCATACGTGCCCGGTGAAGAAGACCTCGCATCGGAGCGGGCGCGTACGACCGTCGCGCTTGCGGCGGCGTTCGATGCGGCGACGCTGGAACGCGTGCGCGAGGCGATCCGCTGGTGTCCCGATCCAACGGCGATCGCTGCACGCGCCGCCGCAGGCGATCCCCTGGCGGACGCCGATTTCTTCGAACTCGGCCGATTCGTCGATGCACTCGAGCTCGTTCGCTCGCAGTGGCCTTTGGGCGTGCCGCTTGCGCCGCCGTCCGCGCTCGACGCCGTTGCTGCTGCGCTTGCGCCGGGTCGCGAGCGACGCGGATTCTACCTTGCCGACCGCTTCGATGCCGAACTCGAAACGGTGCGGCGACTCGCCGCCGAACGTCAAGCCGTGCTCGACTCCGCGCGCAGCGCGTTTGAGGCGAGCGTCGCGGCAATGGTTGGTGCGAGCGTACGTGATGGCGAATTCATTCTCATGCGTGACGGCAGGGCGGCTTCGCTCCCGCCGAACGTTCGCGTTATACGCGAAGCGGCGACCTACATTGTGTGCGAACTCGTCTACGACGATCGAACGCTCGCCGCGCTTTCCGCGCGCGATGATGCGCACAGCAACGTCGCGCGCGTCGAAGAGCGTGCGCGTGGGACCCTCTCCGCGGCGATCGGTGTGCACGCGCGCGCGATCGTCGCAGTGACCGAACGGCTCGGCGAGTGCGAACGCGAGTGCGCGCGCGCAGCGTTTGCGCTTGCGTGGAACGCTTGCGTCCCGACGTACACCTCGGGCGCGATTGGCTGGGAGAACGCCTCGTTTCCGCCGCTTGCTGAAGCGCTCGTCCAGCGCGGCCGCCGGTATGCTCCGCTGTCGTTTGCATGGGACGGCGTCGCGGTGCTGACCGGACCGAATATGGGCGGCAAAACCGCAGCGATGCAAACGGCCGGTTTCATCGCGCTTTGCGCAGCGCAAGGTTTGCCGGTCCCGGCGAGTTCTGCACGCGTGCCGCTCGTTGCGCGGATCGCTTGGATCGGCGCCGACGATCGCGACGACCGCGCCGCCCTGCTCTCGGCCTTTGGTGGCGAAGTCGTGCGCGTGCGCGGTTTACTTGCGGGAGCGGAATCGACGCTTGCGCTCGTCGATGAATTCGCTCGCACGACGAGTCCCAGTGAAGGCCGCGCACTCTTGGTGGCACTCGTGCAGACTCTGGCTGCACGCGGGATGCGCGCACTCGTCGCAACGCATTTCGCGGGAATCGCCCGCGAAACCAAAACGACGCACCTTGCGATCGCGGGTCTGCTGCACGCGTTGCCGATCGGTGCGACGTGCGACTTGGATGCCGCGCTTGCGGCCTTGGGCGAGGCAATGGACTACCGCGTGGTCGCGGTCGGTCCCGACGACGAACCGCACGCGGATGCAATTGCGCTGGCCGAGCTGCTCGGACTCGATCCAAGCCTCATCGCCGCAGCTCGAGCGGCGTTGCGGCGCAAGCGGAGCGGCGCGCCGTCCGCGTCGAACGGCTAGCGGATGGATCCCCTCATTATTACGGTCGCTCCGGTGGGGGCCGAACTCACTCCGGAGCAAACCCCGCACCTAGCGGTGACGCCCGCTCAGCTCGGAGCCGTCGCTCGGGGCATTCGTGCGGCCGGCGCCTCGATGATCCACGTTCACTGCCGGAACGATGATGGGACCAATACGCATGACGTCGGCCGTTTCCGCGAGGCGTACGAAGCGATTCGTCGCGAGAGCGACCTGATCGTCCAGTTTTCGACCGGTGGGGCGATCGGGATGACGCCGCAGGAACGTGCGGCTCCTCTGGAACTTGGTCCCGACATGGCGACGCTCACCTGCGGTACGGTGAATTTCGGCGACGACGTGTTCGAGAACAGCTTTCCGATCATGCGCGGAATTCTCGCCGGTATGGCGCGCTACGGTGTCACGCCGGAACTGGAAATTTTCGATCTCGGCCACATCGCAAACGCCAAACGCCTTGCCGCAGAAGGCTTGCTTGCCTTACCGGCGCACGCCGACTTCGTGCTGGGCGTCCCAGGCGCGCTCGAAGCCACCGTCGAGAACCTGGTCGCCTGCGTGAACGCGCTGCCCGCCGGATGTTCGTGGACGGTTGCCGGCATCGGACGCCAGCAACTCCCTCTCGCCGCGGTCGCAATCGCGATGGGTGGACACGTACGCGTTGGCCTTGAAGACAATATTTATTACTCAAAAGGGCGCCTCGCCACAAACGAGGAGCTAGTCGCGCGCGTTGTGCGGGTAGCAAATGAACTCGGCCGTCCGATTGCGACCCCCGCCGAAGCGCGACGCATGCTGCGCTTACCGGAACGAGCGCCGCGTGCTGGCTCGACGACGTCGAACGCGTAGGACCATTATGAGGGGCACCGTATTGTTCCCCAGTTCTGCCAGCCCGGAGGCCCGCCGCTGCTCACGTACGTCATCCGCAGAAGTCTGCAAAACATTCCGCTTCTGTTCCTCATCTCGATCATTATCTTTGCGATCCTGAGCAACGCGCCGGGTGGACCGCTCGCGCCCTATTTGCAGAATCCCCATATTACCGAAGCCGATATCGCGCGCCTCAAACACAATCTCGGCCTCGACCAGCCGACGTACGTGCAGTATTTCAAGTGGCTCGGTAAAGTCGCGACCGGCGACTTCGGCTACTCCACATCGAACTCGATGAACGTGATCGATGCGATCCTCGATCGCATGCCCGCCACACTCGAGCTGATGGGCACCTCGTTTGTGTTCTCGCTGATCCTCGGCGTGAGCGCGGGAATTTTCTCCGCACTTAAACCGTATTCGTGGCTCGACTACGGTGTCACGACGTTTGCATTTTTCGGCCAGTCGATGCCGGTCTTCTGGTTTGCGCTGATGTTTCAGTTGCTCTTTTCGGTGATCGGAATTCCGCTGGGATTCGGGTACCACATCACGTTGCCGTCGGCTGGAATATCGAGCGACGATGCCTTCAATCTCGGCGATCGCATTCGGCATCTCATCTTGCCGGTGCTCGTCCTCTCGCTGCTCTACATCGCGCAGTGGAGCCGCTTCATGCGCTCCTCGATGCTCGAAGTCGTGCGTACCGACTACATGCGCACGGCCTCGGCAAAAGGCTTAGAGAAACGCGACGTCATCCTCAAACACGGGCTCAAGAACGCGCTCATTCCGCTCGTGACGATCATCGCGCTCTCGATGCCCGGCATCGTCGCCGGTGCCGTTATCACGGAAACGATCTTCGCCTGGCCGGGGATGGGTCGACTGTTTTACAACGGGCTGCAACAGTTTGATTTTGCTTTGCTCATGGGCTATTTGATGCTCGTGTCGTTCCTCGTCGTGATTTTCAATCTCATCGCCGACGTCACGTACGCCTGGCTCGATCCGCGCGTGAAGTACAACTAATGGTGCGCGACAGTCACTACGCAAATCTGCCTGCGTTGGCCGATGGCGACTTCGAAGAAGAACGCCATGGCGTTTGGAAACGCTTCCGCCGTCACCGCGTCGCGCTCATCGGAGCCGTGGTCCTCACGCTTATGGCGCTGGCCGCAATCTTCGCGCACTTCGTCGCACCGGCCGATCCGAATTTCATCGATCAAACGAATTGGAGCGGAACACCGCTTGCACCCGGCGTCGCCGGACATCTTCTCGGCACCGATGAAAACGGCCGCGATTTGCTCTCGCGCCTCATCTATGGCGCACAGATTTCGCTCACGATCGCGCTGTTCGCCGTCATCATGGAGATCTCGATCGGTACCGTGCTCGGCGCGATCGCCGGCTACTACGGTGGCTGGATCGACTTTGTCATCATGCGCGTCACCGACGTCGTGCTCTCGATCCCGCTCTTGCCGCTCTTGCTCGTGCTCACCGCGATCGTCTCGGCGACCTCGCAGAAGGCGAGTTTGAGTTTTCTGCTCATCGTTGTGTTGATCGGTGGACTCTCGTGGCCCGCCGTCGCGCGACTCGTGCGCGCGTCGTTCCTTAGTCTGCGCGAACGCGAATTCGCCGAAGCCGCGCGGGCGCTTGGAAACCGCGACGGGCGGATTATCTTCCGGCATCTCTTGCCTAACGCCATCGCACCGATCATCGTCCAGGCGACCCTTGAGGTCGCCAACGTCATCATCCTCGAGTCGACGCTCTCGTTCTTGGGCTATGGCATCCAGCCGCCGACGGCGTCCTGGGGCAGCATGCTCGCCAACTCCCAGACCAACATGTCGATCGCGCCCTGGGTCGCGATCTTCCCGGGCCTCTGCATCGTGATCGTGACGCTCTCCATCAATTATCTGGGCGACGGCCTGCGCGACGCGCTCGATCCCAAGATGAAATAAGCAGGAACCCCTCTTCGCCGGGTGTCTTGCGGAGCGAGCCCGGATGCTCTACAATCCCTTAGTTGTCAGCGGCACCGGCCACGGGCAAAAACCTCATGGGCGAGAGTGGCGGAATTGGTAGACGCACTAGCTTGAGGTGCTAGCGCTCGCAAGGGCGTGCTGGTTCAAATCCAGTCTCCCGCACCATATTGAGAGCCTGGCTTCGGAAACGACGCCGGGCTCTTCTTTCGGACCGCATCGCCGCGCGCGCTGAAAAGCGGCGAAACAAGCGTCGACTGCAATCCGTATCAGGGGTAGCTTAGCGCCCGAGGAATTGACTGTGTGGCTGACTCGATTTGCGATTTCGCGCCCCATCATCACCGCGATGCTCTTCATTGGGCTCGCGGTGTACGGGATGCTCTCGTATAGCCGCCTCGGCTCCTCGGCACAGCCGAACGTCGCTTTCCCGGTCGTTATCGTTTTCGCGGGCTACCCGGGCGCCTCGCCGCAAGAGATGGAGAAGCTGGTCATCAAGCCGATCGAAGATCAGCTCGACGGCCTCGCCAATCTCGATCAGTTGCGCGCGACGGCCCAAGAGGGCGTCGCGACCGTCGTCGTCCAGTTCAAACTCGACACGAACCTTGATTTCGCGGCCATCGATGTGCAACGTCGAGTGGATACGGCCCGCGTCTTTATGCCAAGCGACCTCGATCCGCCGACGGTTGAGAAAAACGGCTCCGACGATCCGATTCTCACCTACGCGCTCAGTTCGAAATCGCTGAGCGGCGGCGCGCTCGGCGATCTTGTCAACGACCGGCTGATCCCGGAGATCAAAGCCATTCCGGGCGTTACCGGCGTCGATTCGCGCGGCGATGCTGCGCGCGAGATTCAAGTCTATCCCGATCCGCTGCGTTTGATGGCGGTCGGCGCGACGCTGCCCGATATCTTTAGTGCCGTCTCGCAGAACAACGCGAATCTTCCGGGCGGGCGCCTCGATGCACCGAATAAAGAGACCAGCGTTTCGGTGCACGCCGATATCGTCAATCCGATCGATATCACGATGATCCCGATGAGCGTTCCGGGTCAGAAAATCGTGCGCATTGGCGATGTCGCCGCGGTCGTGGACGGTCATAAAGAACAGCGTCGGATCACGCACTTCAACGGCCGTTCGGGCGTCATCATCGACATCTCGCGTAACGTTGCCGCCGATGAAATCAAGACGACGAAAGTCGCGCGCGCCGCAATGAAAGACATCATCGCGCGCTATCCGATGGTGAACTTCAAAGAGATCGACGCGCCGGCCGATTTCACGCAGTCGCAGCTTACGGGCGTGCTGCAAAGTCTCTTTGAGGGCATCATCCTCACCGCCATCGTGCTGATGTTCTTCCTTCACGCGTGGCGCAACGCCGTCGTCGTGATGCTCGCGATCCCAAGCTCGCTGCTCGCGACGTTTATCGTGATGAAGCTCCTCAACTTCAATCTCGATAATATCTCGCTGATGGGCCTCTCGCTTACGATCGGTATCCTCGTCGACGATTCGATCGTCGTGCTCGAGAACATTACGCGTCACCGCGACCTCGGTCAGAATCCGGTCGACGCAGCGATCAGTGGCCGCAACGAAATCGGCGGCGCGGCGATTGCGATCACGCTCGTCGACGTCGTCGTTTTCTTACCCATGGCGTTTCTCTCGGGCTTCGTCGGCAAGTACATGAAAGAGTTCGGCGTGGTCGTCGTCGTCGCGACGCTGTTCTCGCTCTTCGTTTCGTTTACGCTCACGCCGATGCTCGCGGCGAAGTGGTCCGTGCTCAAACGCTCGTCCGCGCCGCCCAAATTCCTCGAATGGTTCCAATCCGGTTTCGATGCGCTCACGCGCTGGTATCGCGATAAGGCACTCGGCTGGGCGATGCGCCGCGGCTGGTTTATCGGTCTTGGCTGCTTCGCGCTCTTCGTCGGCTCGATTGCGATGATCGCAACGGGCATGGTCACCTCGGAATTCATCCCGGAGATGGAATCGGGATCGATCGCGATGAGCGTGACGTATCCGACCGGGACGCCGCTGCACGTTACCCAAGCCGGCATCGATCGGATCGAGACATACGCGCTCACCCTCCCCGGTGTCGACCGCGTGTTTTCGACCACCGGCGCGAAGCAGTCCGGCCGCGGGAACTTGATCGGCGGGAATCTTGGACGCGTGCAAATTCAGATGGCCGAGAGCCGCCGTAAAGAAACCAAAGCAACGATTACGACGTTGCGCCAAAACATCGCCGCGTATGCCAAAGGGGCGCTCGTGATTGTCGGCGCGCGCGGCGGCGGCGGCAGCGGCGTTGCGATTTCCTACGATCTTTCCGGCCCCGATAGCGAACTCGACGCATCGGCGAACAAACTCGCCGACTATATCCGCAGCGTCAAAGGCACGATTAACGTGCAGACCGGTGCTGAGAGCGCTGCGCCGCGCTTAAACATTCATATCGATCCGCGGCGCGCGATGGCGCTGGGCGTTTCGCCCGGCGCGGCAGCGATTGCGGCCCGCACCGCACTCGGCGGCGCGGTTGCAACGAAGGTGCGGACCGCAAGCGGTTTAGTCGATGTTCGCGTTGAGCTTCCGGCGTCATTCCGGACCTCGATCGACAACGTTAAGCGCGTGCACATCCGCGCGCAAGATGGCTCGATCGTCAATTTGGAAGACGTCGCCGATTTCTCCGAGGGCCTCGCGCCGACGAAAATCGAGCGCTCGTCGCGTCAGCGGATCATCAGTGTGAGCGCCGACGTCGATCGCGCGCAAGGATCGCTCGGATCGATCACGGCGCAAATCAATGCGAAAGTCGATCAGCCGGGCTTTCTTGCATCGGGTGTGCACACGTTCGTGCAAGGCGACTCGCAACTTCAAGGCGAGACGAACGCCGCGTTTGGGATTTCGGTTCTCACCTCGATCGCGCTGGTGTATATGCTGCTCGTCATTCTGTACGGTTCGTTCCTTACGCCGTTTGTGATCATGTTCTCGGTCCCGGTTGCGCTCGTCGGCGCGGTCCTCGCGCTGTGGGTTAGCCACCAGTCGCTCAACCTGCTCTCCGATATCGGGATGATCATGCTGATGGGACTCGTTGCGAAGAACGGCATCCTGCTCGTCGACTACGCGAACACGATGCGTAAGCGCGGAATGAATCCGCACGATGCGATGCTCGCTGCAGCCGGAACGCGCTTGCGTCCGATCGTGATGACGACGGCGGCGATGGTCTTCGGGATGTTGCCGCTCGCGCTCGGCCTTGCCGAGGGTGCGGAGTTCCGCCGCTCGATGGGCGCCGTGCTCATCGGCGGCCTGATCAGTTCGCTGATCCTCACGCTCTTTCTCGTGCCGGTCGTGTACACGACGATGTTGCGCATGCACTCGGCCATCGGTCGCCGTTTCCGCAAAACCGAACCAGCGCTCGAACTTCCGCGCGAAGTCGCGATTCCGGCCGGGACGATGGGCGACTGACCGAACCCCCGCCCCCCCCCCCGAGAAATTCGTCTCAAGCAAGCGAGCCCTACCTGTAAGGCTAAGCAAGTGTGGGTATGACCCTTCCGGTGCGACTGTGCACTATCGCTCGGAGGTTGTTATGCCGCGTCTCTCTACTATCACCAGAACGGCCGCTATTGCCGGTACGTTATCTCTTGCCGTGAGTGCCGCTGTGTCGGCGGCCGATGTGTCGGTAAGCGTCAACGGAAATCCGATCAACGTTTCGCCGCCGCCGATCTCACGCGCCGGACGCGTGTTCGTGCCGCTGCGCGGAATTTTCGAAAAGCTCGGCGCAAGCGTCGTGTACGCAAACGGCGTCATCAATGCAACCGGAAACAATCGGACGATCTCGCTGAAGATCGGTTCCAATCAAGCAGACGTCGGCGGCGTGGCGCAGACGCTCGATGTCGCACCGTTCATCATCGGCGCCAGCACCTACGTGCCGCTGCGCTTCGTCTCGCAAGCCCTCGGCGCGAACGTCAATTACGACGGTGCGAACCGGATCGTTGCGATTTCCACCAACGGTCAAGTCTCAACCGCTCCGCTGCCGACAATCACGCCGAATGCGCCGGCCGCCGGCAGCGCCGTACGACTCTCCGCAGAGCTGCCGGCGAATGGCGCCTTCGTGGAATCGAAACGCCCGACCATCGAAGCGCGATTCAAAAACGGATCGGCCGACCCGAACACGCTCAAAGTCAGCGTCGATGGACTCGACGTAACGTCGTCGAGCACGCGTTCCGGCGACGGCATCGTCTACTCGCCGCCGTCCGATCTGCTCGTGCAGAAGCACACCGTTCGCGTGACCGGTAAGGATACGAACGGCGCCCCGATCGACCAGTCGTGGTCCTTCACTTCGGGCACGGCGGCAGCGATGAACGTGATCGACAAACTGTCCCCCGCTCAGGACACGCAAGTCGGCGGAACGTTCACCGTGAGCGGTCACACGTTGCCGAATTCGCGCATCCACATCGTGGCTGGTGCGAGCGCCCAAGTTGGAGGCATCTTCGCCTTCGGCACCGGCAACTACACCGGCGACACGACCTCGGATGCGAGCGGCAACTTCAGCCAGGACGTCACGATCAACACCATCTCCGGCGGATCGATCAACCTGGTCGTTACCTCAACCGAACCCCAAACCAAGTCCTCAGCCCGCGCCACGCGACGCCTCCTCAGCAAGTAGGAGCCAAGCAGAGCTTGACCCAGAGAGTTTGGACCCGCGTAGGCGGGTCCAAACTCATATTGTGCGTTCGATCCAGGCGATCGAGCGCGCGAGTATTTCCGGATTTTTTTCGTTAAAGAGCGTCATACCGGACGAGGATGTTTCTTCGTAGGCATGAGCTTCAGCCGGATAGGACGCGGATTGTAAGAACGACGGAACCGCTCCGGCACTCAGCGCGTCGCCGGCACCGTACACAAGATAGATCGAACGCGGCGCAAACGGCCCGCTGCCGGCGACTTCCCGCGCCCGGCCTTCATCGAGGCTGATCAGGACGGTCGAGGCGGAACCCCAGCCGCGGCCGGATGCCGCATAGGCAAGGTCAGAACCGAGACCCACGCCGATCATGGCAAGCCGACCGGCGTCGCTCTTTGGTTGACGCGCGAGAAAAGCAAGCGATGCCCGCACGTCGTTCGGATAACTTAGCGGCGAACGCAAGTCTGAGTCATTCGGTTGGAGCAGGTCGGCTCGCATATCTTGACGGACAGATTCGCCGTGTCCGCGCAGATCGACGGCAAGAACCCCCCACCCGCGCGAGCGGAACGCCGCGACATACGGGTCCCAAACGGAACGATCGGAACGGAAGTCATGCAGCAGCAAAACGGACGTATGGCCGTTCTCTCGCGGATCCCAATAGGTCCCACGCAAATGCACGCTATCGTCCGTAAGGAACGTAACACTTCGCGCATGCGCGTCAGGCGTTTGCGACACGAAACTCATTTTGCCGAAGCTACGCATGAAGCGAAGGTATGTCCTCTCGACTTGCACTCGTAACCGGCGCTGCGGCCGGTCTTGCGCGCGGTGTTGCTCTTGCGCTCGCACGCTCGGGATACCGTATCGCGTTCACCTACCGTCCCGGCGGCACATCACCCGAGGCGACGCTCGCGCATCTCCGCGCGCACGACCCGCAGGCACTTGCCCTCGCCGCCGATCACAGCGCGCCGGGGACGGGTGCGGTGGTTGTGGACGCGGTCGAACGCGCGCGCGGACCCATCGACGTGCTCGTCCATGCCGTCGGACCGATCGTCGTTCGGCGTTTTGAAAAATCGACGCTAGCCGATTATCACGCAATGATCGCCGGAAATTTAGATTCCGCGGTGGAGCTGGCATTCGCGCTTGCCCCCGGAATGCGCGAGCGGCGCTTCGGGAGGCTCGTCTTTTTTGGCATGAATGGTTCGCACGACACGCTCCCCGCGCGGGGCATGTCGCTCTACGGTGCGGCAAAGGCCGGTGTCGTCACGTTTGCACGCGCTCTCGCCCTCGAAGAAGCCGCGTACGGGATTACGAGTAACGTGATCGAGCCGGGCGATATCCGCGATAAAAACGCCGATCGTGCGACCGCGCGCGCGATTGAAGCAAATAATCCGACCGGACACTCGGGGTCGTGGGAAGACATCGGTGATGCGGTGCGGTTCCTCGTCGCCGATGATGCCGGATATCTGAACGGCATGGTGCTCGGTGTGAACGGCGGCCTTGTGGAATCGCACGAATAATGATGATCTTCGTCTACGCGATCGTTGCAGCGATCACGCTGATGCGCATCATCGCCGCGTACCACGTGCCGCTGACGGGCGATGAGGCGTACTATTGGGAGTGGAGTCGGCACCTGGCGTTCGGCTATGTCGATCATCCGCCGATGGTCGCCTGGACGATCGCGCTGTTTTCGCCGATCGGGTTAAGTCCGGGCGCGATTCGACTCGGTTTCGTCGCGTGCGGCTTGATCGCAACGCTCGCGGGCGCGGCGACGGCGACCGATCTTGCCGGCGGCGATCGACGTGCAGGCGCCGTGACGGCGGTTGCGTTCTCGCTCACCCCGCTCTTTTCGCTTGCCTTCGGCAGCGCGACGCCGGACGGCCCGTATCTTGCCGCGTGGACCGTCTCGCTGTGGCTTGCGGTTCGCGCGTTCAAATCGCGGCAGCCGATCGATTTTGCGCTGCTTGGTGTTGCGATGGGAATCGCGCTGCTCACGCGTTTCTTCGCCGCCGCTCTTGTGTTCGGCATCGCGATGTACGCGTTTGCGCCTGCGCGCCGAATGCTCTGGCAGGCGGGGCTCTGGATTGCGTTTGTGATTGCTGGCGTCGTGTATGCGCCGTTCATCGTGTGGAATGCAATGCACGACTGGGTGACGTTCGATTTCACGTTCGTGGGCCGGCACGTGCCGCATCTTTCGTGGAAAGGTGCCTTCACGCTCTACGCGATCAATGCGGGCGCGTACTCGCCGGGGCTCTGGATCGGTGCGATCGTTTGCGCGATTCGGCCGCGCAGCGCGCTACTCGCCTGGACGTCAATTCCGCTGCTCGGCCTCTTGACGCTCCTTGCGTTTATCGAGCCGGTCGAAATCCATTGGGTGTTCGGCCCGTATGCCTCCCTGTGCGTTGCGCTTGGCCTCGCATACGTCAAACTCTCTTCGCGGTTGCGCGTGGTGTGGGCGTGTGCGTCGGTCGTTCCGGCGATGATTCTTGTCCCGATGATCTTCGTTGCGGCGGTGGCTCCGGGACCGATCTATCAGGCGTTCCGGAATACCGGCTCGTCGCTGCGCAATACCGGGCCCTTTGAGATCTTCACGTTCTGGCCGCTCGCGCAAGACGTGCGGAAGATCGCGGATAAGAACGATGCGGTCGTGATGACCGATGGCTACGGGCTCTCGGCACTGCTCGATTTCAATGCGGGCGTCGCGCCGGTCGTCATCGGTTACAACTGGCAAGGGCGCGAATCACGTCGCTGGTATCCGGCAAGCAATCGGCCCCGGCACGCGCTGTTCGTCGATAAAGAAACGCTGGCCAGTCGACCCGACTTTGCCGCGCGACTTGCGCTTGCGTGCGAACGTGTCGTGCCGGCGCCGTCGCTATCGTACAGTTATGCGGGCGTGCCGCCGCGCGCGTATTACCTGACGTGGTGCGAGGGAATGAAACCCGAGGGCATTCGTCTTTTGCGGTGGGAGGCGCCGGGCGAAGAGAAAATCGCGACGGCTGCACGCGCGCGATGATCGACTACATTCCGCTCACGGTCACGGCCGGCGCAAAGCGGACGACGGCGGAGCTGCGGCTGCTCGCAAGCCAGCGGATGTCCGATGTTGGCTATCCGTACGTTGCAACGGAGTTCTCGCCTAACGGCAGCGGCTGCCGGTTCGATGTGATCGGTCTTGGCCGTTACACGCGCCAAGTCCGGATCTACGAGATCAAGGCCTCGCGCGCTGATTTTCTGCGCGATTCCAAATGGGAAAAATATCTTGCGTACTGCACGCATTTTAGCATCGTGTGTGCGGCTGGCATCGTGCAACGCTGGGAATTGCCGCGTGAGGTGGGGCTGATCGAGTACGGCAGCCCGGCATTTGAGAAAATGATGGCCAACCGGCGTTACGGCTTCCGCATGCAGCCGCAAGACGCGCTGCGGACCTCGCGACCCGCGCGTCGCCTGCGCGACCACGTTCCGGACGCTGCCTGGATCGCGATCTTGGAGCGGATGGCGTTCGTCGCGAGCGTCGCGGCCGAACCGCCGCTCTTTTCTGATGGTGCCGGTATTTAGAAGTAAGGGGAATCGCCCGGCGGCATCGGCAAATCGACGGCCGTGAGTCGTTCGTTTCCGCTTCCCGGTTCGCGCCCGCAATACGGGCCCGATAAATCCGTTGACATTCTCCACATCGATCTGCATGTGACACCGGACTTGGAGCGCAAGACCCTCGCCGGCGTCTGCACGACGACCGTCGAGGCGATCGACGCGGGCGTGCGCGAACTGCGGTTCGACGCGGTCGATCTTACGATCGAGGGCGTGCGCGATGAGACCGGCAAGACGCTCGCCTACCGTTCGACGAGCGAAGCGCTCGTGGTGACGTTCGCTGCGCCGCTCGCGGCGCGCGAATCGGCGACGATCGTCGTCGCTTATCGGGTCGAGCAGCCGCGACGCGGACTGTACTTCATCGACGAACCGCAGCACGTGTGGACGCAGAGCCAAGACTCGGACGCGCGATTCTGGTTTCCGTGCGTCGACTATCCTTCGGAAAAGCAGACGACCTCGACGACGATCGTGGTGCCCAAGGGGCTCTTTGCACTTGGCAACGGCGCGCTCGTCGAGCGGCATGACGAAGGCGCAACGACGATCTTTCGCTACGAACAGCGGATCCCGCACGCGACATATCTGATGACGATGGTCGCAGGCCCGTTCGCCGAGGTCGAACAGCAGGCCAGCGTCCCGCTGTGGTATTACGTGCATCCCGGACGTGAGGCCGAAGGTGAACGGTCGTTCGGAAAAACGGCAAAGATGATCGAGACCTTCGAGCGCGTGATCGGCGTGCCGTATCCGTACGAGCGCTATTCGCAGATCGCCGTCTCCGACTTTATATTCGGGGGCATGGAAAATACCGGCGCGACGACGCAAACGGATCGCACGCTGCACGACGAACGCGCGCATCTCGATTTTGCAAGCGAGCCGCTCGTCTCGCACGAACTCGCACACCAGTGGTTCGGCGATCTGCTCACCTGCCGCGACTGGTCCCAAGGCTGGCTCAACGAAGGTTTCGCGACCTACTTCGAGGCGGTATTCAAAGAAGCGGATCTCGGATGGGACGAGTACTGCTACGATATCCACGGTTTGGTCGCGGACTACGTGCACGAAGACGGCGACCGCTATCGCCGGCCGATCGTGTGCAACCAGTACCGCGATCCGATCGAACTCTTCGATGCGCATCTCTATCAAAAGGGCGGCGCGGTGTTGCACATGCTGCGAGGGGAACTTGGTTGGGAGCGTATGCAACGGTCGCTGCGCCGTTACGTTGAGGACAACGCGACGCTGAGCGTCGAGACGATCGACCTCGTTCGTGCAATCGAATATACGACCGGACGTAATTTGCGCCAGTTCTTCGCGCAGTGGATCGACCGTGGCGGCCATCCGCAGCTCTCGATCTCCTCGAAGTACGATGCCGAGAAGAAGCTGCTCGTGCTCGATATCGCGCAAAAGCAGACAATCGACGAGCAGACACCAGCTTACGTCTTTGATGTAACGGTGGGCGTGGTTGCAACGAAATCGACCGGCTTCACGCCGAACTTCGGTGAGGGACCGTTGCCGACGGAGACGCGCTCGCGAATTCATGTGTCGCGCGCCCTGGAATCCTTCGTGATTCCGTGCCAGAGCGAACCCGCGTTCGTGCGGTTCGACCCCGGCGCCTACATCTTGGCCGAGGTGACGTACACGTTCTCCGCCGACATGCTCGCGACGATCCTTACCGGCGATCCCGATCCGTCTGCGCGCATTCGCGCGGCCGAGGCGTTGGGCAAAGACGGCGCGCGCGTTGCGCGTGAAACCCTCGCGGCCGCACTGCGCGACGAACCGTTCTGGGGCGTCGCCGCCGAAGTGGCGACCGTCCTTGGTTCGATGCACGCACCCGCGGCTCGAGCGGCACTCATCGCGAATACGAGCCACACGCATCCCAAAGTTCGACGTGCGATCGCCGCGGCACTCGGCAATTATCGCGGCACAGAGGTCGCCGATGCGTTGCTTGCGATGCGAGCTGACGCCTCATACTTCGTTGTCGCGGCTGCCTACGAGTCGCTTGGAAAGACGCGCGATCCGCGCGCGTTCGACGCCCTGGTTGCCGGTTGCGCCCTCGCGTCGTGGCTTTCGACCATCAGCGCGGGAGCGCTACGCGGACTTGCGGAGCTTGCCGAGCCGAGTGCCCTCACGCCGCTCATCGATGCGACGCGTGCGGTGCATGCCGAGCCGCACCGGCGCGCGGCGATCAAAGCGCTCGCCCGCGCCGGAGCGCTCGTCGAGAGCGAACGCGCGCGGATCGTCGATGCGCTCGCGCCGCTCTTCGACGATCCGGCCTACTTCATTCGCTACTCAACGATCTCGGCTGCTGAAGCGCTGGGTGATGCACGTCTGCTCGGCGCGCTGGACCGTGCAGCACAAACGGAGATCGACGGTCGGCTCAAGCGCGATGCCGCTGAGGCGGCGATTCGCGTTCGTGAAGCGCAGACGGTCCCGGCCGAAGTGAGTCGCATGCGCACGGAACTCGGAACGTTGCGTGAAGAAGTGCAAGCGATGCGGGCCCGTATCGACGAACTTACGACCAAGTGAGGCGCCTCTTTGCCACGGCGCTTGCCTGCGTGGTCGTCGCTGCATGCGCTCGTCGGGCCGATCCGCCGCGCACGGTCGCGCCATTCGTCGCGGCGATTCCACGATCGAACGCGCGCCCAAGCCCGGTGTGGTCCGAACGCGACCGCCGCGCGCTGCGCGAACGGCTCGCGCAGACGGCAGCGCCGCTTGCTGGAGCCGGCGTTGCAATCGTCGCATCCGACGGGACGTTGCTCTACGGTCGACACGAGCGCACGGCGTTCGTTCCCGCGTCCACCCTCAAAACGCTCGTTGCCGCGGCCTCGCTTGAAACGCTCGGGGCTTCGTTTCGTTTTCCGACGGAGCTTCTCTCGAGCGGCGCGCCGCGCGACGGTTCGATCGAGGATCTGTATTTCGTCGGCAGCGGCGATCCATCACTCACAAGCGACGATTTGCGCGGCGGTGCCGGAGCGCTTGCGCGCGCCGGAATCGTGCGCGTGCTGGGTCGCACGATCGTGGATGCGAGTGCGTTCGCAGAGCGCGAGATTAATCCCGAATGGGACCCGGACGATCTCCAGTACGGATACGCCGCTGGGACAAGCGCGCTCTCCCTCGACGAGGGCACCGTTGCAATCACGCTGCAACCGACTAGTCCCGGTGCGGCAGCGCGCGTCAAAGTCGAACCGGCGGGCGACGCCGTAAGCGTGAGCGGACACGCGCTCACCGGTTATGGAACCTCGCTCACGATCGAACGCGATCCCAAACGTAATGCATTTACGATCGACGGCAGAATCAACGTGGGCGCAGAGCAAACGTTCTACCGCCCCGTCGTCGATTTGCCGGCGTATGCGGGCCGCGTTTTGCATTCCATGCTGCGCGCACGCGGGATCGAAACGGCGCCGGACATCCGCGTCGGCGTCGCCCCGCTCGCCGCGCACGCGCTGTGGCTGCATCGTTCCGCGCCCTTACGTGACCTGATCGCGCGCATGCTCGTGACCTCCGACAATCATTACGCCGAACAGTTGCTGCGCACGATCGGCGCCGAACGCGGAAGCGCGACCGAAGCGAGCGGCGCGCTCGTGGAACGCGCGATGCTCGCTCGCGATGCCGTCGATACGAGCGGACTGCATGTTGTCGATGGCAGCGGCCTTGCGCCGACGAATCGCGTCGCGCCGATCACCTTCGCACTGCTCCTCGCACGCGTTCAGCACGAAGCGATCGCGGGCGATTTGCTTCGCGGCCTGCCGCGTGCGGGAATTGAGGGAACGGTCCGCTACCGTCGCCTTTCCAAAGCCTTAGGTCGGGTGCGCGCCAAGAGCGGACACATCGCGGGCGTCAACGCGCTCGTTGGGTACGTGAGTACCGATCACCATGGGCGCGTCGCCTTTGCCGTCATCGTCAACGCGGCCAACCCCGAAACCGAAGCGATCGAAAATGGAATCGACCGCAGTCTCGATGCACTCGCGGCATCATGAGGAAGCAGCCATGACCGGCCTTGATCCCGCACTCTTAGAGTCTCTGCTCGCGCGCGCATTACGCCGCGGCGGCGATTATGCGGATATCTTTTTCGAACGGAAACGCTCGCAGAGCTTCCGTTTGCAAGACGGTAAAATCCACGAAGCCTCCGTTGGGATGACGATGGGCGCGGGGATCCGTGTGATCAGCGGCGAGCGCTCGGGATACGCGCACAGCGACGATCTCTCGCCGGAATCGCTTGCCTCCGCGGCCGACGTCGCGGCGCTCATCGCCGATGATCCGAACGCCCCGGCGCGGAGCATCGCGATCGTCGCGCGCACGGTGCCGGCGATGTACGATCGTTTCGATGAAGCCCCGATCGACGCGGCAATCATCGTCGACTATCTGCATCGCGCCGACACGGCTGCGCGCGCGATTGACGCCCGTATCGATGCGGTCAACGTCTCGTTCGCAAGCGAGCTGCAAGAAGTGCAGATCGCGGCAAGCGATGGGCGACTGGTGTACGATCGCCGTCCGCTCATGACGCTCGGCGTGCAGGCTCTCGGCACGCACGAAGGTCGCCGCGCGAACGGATACTATGGCGACGGCGGACGGACCGGCATCGATTTCTTCCTCACGACGACGCCGGAGTCGATCGCCCAGCGATCGGGCCGTATCGCTGCAACGAATCTCGATGCACGCGAAGCGCCGGCCGGTGAAATGCCCGTCGTCGTCGGCGGTGGCGGCGGCGGCGTGCTCTTGCACGAGGCGGTCGGGCACGGCCTCGAATCCGATTTCAACCGCCACGGCACCTCACTCTATAGCGGTCGCGTCGGTGAACGCGTCGCAAGCGATCTCGTCACGATCTACGATGACGGTAATTTGCACGGCGAACGCGGTTCGCTGGCGGTCGACGATGAAGGCACGCCCGGCCAACACAAGGTGCTCGTCGAGCGCGGCATCTTGCGCGGGTACATGCAAGATCATCTCAACGGCACGCTGATGGGCGTTCCCTCGACCGGCAGCGGACGCCGCCAGTCGTTTCGCGTGATGCCGCAGCCGCGGATGTGCAACACGCATATGCCCGCAGGTGACTCGACGTTCGAAGAGATCATCGCATCGGTCGATCGCGGCGTGTACGCGACATCGTTTGCCGGTGGGCAAGTCGAGATCAGCAAAGGCGATTTCGTCTTCATGGTCGCCGAAGGGTACTTGATCGAAGGCGGCAAGATCACGGCGCCGATTCGCGGTGCAACGCTGATCGGTAACGGCCCGGAAGCCATGACCAAAGTGACGATGGTCGGCAACGACGCGCGCTTGGCCAATCGTTCGTATACCTGCGGCAAAGGCGGGCAGTACGTCCCCGTCGGCGTGGGCATGCCGACGGTCAAACTTTCGAGCTGCATCGTTGGAGGTTCGCGTGTCGGATAGTCTTACGTTCGCCGTCGCCGCGGTTGAAGCCGCGATCGCGGCCGGAGCGACCGACGCCGAGGCAACCGCATCGATTGCCGACCGTTTTTCCGCCGAAGCGCGCGACGCGACCATCACGAAGCTCGAACAGTCGCGCTCGCGCTCGCTCTCGGTGCGGGTCTTTGTCGGAACGCGCCGCGCCCAACTCGGGACGAGCGATCTTACGACCGCGGGAATTCGGGAACTTTGCGCACGGGCGGTCGAGGCGGCGCGATTCGTTGCAGAAGACGAATTTGGTGGATTGCCCGAGGCGTTCGCAACCGATCTCGATGCACTGCCGCTAAAGATCGCATCGGACGATGTGAGCGCGCGGACGGCCGATGCGAAGGTCGCCGACATCCTCGACCTCGAGCGGCGCATCCGCGCGGGTGATGCGCGAATCGACAATTCGAACGGCTCGCGCATCGGTGACGGCTCGGGAGAAACCGCGCTTGCCAATTCGCGCGGCTTCCGCGGCACGTTCCGCTCGACATCCGCTTCGCTTGGAACGAGCCCCGTCGCGCGCGATGGCGAACACAAGCGTATCTCGTATTATGGAACCGGCGGCCGTTCGTATGCGAGTCTCGACTCGACCGAGTTTGTCGCAAGCGAAGCCGTGCGCCGGGCGATCGCGATGTGCGGCGCGAGTACGCCGCCAACGCAGACGATGCCGATCGTGTTCGAACGGGACGTTGCTGCAAGCGTGCTCGGCGATTTGTTCAATGCGTTCTCTGCATCGAACGTTGCGGTGGGGAATTCGTACCTCGTCGGCAAGGTCGGAGAAAAAATCGGTTCGGACCTCGTGACGATCGTGGATGACGGCCGTCTTGTCGGTGGACTCGGCACCTCACCGTTCGATGCCGAAGGCGTCGCCACACGGACGACGACGGTGTTCGATGCGGGTGTTCTTACGACGTATCTGTACGATACGTATTACGGGCGCAAACTTGGCGCTGCGAGCACCGGCAACGCGGGTGGCGGCGGCGCGATCGGCGTGAACAATCTGTATCTTCGCGCGGGAAACGGGTCGCTCGAAGAACTCATCGCCGCGACGCCGCGCGGGATTCTCGTTCTCGATACGATCGGCTTCGCGACGGAAAATGCAAGCGGCGGCTACAGCCGCGGCGCGCGCGGTCTGCTCATTGAGAATGGTGCGCTTGCAGGCCCCGTTGACGGCTTTACCATCGCTGGGAACTTCATCGACATGCTCGCGGCGATCGATCGTGTGGCAAACGACCTGCGCTTCGATAGCTCGATTGTCTCGCCGTCGTTCCGCGTCGCCGAGATGACGGTTTCCGGTTTGGGATAGCGAATTCATCGGAGAGCTCGGAGTCGGCAGTTAGCTCATCGCCGTACTAGCCAGCGCGCTGGTAAACTCGCTTACGCCCGCGCGAAGGACTGACGCCAAGCGTTGAAGGCGCTCGCGCTAAGCGCCGGCGACCACAGATATCCTTGCATGATCGGGCAGTCGACCGACTGGAGGATGTCGCGCTGTTCGAGCGTTTCGACGCCTTCGGCGATGGTGCTCATGCCAAGCGTCCGCGCGAGCGATGCGATCGTTCGGATGATCTCAATCGCTCGCGTTCGGTCGGAGATGTCTCCTGCGATGCGATCGACGAAACTCTTGTCGATCTTGAGTGCGTCGAGGTTGAACTCGTGCAGAGAGGCGAGGTTCGAGTAGCCGGTTCCAAAGTCGTCGATGCTCAGACGAACACCGAGATCTTTGAGACGTCGCAAGAGGTGGCTTGCGCGGTCGTTTGCTCCCACGACCAGCTTCTCGCTGATTTCGAGTTCCAGGAATTCCGGAACGAGTCCCGAGCGCTCGAGTGCCCCGCGTACCACATCGAAGAGTTCGTCTGTTTCAAACTGGCGCGGTGAGAGATTGACCGAGACGCTAATGCGCTCGCCGGCGCCATGCCAGCGCGCCGCTTCAATGCAGGCGTCCTCGAGGACGGTCGCACCGATCGGAACGATGAGTCCGGTGTCTTCGGCCAAGTTGAGAAAGTCGCCGGGATAGAGCAGACCGAGTCGCGGGTTATCCCATCGTAGAAGCGCCTCGCATCCGACAAGCGTCCCCGTGCGCGAATCGATCTGCGGTTGGTAGTGGAGCACGAGTTCGCCGAGCGTTCGTGCCCGAACGAGCATCGGCTCGAGCGTATAGTTTTTCGGTGATCCGATATCCGGCGTGTAGACAACGATCGAATCGCCGCGCTTCTTTGCTTCATACATCGCAAGGTCGGCCTCTTGCAAGCCACGATCGATCACCTCGTCGATCGAGCCAATCGCTTTCATCGGATCGATCAACGCGATCCCGATCGACGCGCGCATGAAGATATCGAGGGTTTCGACGCCAAGCTCGGCTCGCATCGCATCCCGCAAACGATCGCCGATCTCTTGCGCCGCTGCGGACGAACGGATGTCGGGAAGGAGTAATAAGAATTCGTCACCTCCGCGTCGAGCGAGCGTGTCGCCGGGGCGCAACACGCTCGAGAGCAACGCCGCGACGCGCACGAGCACGTCATCACCGATGCGGTGACCGTAGGTATCGTTGACGACTTTGAAACGGTCGAGATCGATCATGCCGACGGCAATCGGATGCCCCACACGCTCGGCGATTTGAAGTGACTGGCGAAGCCGGTTCGTAAAGAGAACGCGATTGGGCAGCGACGTGAGACTATCGTAAAGCGCCAGCAATTCGAGATTGTCGCGATCGCTGTATCGCTCGAGGACGATCTCGCTGAGGTTTGCGGCGTCCGCGAGTTCGCGCAGATCTTCTTCGCGCGGATGGGCGGGCTTGCTAAAATGAAGCGCGATCGTTCCGATCACCGTGTCATCGCGGTCAACGATGGGTTCCGACCACGTGCAGCGGATGCCCAAATCTCGGGCGCTCTCGCGGCACGGCTCCCAGCGCGGTTCGCCGAGCAGGTCGTAGGCGACGATCGTCGTTTTTTCGGAGGCCGCTACCGCGCACGGAACGCAATCGCGACCGATCACGATCGCATTTACGGCGTCGGCATAGCTCGGCGGCATGGCCGGGCCGGCAGCGGCAAACTGCAATCGGTCGCCGTCCGTAAGCGAGATGCTCGCGATCGATCCCCGAAATTGCTCTTCGACCATCGCAATAATTTCATCGAGGGCCTCGCGCCGTGGTGCGCCGGTCGCGGCGAGTTCGAGGACGCGGCTGCGGTGATGGTCGCGGCGCTCGGTGCGCATCCGTTCGGTGATGTCTTCTGCGATGATGACGACGCTTGTGATGGCATCGTTTTCGTCGCGGATCGGCGCGCTCGAGAGATTGAGGTCGATCGTCGTCCCGTCGCGGCGCATCCTGCCGCATGCACGAAAGCTGTGCAGCAATTCCCCCGAAATGATGCGCGCCCGCGTTGCGAGGTGCTCGGGATTGCGATCGTCCAGGATTGGCAGCTGTTTGCCGATGATCTCCGCTGCCGCCCACCCATACATCGCTTCGGCTCCCGGGTTCCACGTCAGCACGCGCCCGGTCATATCGCAGGTGTAGATCGCCAGCGGCGAGGCGGAGAGAATCGAGCGCAGACGTCCGCCGTCGCGATGCTCGCGCAGGTACGTTCGCCGAAGCTCCAATTCGTCGAGGACGATCGTCGCGAAATCTTCGAGCGCGCGGCGCGCGGTTTCATCGAATGCCCGTGGCGTAACGTCGAGCAATGCCAAGGCGCCGATGGCAAAACCGTCCGGGGTCAACAGTGGGGCCCCAGCATAGAACCGCACGCCGCCGGCGACGAGATCGTTTGAGGCAAAGCGCTCGTCGGCGAGGGCATCATCGACGACATGCACGTGGCGCTCGAGGATCGTATAATTGCAAAACGCCAGATCCCGATCGAGCTCGGAGATGTCGGTGCCGTACGCCGCCTTCACCCAAAGACGGTTGTCATCGACCAAGGTAATCGCTGCCATCGGGACACGGAAATAGCTCGCTGCGAGGGCGACGATACGATCGAACCGCGATTCCCGCGCTGATTCGAGGATGTCGTACGCGTGGAGCGCCGCTAGTCGGAGGGACTCATTGGGCGGCCGCTCGGGTCGCTTGGTGATCACCCATTACCTATCGGCTTTTTCTCAGACACCTACTAGGAAAAAACCCAAAAATTTTCATTCCGGCCAGAAGCCGAGGACACGCCTTTGGGGGCGCGTAAACTCTGGCTTCATGGCTTCCCCTGCGATCGGAACGACTTTAATTCTGCGACTGGAGACGCCCAACACCTCGGGGGCCTTCGGGATCCTCGCGCAAGCGATCGGGAACGCCGGTGGCATCGTCGGCGCCGTCGACATGCGGACCGTCGGCAAAACCTCGGTCGTGCGCGACGTAACGGTGAGCGTCCCATCCGAGCAAATCGGAGACGCCGTGACGGCCGCGGTCGCCGCGCTTGATGGCGTGCGTGTCGTAAGCGTCTCGGACTCAACATTCCTCGCCCATCTCGGCGGCAAGATCACGGTCCAGCCGAAGATCCCGGTGAAGACGCGCCAAGATCTCTCGATCGTCTATACGCCGGGTGTCGCTCGCGTCTCGATGGCGATTGCAAAAGACCCATCAAAAGCGTTCCAATTGACGGTCAAACGCAATATGGTCGCGGTCGTCAGCGACGGAACCGCAGTGCTCGGACTCGGTGATATCGGTCCTCTGGCAGCACTGCCGGTGATGGAAGGCAAGTGCATGCTCTTCAAACAGTTTGCCGGCATCGACGCGTTTCCGATCTGCCTCGACACGAAAGACGTCGATGAGATCGTCGAGACCGTCAAACGCATCGCGCCGGTCTTCGGCGGCATCAATCTCGAAGATATCAGTGCGCCGCGCTGCTTTGAGGTCGAACGCCGCTTGGTCGAAGAACTCGACATTCCGGTGATGCACGACGATCAGCACGGCACCGCGGTCGTGATTCTTGCCGCAATGATGAGTTCGGCGCTCGTCGTCAACAAGCGCCTTGAAGATATGACGGTCGTCGTCAATGGAAGCGGAGCCGCGGGAACGGCGACAATCAAGATGCTGCTCGCCGCAGGCGTGCGTGACGTGATCCCGGTCGATCGCGAAGGCGCGATCAACCGGGATCAAACATACACGAATTCGCACTGGACGTGGCTTGCGGAACATACGAATCGCGAGAATCGGCGCGGAACCTTGCACGACGTGCTCAAAGGCGCGGATGCCTTCGTCGGAGTGAGTGCGCCCAATATTCTGCGCGTCGAGGACATCCAAGGGATGGCGCGCGATCCGATCGTTTTCGCGATGGCCAACCCTTCCCCCGAGATCATGCCGGAACTCGCTGCGCCGTACGTTGCCGTGATGGGGACCGGCCGCTCGGACTATCCGAACCAAGTGAACAATCTGCTCGCGTTCCCGGGGATTTTCCGCGGGGCGCTCGAGTCGCGTGCGCGGCGCATCACCGAAGGGATGAAACTTGCGGCTGCTAAGGCAATCGCGAATATTGTTGGCGAAGAACGCAGCGCCGAGTATGTGATACCGAGTGTCTTCGACGCGCGCGTCGTCGATGCGGTCGCGGCCGCCGTGCGTGCTGCGGCCATCGAAGACGGCTTTGCGCGCCGAACGGCGTTCTTACCGGAAGAAGAAGGGGCGACGGTCTAAACGCGTGGATCGCATTCTCATCATCGAAGACGACCCGGATATCGCGACGTTTGAGAAACTGTTCCTCGAACGCGCCGGCTATGAAGTGAAGGTCTGTACGACCGGCGCGCAAGGCCTGGAAGTCGAGCCGACGTTCGACCCCGCCGTGATCTTGCTCGATGTCGAACTTCCCGATCTCTCGGGCCTGGACGTGTGTACGTCGCTTGCGAATTCGAGCGACGCGTTCATCCTGATGGTCAGCGCCCACTCGAGTGAACAAGACGTGCTCACGGGTCTTGGTATGGGCGCG
The DNA here is from genome assembly GCA_038231455.1 of Vulcanimicrobiales bacterium. Classification (GTDB taxonomy): domain Bacteria; phylum Vulcanimicrobiota; class Vulcanimicrobiia; order Vulcanimicrobiales; family Vulcanimicrobiaceae; genus JANLVI01. The sequence continues at coordinate 386,864 of JBBRLI010000001.1, read as the reverse complement.
GACGACTACATCACCAAGCCTTTTTCGGGCAACGAGCTCGTTGCCCGCATCGCCTCGTTCCTACGTCGGAAAGAGCGCTCGAAGGCCCGCGATGCCGACGGCAAACTCACGATCGGCGATGCAACCCTTGTGCGCGATTTCCATTCGCTCGAACGCGATGACAAGAGCGCGACGCTCACAGCGCTCGAATTTCGGCTGCTGTGGTTTCTTGCCGAAAACGAAGGCAAGCTGATGACGCGCGCGCAGATTCTCGAACGCGTTTGGAACGACGTTTCCGGCGTGCCGACGCGGGTGGTCGACGTGCACGTTGCTGCACTTCGCAAGAAGCTCACCGAAGTCGATGCCGTGCTTGCCATATCGAGCGTTCGGGGAATCGGCTACCGCCTCGATATCCCGTGATCGTGGAGCTTGACGCGCGCGATCCGCGTCCGCTCTACGTTCAAATCGCCGACGCTCTCACCAGCGGCATCGAGCGCGGTGACTTGAACGCGGGCGAACGACTCCCCGCGATACGGTCGCTTGCAGCCGAACTCGACGTCGCACTCATCACCGTCTCGCAAGCCTACGACATGCTCGCGGCACGCGGCCGCATCGTCTCGCGCGTCGGCAAAGGCACCTTCGTTGCATCCGAGCGCGTCGCCGAGACGCCGTTTTCGCGCAAGTGGGAGCCGGATCTGGGACGGTTTGCCAAGGCCGAGCGAATGGAGGGTGTGCTCGACCAGTTAGCGCGCGCGAATGCGCCGGGCGCGATTTCGCTTGCGACCGGGCATCCGGCGCCGGAGACGTTTCCGCTCGTGGAATTCGGGCGCGCGATGCACCGCACGCTGCTCGAAGATCCGCCCGAAGCGATGCAGTACCGCGCGAATACCGGCGATCCCGATCTGTGCTCGACGCTTGCGGCTTCGCTGCGCGCGCGCGGGTGCGATGCGAGCGCGGATGAGATCATCGTGACCTCGGGCGCGCAGCAAGCCGCTGACCTGATCGCATCGACCCTGCTCTCGGATCGCGCGGTCGTGGCAGCCGAAAGCCCGACGTACGCCGGAACGCTCGGCGTGTTCGACGCGCGCGGCGCGTCGTACGTTGAAGTACAGAGCGACGCGGACGGCGTGCGGATCGACGATCTCGAACGGGTCTTTGCCGACTACCGACCCCGCTTATTCTACATCAATCCCATCGCGCAAAATCCAACGGGCGCCGTGCTTCCCGCGCGCCGCGCAAAAGCAATTGTTGCACTTGCTCGCCGGTACGACGTCGTAATTCTCGAAGACCAAACCGGCTGGGTCTTCACCTACGATCACGCGGCGCCCGCTCCGCTCGCCGCCCACGATACCGACGGGCGCGTGATTCTAATGGAGTCACTCTCGAAATCAATTTTTCCGGCGCTACGCATTGGCTACTTGCACGTCAAAGGCGGCTTGCGCGCGTCGCTCGAGACAGCGAAAGTGCGCACGGATTCATTCACCTCGACGCTCAGTCAGCGCGCGCTCTGGCGCTTTCTCACCTCGCCCGGCTACCCGCGCCACTTGAAAAATGCGCGCGCCCTGTACCGCGGCAGGCGCGACGCTTTCGTCGAAGCGCTTGCGCTTGCACTCCCGTGGGCAGACGTTCAGCCGCCCGCCGCGGGCACGAACCTGTGGCTTCGACTCCCTTCACGCATCTCGACGCAAGCGGCATTCGATGCATGCGCTCGCGAAGGTGTGCTCGTGATGCCGGCCGAGCCGTCGTATCCCACGCGTACCGGTCCCGCGGCGCTGCGCCTTTCGTTCGGCGATCTCGACGGCCGCGCGATCGCCCTTGGCGTCGCGCGTTTAGGCGCGGCACTCGATTCGCTTCGCGCGTCCACTCACCCGACTCTGACCACCGTCTAGACTCCAGGAGATCTTGTTGAACATCGTTCGTCTTTCCATGCTCGCCACGCTCGGAGCGCTGCTCGCTGCGCCCGTCGCAGCCGCGCCCGTCGTGTACGGTGCACCGGCGCTTACGGCGCCGGCGGGACACGTGCGCGGCGAAACGTACCGTGCAATTTTGCCGTCGGGACGCATCGTCTCGCCCTCGGGTACGAACGTGGTTGTCGGAATGAATGCGCTGGGCGTGGCGCTCTCGCCCGATGGACGCTATGCGATCGTCTCGAACGATGACGAACGCGAGGAGGGCGTGCATAGTAGTGTCGATCCGCTCACGACGGGCGGATATAGTCTTGCCGTCGTCGACACGCAGACGATGCGCGTCACCGACCGTTATCGCGCGCCGAAAGAAGCGTTTTTCGCGGGCATCGTCGCGCTTGCCGATCCCGTGCAGCCGACGCGCACGCTTGTCCTTGCGGCAGGCGGTCCCGCAAACGCCGTTTACGCCTTCACGCTCGATAGCAGCGGCCAGTTGCGTCCCGATAGCAAACACCTCATCGCGATTCCCGGTCCGACCGATGCGCTCTTCGCCGACGCCGGCCACAGTTTCCCCGCGCAGATCGTGCTCGCACCGAGCGGCGGCCACGCCTACGTCGTGAACGAACTGGGGGAAAACGTTTCGGTGATCGACACGGCGTCGCGCGCGTTACTGCCGGGCGCGACGAGCGTCGGGTTCTTCCCCGCCGGTGCGGCAATCGCGGGCAACAAGCTGATCGTTGCAAACGAAGGATTGATGCGGTACGCGGTCTTGCCGACGCCTGCCCGTCTACCACCTTACGCAACGGCGCCGCCGGATCTCGCGCGCGCGTCCTCGCTCTCGGTGCTCGCGATCGGCGGCGATGGAACGCTCTCGCAAAGCGCAAACGATGCACCACCCTTTGCGAACGCACCGATTCCGATGGATCCGACCCCCGATGGGGACCGCGTCGTCGGCGGCGCGCATCCGACGGCCGTCGTCACGACGCCGAACGGACGGTTTGCCTTCGTTGCCATGACGAACGTCGACCGCATCGCCGCGGTGTCACTTGCCGACGGCAAAGTCGTCGGCGGCACCGAACTGCGTCTCTTCGATCGGGCACCGTATGGGACGCAGCCGCTGGCACTTGCACTCAGTCGCGACGGATCGCGGCTTTACGTCGCGCTTGCCGGACTCAACGCTGTCGCCGTCATCGACGCGCGCGATCCGGTCCATTTGCATCGTCTGGGGTTGATTCCAACTGGGTGGTATCCGACGGCGCTCGTCCTTGGCGACAACGACCGGACGCTCTACACCGTCTCGGCAAAAGGCTTCGGGCACGACGCCGGTTTCGTCGGCGATCCGGCAACGGGCGCCGACGCCAACGCCGTCTGGTCGACGCTGCAGCGGCTCGACTTGCAAGCGATCAAACTTACGGAGACGACGCGGAACACGCTCCGTTTCGCGCGCTCGATCGCACCCGCAAAAACGAATATCGTCGTGCCGCAGACCCTCACCGTCGGCCCGAGTGCCGCGATCAAACACATCGTGGTCATCCTGCAAGAGAACAAGACCTACGATGCGATGCTCGGCGATCTCACGGATGCACAGGGAAAACCGTACGGCCCGGGCGACCCGAAATACGTTTCGTTCGGTGCGAGCGTGACACCGAATCTTCACGAGCTCGCGCGCACGTACGCCCTTTCCGGCAACACGTTTGCCGATGCGGAAGAATCGGACGCCGGGCATCAGTTTTTCGCCGCCGGTATTTCGAGCGCGTACACCGAGCGAACCCAGCTCTCGAAAACCGGCCGTCGTCCGCTCGCTAATAAAAACGAAGATCCAGAAGACTATCCGCGTGCCGGCTACATCTTCAACAATCTCGCACGGCACGGAATCAGCTTTCGCGACTACGGCGATTTCATACGCGTTTCAGGCTTCGATGAGGGCGCAAGCAAGAACGTGAAGGCCGACGATCCGAACTTTGCCGGAATCGCCGATACGCTCGCACCAACGTCGGGTTTGGGCGGTCTGTTCGCACTCAACGTTCCCGCGCCGCTGGTGCTCGCGGGACATGTCGACGAAGATTATCCCGGTTGGAATTTGCGTGTGCGCGACGAACGCCGGGCGCGCGAATTCATCCGCGATTTCGATGCGCTTGCAAAGACCAATGCGATTCCGAAGTACATCTATATCTGGCTGCCCGCCGATCACGGCGGGGTCGGCGCGAACATCCCGCCGCTTCCGGAAGAAGTGGCCGACGGCGATCGGGCACTGGGTATGATCGTCGAACATCTCACGCACGCGCCGACGTGGCGCGATACCGCGATTTTCGTTGCGCCCGATGATGCGCAGAGTTCGCGCGATCATATCGATGAGTACCGCACGTACGCCATCGTGATCTCGCCGTATGCGCGCCACCATTACCTCAGTATGCGTCACACATCGACGGTGAGTATCCTCAAAACGACCGAAGAATTGCTGGGCCTGCCCGCGCTCTCACTCGGCGATCTCCTCGCAAGTGACATGGCCGACTGCTTCACGACGACGCCCGTGCTCGCCGCATTTACGATGATCCCGGTTCCGACGCAGACCGCTAGCGCAGAGGGCGAGCGTATCGCCGCGCTGCTCGAGCGCACCGACCAGTCCGGACCTGATGCCGACAGCGCGCGGGCCGCGCGGCTCGTCGATCTCTCGCGTCAGGCCGATGCGCTCGCCGCGCAGCGCGCGGTCCGTTTACCCGAGGCCTATACGCGGTCCCAGCAGCGACTTTACTCGCAAGCGCTCGCGCTGTTCTAAAGCTGGAGAGTGCCCGTGCAGCGCGAAGAAATCGACGTGACGACCAAGACCTACGACGCCCCCTATCTCCGTACCGATGCCGGCACGCTCACCGGGGCCCTGGTCGTCCGTCCGAGTGCATCGGTCGCGCTCTTACCGCCGATTCACGGTGAGTCCAGTCCCATCGCCGAGCGGGCCCTCGAGGCCCACGCGATCCTGGTGCGCACGATGCGCGATCGCGGCACCCAGGTCGTCGAACTCGATCCTTCGAGTGAGGCGCCCGGCGAAGCGTTCATCGCTGACTGCGCCGTTATCGTGCCGAACGGCGCGATCCTCATGCGACCGAGTAAGCCGGAACGCCGCGCGGAAGTCGCGGCGGTCGAAACGGCCCTGGGTGCGCTCGGCATTCCGATCGTCGGCCGTATCGAATCGCCGGGATTGCTCGATGGCACCGACGTCGCAATCGGCGAGGGTATCGCGTATGTCGGCGTCATCCGTACCGGCAGCGTCTTTGGTTCGCGCTCGAACGAACTGGGCCGCAAGCAATTCGAATCGCTCTGTGCCACGGCGGGGTATCGCACGATCGAGCTTGCGCTCACGCACGACGTCGCACGCCTGCGCAATGTGTTCTCGATCGTCGGCGGATCGATCGCTCTTGCGGCGCCGGATCACGTCGACGTCGTCCCGGCCGGAAATCTGAGGATCGTGCCGGTGCCGCGCGGCGAACAGTTTGCCGCGGGCGTGCTTGCGGTGGGCGAACGCCGCGTGCTTGCGAACTTGCGTTTTCGCGAAGCGATGAAAGCCATGAAGGCTGCGAAGATCGCCGTCGAGGCGATCGACTTGTGGGAGTTCGGGAAGGCGGGCGCCGGCCCGTTCTCACTCGTGCTTCCGTTCAAGCGCACCTGAGGACGAATGCGCGTCGCAGTAGTCTCCGATGTCCACGGTAACATCCGCGGACTCGACGCCTGTCTTGCGGATCTCGCCACGCAAGGCGGCGCGGATGTCATCGTCGCTGCGGGCGATCTCTGCATGGATGGGCCAAAGCCGCGCAAAGTGCTCAAACGGCTGCGCGATATCGGCGCAAAATCGCTACGTGGTAACACGGATCGTTACATCGCGGTCGAGCCGATCGAAGCGTTCGCCCGCGAAGAGCGCGAGAGCATCCTTTGGCAACGCGAACAACTCGGCCCCGAATGGCTTGGGTGGCTTGCGGCACTCCCGACCGCACTCACGTTCGGACATCACGATAACGCGCTCGTGGTCACGCACGCCAATCCCAAAAACGATGAAGAACACGTGTGGCCCGATGCGCCCGAGGATCAACTCGAACGACTTTTTGGCGACGTGCACGCGGCGGCGATCGCATTCGGGCATTTGCATCTCCCGTACATCCGCACGTGGCGCGGGAAATTACTCGTGAACGTTGCATCGGCCGGATTGCCAAAGGACGGCGATCCGCGCGCGCATTACGTGATCCTCACCGACCGCCCTGGCGGTTGGGAGGCGAAATCCCGTCGCGTTGCCTTCGATATCGAACGCACCGTTCGCGACTATGAAAAGAGCGAGATGCCCTTTCTTGAGAAGCGCATCGGCGTGCTGCGCCGCCACCGCTATAGCGTACTCGAAGGGATGATTCCGTAATGGATGCGATTGCAATCACCGGACTCGTCAAGCGCTACGGCGATTTTTCTGCCGTCGACGGCCTCTCGCTGCAAGTGGAAGAAGGCGCGTTTTTCGGACTCCTCGGTCCCAATGGCGCGGGGAAGACGACGACGATCAACGCGATCGTCGGGCTTGCAAAAATCAGCGGCGGATCGATCGAACTCTTCGGACACGATGTGGTCTCCGACTGGCGCGCCGCACGCACGACGGTTGGCCTGGCGCCGCAAGAATACAACTTCGATCGTTATCTCTCAATTCGCGACATCCTCATCTTCCAAGCCGGCTACTACGGCCAGAGCGGTCCGGCCGTCCGTAAGCGCGCCGACGATTTGCTCGAACGCTTCAACCTTACATCCAAAGCAAAAGAGGTCTACACGAAACTCTCGGGTGGAATGAAGCGCCGCCTTACGCTCGCGCGTGCGCTCATCCATCAGCCACGGCTCCTCATTCTCGATGAGCCGACCGCCGGCGTCGATGTCGAATTGCGTTTGGAATTGTGGGATTTCTTGCGCGAGCTCAACCGCGGCGGCATGACGATCGTTCTGACGACGCACTATCTCGAAGAAGCAGAGACGCTTTGCAATCGTATCGGCATCATCGAGGCCGGTCGGCTCGTCGCGCTCGAAGAGACCGCGGCGCTCGTTGAAAAGCAGACGCAAGGCGACGTCCTTGCCGTCACGCTGGATGCTCCCGTGCGCGCGCTTCCCGCATCGCTTCAGGCGCGCGGTGCGCGCTTCGAACCCGGCAGCGCGGTCGTCGAACTCGAAGGCATCGCGCCCGCCGCGATTGCCACGGCGCTCGGCGAGTTCGAACGCGCCGGTTTTACGATCGTGGACGTCGGCTTCCGCCGCGCGAACTTGCAAGACGTATTCTTGGAATTGACGCGCCGATGAACGCGCTCTTCGGAAATCCAATCGGCCTTCAGACGTTGATCAAGCGCGAACTCGTGCGCACGTTTGCGATCATCAATCAGGTGATTTGGCCGCCGGTCATCACGACGCTCCTGTATGTCTTCGTGTTCGGCCTTGCGCTCGGCAGTCGGATTCAAAACGTGCAAGGCGTCTCATACGCGACCTTCTTGATTCCCGGGCTCATCATGCTGCAGGTCATCGATGGGACGTACAGCGAGAGTTCGAGTTCGATCTTCCAGGGTCGGTTCATGAATCACATTCAAGAATTGCTCATCGCGCCGCTGTCGGCTGTGGAGATGGTACTCGGTTACATCATCGCCGGCGTTTTGCGCGCGCTCTTCATCGCCGCGCTCATCACCGTCCTTGGCGCGCTGCTCGTGCACACGATCCCGCTCGATTGGGGTCTGTATCTGCTCACGATTACCCTCGTCGCCGTGCTGTTCTCGGCGCTCGGCATCATCTTCGGACTCTTGGCGGAAAAGTTCGACCACATCGCGGTGCTCACGACGTTTCTCATCACGCCGCTGGTCTTCGTCGGCGGTGTGTTCACCTCGGTGCAGTTTCTGCCGCCGCTCGTGCGTGCAATCTCGCTCTTCAATCCGATGTTCCATATGATCGATGCATTCCGGTACAGTTTCACGGGGCACGGCGACGTGCCACTTGCGACGTCGCTCTCGGTGGTAAGCGGCCTTACGGTCATCAGCGTGACAATCGCGCTTATCATGACGGCACGGGGCGTCAAACTACGCACCTAATCGCAACCGAGCGAATCGGTCGCGCCTTGGAGAGAGAGCTATGATTCCACGTTTTCTGCTCGGCCTCACAGCTGCCGCGATCGTCACGAGCCTGCCGGCGCTTGCTGCTCCCGCCGAAGTCGGCAATCCGGCCCCGGATTTCGCGCTCAAAACGATCGACGGCAAAGCCGTCTCGCTCGCGCAGTATCGCGGCAAGACGCTCGTGCTTAACGTCTGGGGTTCGTGGTGTCCGCCGTGTCGCGTCGAACAGCCCGACCTCAATCGCGAGTCGCTTGCCATGCGTGGCAAGAACGTCGTCTTTCTCGGTATCGACACGACGGAGAAGGCGCCGCTGGTGCGCGCGTTCGTCGCCGCGAAAGGCATTCCGTATCCCGAAGCGGTCGATACGGATCTGAGCTTTTCGAAGGCGTACGACATCCGCAATTACCCGACAACGCTCGTGATCGATCCGCAAGGGATCATCCGCGCGCGGCATGCGAACAACGTCCTTCCGACGCCACAATTGCACGCCTATATCGCGGCGGCGATGGTGGGCAAGAGCGCCTCGGTCATCTCCGAGCAACAGCGCAAGATCGACGCGCTCCTCGAACCGACGCAGTATCGGTTCGATGGCGATGGCGGCCTTGCCGCAGCGACGGTGTATCGCGCGGCAAAAGCGATCGACGACGCCGAAGTGTTGCTCGACGAGGACGAAGTCGATCCGGCCAAAGATACCGATTTGCCGAAAACGCGCGCGGCAGAAGCCGCGCTGCGCAATCGCACCGTGACGACGCTTCTGCCAATTGCCAAAACCCCGGCGGACATGACGTTGCTCGCGCGCCTCCAGGGCGACGCTTCGGCCGAAGGCGGCGATTGGTCCGCGGCTGCTGCGGCGTATGAACGCGCGCTTGCGATCGCCCCGACCGATCGCGCGTCACTCGGTGGCGCGTCCTACGCGTACGGTCAGCTCGGTCACTACGATCGCGTCGTCGCGCTCGACACGATCATTGCCGCGCAAACGCCTGACGCCGAAGCCGAGGTCGCGCTCGGTCGTGCCTACGGGAAAGCCGGCGACTTCGGCAAAGCGTACGCCGCGTTCGATCGCGCGATTGCCATCACCGAGGGCGCGCCTCTCACGCCCTCGCGCGACCGGCTCGTCACGTGGGTGCACCTGTATTACGGTCGTGTCGCCGCGAGTAATCACGACGTCGCCAAAGCGCGCACGGAATTCGCTCAGACCGCCGATCGCGCCCAGCATCTCGCTAGTCCTGCGGCGCGCGCTCTCTACACGGAAGAAGCGCAAGAAGCAACGGTGGCACTGGATCTTGGCGAGCGGTCCACCGCCGCGAGCGTTTCGCTTGCACCGTGGACGGGCGCCGATCTGCCGGGTAGCATTCCAAGCACCCTCAAATACCGTCTCGTTGCCACCGGCCCGGTCGGCAAAACGATGACGTTGCGCGCGAGCGGTCTGCCGAAGAATTGGGTCGCCTCGTTCTGCACCGATCGGGTGTGCGCCCCGAACCGCGTTGTTTTCAACGTTCCGGCAAGCGGAGTGAAAGTGATCGAGTTCCAAGTTGTCCCCGATGGCCCGCGTCCGGCGGTCAACCCGACGGTGACGATCGACGCGAGTTCCGGTTCGACGCGCGCTCGCACCGCGATGATCGTCGCTCTGCGTTAATCGACTAGAAGAACGGGTTGTGGGCGCGCTCCTCGGCGAGGGTCGAGGGCGGCCCGTGACCCGGCATGACGACCGTCTCCTCGGGCAAGGTGAAGAGTTTGAACTTCACACTCTCGAGCAGATCCGCATACGTCGCTGTCTTCGCGAAGATGCCGCCAACGCTGCCGGCAAAGAGCGTATCGCCCGTGAAGACCGTGGAGCGAAAGAGATACGAGGATGAACCGTCGGTGTGCCCCGGCGTATGGATCATCCGAATCGCCGCCTCATCACCAAAGGGGAGTTCGTCGCCGTCGAGGACCGGTAGCGCGCGGGATGCGAGCGCCCCGATTGCATGCACGTCGGCCTTGTGCATGACGATCTGCGCGTCCGGAAACGCACGCGCGACGTCGGCGGTCGCATCGCAGTGATCGGCATGCTGGTGCGTGATGAGAATGTAGCGCAACGTGTAAGGCCCGCGCGCGATCGCGCCGAGAAGATTCGCGGGATACCCCGCGGGATCGACGAGCGCCGCCGTACGGCCGTCCCCGAGGAAAAAGAGATAGCCGTTGGAGGGGTGCGGGTCTTGCGGATGGTGGCGAACATCGTGCGGAAAATCGACGTGCGGATGCCAGCGCGTCAGTGCGGCGTCGGCGAATTTCCCCGGATCGAGGCCGAGCGGCTTTGCCAAGGCTCGCGCCTCATCGTCGCTTGCGTGCCCTTCACCACCCGACCAGGCACGAATGTGCGCGGCGTCGATCCCGGTGATCCTCTCGAGGGCGGCCGCATCCAGGCCGCGGCCGCGCTGCGCCTTACGTAGCACGTCTCCGAATTCGTCTTCGAGCATAGGCTAGTCATTGACCGGCTCCAGAAACGACCCTTTGCCGGAACCGGAACGGGCAGTCCCCGGGTTTAAGAAGTCGACATGCAACATTCCAAGGTCATCATCATCGGCTCCGGCCCCGCCGGTCTCACCGCCGCGATTTACGCGGCCCGCGCGAGCCTCGCGCCCATCGTCTTTGCGGGATACATGTACGGCGGCCAGTTGATGCTCACGACCGAGGTAGAAAATTTCCCGGGCTTCCCCGAGGGCATCATGGGGCCTGACCTCATGGAAAACTTCCGCAAGCAAGCCGAGCGCTTCGGATCGCAAATCCACAACGAAGACGTCACCAGAGTCGACCTGACGCAGCGCCCGCTGCGCGTGTGGGCCGGCGACGTCGAGTACACCGCCGATTCGGTGATCGTCGCGACGGGCGCGAGTGCACGCTGGCTCGATATTCCGGGCGAAGCGCGCTTGCGCGGACGCGGTGTTTCGACGTGCGCCACGTGCGATGGTGCATTCTTCCGCGAACGCCACATCGTCGTGGTCGGCGGCGGCGATTCGGCGATGGAAGAAGCGCTCTTTCTCACGCGCTTCGGATCGAAGGTAACGGTCATCCATCGTCGCGAGAGCCTGCGCGCAAGTAAAATCATGGCCGACCGGGCGCTCGCGCATCCAAAAATTTCGTTTATCTGGAATACCGCCGTCGAAGAAGTGCTTGGCGAAGAAAAAACACACGCGCTCATCCTGCGTAACCTTGTGACTAGCGAACGCTCGGAACTCGATGCCGACGCGATGTTCATCGCAATCGGCCACGATCCAAATACCGGCATCTTCCAAGGCCAGCTCGACCTCGACGATGCGGGTTACATTAAATCAGCCGATGGTGTAACGACGAATATCCCCGGCGTCTTCGTCGGTGGAGACGTGCAAGACATCCGTTACAAGCAAGCCATCACGGCTGCCGGTATGGGTTGCAAAGCGTCGCTCGAAGCGGAAAAGTATCTCGAAACGCTCGAGGCCGCACACGAAACGACGGCGGTTCCGGCGTAGTCGGTCGGTTTAATGCCTCACCAATCACGCACGGTGACGAACCTGCGTTAATTGGCCATCATGCGACGTAATGCTTTAACCGCTCTTCTTACGACATTCGCGCTTACCGCATGCGGAGGTGGGGGCGGCGGTGGTGTTGCTCCCGTGCCAGGCCCCAGTGCCACGCTTCCCGGGCCCGGGCCGACGCCGACGGCACCGCCGTCGCAATCGACGATCAAACATATCGTCATTATCTTTCAAGAGAATCGGACACCTGATAATATCTTCCAAGGGTATCCCGGCATGGACACCGTCTCGTCGGGTACCAATTCGGTTGGACAAACGATTCCGCTGACTCCCGTCGACCTCAAAAACAACTACGATCTCGGCCACGGTCACAACGACTATGTCGTGCAGTACGACGGCGGGAAGATGGACGGCAACGATCTCGTCCATTTGGCATGCGCCTCCGGCGGCTGCGGAGCCAACCCGGGCTTCCGCTACGTGCCGCAAGCGCAAGTGCAACCGTATTGGACCATGGCGCAACAGTATGCGAGTGGCGACCGCATGTTCCAAACGAATGAAGGCCCGAGTTATCCGGCGCACCAGTACATCATTTCCGGAACATCGAGCGTCGCGCCGGGCAGCAATTTATACGCATCGGAAAACGTTGCCGACCCGGGACTTGGCTTCAAGGGTTTCGCCGGATGTGCGGCTCCCGCGGGCGCGACCGTTCCCGAAATCGATATCCTCAGTGGAATCGAAACGCAGAAAACCTATCCGTGCTTCGAGCGCCCGACACTTATGGATTTGCTCGATGCCAAAGGCATCAGCTGGAAATATTACGCGCCAAGTGAAGGGTCAATCTGGACGGGTCCAAACTCGATCGCACACATTCGCAACGGGGCAAGTTGGAGCAAAGTCATCATTCCAGAAACGGGCGTGCTCTCCGATATTGCGAACAACCAACTGCCGCAAGTCTCGTGGGTAATTCCGAGCGGCGCGAACTCCGATCATGCCAACGGCAATCAGGGAACGGGCCCGGCGTGGGTGGCTTCGATCGTGAATGGTATCGGTGCGAGTGCGTACTGGAAAGATACCGCCATCTTCATCACGTGGGACGACTGGGGCGGATGGTACGATCACGTCGCACCGCCACACATCTACAACGCCTACGAACTCGGCTTCCGCGTCCCGCTGCTCGTCGTTTCGCCGTACGCGAAGCCCGGCTACATCTCGCACCAGCTGCACGAATTCGGCAGCATCCTCCACTTCACCGAATCAACGTTTGGTCTCGGGACGCTGGGCACCACGGACGCACGTTCGGATGACCTCATGGACTGCTTCAATTTGAATCAGGCGCCGACGACGTTCCGGACGATTTCATCCAACCGCAGCGCTCGCGATTTCTTACGCAATCCGGCGCCTTACACAGCGCCCGATAGCGAATAGCCTCCGCCGGTATCTTACACCCGTAATTCGTACACGAGGTCATCGCAAACGCGTTCGCCGTCGCGGCCTTCGCCTTCGTTCCGGTCGCGCAATTTGAAGTGCAAGGCCGTGACGACCGCGATCGATGCGGTGTTGGCTTCGCTGATCTCTGCGCGCACCGTTCCGATGTCATCGCGGTCTGCCATATGCTGGATCATCGCGCGGACGCCCTCGCGTGCGTAACCGCGGCCTTGGAAACGGCGAAAGATGATGTATCCGATCAGTGCAAGATGTTGCGCCGGGAATATCGTTGCTTGATAGAGTCCGACGGGGCCGGTCACGCGCGGGTCGTGGCCGATCCAGTTGAGCCAGATCGCATCGGGGTCGGTACTACCGTCCGCCCAGCGCGTGAACAAGCTGGTCGTATCCGCGAGTGTTGCGGGCGGTGGCTGCACGATATAGCGGTAGAGCGCCGGATCGCGCAAATCCTCGAAGACGAGCGGTGCGTCGTGTGCGCGCAGCGGGACGAGCGTCATCCGCTCGCCGTTTAACGTCGGCCGCGCGCGTACCGTAATTAGCCGACGATGGCGCGCAAAGCGCCGTCGATCTCCGGGTATTTGAAGACGTAGCCGCTTGCGAGCGTCGCCTCCGGTAGCACGCGTTGACCTTTGGTGACCACATCCGCGCCTTCGCCGAAAAGCAACTGCAGCGCAAACGCCGGCACCGGCAAGAACGCCGGACGATGGAGCGCTGTAGCGAGCGCGCGCGTGAAGTCTTTGTTGCGCACCGGGGTCGGTGCAGTCGCGTTGAGGACGCCGTCGTAACGATCGATCGCATCGAGATAGACGCCGACCTGATCGTCGATGTGAATCCATGAGTACCACTGCTCGCCGCTTGCGACATTGCCGCCGCCGCCGAGTTTGAAGATCGGCAGCAGTTGTGCGAGAGCCCCGCCCTCAAGCCCGAGCACGATTCCCGTGCGAACGAGGGCGACGCGCATTCCAAATTCACGCGCGCGCTGCGCTTCGGTTTCCCATGCGATGCACGTCGTGGCCAAAAAATCGTTACCGGGTGCGCTCTTCTCGGTAAACGTCGCGGTTTCGCTCGTACCGTAATAACCGACGGCGGAAGCCGAGACGTAGGCTTGCGGCTTCTTCGGTGATTTTGAAAGTCCGTCGATCAGCTGGCGCGGCAACTCCGTGCGCGACCGGCGGATTTCTTCTTTGTATTCCGGTGTCCAGCGCTTCCCGGCAACCGACGCACCTGCGAGATTGACGACAACGTCGGCGTTCGAGCACGCTTGCACCGCCGCGTCGACGTTGCGCAGCGACGCCGAGGTAACGGTGTCTCCACGGCGTTCGAGTGCAGCTTTGAGATGGTGGCCGATGAAGCCGGAGGCTCCGAGAATCGTAATACGCATACGCTAATCGACGACGTACGCCGATGGAACGTGCCCTTCCCACAAGGAAAACGGACCGTCTCGTGTGAGGCGGTCCGTTTGCGATTATGTTGGTGAGGGCTGCGGTGCGGGTTTTGATCCCGGATTATTCGGCAACGTCGGCGGTGCCGAACCCCCGGCATTCGGTGGGCTGGCGTTCGTCGGATAGGGGCGAGGCGGCATCATCATGCCACCACCCGTGGTCATGGGTGCAGGCGAAGCGGAACCCATGGATCCGGAATTCATGGAACCCGACTTCGTGGAACCCGACTTCATCGAACCCGACTTCATCATGTCGGAATTCATCGACCCGGAGTTCATCATGGAGCCGGATTTCATCATCCCGGTTTTGGCATGGCGTGCGTGCATCGCCATCGCCGATGATTTGCAGACGTACGTGCCGGCTTTGGTCTTGCCGTAGTAGCGTTCGCCTTTCATGTAATACACTTTTGAATCGGTGTTCACCCAGACGACGGGGTTCATCGTGGAACACTTGGGCATACGCATCGAGTTCATGTCGCTCATGGCGGCTTGAGATGCGAGGGCAGGCGTGCACGCGAGTGCAAGTGCGGCGAGGCCGCCAATAAGAACGGAACGCAAAGCGGTGCTCCTAACGGTGTTTGGGTTATACCGATACCAAAAGAGAGCCGTCGCTAACTGGCGACGGCTCTCTTGGTTGAACGGGTTCTTGAAGAAATTAGGTTGCGGCGGGAGCCGGCGAGGACATCGCGTCCTTCTTCTTGTGGTGTTTCTTGGCCATCATCGAGTCGTCGCCCATCGCGCCGCCCGACATTTTCTGACCGCTCATGTGCGCGCCTCTGGCCATGGCATCCGATTCGCAGGCGTACATGCCGGCTTTCGTTGTGCCGTAGTGGGGGTCGCCCTTCATGTGCATGACTTTGGTTTTCGTGTTTACCCAAACCACGGGGTCGCTCGACTTGCAAGTGGGCATCATGCCCGACATCGAGGATTTCTTCGCGAGTGCGGGTGCGCCCATTAGCGCGACGATGGCGAGTGCTGCGATGAAACGTTTCATTGGCCTCCTAGATGTTAGAACGAGAGCGTGTTCGTTGCGCGCGCGAGCGCGCTAACGGTTTGAAGAACCGCGGCGGCGATCTGCGGTTTTTGCCGCGTTGCAAAAGCGGCACTCAGGGTTGGAAACGCGGTCGCATCGTAACCGTTGACGCCGTAGACGATGCCGTTGAGGTTTTGGATAGCGCGCAGTTCGCGCGTAGTCAAATCCGGCGGGACGCCTGCGCCGCTTGTCGAGATGCGCGCCATCGCCGCATCGGCATTGATTGCAAGCGACGCGAAGCGGTCGATCGCGGTGCGGAGCGGCGCAAGGTCGACGCCCATCGCATCGCGCTCGGAGCGGGCTTGAAATTCGGTGTATGCGGTACGCATCGCGCCGACATACGGTGCGAGTGTATACGGTGCAGCAGCGGCATTCGCAAGACGCATGGCGAGCACGCCGTCGATTTGAGCGGCCGTGCGATGCAGGGCGAATCCGGGATCGGCAAACGTCGATGCGAACTGATAATCGTCGTAGGCGGAATGGTAGACGCCGACGGGGCCGCCGAAGCCGACGTTCGCAACCGGCGTGCCAAGACCGCCAAGAAATGACTCGTGGTCGCTTCCGC
This sequence comes from Vulcanimicrobiales bacterium, assembly GCA_038231455.1. Classification (GTDB taxonomy): domain Bacteria; phylum Vulcanimicrobiota; class Vulcanimicrobiia; order Vulcanimicrobiales; family Vulcanimicrobiaceae; genus JANLVI01. Next base: position 370,901 of record JBBRLI010000001.1, on the reverse strand, counting down.
CGCCGGGCGGATCGATGCCGGGTGTCGTGATACGTGCATCGCGATGGACGCGGCGCTCGGCTTCGAGCCAGCGGTCGTAAATCGTGCGCGCCTGAGCGTTTGGATCGTCGATCGAGCGCGACGCATCGATGATGTCCGCGCCGATCGCGGCGGTTGCACTTGCATTGAAGGCTCCACCAGCAACGTTTTCATCGGCGTTGATGTATGCGATACATCCGCGCATGAGTTCGTCGTGATGCGCGGCGACGTAGGCGCGCGAGCCGAGCAGGCCGATTTCTTCGCCGTCCCAGCCCGCGATGACGATCGTGCGCGCCGGACGCCAGCCGCTCTGCGCAAGATAACCGAGGCCGCGTGCGATTTCGAGCATCGTAATAATGCCCGAGCCGTTGTCGGTGACGCCGTAGACCCAAGCATCGCGATGCGCGCCGAGGACCACGCTCTCACTTGGAAACTGCCCGCCGCGTAATCGCGCGACGGTGTTCCAGAGCGTCGTGGTCTTGCGCTGCATTTTCACGACTAAGTGGACGTAGTTCGTCGTCAGCCCGAGCGGATACGTGAGGGGAAGCGTTCCGCCCCAGCCCTCGGGACCGGGCTTTCCGCCGAGCGCACTGATGAGCGTCTGCGCGTTTGCCGGGCTGATCGGCAAGACCGGAATCGTGATGCCGGTACCGACCGAACCGCGTTGAACGGCGTTAATCGGGCGCCACGGTCCACTCGGATACACCGCACCGCGTGTTGCGCCGTCGTCCTTGGGATCGGAGTAGAAGATCACGCCGGCCGCACCGTGTTGCTGCGCGCGTAGTGCGAGATTCCCGCGGAACTGCGCGCCGTAACGAACGATCGCAATCGCGCCGTCGACGCTCACACCCGCGCGGTGCAGCGTTTGATAGTCCTCGTCAACGCCGCGATTCACGTAGACGGCTTGCGCCACGACGTCGCCGTCGCCGCTGCCCGCATTGAACGGCAGGGTGGGCGAATCGCGCGCGGTGTCGGGATCGGCGACATCGGCCGGCTCGCGCAGATCGAAATCGGTCGTCGGCGGACCGGCGTGTGATTTGATCAGTAATTTTTGCTGCCGCAAACTCGAGTTCTGCACTTGCAGCACGAGGCTAACCGGCGTATCGACGCGTGCGGTAAACGATTCGAGCGACGATTCGAAACCGAAGGACCGCAGTTGATCGCGCATGTAGACCGCGAGCGCGTAGTCGCCCGGCGTCCCCGCGTAGTGCGGCTCTTTGTTGATACGCTGCGCCTCCTCGTTTGCACCCGAGGCGCTCGGGATATCGAGGAACGAGCGCTCCAGCGCCCGCTCGCGGTTGCTGGCGTACGCAGAAAACCCGCGCAAAGTTGTAACCGGTGTCGTCGCGGCGGCCGCCGTCGTCGTACACAAAGCAAACACCAGCGCCGTCCGTACGTGCTTCACCAAAAACGCCTTCGCGGGAAAATGCGCGCCACCTCGAAACGTCGGTCACATGCGTGTCGTCGTCGTGGGAGCCGGGCCCGCCGGAAGCAGTGCTGCAATCGAACTCGCGCGGGCGGGTGCCGAGGTGCGTCTCATCGAGCGCAGCACGTGGCCGCGAGCAAAAACCTGCGGCGATGGGATCTCGCCCGATGGCGTTCGGGTCGCGGCGGGCCTTGGGGTCGATCTCACCGACCGCGTTCCTCTAGCCTTCGGGACGATGAGTGCGCCCTCGCGGGTGGTCTTTCGCGGCGGTTGGCCCGCCGAATTGCCGTGGGGTGCGATCGTCGAGCGGCGCGACTTCGATAATCGCCTCGTTCAAGCCGCGATCGCGGCGGGCGCGCAGTTCGAACCCAGCACGACCGTTCGCGCGATCGGGCTGCTGGAGGACGGTGCGCGCATCACGGCGCGACGGCTGGGGTCTGCGACCGACGCCATCACCGATGCCGATGCGGTGGTTCTTGCCGAGGGCGCGACGGGTGGACTTGCCGCCGCGGCCGGATTCGGTAAGCACCGTTCGCGCCTGGTGGCCTTGCGAGGCTACGTTCGCGCCGACCGCGATTTGGAACCGTCGTTTGGCTTGCACTTCGACCGCGCGGTCGTCCCGGGCTATGCGTGGATCTTTCCGCTCGATGCGCGCTACGCGAACGTCGGGATTCTCGTCGACAGCGATTTCTCGCGGCGCGACCCCGATTTGCGCGGCGTCCTCGAGCGCTGGTTACGCGAGAGCCCTTTTGCGCAGGAGTCACTCGGACCACACCCAACCGTCGAGCGCATTTCGGGCGGCGTGATCCCGACCGGCCGCAGCCGCCGCACGAGCGGAGCGATCTTTGCCGCCGGCGATGCGGCGGGTGTCGCCGACCCGTTCTCCGCCGAGGGGATTGCGCAGTCGATGACCTGAGGCAGCGCCGCGGCCCGCGCCCTCATCGATGCCCACGGCGACGTGTCGGCGGCCGCTCGCAGCTATCGCCGCACCCTCGGGGCCTTCGATGCCAATGCCCGGGCCTCACGCCGCATGCGGGCGGTCTTCCGCTATGTTGTCGATCCGCTGTCGCAGCGCGCGGCGACGCGTCCGGCCCTCGCCCAGCATCTCTCGAGTGAGGGATTCTTTCGCAAGGAGAGCGTCGCGTCGTTCCTGGTCGGGATCGCTCGCACGTGGTGACGGCCCTCACCGTGCGCCGGGCGCGCCGGGGGGATACTCCAAGGAGCGTACGCGCGCAGATGGGACGACTATGGCCTTAAAGAACCGGCTCGCGAAAATGATCATCGACCCGGCCTTTCGGAAGCCGGCGATGTTGAAGTTCATCTTTGCGCTCGATGACCTCACCGGGATCGACCTCGTGCGGGCGCTCGCGCCGGTGAAGATCATGCCGGCCTCAGCCGAACTCTTCCAGCGCTGCTTCGCGCATTTTGTGTCGGGCGAAGAAATCTCGCTCTACTGTTCGACGGAACTTGCGAAAATCGCACCCGACGAGGCGGCGCGCAAGTATCTGCTCGTGCAGGCCGACGAAGAACGTGCGCATCTCTCACACTTCCGCACCAAACTCGCACAATTCGGTCTCGGCGACGACAAACTCGCGCGCTACGTTTCACCCAACTTCAATAAATTCCGTACGACGATCGAACGCGCGATCGAACGCGGTGATTTCTTGGGCGCGCTTATCGGCAACAATCTCGTCGTCGAGGGACTGGCCATCTGCTTGCTCGAGTACGGCTGCATGGATATGCGCGCCAACTCCGATGAGATCGCCAAATTTATGGACTTCGTCCTCGAGGACGAACGGCACCACGTGCGCTTCGGCGAACGGCGGCTCATGCGAATGGTGGAGCGCGATGAGATCGATGCCGCGCATGCCGAAGATATTTTCGGCGAGATGTGGGGCCACGCGAGCAAGGCGATCGCGGAGATTCCCGACGTGCTCGAAGCGATGGGCCTCAAGCCGGGCGAGTTCACCGAGAAAGCGCGCGGCTACTACCAGGGTGTTCTAAGCAACGCCGGGCTATCGTTCGCTTTCTAGTTGCTGTTTAACCATCACTTGGCAAATGGAATGAGCAAGCGGCGAAAGTTTGCCGCTGATTTGTCGATATGCTGCATATGGGTTCCCTGAACAACCTCTACGTTTTTCTCTTTTGTTTTGCGTTCGGTTACTTGCTTGCCGGAAAAAACGCGATGCTCCGACTCTCGACGCGCATCGTCTTGATCGCGCTCTTCGGTTGCGCGCTGCTATTTGCAACTTCGACCGGCACGTGGTGGCACGAAACCGTCGGCGTTGCGACGGTAATCGCGAACGTGATCTTTCTTGCTTTCGGCGTGATGGACTATCTTGCGTTCGTGAAGGACGGCCCCAGCCGCATCTAGCCAAGTGCCGCGAGGAGTTCGGCACTCTCGCCTTCGAGTCGCTGTTCGAACACCTTGGGGTGCGTGAGATAGAACAGGCACATCGCCTGAAGCAAGAATTCGTGCCAGTCGGCGTCGGCGAGTGTCCGCAGGCTCGTGGCGGTCGTTGCGACGAGCCGACGCACGCGCTCGACTGCCTCGGCACTGGTTGCGTAACACGCGACGAAGTTCAGTTCGCGATGTTCTTGATCTTCGGCCTGATCGATGAAATAGTCGAGCAGAATGTGCACTGCGGAGACGTTCGGGAAATAGGCATCGAGCGTCCGCGCCACTTCGCGCGGATCGACCGTTTCGTGCGAGGCCAAGAACAAGAGCGCAAAGACCGGGAGCGAACTGCCGCACGCCGCCGCAAATTCCCACCAGTACATGCCCGGGAAACGCTCGCGATTGCGTTCGTACCAGTCGCGGCACACGTCCTCCCGGCGTTCGGCCATAGCATGTTTGTACGTTTGGAGTTCCGCGTAGAATTGCGCCACGTCGACCAGTTGCGCGCGCACGGAATCGTGATGTGGCAACGCTGCGATTCCGCGCCGCACCGAATCGACGAGCCACGCAAGATAACCACCGTCGTCGCGGAGCGGGCCTTCGCGATAGTAATTCGTGAGCGGGCGACGATCGTCGAGCGCGTCGAGCAGGGCTTCGTGCAACGTGCCGTAGGCGCGCTCTTCGACACCCGGTAGCCGGTCGCACAAATTATCGAGATAGTCGTAAATCGTCTCGAGCGGCGCGATGATCGCGACGTAGCGGCGCGCCGCAAATGTCGGTAAGAACGTCGCAAGGATGCAGCCGCCCTGCACGTGATACGCCTTGTAATCGATCGAAGCCAGAGCCTGCTCGCGCAGCGCGGGATCGGGGATCAACGCTGCGCGCGAACGGATTGTCGCTAGTTCGCGCGATGCGTGCGGCACGATTTTTCCGAGGAAACGCGCCATGCGCAGCAGTCCGGCGGGCCCTAAACGCAGGAGCCTGCGAAAGCGCGTTGGCGTGCGTAAGACGTTCCCAACGGTGCGCATCAAATCGCGCCGGATGATCGCTGCGCTAGATGCCACCGACGAACCGCCCCGGTGCGAGCGTCGCGCGCTCGTCGAATCGCGTTTTGAGCGAGCGCATCGTTCCAATAGACGCGGGCTCGGTGCCCCACGCATCGATACCGCTGCGCGCCGCTGGATCGCCCGCAAGGATCGTGCATGGATCGAGGATGGTGCGCAGATCGCTTGCGAGCGTCGCGGCGATTTGGGTGAACGCGTTCTTTTTTGGCGCAAGAAAGCGTAGCGTGAGATCGCCCGAGCGAAGATCGACGATTGCGTCGAGCCGCAGCACGAAGTCGCGCGCTAAGCGATCGACGCGCTCGAAACGCTCGAGGACGGTCGAAGGCAAACCGGTGGAACGAAACGTAATCGAACGTCCGACCAGCGTATCGGTGTACGCATCGAGAACGCGCGCAAAGGCGTGCTCGGGATTGCGGTCGACGATCGTCGTCGAGGCGACGCCGGCGGCGCCGAGTGCCGAACGTAAATCGCGCGTAGCTCGTTCGACGACGGCATCGCTGCCTTCGAAGAGCACGACGAGTCGCGGATCATCGCTCTTGACGTCGGGGGTTGCGGCATCGAACCCGCGCATCAGCAGCGCACAGGTGGGCTCGATTGCAAGTGAGGCCAAGTGCGCGAGCGCGCGGTCGCGATGTTCGTCAGCGAGCGGAGCGATTGCGATGCGCCGGACCGGCGGCAGAGGTAAACATTTGAAGTTCACACGCACAAGGGTGCCGAGCGTTCCGAGCGAGCCAAGGTAGAGTTTGCCGACATCGTAACCCGTGACGTTTTTGACGACCATCCCTCCGGCGTGCGCGTGCGTTCCGTCGGCGAGAATTGCTTCGGTGCCGATCACGAAATCGCGCGCGGTGCCGTAGGTCGTCCGACGCGGACCGCGCCACCCTGCAGCAAGTGTTCCGCCGACGGTCGCCGTCGCCGCACGCGGCGCGTCAAGCGGCACGAACTGCCCGTGCTCGGCAAGGCGCCCGGCAAGCGTCGCAAGCGTGATTCCGGCTTCGACGGCAATCGTGAGATCGCGCGGTTCGTAGTCGAGCACGCGCGTGAGACGGGCAAGCGAGATGGCAAGGTCGTACCGCGTGGGTGCATTGCCGATCGACTGCAACGTAGCGCCGCCGAACACGACAACACCAAGGCCGGCTTCATTAGCACGCTGTTGCAGCGCAATGAGCGCACGCGTATCGTGCGGGGCAACAGCGATCGCGGGCGTGCGGCCGCCGAGTCCGAATTCATCAACGCGTTGACGATCGAGCGCTAAATCCTCGAAACGCAGCGGCGGCGTGTCGATCACGCCGCGCTCGGCGGTTGCGCGACTTCGCCGCACACGGCGCCGCTCGGGAAGATCTTATCGGGATTAAAAAGACGTGCCGGATCGAACACATCGCGCACGCGTCCCATCGTCGCGAGGTCATCGGTCGAGAAGACCATCGAGAGCGTCTCGCGCTTCTCGTAGCCGATCCCGTGCTCGCCCGAAATCGTGCCACCCATTTCAACGCACGTTTTCAAGATCGCGGTCCCAGCTTCGACGACCGCGCCGACTTGGCGTTTGTCGCGCCGGTCGAAGATCAGCAGTGGATGCAAGTTGCCATCGCCTGCATGGAACACGTTGCCGACGGGAATCTGATATTCGGCAGAGATCGCGTCGATCGCATTCATGACTTGTGGCAATTTTGTTCGCGGGACACAAGCGTCTTGAATGTAGTAGTTCGGCGCGATCCGTCCCATCGCGCCCGCGGCGCCTTTGCGCGAGGCCCAGAGCGCGTCGCGCTCGGCTGCATCGCGGGCCGCACGCCAAGACACCGCACCGTGGGACTTGGCGATTTTCGCAATTGCCGCTTCGTTTGCGTCCATGTCATCGACGGCTCCGGCGACTTCAACGAGCAGCACGGCGCCGCTGTCAGTCGGATAGCCCGCATGGTAGTGCGCTTCGACGGCGCTAACGATCAGTTTATCCATGATCTCGAGGGCCGTGGGGACGATGCCCGCGCCGATGATTGCGGAGACGGCCTCGGATGCGCTCTCGACATCGGGGAATGCGGCCACGCACACGCGCACGGCTTCGGGCAGTTTCATCAACCGCACGTCGACCGCGGTGATGACGCCGAGCGTGCCCTCACTGCCGACAAGCGCGCCGGTGAGATCGTAACCGACATCGTCGATGGAGGTGGTGTGAACCTCACCCGCATCGTCGACGTATTCGATCGCGAGTACGTGGTTCGTCGTCGTGCCGTAGGAGAGGCAATGTGGACCGCCGGCGTTCGTGCCGACGTTTCCGCCGATCGTCGAAATCTTTTGACTTGAGGGATCGGGCGCATAAAAGATGCCGTGTCGCGCGATCGCACGCGAGAGGTCAAGATTGATGAGACCGGGCTGCACGCGCGCGCGACGGTTGCGAACGTCGAGCTCCAAAATCCGGTTCATCCGCGCAAACGAAATCACAAGACCGCCGCGTGCGGGGATCGCGCCGCCGCAGAGCCCGGTCCCGGCACCGCGCGGTACGACCGGTTCGCCGCATTCGCGCGCGATACGCACGGCGATCGCCGTTTCACGCGCATCGCGCGGGATCACGGCAGCGAGCGGCATCCCGTCCTCGCTGTACGCATCGTAGGCATAGGCCGCGAGATCCTCGGGGGCCGAACGGACGGCCTCCGGGCCGAGCGCCGCGAGAAGGCGTGCCGCGAGTTCGGGCATCCCGCCACCTACGAAGGGCGCCGCGTATCTTCCTGGAAATGCAAGCGGACGTATGTTTAATTTCGGTGGTGCACGAAAATCCGCTGGTAAGAGAACGCCGCCGCCGCCGCCGGGTGGTCAGAAGCGCGGCAGCTTTCGCGCGTCGGTCGAATTCACGATGATGTATACGCTGAACGGTCGTTCGGGGACGCGCAGCGCGCAGGGTGACGATTTGAGCGCCGGCGGTTTGCGGTTGATCGGCGATGAAGATTTGCCGAACGGCTCCGAAGTCGTGTTCCGCTTCACACTCCCAAACGAGCGCATCAGCTCGCTGCGGATCGAAAAAGAAATCGAAGAATCGACGCCTTTGGGGCCGCGGAAGAAGAAAATCATGGTGCCGCCGCCCACGTTCAAAGAAATGACGATCAAAGGCAAGGTCGTGATCACGTTCTTGAACGTCCGCCGCCGCAAGTTCATGCAGGGCATTCAGTTTCTCGGACTCGACCCGCGCATCGGGGAAGAGATTCAGCGCTTCGTGCATCTCGCACAGCTGCGCGAACTCCGCGACCGAAGCGAGTCTTAGGCCAATTCGGCGCGCGCGAGCGTCGTGCCGACCGACGTCGCCTTCCATGCGTGTAGTCGCGGTTGCATCACGCGAAACCAGAGCGGCGGCGTCAGCGCGAGAAGATACATCGTCGCGTAGCCGAACGGAAGCACCGGCGCGTCCGCTTTGTCGTAGGTTCGCAGAATCTGGAATCGGCGACTTGCGAGGGCGTGATGGTCCGAGTGCCGGGCCAGATTAATCAGCAACCAATTCGACATGCGAAATCCGGTATTCCAAGAGTGCGCGGGTCGCACGGTTTCGTACCGGCCGTCAGATTTACGCGCGCGGATGAGGCCGTAATGTTCGATGTAGTTGACGATCTCTAAACTCCCGAACGCGACGAGACTCTGCACGGCGAAGAATGCGATACCAAGCCCGTTTGTCGTGGAAAAAATCGCGCCATAGAGGGCGACCATGAGTAAGCCATATTGCAGCATCCGGTTGCGTGGTGTCGCGATGATCGATCCTTGTCGTCGCAGGCGTTCGCTTTCGATCTGCCACGCCGAGAAGACTTGGCCCGGCACCGAGCGCGCGAAGAACGCGTAGAACGTTTCGCCCGTACGCGCCGTCGCCGGATCCGCCGGCGTTGCGACGTGCCGATGATGGCCGAAGACGTGCTCGACCCGAAAGTGTGAGTACGTCGCAAGCGCGAGCAAGACGCCGCCGAGAAACCGCTCGAAGCGGTTCGACTGGTGGATCAATTCGTGCGCATAGGTGATCCCAACGACGCCATTCATCAATCCGACGCCGATCGCCAGCCCAATGCGCTCGGGCCACGTCGTGCCGGGTTGGAGGCACACCCAGAGCGCCCAACCGATCGCCGCCGCCTCGAAGGGGACCCACGCCCAGGTGATATACCGGTAGGCGCGCTGGTTCGCGAGGAGCGTTTCGTCGGCCGGATCGGGATTCCACAGCGAAACGCCGGCAATTGCATCGAGCAACGGCATCACAACGAACGTCAGGACAACGGGCAGCCAAACGAATGGGCCGCGAAACATCACGCCGAGTACGACGGCGATCCCGTAGATGTATGCGAGAGCGTAGGGTGCTACACGTTGCATGTCGAGCAATTCGACGCACCGGCCGCCGTGCCCGCAGGAAAGCTTAGTACAAGAGATACTTCGCGCGGAGCGCGCGGAATGCCGCGATGCCGGGTTCCCATGCAGCTTCGATCTGTTCAACACTCTCGCCGCGTAGCAGACCGAGTCGCAGCGAATCGGTGCCCCAATCGATGTCGAGCGGGCGCGTTTCCTTCACTTGAATGATTCCCGGGGAGAGCGCGCGTGCGGCGACGAGCAATTCGACGGCCGTGCGTACGCTCTCGAAGGCGTGCGGATCGAAGACGACTAGCTCGACGCCGGAGAGCGTCTTGCCGGCCCAAAAGCCCGAGATCGGCGACCACGATGCCGGCCGGAAATGCACGCCGGGAATCGCGCGCGCGTTGAGATAGTCGGCATATTTATAGCCGTCGAAGCCGTACGCGCCCGCGAGCTTGAACGGCTTGGTGAAACCGGTGCCGTTGTTGATGCCCGCGTTGTCGATTAACCCCGTTGCGGGATAGACGAGCGTCGTTTCCCACTCGGGGATGTACGGCGAGGTCTGCACCCATGAAAGGCCGGTATCGCTCCAGGTCATGCCGCGATTCCAGCCACGCATCGCAATCACGCGGAGGTTCGCGCCGATCGCGAAGCGGTCGTTGAACAACTTTGCAAGTTCACCGACGGTCATGCCGTGACGCATCGCAATCGGATACAAACCGATAAACGACGAGAATTTGGGATCGAGGACCGGACCTTCGACGAGCTCGCCGCCGATGGGATTGGGCCGGTCGAGGATCCAGACTTCTTTGCCGAATTCTTTGGCCGACTGCATGATGTACGCCATCGTCGAGATGTACGTATACGCGCGATTACCGACGTCCTGAATATCGAAAACGAGCACGTCCACACCGGCGAGCATCGCGGCGCTCGGATGCCGCGTCTTCCCGTAAAGACTATACACGGGTAATCCGGAGCGCGGATCGGTATACGAAGCGACGTAAGCCCCCGCAGGTTGATCGCCGCGCAAGCCGTGCTCCGGCGAATAGAGCGCCTTCACGCAGATATTGGGATTGCGCCGGACCGCATCAACGATCGACTCTTGCTGCCCCGTTACGCCGCTTTGATTGGTAACGATCCCAATGCAGCGCCCTTTCAGGTCGTGCCAGGTCTCTTTAAGAAAGACATCATCACCGAGCGTGACCTTGGCGGGCGGGAGCGGCATCGCGATTGCCGGTGAGAGACACGTTAAGGCAAGGAACAGTGCGAGGACAAAACAGCGCATGTCGCGCGCTTCATTCGCGCGGGCGACATTCCCGCTTGCCTCTGTTACCAACAGCGGACATGCTCCGCGGCATCTCTAAGAGAAATGGCTGCAAGACGTTCTTACGGGTGGGTAATGCGCACGGTTTTCTCGGCATGTCTGGTCTGGTCGCTCGCGGTTCTCCTCGCGCTAAGTTCAGTCGTGCGGGCCGACGCCGCAGATGCCCCGATGGCCCTTGCGAGTGGGAACGTTCACGTTCTCGTCGTCGAGGACGTTGCAAAGCAATCCGTGCCGCGCGCGCTGGTCAAAATCGTTAGTGACGACCGCGTGTATGACGGGATAGCAAACAAGGACGGCAGTATCGACTTCGCCGGCGTCGCGCCGGGTGTCTACGGGATCCACGTCTCGGCAGCAGATTTCAAATTCACGCGTGAGTACGTTTTGACCGTGCGCGCCGGCGAAACGCAGGCCGTGACCGTCGTCGGCACGCGCACGGGGCTGCGTCGTATCGGAAGCGTACGCGCCAAGTCTTCGCCTCCCCCGAGTGGCGCACGCGCCGTCAACGATCAAGACAGCGCTGCGCAGATTGCTAGCAATGTGGGATCAGCACTCAGCTCGGTGCCGAGCATTGGAAACGACGGGTTCGGCGCCTTGACGATAAACAATCAAGGCGCCGGACAAACGGCAGCGACGATCAACGGCTCGCCGATCTTCGCTAGCGGTACGGCAACCCAGTTGGGACTTTTCAATAGCGACGCATTTTCGTCAGCCGGCGTCAATGCCGGAGCGGTTGGTGCGCCCGGTGGCACGCTCAATTTTCAGTCGTACGACCCGACAATCGACTGGGGCGGCATTGCTAAAGAGCGGGGGGCCTCGTTCGGCAGCGTCGCGTCGAGCGTCCAACTGCGCGGGACAGCCGGTCGCCTGGGAGTTGCCGTGACGCATTCCGTAAGTGATGCCGCGAGTCAAATCGACGGGCGTGCGTTCCTCGATACGAGCGGCGATTTTTATACACATGCAACGACGAGTCAAAATACAACGGACTTCGCAACGATTCGTTATGGCTTCGATGCAAATCACGTTGGGCTGCTCGACTACGGGCGCATCGAAAAACGTGATCCGCTCGTCTGCACGTTTCGAAGCGGTCCGCTTCCCTGTGGCTATGGTCCCGGGAGCGGTTCGACGAATATCGTCGAATTCGCGCAGTATCGCGATCAACTTACACTCGACCGTGCGAACGCCGAAGTGCACGTTTTCGCGTCGCGGTCGACAAACGGCTTTGATAACGGCGCTCAGACCATCGAAGGCGTATCGATTGGCGGGGCTGCCGGTAGCACGGTCGCCGATCGCATCGGTTTTACCGCTTCGCTTGCCTTCCCGATTACGCAGCAGCATAGTGCGACGCTTACCATTCAGTCCACCCATGATGCGACCACGATTCTCGGCGCAGCCGCACAGCGAGGGCCGATTCCGCTACCGGCAACATCGCTGTCATCGGTGAACCTTGCGGTGCCGGTACTTTCTCGTCGGCGTTTCAACATCTCTCTCCAGGGAGGCGTTAACAGCGGCTATGGATCGACGCAGCCGATTCTCGGAGGTGAGACGAACTACCAGCTCACCAAGCGCGATTCGATTCGCGCGATGTACGCTAACGGGACGTTGCCCTCAAAAACCGTGTCGTTCAACGGCACCTCCCTGGCGGAGACCGTCCAGCCCGACTGCAATGGCGACCGTGCGCTCATCGGTGGCCCCTCGTTTGCTAGCGCGACGGGGTCGGCGTCCAATCTTCGAACGAGCTTCAATCACGTCGGAGACGGCTATTCCCTCAGCGTCGACGCTTTTCGAAATAACGCGACAAACGCCAACGTTTCGGCAGCGCTCCCCGGGAGCGCTCTCTCGTCACTCCCGCTATCGCCTGGTTTTTACGCGCGGGCGGGGCAAATTGCCTCGCTTGAATGCGGCAACTCGTTCCTGTTGAGCGGGCAGAACGCATACTTTACAACGAGTGCGAACGTCGGCAGTCAGTTAAGCGACGGACTGAACGTCAATGCCCGGTTCGACCTTACGCCGCATGCCAACCTCAGCGTTTCTTATTCACTCGCTCGTGCGCGTGCATTCGGTTCGAGCGTGCTATTCGCTCCCGGTTCGAATCTTATACCCGGCGATCAGTTGCCGGGAAGACCGATGGTACAGTATTCCCTGCAAGCCAAGACAGCCGTGAGTCGCGCAACGACGCTCTTGGTCAACGCGCGCGGCCTTGGCGCCAATAACCCGTATGGCTCGCGGCCGATCCTCGACCTGGACGCGGGCGTGCGCGTACGCGTAAATGCTGCAGATATCGTTGCGTCCGTCCAAAACATCGGAAACGTCCATGGCGATCCATTTACCGGATTTGCCTCGTTCCCGACGCTGGCACAACCCTTCTTGCCGCGCACCTATGGAGTCACGATGCGTCTGGCTCTCGGTCGGCAGAATATCGATCGTGCGGACAATCTCTCAGCCGGGTTTTTTAGCGGCGGCTTTTCGTACCAACCGCTCGAATTCGAATCGCGTCCGGCAAACGGGTGGCTTGCTCCGCGGACGGACACGCCGGAGTGCAGCCCGGAAAAACTCACGGTGGCAAAGTCGTATGAGGAGGCTGTTGACGCGTATGTTAAGTCCGCGCTTTCCGCAGTTACGAAAGGGCAGGATCCGCGCGAAATCGCCCCACTGCAGTATGAAGCCCTTACGATTCGAGCGGTCAGCTCGGGACCATCGCCGGCATTCGAACTGTCGTTTCCGTTCCGGCGAGCGCGTTCGTTCGGCCCGTTCTTCAGACTGCAGTCGTCTTCACGATGATACGATCGACAAGGCTCGGAAACTTGGCATCTACTCCCCGGGGTGGCGCGAGCGTGAGGATCGGAGCGCAGGCTTTCGACTCTACTACGCGGAGCAAGTGGGACTTTATTTTGCACCCGAGCCGCTCAACGACGATACCAAGTATACGCGAAGTTGGAAGCCCGGATTTTCAAGCCGCAAAGGCGATGACCGATTCACGGTTGTAGAGACGGCGTGTCCGCCACGTTCTCGCCAGGTCGTTCAGGAAGCGGCGACTGCGCTTCGGCGCTACGTGGATGCGTTTTATGAAGGGCGTCATCCATCGACACCCGATGGCTTTGCTATTTCCGCGCACATAGCAAAATCCGAAACGTGGCTCGAATTGCGTGCCGACGATCGGGGTTTTTCTTCGAAGCTTGAAGATTGTCTCGATATGCCATTCGTCTCGAGCGGGGAGCTTCGCTCGCGCGGCCTTTCGGGTGCCGATATCCCGAGCTTCAACTTTGCCCCCGCGGTGGGGTTCTATCAAAAGACGATCGAGTTCGAACGCGCGAAACCGAAATCGTAGCGGAACCGTTTAACGTTGTTGCCGGATCCCAAGCGTTTCAAGGACGCTTGGAATCTTGTCTTTGAGGTTGAAGAAACCGCGCGTTGCGTACGGCCAGACCGCCGCATCGAACCTGCGACCAATTTCGATTACTCCAAGGGCTGCCGCATCGAATTTCGGCTTCATCGCGGTAAACGCGTCACGTACCGGACCGATGGGCATGTACGGCAACACGATTTGCGTAGCGCCGCTTTCGCTCGCTGCAGCAAGAATGGCACTCGCGGCCGCATCGAGGTCAGCGGATGCAAGGACGTATGCTGCGTTCGCATGCGGCGCACGCCCGAGCGCATCGACAACCGCCGCAGAAGCGAACGTTGCGACGTCATGCGAGACCGATTTGGGCGAGCGCTCCGAGGCGGCGCAGAATCCGATCGATCCGACGATGTCGACCCCCGCAAAATCCAGCGTATCGACGCCCGCGTCGTCATCGTGCAAGACGAGCAGCGCGCGCTCGCTCGATCTGGGCGAGGCAATCAGATTCGGCAACTTGCCGGGCGAATAGGCGGGGCCGTCGATTGCGTGTGCGTCTTTTGCGAGGCGCGTGCCGACCGTGAGGCGGCCGCTGGTGTAGCGAGTGATGTTCCCGGCAGTTGCAAGATACGTCTTTCCGCGCGTTTGCAGTCCTGCGACCCAGCGCCAGGAGAGCGTATTCGAGGCTGGGTCGCCATCGAGTAAATGCTGCATGAAAAAGTCCGCACCAAGTTCCCACGGTAGTTGCAGCGTGAACATCCAGATACTTGCGTACCACATGCGGGCGTGGTTATGCAAATAGCCGCGTTCGATGAGTTCGCGCGTCCAGGTATCGAACGCCGGGATCCCCGTGCGGCCTTCGATCGCCTCGGCGTGCATGCGTGCGCGATCGGGTTCGCGCTCCAGGCGCGCGTAGTGCGCGTCGAGATCGCGGCGGTAGTGCGTCCACACCAGCGGCCGCGATTCGAGCCAGCCTTTCCAATAAGTTCGCCACAGCACTTCTTGCACGAATTTTTCCGCCCCCGAGAGCGAGTGTCGCGCGAGAACGGCGCGCAGGATCTCGTCTTCGGTTATGAGGCGCGCGCGCACGTACGGTGAAAGGACGGACACGTTGCTGCGGTCATCCGGACCGCGATCTTCGTTGCGGGTGGCGGCGTACGTCCGCCCCGCGTGCGGGACGAAAGCGGCAAGTCGTTCGAGGGCTTCGGCGCGAGTGGCGATCATGACAGTAGCCAGAGCGCGCGAGAGTCGCGAAGGTTCCCGTATTTAGCTTGCGGGGACGAACTCCGGTTTGTTTTCCGGGATATACCCGGCGGCGTGAGCGCGTGCAAAGAGATCGTCGATTGCTGCCACGCCGACGTCGCCCAGATCGTCGCTATACTCGTTAACGTAGAGGCCGATGTGCTTGCGCATCACATCGTCTTCCATCTCGAAGGCATGTTCGCGCACGTAGTCGATGATCTTGGATTCATCGCGGCGAGCAAGTGCCAGGCTCTCGCGGATGGCATCGTTGACGTGCTTTGCCTCGGCATCGTCGAGATCGCGGCGCGCCAGAATCGCTCCAAGCGGAATTGCGTGACCCGTCGTTTGCTCCCACCAGTCGCCGAGGTCGACCACCGAGACAAGGCCCGTTCGCTGGTAGGTGAATCGTGATTCGTGGATGATCAAGCCGGCGTCGACCGCACCCGTTTTGAGGGCATCGACAATCGTGTCGAAGCGCATCTCCACGATCTTCGGTTCGCGCCCGAGCGCCAGGCGCAGTAAGAGATACGCCGTCGTCATGCGACCTGGGATTGCGAACACCGCATCGGCTGAGAACGAATCGAGCGCCGGCGCGTCGCCGCTTTGCGTGGGCTTCGCAATCAGCAGCGGCCCGCAACCGCGTCCCAGCGCCCCGCCTGCGCGCAAAATACGATAGCCACCCAGCAGATACGGAATCGCTCCGTAACTCACTTTGGTGAGTGCGTGGCGGCGTTCTTTCGCGGCCACGTTCAGCGCTTCGACATCATCGAGTATCACCTCAACGTGCGGTGCACCGGGCAACAGTCCGTTGGTAAGCGCGGCGAAAATATACGTGTCGTTCGGACACGGCGAGTACGCCAGATCGTAGGTCACTTATGCAAATCCTAAGTCGAGATTATCGAGAAAGGCATCCACCGCGCGCACGGCAGCCGTACTTCCCGCGTAGAAATCCCATCCATTTGACGCTCGATCGCCGACGAGGTTCGAAATGCCGCGCAGCTCGATCGCAGGAACGCCCGCTCGGCGAGCCGCTCGTAAGACGGCGAAGCCTTCCATCGATTCGACCATCGGGTCGAATTTTTTCGTAAGCAACGCTGCGCGCGCATCGCTTGTGGTAACGGTCGCCGAGGTAACGCCGTTGCCGAGGTGCGAGCCGAGTAGGCCCTCTTTAAAGGGCGAGAGCAGTCGCGGATCGCTGATCGCTTTGTTATCGAGCAGCGCGCCATTGGGGAGATCGAGCGCAATCCCGTCCTCACGTCCGATCTCAACGTAATATTCTTCGACGACAGCGACGGAATCACCAACGGCCACATGATCGCGGAATCCGCCCGCGATCCCGGCATTGATAACGAGGGTAAACCGCGTTGCGGCAAGTGCGCGTGCCGTTGCAATCGCCGATTCGACCGGACCGATGCCGCTTTGCATCACGGTGACGTATGGCCGATCTTCGAATGAGGTGAGTTCTTCGCGCAGCGCGCACACGATCAAGACCATTTAGCGAATCCCGATGAACTTATGCGTCTGCAGCGAGATGCGGTAACGCGTCGGCTGCGCCTGTGCACTCGCCATCGCAAGTGCGACGTTTGGCGGCTTATTGCCCTCGGGTTGTAAGAAGAGTGCGGTACCGGGCCCGAACTGCGCGGCCCATTCCTCCGGCACGCGGCCATCGACGATCAACTTTGCTTCGTTGGCGCGCGCAGCCATCTGCGGATGAAGCCGCTCTTTGGGCGACACGCAGAGCCACACGTCGCTCGGCAACTCGACGGGGATCGTGCCGTTGGACTCGATGTGCACGCGGCGTCCATCGGCTCGCAGCGCATCGATCAGTGCGAGCGTCTCGCGCTGTGCGAGCGGTTCGCCGCCGGTGATCACGATCATCGGGCAGTCGCCGCCGAGGGAGCGCACGCGTGCAACCACGCCCGCGACATCGTCGAAAAACTTCACCGCATAGTCGGTGTCGCAAAACGAACACGCAAGATTGCAGCCCGCGAGCCGCACGAAAACCGCCGGCGTTCCGACGAACGTGCCTTCACCTTGCACGCTGTAGAAAATCTCAGCGAGCTGCAGCATCGAGATTCACTTGCGCGGTGGTGAGTGCATCGCCGCGCTTAAGGACCGCGCACGCCGTCTGGGTTTCCCACAGCGTCAGCTCGACGAGGCCGCTAAGCCGGGGCGCAAGACGTTGCCAAATCCACAGTACGATACGCTCGGCCGTCGGATTGTCGATGATCTCATTGAGCGAGCGGTGGTCGAGCGGCTCGATCACGGTCTCCGTCACGACGGTTTTTAGCGTATCGAAGTCCTCGATCATGCCGCGGGCCGGACCGACATCTTGGAGCGGACCGTCGACTGAGACGTCGAGGCGATACGAATGCCCATGCAGCCGCGCGCACTTGCCGGGATGGTACGGCAGCACGTGTGCGGCTTCAAATTTGAACTGCTTGCGAATGAGCACGAACTACCTCTTCCCGCGCGGGGGACTGGAGGCCCGCGACGCGAACGGCGGGCCTCGATGATGAACACCAACCGGGACAAACTCGTTGCGATGACCCTCTCGGGCGAGGTCGCGCCACCCTCGATCCCCTCGGGAATCTACGAGATCACCCACGACGGCCGACCGCTCGTGATCCCGAGCGTGGGCGGCATTTGCCTCAACGTACGGGTGGGCGATTCCGCGTTCGGTTGGGTCGGCGATCACATCGAACCGGCGGTCTCTTCACGCCACCCCGATGATAAGGTCAACGTCGGCTACAACGTCCTTGCATGCATCGGAAATCCCGTGACGGTCATGAGCGGCGAGGCCAAAGGCGAGACCGGCACGGTCACCGGCAAACACGGCGGCATCGAGCACGTGATGGTCGATTTCAAATCCAAGGTACTCGAGAAACTGCAACTTGGCGACAAGCTCTCGATTCGCGCCTTCGGTATCGGACTTGAGATCGAAGATGCAGGCGACATCAAGCTCTTCAATCTCGACCCCGAGTTTCTGGAAAAGTGGGACGCGACATTCGAGGACGGCACGCTCCACTGCAACGTTGCAAAGATCGTCCCGGCTTCGATCATGGGCTCGGGCCTGGGCCGCAATACGGTCATGCGCGGCGACTACGACATCCAATCGTTCGATCCGGTGACCGTCGAGAAGTACGGTTTAAACGACCTGCGTTTCGGAGACATCGTCGCGATCGAAGATGCCGACCATAGCTTCGGCCGGATCTACCGGACGGGCGCGATCAGCATCGGCATCGTCGCGCACGGCAATTCGCTCGTCGCCGGTCACGGCCCGGGCCTGACGTCACTTGCCACCTCGGCCACCGGAAAGATCGTTCCGAAAGTCAGCAAGAAAGCCAATATCGCAACGATTTTAGACTTGCGCTAACGCGCAAGCAGGCTCATTTCATCAGCGCCACGATTGGAAGGCGTCGCGCGCGGCGTACGTGCACGAGCGATGCCGGGTAGTTGAAGTAGACGTCGTAATTTTTGAGCAGATCGGCGCCGAAAACGCCATCGAGGTCTTCACTTGCAAAGTCGTCGGTCGAAATTTCGACGGGCGTATCGGTGAACGCGACGTTCGCAAATTCGAAGTTATGCAGGCGCGTCATCTCGCCGTTGCCCGTGCCCCCGACCCCGCGAAACCGCGTCGTTGCGGCGATTCGCTCGCTCGCAAGATCGGCGCGGTCGGCGAAATTCGCGAAGACGAGCGTCCGATTCGACCCGGTATCGACCATCAGACGCGCGAGCGCGCTGCCCACGTGTGCTTTGACGGTCGGCGTTTTGTCATCGAGCGCAACGGGGATCGCCGTCGTATTGTCAGGAGCCTTGAAATTCGGCATGTCGATCGCTTCGGCGATTCCGCGATCGTAGTCCAGATGCAACACACAATCAGCGAAAAAATCGAAACCGAGTAAACCCGCGATCCTCGTGCGATCGTCGATGCGAAAAGGAACGGGCACAACGCGCGTGACAACGCGCTGCATTTTCAGTTGGCCGACGGTGAGCGAGTTCAGAATGGTGGTCGACTCGGCATACGTTCCGATCGTCGCGCCGACTCGATTTCCGTAGCGCTCGAGATTGAGCTGTTCGGCGAGGCTTGTATCGATGACGATCCCGGCGGCGCCCGAGTCGATCAGGAAGTCGTACGGTCGCCCATTGATGCCGACCCGAACGACGAAGAGACCGTTGACCAGACGCGCGGGCAAGCGAATCGCGCCGGCCACCGCGGGGAATTCTACAAAGTCTTTCCGCTTCGCCGGCATTTCAACGTCGCGCACGTCCGGCGTCCAGTCGTAGGTACGCGATGTCAGGACTTGTTCGCGCTCGTTGCCGTACGAATCGACCGTCTTGACTTTCGATGGCTCCGCCACGCCGTCGTAGTATTTATAGTCATCGAATGTGGTAACGTAGCGACGATGTTTTTCGAGCCGGTCGCGGCGCGTGAGCAGCCCCGTCTTTTTGTCGACGTACATCCACTCGTGGCGGCCACCGGGCGGATTGACTTCGATAACGTAGGCGCTTTCTTGCACCGACTCGCCGACGAGTTTTTCATCGCGGTCGTTGCGCAGCGGGCCCTCGAATATACGCTCGCTAATCGCGTCGCGTTCGTGAAAACCCGCGTAGTTAAAGGTGATTCCGTTGCGATTTGTCTGCCAACGCACGGTTCCACGCAGGCCGTTCTCGTAGGAGAACGGTCCGAGGATCGTTGTTTCGCGGTAGTCGTGGCCGAGTCGGTGCACGCGAAAGACGCCCGCCGTGCCGTCTTGCGTGAGGCGCCAGTCCTCAATGACTTCGAGCTTGGCCGAGCGCTCGCGGGCGTGTGCGCGCGCGTAGAGGGCGTGAACGCGCGCAAGCGTCGAGCTCGTTGGAATGAGGTCGCGCGGCTCGGCGCTCGACGCGGGAATTGCCGCCGAGGACCAACGGCCAAGCGCCAGACCAAGCACGCAGAGCGCGATTCCGCAGGCGGACGCGCGCGAGCCGAGCGAGCGCAAAGGGACGTTCACACAAAGGCGCTTCGCTGCGCCCGCGTGTGAGGCCTAGAGGGCTTGTCCCGGGCCCATCGATTCGAGCCGCTTACGAATGTCGTTGAGGAAACCGCTCGCGACGAAACCGTCCACCACCCGGTGGTCGAGCGAAAGACAGATATTCATCATCGACCGAATCGCAAACGAATCATCCGCCGTAACGACCGGGCGCTTGACGATCGTCTCCATCGTGATGATGCCCGCTTGTCCGCCGTTGATAATCGGTGCCGACATAAGCGAACCGTTGGCGCCGGTGTTGTTCACGGTGAACGTGCCGGCACTCAAGTCATCGGCGGCGAGCTTGCCGCGACGCGCTTTGTCGATCAAGGCGCCTGCGGCAAGTGCAATGCCTTTGATCGAGAGCGAATCGGCGTGGCGAATGACCGGCACGATCAGGTTCGTCTCAAGACCGATTGCGATGCCGACGTTCACGTCTTTGTTGACGAGAATACCCTCGTCCGTGAAGCGCGCGTTCATGAGTGGAAACTTCCCGAGCGACTCGACGACGGCGCGGATGAAGAATGGCAAGAGCGTGAGCTTCACGCCGTAGTCGCGTTCGAATGCGTCTTTTTCTTTCGCACGCCACTTCCACACACTCGTGACGTCGCATTCGATCATCGTCCAGGCGTGCGGAGCGGTATGCTTCGATTCGACCATACGCTGAGCGATGATCTTGCGCGCTTGGGTGAGCGGGATCGTTTCGCCCGGGATTGGATTTGCGTAGCTGGTTTTGCCGCTGGGTGCGGGACGCGGAGATGCTGGCGCTTGCGGTGCGGCCGCACGCGCGACGTATTCTGCGTTATCGGCTGAGATGGCAACGGCAGCAGCGGCGCTTGGACCTGCGGTCGAGGCGGTGACGATGTCGTTTGCGGTCACGCGGCCATTGGAGCCGGTCCCGTGCACGCGTGTCACATCGATGTTGTGTTCGCGCGCGAGTCGACGCACGGCGGGTGAAACGCCGCGCGGAATGGTGACCGCGGCGCCGTTTGCATTCGCGTGTGCACCGTTACTTGCCGCACCGTTGCTTGAGGCGGGGGCACCGATGTTTGCGCCGGGGACGGGCTCAGCTGCGCCCTGACGCACGGCTTCCATCGTTCCGCCGGCGCCATAACTCGACGGCACGGCTCGAGCGTGATCGGCAACTTGTTCCGACGGCGATGGTGTGTGCGCGGGCGGTGTCACGGACGCCGCGCCGATTTCATCGATGATCGCGATCGGCGCGCCGGTGGGAACCGTCTCGCCTTCTTTGACGATGAATTCGCGAATCGTCCCGCTCACGGGCGAGGGGACTTCGGCGTTGACTTTATCGGTCGAGACTTCGACGAAAGGTTCATACTTCTCGACGCTATCGCCGATTTTCTTGAGCCACTGCGCGACGGTCCCCTCGGTGACGGTCTCACCGAGCTGCGGCATCGTAATTGTGGTTGCCATCTAAAACTCCGCGAGTTCGCGCATCGCACGCATCATGCGATCGGTCGAGATCATGAATTCTTCTTCGAGCGGAAGAGCGTAGCCCATCGCCGGAACGTCGGGCCCGCACAGCCGGCGGATCGGCGCGTCCAAATCGAAGAACGCTTCCTCGGCGACCATTGCGGAAATCTCCGCACCGACCCCACCAAACTTATTGTCTTCGTGAATGATCAGGAGTTTGCGCGTTTTGCCGACGCTTGCAAGAATTGTCGTGCGATCCATCGGCCGAATCGAACGCAAGTCGATCACTTCGATCGAGTAGCCGTCCTTTTCGAGACGCTGGGCGGCATCGAGTGCTTGATGGACGTTGTAACCGTAGGAGACGACCGTCGCGTGCGTGCCGGCCTTCTTGATGTCCGCTTTGCCGATCGGGATCGTGTAGTGCCCCTCGGGCACCTCGCCTTTGACCGAGCGATACGTTTTCTTATGTTCGAGGAAGAGCACCGGATCGGGATCCTCGATCGCCGCGGTCAGGAGCCCTTTGATGTCAGCGGGCGTCGAAGGCGCAAGAATCTTCAAACCCGGTACGTGATAGAAGAGCGCTTCAATCGAAACCGAGTGCGAGAGCGCGCCGCGAACGCCGCCGCCGTACGGCGTGCGGATGACGAGCGGACACGTGTAGTCGCCGTTGGAACGATAGCGCGTTTTCGCCGCTTCGCCGACGATCTGATTGAACGCCGGATAGATAAAGTCGGCAAATTGAATCTCGGCGATCGGACGCAAGCCTTCCATCGCCATACCGATGGCGACGCCGACGATCGAGGCCTCGGCGAGCGGCGTATCGATGATGCGCTCGGGACCGAACTCTTCGAGAAAGCCTTTCGTGATGAGAAAGACGTTGCCGCGCGCCCCGACGTCTTCGCCCATGATGAGCGTGCGGTCGTCGTTGATCAGCGCGTCGTGCAGCGTTTCACGCACGGCATCGACATTGTTCATCACTGCCACGGCTCAAAGGCTCCTTCGTACACATTTTTGTAGAGATCGGCGGCGACCGGAAGCGGGAACGCCTCAGCGGTGTCGGTTGCTTCGTTGGTTTCGCGCAAGACGTCGGCTTTGAGCGCCTTGATCTTGGCCTCATCAACGACGCCCGCATCGAGCAAGCGTTTTTCAAACATCGGGACGGGATCGTTCTTGCGCGCTTCTTCGATCGCGGTCCGGTCGCGATAAGTGCGGTCATCATCGTCGGTTGAGTGCGAAAGATACCGGAAGACCATCGCTTCGACGAGCGTCGGGCCGCCGCCGTTACGCGCGCGGTCCATCGCTTCTTTTATCGCGGCATAGGTCGCGATCGGATCGAACCCATCGACGAGCACGCCGGGCATGCCGTAGCCGGAGGCTTTATCGCTCACATGCTCCACGCCCATTTGCATGGTCGAGGGAGTCGATATCGCGTAGTTGTTGTTCTCAACGAAGAACACCACCGGCAGTTTATGAACGGCGGCAAAATTGAGCGACTCATGCCACTCGCCTTCACTCGTTGCGCCTTCTCCCGTGCAGCAAAGGACGGCGCGGCCGGCTTCCTTGCGATACTTGAACGCGTAGGCAACGCCGACGGCGTGCGGGCAGTGTGCGGCGATGATGGAGCTGATCGAGAGCAGCCCCATCTCCTTATTAGTGTAGTGGTTGGGGAACTGACGGCCGCCCGAGCGGTCCGCGGCGCGCGCGAACATTGAGTTGAGCATCTCGAGGGGCGTGAAGCCGCATCCGAGCACCAGGCCCAGATCGCGGTAGTACGGGGCCAGCACATCTTTGCCGCGCACGAACGCCATGGCGGCACCCGCTTGCGCCGCTTCGTGGCCTTCGCTGCCCAGCGCAAAGGGGATCTTCCCTTGACGGTTGAGCTGAAAGCCGCGATTGTCGAGTTGACGCTGCAGCAGCATGTTGCGCAGCATGGCGACGAGTTGTTCGTCGGTGAGACCGCGTCGGTCGAGCTTGCCCGCCTGCGTCATCGCCTTAGCCATACGTAGAATCCTCCGAAATCACAGCCCGCTCAAATCGCCTTCGCGGGATGCCGTCTCCTCTAAGGAGAGCTCGGTTGACGTGTCGGGGGGAAGGGGGCCGGGCAACCGTCTCGGTCGGGAATTTCGGTAGTAGCGAGCGAATATCGGGGCGATGATTCTCGAACAGACGATCCTTGACGATCTCATTCGTGTTCGGCGCCATCTTCACGAGCGACCAGAGCTCTCGCTCGTCGAGTTTGAAACGGCGGCCTATATCGAGGCGGAGTTGCGAAAGTTGCCGTTCGACAACATACGCACGAAGATCGGTAAGACCGGAATTCTCGCGACGCTTGTTGGCGGAAAGCCGGGGCCTGTAACGTTGCTGCGCGCCGACATGGATGCGCTGCCGATTACCGAGACGGGCGACGCGCCGTACAAGTCGCAAAAGCTCGGGGCGATGCACGCATGCGGGCATGATGGTCACGTCTCGATCTTGCTCGCCGCTGCAAAAACGCTCGCTGCGCGCAAAGACGATGTGCCCGGGACGCTCGTGTTTTGTTTTCAGCCGGGAGAAGAAGGCTACGCCGGCAATCGGCTGATGATCGAAGACGGGGCGCTTGAAAATCCGCACGTCGATCGTACGTTTGCGCTTCATCTCTACAGCGGACTCGACGTGGGCAAGATCGGTGTGCGCGACGGCGCGTTCTTTGCCTCGGCCGATGAATTCGATCTCACGATTCGCGGCAAAGGCGGGCACGGCGCGATGCCGCAGAATTCGGTCGATCCGATCGCCGCCGGCGCGTATTTCATCACCATGCTGCAAACGATCGTCAGTCGCGAGGTTGCGCCTAAGGACCCCGCCGTGTTCACGGTCGGTCAGTTTACCTCGGGCACGACGTTCAACGTCATTCCCGACGAAGCGCACTTAAAAGGAACGGTCCGTTCGTTCGATGCCGAGGTGCGTAAGAGCATGCCCGTGCGCATGGAGCGCATCATCAAAGGCCTCGCCGATGCGA
The DNA here is from genome assembly GCA_038231455.1 of Vulcanimicrobiales bacterium. GTDB lineage: Bacteria > Vulcanimicrobiota > Vulcanimicrobiia > Vulcanimicrobiales > Vulcanimicrobiaceae > JANLVI01. The sequence continues at coordinate 346,346 of JBBRLI010000001.1, read as the reverse complement.
TGCGCGTCGAGTACGACTTGCACTATCACTGGTCGTACCCGCCAACCGTCAACGAGAAAGTCATGAACGACCTCGTGCGCGAGGTTGGTCGCACCACGATCGGGCCGGAAAACGTCATCGAGCACGATATCGTGATGTGGGCCGAAGACATGTCCTTCATGATGGAGCAGCGGCCCGGTGCGTACTTCATCGTTGGATCGCGCGGGGGGCCGACGACCGGTATCCCGCACCACAATGCGAAATTCGACCTCGACGAACGGAGCCTCGAGACGGGGTATGCGATGATGGTCGCACTTGGTCTGCGGGGTTAAGAGCTGGCCTGTTCGCCAATTGGCTAATGACTGGGGGTCTCTTATGGCCTACCGTAATAGGCCGATGAGCGAACGCGAACACGATGCCTGCGGGATCGGCTTTCTTGCCGACCTGGCCAACAAAGCGTCTCACGACGTGGTGCGCCTTGCGCTCGATGCCGTCGGCGCGATGGTTCACCGTGGCGCGCGCGCCGCGGATGGCCGGACGGGCGACGGCGCGGGAATTCTCGTCGAGACGCCGCGCAACTTGCTCATCCGCGAGCTTGCCGCCTCGAACATTCGCGTCCCCGAACGGCACCTTGCCGCAATCGCGCTCTTTTTGCCCCGCGACGATGAAGACGCGGGATACTTGCGTTCGCAGATCGAGGCGGCCGTGCGCGTCACCGGCGTCTCACCGCTGCGTTGGCGCACGCCCGGCTTCGAACCCGCGGTCCTCGGCGAGCACGCGCGCCGCACCGTTCCGCAGGCCCAACAACTCCTCATCGACATGGGCCCGGGCAATGTCCGCGAGCGCATGCGCTCGGTGCGCCGCATCATCACGCGCCTTTTGCGCGAAAACGGCGATACCGGAACGCTGGTCTCCGCTTCACCGACGACGGTGGTGTATAAAGGCTTACTGAGTTCCAACGAACTCGGCGCCTTTTGGACCGACCTGCGCGATCCGCTCTTCACCTCGCGATTCGCCGTTTTCCACCAGCGATTCTCGACGAATACTTCGCCGTCGTGGCGTTTGGTACAACCGTTTAATTACGTCGCGCACAACGGCGAGATCAATACGATTACCGGCAACCGCGCCTGGATGCGCGCGCGCGGCATCGTCGGTCACCGCGGCGCATCGGATTCGCTCGATTTCGATACCGCCGTCGATGCGATGATCGGTGCTGGCTACCGGATCGACGACGCCGTCGATCTCATGCTTGCGCCCGCAATCGATGCACGTGACGAACGGCTCAAAGCGTATTACGATGCCCACATCCCCACCGTCGAACCGTGGGACGGTCCGGCCGCAATGATCTTCGCCGAAGGCGATATTCTCGGTGCCGCACTCGACCGAAGCGGATTCCGTCCGCTTCGCTGGTGCCGCACCGAAAACGGCAAAGTGCTCGTCGCATCGGAGGCCGGCGTCGTCGACTTCGGCTCGGATCGCATTGTCAAACGCGGACGTCTTGGCCCGGGCGAACGCATCGTCGTCCGCTTTGCCTCCGGTGAGCTCGTCGAACCCGAGGCTTTCCGCAAAGAGCGCCGCGAGCGCGCGGATTTCCGTCCCGTCGTGAAGACGTGGGCGTTCGAGATGCCCGTACCGGCGACTGCGCCGCAATCAGGCGACCTCGATGCAAACCTTGCGCGTTTTGGTTTCAGCAAAGACGAAGTCAAAGACGTGATCGGTGTGCTTGCCGCCGGTAATGGCGAGCCCGTCCTCTCGATGGGCGATGATGCGGCCCTACCGTTCCTCGATCGGCGCATGCCGATAGCCGCCTATCTGCGCCAGCGCTTCGCGCAAGTCACCAATCCGCCGATCGATCCGCTCCGCGAAGGCCTCGTCTTCGACATGCGCGCGTTCGTCGGTTCGGGCGAAACGAATGGCGATGTTCCGGCGCCCGATACCGTCGTCATGCTCGAGAGCGCGATCCTCGATGAGGTGTCGTTTGATTCGTTGCGCTTCGATCATCGCATGCTGCAGCATTCGATCAATCTGGGACTTGGCGGCGCGACGCTCGCCGCAAAATTGCACGCGATCTGCGATGAAGCCGAAAATGCCGTCAAGGCGGGCAGCACGTTCATCGTGCTCGACGATCGCGGCTTCGATGCATCGGTCCCCGCGGTGCTTGCCGCAGGCGCGGTGCACCAACGGCTCACGAGCGCCGGGCTGCGCATGCAAGCCTCGATCGCTGCAACCGACGGCTTCGCTCGCGATGCGCACGCACTCGCGACCGTGATCGCAGCTGGAGCGAACGTCGTCACCCCGTGGCTAGCGCTGCGTCTTGCCGAATCGAACGGCACGGCGCAAGCGTATCTCGGCACCGTGCGCACGGGCCTGATCAAGATTCTCGCCAAGCTTGGCATCTGCACGCTGCGCTCGTATATCGGTGCGCAAACGTTCGAATCACTGGGTCTTGCGCGCGAAGTTGTCGAGCGCTGTTTCCCGGGGATGAAGGCGCACGTTCCCGCGCTCGGCTTCAACGACATCGAAGCCGATCTGCGCGCGTGGTTTTCCGCCGCAAAGTCGGGCGAGCCGATCGCCGATCGCGGCCTCTTCCGCTTCCGCCGGGAAGGCGTGCGCCACACCTTCGATCCGCAAGTTATCAAGCAACTGCGTGCGAGTGCAATGAACGGCGACTACGAGGCCTTCGAGCAGCTCTCCGATGCAATGGAAGCACGCGGTCCGATCACGCTGCGCGATTTGATCCAAGCCGTGCCGCTGCGCGATCCGATTCCGCTCGAAGACGTCGAACCGGTCTCAGCGATCGTGGCAAAATTCGTCACGGCCGCGATGTCGCTTGGCGCGCTTGCACCCGAAGTGCATAAAGTCATCGCGCTTGCGACCAATCGCATTGGCGCAAAGAGCAATTCCGGCGAAGGCGGCGAGCAGCGCGACCGCTACGCCCGCACGCCCGAGAGCGGGCGCAGTCGAATCAAGCAAGTCGCCTCAGCGCGCTTTGGGGTCGGGGCGACGTATCTTGCGAGCGCCGATGAGATCGAGATCAAAATGGCGCAGGGCTCGAAGCCCGGCGAAGGCGGACAAATTCCGGGCTTCAAAGTCTCCGAAGAAATCGCCGAACTGCGCGGCGCCGCCGTCGGTCAGCCGCTCATCTCGCCGCCGCCGCATCACGACATTTACTCGATCGAAGACCTTGCCGAACTGATCTACGATTTGCGCCGCGTCGGACCGCAAGCGCGCATCGCGGTAAAACTGGTGAGTCAGTCCGGCATCGGTCACGTCGCAAGCGGCGTCGCCAAAGCCCGCGCCGACGTCATCCATATCAGCGGACACGATGGCGGCACCGGCGCATCACCGCTTGCCTCGATCAAAAGTGTCGGCTTACCGTGGGAACTGGGTCTGGTTGAAACGCACCATACGCTCGTAGCGAACGGCTTGCGGTCGCGCGTGAAGCTGCGCGCTGACGGCGGTTTTAAAACCGGCCGCGACGTCGTGCTCGCTGCGATGCTCGGCGCCGATGAATACGGCTTCGGCAGTGCGCTCCTCGTGGCGCTGGGCTGCATCTATGCACGTCAGTGCCACAAGAACACGTGCCCCGTTGGCATTGCATCGCAAGATCCCGCGCTGCGTGCAAAATTCAAAGGCACGACGGAAGAAGCAATTGCCTTCTTAGAGTTCGTCGCGCGCGACGTACGCCGTCGTCTTGCCGCGCTCGGCGCGCGCTCGCTCGATGAAGTTCACGGCCGAAGCGACTTGGTTCGCGCGCGCACGGATCTCGACGAGCGGTATCGCAATGTGGACCTGAGTGAAATTTTGCGCCTGCCCGAGCGCAGCACGCTCGTCGATACCGCGGACGAACGCGAACCGCACCTCGATGATTTTCCGGTGAACGCGCGTCTGGTGCCGATCGGTCCCGCCGACCGCGCAGTCGGCGCGCGTCTCGCCCACGACGTCGTCACGCAGCGCAATGCGGGCGAATCGGTCGGGGATCAAACGCGCCGCTACGTCGGTACCGCCGGACAGAGCTTCGGCGCGTTCCTCACCGGCGGCCTCACGCTTGAACTCGACGGTGATGCCAACGACTACGTTGGAAAGAGCATGGAGGGCGGCACGATCGTCGTGCGCGGCCCCGGCGCACCGGGCGAACCGGCAATCGGCAACGCGTGCTTCTACGGCGCGCGTGGCGGGTTCGGCTACATCTCCGGTGCTGCGGGCGAGCGCCTTGCGGTGCGCAACAGCGGCGCCTCGATCGTCGTCGAAGGCGCGGGCGATCACGCATGCGAGTACATGACGGCGGGCACCGTCGCGATCGTCGGTTCGCTCGGACGCAACATCGCAAGCGGGATGACGGGCGGCGAGCTTTTCGTGATTTCCGAGGGTGCGTGGCAGGAGCGCTTAGGGCCAACTGACCTGCGCTTCCGCCCGATCGAAGAAGAAGAACCCGCGGCGAGTCTTCTCCGCGGGCTCTTGGAACGTCACCATCGTGCGACGGGCTCGGAACGCGTCGCTGCGCTCCTAGCCGATTGGGCAACCACGCTTGCCACCGTCCGCTACTGCGCGCCAATGCGCAGCGAGGCGATAGCGCTTAGTGCGGCTGATCCTCGTGCAGATCTTCGGGTTTCTTCCCCATAGCGGCGGTCGCCGATTCAATCGTTTTCTTCGACTGTTCGAGCAGCGCTTGCGCCTGCTTCTGCGCGATTTCGCCGGACGATTTCATCGCCTCGCCGCCGATGCGCATGAACTCTTGCAGATGACCCATCGCGCTCTCGGTTTGTTTCTGGGCGACTTCACCGGCTTCGGCTGCGTATTTGCCGAGCGATTCTTGCAATTCTTTGCCGTTCTTGAGCGATTCTTCGAGCATCGGTTTCATGTTGGTGCTCGCCTGATCGACAGCGGCAGCCACCGTTTTCTGCATCTCGCGGGCTTGCGAGAGGGCCTTTTCGATGATGTCGTTGGGGTTCATTAAGGGGCCTTTCTTGCGGCTCAGCCGCGTTCGGAAACCGTAAGGACCCAGCGCAGGGCCCGAGCATACTGATCGAGTTCACGGGCGGTTCGTTTGAGCCAGAGATACGCGGAATCCGATCGCACCGTAGTACCGGGTTCCTCGTCGGTCCGTTTCACGAAGGCAAGGATGCCCTCGACCTCGCTCTCGATGGTATCCCACCGGGCGCGTAGGGCCTCCTCGGAGGCATCGGGCAGACGAGTGAGCGTAGGCGGCATGAGGTGGGCGGGGAATTTTATGCCGAATTCCAGCCGCGCGAGCGTGTAATCGCTCGAACCGCCAATGAACGAGGCCGCTAGCCGAACGAGACGCTGACGCACGGTTCATCCTCCATGACGCTTCTATCGTACCACCGGGCGGCGGAAGCCGCTATCATCAAGTCTAACGTTTTACATCCACTTCATCGCGGGGGCTCTTTTGCACGATCAGCGGCGCTACGTCATCATCGGGAACGGTTTCGCGGGAACCACCTGCGCGGAAGGTCTGCGCAAGCTTGATGCTTCGTGTTCGATTGCGCTCTTCACGGATGAAGCCTACCCGCTCTACAACCGCATCGCGCTTCCCCCGATGCTCCGTAAACAGGTGACCGAGCAGAAGGTCATCATCCGCGATCAGGCCTGGCACGACAAACACCAGATCGACCTTCACCTGCGCACGCGCGTGGAGAAGATCGTCCCCGAAGAAAAAATCGTGATCGCAAACGGAGTCTCGTATCCGTACGACGCGTTGCTCGTGGCGACCGGCGGCCGTCCGAACGCATCGGATGCACCCGGAGCCGAGGGCGCGCATAACGTTTACAACTTTCAGTATATGGACGATACCAAGGCGATCTCGCAGCAGCTTGAAACGGCAAAATCCGCCGTGTCGATCGGCGGATCGTTCATCGCCTACGAACTTGCCGAAGCCTTCGTCGCACGCGGTGTCGAGACGCACTGGATCCAGCGCGGTCCGCGCTTTCTGCGCCGCATGCTCGATGAAATATCGGGCGAGTATGTCAACGAAGCGGCGCGTAAAGATGGCGCACACTTACATTACAACGAAGAGATTGCGGAGTTCGTGCGTTCTAACGGTGCGGTCACTAAAGTCATCACCAAGAGCGGACTCACGCTCGACACCGATCTTGTCGGCATCGGTCTTGGTCTTACGATTAATACGGAACTCGTCGCGGGAACCGGCATCGGCGTCAAGACCGGGATTCAGTGCGACGATCGCCTGGAGACGTCGATCAAAGGCATTTTCGCGGCCGGCGATGCGGCAGAGTTCTACGATCCGATCGCCGAGATGCATTACCGAATGGGCACCTGGAACAACGCGGGCGCGCACGGGAAAGTCGCCGCGATCAACATGGCCGGCGGGGACGAGCGCTATCACGATATCCCCGAGTACTCATCAAAGCTCTTCACCGATCAGACGATTACGCAGTTCGGCCTCTCACCGGAATACCGGAACGATCTGGAGATGGTGAGGAATTTCGATCACGAGCTCAAGCACTATCGTGCATTGTTTTTCCGCGAAGACCGGCTCGTTGGCGGCCTCTTGCTCGGCAAAGGCAACCGCGCTGGAAAACGCAAGTATCTTGAGGCGATCAAAACCAAAACGCGTTTTCCGAAAACCGAATGGGAGTCGATGCTTTCCTGGACAGCGTGATCCCGCGCACAAAACGCCTTCTTGAGCGCTCTGTAACAGGATTGAAATAGGCGAGCGCAGGGTTCGTTGGTGCGACGCGTAAGGTCTTGAAATGGCATCGGGAGATTCTCGTGGGCGTCGCAATTTAGCGTTAACTTCGCTCGGTATTCCGCTTGGAACGCTCGCGGTCGTTGCCGGTTGCTCGGGCGGCGGTTCCGTCGCCCGCACGGTTCCTACTGCTCCAGCGGCCACGCAATCCGGCCTGAAAACCGGACCCACCGTCCCGGTTACCATTCTTGTTAATCCGCCCAAACGAAGTCCGTCCTTACACCGCATTTCCGGTTCGCGCAAGGCAAATTATCAGCTTGGCTATCTCGGCTCGGGCGTTCTCAAAATCGGCGTGACCGTCTTCGCGGGGAGTTCGACACCTTCGCCTGCTCCGACGGAGACGGTGTTTAGCTTTCCGGCAACCGGGTCGACCAGTGCACCCACACCGTATCCGATCACGATCAACGTCCCCGTTAGTTCGGGCGATACATTCATCATCAACGAATACAACGGCGTCACGTATGCCGGCCCTTCGAACCCCAATGGATATTTGCTCGCGACCTACACCTCAGCCACGCCGATTCCCGTTTACAATAATGCCGTAAATCACGTAACGATTACCACTGTGCCGATCGCTTCGAGCGCGACATTTTCGCCAATGACGACGCCGTTTCTCGAGAATCAGGGGACCGCGCAAAGCAACGCTGTCCTGGTTACGCTCCTCGATGTTGAGGGCAATGCGATTACGGGGCCGGTTGCAAATTCAGCGATCGTCACATCGACGCTGCCGCTCGTTGTGCCCGCGGGCGGCGCACCGGTTCCGCAATCGACGACAGTCGCGCTGTCCTATCCGGCGAACTCGAGTGCGAATGTAACGCTGACCGCGACGGTCCAAGGCGGGTTTTCGAACCAATATATTGCTTTGCCAGTTCAGCTCTTGATCCAGCCGGATTTTTATCTTCTGGCCGGTGCGTCCGATAATAACGTCCACGCGTTTGATGGCTTGCTATCGCTTGCGGGGACGGCGACGGAGATCGGCAGAATCGCCATTGGGAGCTACACGCCAACAACGCTCGCCGGGGTCTCCCGATCATGCGGGGGATATCTCGCGCAGGCGATCGTCGGCGTCAACGACACGGGCGGCGGCGCCCATACCGTGAGCGTCGTGAATCTTACGGCCCCTACCGGGCCGCTCAGCGTTGCGACGGCCTCAGTTGCATACGGGAACACAACGGGAATCGTCATCAATCCGGGTTCGTGCACGGGCTACGCTCTCTCAACGCCCAGTTCGCCAATGCCCGCGGGCAATTTCTACTCGCTCACGCTTGGGGCGGGCGGCCCGACTCCGGCCATGATTTCGCCCGGGCCGAACAGTAATGTTGGTCCGATGAAGATCGCCGTCGACAACCCGGCGACGACGCTTATCACCTCGGATGCCACGCTTGGTTACCTCAATGCGTTCACGATCGTGCCGCCGACCAATGGGGCGAACAACAATTCGTATGTCGGTTCGCCGCTGGCGCTGGTTGAAGCGCGCGGCAATATCTTCCAAATGGTTCAGAACGGGAACGGATATCTGTACGCATATTCGAATCCGGGGGCCTCGGGAAACGTGATCCTCTCCGGTACACCGTTTAATGCAATGGCCGCATCGCCGGACGGCAAAAGCGTCTTTGTCGCGACCGGTTCTCCGACGTCGACAATCTCGTATTTTAACAACGCAGGCGCATTGCCGACGGGGTATACATTCCAAAGTTCGACGAGCGCGACGGTGACGGCGATGGTCGTCTCGCCGAACAACGCCTATCTCTTCGTCGCGCAGTCCGACGGAAACGTCTCTTCCTATCCGATCGCCAGTATTACATCGGGGTTCGCCGGATCGAGCCTGATGTTCAACGTACCCGGAACGACTTCGCTCGCCGTCAGCCCATAAGGGCAATCGCGTGCCGATCGCCGAACGCGCGGCACGATGATCCGGGTTCTCGCCTCGCCTGAACGCTCGCTCGATGCCTTACGTGCGATCGTCGTCGCTCGCGAACGAGCCGAGCACGTAACGCTCGTCCTGCGCGGCTGTGATTCTCGCGCCGTTTTCACCATCGCGACGGTCCCGCATATTTTGCGCTCGACTACGGACTACGACGAACGACGTGCGGCGTTCGATGCGCTCGCGAACGAATCGCTCGTTATCGACGGTCGCCCGATGAAAGACTATGGTGCGATCGACCCGCGCTTCGTGAAGACGCTGCGCGATGCGGCGCGCTGTGCCGATGCGATCGAAGTCGCGTCTTGGACGCAGTGGGAGCGCGTTGCGCCGCTCCTGGATCTTCCATACGAACGTGCTTCGATCGCCGTCGAGCGGACAGAAATACCGTCAATCGAAATTGCCGATCGCTGCGACGCCATCGTCGTGTACGCGCCGGAAGAGCTCCCAGCGCTCGTCGCATTCTGCGTCTTTGCCCTCCAGGAAATCCATGCACCGATCCTCGTCCTCGGCGACACGTCGCTGTGCTCGGGAATGCGGTTCGCTTCCGAACCAGCCGCACGCGGCCTCGGACGCGCGCGCGTCATCGTCGTTCCCGGACTCGATGATCCCGCCGTTGCCATCAGCATCGCTGCACTCGATGCGGCGCTTGTCGCACCGTTTACGAGCGGGATCGATGAGTACTGTTCGGGTGTCGCGCGCTATGCTCCGTGGGATCGGCTCTCGCTGCTGGGTGCGGTCCAGTTGGCGCTTGGCGCTCAAAGGCCGCGCGTGCACACGATTCCGGTGCGCGCGCGATGCGATGCCTTCGGGTTGCCGACTGACGGCGATCTCGTCACGATCGTCATCCGCACGTACAACCGTCGCGCCATGTTCGAACGCGCGATCGCAAGTGTCGCTGCGCAAACGTATCGATCGCTCGAGATTGTCGTCGTGAATGACGGCAGCGACCCCGTCGATGACATCGTGGAGCGCTATCCGAATGCTCGCATCGTGGGAAACGTGACTCGGCAAGGTGCGATCCCTTCACTTAACGTCGGTCTACGAGCGGCACGAGGCCGCTGGTTTGGCTGGCTCGACGATGACGACCGGCTCTTCCCCGACCACGTCGCGCGACTCGTCGATGCGCTCGTTCATTCTGGAGGCGTGGTCGCCCACGCCGACACGCTCAGCGAGTACTTTGATCGCGAGACCGATGGTTCATACCGGGCCTACGGCTACGCCGTTTATCTCGACGGCGACGTCGACCGCGACACCATCCACATTAGCGATGGCATCGGGCCGATGTCGGCGCTACTCGATCGAAGCGTCCTCACAGAATCTGGCGGGTTTGACGAAGAATTCCGTCATGCAGAAGATTGGGAGCTTTGGATCCGGCTTGCGCGAGCCCATGATTTCGTGCACGTACGCGCGGTAACCGCGGCATACGCGATCCGTGACGACGCTAGCAATATGATGCAGTACGGCGGTGAAGCGATGCTCCATGCAATGCGGCGTTTCGTCTCACTGGACGACTTGCGCGATCGGCCTATCCTCGCAGCTGCTCGACGTGAACTCATCGCGACGATGGATCGCATGGGCGGGCGCGCCGGATTTACACCGCCGCCGTTGCGTTTTTAGTGATTCGCGCGACGTTCGGCGAGCGGGCCGCGTGGTATGAGGCGCGTCTCCCGCAGATTGCGGATCCTCTGGTTGTCTTCGAACTTCATGCGATCGAGCGCGCGCTGCCGGCGATGATCGCGACGCGCATGCGTGCGGGACGCCTTACGATCGCGCCATTGATCGACGCTCCCCGAGTCGCGCTCGTCGAACGGCTTGCCGCGGCGATCTTCGCCCAACATCGGGAAACCGAATCTCGTGCCGCAGCGTTGCTCGCATACGCGCAAGGCTCGCTGCTCGTCTCGGGACGGCAGGTTAGCGAAATTGGGCCGTACGATCCGCGCGATCTCGCGCAATTGCGCGAAGCGCTGTTGCTCGCCGATTGCGTGATCGCGCCCTCGCGAACCGCTGCCGGAACGATCGAAGGTCTTGCGAACGTGCGAGCCGCGGAAACCGTTCTGCTGACGCCACCCTCGCGCCCGACGGTATCGCAATCGTTGGGTGATGCGATCGTCATCTGGGATCGTACCGGGATCGCCGCGCTGCGTGCGTGGTTTACGTTCGCGTTGCGCGCGTTTGCACGGCGCGTCATCGTCGCGGGTCCGGGCGAAGAAGCGCGACTCGTCGACGCGCGCGTCGTGGTGCTGACGGAGTCCTTGACGCCGCTTGAAGCCTGGCGCATCGCCTCATGCGGCGCCCCACTCGTCGTGGATCGCGCGAGCGGAGCGCACGAATGGCTTGCAGGAGCTCTGACGTTCGATCGTACGGATACCCGAACGCTCGCTCGCGCCGTGCGTACGTCCTTGGGAACGCGCGCGCCGCACCAGCGGTCGCCGGCCGTGCAAGCGCAGGTGACGATTGCGATGCGGCCCGCGGGGGCTGAAGCAGCCGAAGCGGCGCTCATCGTGCGGACGCGCGATCGGCCGGAACTTTTAGCTCGCGCTCTTGCGAGCGTCGAAGCGCAGACGCACGCCGGCACGCGCGCCATCGTGATCAACGACGGCGGCGCGAGCGTTGCGTCGCTCGTCGCCTGTTTTCCGCGCGCGACGCTGATCGAGCGTCCGCTCAGTGCATACCGAACGGCAGCGAACGAAGCGCTCGCATCGACGACCGCAGTCTTCGTAGGCGTGCTCGATGACGATGATGCACTCGCGCCGCGTCATATTGAATCGCTGGTCGATGCGCTCGTTCGCAGCGGCTGCGATCTTGCCGTCTGCGGCACGGCAATGACGTATGTTGAATCGCCGAAGGAACTCCGGGTAACGGGCTACACGATCGTGGATGCCCCGGCGCTCGAACGCAGCGCACTCCTTATCGGAAACACAGTTCCGGGTGCAACGCGCGTGCTCGTTCGCGCCGACGTTTTGCGTCGCCTGGCCGGGTTCAACACCGACCTGTTTGTGGCTGCGGACTACGAACTTTGGTTGCGCTTAACGGCCGCGAGCGATGCGGTGCGGGTGCGGGGGATCGAAGTTGCCTACACGGTGTTCAACGACCGCGCAAACCGTTCGCTTGCACCGGGTGTGCGTCAACACGAAGCACTGCGCACGATTTACGCGCTCCATCCGACCGGCAACCGTCCGGGGCTCGAAGCCGCACGCCGAGCGCTACTCGGTGCCGTCGAACGGCACGGCGGATACCCCGTGCTCCCGGCGACGCGATCGACGGTGGCCCCCGTTTGGTTGCTCGACGACGCGAACGACTAACATCTCTCACCCGAGTTGTCTCTTCGTGAAAAGTCGTTTCAAGGCAGGGCGTTAGTTTGGCAGAATATTCTCAGAATGGACGACTTTGCTACCCGGCTGACGGCAATCGTCGGTTCCAAGCACGCAATAACTGATCCGGGCGAACTGCGCACCTACGAATGCGACGGCCTCGCCGGATTTCGCGTCCGCCCGCGCGTCGTTGTCTTGCCGCTTACTACAGAAGAAGTCAGTGCTTGCGTGAAAGTGGCTCGCGCCGCTGGCGTCCCAATCGTCCCGCGAGGCGCGGGCACGGGTCTCTCCGGCGGAGCGCTGCCCGTCGAGGGGTGTCTTGTTATCGGTCTTTCGCGCATGAAAGACATCCTGGAGATCGATTTACCGAACCAGAGAATGCGCGTGGGACCGGGTGTGATCAACCTCGATATTTCGAAACGCCTCGCCGCCGACGGTTACTACTACGCACCGGACCCAAGCTCGCAAAGCGTCTGTTCCATCGGCGGCAATGTTGCAGAGAATTCCGGCGGGGCACATTGCCTCAAATATGGGTTTACCGTGAACCACGTTCTTGGCATAACGATGGTGCTGGCCGATGGGGCCATTGTCGAGATCGGCGGAACGGTCGATCCGCTCGGCTACGACCTCACGGGCGTCGTCGTCGGCAGCGAAGGTTTGCTCGGAATCGTTACCGAGGTGACGGTACGTCTGCTGCGCCGACCGCAAGCGACGCGCACGATTTTTGCAACGTTCCCATCGACCGATGAAGCGGGCGCAGCCGTTTCCGCAATTATCGCCGTGGGCATCGTTCCGGCGGCCATCGAAATGATGGACCAGCTCGCAATCGAAGCGATCGTCGCATCGACACACGTCGATTGGCCACTCGATGCCGGTGCAGCGCTCCTCATCGACGTCGACGGCATTACCGCCGAAGTAGAACACACCGCCGACATCGTCATCGATCTTGTGAAGACGGCCGGGGCGATTGAGATTCGCACGCCGCGCGATGAAGCCGAGCGCGCGCTGATGTGGAAAGGCCGGAAAGGCGCGTTCGCGGCGATGGGCCGCATCTCGCCGAACTATTACGTCCAGGACGGCGTCATTCCGCGTTCGGCGATTTCGACCGTCTTGCGCGAGATCGCGCGACTCGGAACCGAAGCGGGTCTTCGTGTCGCGAACGTCTTTCATGCGGGTGATGGCAACTTGCATCCGCTCGTGCTCTACGATGGACGCATTCCCGGAGAAGAAGCCAAAGCCGAACACGTCGGCGGCGAAATTCTCAAGATTTGCGTGCGGCACGGCGGCTCGATCACGGGCGAACACGGTGTCGGTCACGACAAGGCCGTCTACATGGGCGATCTTTTTACCGACGACGACTTGGAGACACAGCACTACGTGCGCTGTGCGTTCGATCCGACGCGCTCGTTCAATCCCGGTAAAGTGTTTCCGACACCGCGCCTCTGCGGCGATCGCCCGGGCGTCTACGCGCCGAGTTCTGCCGAGCTTGCGGGAACGGCCGGGCGCGGATGATCGCGTCGCCTCATCGACCGAAATCGATCGACGAACTCGCGCACACGGTCGCCGCGATCGGCGCCGCCGGTGATGCCTGCGCGCTTGTCGGCGGTGCAACGGAGATGGGCCTCGGTAATTCCGCCGCGCGCCCGCTCCAGGAGATTCAAACGACCGCGATTGGGCGCATCATCGAATACGCGCCGAGCGATCAGACGATCACGGTGGAGGCGGGCATCACGCATGCCGCGCTGCAAGCCGAAGTTCGCAAGAACGGGCAGTTTCTCGCACTCGATGCCGCGCATCCCGAATCGGCAAGCATCGGCGGCCTCATCGCCGTCAACAGTTGGGGCCGGCGGCGTCACAAGTACGGCACGATCAAAGACCTCATCGTCGGCGTCGGCATCGTGCGTGCCGACGGCACGCGCGCGCGCGGCGGCGGCAAAGTCGTCAAGAACGTCGCGGGCTTCGATCTGCCCAAGTTAATGGTGGGGTCGCTTGGGACGCTCGGCGCGATCGCTGAGGCGACGTTTCGCCTGCATCCATTGCCCCAAATCGAGCGCGCGGTCGGCTTCAAGTGCAGCGATCATCGTCGTATTCAAGAGATCGTGGTCGAGTTGATCGGGCACGCGCTCGAACCGACGTCGATCGAAGTCTTGGATGAAATCAATCCGTTGCTGCTCGTACGCTTCGAGGGCTTCGAGCGCGGCGTCGCCGAGCAAGTCGATGCTGCCTTCGCGATCGCGCGGACGTACGGTGTTGCTATCGACGAACTCGATGCGACCGCAATCGGCCTCGCCGACGCCGCGCACGTCCGCGCGCGATCCGGTGCAATTCGCTTGCAGATCACGCATCTGTCCTCGGCATACCCGAAGGTCATGAACGGAATCGTGCGCCCACTCTTGCCCGCGCTCGACCGATTTCGTGCCGTCGCTTTACCAACGATCGCAGCCGTGTTCGTTGCCGCGGATGGGACGACGGCCGCGAGCCGCACGGCGATTCTCGAAGCGCGTGCAGCGATCGAGGCCGCGGGCGGTTCGCTCGTCATCCATGCGCAGCCACCCGAGCTCGAAGTCGAAGCGTGGGGAACGCCGCCGCCGGCCTTTGCGCTCATGCGTGCACTTAAAGAACGGTTCGATCCGCAGGGGACATTCAATCCCGGCCGGTTCGTCGGAGGACTCTAGTTGGATATCGAAACGCGCACGACGCGCGAGCTCATCGACGATTGCGTACACTGCGGATTCTGTCTGCCGGCCTGTCCGACGTACAACTCGTGGTCGCACGAGAGCGATTCGCCGCGCGGCCGCATCGACTTGATGAAAGGCGTCGCCGACGGCGTCATCGTGATGGACGATGTCGTCCGTGGCCACTTCGATGCGTGCTTAGGCTGTATGGGCTGCGTCACGGCGTGCCCGTCGGGCGTGCGGTACGACTTGCTGATCGAGGCGACGCGCGCGAAGGTTGAAGAAAAACCGCGCGCGCCACTCGATCGTGCGTTCCGCGAATTAATCTTCGCCCTCTTTCCGTATCCGGACCGTCTGAACAAGCTGGCCTATCCGCTGATCGCCTATGCGAAGAGCGGCGCGCAGGGTCTCGTTCGGAAGTCGGGATTGGCAAAGTTGCTTCCACCGCGCCTGCGTCAACTCGAATCGCTTTCACCCGATATCGAATTCTCCGATTTACGCAAGACGTTGCCGGCGTTTACGCCGGCGCTCGGCGAGAAACGCGCGCGCGTCGCGTTAGTTGCCGGTTGCGTGCAGCGAACGTTTTTCCCGAACGTCAACGACGCAACAATTCGCGTGCTCGCGGCCGAAGGCTGCGAGGTAATCGTGCCCGAGCAGCAGGGCTGTTGCGGCGCGCTCTCCTTGCATTCGGGCCGTCAAGACGAAGCAAAGAAATTCGCTCGCGCGCTCATCGCGCGCTTCGAATCGCACGACGTCGATACGATCGTCATCAATGCCGCCGGCTGCGGCTCGTCGCTCAAAGAATACGGCGATATCCTCGCAAGCGATCCGCTGTGGGCCGATCGCGCCGCGGCGTTTGCACGCAAAGTTCGCGACATCAATGAGTATCTGGCAGCGCTGGAACCGCGTGCGAAGCGTCATCCGATTCCGCTGCGCGTCGCGTATCACGATGCCTGCCACCTCGCCCACGCGCAGCGTATTCGCAGCCAGCCTCGCCAGCTTTTGCGGGGCATCCCCGAATTGCAACTGCTCGAGATCCCAGACGGCGATCAGTGCTGCGGCAGCGCCGGCACGTACAACCTCTTCGAGCCCGAAGCGGCACGTGAGATCGGCGACCGCAAAGTCGATAATGTCACGAGCGTCAAGCCGCAGATGCTTGCGAGCGCCAATCCGGGCTGCACGCTTCAGATTCAGTCGATCTTACGTGACCGCGGCGCGACGTTACGCGCGGCGCATCCGATCGAAATCCTCGACGCCTCGATCGCCGGTCGCCTGCCGTAAAAAGAAGACCGCGGTTTGCACCGCGGTCTTCTTTTTACGCTAGCGCGAAGCTAGAGCGGATGTTGTCCCGGCGGACGAACGCGCGGGCCGCTCGGCGGCGTCGCATGGGGGCTCGGAACGGGGACCGGCGTTGTGCTTGGGCCGGTTGTCGGTCCGGTTTGCGATTTGCGTTTGTGTCCGGAGACCGTGAACGACGTCGTTGAGATATTGAACGTGAACGAGAGCGTCGGTGAGGGCGATCCGCTTCCGATCGCGTTGAGCGTACACGCAGGGCCGCCCGGCGGTGCTGCGCCACCGTAGTCCGGAGCGCCGGTGATCGTCACGGTGAAGGTACCGCCCGTGGCGGGAACCGACGAGGAGGGACTCAGCGCGTAGTATGGCGTCCCCGTGTTGACGGTACCGGTCTGACAGACGAGCGTCGCGGAGATCGTCGCGCCGGACGGACCCGGCTGCGCGAACGTGAACGCCTGACTGAACGGCGATCCGGGACTGGCGTTGGAGACGCTCGTGACGTTTGCATTCGATGATGTATTGACGATCGTCCCGTACACGGGCAGGTTGATGCTCACGGGGCTTCCGCCCGGCGGTGTCGCGCTGAACGTGTACAAGCCGCCGGTGCTAAACGTGCCGCCGACAGCACCGACAAGATTCGGCGTGTTCGCCGTGATGTTAAACGTCGGCGCCGTGACGTTGGCCGGACCCGAGAACGTCAGGGAACTCACGTTGAACGCGCCGTTCGCGCCATTGTAGTAGTTGACGAGCGTGATGTTCGCTAAGGGGTTCACGGCCGACGGGAAACTGTTCGCGACCGTCGTCGTACGCGCGTCGGTGATTGTCAGCGCGCCAAGGGTTGGTACCGGTGTTGGCGTTGGCGTTGGGCTGGGCGTCGGCACCGGTGTCGCCGTCGGCGTTGCGGTTGGGGCCGGCGTAGCCGTAGGGATCGGTGTCGCGCTTGGCGTCGGCGACGGCGATACGCCGACGGGCGACGGCGTGGGCACCGGAGTGGCGGTGGGAGTTGGCGTTGGCGTCGGCGTCGGACTTGCCGTTGGAACCGGCGTCGGTGTTGATGTTGGTACCGGGGTCGGCGACGGTGTTGGTGCCGGGGTCGATTGGTTTGTCGCTGCGACGACCGCTGTCGTGCCGCCGACCGCGCCGGTCGTGGTCACGATTTGGCCCGTGGTAAGGCCGCCCGTCGTGCCGGTGGTGGCGCCGAGCGTCGAGCCGGAGGTCGAGCCTGTCGTGTCGCCGATCGCGTTCGAGACGGTGTTTCCGCCGACGGTCCCGGTGCCGGTCGAGCCGAACTGCGAGACCGCCGGATTGTTGACCTGTGCGTTGCTGACGATCGTCTGCGTGGCCGTTCCGATCGAGTTCGCCGCGCCGTTGACGATCAGTGTCTGACCGGAGACAAGGGTGACGGTTTGCGTTCCGGTCGTTACCGAGACGTCGCCGATCGTGCAGACCGTGCAGACGACCTGTGTCCCGGTCGGGCCGGAAATGAGGAAGCCTTCGGTACCGCGCACGGCAATCTGCGAGGTGGGTGTCTGGAACGTGTAGTTTGACTGACCGCCTGCGGGGCGCCGAATCTTGAAATGCAGCGCGCCGTTTTTCAGATTGATTTCGTTTTGTTTGCCCGAAGCGGCTTGCTGAAACTCGCCGACTTGCACGATCGTGTTCTCGCCGATATCGATTTCCGATGAGTCGACGAGTTTGAGGACGGCGAGCGACCGCGCCTTCGTTACCGCGTAGGCATCATCGCCGAGATTTTGGCGACCGAAGATCGCTTTGAACGCGCCATCGGCGCCCGATTGAAAGCCAACCGAGCCTTTGACGCGACTGAGTTCCTTATCGCCGCTGCCCGCGCGAGCGCCGGAGGCGCCAAGTGCCAAAGCTATTGCAAGCCCCGTCAATGAGACGGAGCGGAATGTACGGGTAAAGGCAAGCCGTCGAAGCATGAAGGCCCTCGGGTTTGTTAGTAAGAGACCAGACATGATGCGATTAGGCAAGCAACCATGACCCCCTCTCCTAAAACGCAACCGTCCGCTCGAAGCTATGCCGATCTACGGACCGCTTGGTCGTCTCTGCGTGCGTCGCACGGTCTTTTCATGAGGGAAATCGCCTGCGTCGGAGCTCCACGCACCTTGCTGTGCATCGAGATCCATCCGACAAATGTAAGCACCATCACACTTGCCGCCGGCGTGCACGGAGACGAGCCTGCAGCTCCATGGGCTCTTTTCTCCCTCGTGCGCGACCGCTTGCTCGACCGCCGCTTCGGCTATCGCATCTGGCCGTGTTCGAACCCGACCGGCTACGAACGTGGGACGCGCGAGAGCGTGGAGGGCGTCGATATCAATCGCACGTTTTCTCGCGGCGGTTCGACGCCCGAGGCGCGCGCGATTCTAACCGCCAATCGCGACCGTCACTTCGCACTCTCGCTCGATTTGCACGAAGATCACGAAGCGACCGGTTTCTATGGATATGAGACAATCGTGGATGGGATCCCGCTCTACCGAGACGTCGTTACCGCAGCGATCGAGCGCGCCGGATATCCACTTCAGACCATTCACCCCGGCTACGATTTGGGAACGCCGCCCGAAGCGGCAAGCGCGCAGGATGTCACGCCCGGCTGGATCGCGGTCGATGCGAAAAAAGAAGCCACGTTCTTCACGGGTCTGCCGTTTACGCTTGCGATGTCGCGCCGCGCAGCGCCCCATGCGCTTACCTTCGAGTCGCCGCGCACGCGAACGTGGGACGAACGGCTCGCTTGCCATCGCATCGCCGTTACTGCTGCGATAGCTGCGACAAAAGGCTGAAGCGCCGCGAGCGACGATGGAACCCATCGAGCGTTCGCGAAATCAGCGTTATCATGGCAGAACGCGATCAACTTGAAGTCGATGTCCTCTTCGTTGGAGGCGGCCCCGCGAGCTTAGCAGGCGCCATTCGCCTGCGCCAGCTCGCTGTTGCAGCCGGCACGGAACTCTCGGTAATGGTGATCGAAAAAGGCGGCGAGATCGGCAATCACGGCATCTCGGGCGCGGTAATCGATCCCCGATCGCTCGACGAATTATTGCCCGATTGGAAAGCGACCGCACCGGTGGAAGCACCGGTCGGCACCGACGTGCTTTGGTTTCTCACCACCGGCGGAAAAATACAAGCGCCGATCACGCCGCCGAACATGAACAATCACGGCAAGTACGTTGCGAGCCTTCAGAAAATGACGAAGTGGCTCGGCGATCAGGCCGAAGCCGCCGGTGCGGATGTCTTCGCGTCGTTCCCGGGACAGGAGTTGCTGTGGGACGGCGATCGCGTCATCGGTGTGCGCGTCGGCGACAAAGGCATCGATCATAACGGCAATCACAAAGCAAATTACGAACCCGGTCCCGATCTCTTGGCGAAGATCGTCATCCTCGGTGAAGGCCCGCGCGGAACGCTTACCAAGACCGCGATCGCGAAACTCGGCCTCGACCGCGACGCAGACCCACAGGTCTACGCAGTCGGCATCAAAGAACTTTGGAAGTGCAAACCGGGAACGATTGCCGCGGGTAGCGTGATTCATACGCTGAACTTCCCGCTGCCGACGAACGTCTTCGGCGGTGGCTTTATCTATGGCATGCAAGATGACGTGCTCGACGTGGGTCTTGTGATCGGCCTGGATTATGCGGATCCGACGACCGATCCGCACGATCTCTTTCAACAATACAAAACGCATCCGGCGATCAAGTCAATGCTCGAGGGCGCAACGCTCATCCGTTACGGCGCAAAAGCGATCCCCGAAGGCGGGCTCTTTGCGATGCCCAAGCGGTACGCGGATGGCTTGATGCTCGTCGGCGATTCGGGCGGCTTCCTCAATGGTGCGCGCCTCAAAGGCATTCATCTAGCGATCAAATCGGGGATGCTCGCGGCGGAGACGGCGTTCGAAGCGCTCGCGCAAGATCGCTCGGATGCCGCGGCGCTCGCTGCCTTCGACAAAAAATTCGAAGCATCGTGGGCGTATGGCGAAATGCACGAAGCACGCAACTTCCATCAAGGTTTCGATGGCGGCATGTGGGCGGGTATCATCAATGCAAGCCTCGGGATCGTCACCGGCGGGCGTGGATTCGGCATCAAAGATCGCTTGCCGGGGCACGAAGGTTACGCCAAGATGCGCAAGATCACCGAGGTCGCACCGACCGCCGGCGACCGGCGCGTGGCAATCGATAACGTGCTCACGTTCGATAAGCTCACCGACGTTTTCAATTCGGGCACGATGCACGACGAAGATCAGCCCGCGCATTTGCATGTCTCCGATACGAACATCTGCGCGCAGAAGTGTACGGTCGAGTACGGCAATCCGTGTCAGTATTTCTGCCCGGCCAAAGTGTACGAACCGCATTTCACCAAGACGAACGGTCACGTCGAGGGCGCGCTGACGATCAACTTCTCGAACTGCGTGCACTGTAAGACCTGCGACATCATCGATCCGTACCAGATCATCACGTGGGTTCCGCCGCAGGGTGGTGAAGGTCCGGTTTATACTGGACTCTAGCCGCGATGCCGCCGTCATCGGCGCCGGACTGATCGGCCTTGGCATCGCGTACGAGCTCGCGAAGCGGGGCGTATCGGTCACGGTGTTCGATGCGCGCGAGCCGGGTCGCGGTGCTTCGTGGGCCGGTGCGGGTATGCTCGCGCCGTTTTCCGAGGAAGTCGCGGACAATGCGATGCTCGCGCTCTGCACCGCTTCGCTTGAAGCGTACCCCGCATTCGTCGAAGATTTACGCGAGCGAACGGGGATCGATGCGCAACTCCGCATGGAAGGCACGCTCCACGTCGCGCGCGATGCGGCGACGTTTGCGGGATTGCGTGGTCGCCTCGAGAGTGTTCGTACGCGCGGCGGCGATGCGCACATGCTCGATCGTGCGGAACTCCTGGCACGCGAACCCATGCTTGCAACCGATTGCGTCGGTGCACTCGCGATTGCGAACGAAGCGCAGGTCGATAATCGTCTCCTCGGCCGCGCGCTCGTCGCGGCGTGCGATCGACTCGGCGTGCGGATCGTCCAAGATGTTAGCGACGTGCGACTCGATGCGGACGCGCGGCGCGTGCGCGGCGTGCAGACCTCGCGCGGCTTTACCGCCGCCGGCATCGTCGTCAATGCGGCGGGCGCGTGGGCCGCGCAGCTGGACGGCGTCCCATCACACGCGCGCGTAGCGGTGAAGCCGATTGCCGGCGAGATGCTCGCGATTGCCGTGCCGCATTTTCTCTCGCGCGCGCTCGTATGGACGCACGAGGTGTATCTGGTCCCGCGCAGCGACGGCAGGATGCTCGTCGGCGCGACCGTCTGCGATCGCGGCTTCGACGTGCGCGTGACCGCGGGCGGTATCGCGCGATTGCTCGATGCTGCGCTCGCCGTTGCACCGGTGCTCGGCGATTTTGCGGTCGCCGAGACGTGGGCGGGCCTGCGCCCCGGCTCGCACGACGGGCGGCCATATCTTGGCGCTACGGACCTAGATGGATACATCGTTGCCGCTGGGCACTATCGCAACGGAATTCTCCTCACGCCGATCACCGCGCGCGCGATAGCCGACGTTATCCTCACGGGGAGTTCCCGCGTCTCGCTCGAGGCGTTCTCGCCGGGGCGCGCGCCGGAGAGCGCCGCCGCCCTCGCGAACGTTTGAGCGTCATGAAATCGCTCACGCTCAACGGAAAACCCGTGCGGTATCCCGATGTCGACACGGTTGGCGCGCTCGTCGCCCAGCTTGGTGTGCGCCGTGAGGGTATCGCCGTTGCCGTCAACGACGACGTCGTCCCGCGCGCCCAGATCGACGCTTTTCCGCTCCACGACGGTGACGCCGTGGAAATTATCGTCGCCGCCGCGGGCGGCTAAGGACACGATGGACGACACGCTGGTCATCGGCAAATATACGTTTTCCTCGCGACTCATCGTCGGCACGGGCAAGTTTCCGTCGATGGAGGTCATGCAGCGCGCGCACGAAGCCAGCGGCGCACAACTGGTCACCGTGGCAATTCGTCGGATTCACCTCGACGATCCCAGCGGCAAGACGATGATCGACTATCTCGACCGCACGAAATACGCGCTCTTGCCGAACACGGCGGGGTGTTTTACGGCAAAGGAAGCGGTACTCACGGCAAAACTCGCGCGCGAAGCGCTGGGCACCGATCTCATCAAGGTCGAGGTCATCGGCGATCCGCACACGCTCTATCCCGATACGGTAGAGACGATCGCGGCCTGCGAAGAACTCGTGCGCGACGGCTTTACCGTCTTGCCATACATCGTCGACGACCCGATCGCGTGTAAACGGCTCGAAGCCATCGGCTGTGCTGCGGTCATGCCGCTTGCGGCGCCGATCGGCAGCGGCCTTGGTGTCTGCAATCCGTATTCGATCGCAATCATCAAAGAGCAGGCGAACGTCCCGGTGATCGTCGATGCCGGCGTCGGCACCGCCTCCGATGCCGCAATCGCGATGGAACTCGGCGTCGATGCGCTCTTGATGAATACCGGTATCGCCGCAGCAAAGGACCCGGTCATGATGGCGGGCGCGATGCGGCGCGCGGTCGAGGCCGGACGCCTGGCGTTCAAAGCCGGGCGCATGCCAAAACGCCTTTACGCGAACGCTTCGAGCCCGCTTGGCGGCCTGATCGGTTCCAAAGAATGATCGAAATCTCGGTGAGCGAGCTCAAGCGACGCGTCGATGCGGGCGAGCAGCTCTTGGTGCTGGACGTGCGCGAGCCGTACGAATTGCAGACGGCGGCACTGCCGTTTGCGACGCCGATTCCGATGGGAGAGGTGGCCGAGCGGATCGGCGAGCTACCACACGATCGCGCGATCGCCGTTCTCTGCCACGGCGGCGTACGCAGCGCGCGCGTTACACAGTTCTTAGTTCAAAGCGGCTACGAACGAGCCGTCAACGTCGCGGGTGGGATCGACGCGTGGAGTCGCGAGATCGATCCGTCCGTTCCGCTCTACTAGCGCTTTAGCGGCAGTAGAAGACCCACGTCTCGGGCCGTGGCTCCGGGGCGTGATAGTAGGGATGATTTTCGTAGGTTTCGGGGACTAGCGGACGCGGGCGTCCGGCGATGAGTCGGCCGAGCGAGCCGGCGAGATTCGCGCTAACGTGAAGCGCGAGACGGAGCACAATCATGAGGTGTCGTTTCCTTTCGGAGAATGCTAAAAGTCAGGTTCGTACTGCCACTGCCATCCACGGAAAACGATCACCTCAAATCTGTGTGTCCCGGGAGCCGCGATGCAGCCCCAGCCGGGTCGGTACGGAACGCTTGCGTCGTTCCTACGAGTAACTTCTAAATAGAATATCGGCAGAATGGGCGCGATTCTTCACCTCGCCCACTCCACTGTACCATACGAAAACATGAATTTGGGGAGATTCGTTTCCACTTCCCGCAGATTTATTCCGATCGAGACGTTTCATGGAGCGAGAAATCCACAGGCGGTTACCGTTTTCGCGCCACGACGAACCAATGAACTTTTCCGGTGACCGCATCATCCTCGTGTGCCCAACGCCCCACGAGCGCGTCGACGGCAACCTCCGCGCACGATTCGATCCCAAAGGGACGCAGCACGTCGGTTACGCCGTCCCGGTCGAGGAACGCATGGGGAATCCCGATTTCGGGGCCGTCGCCCGGCGCAAAGGTCACCTCGTCGTACGGTTCTCCGAGGCCAAAGCGCGCGTCGTTGATCGAGCCGAGGGTGACGGCGATTGGGGCGCCCGGCGCCAGCACGCGAGCGAGTTCCGCGAAGCCGATGCGGAGTTTCGCGAGCGTTCCATGCAAATAGGCGTGCGTGGCGAGGGCTCCGATGAATCCGCGCCCGGGCAGCTGGGTGTAGGCGACGTCTTCGCCGATCTCGACGACCGGAAAGCCCGCTGCGACGAGCGCGCGGGTATTGCGGCCGCGGCCCGTCCCCACTTCAATGATCTCGCCCCGCGTGTCGTGGAGAAGTTCGATCAGCCGATACGCAAGCGGATGAGCGTCTTGCGTTGAAGGGTGGGGCATGAGCGGGGTCCCTCTCATTATCGTCGTGGGTGGCGATGCGCTTGCAATCCGTGTCTGTGAAGAGATTACGGGGACGCAAGGACATCGTGTAGCTTTGCTATGGGCACACGATGCGGAGATTGCGGCAAAGTGCGAGCGGATGAACGTGACGTACATCGCGTTCCCTCCCAACGACTACGACGCCCTGCGCGCCGCGGGCGTCATGCACGGCACATCGATCATGTCGCTCTCGGATGACGACAAGCTCAACTTGCAAGTCGCCCTGAAAGCCCGCGACCTCAATCCGGAGATCCGCGTCGTGCTGCGCCAGTTCAATCGGACCCTCGGGCGCAAGATCGAACAGAATTTGCCGAACTGCTCGACGGTGTCGCTGGCCTCGCATGCGGCCGCCACGTTCACGGGTTCCGCGATCGATCCGCAGTGTTTTTCGGGCCTGCAGTTTCCCGAGATCGAGGGCGACCTGTGCGGATTCTCGCAGCGACGCGCAACGGAGTTTGGAATCCACGTCCCGTGTTCGGTCGCCGACGCGCAGAAAAATCTGAGCGGTCGCGTGGTCGGACTCAATGGCCGCGCGGTGTACGATCTCAAAGCGAAGATCGATCCGGACGACGACATCGTGCTCTTCTCGAAGTTTATCCATCTTGCGGAGTCACGCCAAAAGCCGACAGAAATGGGCGAGCGGCGCACGATCAAGTCGCGCCTCACACGCTGGCTCTCCCGACGTCGGGATTCGCTGCGGCGAATCGATCCGATCGTTGCGCGCGTGGTGCTCGTGTCGGTGTTGACCTTTATCGCTGCGACGATTTTCTTTTCGTTCGCGCTCAAGAAAGACGCGATCACGGCCCTCTACTTCGTGGCAACGACGATCACGACGGTCGGTTACGGCGACATCACACCGCTCGATGCGGGGCCGTGGGCGAAGATGGTCGCAGTCGGTACCATGTTCTTTGGCGTCACGCTCTCGGGCGTGTTCGTCGCCTTACTGACCTCGGCGCTCACGCGCGCGCAATGGGTCGCGATGCAAGGTCTGCGCCGCATCAACCGCAAGGGCCATATCATCGTGTGCGGCTCAGGTAACGTCGGGACGCGCGTGATCGAGTATCTACTCACGCAAAAGAAGCCCGTCGTCGTCATCGATCCCAACCCCGATCAGTCGACGATCGAATTCTCGCGCAATCGCTATTTCGATCTGCTCACGGGCGATGCGACCAACGACACGACGCTCTCGTTTTGCAATCTTCGGCACGCCGCGGCCCTCATCGCGCTCACCGATAGCGACACCTCGAATCTCGAAGTGGGCCTCGGCGCGCGCGCGCGCAATCCCGATCTGCAAGTCGTCATGCGCGTTCAAGACGATGCATTTGCGCGTTCGATCGCGCGTCAGTTCGGCTTTACCACGACGTTCTCAACCAGCGCCCTCGCCGCGCCGGCGTTCGCCGGTCTGTCCCGATTTCCGGGGACGCGCGGACGGATCTCGTTTGGAGATGACGACTACACCGTGGGCGAACGACTGCAGGGCGACGTCCCGGCGCCGCCCCCGGCCGACCATTGCATCCCGCTTGCGGTGTGGCGTGGTGCCGCGTTCGTCCATATCAACGCGTTTGATGAAATGTTGCCGCACGACCGGTTACTCTTTCTTGTCCCGCTCTCCCAGTTTCGCACGAAGCCCGCGGTCGAAGTTCGCGCGGCAGAACCCGTCCCTTCATAGCGATCCGAAAGGCCCGATAGATGCTCGATGTTGGTGCAAAGCTCCCCGATCTCACCGTAAACGATGAAACCGGCACCCCGGTCCGCCTACACGATCTCGTTGGCAAACCGCTCGTCTTTTGGTTTTATCCAAAAGCCGATACCCCCGGTTGAACGAACGAAGCGTCGCAGTTTGCGGACGCCAGCGCCAAATTCGCGAAGAAAAACGCTGTCATCATTGGGGTTTCCCGTGATTCCGAGGCAGCCCAAGCAAAGTTCAAAGCAAAGTACGACTTGCCGTTCACACTCCTTGCCGACGCCGCTTCACACATTTGTGACGCATTCGGGGTCATCGTCGAGAAGAATATGTACGGGAAAAAGAGTATGGGCGTTCAACGGGCCACGTTTCTTGTGGGGCCCGACGGTACTATTTCCAAGGTGTGGCCCAAAGTCTCCGTAGAGGGTCACGCGGATGAGGTCCTAGCATCGCTATAAACGCCGCGACACTGCAACTGACGGTCCTGGGGTCGAGTCCATCGGTCCCCCGGCCGAATCGTGCGTGCAGCTCGTACCTGATCCAAGACGACGAACAGTCGATCGTCTTGGATTTGGGGACCGGGGCGCTCGGCAACCTGCGCCTGCATATGGAGTACGACCACATCGGTGCGGTCGTGATCACCCATATGCACGCGGACCACTTCATCGATCTTATCCCGCTCCGGTACGCGCTACGCTATGGCGAGCACCGGCGGAGCGACAAACTGCCGGTGTACTTGCCGCCCGACGGCGAACGAATGCTGCGGCAGATGGTCTCGGCGTTCGCCGACGAAGGCGCAGGCGATTTCCTCGCGGCCGTCTTCGATATCCACACGTACGACCCCACAAAAACCTTGCACCTGGGCGACGCGCAACTGCGCTTCGCGCCTACGGCCCACTATATCCCGGCATTCGCCGTTCGTTACGAACGCGAGGGCACATCGCTCACGTACTCGGCAGATACCGCACCCGATGCGCGCGTCTCAGAGATCGCCCGCGATACCGACATGTTCATCTGCGAGGCGACGCTGCGCGCTGACGATCTGGAACTCGGCATGCGCGGCCACTGCTCGGCGCATGAAGCAGCGACGATGGCACACGAGGCCGGTGCGCGCCAACTGTTGCTCACGCACTATCATGAAACGGCAACGCGGGCCGATCTGCAAGAGCCCGCCTCGGCAATCTTCAGCGGCACTGTCCACGTCGCCGAAGACGGTAATCGCATTAGCCTCGGCTGATGCAGCGCAGCTCGGGCTAGTTGTCGGTTTTGGCTTCGCCGCGCGGTAGCGCGAACTGAATGAGCGAGTTCACCGGTGCGAGTCCGCGCGAAACGATCGCGTAGACGTTGACCTTGAGCTGCAGCTCTTCAAGCCGGGCTTTCGCCGCGAGCACTTCGCGAGCGCTCGTCACGACGTCCTCGAGTAAGAGTACGCGTTGCCCGGGCGAGTAGCCGCCTTCGACGAATTCATCGGCAAACGCGCCGTACGACTTGGGTGCTTTGCGCACGATGAGCATCGGCAGATCGGTCATCTGCGAGACGGCCGTCGCAATGATCACACCGCCGAGTTCCGTGCCGCCGATTAAGTCCGGTTTGAGCTCGGCGACGATCGGTGCGAAGAGCCGGGCGATGCGCCGCAACACGTGCGGGTCGGAGAATAGGCGGAATTTATCGATGTAATAGTCGCTGCGTGCGCCGCCGGCGAGCAGATAGTCGCCGCGCGTGAGCGCGCGCTCCATGATGATCGACTGGAGCCATTTGAGTTCGGGGATACGGGCGAGCCGCGAAGGCTCGCCGCTCGGCGGCCGGTCATCGTGCACGAGTTAGATTTCCCATTCGTAAGCGTTCCACGCCTCGTTGACCGGGTTAGGGGTAAAGCCCTTGAAATCCGGATTGGTCGGCTGGAGCTGGCGCGGATACCAAATGAAGATTTCCGGCAAGTCCGTCGCGAGAATCTTTTGGATTTTCGAATACGCGATCTTGCGTTTGGCTTGATCGTAGGTGTCGAGCGCTTCTTTTTGCGCTGCGTCCATGGCCTTGGAGCAATAGCGGAAATAGTTCGTGCCGTTGGGCGGAAACTGATCGCACCCGAAGAGCGAATGATCGTCGGGGTCGACGCCCGCAATCCAACCGCCGATATTCAGATCGTACTTGGCGGTTTTGAGAATGCCGCCTTGACCGAAGTTTGCAAAGAGCAGATCGGCCGGATACGTCTTGATGCTCGCATCGATACCGATGCCTTTTAACATCGCCTGAACTTGGACGGCGACGAGGCGGCGGGTTGCGTTCTCGACGTTGTACGAGAGATTCATCGCGAGCGGAACGCCGTTTTTCTGCATGATGCCGTTCGGGTCGGGTGCATACCCGGCTTGAGCGAGCAGTGCTTTTGCTTTCGCTACGCTGGTCGGATAGGTCGCGACGTTCGGTTCGTACGCCCAAGAAAACGGTGGCTGATCGGCTTGCGCGACGGTTGCCGAGCCGCCCGTCGTCTTGTTGACGAGGGCTTGTTTGTCGATTGCGTAGGCGATCGCTTGACGGACGCGTATGTCCGCAAGATACGGCCGCGAGTTATTGATGTAGAGGCTCAACGTTTGCGGCTGACTGTTGAGCAAGAGGTGCACGTCCGGCACGGTCTTGAGCACGTTGTAGAGATTTGGTGAGGCCTCGAAGATCCAATCGATGTCGTGCGTACGCAGGGCGTTTACCGACGTATTTTCATCGGGAATATCTTTGATTTCGATCGTGCGCAGCTTCGGCTTGCCTTTGAAATAATCGTCGTTGGCAACAAGCTCGATATGATCGTTGCGAATCCAGCGCGTAACTTTGAACGGACCTGTTCCGACCGGCTCGTTGTTGAACGGAATTCGGTTCACGTCTTTGAGTTTCCCGAGCAAGTGCTCGGGCAAAATGCCGAGCGGATCGTCGCTCTCGCCGAAGACCGTATTCACGAACGGCGCGAACTTATGTTTGAGGTGGAAGATCACGGTCGCATCGTCAGGAGTGTCGACCGATTTGACATCTTCATAACCCGTGCGCGATGGCACGTTGTTCACTTCGCTCATAATCGCCGACCACGTGAACTTCACGTCTTTGCTCGAAAATGGCGCGCCGTCGTGCCACTTCACGCCCGTCCGCAATTTGTAGGTGATTGTCAGGCCGTCTTTACTAATGCCGCCGTTCGCTTCGGTCGGCACGTCCGCTGCGAGATCCGGCAACGTCTGCTTGCCGTCGGCGCTCACGGTGGTGAGCAAACTGAAGCTGAGTCGATTGATCATCGACTCCGTCGTGTTCCCGGCGAGGATCGGATTGAGCGTCGTTGGCGAGCGCTGAATGCCGATCTTGAGATGACCCGCCGTCGACCAGGGGTGCAAACCACTTGCACTGCCGCCGCCCACGTCTGCCGTTTTCGAGCATGACACGAGAAGGCACGCGCACAGAAGTGCGCCGATCGTCCGTTGCACCGTTCCTGGATCCTCCTTCGGCGTCGCGCGTTAGCGCGAGCGCTTCGTTGTTTTCTTCGCCGCTGATTTCTTAGCAGCGGGTTTTTTCGCGGCAGGGCGAGCCGGTCGAGGCGGTGCCTTTTTCGCGGGTTTCTTCGGCGTAGGCTTATGCGCTGCGGGCTTCGCGGCTTTTTTCGCGGGTTTCACCGCGGCGCGCTTCGGTGCTGCCTTCGGCTTCGCTTTCGCGGCTTTCGCTTTGGCCTTGACCGGCGCGGCTTTCGCCTTCGATGCGGGCTTCGCTTTAGCGGCCGGCTTCGTTTTAGGCGCGGCTTTCGCCGCCGCTTTCTTCGGTGCCGGTTTCGGTGCCGGTTTCGCCGGTGCTTTTGCTTTCGCCATGACTTTCGGAGCGGGTTTTACGGGCGCTTTCGCCTTCACCGAAACGGCTTTGGCGGGCATCGCCTTTATCGGCGCAGCCTTCGCTGGCGCGGCCTTCGCGGGACTGGCTTTTGCGGGCGCGGCTTTGAGGGACGGGGCTTTGATGGACGCGGATTTCGCTTCCGGCTTCACGGCGGTTGCGTCGGTTTTCGTCTTTGACGGAGCCTTCGCTTTGAGACCTGGCAGAATGGACGCGACGGCGTTCACCGCTGCCTCAGCCACGGATTTGATCGCATCGGAGACGGCACCGACTGCGTGCGAAGGCGCATCTTTGGGCGCTGCCTTCTTGGCTTTCGCTTTGGGTGCGGGTGTATCGGCACTCGACTCGAGGACCGTCGCGCTGTCCGTGCTCTCGCGTTCGGGCGTGTCGGTCGTTTCGAGCTTCGTTCCGCCCGTGCGGCGCTTCGTTTCTTTGTCGGGCTTGGCCGGGGTTTCATCGGAGGGTCGCTCTTTGGGCGACTCACTTGTGCGCGCTTTGCGAACCGGCTTGACGGGTTCGGGCACCGGCGGCGGTTCGGGTGCGGGCGGTTCGGGTTCTTTGACGACACGCAGCGCAACGCGCAACAGACGCCCGCCGATCGGAAAGACCAGTTCGTTGATTTCGAGTTCATCGAGAATCGCGAGGACCTGATCGAACGCGTGGCCTTGGTCTTTGGGGCTGTGCGCATCGGCGCCGACCGCGATCCCTACGCCGCGCTCTTTGGCTTTGCGCAACAGGCGACGGTTGGCCGCGATGTACTTTGCTCGCTCTTCGTCGGTTCGGTCGCGATAGAGAAAGCGCGTATTGAATTCGATCGCCATTTCGCGCGCGGCGCATGCGTCGAGCAGTTGGTCTTCGTATTTTTCGAGTGTCGCATCGTCGGGCCAGTGGCCGAAGATCGCGGGTACGTAGAAGTGACCGACGATATTGCCCGGCAGCCGTTCGATTGCATCGATGAGCGTTGCCATGTAGAGTTCCCACGTCTTCTCGACTCCGACATGGTCGAAGAGCGAGCTGAACTCGGGATTATCGAACGGCCAATTCCAACCGGCGCCGTGCGTCGGGTGATCGATCGTAAGGAAGTGCACCGAGCGGATCATGCCGTCGGGCTTCATTGCATCGACGATGTTCTGCGCATCGGGCCGAGCGCGCGGATCGTTGTCGACCTCAGCACCGATCGAATAGCGCATTCCACGCCGTAGACCGTCGGAGACGACCGCCGCGTGGCCGACATCGACGCCGGCGGTTTCCGCAGCGCCGTAAAGATCGCCGGCCTGCGCGAGTTTGAGAGCGCGGCGCACGAGATTCACCGCTGCGGGATCTTCGAACGTCAGGTAATTCATGTGGTCGGAGACCATCAGGAATCGCGGCGAACCGCGCTTGCACGCATGGAAGAACCAGAGGAACAGCATCCGCGCGGAGAGCGGAATCGGCCGTTCCTCCGCATACGGTTTGTGTTCGCCTTTGGCGTGTCCGTGGACGTCGGGGATGGCGGCGATCCGGGGATCGCCGTGTTCGCTATCGTTCAACTTCTCGTAATCCGCGGGGAATCCAAACGGACGGTCCCGACTTGGTAAGTTTTTCGTGCGGTCGCGATTCGATCCACGGCACGATCGTTTCGATCATCGATTCCAGTCCTCGGCGCATCGTGTCGAGCGACATCGACGGGGTTTTCTCAGCGCCGGCTTCCATCGCCTGACCCGGCAAAAGCGGAACGTGTAAGAAGCCGACCGGAATCGGCGGTGCCGCCACGCTCGCCAGCGTCAGCGATTCATAGAGCCACTGATTGCACAAATATGTTCCCGCCGAATTCGAGATATATCCCGGGATGCCGGCGGCTTTCCAGCCATCGACAATTTCATTGAACGGGATCGATGCGATTCGCGCATCCGGTCCGCCGCGTGCGATCACATCATCTTTTTTCTGCACGCCAACCGCGTCTGGCATGTCGAAATCAAGGACGTTTACGGCCAGGCGTTCGAGCGCGAGGCTCCCGCGGCCGGCGGCAAGACCGACGCCGATGATCAGGTCCGGCTGTTCATCGTGAAGAGCCGTCTCCAGACGTTCGTGCATGGTGCGCGTCTCCGAGGGCAAGACCCGGATAACGATAAGGCGGCCGGCTATTAGGCGTCCTTCGAGGCTCTTCACGAGCATTTCGCTCGGGTTTACCTTGTGGGGGCCAAACGGCTCGAAACCCGTTAATAGGACGTGCTTTGACACGGTGTGGGACGTTGGCGCAAACCGCCTTTCTTCCTAGTTGGCGGTTTGTCTCTTTCGTAATTGCCTCGGGTGGCGGGCTTCGGTTGGGGTGGGGGTGCGGCGGGGGCGTCCAGTTTTTCCCATCCATGGGAAAAACTTACTCGGCGACTTTTCGCTCCCGCCCTCCGGGCTCCGCGAAAAGCTCGCACGCCCCGCCACACCCCCACTCCAACCGAAGCCTGGCACGATTTTTGGATTACTCGTTCTTCGAACTCGGTGGGCGTGCTTGAACGGCGGGTTGCTTTTTTTTTCAGGGATTTTGGCTTTTGGTTTGGGCAAAAAAAGCCGGCTCGTTGCGGCCGGCGGACTTGAGTGGTTTTTTGTTTGTGGACTGACTTATTAGGTCAGGCCACCTCCAATCATCGTGTTCACTTTTGAGGTTCGTTTGGGACAGTCACTAGTAACGATGATCACCTCCTCTAATCCGTCTGTTAACCGCCATTCTCTGTTGTCTGGCGGGGCCGCGGATGTCATGTACGAGCGGTGTTCTCGTTTTTGATTCGACTAGACCTGCATTGTTTTATTGAATTTTTAGTAGTGTGGTTTGTAGCGTCGATCGCGTTGCTGGGCGGTGGTAGCCTTCCATCTCGAGGAGACGGGCTTTGATCTCGATACCGTATGCGTAGTTGTGGAGATCGCCGGCTGAATCGACTACGCGGTGGCATGGGAAGAGCAGTGCTACGGGGTTGCGGGCCATGGTTTGGCCGACGGCTCGTGCGGCGTGGGGGTGGCCGATTTCTTTTGCGATCCAGCCGTAGCTGCGGACTTCGCCCGGGGGGATTTCGTGGGCTTTTCGCAGCGCGAGTTGTTCGAACGGCGTGAGGTCGCTGATGTCGATCTTGTCGGCTTCGACCGTGTGCGTGCGGAAGAAGCGGGCGACGACGTCGGTGACCCACTGCGGGGCGCTTGAGGGGACGAGGCCGCGGTGGAGGCGGCGTGCAACGCGGGCGATCAGTTCTTCGTCGTCTTCGCCTCGGTTGAGGCCGATGTAGGTGATGCCGGTGTTACGGAAGGCGACGTGGAGGACACCGATCGGTGACTCCATCTTTGCGATGTTGTCGGGCGGCGGGGTTTTACGGGCGACCGACTCGCGGATGTGCTCGAGGATCTTCGGCACCATGCTCTGCGGCGGTTCCACGATTGGGAGGCACGTCAGGCAATAGGCGATGCCCTCGTACTGCGAATACATGTCTTGGCACGGCGGGCAACCGCGCAGATGCGCGAGCACGTGTTCGCGACGGGGTTCGATGCCTTCGCGCATTTCGTCCCAAAGGGCTTCGACATCACAGCATTTCATCGGACTTCTCCTCGTTTTGCACGATGCGTCCGACTTGCGGCCCGAGGATGCGGCGCAGGATGCGTACCGCTCGGTGAACGTGCGATTTCACCGTTCCGATTGGTTGGTTCAAGATTTCCGCGATCTCCGGGTGGCTTCGGCCTTCGATAAAACGGAGCGTCGCTGCGGCGCGTAAATGCATTGGGAGCTGCAGGAGCGCTTGCTCGACGAGCACCATGTCGGCGCCGCGTTCCACAATCGCTTCCGGCTGATCGGGACCCTCTTGGGTCTCGTTCAGGAGCGCATCGGGATCAGCCAGCGAGTCGAGCGCGACGTTCGTCGGACGCTTCGAGCGCAAGCGATTGCGCGTAACGTTGAGCGTGATCGTATAGAGCCAGGGCTGCAGGCGCAGCTCGCTTCGTTGCTCGGCGTCCATCTTGGCAAGGGCGCGATAGGCGCGAACGAAGGCGTCCTGAACGATCTCTTCGGCGTCTTCACGGTTACCCGTCATACGCAGCGCGAAGCCGTAGAGGCGGCGCTGGTAGTCATCGACGATCGTTTCGAAGGTTTCGGGACTCGGTGCCGCTTTCGTCGCGCGCATCGAAGCCGGCGACATCGCCGGTACGGTCAATCGGTACTCCCCGAGGAGTGGTGCGAGCGCGCTCATTCGTTTGGCTAGACCGCGCTGCGAGTGGTAAGAGTTTCGGACTTTACCCCAAACGCACGTTCTGGCCTGCGGGTGGAAGCTAGTGTTCGGTGATGAGCGCGGGTGCTGCGGTGGCCGCTCGGGCTTCGTGCAGCGCGGTCGGTTGGTCGGCGCGAATCGTTCGCTTATAGACGATCGTTACCGGATCGTGGCGATCGGAACTCGCGAGGTTTCCCGCGATCGAAAGTGTGGCATCTAAGGCGAGTAGGAGCGCCGAGTCGTACGTGTAGTACGCGGTTCCGTTCATCGTGATCGATCCCGCGAGCATCATTCCGGGATGATCGGGGAGCGGCCCGTGGACCTGACCGGTTGCGGAAAACGCAACTCCCAGAACCCGAATTCCGCCGAGTGTCCCATCGCTCATGTGCTTGAGTGACCCATGTAACGGCGCACCCGTCATCGGGGACGGAAAATCAAATGGTACCGGCGCTTGGAGCCGAGAGAGGTCGCGAATCGTCGATGCATCGAGTTGGACGGCAAACGGTTGGTTGAGAACCGTCAGATAGTCGGGATCGCGGTTGGGACCATCGGTTTGGTCTCCGCTCGCGCCGACCGTCGATTCATACGACCCGCGAACGCGCGCCTTTGCACCCTGATCGGTGCGCAGATAATCGACCTTGGCGACGTAGTGTTTGGCTTTGCCGCGCGTGGAGATGGTCAGCGTCTGGATGCCGTCGTAGGAGATCTCGCTGCGCAGGTCGCGCGAGCCGATCTGAAAGCTGTCGGTGCCGGCGACCCGGTACTTTTGTTCCGCCGATGCGATCGCCGTCAGCAACACAACGAGCACGAGCGTCGTCGCGGCGGTGGATCGTGGGCGGACGAACGTCATCGTGGTCTCCGTGCGCGTGGTGCGCGAATGCGATTCTGTCCTCATCGTACTACGAATTTGAGCCGATGAATATGGGAGTGGTATTCCCATTTCGTGTGTTTGCACTCACATTTGCGCTCATTTGTTTTTCGGGCGCTTTTTCTGGACGGGCGGACGCTGCGCTCGCACCCGCGGTGACGGCGACCCTCGACCGCATTTACCTCACCGCCTACGACGAGGCGATCAACAAGCACGCAAGCCACCAGCGCGACGGCACGACCTACGTCTCGACGGGCGACATCGAGGCCGAGTGGTTACGCGATGCGAGCGCCGTCGTCCGTCCGTACATCGGGCTTGCGGTGCACGACACCGAGGTCGCGCGGACGCTGCGAGGCGTCGTCGCCCGCCAAGCCAAGTACATTCTCATCGACCCGTACGCTAACGCGTTTTCGGCCAATTATCGCGTCGTCGAGCAGAAGTTCGAAGTCGACTCGCTGCTCTATCCGATTTGGTTTGCGTACTTGTATTATAAAGAAACGAGCGACCGCGCGATCTTTACGCCGGAGGTCCAGCGCGCGTTCATCCGCGTTGTCGAGACCCTGCGGATCGAGCAGCATCACGATGCGCGCTCGCACTATCGGAACAACCAGCTCGCACATAACGGTCGGGGCACGCCGGTAAAATTCACCGGCATGGTCTGGACGGGCTTCCGTCCATCCGACGATCCGGTCCGGTATCACTATAACATTCCGGTTAATATGTTCGCGTCGGTGGTGCTGCGGTATCTTGGCGACATCGAACGCGACGTGTACGGCGATCAAAAAACCGCATCGAACGCGTGGGGTCTCGCGCAAGACGTGCAACGCGGGATCGAGCAGAACGCAAAAGTGCATCTCGATATCGGCACGATCTATGCCTACGAAGTCGACGGCTATGGCCACGCGAACGTCATGGACGATGCGAATGTCCCCTCACTGCTCTCGATTCCGTACTTTGGGTATCTCTCGGCGCGCGATCCGGTGTACAAAGCCACGCGCGCCTTCGTGCTCTCCGATCGCAACCCGTATTTCTATCACGGCTCGTACGGCGAGGGTGTCGGCAGTCCGCACACGCCGAAGAACTACATCTGGCCGCTGGCGCTGGTGATGCAAGCGCTTACGAGCGACGATCCGGTCGAAGTCGAGCGCGTCCTCGGCTATGTTGCCGCATCCGATGTTGGCGATCACCGGCTGCACGAATCGTACGACGCGAATTGGCCCGAACAGTTCACGCGCGCGGATTTCGCGTGGCCGAACGCCCTGTATGCCGAGCTCGTCCTCGCGCGCAAGAACCAGGATCAGGCTGCGCGCTAAGTTGCTGCGTTCGCTCGCTTGAGGACGTCGAGATAGAACACCGCTACAAGAGCCGACGTCGGCCCGGTGACGATCGCGTCGATCGGAATGCTCGCCCAGAAATTCGTGTTTGCAATGTGACGGGTGTGCAGCACGTCGCCGAGGACGAACTCGAGCAGGATCGGCGCGAGAACGATGAGGCCGATCAGCACGGTCCGACCCATATTGCCGCCCGAGAGCGAAAGAAAGAAACTCCGCCCTAAGCTCTTTGCGACGATCAGGCCGGACTTCGCGTCGGGATCGATACTCGCAATAACGACCGCGCTCTGCAGGGCACCGAAGAAGAGTGCGGCCGGTGCGATGAGGATGCCGTAGAAGCTTCCTTCGAGCGTCGTGACAGCCGGAAGCAAATACACTTCGATCACTTGCACCACGAGCAAGACGACGAAGACGGCCCACAGTCGCTCGAGCGCCGTCGAGAGAATACTTGGGACCGACGTCGCTTCACCCGCTGCGTCGCGTGCGACACCGATGCAAACGACAGCGACGAGGAATGAATCGGCAAGCGAATTCACGAGCAGGCCGATGAGCGCTTTCTGGTCGGTCGCATCGTACGCCGAATACGGCATCGCGATGAGTTGAAATGCGAACACGCCAATGGCGACGAGGACGTAAAGCGGCGCTCGCGCGGTGTAACCGACAAGCGCGCTATCGAGAAGTTTGCTAAAGCCGAGCGGCGCGCGCTTCGGGCGTTGATCTTCCATCGGCTTCTAGCGCGGAGCGCGCAATTCTCGCTCGATGAAAAAACGCAAGGTCACAGAGCCAGCGCAGACGACCACATCCTCGGCTCGCTGGTACGTGCGCCCGTCAACGTCGACGACGAACTTGCCCTCGCGCAAGCCGCCGAGCGTCGCGCGGAGCGCGCGTGCGCGCTTGTCTTGCGGAGCTCGCGGGCCGAGTGCTTCGTTGACGGCGAGCGCCACGAGGTCGTCGACGCGCAGCGGCGTCGCCAGCGCGAACGCCGGCGAATCGGTCTCGACGACGGCACGGACGTCGATCGGCACGCTAACCCGAATCATTCCTCACCCGATTCGCGCCGCTCCGCGAGGCTTCATGCACGCGCCGCTGGAACGCCGGAAGGATGTCGCGTCGAACACCTCCGCGCCGCCCGCGTGCCGCAAAGAAGAACTCGAGTTGGCTCCCGCTCGTTCCGGTCGCGATCGCCATCGTGATCGGCGGCCTTGCAATCGGTGCCGGTCTCTCCAAATTGTTCGCGCATCGAGACGAGGGCACAAACATCGCGGTCGCGCCGTCTCCTTCGGCCGCCGCACAAGCAACGCCGGCGCCGCATCAAAAGAAGCCGCTCGTCATCGCGACGATCGTTGCGCGCATCACGCCCTCTCCGCTTCCGACGCCAAGCGATTTGCCCTCTCCGACGCGCGAGCCGAGCGCATCGCCGACGCCGAGCGCTCTGCCGAGTTCGGCCGCCAGCGTCGCACCAAGCGATCGTCCTTCGCCCGCGATCGCACCGACGATCGTGCCGAGCTCGGCTCCGGCGAGCGTTGCGACGCCGGCGCGCAAACGCTCGCCCGCACCGCCCGCGACCCTTCCGCCCGATGCAAAGCCCGCAAGCGCGACGCCAAGTTCGCAGACCGTTGCGGCGGTCCCCGCGACGCCAGCCGTTGCCGTCGTGCGACGGTATATCGATGCGCTCAAACGCGGCGATGAAGTCGGCGCGTATGCAGCGCTTGGTGGATTGCCGGGCGATAAGGGACTCTCGCTGCCGGAGGAGTCGTTCGTCGATAGCAAAGCGCGCATCACGAGCGTTCGAACGACGCCAAGTGATGACGGCAGCGCAACGGTCGAGCTCGAGATCGCCGCCGCCAAGGGAACGTACTTTGCGACGTTCCACGTCATTCAAAATGCCAAAGGCTTCGTGATCGACCAACACGATTTCATCAAACCGTAAGGACACACCGTGAACGATCGTCCGGACCTTATCGAAGGATTGCTCGCCACCGGAGAAGAGTTTTCCGCACCCGCTAGCGCCGCAAGCTGGTTCGGAGCGCAAACGCAAGCGGAGTACAACGCGCATGCATTCGATGACGTCGATGGCTATTGGCGCGAGCGCGCGGGTCGGATCGTCTGGGAGCGTAAACCGACCGCGACGTTTGCCGGTTCGATCGGCGACCCGCACTGGTTTTCTGACGGGCGTCTGAATGCAACGGTGTCGTGCCTGGATCGTCACGCCGCATCACATCCCGATGCCGTAGCCTACGATTACTTTTGCGAGAATGGGACGAGCGAGAAGATCACCTACGCGGGGTTGCTCGCGCGCGTCAATCAACTCGCGAACGCCCTCGACGGCGATGGAGTGAAACCGGGCGATCGCATCTGCATCTACATGCCGCTTGCAATCGAAGGCATCGTTGCAATGCTCGCGTGCGCGCGGGTCGGTGCGGTGCATAGCGTCATATACGCGGGCTTAGGTGCGACGGCGCTGCGCGACCGGATTGCCGATGCGCAAGCACAGGTCGTGATCGTCGCCGACGTCACGTACCGCCGTGGGAAAGCCGTCGATCTCAAAGGGATCGTCGATGATGCCGTGCGCGACCTCGCGGTCGTCCGGCGCGTCGTCGTGTGGCGACGCGAAGCGACGCAGCCGACACTCGGCGCACGCGAAGTCAATTTTGAAGTCTACTGCGACGGTCAATCGACGGTGCGTGATGCGACGATCGTCGATGCCGAACATCCGCTCTTCATGCTCTATACCAGCGGCACGACAGGCAAACCCAAAGGCGTCGTGATGACACACGGCGGCTATCTTGTCGGAACCACGGCGCTGCTTGCGGATTCGACCGGCCTGAAGCCGGCCGACCGCTTTTGGTGCACGAGCGATATTGGCTGGATCGTCGGCCACTCGCTCATCGTCTACGGACCGCTGGCGAATCGTCTGCACTGCTATCTGCGCGAAGGCGCGCCCGACTATCCGACGCCCGCGTCAACGTACCAATTCATCGAAGCGCATAAGATCACCAAGTTCTATACCGCGCCGACGCTCGCGCGGATGCTCATGCGTTTTGGCGCTGCGCTTCCGGCACAACACGATCTCACGAGCCTTCAAGCGATTTTCTGCGCGGGCGAACCGCTCAACCCGGAAGCTTGGCACTTTTTGTGGGACACGATCGGCAAGCAGAACGTCGCCGTTTGCAATCAGTGGTGGCAGACGGAAATCGCGGCGCCGGCACTTGGATATTTCCCCACCTCGGCCGTGCGGCCCGACCGCAGCGGGAAGGCGCTTGGCCCCGTCGCGTTCGCGATCGTCGACAAAGAAGGCAACAACGTCCCGCCCGGTAGCGGCGGTTTTTTGATCATCCGCCAATCGCTCCCGCACATGTTCGCCGGGATTTATGGAGATGATTCGCGCTACGCTGCGTACTTCAACACCGTGCCGGGCGCGTATTTCGCAGGCGACGTCGCGACGATGGATGCGCAAGGGTATCTTTCGGTGCTCGGGCGCGCGGATGACGTTCTCAACGTTGCCGGCCACCGTATTGCGACCGCCGATGTCGAGAGTGCGCTCGTTTCGCACCACGCGTGCGGCGAGGCAGCCGTGATCGGCAAACCCGATCCGATCAAGAGCGAGGTGATCAAAGCCTTCGTTGTCTTGCGCTCCGGCTTCACCGCAAGTGACGAGCTGCGCGTGGCGCTCATCGAGCATGTACGCTATCACCTCGGTCCGATCGGGGCACCAGCCGAACTCGAATTTGTCGCGAAGCTTCCCAAAACGCGCAGTGGCAAGATCATGCGCAGACTGCTCAAAGCGCAAGAAACGGGCCAAGCCATCGGCGATATCACGACACTCGAAGAATGAAGTAGGAAGCCCAGGGGTCTACGCGAAGGCGTCCCCAAGCGACCTTTGTTGAAGGAGTGTTTTTGTGCGTAGACTTTTCGTTGCCGCAGCGGCGGTGTTCGCCTTAGGAATGAGCGCGGCATCCGCGCAGCCGGTCGAACGGCGCCCCACCTTCGAGGCCGTCATCAAAGATGCGGCCGGAAAAGAAGTCGGAAACGCGCGTTTTGTCGGCATTCGGCAAGGCGGCACGCAAATACATATCTCGCTGCATGACATGGCGCCGGGCGTCCACGGTCTGCACGTGCATGAAGTCGGTTCGTGCAATCCGCTTCGCGACACGCAAGGCGTCGCGACCCCGTTCGGCGCGGCCGGGCCGCACTTCGATCCCAACATGACCAAGATGCACAAAGGCCCCGATGGCGGAGGCCACGCCGGCGATCTCCCGACGATCATGGTCTATCCCGACGGCAACGGCGGACTCACGACGTACGCGAAGGGACTCGACGTGACGGGTCCCAACACGATCGTCGGACGCGCGATTGTGATCCACATGAACGAAGACAACTACAGCGATACACCGGCTCCGAACGGTGGCAGTGGTGGGCGCATCGCCTGCGGCGAGATCGATCCGCTGCGCGCGTAAACAAAACGCGACAAGAAAGAGCGCCTTCGCGGGCGCCCTTTTTTTGTTTAATTGAGTCCGGGAATCGTCATCGGTGCGAGAAGGATCAGGATTCCGAGTCCGATTGTTGCCAGCGCCACGGGTGTATCGCGGGCGGCGCGCGGCGGGAGAAGTTTCTGGGCGAGCATTACGATGCTGATGATGCACATCCAGGTGATGCTCATCATGCCGACCGCGATCAGCACCAGCATCAGCCCGATATTCGAACCCACGCAGCACAGTCCGAAGGTTAGTCCGGACTCGACAGCCTCGTTGCAGCGGCGGCGAAAATCGCTTTTGAGCGGTGCGAATTCGTAGATCCCCGCCGCGATCGTCAATGCAGCGGCCGTAAGTGTGTCGTGCGGACGATAAAGTGCAAACACCACGACGCCGACGAGCGCCCATACGATGAGGTAGGACCCGACAAACAGGACGGCTGCGTGTGCGCGATGCCGGAGATGAGCGCTGCGTTGTACCGCGGGGATAACCCCTGGGAGCATCATCGCCGCCATCATGACGGCCCAAACCGCGATGAAGTTCGTGAACGAGCCAAGCTCGGTCTGCACCCCCATATCCATCGCGGCCATTTGCTGCACCGTGACGATCCACGCACCGGCTGCAACGCCGGCGATCGCAAGCGCAGCCGCCGCCGGCGCTTTACGCGCCGTTGTATTCATCGTGGCGCCTCCACCACATGTGATCGAGATGCTCTTCATTGCGGCCTTTGGGCGTGCGGTCGAGCCACTGATACATGCCCCAGAGGCCGTCGAGTCCGCGACCATACGTCGAATAGGTGTGATAAACAATGCCGTTCTCGAGCGCAAATGCCGACATGCCGGGCTTCTCGCGCATGTACGTGAGCGCGTCCGTTCCGCATCCCGCCGCAACCGGCTTGATAAAGTCCGGTACGTCTTGCGCGTTCATTGCGAAGCCGGGTTCGTAGTTGTACTCGAATGCGCCGGCCCGCTGTTTCTCTTCGGTGATCGAGACGTTGAAATCGAAATTGAAATCGCTCGAAAGCGAGGATGCCCAGGGAAACGTCCATCCCATCCGCTTTTTGTACGTCTGTAGTTTTGCGAGCGGCGCGCGCGATGCCGCCCAGAGCATCACGTCGTGATTGGCGAGGTGGACGGCGAAACCGTCGAACCCATCGGCGATCGCCGAGCACGACGGGCATCCCGCCGCATAGTCCGGGCCAAACATGAAATCGTAAATCAGCACTTGCGAACGGCCGCGGAAAAGATCCGCCAGCGTTGCGCTGCCCTCGTCGGTATCGAAGCGATACGGCTTGTCGATTCGCACCCACGGCAGCGCGCGGCGTTGCTGTGCCAACCGATCGCTTTGGCGCACGTGCGCTTTTTCAGCATCGAGCAGTTTCAATCGAGCCGCCAGCCATTCGTCGCGTGTGCCCGTCTTGATGTCGTTCATCATCGTTTCGTCCCCTCGCTAAGCGGGGGATAGAGCGTGTCGATCGCATCTTCGCGCGCCTCTTTGGTTGCCCACGGCGTAGCGCGGCCCTCGATTGCTTCGGGCAGCCCTTCCAAATGTGCGTGCCACCCGGCACGGACGCCGCTTCCCGACGCGCCTTTGTGCGTGCTCAAGCCCGAGTGCGTTAGCGTTAACAAGCAGCCATCACGTTCGGATTGCAGTTCGAAACGCACGTGGGTATCGCGGCCGTCGAGTGGCCAGGTCCACGCGAAGACATGCGGAGGATCGCAATCGGTCACACGGCCTTCCATCGTGTAAGCACCATCGTGCCAGCTAAGCTTAATCGTGCCGCCCGGCTTCATGTCGATCTCGGCCGCTGCGAGCCAATCGGCGAGGCGCTCGGGTGCGGTGATCGCGGCCCAGACCTGCTCGATCGGCTTGGCGTAGCGCCGATGGAAGACGACCTGCACGGCTTCGTCGGTGAGGGTGACCGCGCCAAGGCCGTCTGCGTACATCTCGTTCGTCATCATTCTTTCTCCAAATGTTCGTCGAGCGCGTCGAGGCGCGCGGACCAGAAGTGCCTGAAGGGTTGAAGCCACGTGTCGAGGGTGGCGAGTTCGCGGGCTTCGAGCCGATAGAGTCGGCGTTGGCCGTCCGCACGGACGCTCACGAGGCCCGCCTCCCGTAAGAGTTTGAGGTGCTTCGAGACGCCGGGCTGGCTAAGACCCATCGCCTCCACGAGCTCGCCGGCCGGCCGTTCCCCGCTACGGAGTAAATCGAGCAACTTGCGGCGGCTCGGTTCGGCGATTGCTTCAAACGGACTCATGCCAATATATTACCGTATGGTAATATAACTGTCAAGTAATATATATGAACAAAAAAACGGCGGCACGCGGCCGTCGTTTTTCATTCGTTCTTCTAAACGTGCAGATATCGGCTCAAAACCTCGTGGTTGCCACGGAGCTCATCCGGCGTTCCGGTCCAGCGGATCGAGCCTTGGTCGATCACGTACGCGCGGTCGGCGACGGAGAGCGCGGAGTAGAGGTTCTGCTCGACCAGCAAAATCGTCATCCCGTCTGCCTTGATTTCCCGGATGATCTGCTCGACTTCGCGCACGATCAGCGGCGCGAGTCCTTCGGAGGGTTCGTCGAGTAAGAGCAGTTTGGTGTCTTGAACGAGTGCGCGCGCGATTGCGAGCATCTGTTTCTCGCCGCCCGAAATTTCATCGCCCTTGTGCGTGAGGCGTTCGCGCAGGCGCGGAAATTTTTCGTACACGCGATCGAGCGACCAACCGGCTTTGCGTGCGGTCACTTGCGCGAGTTTCAGGTTCTCGGCGACCGTGAGGTTCGTGAAGATGCGGCGCTCTTCGGGGACGAGCGAGATCCCTTTGCGCGCAACTTCCATCATATCGTGTCCGGCGACGTCCACGCCGTCGAGCTTAACGCTACCCGAACGCGGCGTGACCCAGCCGACGATCGATTTGAGGGTCGTTGTTTTGCCGACACCGTTCCGGCCCAAAAGCGCGACGGTTTCGCCGATTCCGATCTCGAGTGAGATGTCGCGCAAGATATGGCTATCACCGTAATAGGCATTGAGGTTTTCAACGACCAGTCGTCGCGCCGCTGGTGCGGCGATCATGCGATCTCTGATTCTGAATGGCCGCCAAGATAGGCATCTTGGACGGTTTTGCTGGCGCGAATTTCGGCTGGGGTGCCGTTTGCAAGAACCTTGCCTTGGTGCAGCACCGTGATCGAGTCGGATATGCCCATGATCATTTCCATGTCGTGTTCGATGATGAGCACGGTCATTTCGGCGGCGAGTTTTTTAATGAGCTGCTCGGTGCGGCGCGATTCGTCGATCGACATTCCCGCGACCGGCTCGTCGAGCAGCAGGATCTCGGGCTCGGTGGCAAGGGCGATTGCGATATCGAGCCGCTTCTTATCCCCGTGCGAGAGATCGCCCGCGCGCGTGTGCATCATCTCGCCCAGTTCCACGCGTTCGAGCGCGCGCTCAGCGATCTCATCGACCTTGCCCAGGCGCCCCGAGCGGCGGAAGACTTGCAGTGCAAACGAGCCTTGTACGCGCGCAAGCGCCGCTAGACGGACGTTCTGGCCGACGGTCTGATCGGAGTAGATATTGGCGGTTTGGAACGCCTTGGCGATGCCGAGCCGCACGCGCGCCGGTCCGCCGGCCATGCTGATGTCGTTGCCTTTGTAGGTGATCGTGCCGTCGCTCGGCAGCGTGATGCCCGAGAGCAAGTTGAAGAACGTCGTTTTGCCCGCGCCGTTGGGCCCGATGACGGCGCGCAATTCGCCCGCACGCACCGCAAAGTCGATCTCGGCATTGGCCGCAAAGTGGCCGAACCGCTTTCCCAGGCCCTTGGTCTGCAGAATCATCTCGCTCATTTTTTGCCTCGCAGCGTTGCGAAGAGATCGAATTTCCCTTTGCCTTTTTTGATGAACGTGCCGATCACGCCGTTCGGCAAGAACACGATCAC
The DNA here is from genome assembly GCA_038231455.1 of Vulcanimicrobiales bacterium. Classification (GTDB taxonomy): domain Bacteria; phylum Vulcanimicrobiota; class Vulcanimicrobiia; order Vulcanimicrobiales; family Vulcanimicrobiaceae; genus JANLVI01. The sequence continues at coordinate 302,051 of JBBRLI010000001.1, read as the reverse complement.
CGCAACGAAGATGATGCCTTCAATGAGCCGCCATGCGCCGGTCTTCGCGCTGACGATGTTTTCAAGCCACATAATGACACCCGTCCCAACGAGTGGCCCGAAGATCGTTCCCACGCCGCCGACGACGGTATAGATAACGAACGCGCCGCTCTGTTCGACCGTGAGCGTATCGATCGCGGCCGAACCGTCGTAGAGAGCACGGAGCGCGCCCGCAAGACCGCAGAGCGCACCGGAGATGACGAACGCCGCGAGCTTATAGCGACGCGGGTCGAATCCGACGAAGATCGATCGTTCTTCGTTTTCGCGAATCGCCTCGAGGACTTCGCCGAACTGCGAGCGGACGAGCGTGCGCACGAACGCGAGCACCAAGTACATGATGACGGCCGACATGATATACCAGAGTTTAATCTCACTCAAGTCGCCGAATGGTCCGAGTGGGAACGCGGGCAGCGTTGAGGTGAGATCGACCTTTGTAAACCCAAAATTGACGGCGGGCGTGCCGATGCTCTGTAAGCCATCGTCGCCGCTGGTGAGGTCGCGCCATTGGAAGACAACGAAATACACCATTTGCGCGAACGCGACGGTCAGTAGCGCAAAGTAGATGCCGTACAGACGGACGACAAGCGAGCCGATGATAAAAGCGGCGAGCGTTGCGATGAAGACGCCGGAGATCACGGCAAGTCCGAAGCTGTGCGCCTGGGGAAAAAATTTAAGCACGGTGAGACCAGCGCCGTAAGCGCCAAGTCCGAAGAACGCAGCGTGACCGTACGAGAGTTGTCCGGCATAACCAAGTAAGAGATTGAATCCGATTGCGGCTATTCCAACGATCAAAATCTGCGTTGCAAGGCCACCGTAACCATTGAAGATCGGCAAGCGGAAGATGAATGGGAAGAGGACGAGCCCGACTGCCGTCCAGAGATAGAACGCAAGATCGCCGCCCCGCCGCATGGCGCGAGTTGGTGTCGCTTCGAGCATCGATGGTGACGAGCTCATCCTTTGATCACCTCGCTCTCACCGAAGAGGCCTTGCGGACGGACCAGCAGCACCGCTGCCATCGCGACGTAAATGATGACGTCGGCTGCGCCGGGATAGATGAGCGTCGTGACGGCGCTGAGTTCGCCCACGATCAAACCGCCGGCCACCGCGCCCCAAAAACTGCCGAGGCCGCCGATGACCACGACGACGAAGGAGGGGATCAAAAATTTAAAACCTGTCTGCGGGTCGATACTGTAAATCGGCGATGCGGCAACGCCAACGAGGCCCGCAAGTCCCGCGCCGATCGCGAAAATCATCGTCGATGCGGCGCGGACATTGCCGCCGAGCAACTGCACCATCGTGCGATCGCGAACCCCGGCGCGCACGATCAGTCCGTAGTTCGTGCGCGAGATGAAGAGCCACACGCAGATCACAATTGCGACGATCGCGATGGCCATGTAGATGCGATACGCCGGATATTGTAAACCGGCAAGTGCGATCGAGCCTTTGAGCCAGTCCGGTAGCGGATACTGCTGGGTCGTGCCCCCGAAGATCAAGCGTAGCGTTTCCTCGGCGATGACGGCGAGGCCGAACGTAAGCAGAATTTGCGACGTCGGTTCCTTGTCGTAGAAGAAACGCAAGAGGAACCGGTCGAAAGCGAATGCGACGATGGCGACGGCGATCGGCCCCGCGATCAGGCCCGCGCCGAACCCGAATTTCTGCGTCACGACGAGGCCGACATAGGCACCGATTGCGTAGAATGCGCCGTGCGAGAAATTCACCAATCGCAGCATGCCGAAAATGATCGTCAAGCCGATTGCGATCGCGACGTAGATCAAACCGAGAATGAAGCCGTTGAGAAGGGCTTGGATCAAGCCTTGTGCGGTCAAACGAGTCTCCGGGGAATTGGACTTTGCGGGTAGTACGGCTCCGCACGGGGCCGTTCATGCAGAAAACGGGCGCCCGCTTTCGCGAACGCCCGTTTTTCGTTACGGTCGAAGGGCGGTTATGCGACTTCGATCTTGCACTTGGACTCGCCACGCGGAATCGCAACCGATTCCCCATCGACTTCATGGAGCACTTTGGCGAATGCGAAGGCGTCGCCGCCGCGATCTTTGACCGGGATGCCTTCCATCACGAGCACGCTATTGATGCTTTGATGGTCCCACTCGCGCCAGTATTCCGGGCCTTTGGTGGCTTGAAATTTGTGGCCCTCAAGGGCTTTGATGACGGCGTCGGGATTAATCGAACCGGCGCGTTCGACGGCCATCTTATACTGGTAGAGGCTGGTATACGCGCACTCGGCACCGTTCGAGGGCGGCGAACCGTACTTGGCCATGAACGCGTTGACGAATTTCTTCGCGGCCGGGTATTTCGCAGCGTGGTATTTGTAGTAGAACGGCGCGGTCGTCACGACGTTGTCCATGTTGTCGCCCGTGCCTTTGGCCATGTACTCATCGGCGAGCGGGACGAGGATCTTGGTCGTTTTCGTCAGGCCGAACTGCGCGGCTTGATTGAGGCAGTTGACCATGTCTTTGCCGAATTCGGTGATGACGAGAACGTCGGGCTTTGCTGCCTGCGCTTGTCCGAGGGCTTGCGAGAAGTCCGAGGTTCCAAGTTTGAGCAGAACGTTGTTGATCGTCTTGGCGCCTTTGGGTTCGACGACCGAGGTGAGGTTGTCGAACACGCTGTGGCCCCACGAGTAGTCGGCCGTGATATGGAACCACTTACCGGCACCGTATTTGCTGATCAGCTCCGTCGCCATCGCTTTTGCCGACATGTGGGCGTTGATGTAGCGACGGAAGGTATGCTTATGGCACTTATCATTCGTCGGATCGTCACCGTGCGTGAGGGCCGCCATAAAGATCGTTTTCTTGTCTTGGCAGAGGCTCGAAACGGCGTTCGCCGTACCGGTCGACGAACCGCCGGTGATCATCACTGCGCCATCTCGTTCGATCATCCGTCGCGCGTTATCGGTTGCGACCGGTGCGAGCGTTTGATCGTCGCCGATCGTCGCTTTGATCTGCATGCCCATGATGCCGCCGGATTTGTTGATCTCTTCGATTGCGAGTTTGTACGCGCGAAGCTGATCCTGACCTTGATCCGAGTACGAACCGGATTGCGGGACGTTGAGACCGATGACGATCTCTTTGGTTGCGGCCATAACGTACGGCGCGCCGCCGAACGCCATCGCGCCGGCAGCAAGCGTGCCGCCGAGGAATTTACCGCGGTTGAGTTTATCGGAAGTATTCACTTCAGGACCCCTTCCTGGGTTGGGCAAGCGATCGAGGATTCGCACCACGAAACAGCTTTTCGATTAAAAGCAAACGTGGAAACTCCCTGCGGTTTTCGCCAACGGCGATGAACCGAAATTTCCTTACGTTGTGCCTTAGACGCACGGTAAGGAGAATCGGATTGGTCGGTCGATCCGAACATCGTCGGCTGGTTATCGCTATGCGAAAGACGGCCCCTGCTCCCGACGCTCCTTGCGACTTTACCGGGCGGGGCGCCGTGCTGCTTGGGCGGAAAATCGAGGAGTGCGAGTCCTAGCCGTTGTCTCTCTTTTGATCCTTACCGCGTGCGTCCAGACGGGACCGCGAATTCGCGCTCCGCGGACGGTCGATACGTTCTGCGGTGAGAAAGCGCCGAAGCCGACCGCAATGGAAAGCGTTGTGAGTTCGATCGCCGATGCCCCCGCCGCGTTTCCCGTTCCGGATGGCGCGACGATTCGCGCCACGACGAAGCTCTCGGGCGGCGTAATTGGCCATTGGGACGACTTAATGCTCCCGCTGCCCAAGACGGCGACGCAGTACGGAATCACTGGCCCCCTCGTGAGGGTGCGCGACGTTGCGATCACAAACCGCACGGCCGGTGTGGATGGCCGCCGAGTCTACGTGACGATCGAGACGCCGCACGGACGCGTGACCTACGCTGCGCGGGCGTACGACGTGCAAGACGTATGCGACGAAGGCCGCCACTTGAGTTTAGCGCCGCAGAAACAAGAACCGCGCGCGTAGGTCTTCGCCGAGCAGTTGCTCGAGGACGAGTGCTGCAACGACGGTGTAGATCTCGACGAGGCCAAGGACGCTCGCGCGCACGGTCGGGACAAGCGCGATCACGCCGAGCATCAGCAGAAGCGCTCCCCAGATGAACGCGGCGAGTCCGCGACCGAGCGTCGCTCGCGTGCGGATGCCGAAACGAATGTCGGCAACGAGTTGCCCCGGCGGACGCGTCCCGACATTCCAAATCGCAAGGGCCAGGAAATCGCAGACGATCGCCGCCGCAAGGCGAACCGTCGTCTCGATCATGGCGCGGGCGGCGCCTCGTCGGGCCAGGTTGCGATTTCGCCCAGTGCCGCGCTCTTGAGCACTTTGAGTCCGAGCATCGCGCACTTCATGCGCGCGGGCGTAATGCCAAAGCCGACGTTGTCGAGCACAACCTGCTGCTGCAATTTCGCAACGTCTTCGAGTTTCTCGCCGCGAATCGATTCGGTGAGCATCGAGGCGGAGGCTTGCGAGATCGCACAACCCTTGCCGGAAAACGCAATGTCCTCAACGATGCCCGCCGCATTCACTTTGAGTTCCATCGTAATCGTATCGCCACAAAGCGGATTCAAATCCTCAGCCTTCGCCGTCGGATTCTCAAGATGTCCAAAGTTCCGCGGCTTACGGTAATGATCTAAGATATATTCTTTATAAAAGTCGTCCATAGCCTACATCAAGCGATCTGAAAGACGTCGGCGGCTTTTTCGAGGCCGGCGATCAGTGCGTCGACATCCGCTTCCGTATTGTAGAGATAGAACGAGGCGCGCGCGGTGGCGGGCCAGCCCATCTTGTCCATGAGCGGCATCGTGCAGTGGTGTCCAGCGCGGACGCAGACGCCCTCGGTGTCCAGGATGGAGGCCATGTCGTGCGCGTGGATGTCGGCGAAATTAAACGAGATGACGCCGGCACGGTTTTCGGCTTTGGGCGGGCCGTAGATCGCAAGTCCGCGCGATACGAGCGGCGCCATCCGTTCGAGTGCGTAACGCGTGAGTGCGATCTCGTGCTGACGGATCCAGTCCATGCCCACGCTTGTGAGATAGTCGCATGCGACGCCAAGCGCGATTGCATCGGCGATGTTGCTCGTGCCCGCTTCGAACTTCCACGGGAGTTCGTTGAACGTCGTGTGCTCGTAGCCGACTTTCTTGATCATGTCGCCGCCCGTGAGGAACGGCGGCATCGCCTCAAGCAAGGCGCGTTTGCCGTAGAGAAAGCCGATGCCGGTCGGGCCGCACATCTTGTGCCCGCTGGCCGCGAAGAAGTCGACATCGAGCGCCTGCACGTCGATCGGCATGTGCGGTACCGATTGCGCGCCGTCGACGAGCACGACCGCGCCGACCGCATGCGCTTTCGCGATGATGACATCGAGCGGCGCGATCGATCCCAGCGTATTCGAGATGTGAGAAATCGCGACAAGCTTCACGCCACGTAGGAGCGTATCGAGCTGGCCGATCTGCATCGTGCCGACCGCGTCAACTGGTATCAAGCGCAGTTCGGCGCCGGTTTTTGCCGCGAGTAACTGCCAGGGCACAAGGTTTGAGTGGTGCTCGACCTCGGATGCAAGGATCGCATCGCCGGGCTTGAGATTCTCCATACCCCACGTGAAGCTTACGAGGTTGATCGCTTCGGTCGTGTTGCGCGTCCAGATGACTTCAGCGGATTCTGCGGCGTTGATAAAACGCGCGACTTTTTCGCGCGCGCCTTCAAATGCATCGGTCGCGCGGGAGGCGATCTCATACACGCCGCGGTGGATATTCGCATTATAGTTCGAGTAGTAGTCCACGAGCGAGTCGATCACGACTTGGGGTTTTTGCGAACTCGCCGCCGAATCCAAATAGACAAGCCGCTTGCCGCGCGACGTCACCGTCGCGAGGATCGGGAAATCCGCGACGATCGCGGCCTCTTTCGGATCGACGGTAGCGATCATTGGGCGGTAACCTTCGCTTCGAGTGCCTCACGCAGATGCACGCGCAAGGTTTCGGTGGGAAATTGGGCGATCGCCGGTTCGAAGAATCCAAGCGCGATCAAACGCTCGGCTTCAACGCGCGGAACGCCGCGGCTCATCAGGTAGAACAACTGATCCGCATCGATTGCGCCGACGGTCGCGCCGTGAAACGCTTTGACGTCATTGGCGGCGATTTCGAGCGCGGGGATCGAGTCGACGTGGGCTTTTTCACTGAGCAACAACACGTCATCGCGCAGCGAGCTGTCGCTGCCGTGGGCGGATTTGCGGATGCGGATGTTGCCCAGATACCGGGCTTGGCCGCGATCCGATGCGGCGCTCTTGATAATCGTGTTCGATGTCGTGGAACCGACGGCGTGATCGACCTGCGTCGAGAGATCGACGTGCTGATCGCCCGTGGCGAAAAACAGTCCCGCAACATCCGTATGTCCGCCGGGCGCATGTTCGAGCGCCTTGAGCGTATCGACGGTTAGGGCCGAGCCAAGCTCCGCGAGGCCGATACGCACGACGGCGTCGTTACCGACGGTCGCGCCGCGAGCGATCATCGTTTTCGATTGAATGTTCGCCGACTGCACCATCGCATAGTCGACCTGGGCGCGGGTTCCCGCGATAATCTCTGCGATTCCGCACATAAAACGGGGAGCATCGCCGGTAACGAGTTGCTCGATCACGGTCACGCGTGCGTTCTCGCCGGCCGAGATTACCGTATAAGGAAACGCATCGTTTGCGACGGCCGCGTAGCGAATCACGATCGGATGGTCGACGGCAACGCCTGCGGGGATGTGGACGAATGCGCCCACGTTCTGGAAGGCCAGCGCGAGCGCTGCGTACTTGTCGTCTGCGACGTTCACCGTCGTACCGAGCGCCGCATCGAGCAGCGCTGTATGCGTGCGACGAGCGGTGGCAAGGTCGGTCACGATTACGCCGCGTTCGCGGAGTGCATCCGGCAGTTCGATTGCGATAACGCCGTCGATAAAACTGATCTGCGCCGAACGTGCATCGCTTGCGAAGATTTCGGGCGCGGCAAAATCGGTCGCCGGAGCGGCGCTCGTTACGACGTGGGTCAGGTCGATCTTGTGCAGGTCGTGCTTCCAGTACCGCCCGTACGACGCGGTCGGATACGGCAGCGCTTCATACGCGGCAAGGGCCGTGCGACGTGCAGCGGCATCGAAGGCCGGCGATGCACCGGCCATCAGGTGCTCGAGCGTCTCGCTCGAGATCCCCGCGTGATCCAAACTAAGCGACGCCACCCGCGACCTCTTCACGGATTTTGTCGTAGCCTTCGCGTTCGATCACGTTCGCCAGTTCCGGGCCGCCGGTTTTCACGATGCGTCCGTCCATCATGATGTGCACGATATCGGCTTTGATGTGCTGGAGGATGCGCGGATAGTGCGTGATGATGAGGAAGCCGGTTTCTTTACCTTCGTCGGTCTCGCGCATTGCGTTGACCGATTTGCCGACCGATTCGAGCGCGTCCACATCGAGGCCCGAGTCCGTCTCATCGAGCACCGCATACTTTGGGTTGAGGATCGCTAGCTGCAACATCTCGAGGCGCTTTTTCTCACCGCCCGAGAAGCCGTCGTTGACCGAGCGGCTGAGAAACGCCGGATCCATGTCCAGCACGTCGAGTTTCTCGAAGATCATCTTGCGGAATTTCGCGGGCGGAAGATCGGTCGGGTTTACCGACTGACGCGCGGTACGAATGAAGTTTGCAACGCTCACGCCCGGGATCGCAGCCGGATACTGAAACGAGAGAAATAAGCCGGCCTTGGCACGCTTGTCGGGCGGCATGCCGATCAGCTCCTCGCCATCGAGGGTGACCGAGCCGCCGAGAATCTCATAATTCGGATGGCCCGTCATCGCAAAGGCGAGCGTCGATTTGCCGCTGCCGTTGGGGCCCATCAGCGCATGGACTTTGCCCGGTTCAACAACCAAGTCGATCCCGTTGAGAATTTGTTTTCCAGCAACGCTGGCGCGCAAGTCCTTGATGCGCAGACCACGATCCGACACTTGGTAGCTCCTGGCTTCGGTTCTTTAGAGTAAAGGGGCGTTGAACGCGACCCCCATCGTAAAACGTCTACGGAAGAAAGTCAAGGAAAGCCTGGACTATCTTCCGATAGCGTGCTATCCTCGACGGTGGAATGAATCCGCAAGATCGCTTCTTTGAGACGACGCGTGGGAAGATCGTGACGGCCCTGCGCGGACGTCACGGGGCTTCGGCATTCGAACTCGCCCAGGAGTTCGGTCTCTCGCCGAATGCCATCCGGCAGCAGCTCGTCATTCTCGAGCGCGATGGGTTGGTCACGGGGCACGCGGTGCGTCGTGGCAAGACGAAGCCCACGCACGAGTTCGCGCTGACGGCCGATGCCGAGCGATTCTTCCCCCAGCAGTACGATAAGATGCTCAACGCCGTCTTGCGCGAGGTCCGCGCATCGGGGGGCGAAGCGGCCGTCAAATCGATCTTCGATGCGATGGGCAAGCGCTCGTCCGAACGCGTTGCCGAGCGGCTGGGCGATAAAGCCATGCCCGAACGGGTGATCGAGCTGACGGCGATCCTGCGCGAATCGGGCGTTGAGGCGAAACTCGAGACGACCGCCACGGGCTATGTCATCCACGAACATAATTGCCCGTACGCAAAGACCGTGGGCGAGCATCCCGAAGTCTGTTCGATCATTCACACGATTTTCAAAGAGAACGTCCCCGCGACGACGACGCAAACGGAGTCGCTCGCAACCGGCGGCACCGAGTGCCGGTTCGAAATAGTCAGCTAGTCTTTAGGAGTACACCGCCTCGTGGATTTTGCCAAATTTCAAATGCTCGTCGAACAGCGGACCGGGTTCCGCACCATGGACGCCCCGATGGCGACGGGCGAGTATTTCAGCGACTCATGCGGTGACATGTACTCGTACTTTCTGCGCGTCGGCCCGGGCGATGTGATCGAGGACATCTCGTACTTCACGACCGGCTGCGGGTTTGGCACGGCAACGTGCAGTTTGCTCGTGGAGCTTGCCAAAGGCAAAACGATCGACCAAGCGCTCGCAATCACCGACGCGGATATCGAAGCTGCGCTCGGCGGCTATCCCGAAAAGAAGAAAGACTATCCGGAACGTTCGCGCCTCGCGCTCAACGCCGCGATCGAAGACTACCGCTCGAAGCGCGCCGCCGGCAAAATTACCGACGCGATGCTCGATGAAGCGCGCGCAACGGTCGCCGCCGCCGCAGCACTCTCCGATCAGCCCGGCAACGGCAAGACATCGCAAGACGAAGCCGCCGGTCCCAAAGTCGTCGAATCCGGCGGCATGGTCACAATCAAGCTCCACTAAGCGCGATGATCGCGAATCAAAAAGAGGCAACGCTTACGCGGTGCCTCTTTTCTTTCGTTGCGAGATTGCCCGATCGCATCTCGTGCGACCTTGCGCGACTACGGCTTCGCGGCGCCTTCGAATTCGATGCTAATCGTGATTTCGTTGCCCACGACGAGCGCGGCCGCCGTGCCGGCCTGATTTGCGATGCCGAAGTCGCGGCGGTCGAACTTGACTGCCGCGGTGTACGCGACGCGATCGTTCCCACGGGCGTCTTTGCCTTTGCCTTCGAGATGGCCGGACAGCACGACGGGTTTGGTCGTCCCATGAATCGTCAAGTTGCCGTTGATGTTGAACGTGCCGTCTGCTGCTGGCGTGACCGAGGTACTCTTGAAGTCGATCGTCGGATACTTCGCAGCGTCGAGCCACTTGTCGCCTTTGAGTTCGCTATCGCGACGGTCGTTGCGCGTATCGAAACCCGTCGTATCGAGCGTCGCCTCGACCGAGCTTGGAATGTCTTTGCCGGCGGCGGTCACGACGGTCGCAGATTTGACCGGAATGAGGCCTTTGACGCGCGAGAGTCCGAAATGCGTGACGCTGAACTCAGCGGTCGTGTGGACGGTGTCGCCGACGTACGTTTCGGCAAGTGCCGGCGCGCAGGCGAGCGTGACGGCAAGGGCGGTCAGGACAGCAAAACGACGCAAAGTGGTATCTCCAGAGGGCGGTCAGGTGGACGGATGGTCAGACGCCAAGCGGGCAGGCTTCGGTTGCACGCTGCAAAGAACGTCCGCGCGTATGATGAACGCACGCCTTCGCCGTTTCGTCGCGGCGGCAGTTCTTGTTGCCCTGTCCCTCACCGGTACCCCCGCTCGATCGGTCGAGCCGTCGGGCGAAGGCGATGCGGCGTTCGCAGTCCTAGCCAAGGCGTACTATGACGCCGGTTTTGCGGCGGCTCCGGTGACGGCAACGAACGCGGGACTGCATCAGTTCGATGCGCGGCTCGGCTCGTATTCGGCGGTCGATTTTGCGGTGCGCATCGACCTCGATCGCGACTACCTCGAGCGTTTCACGAAGCTCGATTCTCAGGCGTTTTCGCCTTCGGTTCGGTTGGACTGGATGATGGTGATCAACGCCATTCAAGATGATTTGCTGCAGAACAACGCGATGAAGCGCTGGCGCCATAACGCCGATGACTACGTGAATATTGCAACGGGCGGTGTGTTCTCGATCCTCAGCCGTAAGTTTGCGCCCGATGCAATTCGCCTAGCGAAGATCGTCGCGCGCGAGAAACAGATTCCCGCGATGTTCGCGCAAGCACGCGTCAACCTGAGGGCCGTCGACAAGTACAACGCGCAAATCGCGTACGATGACGCGATGGGTGCGGTCTCGTTTCTCAAGGCGACCGTCCCCGAAGCGTTCCCGACGGCGGGCGATGAGACGCTCCGAGCGGAGTTCGTCGCCTCGACGCAAGCAGCGGTCGACGCAACGCGCGATTTCGCTCGCTGGCTCAAAACGGGCTTCGTCACGCATCCGGTTGGGAATTTTGCGATCGGAGCAGCCAACTATACCGCGCGGCTGAAGTATGAAGAAGCGATCGACATGCCGCTCGATGCGTACTTGCGTGTCGGTGTCGTCGCGCTCGCTCAGACGCGTGCCCAGATGGTCGCGGTCGCCAAGCAAATCGATCCGAATAAGTCCGTTCAGGCCGTGATCGATGAAGTCGCACGCATCCATCCGACGGCCGCCGGCCTCATTCCAGCCTCGCAGGCCGATCTTGTGAAGCTGCGCGCGTTCGAAGAGCGCAAGCACATCATCGAGTTCCCAGCCGATGCCGACATCAAAGTCACGCTCACGCCCGAGTTCGAGCGTCAGACATCGATTGCATCGATGGATGCTCCGGGGCCGCTCGAGAGCGTCGCGACGCAAGCGTACTATAACGTGACGCCGGTCGATCCCAAGGACCCGCCTAAAGTTCAGCAGAGCTATCTTGAGACGTTCAACGATTTCGAGCGTCCGATCGTGAGCGCGCACGAAGTCTACCCCGGCCACTACACCAACTACATCATCGACAAACATTTAAAGCTCTCGCTCACGGGAAAATTGCTCGCTGCAAACTCGTTCGTCGAAGGCTGGGCGCACTATTGCGAGCAGATGATCGTCGATGAAGGTTGGGGCGATGGCGATCCGCGCGTGCGTCTGATGCAATTGCGCGAAGCGATCCTGCGCAATGCACGGTACGTCGTCGGCGTGAAGATGCACACGCAAGGCATGACGGTTCCAGCGGCCATGGACTTCTTCCAAAAACAAGCGTTTGTCGATCCGGCGAGTTCGCGCATCGAAGCGCGACGTGGAACGGGCGACCCGCTCTACGGGTACTACACGCTCGGCAAACTCGAGATCCTCAAGTTACGCGCGGACTATAAGAAGAAGATGGGCACGTCGTTCACGCTTGCGGGCTTTCACCAAGCATTACTCGCGCACGGCAACCCGCCCGTGCCGCTCCTTCGTCCGTTTTTACTGGGCGACGACGATGACGGGAAGATTCTCTAGCGCGCGAACATTTGGCGATCGTCCTCTTCGAGAACATCGAGGGTGAGGATCAGATCGGGACGATTCGCAAGCCACGGATAATGTTCGATCGCCGCAGCGCGGTCGCCGTTTCGCGGCAGACGCTTCCCAACGAGCGCCTGCCACGCGGCGATTTGTTCGGCGCTTGCGGTCGCGCGCACGAATGCCGCGATCTCCTCGTCGGTCGTTGCCGCATGGACGCGAACGATAAAGTCCTCGGCCGTGATCCCGAACATCTCGAGCATCGTCGCGGTGAAGCCCTTCATCGTGTACTCGCCAAGATTGCCGCCCGGGAGCGAGGCCCGCGCTTTATCGATGGAGCGCGGGAGAAAGACGATTCCGCTCAGTTCGGCGCGCGGCGCTCGGGGTGGAGCGATACTTAGATCGAGAGCTTGCATGCGGTGCGGTACGAGAGCCTCTTGCGTTCGCCCTTTCACAGCGCAAACGCCAAGCGGTTTACTGCCGCGATGCGACGACCGAAAAGAGCGGGTCGCCGCGTCCGAGCCGCGCTGCGGTAAGAGGTTCGTCCCAACCGCCGGCATCGCGAACGTACTCCGCCACGAGGCGCAGATGCTCGCGATCGCTCGTCGCCGTCCAGACGGCAACCGCTTTTGTTGGGAAACAGCGATTCGAAAACGTAACGATCAGTTTTGCGCCCGGTCGCGCGACGCGTGCCAGTTCCCGAAACACGCGCACGGGCTGGGTCAGATACTGAATCGAGACACAGATGAGCGCCGCGTCGAATGCGGCATCTCCGAACGGGAGTTGCGGTTGCTCGTTGAGATTCTGAACGACGTGGCGCGTGAGACGCGGGTTTGAACGGAGCTCTTCGGCGTTCATCCCCAGGCCAACAACGGACCGATACGCCACATCGCTTGGCAAGTGGCTGACCCAGCTGCTCATCAAATCTAAGATGTCGGAATCCGCAGGCAGATGTTCGCGATAGAGTTCGGTGACCGTTTCGATTGCGCCGGAATCGATATGCTCGACGAGCCGCGCCGGTTCGTAAAAGCGTTCGTCGGGGCTCTCGTCGACGCGGGCGAAGAAGCGTGGATCGTGCATGATCCCTTAGACGCCGCCGTCCTTAGCGTAGCGCGCGCGTATCGCGGCCGAAAATGCTCAAGTCGCGATGGTTACCGTCGATGATCGCAACGCGCGGAAGCGTTCCCCAGCGCACGAAGCCGCACGAGGTGAAGAGCGTAATACTCGGACCGTTGTGTGCGAAGATGAAGCCGACGAACGAGTCGATGCCGAGCGCCGGCGCGTGGTCGATTGCGTGTAGTAACAGAACGCGCGCGACGCCGCGGCGGCGGGCGCTTGCGGCGACGTAGACGCTTACTTCGGCCGTTCGAGCATATGCGGCTCGACCATAGAAATCGGTCAAACTGAGCCAGCCGTCGATTGCACCGTCCGTTTCGTGCACGATGAGCGGCCGACGCGTTGAGTCGTGGTCGAAGAACCATGCTCGGCGCTGCTCCGGGGTGACGATCTCCGTATCCGCCGTCGCCATGCGCGTCGGAATTGCCTCATTATAGATCGCGACGATCGCGCGCAGATCGTCTTCTTTTGCGTGGCGAATCGGCATCGTTTTCACCCGAGCAGATACGGATTGGTCGTGCGTTCGCGACCGATGGTCGTCGCCGGACCGTGTCCCGGGATCACGCTTGTTGCATCGGCGTACGGCAGTAGCTTCTCGCGGATCGACGCGACGATGTCTTCCATCGAGGTGCCGCCGATGTCCCAGCGTCCGATCGCCCCGCGAAAGAGCGTGTCGCCGCTAAGGATCGTCGTCGCGCCCGCGTGTTCGTAGACGAAACACGAACTCCCCGGCGTGTGACCCGGCGTATGGTGCACGGTCAGTTCGATCGCGCCCGCCGTGATGCGTTCGCCCTCGACGAGATCGGCATCGATGTCGACGACGCGCGGGGCTTCGCCCATGCCGAATGCTTCGTACTGCCGCGCGAGCGCGCGGTAGAGCGGCAGATCGCCCGGATGGAGCAGACCGCGTGCGCCCGTGCGGTCGCGCAGATCCGCTAGTGCACCAATATGATCGAAGTGGGCGTGCGAGTGCACGAGGTAACTTGCGCGTAAGCCGTTTGCGTTCAGACGTTCGAGGATGTGGTCGACATCATCGCCGCCGTCGACCACGATCGCCTCGCCCGATTCCGGATCGCCCAGAATCGTGCACGTGCAGGCCAGTTCCCCGACCGGGAAGTGCTCGACGATCACGCCGAGAGACCGAAGTTGCGGTACCGGCGATCGTAGTAGCCGAGCGGTTCGCCGGGGCGCGAATCGCACGACACGACTTCGCCAATGAAGATGGTATGCGTGCCCGCCGTGTGTTCTTCTGCGAGGCGACACTCAAAATGGGCGAGCGATCCCGCGATGATCGCCGTCCCCAGCGGACCGCGCTCGATCTCGACACCGGCGAAGCGCTCTTTGGGCTCCCCACCGGCGAATTTTTCCGCAATCGCCTGTTGCTCGCGCGCGAGCAAATTCACGCAAAAGACGCCGGAGGCGGAGATCAAGCCGTGCGAACTTGCGCTGCGATTAACGCAGATGAGCAGCATCGGCGGGTCGGCCGAGACGCTTGCAAAGGCGTTTGCCGTGAAACCCGCGTCCTCTCCGTCGTGCATGGTCGTGATGACGGTAACGCCCGTCGGCACGTGACGCATCGCGGATTTGAACGCTTCAGTTGATGCGGGCACCGATCCCCAATCCATCGCCGATCGGCACGATCGTTGCATCGAGTTGCGGATGCTGCAGAAAGACGCGATTGAATTCGCGGATCGCGCGCGTATCGTCGCTATCGCCGTGCGCCGGTTCCGCCGATGATTCGCCCGACCAGAGCAGGTTGTCGATGATGACGAGGCCGGAGAGTTTCAGCAGCGGTATGCAAAGTTCGAGATACGCTTCATACTCCGTTTTGATCGCATCGATGAAAATGATATCGACGTTACGCTGCGGGAGCGTCGGTAAAACTTCGAGCGCCGGCTGATTGAGAATATCGACTTGATGCGCGCGTCCCGCTCGCTGCAAATAGCTTTGAGCGATCGTCGTGCGCTCCATATCCGGATCGATCGTCCAGATGTGGCCGGCCGGCGGGAGCGCGAGGGCCATCCACAGCGTGGAATAGCCGTATGCCGTGCCGATTTCGACGATGCGATTGGCCTGCATCGCGTGGACGAGCGTCGAGAGCATTCGGCCCGCTGCTCGGTCGACGATCGGGATCCCATCGTAGGTTCCCTGTTGTTCGAGTTCGAGTAGGAGTGGCGCGGGCTCGCGATGGAGACGCGTAAGATAACTTAGATCGCGCACGGTCCTGAGGTTTGCTTGTCAAACCTTAAGGGAACCTGCCGCCACGGGGTTCAGGTCTGCGTCGTCGAACGCATAGAGTCCATCTCTTTTGACCCGTTTTTTCGTGTTCGCTCAGCGGCGGCTGGGAGAACACATCCTAGGAGGCACCCTCGTGGCAACTCTCGCGCAACAAACGTACACCCCCAAAAAATGGACCCTCGCCGGGCTCCAGGGCATCTCGGACAACACGCTCCAGGTGCACTTCGGACTGTACGAAGGCTACGTGAAGAACACCAACCTGCTCAACGAGCAGTTGGCAGAACAACTTTCAGCCGGCACTGCTGCCGGTGCGAACCCGCACTTTGCGGAGCTCACGCGGCGTCTTGGCTTTGAATACAACGGCATGGCGTTGCACGAATATTATTTCGACAACATGACATCGACCGCGGGCGGCGCGCCGAGTTCGAAATTGCAGGCTGCTCTCGCTGCCACGTATGGCGACTTTGAGACCTGGAAGAAAGACTTCATGGCCGTGGGCGGCATGCGCGGCGTGGGCTGGGCAATCGCGTTCCAAGATCCCAAGTCCGGCCGTATCACCAACCACTGGGTCACGCTCCACGAAGAAGGCAACGTTGCCGGATTCAAGCCGATCCTTGTGATGGATGCGTGGGAGCACGCCTTCTTGCTCGATTACAAGCCCGCCGAACGTCCCAAATACATCGAGTCGTTCTTCGCGAACATCGATTGGGCGGTCGTCGAATCACGGCTGGGCAGCCACTAATCTCCGTGGCGAAGAGGCTGCGTTTGTTCCCGTTGAACACCGTGCTGTTTCCGGGAGTCATTCTCAACCTGCACGTCTTCGAACCGCGCTATCGACAGATGATCTCCGAATGTCTCGACACAGGCGAGGCATTCGGAGTCGTCCTCATTCGCGACGGCGATGAAGCGGGCGACCTCGAGGTGATGCCGTACGATATCGGCACGACGGCGGAGATCGCCGACGTAACGCCGCTGCCGGCCGGACGCTATTATATTTCCACCACCGGACGACGTCGCTTTCGCATCCTCGATGTGATCAGCCGCGAGCCGTTTTTGATGTGCAACGTTGAGTATCTCGAAGAAGAGATCGCCGACATCGACGCCGTCGAAGAGCTCTCGAGCGAAGTGCGCGATGAGTTTCGTGAATATTTACGTCTGCTGGTCGAATTCAGCGGCACGACGGCAGAGATCGATCTGCCGAGCGATCCGGTCGATGCATCGTACCTCATTGGCGATGCCCTACAAGTCGCCGATTCGATGAAACAGAAGCTGCTCGAAACCTCGGACACACATCAGCGGCTCAAAGTCGAACTCGGCTTTCTGCGTCGGCTCTTACCGCAATTGCGCTCGCTGCTCGAACGTAAGGCCGCCGAACCGGCGCAGGTCGAACGCGAAGATGCACCGGGCGGCGCGTTCCGCTCGCATCAAGAGAAGTTCTTCGGCAAACATTTCAGTTTGAATTAAGTCGTTCGGCCGCGTCGATGACGTTGCGCATGAGCGCGACGTTGGTCACCGGTCCGACACCGCCGGGCACCGGCGTGATCGCTCCGGCGACCGCGGATGCACTCGTGAACTCGACATCGCCGACGAGTTTGCCGCCGATCACGGTCGTGCCAACGTCGATCACGGTGGCACCGGGGCGAATCATGTCGCCCGTGATGAGACCGGGCACGCCCGTTGCAACGACGAGCACTTCGGCATCGCGCGTGTAGCGCGCAAGATCGATCGTCTCTTTATGGGTGGTGATGACGGTGGCGTTTTGCGCCATCATCAGAAGTGCCACGGGAAGGCCAACGACGTTCGAGCGGCCGACCATCACCGCGCGCTTACCGCGCAGCGGCCACGCCGGGCTGCGTTCGAGCAAGATCATGACCGCCGCCGGGGTCGCGGGCACGAACAGCGTGCCCGATCCGAAGGCAAGACGCCCCTGATTCATGGGGTTAGTGCCGTCAACGTCTTTTTCGGGCAGTACGGCATCGGCGATTTGGCGGATCAGCAAATGCGCCGGTAGCGGCTGCTGCAAGATGATGCCGTGGACGCTCGGATCGGCGCCGAGGCGTTGCAGCTGCGCGCGCACGGCCGCCTCGGCGGCGTCTCGCGGCAGTGCGTCGATCGTGACATCGATGCCGACTTTCGCGCCGACGCTGACGAGGCTCTTGACGTACGCGAGGCTCGAGGCATCCTCGCCGACGATCGCGACGACCAGGCGTGGAATCACGCCGCGCGCGCGGAGTTGGGCGCTGCGCGTGCGAAGATCGGATCGCAGTTCTTCTGCGACCGCGCGTCCGTCGATGATCGATGCGGGCATGACCCGGCGCGGTTCGTTCGGTCTCGGAGGCAAACCTTGGAACACGTGCGGCGCGAAGTGCTTTTAGGGCCCGCATTCGATGCGACGGCATTCGAGGACGCCTTTGCGGCCTTCCGCCAGCTCTACCACATCAAACCGAGCCGCGTGCTCTGCGCGCCCGACGTGCTCCAGCGCTACTGTGCGCTCTTCGAACGAAGTATGGAACGTGCCCACGGTCGAGGCGATATCCGCCTCAACGGTATCCCGCTCATCGCCGCAATCATCGCACCCGGCACCGTCGCCTTCGAGGGCGAGGTGGACGAAGAACGCATGGGAGATTGGTAATGAATCTTCATTTGTCCGGTCTAACGACGTTACTGCAAGTGTTCGACATGCCCGAGTCCGTCCGGTTTTACTGTGAGGTCTTAGGATTCGAACTCGTCAATTCATCGCCCGAGATCGTGGCTGCGGAAGGCCGCTACTTTCACTGGGCGATGCTGGAAAACAACGAAATCGAGCTCATGCTCAATACCGCCTATGATGAGAACGAACGGCCCGCAGCGCGTGATGAACGTCGCTGGCGTGGCCACAAAGATGTGGGGCTGTATATTTTTTGCGACGATCTCGACCGCGCATATGCGGATTTGCATGCGCTCGGCGTTCACGTCCGACCGCCGGCGGTAACGCGCTACGGCATGCGACAAATCGAGCTCGCCGATCCAGACGGCTATCTGATCTTTTTGCAAACCCGCGTGGACTAGAGAAACCCCTCGATCGTCTCAGCGATCGCTGCGGGACGTTCTAACATCGGGCAGTGACCCGTCTGATCGAAGACGCATACGACGGCGTGAGGGTAGGTTTTTTCCACTTCAGTAAGTGCTTTTATCGGAACGAAGTGATCGTCTTTTCCCCAAATGATAAGTGTCGGTTTCTTGTACGTCCCGAACTGCGCGTGGAGTTCATCGAGGCGCAGAAGTTCTTGCATGGCTCCTGAGTACACGCGTCCGAACGCGCGTCGCACGAGTCGGTCGCATGCGAGTTCGTACGCGCGTGCGTGCGTTGCCGAGCTGTTGACCGCGATGTCATAGACCGATTGATCCAGCGATCGGCGTACGAATTTGCGCGAGGGTGGAAGTTGGAATAGCCGTTCGGTGAGCGGCAAGGACACGAGTTTGACGAACACGCGTGGTGCGCGTAAGAAACCCGCCGGATCGATCAAGACGAGCCGGCCGATACGATCGGGAATCGCCGCCGCGACATCGGCGCAGATCATCCCGCCAAGTGAATGGCCGACAAGCGCGATGGGATGCGGCGCGAGTGCGTCGAGGACGCCCGTGACGATCCGGCGGAAGAAGGGCAGATCGTACGGTGCGTCCGGGCGTTCGCTCTCGCCGAAGCCGGGCAAATCGAAGGCGACGATCCGATAGCGCTCTGCGAGGAGCGGGGCAAGGCGTCCCCAGGCAGCGTCGGTCCAGTGGCCGAGACCATGAACCAGGGCGATGGTCGGGCCGCTCAGCGGACCGCATTCGAACGCGGCGATACGCACGCCGGCGACGACCAAGCGGTGCTCGCGCCACGCGGTGTGGGGAGCGGGGACCGAATTCGCGAACGCGGATGTCATGCGCAACGTCCTTCTCATCGCTTGTGCCGTGATTGCACTTTTACTGATCGTTGCGTTCTATCCCGGCGGCGGTCCGAAGCGCACCGCCGAAGGCGGCGGTCCCGCGATGCTCGCCGGCGCTCCGGCCGTGAGTTATACGCTCAAACGAATCGACGGACAGTTGGACGGCCTCGATCGCTACCGCGGTTCCGTCGTGCTGATGAACATTTGGGCAACGTGGTGCCCACCCTGCGATGCGGAGATGCCGGAACTCGAGGCCTTCTCCAAGGAAATCCGGGCCAAAGGCGTGGTCGTGATCGGCGTCGATCAAGGCGAGTCGCAGGGGGTTACCGCTGCGTACGCGCGTAAACACGGCGTGACGTTCCCGATTTTGCTCGATCAAGAGCAAGCCTACGGACGCAGTTATAGCGCGGTCGGTTTGCCGACCACCATCATCGTCGATCGTAGCGGCCATATCGTCAAAGGCATCGACGGTCAACTCACGCTCGCGCAGATGCGCGAGGCCGTTGCGCCTGCGTTGCGCGCGCAGTGAGTTCGCGCTGGTTTGCACTTGCGGTTGCGTTCGTTGCCATCGCCCTCGTCGTCGCGCAAGACATCATTCCGACGACGGCGCTCTTTCACACCTGGCAATACGCACTCGCGCTTGCGATCGCGGCCTTCGTCATGGTGGGATATGCGCTCGGCGCCCAGCGGGGCGAAGATGGCCCACTCGGCAAACGCCTTGCCGTCGCCCAGCTTGGCGCGCTCGTCGTGCTGGGCGCGGGTCTTGCATCGGGACTGCTCGGCCCCGATACCGACACGATCGTACGCTCGCCGGGCACAGTCGCGCCGCTACCGGACCTCGGTCGCGCGGCGTTCTTTTCTGCGGTTGACGGTGCGGCCGTGGCGCGCGGCGATGCGCACGTGCTCTTGCGCAAACGCGGCGAAGGCGAGATCGATATTCCGGCCGGAACGAAGCGCTACGTCGGGAATTCCGTCCTCTTCACGGAGCCGACGCACGCTGCGTTCATCGATGCATACGATGGGGCCGGGAACCATCTGACGATCACGCAGCCCGATAGTGCGGCGTTTCTCTCGCCGATTTTGCTCTTTCACAACGAGGCGACGATCGCCGGCAAGAAACTGCCGTTCGATACCTTTCGCACACCCGGCGCCAAGCGCGTCGTCCGTACGATCTATTTTTCCGCGCAAGACACCGCGAAAATGAATCACATTGCGACGCCGAATAAAAACGTACCGACGGTGCTCTTTGCCGTCGACGACGAGGCGGGGAAAACGCTCGACATCAAAATCGGTGCATCGGGCGAGTATGTCTCGGTCGGTGGTCTGCGTCTTCGCGCAAGCATCGGAACGTATCCGCAACTCATCGTTGCCTCTGCGCCTGCACCGATCGCGCTCATCGCCGGACTCATCGTCTTTCTTGCGGGCCTGGTATGGGCAGCATTTGCCATCCCGCCGCGCGCCGCCTTAACCGAGGCGCACGGCTAGAACGCGGTCGCGCTGGTGAACGTAAAGCGCGGGACTTTGAGGGCCGGAACCACGAGCGAATACGCGTAACCGCCGGTCCGCTGCTGTTCTGAACTCAGCTCGCAATCGCGCATGAGTTCGGCGATCGACTGATTGAAGCGCATATTCCGGACGCCGCCGGTGATGCGCCCGTGCTCGATGAGCAGCGTACCGTCGCGCGTCATCCCCGTGACGATGGTTGCACGTTTGTCGACGGTGCGCACGTACCAGAGCCGCGTGACGAGGATGCCGCGCTTCGTCTCCGCGATCAACTGCTGGGTCGACTTCTCTCCGCCCTCGACGACGACGTGCATCGCCTGCGGACCGTACGCGTTCGGAGCGGGCAACGCGTGACCGGTGTTCGCGCAGTGGAGCTGACGCGCGTAGTGCGAGTCGGTGACGATCGATTGAGCGACCCCACGTTCGATGAGCGCCAGCGGCGGAGTCGGCGTTCCCTCGTAGTCGAATGATTGTCCGGGATTGAGCGCATGCGTGTAGTCATCGCGAATCGTCACGTTTTCGCCGAAGACACGCGTCCCAAGAACGCCGGTCAGAAACGATGACCCTTCAATGTAAGTCTGCGCTGAAAAATGATCCGTAAGATGCGCGATCAGTTCGCCAAATGCCGCCGGCTCGAAAATAACGGTCCATGCGCCCGGGTCGACGGCGGTCGGCGTTCCGCCGGCGCGTACTTTTTCCGCCGCGCGTTCACCGAGACTGCGGCCGTCGAGCAGCGCTGCATCGATAGAGTACCGTTCGGCAAATCCGGTTGCGGCGACCCCGTTCATCTTCACGTTGGCACCGCTGTCCGTCGCATCGAACGAAGCCTGGAGTCCCGCCGTGTTGGCCAGCGTCAAACCGCTTGCGCTCGTCGTGACGTAGCCTGCAGCCCACGCGCCGTGCTCTTCTGCGACATCGAAGATCGCGCGTGCGACGCTCGCGCGACGCTCGGCATCGACGGGAGTGGTGCTCGCTGCCGCGACTGGCGAGGGCGATTGTGGCCCGACCAGGGCGGGTTCCACCCCGCTTGGCGGCGCGAAGTTCGCGAGTCGCTGCGCCTGCGTGACGACCTCGCGTAATCCCACATCGTCCGTGCGATTGGTCGTCGCAACGCCAGTCTGTTTGCCGAGGATGGCACGCACGCGAATCGTCGCGTCGCTCGCGTCCACGTTTTGATGGATTGCGTTGTGGGTGAAACGGGTGAGGGCGCTCTGTTGGGATGTGACGAGCACTTCGAGGCCGCTCTTTCCCGCTAGTGCGAGCGTCCGCTGGACGAGCGCCGTGCGCGTGCACTCATCCATCGTAGCCGACTCCAACCTCAACGTTGCGAAAGCGCGCGGGCGACGCGGCTTGCGTCGTACGGCCGGTCTGCATCGGTTCGCCTTTCCCGCAGTTAGGCGTGCCCCACGCGACCCACGAATCGGCGTCGGCGATCGCATCGCAGCTCTTCCAAAACTGCGGAGTCACGCCCGCGTACGTCGGATTCTTAAGCAACCGCCCACGTTTACCGTTCTTGACTTCCCATGCGATCTCGCAACCGAATTGGAAGTTCAAGCGGTGATCGTCGATCGACCACGACCGATTCGACTCCATGTACACGCCGTCGCTCACATCAGCGAAGAGCGCGTCGAACGGCCGGTCGCCGGGCAGCAAGTTCAAGTTGCACATGCGAATCATCGGCACGTGCTCCCAGCTCTGAGCGCGGACGCAGGCGCTGCTGGCCGCGCCGATTGCGGCTGCCGTATCGTGCGAGCTTTCGAATCCCGCAAGGAGCCCGTTCCGAATGACGTCGCTCGAGCCGCAGGGCGTTCCCTCATCGTCGAATGCGGCGGTCGCCATTCCGTGCGGGAGCAAGTTGTCGATGACGATATTTACGCGTTCGCTCCCATACTGGAGCGAACCGACATCCTCAACGCGCAAAAAGCTCGTGCCGCTAAAATTTTCCTCCCAACCCATGATGCGATCGAGTTCGGCTGCGTGACCGCACGATTCATGAATCTGGAGTGAGACCTGCGAACTGCCGAGAATCAGATCGGTCGTCGCGCTCGGACACTGCGGTGCCGAGAGAAGTTGATGCGCCTCTTCACCGATGCGCGCGGCGTTGTCGAGCAGGTGCGCGCGCTCGATTACCTCCCAGCCTCCGCCCTGATAGAATCCGATGTCGCCCGGATACGTGCGATCTTGCGCGTCGCCGTCTGCGACGGCAAGCGCCCACAGTCCGCTGCCGGATTGCCGGATCGTTTGTACGATGTTCGATCCGGTCGTGGAGAAGAAAAATTTCTCTGCGTGCCACAGATCGATCCACGCGCGACCGACGGCGATACTGGTCGCGGAATGCAGCGCACGTTCGGCCTCGACGAGCAAGGCGATGCGGTCGCCGATCGCAATTGTATCGGGATCCCGGTCGACGGGCGTCGCGTACACGGCCGTATGTCGACCGGTCGGTTCGATCGCGAAGCGATGGGTCGCGATCGCGGCTCCCGCACGTGCAATCGCGACGGCGCGCGCGGCCGTCGCATCGAGGGCCGCATCGCTGCGATCCGGCGATGCCGCAAAACCCCACGCACCCTCCACGAACGCGCGAATTCCATGGCCGTCGCTGCGCGTGTCGCTCAGCGTGACGACGGCTCCACTGCGAATCTCGATCCGCTCCGCGCGCGTTTCTTCGAAACGGATGTCGGCGTACGTTGCGCCGCGTGCGACGGCCGTATCGAGCGCGCGCGCGGCAAGGCCGGAATACTCCATCGCCGTCCTTACGGCGCGTGCGGTCCGCTTCCCGGCACCAGCAGACGAACGTTTCGCAATGTGATCGTGCCCGCCGGCTTGTTCGTTTTGCTTCCCGCCGTGAGATAGACGGCACGCAGAGCGATCGGCGGTGCAAGCCAACTTGGAATCGGCGTGTCGTGCAGTTGGACGCCCGTCCAGTCGATTCGCGGTGCGATCGTCACCGTCGTCCGCTCGCCGAACCGATCGCTAATCGACGCGCGCAAGGAAACGCCGCTGCCGTCACCGTCGATCGCAAAACCGAGCGCTAGCGCATCGCCAAGTGCGATCGGCGGCGTCGCCGACGCGTATGCGGCGCGTTCTTTGTCGGTGAAGTCGTAGGTGATCGCCAGCGATCCGTCGCTCGGGGTTGCGAATGCGATCGCGCCCGGCCCATTCGACGGCGTGGACGAGAAGCGCCACGCCGCCTGTTCGGCTGGATCGAAGAACGATGCGGGAACGAAGCGGCGCCCCACGCGCACGATGGTTTTCGTTTGCACGGTGCCGAGCGTCGCGGTGACCGTAGCGTCGCTGGTTCCCGCAAGGAAAATACCGTGTGCGTCGACCGTTCCGCCAACGGCCGACCACGTCGCATTCTCGCCGATCGCCATCAGGCGATGCGCTGCATCGTAGCCGACCGCGTGAAGGGCGACGGCCGTACCGGGATCCGGGTTGGGACGGTCCGGATCGATGCCTAATCGCGCGACTCCGGGAAGGATGGCGATCGTGACGTCGGCGCTCACGCCGCCACGCGCGATCTGCAACGTTCCCGTTCCAGTTTGCGTGCCGAAATGCACGAACCCGTCCGTTGTGATCGTCGCGAGTGTCGATGGTGCGGCGAGCGACCACGGACCACTCGCTGCGCCAAGTGCGTGCCCAGCTGCATCCGTGAGCGCGCCGCGAACCGGGACCGAGACGCCGCGCAGTCCCTCGAGCAGTGCGGGATGGACCACGAGCCTGCTCGGCGCGCCGATCGGCGCGTCGCTGTAGACGAACAAGCCGTCGGCGACGGGGCGTTCGGTTCCATCGGAGGGTGCGTTGAGCACGCTCGGCCGTGCATCGCCGAGCACGCGCGCGACGAGCGTTGCCGACCCGCCGGAATCGAATTGCATCGCATCGGTCGCGCCGATCGCTTGTAAGAGCGCGATGAGTTCGGCGCGCGACGTTCCGATCGATATCGGCGGATGTCGTCCGTCGATTGTCACAAGCGCGAGTCGTCCGTCGCCGAGTTTTGCAGCTGCGGCGACCGGGATACGTAGCGCGCGTTCGGCGTAGCCGGGACTAATCGGATCGTCGACGGCTTTGCCGTCCGCAAGGAGCAGTGGGCCGCCGCCGACCGCGGCGAGGACGCTGCTGAGGTCCGGATCGGTCCCGATGCGAACGTCGACTTCATCTCCGATTCCCGGCAACGTGAGCCCGGTGAGCGCGGTCGGACCGAGTGCGAGGCGCACGGCCGCCGGCGTTCCGAACGTTCCGGATTCGATCGCAGAGACGCGATAGCGCGTGCCGATCGGCGTTGCGATCTGCGGCGAACCGACCGTTGCGGTCGGTAACGCACTTGCAAGCGGTTCGAGATCGAGTGCCGTGACGGCGGCGCTAGGTGCGAGCGGCCCGAATGCGGCGGTCATCAGCGATGCACCGCCTTCGGGTGGAAACTCGTTGACATGCGTGATCGTGATGTTCTGCGTGCCGATCGTCGCGTGTCCGGCAAATCGATACGTTTCAAAACGCACGTCGTGCTCGCGCGTGTACGTGAGCGCCGGACGCACGCTTGGCGTTCGCTCGAACTCTCCATGGGCAACAACGACACCGAGCGGTTGATTCGTATTCCCGACATCGAAATAGTCGGCGTTGATTCCGGCGACGGCTCCGGTCCGTTGCGCCATCGAGGAGACCGTCTCGCCGCTGCCGATCAGGCGATCGTGTGCGAGCACGGTGTCGAGCCGGACCGTCGGTTCGTGGGGATCGACGACGACGACGTATACGTTGAGCGGTCCGCTCGAGGTGAAGAGATGATACGTTGCGCGCGAGATGCCGGGCGCGACGAATTCGCGCTCGATATTCGAGGCGACGACGAGCGGAAACGGCGCGGCAGGCGCAAGCTGCGCGGGCAAAACGGCGGCGATCGCCGCTTGTTTCCCCGTAGCGACAAGTGCGATGGCAAGGGCCAGTCGACCAAACCTCATGTGCAGACTGTACCAGGTTTACGTGCGCGTCGCTGCAAGACGTCCGACCGTTCGCAAACCGTCGGCGACGCTTGTGTGCGGGGCGACATTCCACGCCTCGGTGCGTGTGCGATCGAACGTAAACGCGGCAACGCGAAAGTCATCGAACGTCCCGCACATCACGACGCCCTCGGGGTCGACGGCAAACGCGCGATCCGCAATCGCATCGAAGACGACGAAATACGCGCGCAACTCGGCCGCGCGCGTGCGCGCAAGTCGCGTCGTCCATTCGGGCAACGTGTCGGCGTGCCAAACAAACACGCGCGTTCCCGCGAGGCGCGGTTCGACGAGCGCTGCAGGATCCCAAAGATCGCCGCCGCGTACGATACCGATTTCGCCAAATCCCCCAAGGTTGGCTTCGGGTCCGATGACGAGCGTTGCATCGGCAAGCAGCGCGTAGCGATCGAGTGACGTGCGCGTTGCACCCGGATTTTCCGGTGTGATCGCGATGCGTAGGGAGGCCGGTAACGGCGCACCCGGAGGTGTCACGATCGTCGCGCGTTTCGCTCCGCTGCGGGCGCCGATCGTGATGCGGCCGTGAATCGTCTCTTCATCGCGTTCGGATCCGCGTGCAAGGAAAATGCCGTCGGCATCGACGATGGCGCTTTTGCCGCAATACGCGACGCTACCGTATTCGACGCCCACCTTATTCGCCGCAACAAGCGGTACGCGATTTTCGCGCGCGCGGACGTTGACGAATAAATCGGCCTGAAGATTTTCAAGCGATGCGGGATCGCGGCCGCTCGTCACCCATGCTGTGGGTACCACGAGTAGCTCGGCGCCGCGTTCGACGAGCGTCGACCCAATCGTCGGAAGACGGCCATCGGCGCAGATGAAAATGCCGAGCCGTCCCACCGGCGTATCGATCGGTTCGAGGGCGTCTGCGGCGCTGAACCACTTGCGATCGAAGTGCCAGAGGAAGCATTTGTCCGCATATCCGGCGATGCCGGCGGGCGTGATCACCCACGCCGAATTCACGAGTTCGCCGGGGTTGCGATAGCGCGCACCGCCGATAACGATCGTTGCGTTTGCTTGCTTGCTCAGAGCGCACAGATCGGCAGCGGCGCGCTCGAGCGTCTTGATTTCCGGCTGAGAATCACCGATAACATAGTTGGGGACCGTCCCCTCGGGGACCACGACGAGTTCCGCTCCCTTGCGGATCGCATCGGCAATCATTTCGAGGATCATCGGCCATCGGGCCGCAAATGCATCACCGTCATGCGCGCGAAGTTGCACGCAGGCGACGGCGATCGATCTCGTCGGGGCACTCACGGAAAGCGGACTCCTTCGTGAAGCGGGCAATGTTGATCGGCCCGTTGATGACAGCCTAGAAGAAAGGACGAACGGTGAAACGACTCCTTGCGTTTGTTTCGCTCGTCGCGATTGCGACCACTGCGAGCGCTCCCGCGTTTGCAAGCGAAACCACAAAGTCGGAAAGCGCGCCCGCGCATCGGCATTCGTCCGTCGCTCCGGCCGATGAATACTTCGGGAAGCTTAAGATGAGCGTGCTGGGCATGCGCAATACCATGGCGGATTTGGGTCGGAAGATCGACTACAGCCCCGAAAAAGCGGAGTCGATCTTTGCGAACACGGACTATCTCGAAGATTCGATCCACGATTGGCAAAAAAAATATCCCCACGATACGTGGCTCCCACGCTACGTGCTCGACCTCGCGCACCTGTACGGAAAAGTTCCAAGTGACGAGGGTCGCAACCGCGCGAAAAAAACGATGGCGTGGCTGGTCGCAGGCTTCCCGCATAGCCAACAGGCCCGCGTCGGCCGCGCAGAGCTGGCATCGGGATCCGTTGGGGCGGCTGCTCCGCCGGCCTCCGGCGCAACGCCCGTGACGACCAACCCGTCGCCGCAAACGAGTCCCCAGCCCTAGACCTGGAGTTGAATCGATCGAAAGCCCCCGGACGCGCATGTCCGGGGGCTTTTCTTGTTGCTCCCGGACACCGGCACAAAACGAAGAACCCCCCGGCTTGCGCCGAGGGGTTCTTTCCATTCCGGGTCGGCGTTAGCCGATTTTAGAAGTGGAAGCCAAGTCCGAGGTAGGCTGCACCATGGGTGAAGTCGCTCGGTGAGAGGCTCTTGCCACGACCGCTGTCTCCGAGGAAACCGAAGTCGAGGAAGAGGCCGGAGCTCTTGGCAAGGGCGTACGTGCCGCCGACTTGGTACTTGAGCATGCGGTACTGGAGCTTACCGCCGGTTCCGGCAATGCCGGTCGCGGTGGTGTAGCCGTCGCTCGGGAACGTGTAGTTACCGGTGACGTTGGGGTAGTACCACGCGCTGCCGTAGACCGAGAAGGGCTGATCGAGGTCGGGGAGTTTTTCAATCCCGAAGCCGAGGCCGTTCTGTTTCGGATAGCCGTAGTTTTCTTCTTTGTGGATGTAGCCCACGCCGATGTAGATGCGCGGATCGGCGATTTTGAGGCCGAAGCGTCCATCGAAGTCGGTGTCGCGTGCGGTAAACGACGGGACATTGGTCTGGCCATAGGCGCCAATGACCGTTACGCAACCCTGGTCGCCATTCGGGCAGGCCGCGGGGAACGTGCCGTTGTTATGCGGGTACTGGTACGAGCGATAGTCGCCTTCAAGCATCCACGGGAGGTTGAAGAGCGGGAACTCGAAGCCGCCGCGGACTCCGTATGAGCCACCCTTGCCGGTGTTGCCGGGCGAGAACTCGTTGTACACCTTCGGATTGAAGAGGTAGTCGCCAACGATAAACTTCTCGTATGCAACGGTCGGTTTGGGAGCCGGGGTCGGGGTCGGGGGAACCGTCGGCGGGGCCGTCGGGCGAGCCGTCGGAACCGGCGTCGGGGGTGCGGTAGGCGCCGGGGTCGGTGCGACCACGGGGACGTAACGAACCACGACAACGTGCTTCTCTTGGACCCAGAGGACGTACGCGCCCAGCTGTTCTGAGATAACGCGGATCGGGACGACAATCACACCCTTGTAAATTTCGGGCGGGACGTCGAGCGGACGGCTTTCGCCGTTGAGGACTACTTCGGGTTTGCCAACCGTGAGTTTGATGTCGGCGCCCGGTTTGGACACGTCGACGGTTTTGGTCGACGGGTCATATGAGACCGTACCACCCATTTGTTCGAACATCGAACGGAGGGGGACGAGGATCGTGTTTCCGCGGACGATTGCCGCGAGAACGCGACCGGCCTTCAGACGATCGGGCTTCGAATACACGTGCCGGTCGTTGAAGAGGATCGGAACTTCGCCTGACGGCGGAGCTCCGAAGTCGGCGGGGGGCATCATACTGCCGGCTTGTGCGACTTGCGTTGACGAGGCGTAGGGTCCATTGTTGCCTTGCGTCGTCGAAGCGTTTGCACTAACGGCAGTGAGCCCGCAACCAACGGCAATGATTGCCGCTAGAAGCCCGGTGCTCAGTCGTTTCAAGATATTCTCCCTAGCTAAAGTGTTGTGATTTGAAGGGCGTTCGGGACGGTGCCGGGAGGGACCGTACAGTTCACGCAAGCGAGCGAAGCTCACTTACCTGTCCGAGACGGCTCTACCCAGCAGGCCCCACTCTTAATCACTGACGTGACCGCCCACGTGAGGGGGCGACCTTGTCAAGCGCATGGCGCGCCTCTAGAACCTAGAACGCCAGCGAGCGTTCAGGGGTTCCACAAACAAGCAAGCGATTCCGCGTTGCTTGTCATTGGGACGGATTTTAACCCGCCACGGTCCACTACAACGTGTATACGTTGGCATGGGTTCCGGTTTTCGTTCGATGATTCGGGCGCGCGATCCCGATGTGGTCGTCGTTGGGGCCGGTATTGCCGGGCTCACGGCGGCGGCGCTGTTGGTCCGGGCCGGGGCGCGGGTTCAGGTTATCGAGCGCCACACCGTTCCCGGTGGCTGCGCATCGTTCTATCAGCGGGCGGGGTACCGCTTCGACGTAGGCGCGACGCTTGTAAGCGGGTTCGGACGCCGCGGCGTCCACCGTCGAATTTTCGCGTTGCTTGGGACGGAAGTCGAAGCCCAGGCCGTCGAGCCGGCGATGGTCGTACGGCTGCCGGATGAAACGATCGTGCGGTTTGGCGATGAACGCTGGCCGATCGAGCGCCGCCGTGCCTTCGGAGAGTCGGCGGAGCCATTTTGGCACGAACAGGAGCGTGTCGCGGATTTAGCGTGGGATTTCTCGACGCGCTTCCCGATGCTGCCGGTGGGAGCTGATGGCGTGCGCGCGCTGGCTCACGCGTTCCGCCCGCGTCACGCACCGCTCGCGTTCACGCTTGGCAGAACGGTCGCATCCATTCTCCCGACTGGCGCTCATGCGCGCCTACGCGCGTTCATCGACGCGCAGTTACTCATCACGGCGCAAGCCGATGCGGACGAAACCGATCTTGCCTACGGGTCGACGGCGCTCGACATCGCGCGCGAGGGCACGTTCCATCTTGCCGACGGCGTCTCGGGTATCGCAATTGCGCTCGCGCGTTCGATCCGGCGCGGCGGCGGAGAGATCGCATACGGGACCTCAGTCGCTCGTATCGTGCACGAGCGAGGCGTGGTGCGCGGTGTCGAACTTGCGGACGGTTCGCAGGTGAACGCGCCGGCTGTCGTCGCCGCACTTCCCGTGCAAAATGTCCGCGCGCTCTTAGGCGCGCCCGAAGCGCCTGCGCTCGAACGCGTTCCGGCGCTGACGCAGCGCTGGGGTGCGTTCATGGCCTACGTTGGCGTTCCGGCGGGCGTCGTTCCGGACGATTGCCCGCTGCACCATCAACTGCTCGCCGACTACGACCGGCCGATGGGTGAGGGGAACACCACGTTCTTTTCGTTTTCGGCTCCGCATGAAACGCGCCGCGCCCGCGACGGCGGCCGAGCGATCACGATCTCCACGCATACCGACGTCGCGCGGTGGGAGCGCGCGTTTGCGGACGGCACATATAAGGAACGTCGGAACGAGTACGGCGAGCGGTTGCGCGCTGCACTCGAGCGCGTCGTCCCGGGTGCCTGGCAACGCGCAACGACGATCGAACTTGCGACACCGCAGACATTCGAACGGTATACGGGACGGTTACGGGGTCTGGTCGGCGGCACGCCCCAGGTTTCCGCGACGGCGAATCTGCGCGCGCTCTCGCATGCAAGCGGTATTGACGGTCTCGTGCTCGCCGGCGATACGGTGTTCCCGGGCCAGAGCACCGTGGGTGCATCGCTCAGCGGCGTTGCTGCCGCGCGCGCGCTTGCAGCAGTCGACCTGCGCGGCTAGGTCGCGAGTTTTTCTTCGAGGCGGCTGAGGAAGGCGCCACGGTCGGTGAGGTAGCGCTCGTGCGTTCCTTCGGCGACCTTCTCGCGTTCGTCGAAGGCGTTGAACGCAAATTCGACGCGTTTGCCGTCGATTGCGATGACTTCGACCTCGGTGCGGATGATGAGACCCACGGGGGTTGCGGCAAGGTGAGCAAGGTCGATGTGTGTTGCAAGGGAGATTTCGCCGTCGGCGAGCGTCGGCGCGACGCACTGCATCGCGGCGTCTTCGACGAATTGCACGAGCATCGGTGTCGATAGCGTATCGACACCTTTATTGCCGGCCTTCTCGGCGGTCATCCACTCTTCGACACGGGTCTGACTCTGATAGGAACGACCGACCTCGAGTTTGGCGCGCATAGCTCAGCGTGAATACGCACGACATCAACGACCCTCCCGCTTCTAAGGCCGATCTCAGGCAACCGAGTGAATCATTTGGCGGTTGCCGGGTGTAATGGCAGGGGGAGCCGACGGCTCGCCGACCGCTTTTTTTTAGGAGAGACATGGGACGCCGACTAGGAGCGCTATTTCTTGCGTCGAGCTTCGCGCTCGGGATGACCGCATGCGGGCCGAAAGGCGGGCCGCAACGTGGCGGTCCCCCGCCGCTTGCGGTCGACGTCGCAACGGCGCAGCGAGGCGATATCGCCACATACGTTGCACTCGACGGCCAAGTCGCGCCGCTTCAAGAGTCGACGCTCTCGACGCCGCAGTCCGGGGTCGTGACGGCGGTCTATGTGAACGAAGGTCAGCGCGTCTCGCGCGGCCAGGTCGTCGCGAAGCTCGACGATGCCACACTGCGGGCGCAACTCGCGCAAAACCAGGCGATCGTCGCGCAGGCGACGGCCAAACTCGGCTCATCGACGTTGCAACGCCCGATCGCAAGCGCCCAGTCTCAGTCATTGCTTGCCGGTGCACAGCAACAGCGAATGGCCGCCAACAACGCGGTCATCAGCGCCCAGGCAGCGCTCGATTCCGCGACGCTCACGTTCAACAGCAACAAGTCGCTGCTCGACCAGGGCTATGTGTCGAAGACCCAGTTCGAGCAGGCACGCAGCACGTACGTCGCCGCACAGCAGGGCTTGGCGAATGCCAAAGAGTCGCAGCGTCAAACCGAATACGCGCTCAGGAGCGCCCAGCAAGGCATGACCCAACCGCAGATTGCAACGGAGCAAATCAATGCAGATCGCGGTTCGCTCGACCAAGCGCGTGCATCGGTGCAATTACTCCAAACACAGATCGCCCAAACATCGATCGTCGCTCCGTTCGACGGCGTCGTTACGGCACGTCTGCTTGACCCCGGTGCGTTTGCCGCACCGAGTTCGCCCGTGGTGCGCGTTTCGCAAATCGATACGGTTTACATAAATGTGAACGTACCCGACGACAACTTAGCGTACATCCATCCGGGAACCCAAGTCACGTTTACGACCTCGAGCGCTCCGGGCAGAACGTTCAACGGTTCGGTCTTCGACGTGAACGCGACCCCGACGCAAGGCACGCTCTCGTATCGCGCCCGAATCAAATATGCGAACCCCGGTCAAGTGCTCCGCGGCGGGATGCTCGTTAGCGTGAACGTTCGCAAAGCGATGCATAAGAACACGATCGTCGTGCCGCGCACTGCGGTGTTTCAGACCGATCAAGGTGCCAACGTCTTCACCGTCGTCGATCCGCCGGCACCCCCGGCCGGTGCGGGCGGCGGTGCGCCTCCGGCGGGCGCCGGCGGCGCGCCCAAAGGCGCAGGCGGTCCCGGTCCTGCGGCAGCACCGGTCGTGATCAAGGCGGCGAAAGTCGTGCCGGTCAAACTCGGGCTCCAGACCGATACGCTCGCCGAAGTTCAGTCGGTCGACATCACGCCGGGGACACTCGTCATCACGACGCGTCCCGATGCGCTGCAAGACAAGAGCCCCGTAGCGATGAGCGCCGCACCTCCCGGCGGTCGCGCAGGCGGCCGCAAATCTCCCGGCGGCAGCGCCCAGTAAGGATCGTTATGAAACTTCAACGTGCGCTCACGGGCGTCGCGCTGGCGGCGCTTGTCGCGGTATTTGCGCCGGTCGCGGCGGCGGCACAGTCCACGCCCAAGCCGGGCCCAACGCCGGCACCGCTCTCCACGCCGCTTTCAAGCCTCCCGCCCGCAAACACGCCGACGACGCTTCCGTATCCGGCGTATGGTACGCCCGCGCCGGCCGATTTGCTCGGCGTCGCAGCGCCGGGCGTTCCGGATAACATCACGCTCGATCAAGCCGTGGCAATCGGCTTTGCGAAGGCGCCGCTCCTGGCGTCGGCGCGCGCCGATATCCTCAGTGCCGAGGCGCCCGTGAAGCTCGCGCGGAGCGCCGTGCTCCCAAACGTCTCGGGAACGCTGAGCACCTCACGCAATCACCGTCAACCGGGTGCGAATTCGACTACCGGCAATTCCGGTTCTGGAAGCTCGACGAACACCGGGTCGAACGGCAGCTTCACCGCCGATACGACGAGCAACGTCGGCTCGTTGCAGTTGCGCCAATTGATTTTCGACGGGGGCAAGATCTCCGCACAGTATCACGCCGCGCAAGCAACGCAGAACGCGACGCTCCAAACCTACAAGCGGCAACTGCAAACCGTCGCGTTCAATGTCGCAACGGCCTATTACAACTATCTCGCAGCGAAACGCGCGACGGCGGTCGCCGTGGAAACCGTCAAGTTGAATCAAACGCAAGAGAATCTCGTCGTCGCGCAATTCCGCGCCGGCGCTGCGGCTCGTGCAGACATCTCGACCGCGCAATTGCCGACCGCGCAAGCGCGGCTCGCACTCGTGCGCGCGCAGGGTACGGAACTTCAACAGCAGGCAGCGTTTGCCAATTCGATGGGACTCGACGCCGGTACGGCGGTGACCCCGATCGACGATACGCCCGTGCTCACGAGCACGTCGGCGATTTCCACGATCGCAACACCGACCTACGCGCAAGCGGTCACGCGTGCGCTTGCACTCCGCCCCGATTACGCGGCCGCGCAGTATACGCGCGACTCGACGATCGCATCACTCCGGGCGGCGAAACTGGGCTTGTTCCCAACGCTCAATGGAACCGTTGGACAGAACGTCGCTTCCACGGATACGACCGGCGGTACGTTCCGGAATAACTCATCGATCGGCGTCTCGCTTTCGATCCCGATCTTCGACCAAGGCGTTACGGCGGCACAGACACAGCAAGCGCAGGCAGCGGTCGACCGGAACAATGCGATCCTCGATAATGCGCGTCTCGGGATCCAGCTCAACGTCAAACAAGCGCTGGTCTCGCTGATCACGGCACGTGCCGGACTCGATCAGGCCAACGCCGAGCTCACCAAAGCGCAAGAAGTTCTGCGTTCGACACAAGCGCAATATCGCGCCGGCGTAACGACCTTGCCGCTCTTGCTCAACGCACAGGTCGGCTTGACCACGGCGCTTACCGATCAGGTGACGGCCGTGTATTCGCTGCGTCAGGCCGAGCAGGCGTTCTTATTCGCCGAAGGCTCCAACGCCGCGTTGTAGTTCGACCTCCGGGTCCCAGTCCGGTTCGAGCGGCTCGCAGAAATGCGGGCCGTTCGCGTTTCCGAGACGCAAGTCACGGAGTTGCAAGGGGTCGCGTCGTAGGGTTATCCCATGAGTACGACTTCTGCGCTTCCGACCTGGATCGACGATCCCACGAACGCCGCGATCCTCGCCGTGTCCGAGGATCGTCTCCAGGGCTTCCAGCTGGACCCCTTTGGGGCCGTGGCCGAGCAATCGGGAATCGCCGTCGAGACGGTGCTCGAACGCGTGCTCGCGATGCTCGAGGCGGGCGTCATCCGCCGCGTACGTCAGACGCTCATGGCGACGAACCTTGCAAAAGGCGCGCTCGTCGCATGGCAGATTCCGCAAGAGAAGTTGCAGCCGGCCTTTGAAGATCTCTTCAAGAACGATCCGTTCTCGGGTCACGTCGTGATCCGCACGACGGACTCCGCCACGCCCGGTTCGCAATATCGCCTGTGGACGACACTCAAAGTTCCACAGGGCTACTCGATTGAGAAACATGCCGAATATCTGCGCGAACGCATTGGCGCAGAAGCGTTCCGCCTAATGCCCGCAAAGCGACTCTTTGCGCTCGGCGTCGGCCACGTGCGGCGTCGCGGCATGGAACCCGGCAGCCGCGCTGAGGTGCTCGCCGAGGTGATCGATACCAACATCGTCGAGCTTGACGAACTTGAATGGCGCGTGCTTACCGCGCTCAAGCGTGAATTTGAGCCCAAAGAAATTGTGCGCGATGTCTGGCGTGGTCGCGCGGCAGAAGCCGGTGTCTCACTCGAAGAGTTCGAGCGGGTCGCAACCGCGCTCTCGGCGCGCAAAGTGATCGGCCGTTTCTCGACCTTTCTCGAACACGTCAAACCGACGGCGGGCAATCAGCAAGTCACCCGCTACAACGCGCTCTTTCACTGGCAAGTCCCCGTAGGTCGCGAGATCGAAGCGGGCCGCGAAGTGGGACGTCACCACATCATGACGCACGCCTATTGGCGGGAAGGCGGACCGGAGTTCCGCAACGTCAATATCATGGGCGTTGCCCATGGCACGGATAAAGACGTCGTGCTCGCGCACAAAGCCGCAATCGACGATCATCTGCGCGAAGCGGGTTTCGAACTTCCCTATACCAACGTGTTCTGGGGCGGACGTTCGGAGATCAAACCCTCGGAGATCTCGCCGGTCGCGTATCGCGCGTACTGTGAGGCAAACGGCATCGACCCCGAGGCGATGCGCCCGTAGGTCCACCACGGTCCGCGGTGAAGCGGCCCGGATGATGAATCGTTGGCTCGCGGCGTCTCTTTGTGCAGCGCTTCTGGGAGCTTGCTCGCGCGTCGACTCGACCGCACAGGCGACGCGCGGGAATAGCTGGACGCAGCCGGGCGTTTTGCGGTACGCCGAAAATCAAGATCCCCGCGGCCTCAATCCGATGCTCGCATCGAGTGCGGTCGTCGGCGACCTTTCGATGTTTTTATTTTCTTACGCCGTACGGTATAACGACAAGGCCGAACCCATACCCGACGCTCTCCTTGAAATTCCGACGATCGAGAACGGTGATGTGAGCAAAGACGGGTTGACGCTCAAGTACAAATTGCGCGAGAACATCAAGTGGCACGACGGCGTGCCGATGACGAGCAAGGACCTTTGGTTTACTTGGAAGTGCGTGATGAATCCGCACAACAATGTCATTACAACGGACGGCTATAAGGACATTGCGTCGATCGACTACTCCGATCCGCACGTCGCCGTGATTCACTTGAAAAAAATCTACGCGCCGTATCTGCAGCAAATCTTCGGCGTCAACGGTAACGCAGTCATCGTACCCGAACATCTGCTCGCGAAGTTCAACGACGACAAAGGCTCGTTCAACAACGCGCCCTATCAGTCGGCACCCATCGGAAGTGGACCTTTCAAGTTCGTGTCGTGGCAGCGTGGCTCGTCGATCCGCATGGAAGCAAATCCCGACTTCTATCTCGGCAAGCCAAAACTCAACCAAGTGATCTTCTCGATCATGCCCGATGAGAACACGATGCTCACGCAGCTCCGCACGCACGAGATCGACATGGCCGTCCACGGGAGCGGGGTCCTGTGGGACCAATACAAGAGCATACCGGGAACGATCGCGGTGCATCCGCAAATCTACACCTACGACCATCTCGATTTTAATCTGACGCGCAAACCGTTCAACGATATCAACGTGCGCCGCGCGCTCGCCTATGCGATCGATCGCAAAGCCCTTCTCGAGAAGCTCTATCACGGACTCGGTGAACTCGCGCCGGCTGATGAGTCCCCGACGATCGGCAAGGCCTACAATCCGAACGTCGTCACCTATCCGTACGATGCGGCCAAGGCGCGCACGATGCTCGATGCTGCGGGCTGGAAAGTCGGGAGCGATGGCATCCGCAGTAAAGATGGCGCGCGTCTCTCATTCAACATTCAAACGCAGAACGAGAGTACGCTTGGGCTGCGGATCGAAGAAATCGTCCAACGGTACTGGCATGACGTCGGCGCCGAGGCGGTCGTGAAAAACGCCCCGACCTCGCTCTTTTTCGACAATACGAAAATCGGCGTGCTCCAGGGCGGGCACTACGATGTGGCTGAGTTTGCGTGGACGGCGGCGGCCGATCCAGACGATAGCGCGATCTACTCGGCCGACAATCTCGCGCCGGGCGGTCAGAACGCCCTCATGTGGAAAGACGCGGCCGCGACCAAAGCGATGAACGACGCGCTCACGACGGTTGATTTTGCGAAGCGTAAAGCCGACTACTATACGGTACAGGAACGATTGGCATCCGAAGTGCCGACGATCGTGCTCTTTTTCCGCCAAGAACCCGTCGTCTACAACAGCGATCTCAAAGGCTTTACTAATTCCCCCGTTATCTCGCTTTTCTGGAATCCGTGGGAGTACTCGATTTAATGCGTACGACAACGCGCCTCGCGGCGCTCGCCCTCACTGCAACACTCGCACTTGGCGCAGCCGGTTCGACCGGAGCGGAGCCTGCTCGCCACGCGTACACGATACCGCACGTGCTGCGCTTAGCGACATCGGAAGAGATCGCGGGCCTCAATCCGCACCTGGAGACGCAGCTCGTTTCGGGTTACCTCGATGAGATGACGATGGCGTATCTCTTGAAGTTCGATAAACATAATCTTCCGCGCCCGGAGCTTGCGGCGGTCGTTCCAAGCGAAGAGAACGGCGGCATCAGCAAAGACGGCTTGGCAATCACCTATCATTTGGTGAAGAATGCAAAGTGGTCGGACGGTGAGCCGTTTACTTCCGAGGACGTCGAATTCTCATTTAAGACGGTGCTCAATCCGGCGAACAATGAAGTGAGCCGCGACGGCTTCGATCAGATTACGAAGATCGAGACGCCGGACAAGTATACCGTTGTCGTCCATTTGAAACGGCCGTATGCGGCCTTCTCGACGATTTTTTTCGGAACGGCCGGCGCGAACCCGTGTCTCTTGCCCAAGCACATTCTCGGTAAAGAGCCCAACATCAACAACGTCGCCTACAACCAGTTGCCCGTCGGTATCGGCCCCTTTAAATTCCAGGAATGGAAACGCGGCGATCACGTGACGCTCGTTGCCGATCCGCTCTATTTCGGGAAGAAACCGAAGCTGCAGCGTGTGATCATGAAGATCATCCCGGACCGCAATACGACGGCAACGCAGTTACAAACGCACGAAATCGATTTGTGGACGCCGATTTCGGCGCAGTACTACGGCCGGCTCAAAGGCCTACCCGGCGTGACGATGGTGAAGCAGGCCGGCCTCACGTACGATCACATCGATCTCAACCTTTCTACGCCGGGACTCGATGAAGTTGACGTGCGTCGAGCGCTCTTGTATGGACTCGATCGTAAGTCAATCAACGATAAGATTCGCCTCGGTATGAGCACCGTGCAAGATCCCGTCATTTCGCCGATCAATCCGGCGTTCCCAAAACGCGTAGTGACAACGCCATACGATCCCGCGAAGGCAAATGCGCTCTTGGATGCATCCGGCTGGAAACGCGGCGCAGATGGCGTGCGAGAGAAAAACGGGAAGCGTTTGGAATTCCGGTTTGTCTCCTCGACCGGCACGCCGGATACGGATCAGCAGATCGAACTTATTCGTGTGGGCTGGCAGAACATCGGCGTGAAGATCAACGTGCAACGATTCCTTTCCGCGCAGCTATTCGGAGCGAAGTCTGAAGGGGGGATACTCAACAACGGCAAGTTCGATGTCGCCAACTATGCGTTTGGCGGAGACCCGCTTGGCGATGTAACGTTTCTCTACGAATGCGGCGTCAAACCGCCCAACGGACAGAATTACTCCGGATATTGCAATAAAGAAGTGGACCGGCTCTTAGAAGACTGGAAGACACACTATAGCTACGCCGGACGTCAAGCAGATATCGATAAAGTGATGGAGATTCTTGGCCATGACGATCCGGTTTTAACCATCGGCATTCGCAGCGATATCATTGGGTATAATTCGGACCTTACCGGTTTTGCGCCCAACTCCGTCAGCAAGTTTGACGACATCGCTGACGCGGATATTTAAAGCCGAACATCGCTTCGGCGAGCATCGAGCGCGATTGCCGCTCCCAAGAACGCGCAGCCCAAAAGCGGGAAAACGCGTAATATCGACCAGGCGGCCTCGCGCACTTCGAGGCCGCTTGCAACTTGTTCGGCATGCCAGACGTCGGCAACCGTCCATCCGACCGGAGCGTGCCAGTGTTCGGTGAGGAAGTCTGGCCACGTCGGCGCGATGTGGTGTTGTGCGAACGGTGCGAGCGCTAAAATGAGCATGGCGCCCCCGATTGCCGGGACGAACGTCATGCGATGACGCGCTTCTCCCGAGAGTGCGACGAACGCTAGGCCGACTGCGATCAAAAATGCGACGAGCTGCCACTGACCGTTCGCGCGCTGCGAGAGCCCCAGCCAGTCGGTCGTGACAAGCAGTGTGCCGATTGCTGCCAAGTTGAGGGCCATGCCGCGGGCGCGTCCGGCAAGGACGATTGCGGGAAAAAGTTCGATGACGAAGTCGTGCTCGTGAAAAAACGGTATCGCAAGCGGCAGCGCGGCGCACGCGAATGCGGTCGCAGCGATCGGGTCGAGGTGTCGACGCCTGATCGTAACGACCGCTCCGATGAGCGTTGCAAGTGCAATCGCGGATCCAATAATCCCGGCTGTCGAGCGGTGCAGCCCGAATCCGTAAGCGATTGCGGTGATCGTGTGTTGGATCGTGATGACACGTTCCGCCTGGGCATGCGCGGACAGCATTTGCGCGTACGCGATCGAACCTGCCGGGCCGCCGCCGAGTACCAGCGTTGCCGTGAGGAAAACCGCAAACGCAATCGCTGCGCTGGTGATGGCACGGCGGTCGCGCATGCGGGCGAGCAACACGAGTGCGATGTTCGGCTGAATCGCGGCGAGCGCGATCGCCGCCGTCCCCCCAAACCACCAACTCGCCCGTAAGGCAACGAGTGCGCCAACGACGGCACCTGCGGCGAGGAGCGCCACTTGTCCGAGCGCGATGTCGCTGATGATCGGACCGCTTGAAAACGCCAACAACAGTGCGGTAAAGACGGTGCGCACGTCGAGCGGAGATTCGGCAAGCGCGAGTGACCCGATCGCCAGTACGACGAGAGACGCGATCAAAATCGCGCCCCAGATGCGCATCGCCACGACATACGGTGCACGTGCAAGTAGCGACCAGAGAGGTCGATACGCTGCCGGTCCGACAAACGGCAAGAGTTCATCGCGCGTTGCGACGACGCCCGGGATCGTCCGTTCGACTTGCCAGATGTCGCGCGCATAGGGATCGCCGCCGGCATTCCAGGTCGCACCCGCCGCATAGTACGCTTCGAAGTCGCGCATGAACGGGCCGGTCGTCGGAGGTGGACGGAACGCAAAAAAAGCCAGTAGCAGCGAGACGATCGCGCCCGCCAGCGCGAGGTTACGGCGCAGCGTAAATGACCAGGCGTTCGATCGTGCCGGAATTTCCCATCACGTAGGCAAGGCCGCCGGGGAAACGGATCTCGTAGGAGGTGTCATACACGACCGTGCCCGGACCGCCGACGGCCGGCACGTAGCGCGCATCGAGCGCGGCGAACGGCGTGCCTAAGCCAACCTCACCGGGGATGAGGCGAAACCCACCGATGTTGCGCGGCTGAAGGTTCGGCGCACCGTCGCTCTTGGGAACGTAGTGCTCGATGCCAACGACTTTGTCGTCTTTATAAAAAAGACTGATGAGCCAGCGTTCGCTCTGCGGTCCGCGGACGGAGTACGTGTGCCAGCCTTTTGCCGGATACGAGAATCCGGTACCGAGCGAACGTTCCACTTCGCGTTTGGTGGTCGTGCCGATGCTAAAGGCTTGCGTTTCGTTGAAAAGCACCACCGGTCGGTCGATCGGCGGCGGCGGCACACCGGGCGTCGTGCGCGCCTTATTGGCGATTGATGCCAGAACTTCGACGGCGCGTAGCATGGCAAAGTCGGGCGCGTCTTGTTTCTCGTCGCTAGCCAACGTGGATATTGCTCGCGACGGCGGCGATGCCGATGAGTCCGATCGCGCCGAAGTAGAGCAGCATGATCGTGCCGCGTTCGGCCGGCCCGATCGGACGCGTATCGGGATCGGGTTGCCCCTTCCACGCGCGGATTGCGCGCGGAATCGACGTCATCGCAACCACCAGCAAGAGGAGAAGCATGATCGGCTGGAACGAGCGAGTCGCAACGACATATGTGGCGAGCAAGACCAGGCCGAAAAGAAAGAAGCGCGGCGAGATCGCGCCCGCAGCGCGTCCGCCATCGAGCGGTAAGACGGGGATCAGTTGGAAGAGGTTGAGCAGTAAACCGAGGTGTGCCGCTGCGATCCAAAACGGTTCGTTCGTCGCGGCTCCGTAGATGTAGCAGACGCCTGCTGCGAGGCTGCCGATAATCGGTCCACCAAGTGCGATGACCGCGTCGGCCAATCGGCCGGGAGATGCGCTTTGCTGCGTGACGAAGGCTCCGAATCCCGGGATGAAGTACGGGAGCGATGCGCGCAGACCGTAGGCTCGCATGGCGACGATATGGCCGATCTCGTGCATGAGCATGAGCAGCACGAAGACCACGCCGAGCTTCCAACCGAAAAACACGGCATAGGCAAGAATCGAGACAAAAATCGAACCGAAGCTCAAGCCGAATTTGAGGATCAGAAAAATCCACTTGATATTCAGCAGGCCGAGGAGCAGAAATTTGAATTTCGCGAAGAGCAGACCGATCCCGACCGCCGCCCCGCCCGCTTTTTTCCACGCTCCGCCGGGCGCCGGCGCGGGAGCCGTCGGGGCAAGGTACTCGCCCTCGGCGATTTCAGGTTGCGTTTTCTGATGCTCCATCCGCCGACTCTCCTTCGCGACTATCGCCCCGACACGCTTCCCGATGGCGATCTTCGCTCGATTTCGCTGCATTGGACGGGTGGAGACTACGAAACGGTCTACCCGGCCTATCATTTCGTTGTTACGGGTCCACGGGAGATCGTCGTCCACCAAACGCACGATCTGCGCGAGAACATGCGTGAGGTCCGTTTGGAGCCAAATCGGCCCTATGCCGCTCACACGCGAGGTCGCAACTCGTTCTCCATTGGCCTCTCGATTGCCGCGATGCGCGATGCAACGCCCCACGACTTCGGGGCTTTCCCGCTGACCGACGAACTTGTCGGCGGACTGTGTACGCTTGCCGCCCGCCTTGCCAAGCGCTACGGCATCCCGCTCGACGCGATCCGCACGCACGCGGAGGCGGCGGTTGAAGACGGTTATTTCGGTGCTGTCGACGACGAGGTGCGCTGGGACATCGCGCGTCTTGAAGCGGGCCCAAGTCCACTATGTCCGGCCGACGCGACACGTGTGGGCGATCTCTTACGTGCCCGCATCGGCGCAAGCACATGATCGACGCGAAGATGAATCCGGTTTGCTCGAATGTGAACGAGTGATGGCATCCGTTTCCGCCTCCGCTCGGTTGACGGAGATCACGGATGCATACGAAACATTGAGAGTGTATGTCTCCCGATCGAACGGCCGTGGCGATCCGCACGGCGCTCTGGGCGGTCCTCGCGATCGTCTCCCTCGTCGTTATTATTATGGTCGCTCACCCGTGGGTCCATCCGTGGACCG
The DNA here is from genome assembly GCA_038231455.1 of Vulcanimicrobiales bacterium. GTDB lineage: Bacteria > Vulcanimicrobiota > Vulcanimicrobiia > Vulcanimicrobiales > Vulcanimicrobiaceae > JANLVI01. Next base: position 259,563 of record JBBRLI010000001.1, on the reverse strand, counting down.
GCGTTCCCCACTGAAGGTCGTATGCAGAATATTCTGATCTTAGGCGGCGGTTTTGCCGGGATCAACACCGCGATGCGATTGGAACGCCGCCTGCGTACCGATGAGGCGACCATTACGCTTGTCAGTCGTGATAACTTCACGCTCTTCACGCCGATGCTCCCCGAAGTGAGTTCGGGCGGTATCGAGCAGCGTCACGTGGTAACGCCGGTGCGCGCGCAATTGCGGCGCACGAACTTCGTTCTGGGCGAAGTGATCGCGATCGATCTTGATTCAAAACACGTTGGCGTGCAACATACGATTAACGGATCGAAGATCGATCTGACCTACGATCACCTCGTCCTCGCGCTGGGCAGCGTCACCTCAACATTCAATCTGCCCGGCGTCGCGGAGCGTTCGCTCCCGCTTAAAACGCTCGAGGATGCCGAAGTTCTGCGCAACCGCATCATCGCGACGCTCGAACTTGCCGACATCGAACGCAATCCGGCGGTGCGCGAACGCCTGCTCACCTACGTGATCGTCGGCGGCGGATATACGGGCTGCGAGGCCACGGGCGAATTGCACGATTTCTTTCGCAGTATCACGCGCTTCTACAAGTCGATCCAACCGCGCGACATCCGCATTATCTTGGTCGAGGGCGGCAAAGCGCTCTTACCCGATCTTGCGCCGGGAATGGGTAAGTATATTGCGACAAATCTGGCGGAGCGGGACATCGAGATCATCATGGGTGATGGCGTCGCCTCCCTGGGCGAAGACGCGATCGTCCTCGCGAGCGGCAAATCCATCCCAACGGCGACGTGCGTTTGGAGTGCCGGCGTGCGGCCCGCGCCGATCCTGAAAACATTGCCCTGCGAGCACGCGCGCAATGGCGGGCTCTTCGTCGAACGCGACATGTCTCTCACCGGCTATAAAAATGTTTGGGCGCTCGGCGATTGCGCGTGGATTCCGACGGGCGAACCCGAGAAGTGGTATCCGCCGACGGCACAGCACGCCATTCGAGAAGGTCCGGTGCTGGGCGATAACATCGTTGCAGCGCTACGCGGCGAACCGACAAAACCGTTCGTCTTTACGGCGCTCGGTACGATGGCCTCACTCGGCGCACGCCGCGGTGTCGCTGCATTCCCCGGCGGCTTCATCCTGACCGGATTCCTTGCGTGGCTTCTGTGGCGTTCGTACTATCTTGCGCGCCTGCCCGGCCTCGATCGCAAACTCCGCGTCGCGTTCGACTGGACGCTCGGGTTGTTTTTCTCGCGCGACATCGCCGAACTGCGCGTGTTTACCGAACGCTCGCACGTTATGGCGAATCAAGATGCCGGCATGCCCGCGCATCCCGTTACGCCGATCGCTCCGGTGGAGACGGTCTGATGACGCCGATTGCGGCGCGGGAGCGGACCCTCGTCTATGCATCTCCCGACGGCACGACATTCGAGCACGCTCGCATGCGTGCAAGCGAAAGCGGCGCATCGGCCGATGGGGCAATCGTTGGGATACGCGACGGCCAGCCGATTCGCTTGCGGTACGAGATTACGTGCGATTCTCGTTGGCACGTTCGCTCTGCGAGTGTGGAGGCGATGGAACTCGGGCGTACGTTACTGGCGCTCGCGGCGGACGACGACGGCACCTGGCAACGCGTCGACGGCGGCATTCTCGAGGATCCGCTACGTTGCCGTGGCCGAAGCGCGAGCGAAAGTCGGACAGGTTCAAGCCGGTTCGGGAGTTCCGAATGACCCGGCTGCCTTCGCCAAATTCTCCAGCGCGCAAGCGGGCCTATCGTCGGCTCTGTCTCGACTCTTGGCCGTGTCCGAATCGTATCCCGACCTCAAGGCGAGTCAAAATTTCGCCGACCTCCAAGCACAACTGGAAGGTACGGAGAATCGCATCGCTGTCGAGCGCATGCGCTTCAACGAGGCCGCTCAGACCTTCAACACGACGCGCGACTCTTTTCCGACGGTGCTTATCGCAGGATTTTTTGGCTCCCGATTTGTCGAGAAGTCGTACTTTAAGTCCGCACCCGGATCGGCTGTCGTTCCGCAAGTAAAACTGTAATTCGATGACGGCTTCGGGCGGTCTCCTGCGTATCATCGCACTCGGCGCGGTCATGTGTGTTTCCGCCGGTGCTAAGGTGGCCATTCCGCCTGCGCCGACGCAGTGGGTCACGGATACCGCGAACTTTTTGGCGCCGCGGACGATCGCCGTCCAAAACGCCCGGCTAAATGCATACGAAAAACGGAGCGGCCACCAGGTGCTCGTCTACGTTGCGCCTTCAACTGCCGGGGCGCCGATCGAAGACTGGACGGTTCGAGCTTTCGGAGCCTGGAAGGTCGGTCGAAAGGGCCTCGACGATGGGGCAGCGCTCTTTATTTTTCCGCGCGATCGTACCGTGCGAATTGAAGTCGGGTACGGCCTAGAATCCGCTTTGCCGGATGTGATCTCGTCGCGCATCATTCGCGAGACGATTGTCCCCGAGATGCGCTCTGGTCGACCGGATGTCGCAGTCGTATCGGGAGTCGACCGCATGTTGGCCGCGATTGGCACGAATGCCGGGCCGAAGCAAAATCAGTCGGGCGACGCGCCGATTCAAAATGACGGCTCATCCGCACCGACGCCTCTTAGTCCGTTGACGCTTATCTTGATCGGTCTGGGAATATTGGCGTTCATTTTGGTCGCTATCAAAAGCCCGTCGACTGCTCTGTTTATGCTCTTCACCATCATGGGTCGCGGGGGTGGCGGATCGATGATGGGCGGTGGTGAGGGATTCTCGGGCGGCGGCGGACGTTCCGGCGGCGGCGGCGCGAGCGGCAGATGGTGATAAAACCACGCCATCATCGGTTCCTCGATGAAGCGCGCGTTCGCGCGGCGATCGTCGATGCGGAACAATCGACAGACGCACCGATCGGTGTCTTCGTCGCCCCACATTTTTGGGGCAACGTCCAGCGCACGGCTCAACGCGCGTTCCATGGGCGGGGCCTCACGCGCTCGCCACGGCGGAACGGCGTTCTTTTCTTCATCGTTCCCTCGCGACGCGAGTTCGTCATCGCCGGCGACGACGGGGCGCACCTCGCGTTGGGCCAGGCGACATGGGACGCCAACGCGGCGGCCCTACGCGAGCGGCTCGCCGCCGGAGATCCCACTGACGGCGTCGTGCACGCCATCCAGGAGATCGGCCGCGAACTCGCACGACACTTCCCAAAGTCGGATCGCGACGGGACAGCACCTATCGTTGCCAACGATTAGAACGTAGCAGCCGTCGGATCTTCCGAAGACGTCTCGCAGGATATACTACGTCGAGTAGAATAATGATCTACTACCATTCGTCGTATATCTACGTAAGGAATTATGAGCCGATCTGCTTCAATTCTCGCCGTTGCTCTCGTTGCTTCACTTAGCATGTTTGCGCAGGCAAATGCTCAGACTATGCCCGGCATGACGCCGGCCCAGATGAAGCAGATGAAACCCTCGCCGAGTCCCTCCCCGTCTCCCATTCCGTCCGCCGCAGCGATGCCGGGGATGGAGATGCCCGCCGCGTCAGCCCCCAGCGCGTCGGCTCCGGCCGGGCGTTCGATGGTGATGGGCGCATCCGTCGATATGGCCTCGACGACGAATCTCGTCGATCCGATGAGTCAAGAAGGCTCGGGGACATCGTGGGTACCGCGCTCGACCCAAATGTTCGGTTGGACGCAGATGCACGGCAACGATATGACGATGGAACACGGAGCCATCTTCCCGCGCTACGTTTCCAGCGGTTCAAATCGCGGCGACCGGCGCGCTGACGCGCCGAATTGGCTCATGATCATGGGTACGCACGCCCTCGGAGCGACCGCGCAACTTGGCTATCGCGCGATGGTTAGCGCCGATGTGTTGACGGAAAATCAGAGCGGCTATCCACTGCTCTTCCAAACGGGTGAGACGGCGCACGGCGTCGCGTTACACGATCACCAACATCCACACGATCTTTTCTCCGAACTCGCGCTCGACTATTCGATGAAGATCGGCAAGACCGCGTCCGCGTACGCCTACGTCGGCTATCCCGGCGAACCCGCGCTTGGACCGCCGGTCTACATGCATCGCCGGATCGCCTACGATATGCCTGAATCGACGATCGGACACCACTGGATGGACGCGACGCACATCCAATTCGGCGTCGCGACCCTTGGATTCGCGCCGAGCACGCATTTCAAGCTCGAAGCAAGCACGTTCACGGGTCGCGAGCCCAATGAAATTCGCACGAACTTCGATCCGATCCACTTGGATTCGTACAGCGAGCGCTTTTCGTGGAATCCCAGCAACGACGCCGCAGTCCAGGTCTCATATGGTTTCATCAAGAGCCCCGAAGTGTTGTCGCCTGCGAGCAACCAACACCGGATCACCGGCTCGTTGCTGCTCAACCGGACGCTTGGAGCCGATCGGAACTGGTATACTGGCTTTGTGTTCGGACAGAATGTCGAGAGCGGCGGAAATCGAACGAGTTCGTATCTTGCCGAAACCGATTACCAGAGCGGTCGCAATACGCTCTTCGCTCGTATCGAACTCGGCACGCGCACCGCTCGCGATCTGGTTATTCCACTCGTCGATCCCGAGACGGTGTATCAAGTGGGCGCGTATTCGCTTGGAGGCGTGCACGATTTGAGCCGGAATCCAGCCGCCGCTAGTGTCGGACTCGGCGCACAACTAACCCTCAACGCGAAGAGCGCGCGTCTCACTCCCACCTACGGTTCCCAGACCCCGATTGGATTCCAGGTGTACCTGCGCGTTCGGCCGCCGGATATGGCGCGCACCCCCGGCATGTCGATGGGCGGACACTAGTGCTGCGCGGTATCGTCGTCGGCGTCGGAGTTTTCGTGCTTTTGGTCGTCGCCTTCGTCGGCCTAACCGCGAACATGGGATACATGCCGATGCGCGCCGATATCGCACCGTCGGCGATCGAGGCGAACCTTGCGATGATGGCCGTGCATCGCGTTTCCGAACGCGAGATGGGAGACGCGAAAAATCCGTTGCCCCTGAATGTGGCAAATTTGGGCGCCGGACTGCACGTGTATCAGCAAAACTGCTCGATGTGTCACGGTACCTCTGACGGAAAAGCGTCGAACGCCGCGCTCGGCTTCTACGTGCCCTCACCGCAATTCGCAACCGACGGCGCCGAAGACGACCCGGAAGGCGCGACCGCCTGGAAAATTCAGCACGGTATCCGATTCACAGCGATGCCGGCGTTTGCAAAATCCCTAACCTCGCGTGAGGTGTGGCAGGTGACGATGCTGCTCAAACACCTCGATAAGCTTCCGAAACCGGTGGACGTCGCTTGGAAGAAGATGCCGAGCTCGGCCGCTCCGGGATCGCATGCTCGTGACGAACATGTCCCGGGGATGCAAATGCAGCCCAAATGAATCGCAACACGTCGATTTCGCTCGGACCGCGGCAACTTGCGATCATGGAACAGCTTTGGAAGCACGGCTCGCAAACGCCGGTCGACGTCCATCGATCGATTGCCGTCGGCGAGCCGGTCGCGTATACGACGATCTTTACCGAACTCTCGCGCCTCGTGCAGAAGGGGTTCGTGCAGAAAGTTGGCAGCGAACACAAGTCGGTCGTTTACCGCGCGCTGTTCACGCGCGAAGAGTGGGTCGCGAAGACCGTCTCGAGCGTACTTGGCGATCTCATGCAGTCCCATGGGTCGGCCGCGATCCACGGCTTTGTCGAACTCGTAGCACAGGGAGATCATCTCGACGCGCTCGCTGAGGCAATCGCGCGACGCCAGGATGTGGACCGGTAAGCTTGCGCTTTATCCGGTACGTCTGGCCGCTGATTTTCTTTATTCCGCTCGGTGATTTTGCCGGCCGGTACTGCTGGCTCTCGGGGATCGATCCGGTGTACCACTCGCTGCTCTTTACGCACGAGTATATGCCGCAAATCTTACTTGCCTACGGGCTCGTGTCCGCGGCACTCGTCGTGGTGGCCGACGCTCGCGCGCGCGAGCGGCTCGATCAACTGGCGGGTTTTGCCACGCCGCCCCCCGATCGCTTGCGCCTGCTGCTCGCTCGCGAATCGGCCGCGCTCGGATGCGCCGTTCCTTCGTCTGCGTATCTCGATGTTACGCAATCGTTTTGCTTCACGGCGAACGGCAGAACGAAGATTCTCATTTCGCGCGGCTTCATGGACCCGCTCGATGATGAGGAACTCGCACTCACACTGCGCCACGAACTCGTGCACATCGCACGCCGCCATTCGGACAAGGCCTTTGCCTGGCGTATCGTCACGCGCTTTCTGATGTTGCCCGGCTTCCGATCGCTCGAGCGCTGGCGACATGCGCGACGCGAAGAGATTGCCGATCGTGAGACCGCGGGTGCTGCCGTCGAGCGTTATCGTGCACTGCTCGTCCGCGCGGCGGTACGCGAACGCTCGCCGCTCCTTACGTGGAGATTGCGGGCGCTTGTCGGACGACGTTCGAGCATGAGCCTTTGGCCGGCGGTCGTCGCCGGTGTGGTGCTCGTCGCTCTCATTTCAAGCCACTTTATTTTTCTGGGGAACGCCGCCTATTTGATGTCTCACCATTGCTGATTCGCACTACGAGAGGCGCAGACCGCGCAGTCGTAGTGCGTTGGTGATGACAGAAACGGAACTGAACGACATTGCAAGTGCTGCGATGACCGGGCTCAGAAGAAGCCCGAACACGGGGTAGAGAACGCCTGCCGCGATCGGGATGCCCAGCACGTTATAGAGAAACGCAAAGGCCAGATTCTCTCGAATATTGCGCATGGTCGCGCGGCTCAGTTTGCGGGCGCGCGCGATGCCGGCAAGATCGCCTTTGACGAGCGTCATGCCGGCACTCTGGATCGCAACTTCGGTCCCCGTCCCCATTGCGATGCCAACGTCGGCAGCTGCGAGTGCGGGTGCGTCGTTGATGCCGTCGCCTGCCATCGCGACGACCTTACCGCTCGCGCGCAGTTCGTTGACGATCCGCCCTTTGTCCTCGGGTAGCACGTCGGCGTGGAATTCGTCGATGCCAAGGTGTTTAGCGACGAACTCGGCGGTGAGGCGGTTATCGCCCGTGAGCATAACGATGCGGATATTGTGCGCGCGGAGGTCGGCAAGGGCTGATGCGGTTGTCGACTTGATCGGGTCGGCGATTGCGATCGCTCCGGCAATCGTGCCGTCGATGCTGATATAGAGCGCGGTAGCGCCGCTCCGCCGGAGCGCATCGGCTTGCAATTCGATCTCGCCGAGCGCTACGCCGCGCTCGCTCATGAGCGCCGCATTGCCGAGCGCTACCGCGTGCGCGTCGATCGTACCGACAACACCTTGGCCGGTGATCGATTCGAAATTCGCCGGTTCGCTTAGCGCGATCGAGCGCTCTGCCGCCGCTGCAACGATCGCTGCGGCAAGGGGATGTTCGCTCGATCGTTCGAGACTCGCTGCAAGTGCGACGATTGCGGTTTCGGTCTGACCGGGGGCCGTAATCACGGACGTCACGCGTGGCTTGCCTTCGGTAAGCGTGCCCGTCTTGTCGATCACCAACGTGTCGACTTTTTCCAAACGCTCGAGCGCTTCGGCGGATTTGATCAGAACGCCGGCGCTCGCGCCTTTGCCGACGCCGACGCCGATCGACATCGGCGTTGCGAGTCCGAGCGCGCACGGGCACGCAATGATCACGACGGAAACTGCCGCGATCAGTGCGTACGCAAGCGAGGGGGCCGGCCCCCAAATTGCCCACGCGGCAAAAGCGACGAGTGCGACCGCCAAGACGATGGGGACGAAATAACCGGCGACGGTGTCGGCGAGTTTTTGAATCGGCGCGCGACTCCGCTGCGCCTCCGCTACCATTGCGACGATTCGGGCGAGCATGGTGTCGGAACCGACCGCGTCTGCGCGCATCAATAGCGACCCCGTTCCATTAATCGTCCCGCCGATCAGCTTGTCGCTGGGTGCTTTGGAATTCGGAAGTGATTCGCCGGTGACCATCGATTCATCGACGGCACTGCGGCCTTCGAGAACGACGCCGTCGACGGGGACGGCTTCGCCCGGTCGCACGCGTAGCCGATCGCCGCGAATGACGATGTCAACGGCGACGTCTTCATCGGTGCCGTCCGCACGAACTCGTCGCGCATTCTTCGGCGCGAGGTTGAGCAGCGCGCGAATCGCACCGCCGGTTTGCTCGCGTGCGCGCAACTCCAGAACCTGCCCGAGGAGCACGAGGACCGTGATCACGGCCGCCGCCTCGTAGTACACGGGCACGACGCCGCCCATCATCCGGAAACCCGCGGGAAAGAGCCCCGGTGCGAATGTTGCGACAAGGCTGTAGAGATATGCCGTGCCGGTTCCAAGCGCAATGAGCGTGAACATGTTGAGATTTCGCGTACGAACCGACGCCCAGCCGCGAACAAAAAACGGCCATCCCGCCCAGAGCACAACGGGTGTTGAGAGAACGAACTGAATCCAAACCGATGCGCGTTCCGACACGAGTGTCTCGAGGTGGACGGCCGGAATATGGCTCGCCATCTCTAAGAGAAAAACGGGTAGTGCGAGTGCTGCGCCGATCCAAAAACGGCGGGTCATATCTTGGAGCTCCTCGTTTGGGAGCTCGACGGCGGAGACCGTCACCGGTTCGAGCGCCATTCCGCAAATCGGACAGCTGCCGGGTCCAACTTGCCGAATCTGCGGATGCATCGGACACGTGTAGATCGCACCCTCGACGACGGGCGTCGCGACCGGCGGTTCGAGAAACTGCGCGGGATGAGCGATGAATTTGGAGCGGCAGCCCGCCGAACAAAAGTGGTAGGTCGTTCCGTTGTACTCGGTCGATTGATCCGAGTCGGCCGGATCGACGTCCATTCCGCAAACGGGATCTTTTGCTACATTCTTAACGTGTTTCATGCATGCCTTGCCCTTCTTCGAGCACTTCGCACAACCGTTGCGGAGTGAGCTTCAGTTGCGAGCGCGAAGCCCCGATGTATGACCTTCGCTCCGCAAGCGCTCCTGATCGGTGCCGTCATCGCCGTCGGCGTGTTGCATACGATCGTCCCCGATCACTGGGTACCAATTACCTTACTCGCGCGTCAGCAGCGCTGGTCGCGACGCGAGACGGCGCTCGCCGCCTTCCGGGCTGGCACGGGGCATGTGCTCTCGACCTTATTCATCGGGCTCATCGTGTGGATCGCGGGTGCGGCGTTTGCGACTCGTTTCGGTTCGATCGTGTCGATGATCTCGAGTCTCGCGCTAATTGGCTTTGGCGCTTGGATCGCGATCTCGTCCATCCGCGAGATGCAATCGGCGGCCGAACATCACCACGACCACGACCACGACCTACCGGGGCACGCGCCGCGATCGAATCGCACCGCGCTCCTTTTGATCCTTGGCTCGTCGCCAATGGTCGAAGGTATACCGGCGTTCTTCGCCGCCGGAAAATATGGCATCGGCCTGATCGCGATCATGTCTGTCGCGTTTGCCATCTCGACAATCGCAACATACGTGGTGCTCTGCATCTACTCGGCGGCCGGATTGCAGCGCGTGCGACTGGGATCGTTCGAAAAATATGGCGAAGTGATCAGTGGCGCGTTTATCGCCCTCGTTGGCGTCGTTTTTTTGATCTTCCCGGTGCTATAGAAGAAGGCAACGGAGCCGAGCGCGGCCGAATTTTGATCGACGAGCTAGGAAAGGCACTCCATGCAGAACGACGAGCACATTCACAAACACGCGCATGCCGACGGAATCGAACATGCGCACGAACACGGCCACAACGACCACGATCACCAGCACGTACATATCGATGGCGAGGACGCGCATCGGCACGGCGACGGAACCGAGCACGCGCATCCGCACGATCACGAACACGATCACGAGCACTAAGGCATGGCACGAACCCGCGGTTCCGGCACGATGGGTCCCGTTCGATCGACGCGGCTCCCCGTGCCGCTCGACGAGTGGCTGGAAGCCCGGCTCATGCTACATACTCATAAATCTGCGAGCGAAGTGCTTGTCGAGTTGATTCATGGGGGCCTGCGTCTACGCGAGGGCTATATGGCCGTCCATCGACGATCCATCGAAACGCTCGCGCACGACGCCTCCGCAGCCCACAGTTATTTGCGCGCTCTCGAAGATACTTTTGGCGCTGAGTACATCAAGCATTTGTGGAAGTGGTTGGCGGCCGATGGCATCCGGATCGCGGGCGAAACGGACAACGCGAAGGTTTGATTATAATGAATCGGCGCGTGTTTCGGCTGCGTCGAGGCGATCGTAGCCTCGCATCCGATAGACCATCGTAGAGATTCCCCAACTCAGCAAGAAGACGCCGATGATGAGGAAGCCCAACATCCCGAAATTCTCGGTTAGCGCGTTCACCTGAGACCAAAACGGGCCGCTCAAGTGCAGCTGACCCGCAATCACACCGAGTGCCTCGATCGATCCAACCAGGAGCGCAACGACGATCGAAACGAGCGTGATGTTCATATTGTAGTACAGTTTGCGCACAGGTTTGACGTATGCCCATCCGTACGCGCCCAGCATTAAAATGCCGTCGGTTGTGTCGAGTAGCGACATGCCGACGGTAAAGAGCAACGGGAAGATGAGAATATCGTAGACGGGCAGTCCTTTGCCGCCCTCAACGGCGGCGATCCCGAGTAGCCCGACTTCCGATGCCGTATCGAAGCCGAGTCCGAAGAGAACGCCCATCGGATACATGTGCCAACTCTTGCCGATGAATTTGAAGAGCGGCTTAAAAAAACGCCCGATCAACCCGCGGTTACTGAGAAACGTCTCGACGCTCTGCTCGTCATAAGGTTCGCCTCGTCGAACGCGACGAAACGTTTTATAGACCTCGAGAAAGATGACGATGTTCAAAAGCGCGATCGCAAAGAGAAAGATCGCCGAGACAGACGTTCCAATTAGCCCGCCGACCGTCTGCAAACCGGGAATGGTCTCTTTGATCAGAGCAGCCGCAACGGCAATTGCGATCGTTAGTGCAACGACGACCGTCGAGTGGCCAAGAGAAAAGAAAAATCCGACGGCGACGGGACGTTTGCCATCTTGCATGAGCTTGCGCGTGACGTTATCAATCGCCGAAATGTGATCGGCATCGACGGCATGGCGTAAGCCGAACGTGTAGGCGATAAGGGCGGTTCCGAGGAGCAGCGGACGGTTCGCGAACGCTGCCCACGCGAGTCCCCATGCGATGACCGTCGCCGAACCGAGAAGCGCGTAGAGGGTGATGACCTTGGCTCGAACGTGACTGGGGCTATCGTCGAAGACACGCTGCAACGCTCGTGCGTTGAAAGCGCCTTCAACAGTCGCATGCGATCGGCGCTTCGAGGTCTCCGATTCCGTCAAAATTGCTTGCTGAGCGTAAAGCGCAGTAAGCGTCGCTCGATCGGATGGAAGTGCACGTCGGGCACGCCGACACCGCATTGATCGATCGGGCAAGCTCCGGCGTAGCCGGGCTTTGTGTACGCGGGGTCACTTGGGATCGAGGAATTATAATAGTAATCGATGTCGCTTGTTTTGGCGTTGAGCAAGTTGAAGATGTCCAGCTGCAGTTTAATCCCTTTTGCGGGCTTGATGCCGGCTTGCAGGCTAACGGTGGTCGTTGGATTTGACGAGACGCTTGCGTCTTCGATGAGCGGACGGGGCCCGAAGTATCGCAGCCGCAGACTGCCAAAGGCTTTGTACGCATCTTTCGTGATTCCAAAGGTCAGCACGTCTTTGACCGACCCGGGAATATGTTGGCCAACCGGATCGTAGTCGGTGAACTTAGCAGTCGATGTCGAATAGTCAACATCGAGTGTTGTATTCTTGTTCAGCGTCCAGAAGTTTGCAAATTCGATGCCGTACCGATGACTAGGGCGTCCTGGTGAGGTGGTTCCGGCATCGCCCTGAAAAACGAGTTCGGATCCGAGCAAGAGATTCCAAAGGGAGACGGTCGTCCGGAGTCCGTTCCCGAACAGAAAGCGCGCGCCGACCTCCGATCCGACCGCGCGAACAAGCGGGGTTGCGCCCTGAACGATTTGACCGGTGCCCGGGTCGGTCCTCAGGCCCGTTCCCGGATCGACGTGCTCGGTAACTCCGCGTGCGTCGTTACTATGAAACCCGGTGCCAAAATCCGCGTAAAATTCCGTTTTCGGGCTCACCGTATAAGCGAGAGCGGCTTTGGGACTGATAATTCCGGCCGTCGTCGTGCCCGAATTTTCGGGGCGCAAATCCTTGACTTTGAACGCGTAAAGATCTCCGCGAAGTCCAGCGGTGAAGCGAAGTTTGCTCGAGAAATGACGGTCGGCTTGTACGTAGAGCGCATTGCTTGTCTCGAGCACGCGATCGATACGCGTCGTACTGAGAATACGCTGCGCGGCAGTCGCATAGAGCGATACCGGGGTGATGTTGTCGTTGCGCATTTGATAGCCGACGGTGTAATCGCCGGCGGAACGGGTGTGTAGCGTATGACTTGCGTTGACTCCGAGTACGAGCCGCTGGTCCGTCTGTTCGAATTGATCCTTATTGGCCGGATCGCTAAGGAAATACGTGAAGTCGGAGAAAAGGCGCAGACGATAGTCGAGCGCGTACGCGACAAATTGTGTCGACGAACGTTCGTCGCTGTGCGCGTAGTCCGTCGATAGTACATAGCGGTGCGTTCGGCCACCGTCGGTTGGGTCGATCTGTCCAAAGCGGCTTATGTCACCTCGCTGGACCGCTCGTAACGGAATTTGGTCGGAAGAATTCCAGGTTGCATCGTACGCCTGCGCGGTTATATCGAAGAACGAATTTCCGGACTGACGGCTCAGGCGCACGAGCGCGTTGTACTTGCGATAGTTGTCCTTGTCGAGTGCCGTATTGTCTTCGTGAGCGTATTCGAGGGCGTAAAGCAGATGCATGTCCTTAGCAACCGCGGGAGACTCAGCGAGCAGGAAGCGCGCTTGTCCGTACGGTCCGCCCACCACGGTGAGAATACTCTGCGGTAACGTATTAAAATACGCCATGTTGACGGCCCCAGCAGTTGAGAAGTCGCCCTGGTCTGCGTTATAGGTACCCTTGCGATAATTCACATAGTTGACCGTCTCAGGGATCAGCCAGTTGATGTCGGAATAGCCTTGACCGTGCGCATGGGTGCGCATATTCGCTGGGACACCACCGACCGTAACCGCGATGTCGGTGCCGTGATCGAGATTGAATCCTCGTAAATAGTACTGGTTCGCTTTGCCTTCGCCGGAGTGTTGCGAGATGACCACACCGGGAACGGTTTCTAGCAGTTCGCCTGGACGCAGGATCGGTCGCTTCTCTAGTTCGGCGTGTCCCACAAACCCTTCGGCCGCGGAAGTCGCCGTGCCGATGAGATTTTCCGCACGACCGCGGGCCTGCACACGTCCGATTGTCTTCAGATCCGGCGACGAACATGGCGACGATTTCGCTCGCACGACTCCCGACTTGCAGTCGTTTTTCGGGGACTCTCCGACGATTGCCGGGTAGAGACGAACGGTTACCGCGCGATCGTCGATCGCAATTGCGTCTTCACGTGCATCGCCGTACCCGGAGAGGGTTACACGAAAGCGGTGCGGACCTGCCTCAACGTCGTCGAAACGAAAGGCACCACTAGCGTCGGTCGTCGTAATTCGCGTCGGGGTCCCGGATAGCGTGACCGTTGCGCCGAAAAGCTCGAAGCCATCGGGTCCGGAGACGACCCCGTAAATGGAACCCGTCGCAGTCATTCGCGCGCTGGGAGCCGTTTCGGCACCGGGACGACTTTGCGCGCGCGCCGGTAAGCAGGAGGACAGCAAGATCACGAATGCGGTCACTGGCAGCACAACTCGAAAACAACGCAAGATTCTATCCTTCGGCCCGGTGCGGTGTGACCACCCTACCACGCAAAACGCGGTCCGAATCGAGCTGGATCGTCTACGTTGTAGACATTTTAAAGGAGCGTCTGTAAGCGCTTGCGCGCGTCGTCGGCGTACGTCGGATGAAACGACGCGTTGAGGGCGATGGCGCGTGTGAATGCAGACTTCGCGGCGCTAGAATTCCCGAAGTGCTCTTCGATCACGCCGGCATGATACAACATTCGCGAATCTTGGGTCCCGTATCGGCGCGCCTTGCGAATCAATCCCAAGGCTTCGTCCCACTTGCCGATTTTCGCCGCCGCCCAGGCAAGGGTGTCTTCCGCGAAAACGTCGTCACGGACCGCGATTTCGCGCTTGGCGATCGCATAGGCATCATCGAGTTTCAGATCGTGTTCGTCATAATAGATGGCTAGGAGCCGGTCGTTCACGCGCTGCGCGTTGCCGATTTTCTCGATTGCTTCGATCTCATCGCGCGCACGGTCGGCGGATGCCGCATCGCCAAGTGCGCGTTGGGCGTCCGATTGGTAGCCGAGTGTCTCCGGCAGCGGGAGGATCGCCGCACCGCGCGTCGCGGCGTCGAGCGCGTCTTTATCGTGGTGACGAGCAAGTTCGATCCGTGCAAGCGCATTGAATGCCCGACTGTCGTTTGGAAAAATGGCAAGTGCGTCGCGTTCGTCTTTGACCGCTTCATCGACATCACCGGCCGTGAAGGCCATTTCACCTAAGCGCATGTGGAACCAGGCACGTCGTTCGGCGGAGAGATCGTAGTACGTATCCATCGTTGTCGTCACGCTTGCGAGCAAACGTCGCGCCTCATCGAGGCTGCCGGTTAGCTCGTCGTATCGCGACTGAATCGTTTTGACGGGTTCGGAACTCGCGCCGCGCGGCGAAATGCGCGCGAGTTCGCGTTTGGCGCGTTCGTACGCACCGGTCTCGAGGTCGAGCGAGGCTTCCTCCGCAACGAAAGCGTCTTCGCTTGGGGCGGATCGAACCGCCGTATCGACATAGCCGCGAGCTTCTTTAAATCGGTGAAGCGTCAGCAGGGCGCTTGCCATCGAGAGATCGCCTGCGATGTTACCGCGCGTTTGCGCGGTGAGAGAAAGTTGGGCGACGTGCTGCGCGCGTAGAACATCGTCGATGTCGCCGCGCTCGCGGTATCGCTGCAAGTATTGCGCGGAAAGAAGACGGGGCACAAGGAAATTCGGCCCATTCTTTTTCAGTTGCGCTTCGAGTGCGGAGACGATGGCATCGCGGCGCAGATCGTCGCGATTGGGCGGCGCCGGCGTCGCCGTCGATGCGGGTGCCATCGCGTGGGCCGCACTGACTTTGACGAAGGCGGGCCAGGCAGCGAGCGCGATTACCGCGCTCGCTGCCACTGCCCACAGGGTCTGAGGTCGCACGAGAGTTAGTGCGGCGTCCCGAGATACGGGAACGTTGCCGTCTCGTTATTCGCCGCACCGATTTGTGCGGCCGACGTGTATTGGGCGTTGCCACCGGGCACCGTCAAAGGCACGTTTTGCGTCGTTAGGCAGGGGCTTTCTTTTTTGTCATCTGGGATGGTCGAGAAGAGCGCGGGAACGGTTTTGCCGAACACGACGCCGAGCGAGATGTCGATGACGGGCGAGAGCAGATCGCGTCCGCCGAACTTATTACCCGTCGCGCCGCCGGTTTCGACACCGAGGTACGCCGCCGAGGTCGCGCTTTGCGAGAGATCTGCTGCGATTTCATCGGGGATGAGCACGCCTTGCACGGCGTTTGCGATTGCGGGCGAGCGGCCGGCAACGCCGGTCATGAAGCTGTTGATCGCGGCCGGGAGCGTGGGATCGCTGTACGGAGTCGCGCGGTTGGTAGAATCATGAGCCTGATAGTTTTGGAACAGTTCTTTAACGGCCGGGCGCGCGAGGCGCTCGATCTGAACGTATTGGTTCGGCGCTGGCGGGAGTGAGGTGGAGCTGCCGCCGCCGCAACTTGCCAGGCCGGCGATACCGGCGACTGCTGCGATCGTTCCGGCGAAGGACTTGATGAAGTCTTGCATGTTGGTGTTCTCCTACGTACCGGACTGCGTGCTGGTCGTCGCGTACACGTGAATCACGGGTGACGACGTTGTGAGCAGGGCTTTCGGAACTTCGACAACGAGCGAAAGCACATTGAAGTTGTTCGATGAGAGTGCGTCGACGGCTTGAGCGGTCGAGCAGCTCGAGCTGTTCGCCTGATTGAAGGCGGTGGTGAATCCGTTAAACGATCCTGCCGTCGCAGCGGGCGGGTTCGGCTGGTTTGCCTGATTGCGATCCGGGATGATTTTGAAAAACTGGAAGAGGTCGAAGTAGAACGGGTCTGAGCGCGGTCCCGCAAAGACTTGGATGCCATTGGGAAGCGTTGCGCTTTGGTTGTACGTCACGGTACCGGCCGCGGTCGGCAAGAACGTCGAATTGACGCCGCTTGCATTTGGTGCGCCCGGACCGTAAACGGTGATCGTCTGGTTTTGATCCGAACCGTTCACTTTGAACTGGATGACCTGATCTTCGACGCCCGATGCGGCGTGCGAGATCTTAAATTGATACATGACCTGCGGGTCAAAATAAGTCTGCGCGCCCATTCCTTTGGGGATGAGCGGATGCGTGTCCATCGCAAGGACGACGTTCGCTGCGTTCGCGGGGCTCGGGAAGACAAAGACATCGGTGATGTCTGCCGCCGGATGCGCGATGAGCGTTGGGGCATCTTGGTGATCCGAGCCGTGAGCCGGGAACACGTTGTAGATGAGTGCTGCGGAAGCGACGACGGCGATAGCCGCGGCCGATCCGAGCAGGCGTTGGAATTTCATGGAATGACCTCTCCTGTGGGGGGTGCCATGGTGACGGATTCGGTGACGCTGCGTGTCTTGACGAACACGTAGACGAAAACCGTAACCAGTGCGATGACGAGCATCGCACTAAACGCCATATCCGAGAGCGGCGACCGCCAACCCAGGACTTGCGCGAATTCATATGCCGCGACCGTGAGCGCGACGAGCGTGACAGACCAGATCCAGGTCCGCATCACGCGCGGGAGTGTTTCCCGCCGGTAGGAAACGAGCCGGTGCACGAGCACGCTATCCAGCGTGTCGGTAACGATCATGCCAAGACAAAACATCGCACCGACGATCACCGCGCCGAACACGCCCGACGTGCTCGCGAAGGCAACGGCGTACGTCGCGATTTGGCTTGAGGTCTCGAAGCCGAATCCGAAGAGCAGTCCGATTGGAATCGCGAGCAGCGCGCTCGAACCCTCGCGCAGCTGCTTTGGCAAGAGGCGGGACTTCAGACTGACGAGGCCCGTGCCGCCGCGTCGTAGCGAGCGAATGTTGGCCGCGGCCAGCGCGACGAGGACGGCGATGGAGAGATACGTGCCAACTCGTTCGATAATCGCACCGTGCTCGGCAAAACGCGTCCCAAGTAAGCCGACGAGAACGGAGATTGCCATCACCATAACGGTATGGCCCCCGGCGAAAAGCGTGCCGACGAAGCGGCTAAGACGTGGTGAGCGCTCGTACGAATTGCGCGTAACATTGTCGATTGCCGCGAGATGATCGGGATCGGCGCCGTGCCGTAGTCCGAGCACGAAGACGGTGAACGCGCCGCCGACGAGCATCATGCCGCCACCGACTTTGTGCGGTGGGCGTGGCGCGGGGCGAAGGCGTAACCGGCAATGGCAAGCAGGGTGAGCGCGGCGATCGCCATGAGCGGGAGCGGCACGCCTTGATCGACGAGACCCTGCGCGACGAGCGCCGATCCAATGAACGCGATGACGCACGCCGACACGAGCGGCGCGTAGCGCGTGAAAAGTTCGAAGCGTTTCTGCTTGCCAAGCCACGATGCACTGCGAACGACGGCGATGCCAAGGCCCGTGAGGACGGCAGCGAGTCCGAAGCTGAATGCGACGATGAGAATCAAACCCAGGCCGATCTCTTTGAGTTGGATTGCTGCGAGCAAGACGACGAGCGCTGCCGGGCAGGGAGCGATTCCGCCGCTCATCGCCGCGAAGACGGCGGTGCGGAATTTCAGCGGTGCCGTTCCCGGTATGCGGTGCGCAAGCGCGTGCGCTTCATCGTCGAGGCCCTCGTGCGAGTGGGGCGCCGCGTCGTGCGCGTGCGGAAGATTTGCGTCGTGCTCGTGACGATGCCGGGCGAACATTCGTGCCGCAAACGCCGCGTCCGTTTCTTCGCCATGCTGGTGGTCGTGATCGCCGAGCGCGAGCCCGTGCGCGTGTTCGTGAGCATGCGGCTGTGCATCGCGATGATCGTGGACGTGTGCGTGAGCGACCGGACGGCGAGCACGAACGTATCGTGCGAGGGCTTGCGCGCCGAGATACGCAACGACGGCGCCCGATCCTAAGGTTATCCACGGGTAAATCTGCTCGGGAACAATCCAGCGTGCGGCGTACAGGACGACAACACCGAGCGCGAGTACGCCCGCCGTATGCGCCACGGTCAAGGCCCCGGCAAGAATTGCTGCTTGTTGCATCGTCGCACGCGCGCCGACCAGCGAAACCGCAAGCAGCGTTTTCCCGTGGCCGGGTTCGAGTGCGTGCAGTGCGCCGAGCCCGATCGCTAAAAGCAACGCACCGATAAAGAACGTCAAACTACCGTCGCCATGGGCGAGCATATCGGAGAGTGCATTGCTGCGCGCGAGACCCGGCGACGCTACGGTCTGCCCTTCGACGGCGCGGGGCGCATCGGTTCGAATCGCAACGCCGCGCGCATCGATCGTAAAGGCAAGCATCGTGGTTTGGCGTGGCGACCCCACCAGAGCGTTCGGATAGACGGTAAGTTCTTGTGTCGGCTCGGTCGCCGGCGCAAGAACCATGTCTTTCCAGCCCAGACGATTGGCGTACGTTGCATCGTGAACGACCACATGCGCGATCGAACCGGGAGCATCGCCGGCATACGAGGCGACCAGTCGAATCGTCAGAAGGCCACCGGCGCCGGGCTTCGTCCTCGCCTGAGCCGTGCGCGGCGCAAGCGCGAGGGTCTTTCCGTCGGCGCTTGCATGCAAGTCGTTTGCAATCGTCGCTGCTTCGGTCCGCGCCCACGAATCGAGCTGCGTCTTCGTCGGTTTCGCTGATGTCGCCATCTGGCGGAGGATCGTGTATGACGGAATCTCGGCGAAGTCAGCCACGTAACGCAGATCCAACGACTTCGCATTTGCCGTCACGCGCACGAGATGATTGATTGTGAAGTTGCCGAGCGGATGCGCGTCGGCAGGACGCGCAAAAAGCGCGGCAACCACGAGAAAGAGCGGCGCGAGACGTCGCAATATCATTCAAACACCAAACGGGATACGGGCCGGCTCAGATGTCTACGGGGTAGACAAAACCGTACGGGATCGTACCCGCGTTTGGACGACCTAAGCGCGAAAGACGTTTATTGGATCAGATCCAAGGCGCGTCGGCCCCCGCGTAAACGTTGCCGTAGAGATCGCTTGCTTGCGGGAGCGGCTCTTGCTCGACCGCATCGGTTGTCTCATTCACGACCCGCGTCACGTCGTTCTTCATCGCTTCGGCCTGGGCCGCATCGATCAAATGGTTTTCGATGAGCCAACGCTCGTAGCGCGGGACGGGGTCGTTTTGGCGCTGTAATGCGACTTCTTCGCGCGACCGGTAGGTTTTGTCATCGTCATCGGTCGTGTGCGAGAGAAATCGGTAGCACTTTGCCTCGACCAAGGTCGGGCCGTTCCCGGCAAGCGCATACTCGCGTGCGTCGCGCACGGCCGCGTAGACGGCGAGTGGATCGAACCCGTCGCAAACGACGCCGCGCATACCGTAACCGGCTGCGCGTGCCGAAACGTCCGGGACGACCATTTGTTTGCTAATTGGCGTCGAGATCGCCCACTGGTTGTTCTCGCACAAGAACACGACCGGCACCTTATGAACGGCGGCGAAATTCATCGCTTCGTGCCACTCTCCTTCGCTCGTCGCGCCTTCACCGAACGTGCAGAGCACCACGCGGTCGTTCTCCTTGCGGTAGCGGAACGCATACGCGGCGCCGACGGCGTGCGTGCACTGCGAGGCGATAATCGAACTGATCGAAGCGATGCCGCGGTCGCGTGCGGTGACGTGGTTGATGATCGACCGACCTTTGGTGCGATCCGTCGCGCGCGCGAATTGCGATCGGAAGAGATCCTCGAGCGGAAAGCCGCAAGCAAGCGTAATCCCCGTATTCCGATAGTATGGGTAGAGCACGTCGCGCCCGCGAACGAAGGCCAGACCCGCGCCGGCTTGGACGGCTTCGTGGCCCTCCGACCCCATGGCGATTGCGATCTTCCCCTGGCGATTGAGCTGGAATCCGCGCGTGTCGACGGCTCGCTGCGTGAGCATGTTTCGGAACACGAGCAGCAACTGGTCTTTGCTGAGCCCGTGCGGGAGTGCTTTCGTCGATTGCGCCATACGCGGATCGTGCTACGCGGGGGTGAACACCCCCTACTGCCCCTCGCCCGGGACGCCTGCGCCCCTCGTCGAATCCTCGGCGAAGGTGGAAACGCGTAAACCTTACGATATCGATTCGCTCACGGACGTCGCGCTTGCGGTATTCGCGGAGCGCGGCTACGACGGAGCGTCGATGGATGATGTCGCGCGGGCTGCAGGCATCACCAAGGCGAGCATTTACCATCACGTCACCGGTAAAGAGGCGCTTCTCGAACGCGGTCTCAAGCGCGCCCTCGACGCGCTCTTCGCGCTCTTAGAGGAAGCCGGAGCCCGGGAGGACCCGCCGCTCGCGCGGTTGCGGTACATCGTCCGGCGGGTCTCCGAAACGACCCTCGCTCTCCTACCGGAACTCACCGTGCTCTTTCGCGTCCGCGGCACGTCTCCGATTCAGCGCGACGCGCTCGAACGCCGCCGTGCGTTCGATCGGATGACCACGGAGTTAATCATGCAGGCGCAGCGCGACGGCAGTATTCGTGCAGATCTCGATGCGCGACTCATCGCGCGCCTCATTTTCGGCATGTCCAATTCGGTTGTCGAGTGGTACCGACCCGGACGTACCGGCTCGGGTCTCGGCGTTGCGGAGACGCTCGATGCGTTACTTTTCGAGGGGCTGATCGTCCACCGAACTTAAAACGTGATCGCACGCACGATCGCAGCGATTGCACGAACCTGCAACGTAGCGGGGGCACTGAGCGTCGAATCTCGCAAAACCATGTTGACCGAGGGTGTTCGATGATGAATCCCGCTTCAGCCCGCGCGCGTCGCGCGGTGCGCGTGCGTTGCAGCCGTGAGCCGATGGCGTTCCCTCATATCGATGAGGCATTTGTGGGCGACGAAATCGGGCGCCGCGCTTTTTTGCAATTTGCGCTCGCGACGATTTGCGGTGAGATCGCTGCACTCGAAGGGGCGATCGCGAGCGGCGAGTTCCCTGAAGTTGCCCGGCAGGCGCATGCGCTCAAAGGCGGATTCGCCGGACTCGATGCGACGGCGTGTACGACCGCGGCGCAAGGTCTTGTGATAGCTGCTGCGTCAGCCGACCACGGGCGCGTGATGAGCGCGTGGGGGGCGCTTTATCGCCGCTATGTTTGCTTTCGTTGGATGGTTAATTCGTGTCTTGCATCCTGATCGTCGAAGATCAGCCAATCGACGCGGCGCTTCTGCGCAAGTACGCTGAAGAAATCGAAGGCTACACCGTACAGACCGTCGGCACGCTCGCGGATGCACGCCTCACTAGCTTGCGCGAACATCCGGCGCTCGTCGTGCTCGACTACCATCTACCCGATGGCCACGCGATCTCGTTCCTGGGCGAATTTCGGGCCCTTGCCGGTATGGGGGACACACCGGTCCTCGCGCTGAGCGCTGACGACGCGGTTGGGATCAGGCGCACCATGCTCGAGGCCGGCGCGAACGATTTCATCATCAAGCCCGTCGATCGGGTCGAATTCAAAACGCGCGCGCTCAACCTGCTCGAACTGCGCGCCAGTCGCCTCGCGCTGAGCGATCGTGCCGAATGGCTCATGCACGAAGTGCAGTTGGCGACCAAGGCAATTCGTCTACGCGAACGCGAGACGGTCTATCGACTCGCGCGGGCGGCCGAGTTTCGCGACAGCGAGACGGGGGCGCATCTGGTACGAATGGCGCACTACTGCGAACTGCTCGCTCGCACGGTTGGAGAATCGGATGCGATGTGCGAGACGATTTTTCTCGCCGCACCGATGCACGACATCGGAAAAGTTGCGACACCTGATTCAATTCTGCTCAAACCGGGCCGACACACGACCGATGAATTCGCGATCATGAAAGCGCACGCGCGCGACGGGTACGACATTTTGCGCGATAGCGAATCCGCGCTTTTGCGAATGGCCGCCGATATCGCGCTGACGCATCACGAACGGTTCGACGGCCGAGGGTATCCGCTCGGCGTACGGGGCGTGGCAATCCCGCTTTCGGGTCGGATCGTCGCGCTGGCCGACGTGTTCGATGCGTTGACGTCCAAACGCGTGTACAAAGAAGCGTGGTCGGTCGATCGAGCGTGTGCGGAGATCGATGGCGGGCGCGGTACGCATTTCGATCCGTATCTGGTCGATGCGTTTTATGACGTGTTGCCGGAGATTCTCCGGATTCGCGAGCTTTACGCCGACACGCGGGCCGTCCCGGAGAGCGACGCGGTGTGACCGATAATCACGCGTTCGCGCGCAATTTCGAGCGGTGCGGGCGCAGTGACCAGAATTCGCACGTGCGGCGAAGCATCGAGTATCGATGGGATCACGGCGCGTACGGCATCCATCACGGGTCCGCAGCCGTCGAGCACGAGCAAGAGCGAGCGGCTGCGCAAATGTTTGAGCAGTCGTTCGCCTTCGTTGCTTGGGTCGTGCGGTAATCCGAGCGCAGCCCCGATCGAGAAAATGACGTCTTCGGAATCGTCGATCGTCGCAAGTTCGGCATAGAAAACGCCGTCTTCAAAGGCGTGTGAAATTTCGACGCCGGCGCGTAAGGCGAGCCGCATGAGGTAGGCGGGATCGGCGCCAACGAGCGTGACCAGCGGCGTGCGCACGAGCGCGCGCTCGAGTTCGTCGAGCGCTTCATGGTCTTCGTCGCTTGCAAGATGCGTGGGGAGATTCACGTGAGTCGGTGCCGTGCGCATGATCGGCGGCTCGACACTCTCGTAGCCGACAGCAACCACGCGATTGCGGCCGTTCTTCTTTGCATCGTACGCGAAGTGGTCGGCGCGGGCGAAGAACTCGTGCGAGGTCTGCACGGCATCGGGGATCATCGTCGCCACGCCGACCGTAATCGAGACGCGTTCGAGGGACGACCCTTCGTGCGGAATGTTGAGCGCCGCGATCGTCGATCGCATCCGTTCGGCGACGAGGATCGCGGTCGTTGCATCGCATGAAGGCAAGATCGCCCCGAACTCTTCGCCCCCGTAGCGCGCGAGCAATTCGCCTGCACGGGCCGCACACGATTCCAGCGCTTTTGCTACCAGTTGGAGACACGTATCGCCGCGCTGATGTCCGTAGCGGTCGTTGAACGCTTTGTAAAAATCGATGTCGACCATCATGACGGAGAGCGGCTTGCCGCTGCGACGCATGCGGTCCCATTCGTTGATCAGCGCGGCGTCGAAGCGGCGGCGGTTCGCAACGCCCGTAAGCGGGTCGTGCCCGACCTGATCGACCAGCGCGACGTTCGCGAGCGTCAATCGTGCGGCATTGAGCGAGCTTGCGAGAATTACGGCGCATGTCTCCAGGACGTCGGGATCGACAATGGGGGCATCGGGCCGAACGCCGATTACGCCGAGTGTGCGCGAGGCATAGCGTACCGGAACGAGTGTTTCGCCGGCGCGCTGAACGGTGTTGCCGGCGCGCAAGACATGCAGATCGCTCTCCGGTAAATCGAAGATCTCGATGTTGTGCGGATGTAAATGCGCGTATTCGACGCGCAGTTCTTCGCCGGAGAAGAGGCCTACCCGAACCGGCGCTTTGCTGTAGACCTGATGGACGAGCTTGCCGAACGCCGCGACTAGCCGGTCTTCGGGAAGAGACTCGGCGGCGATGTCGGCGGCGCGGCGGACCACGCTGCGCGGATGCGGACTTGCCATCCCGTTCTGTTCGCAAAGCAACCGAGCGGGCCCCGTCGCCTTGACCCCACGTCCCGGGTTTGCTACCGTAGGAGGGCCAACCATTTGGTAGGGGAGAGTTCAGCGCATGGCGATCAGCATTCCGAAACCGCAACTGGTGATTCCCGAAGGCGGACTCATTCCGCCGCCGGCGGTTCCGCAGCCCAACATCTATCCGATGGAGTGGCGCGTCGATACCCCGAAGCTCGTTGAGATTTACGAGAAGTCCAAACGCATGGCGTGGAATCCCTCGGACTTTGATTGGTCGCAATTACGCCCCGAAGATTTCACGCCCGAACAGCGCGCCGGTATCATGTATTGGTACGCCGTGCTTGCGAACTTCGATGGCTCCGGCCCCGCGGTGTTTGCCAAAGCGACGATTCACGCGTTCGAGCAACATTCGGAAGATCCGATCCGCAAGTGCTTCTTTGCGATCACGCACGATGAGATGAATCACGAAGAAGTATGCCAGCGCGCGATTCAGGGACTAATTCCCGGCGGTCCGCTCGACTTCACCGCGACGACCGATCTCGAGCGCGCCGCACAAAACAACATCGGCTGGCTCTATCACAATGGCGGCCGGTACTGGAACGGCTACTCGGATTCGCTTGCGAAGTATCCGCTCAGCGTGCTCTTCACATCGTTCATGATGGGTGAAGTGGCAAGTTCGACGCTGTTCTTCGGCATGTCGAAGAAAGCAACACATCCGCTCTTCAAAGAAATCTTCAAGAAAGTCGGCCAGGACGAAGCGCGACATCTCGCGATCTGCTTGACGATTCTCGAAAAAGATTGGCCGGGACTGAGCGATGAGTATAAAACGCTCATCACTAAGCAACTGCGCGCGGGCTTCGTGTTTCTCTCGATGATCCTCTGGGAGCCGCCCAATCAGTTCTGGGATATCCCGGATTACTTCTTACCGAACCACCGCGTGCTCGTGCAGCACGCGCGCGATGGCGGCCTCGGCGTGCTTACGTTTGACGAACAAGCGGAAAACTGGCGTACGGCGCTCGCGCGCGTTCGCGCGATCGTTGAAGAGTGGGGCATCGCATTCCCCGCGATTCCGGAACTTGACCTCGACGGCGTCGACGTCGGCGACATCGGCCCGGAAGATATCATTCCCGTCTTCTAGAGCGACAACATCCCAAGACGAGAAAGTGAGTCGCGCCAATCAGCGCGGCTCATTTTTATGTTGAAGTACTTTGCGAGGATATCGGCTGGGAGAGGGTCATCGAAGTCATCGGCAATTCGCCCAAGCCCATCGTCAAAACCAAATTCGCGAATTCTCGCGAGCGGCATCGGAACGATCTTCGCGACCGGTTCGCCATTTCGGGTTAAGATGGTCGACACGCCAGCTACAGCTTCGCGTACAATTTCCGAGAGTCGCGCTTTTGCATCGGAAATTCGAACCTGTTTCATAGCTACATTATAGCAGATTAGAGACGCCATCTTCCAAGGTGCCCTCGACATGTGCTAGACTCTTGGCGTGCAAGACGATGCTGATTCGCGAGCGCGTACGCAGCGCTGGCATGACTGGGAACTAGCCTTTTGGGCCATTGTTGGTGAGGCTCTAGGCAATAATCGTTTGACTGGCGCGGCGCGACAATTCGGCGACGTATACGTGATGTTGGACTTTGTCAATAACGATGGCTTCATTGAGCTAGGCGTTGTTGACTGGTCTTTTCCAACTGGCCCCACAGCGCCCGGTTTTTCGCTTCGCGTGTTTTGGGATGAACATAAACCGCGTCCTGTCGCCGACCGCGTGCTTGAGATGGTCCATAACGTTCGTGCAGATGCGATTTTCAAGCCGCTAAATCGCTAGCATAAAAGAGCCAAATCCTGCGGTCGAGCCCTTTTATGCTGAGCTGGATACGTTTAACCTTTTGCGCGGTGCTCGCGGCGAGCGGGTCCGGCGCTCTTGGCGTGGACGAACGGGCGTCCGCCGCTCGATGAGGGTCCGCGGTTGCCGCCGCCGGGGCGGCTGCGGCCGTGCGAGGGATCGCGGCGGTCGCTGAGATCTTCGGCGCGTGCGACGCGCAGTTGCTCCGGGGTGACTTCCGGGAGCGGCGGGAGCTTGGCGCGGTCGATCCGTTTGCCGAGCACTTTTTCGATTTGCGTGAAGAGCTTTTCTTCATCACGCCCGACGAACGTAATCGCATCGCCCGTCATCTGCGCACGTGCCGTGCGGCCGATCCGGTGGACGTAGTCTTCGGGCACCATCGGGACGTCGAAGTTGACAACGTGGCCGAGGTTCGCAACGTCGATACCACGAGCGGCGATGTCGGTTGCGACGAGCACGCGGAACTTGCCCTTCTTGAAGTCTTCGAGCGCGCGGGTGCGCTGGGCTTGCGAACGATCGCCGTGAATGCGTTCCGAGGGCACGTTGTGCTTGAGGAGCGCCGAGGCGAGACGGTTCGCGCGAGCCTTGGTGCGTGTAAAGACGATCGCAGTGTAGATGGCGTTATCTTTGAGCAGCTCGAGCAGCAGATCGGTTTTGCGCTGCTGATCGATCGTGTAGATCGTCTGCGTGAGGCCTTCGACGGTTTTTTGTTCCGTCTCGAGCTCGACGCGAATCGGATCGTGCAGCATTTCTTTGGTAAGCGCGGCTATCGGCGGCGAGATCGTGGCCGAGAAAAATAACGTCTGGCGCTTCGTCGGGATGATCTTGAGCAGGCGACGCACGACGGGCAAGAAGCCCATGTCGAGCATGCGGTCCGCTTCATCTAAGACGAGATACTGCAGATCGTCGAGCTTGCACGTGCCCTGGCCGATGTGATCGAACAGGCGGCCCGGAGTTGCAACGATGATGTCGGTGCCGCGTTTGAACGCCTGCACTTGCTGACCGAAACCGACACCGCCATAGACGGCGGCAATCTTGATACCGGTGTGTTTTGCAAGCACGCCGAGATGCTGCGCGATTTGCACGGCGAGTTCGCGCGTCGGAGCAAGGATCAGGGCGCGCGTTTTGCCGCGCGGCTGATCGATGAGGGCGTTGAGGATCGGCAGGCCAAAGGCGGCAGATTTCCCACTACCGGTCGCGGCGCTTGCCAGAACATCTTTGCCGGCAAGGGCGGGCGGGATGGAAGATACTTGCACCGGAGTGGGCTCGGTGAATTTGAGGTCCGCAAGCGCGCGCAATAACTGCGGCTTGAGGCCGAGAGAGTCAAACGTATTCAATTTTCGCAATCTTTCGAGTGTGCGCAAGTCGATCGGCTGTTCGAAAGATCGCGCGAGGTGGGTCTGCCGAGGCGCAGTGGCGTCCGGACACGACACGTCAGTATCCCACACTCTCCCTTGTACGTCAAATTCTTTTGTCGTGGCGAGGGTCAGCGAGACATCGACCATACCGCTAGCATGGTGATAAGCGCGGGAAGGCCGACCGCGATTTGGGCGCGGAGGCTGATTCGTTCCCGCAGGCCGAGAGCAACGTCGATGACGTCCCGGGTGGAATAGGCGACACCAAAGACGACGAAGCCAATCCCGAGACCAAATATCATCATCGGGTCGAATCCGACAAGCGCAACGCCCCCGACCCATCCCCGGTCGATGTTCGGGCTTACGAGGATCCACTCGAAGAAGGCGAGCATGGGAATCTGCGCCCACAGCGTGATTCGCGGCAACCTCGGCCCCCACGGGCGGCCGAATTGAAAATTGACGGCAATCCACGGCGGCAATTGCTGGTAGCGCGGCGCGATCGCGAAGGCCAGCGCGATCAGCCCACCGATATCGAGGATGAGCGTCAGGACCAGAGCGATCGGCATTTCAGTGGAAACCGAATAAAACCGTGTTGGCCACGACGCTGCCAACAGCCGCTACGAGCAGTCCGAGGCTCGCGGAACGGCTCAGCCGCTCGCGCGTCCCAAGGCTAACCTGCATCATTTGATCGTAGAGGTAGCAGAGCGCAAGCGTGATGGTTCCGATTTCGATGAAGATCGGCCCCAGTTTATCGGCGTTCGGAATGCCATTTGCGGTGAAGCTGAGCAACGCCGTGCAGACGGGCACGAGGATCGCGAATGGCAGCCAAACGAGCGGCCGGGGCCACGCCGCACCCCGCGGCAATCCGGAAAACGTGTAATTTAAAAGAACGCGAGGCGGCAACGATCGGTACCGGCGAGCGATCACGATGCCGAACACAACGAGCGACGCGATCAGGTAACTCTGTCCGAAAGCAAGCACGTTTCTTGCTACCGAGAATCGGCGTGGGTGTTTCGCACGGTCGGCGTGGAAAGGTCAAGCGATGATCGATTCACCGCTTCGCTTCCCGTCTCTCGAAGGCAAAACGCTTACGGACGAGCCGCGCGTTCTTCCGCGCGATTTTGCCGGCGCGATGAACATCGTCGTCGTCGGCTTTGCGCGCGAGCAGATCGGCGAGGTGATGACCTGGGTCCCGCTGATCGAAAAATACGTCACCGGCCGACCCGATGTGCGCGCGTTTTTAATCGTCGCTCTCTCGAGCGGGATGAAGATGATGGGGCGCGTGATCGTACCCGCAATGCGCGCCGCCGTTCCGGCCGAGGCGCGCGCGTCAACGCTCGTCACGTTTCTTGATCTCGATCGGCTGAAAACGAACCTTGCAATCGCAAACGAAAAAGATCTGGCGATTTTTGTTGTCGATCCCGCCGGCAACGTCGTTTGGCGCACGGCGGGTGCCTTCGACGCGGCCAAGGGCGCCGCACTGGAAGGGGCGCTAACCGTCTAGCGGAAGGCATCGAAGCTATGAGTTCTCAAGCGACAACCTCCCGCGCACACGGCTGGTTCGGAGACCACCACACGACCTTGCTTGGTGCGCTCAAAGCGATCCGCACCCGCGAGTTCTTCAGCGCCTACGTTGAAGTGCCGAGTGCCAAAGCGTACGGCGAAACGGCAGCAGCCGATGGGAAGGCCGCCTTTGAGGGCCGCCTTGGCAAATCGTTCGAACTCGATCAGCCCGGTTCGAGCGGCAACATCGGTGAGGAACGATCGCCCTTTGGTATCGAACTTGGCGTGAGGTACCCGAAGCCCGACCTCGACGCACTGATTTCCGCGGCGAATGCCTCGGTTGCGTCGTGGACGCGCGCGTCGATCATCGAGCGCGCGGGCGTGCTTCTGGAAATGATCGCGCGCATCAACAAACGTAGTTTCGAGATGGCGCATGCCGTTATGCATACGACGGGTCAAGGATTCGGAATGGCATTTCAGGCGGGCGGGCCGCACGCGCAAGACCGCGCACTTGAAGCAATCGCCTACGCCTACGACGAGATGAGCAAGATTCCCGAGAGTGTTTTGTGGGAGAAACCGCAGGGCAAGAACGAACCGCTACGGATCGAGAAGACGTTCCGTCTAATCGGACGCGGAATCGATCTGACGATCGGTTGCTCGACATTCCCGACGTGGAATTCTTACCCCGGCGTTTTCGCAAGTCTCGCGACATGTAATGCCGTGATCGTGAAACCGCACCCGCAAGCGATTCTACCGCTCGCGATTTCCGTTGAAATTATGCGGGCGACGTTACGCGATGCCGGGTTCGATCCGAATCTCGTCCAGCTTGCGGTCGATTCCGTCGATGAGCCGATCGCAAAGAAACTCATCGAACGACCCGAGATCGCGATCGTCGATTACACCGGCGGCAGCGCCTTTGGCGATTGGGTCGAGAAAAACGCGCACGGCCCAACCTATACGGAGAAGGCGGGCGTCAACGCGATCGTCATCGAGAGCACGGGCAACCTCAAAGGCATGCTGCGCAATATCGCGATGTCGGTGAGTTTGTATTCGGGACAAATGTGCACGACGCCGCAAAACATTTTTGTGCCGCGCGGCGGGATCCAGGCCGACGGCGCTCATCTCTCGTTCGATGACCTCACGACAGCGATTGCTGGGGCCATCGAGAGCCTGCTCGCTGCTCCGGAGCGCGCGTTCGAATTGCTCGGCGCGATCGCGACGCAGCCCACCCTCGACCGCGTGGATGCCGAGAACGGAGCATCCGGCGTCGTGCTTGCGAGTAAGACGCTCACCCATCCGGAATTCCCGCACGCACGCGTACGCACGCCGCTCGTCGCCAAACTCGATGTCAAAGATACGGAGCGATTCGGCCGGGAGATGTTCGGACCGATCGTCTACGTGATCGCAACGGATGACGTGGATCAGGCGCTCGCGATCTCATCGCACGAAGCGCGCACGAAAGGCGCGATCACCGCGATCGTTCACTCGACCGATCCGGCGGTCTTGGCGAAAGCCGAAGAAGCCGCCGCCTATGGCCGCGTCTCGCTTGGTGAGAATCTCACCGGCGCGCTTATGATCAACCAGTCATCGGCGTTCAGCGACTATCATGTCACCGGCGGCAATCCGGCCGGTAACGCCTCACTCACCGACGCGGCGTTCGTCGCAAATCGTTTCCGCGTGATCGAAACGCGAACACCCGCGGGCGCATGATCGAAGCAAACCCAAGCGCCGACGCGCTCGCTTTGGCGTGCGCGACGGCCATGCTCGGTCGCGACCGCACCGCGCAGTCGCTCGGTATTGCCATCGAAGAGGCGCGTGAAGGCTACGCACGGATCGCCATGACCGTGACGGAGACGATGATCAATAGCCATGATACCGTGCACGGGGGGATCACGTTCACGCTCGCTGACACGGCCTTTGCCTTTGCATGCAACTCACGCAACGAATCCAACGTCGCGCTGCAAGCGAGTATTTCGTTTACCAAAGCCGGCCGCCTCGGCGATCGCTTCGTTGCGACTGCGCAAGAACTCGTCGGCGGTAAAGGGCGCACGGGTCTCTACGATGTGAACGTGGCGCTTGCGGACGGATCGCCGATCGCGATGTTCCGCGGCGTCTGCTACCGGATCAGTAAACCCGTCTTAGTAGATTCCTAAAATCTTCGATTCGCCTTTGATTTCGGCGAGTGCCTGGGCGAGCGTCCGGATCTCGACATTGTCGATCTCGCAATAGAATCGGTACTGAAACGGGCCTTCGTGCGAGGGACGCGAGACCAGCGACCGCAGGTTAATGCTCTTCTCGGCAAATGAAGTGAGTGCATCGCGGAGCGTCCCCGGTCCGTCGTGCAATCCCAGCACGACACACGCACGCCGCAGATTGCGACGCGCTTTGCCGTTTTTTTGAATCAGGTAGAAGCGAGTGAAGTTTTCCGCATCGTCCTGCACGACTTCTTTGAGGATCTTTGCACCGTAGCGCAGGGCAGCGGCTTGCGAGCCAATCGCCGCGACACCGCGCTCGCCTGAGGTGACGATCGCGGCAACGGCGCCGGCCGTATCTTCGACGATCGTCCGTTTCCATGCGGGATGGTCGGCGAAGAGTTTGCGGCATTGCTCGAGCGCGACCGGGTGAGATCGGACTTCTTTGATGTCATCGATCGTCGCGTCGCTCGTGCCGATCAGCGACTGGATGACGCGGTACACGATTTCATCGACGATCGTCAGCTCGCCGTGCAAGCCAAGTAGATCGTAGGAGCGCGCGATCGCGCCGTAAATCGAATTCTCAACCGGTAAGAGTGCAAGGTCGACTTCGCGCTTGTCGGCAGCATCGAGCAGGTCCTCAAAACTCGAGTAGCCGCGCGTCTCGGAGCCCGGCACGAGCAGACGCGCGGCATCATCACTGAATGCCGCGGGTTCACCCTGAAATCCAACGAGCATGCTTAGACCGGTGCGTTCGCGGCGGCGCCGAGTCGCATCGCTGCCATGAATGCGCGGAAGATGACGCGATAGTCGGCGTGGACAAAACGAACCGTCCGTCCACCGGTGCGCTCGAAGCCGGGAATCAGTTCGGCGAAGTCGGCGTTCTGGGTCCCGACGAATTCGAGTTCCAGCGTGGTCGGGGAGTCAAAGACAAAGGGCTTCGCCTCGGCGATGCGCTCGATTGCCTCACGTGCCCCCGTGCGTATTTTTTCGCAAGCTAGCTCGGGATGAATCGAGTTGGTGGCGAAACGTCCGATCGATTCTTTCACGATCACGCCCGTAATCCACGGCATCACCGCGCGCGTCGTCTCGATCGTAACGCGGTCGCCGGTGATGAGAGCGACGGGAACGCCGACGTATCCGAGCACGGCGGCATTAAGCATCGCCTCGCTGCAGCGCATGCCGTTGATGCGCACGTTGTAGAGGGTCTCATCGGTGTAGGTGTGATCGAGCGCGCCGTTGGCCTCGCCGATCCCCGCGTGATAGCCGGTGAAGAAGGCCGCATCGAAGTGACCCTCCGCGCCCTCGGCCATCGAGAACGGCTTGCGATTGCCGTAAATCATGCGGACGTCTTGCGGTAATTCGTCCCAAAGCACGTTGCGCATGGATGAGTGCGAGTCATTAATGAGCACGTCGCCGACGCCCGCCTCACGCGCGCCGTCGATCGCCGCGCGAACTTCGCGCGACATTAGCCGCCGGTAGTACGGATACTCGGTCGTATTCTTCGGATCGACTTGCGTCCACGAGGACACCGCAGCCGTCCCTTCCATGTCGCATGAAACGTACAGTCGCATTACGGCGTTGCTCCAAGTTCTTTGAGTGCCGTTTTGGCATCTCCAACATGCGGATCGCGTGGCGCAACGGCGATGAAGTGTTTGTAGGCGTCCGCGGCTTGCGTGCGTCGTCCGATTGCGGAGAGGATCACGCCGCGATTGAAGAGCGCCGGCGTAAACGTCGGATTCGATTTGAGAATCGCGTCGATCGAGGCGAGGGCTTCGATATCGTGCCCGGTCTGATGCTCGACCACCGCGTAGTCGGTGCGCACGTCGGGGTTGCCGGGATCGAGCGCCAGCGCACGCTGGTAGTAGGTTCCGGCTTGATCGAACTTTTGAGCATCGAAATAGAAATTGCCAAGCGTCACAAGCGCTGCAAGATCGCGCGGGTTTTTTGCGATCCGCGCTTTGAGATCGTCGATCGCTTGCTTCACGGCGGGGGGCGGGCCGCCGCCGGTTGTGTTGCCCGGCGGCGCGCCGACGGGAGCTTGCTGTTCCACCGGCTGCGCGTTCGGCGGCTGTGCTCCGCTTGCAACGGACGCGCCGGCCCCGGTGCCGCTCTGCGGAATATCGACCGTTCCCGGTGGATCGGTTGCGATTGCGACCGGTGCCGGTGTCGCTTGAATTTTCGCATCGCCCTGTTCGTGCGGCGTTCCCGAGCCGAATGCCGAACCCGACGTTGATAGGCCGACTTTGATGAAGTAGCCCATGATGCCCAAGAAGAGCACCGCAAAGACGGCAAGGACGGGTATGACGATGCGCGGCGGGAGCCCGGCGCCTTCGGGACGATTCACGTTCAATCGTGTTCGCCTAGGATGCGGCGACTCTTTTCGCGGCGAATGAAACACGCGTGCTCCCCGATGTTGCCGAACTCCAACTCCTCTTCGCGCAGCTGAACTACACCTATTTCGACGGCGAAATTCCGGCCCACCGTATCGCCTACAATAGCCGCTTCGCAAACCTCGCCGGCCGCATCACCTACAAGCCGCCGACGATCGAGCTTTCGCCGAAGCACCTCAAAGACAAACCCGATGCGCTTCGCGAGACGTTGTTACACGAGATGATTCACGCTTGGCTCTACGCGCGCGGTGAAAACCCCGGTCATACGGCAAAATTCAAGAAGAAGATGCGCGAACTTGGCCTGAGTTCGATCTATCATGATATGGGCACGGCCGTGCCGTTCAACCCGAGCGCCAAGCGCTATATCGTGCGCTGCGAAAAATGCGGGATGGAACTGCTGCGCAAACGAAAGCCGCCGGCAAGTGCCGTCTGCGCCCGTTGCAATAAGTCGCTAACCGTTTTAGAAATCGTCGAAACGCGCGAGGTGACGATGCAGCAAGCCGCGTCGCGAGCGCGTCCGAGCTAAACCGACATCGACTTGCGCGCGACGCGCGAGCGTTCGAAGTCGAATTCGAGATAGTCGCAGATCGGGTTGCGATACACGTGCACGGAGACGGCGCGTTCGCAGTTCGGAGAGACGCTTACGCGGTGGATCATCGTGCGGCAGTCACGGTCGATCTCCTCAACGATCGCCTCTTCGGTGCGCGCGACGGAAAGCGATGCGCAACCGGAGTCGAGGTCGAGCGACTTCAGCGAGAAACTGGTGACCGAGAATGAGCCGAGTTGCGCGGCCGTCCAGCAACCGACGCCGCCGTGATCGTGGATCGGCGTAAGCGCATCGTGCGACCAGCATAGGAGGGCGATTTCCATGTCGTCCGTCTGAGCGAGCCGTTTGCGCGAGTAGCCGCTGGCGGGAAAAGCGATATGGGGATCGAGCGTCTGCGGAGCGATTCCCGTCGTGTGTAAATAGGGCGCGATTGCATCTTCGCCACTTACGCTAAGGGCGTCGAGAAAATCAGAAATCCACGCTGTTAGTGGAAGAACGCGCGACCGCTCACAGGGCACCATAGGAAGTCCCTCCGTTGAATTGCAGTGCGTTGGGCAGCGTCGCTTACCCTGCGGCCGAGTTAGTCGTGCTCGAAAAGGTGACGGACGACGAGCAAGACGACGCTGGAAAAGAGTGTCACTGCGAGCAGGGTAACGATCGCTCGGCTCGAGAGCCGTTTTGCGATGTGCGGTCCGATCGTGCCGCCGACGAGCCCGCCGAGCACGAGCGGTATGGAAAAATCGAGCGAGACGTGTCCGGCGGCGATGTGGGCGGCGATACCAAACGGCGCGGTTAGCAACACGACAAACGATGAGGTCGCGGCGATCACCCGTGGCTTCATTCCGGCGAGCACCAAATAGACGCTCACCATCACGAATCCGCCGCCGATACCGAAGATGCTCGAGGCAAGGCCGATGAGGATCCCAGCGGCGATTGCAAGCGGGATCGAGCGCGCAAACGGTTGTTCGATCGAATTCGGGTCGCTCAGGCGGTCCCGTTGCCGAAGTGAAATCACACCGAGCGCAATCAGAAGCCCACCGTAGGCGATATCGAATCCGGTGGGCGAGAAAAGGCGCAACACGTAGACGCCGGCGATGCTCGCGGGGATCGCCCCAATCGCAATCGTCCAGCCGAGTTTGAAATCGACCAATTGCTGGCGCGCATAACCGATCGTCGCGCCGACGACATTGGCCAGGACGTAGACAAGCGACGTCCCGGCTGCGACCGACGGACCGGCTAAGAAGAAAATGCGCATGACAGGCACGACTACGAAACCGCCGCCGAGGCCCACGATCGAGCCTAAAATGCTCGCCGCGACGCCTGCGATAAACAGCACCGCATACGCTTGCGGGGCGAGATGCATTAGTTGCCGCTATCGGACCCCGTGATATCGAAACCTTCGGATGATGGGCGTCCGAATGGGCTATAGCCGTGGAGAAATTGGTCGATCGCCGGATTGTTGATGCTCGGATTCGGTACGATCGTGACGGATTGCGCTTTACCGATGACGAGCGCATTGATCGATTGGCCGCTTTGGATCGTGTACGTCTCGTTTGCGGTCGTCAGCGAAACATCACCCGGTGCGCATTCCACGCAGTAGAGCTGCACGCCGAGCGGGCCGCTAACGACGTAGCCGACCGTCCCGCGTACCGCGATCTGCGCGGTCGGCGTGACGAACCGATAGTTCGAGCGTCCTCCGGCCGCGTGCGTGACGGCGAAGCGGACGGCGCCGCGGTTGAGCGTGATGACGTTCTCGCCGCGGTCGGCTGCGTGGAACGCGCCGATTTGTGCGGTCGTTCGGTCGCCGATAAGGACGATCGACGAATCGGGTAGTTGCAGACGCGCGGCGGCGCGCGCATCGGTGCTGACGTAGGCGTCGTCTTCGAGCGAGATTTCTCCGAGCAGTTTACGTCGCAAGTTCGGCGCATCGATCGCATCGGCGCGGCCGTATTCCACGGAGCCGGCGCTTCGCGAAAGCAAGCTTTTGTCGTCGGCACGCAGGGCCGAGGGAACAAGCGCGCTGCAGGCGACGAGCGCCAACAGCGCAGCCTTAATGGTCCGCCGCAACGGCTGCTTCGTGGACGATACTCTGATCGAGGATTTTTGAGGTATTCGCTTGCCCCGGTTGGAGCGGCTCGACGATCTCGAAGATGCGCAGTGGCAGTTCTTTGCCTTTGACAAACACGGGCTGCAGTTCGTTGACGATGAAGCGATCCTTCACTTCGTCGTACGTGTACTCGCTGATGATCGTCTGGCCGCCAACGGCGACGTTGTAAAGACGCGCTGCGGTGTTTACGTTGTCGCCGATGACGGTGTAGTTCATGCGGTCGCTCGAACCGAGGTTGCCCATCATGACCTCGCCTGTGTTAAGCCCCATGCCGACGGTGAACGTCTTGCGCCCCTCAGCCGCCCAGGCTACCGACATCTCGAGAATCTTCTGCTGTTGTTCGAACGCGCACAGACAAGCCTTGTACGCGTCGTCCTCCTGGGGAGTTGGCGCGGAGAACACGGCCATCAAGCAGTCGCCGATAAACTTATCGACGTACCCGTTGTACTTGAAGACGATCTTACACATTTCTTCGAAGTACTCGTTGAGTTGACCGTAGATTTCTTCCGCCGTCATTTTTTCTGACATCGCCGTGAAGCCACGGATATCGGAGTAGAAGATCGTGACCCGAACGCGCTTGCCCTGCGGTTTGAGTGCGCCCTTTGGATCGTCGTGGTCGAGCATCTGCGAGACGATCGCGGGGCTCACATGTTTGCCGAACATATCGCGAATCGCGCGTTTATCGGCACCTTCGGTAACGACCCGGTACATGGCGACGAACAGTGCGGAGAGCACGATTGCAACGTCGACGTGCACCAGGTTCACCCAGTGCAAGGTATACGCGTAGACACCGATCGCAACTAGTGTATAGACGAATGCACCTAAGAGTGCGATGCCGATGCCGATCGACGGTTTGAGTTGCGTGACGAGGAAGCCGATCATGAGCGGCATGATGATGATTAGCGCGTAGTCGACGGCAACCGGCGCGCGCCGGATGAATCGTTTGCTCAGCAATTGATCCATGAATCGCAGGTTCGAGAAGACCCCGGGAAACCGGCCGTTCGGGGTCAAAATGAAGTCGCCCATCGCTTGAGCGGTTGCCCCGAGGACGATGATCCGATTTTCCGCAAACTGTTTCATCGTGTCGTCATCGAGTTTCATCACGTCGTTGAGGGGAAATGTTTGCGCGAATCCCATGGTTTCGCGTACGGCACCGGCGCGTGAGCTCAGCCCGTTCGTCTCTGCTTGATCGACGTATTCGTGCGTTTGGAACGGCAACATCAAAAGATAGCCGTCGCCGTCGAGTGGGATATTGGTCTTCCCCATCCGCGCGTTCCATGGATCCACGACGTCAATCTTTTGGCCGAGTGCGAATGCAACCGTCGCACCGGAGAGCGATGGATAATCCACGCGTTTGCCCGCCGGATCTGGCGCAGAAATCGTCAAGTATTGACCGACCAGCCAGCCGCCGGGGTTGTCGACGGTCGTCGATCCTTGTGCGGCGGTCACGGCGCCGAGCACCGGCGCAACTCCGTTGATCGATAAACGGGAGTCCCCGCCTTTCGTGGTACCGATCGTATAGCCGAGGATCGTCGGCATCCGCCGCATCGCTGCGGCGAGAACACGATCTTCTTCCGGATTACGCGCCGGGTCGAGCAACGCAATATCGAAGGTCGCAACTTTCGCATGCGCCTTTGCGAGCCGATCGAGCAACTTTGCGTAGATGCGGCGATCCCAAGGGAACTGCCCGTAGCCGCCTTTACTCGGTGGTAGAAGCGTCGACTCGTCCATCGTGACGAGCCGAATGCCGTCGTTGTCTTCATCGAGATCGGGCAACTTCACGCCGACCTTTTTTAGCCAACTTTGATCGCGGAACCAGAACAGCGAGTCGTTGATCACGACGAAATCGGCGATGCGATTGGCGCTTGGGAGCGTATTTTTGGGCAGTTGGTAGAGAAACAAGCCGATGACCGCCGCGATCGCCGAGAGCGATAGCGCGATCCCGAGTGTCTTGATTCTGCGAATCTTCACGTGCCGTCGCTCCGTTTTCATGCGCCGCGGATATGGTCCAGCCGGGCTCCCGCAAAGCGGGACCCAGGCCGGTCAGCAAGACGACCATTCCCTGGGCGGCTCGAAAACTACTATCGCAGACGGTGTTTACAAGAGCATAAAAAAAGCCGTCGGCGCGACGGCTTTTGCAAGTGAGAGGTGGCTTAGCTCTGGACGCGCCCGATATACCGGCGGTCGCGGGTGTCGATCTTGATCATATCGCCCGGATTCACGAAGAGCGGAACGTTGACCGTGGCGCCGGTTTCGAGCTTGGCGGGCTTCGTCGTGCCCGTGGCGGTATCGCCTTTGAAGCCGGGGTCGGTCTCCTCGACCTTGAGTTCGACGTGGGCCGGCAGATCGGCGCCAATCGGCGTCCCGTCGTGGAACTGGACGTTGATCTTCATCCCGTCTTTGAGGAAGTCGGCCGGATCCCCGATGACTTCTTTCTGGAGGGTGAAATTCTCGTACGATTCGATATCCATAAAATGATAGCCATCGTCGTTGTTATAGAGCATTTGCATTTCGCGGTTGTCGACCGTCGCGCGCTCCAGTTTTTCACCGGCGCGGAACGTGCGTTCGACCGTGGCGCCGCTTTTCACGTTCTTGAGACGCGTCCGCACGAAAGCCGAGCCTTTGCCGGGCTTGACGTGGAGAAACTCGATGACCGTCCAAAGCTGGCCCTCGATGACAACGGTAACACCGTTTCGGAAATCGTTCGACGAAATCATGACCGGAGCCAATACGGCGCCGGATTCCGAGTCTCTTGCTAGCCGGCCTTGGTTCGTTTGGCGAATAATGAAAGACGACTTTCGGTCCCGGCGCGCAGCCGCTCGAGATTCTGGCGGTGCATGGCGACGATCAGGAGGGCCG
The DNA here is from genome assembly GCA_038231455.1 of Vulcanimicrobiales bacterium. Lineage (GTDB taxonomy): Bacteria > Vulcanimicrobiota > Vulcanimicrobiia > Vulcanimicrobiales > Vulcanimicrobiaceae > JANLVI01. The sequence continues at coordinate 220,890 of JBBRLI010000001.1, read as the reverse complement.
AAGCGATTCCATACCACATCCCCGGCGCGCCGATGACGAACCACAGTACGTAGGGCATCGCGATGCTCGCCGCCATGGACGAAACCGACGCGAACCCAAGTCCGATGGCAAACGCGATCCACACGAGCATGAAGGCAAGCCCGGCGGGCCACGCCAGCGCGAAGATCACGCCGAAGCTTGTAGCAACGCCTTTCCCGCCTTTGAAGGCAAGAAACGGCGAAAAACAGTGTCCGAGGACGGCCGCAAAACCGACGGCTGCGGCTTGTTCGTAGTGCGGCACCGTGAGCAGAACAGGAGCTGCGCCTTTGAATGCATCGAGCAGCAACACCGCGATCGCACCGCGCTTGCCGAGCGTGCGAAGCGCATTTGCCGCGCCGATGTTTCCACTTCCCGACGCACGCAGATCGCGTTTGTAGAACAGCCGCGAGACAATCACGCCGAAGGGGATCGCGCCGATCAAAAACGCGACGATGAGGTGCGAGGCCCACTCGAGCATTAGGGTTGGGGTTCGCGACCGCCGCGTTCGCGGAATTCGAGCGTGAGCGGAACGCCCTCGAAGGCGAAATTCGTGCGAATGATGTTTTCGAGGAACCGCTTGTACGACGGCTGCACGAGTTCGGGGTCGTTGCAGTGGAAGACGAAGAGCGGCGGATGCGTCGCGACTTGCGCGCAGTAGAGAATCTTGAGCGCGCGATCCTGTGAGATCGGTGCCGGGTGGGCGAGCACGGCATCGCGGATGATTGCGTTGAGCTTGGCCGTCGGCACGCGCCGGTTAAGATTCTCCGAGACTTTCATGATAACGGGCATCAAGTTGTTGAGTTTGCGTTTGGTGAGCGCGGAGAGAAACGTCACCGGTGCGTGTCGCCCAAACGGAATCGCCTTATGGATTTCGCCCGCGAGTTCGGACTGGCTGTACTCGCCCTGCGCGGTCACGAGATCCCACTTGTTGCCGACGATGATGAGGCCTTTGCGCTCTTCAAGCACCATGCCGGCAAGACGGCGATCTTGATTGAGCACGCCTTGCATCGAATCGATGAGCAGCAAGGCGATGTCGCATCGCCCGATCGCTTTGATCGACCGCAGCGAGCTGTAATACTCAATGGAACCGGCACGATTGACTTTGCGTCGGACACCCGCGGTATCGATCAATCGCACGCGCTGGTTGTCGTACATGAAGACCGTATCGATCGCATCGCGCGTCGTACCGGCTACGTCGCTTACGATCGATCGCTCTTCGCCCAGGATCGCGTTGAGCAACGAGGACTTGCCGACGTTCGGCTGTCCGATCAGGGCGATCGAAATCTCGTTCTCGGCTTCGACAAAGCCGAGATCGGGGGGGAGCCGTTTGAAAATCTCATCGAGCAGATCGCCCGTCCCCTCGCCATGAATGGCGGAGACCGGGAAAATTTCACCGAGACCCAGGCGGCTGAATTCGCCGTAGACCGTCGCCATCGCCGCGGCCGACTCGCTTTTGTTGGCGGCAACGATCACGGGATTGCGCGTGCGGCGCAAAATTTGCACGACGTCATCATCGAGCGTCGACATACCGACTTGTGCGTCGACCACGAAGACGATCACGTCGGCGTCGTTTGCGGCCGCTTCCGCTTGCAATCGCGTACCCGCGGCGATCGCATCGTGCGGATCGGACTCGACGTCGATGCCGCCCGTGTCGACGATGCTGAACGTGCGACCGCGCCATTCGCACAAGCCGTAAAGGCGGTCGCGCGTCACGCCTGGCGTATCTTCAACGATCGCCATGCGCTGGCCGATCAGGCGATTGAAGAGAGCGGATTTCCCAACGTTGGGGCGGCCGACGATCGCAACCGTCGCGGGACGGACGCGAAGCGACTCGCCGCCGACTTCGGTGGATTCAGCGTCAAGAAGCTCGTCGCCGCCGAGGGCGACATCATCAAAGGTGGACATGGCAGCCTCGAACCTTACCGTTCCCCGCCGGGAACTCATGCTTTTTCACCCGAACCCGCAGGGTCGACCATGATTCGACGGCTTTTGGGAGCGGCGGCTGCCGCGTTCGTTCTTACTGCTGCTGCGCCCGCGCCGAGCGGCGCCCTCTATATAACGACGCTCCCGGCCGCAGCCGACGTCTGGATCGACGGCAGCTATGTCGGGCATAGCCCCGTTCTGCTCGACGCGCTCGCGCTTGGCCGCCACACCGTCACCGTCACGCGGACGGGCTGGGCCTCGCAAGATGTCGATGTGACCGTCGGCGGCGGCGCGGTTGCGTTCTCGACAGTCGCACTCCAGCACGGGCCGCAGGGCTATCCGAAGGCCATCGGATTTCTTGCCGTGCGCGGCACGACCGGTACGCTCTTTGTCGACGGTTCCGCGAAAATAGCTGATAAGCGAGGCCAAATTCCGCTTCCCGCCGGTCCGCATACGCTGCTGGTGCATACCGCGCGCGGCAATTTCACACGCTCGGTCAGCGTGTATCCCGAAATGCGAACCGATGTGCTGATTCGCGCCGATGTCGTCTCGGACGAGCCCCAGACAAGCGTGGTCGCGCCGGCCGAAGATTATCTGGCCGATGGCGAATACAAGGTCGTGGGCAACCGCGTCGTCATTAAACACGCGGGACATACCGTCATCGGTCACCTCGGCGAGAATGCCTACAAAATCGATGGCCGCGATGCGACCTACGGCTCGGCGCCGACCTTGCTCGGCACAAAACTCTACTTCCCGCTTGCGCTCTTAGAGAAGATCGCCGGGACGAAAGATCGATAATGGCTACGATCTACATCGAAACCCACGGCTGCCAGATGAACGAAGCCGACTCCCAGTACATCGCGCGCCGTGCGCAGAGCGCGGGTTATGCGCTGTGCGATAAAGCCGAAGACGCATCGGTGCTGGTGCTCAATACGTGTACGGTGCGCGACAATGCCGAACGTCGGGCATACGGCCGCATCGGATCGTGGAAAAAACTCAAGGCCGCCGATCCGGCGGTCAAAGTCATCGTCGCCGGATGCCTTGCCGAACAAGATAAAGACCGCATGGGCGATCTTGTGCCGCACGTCGATGGCATCTTCGGCCCGAAGGACTTGGCAAAACTCGGCGATGCGCTCGTCGCTTGGCGGCCGGGTTTCGCGGATGACGATCTCACCGAAGATCGCTCGCTCCTCGTTGCGATGGACAATGCCGGCTCGGGTGTTTCCGGACCGTACGACCTCTTACGCGCGTTCGTCAACGTGCAGCGTGGCTGTTCGTACTACTGCACGTACTGCATCGTGCCGCACGTGCGCGGCCGGTTCGATCACCGGGCGATTGGCGAGATCATCGCCGAGGTCGAACGAAAAATTGCCGCGGGTGCGCGCGAAGTCACGCTCGTCGGGCAAACCGTCAACGCGTATAAGGAGCCCGCAAGCGGAGCCGACTTCGCCGATCTGCTCGAAACGATCGCCGCAATTCCCGGTGTCGAGCGGCTCGCTTTTGTCACCTCGCATCCCAACGACTTCAACGAAAAGCTCGCGCGCGCGTTCGGCTCCATCCCCAAGCTCAATCCGCGTTTTCATCTGCCGGTACAGTCTGCGTCGAACCCGGTCTTGCGCAAGATGAACCGCAAGTACACGATCGAGCAGTACGACGAGAAGATCGCGATGTTCCGGCAATACGCCCCGGATTGGGCGCTCACGACGGACATCATCGTCGCATTTCCGAGCGAAACGGAAGACGACTTTCAGAAGACGCTCGCAATGTGTGAGGATGGCCGGTTCGCGCAAGCCTACATGTTCGTCTACTCGCAACGGCGCGGAACGCCCGCGGCGCACTGGGAGCCGATCCCCGTGGATGTCGGGCAAGATCGTCTGACGCGCTTGATGGCCGTCATCGATCGCGGCGTCCGATCCTTTCACGATAACAAAATCGGCACGACCGTCCGCGCGCTCATTCACGGACCCTCGCGCAAAGATCGCACGATGCTCTCGGCTAAGACACTCGACAACGTGACGGTCGTCTTTCCCACAATCGAAGATCCCGATAACCCGCTCACTGCTGAGCCATGGGTTGATGTGCGCATCGACTCCGCCGCCGTGTGGGGAGTACGCGGCACGGCAATGCGCCGCGCTGCACGCTTCGTCGATGCGGGCCATGCGGTGAAGGCAATTCCGCAAACGCTCGATCTGGTATCGCTCGCACGTTGACGAAATACTCTCCGATGCTCGAGCAGTATTTTGGGATGAAAGCAAAACATCCAGAAGCCATCCTGCTCTCGCGAGTCGGTGATTTCTACGAAGCGTACGGTGAAGACGCCGAGACGATCGCGAGGGCCCTCTCGATCACGCTGACCTCGAAAGAAGCCGGCAGCGGTCAGCGCGTCGCAATGGCGGGCGTGCCGTATCACGCGCTCGATACGTACCTCGCAAAACTCGTCGCACAGCGGCGCGTCGTTGCGCTCGCAGAACAACTCGAAGCGCCGATTCCAAACAAACTCGTGCGCCGCGACGTCGTGCGGGTCGTTACGCCGGGGACGATCGTCGAGGAGCAACTGCTCGATCGCAGCGCGCACAACTATCTTGCCGCGCTGACCGTCGTGGAAGACGTCGTTTCGCTAGCGCACGCGGATATCTCGACCGGTTATGCCGCCGCGACCGCCTTCACCGGCGAGAGCGCATTCGAAGATGCACTCGCCGAGATCGCGCGTCTCGATCCGGCCGAAATCGTCGCCGACGTGACGCCCGAGATGCGTGCGGCACTCGATCGCGCGCTCGAACACGCGGGCGTGCGCATCACGATGCCGACGCTCTCGGCGGTCGACGTGCGCTCGCGCGATCCGCTCGAGGGCTTCTCGATGGATGAGTCGCTCGCGATGCACCGCGCGCTCGATGCGCTCGCGGCGTTCGTGCGCCGCGTCGGGATCGTGCAAGCCGAATCACTTCGCGCGCCGATCTATTACACGCAGGCAACGTTTCTCGCGCTCGATCCCAATACGCGCAAACATCTCGAATTGACCAAGGCCCTCGGCGCCAATCCGAAAGCGACCTTGCTTGCGACGGTCGATCGCACGCGTACGGCGATGGGCTCGCGCATGCTCGGCCGCTGGCTGCTCGCACCGCTCGTCGATCGCGCGCGGATCGAAGCCCGCGGCGACTGTATCGAGGCGCTCGTCGGTGATGGCCCGCGCCGCATTGCGATGCAAGACGTACTCTACAAGTGTTTTGACTTGGAGCGGATCGCGCAGAAAGTCCGTTTTCGCCGCGCCGTACCGCGCGATCTCTCCTCGCTGCGGCGCACGATTGCTTTGCTTGACCCCATATCCGATGCGCTTGCCGCCGGGACGCTGCCCGCGGGACTGGCTGCGATTGCCGCACGCTTTGGCGATTTCGGCGACTTGCGTGCGGATTTGGAATCGACGATCGTCGACGAACCGCCGGCGACGCTTGCGGACGGCGGCGTGGTGCGTCCCGAGCACTCCTCGGAGCTCGCCGAATGTGTGAGTCTGCGGACCGACGCGCGTTCCCGCATTGCGGCGCTGGAAGATCGCGAACGCGAACGCACCGGAATCAAAAATCTTAAAGTCAAATACGCAAGCGCCTTCGGCTATGCGATCGAGATTTCAAAATCGCAGCTCGGCCAAGTCCCGGCGGACTACACGCGCCGCCAAACGCTGGCGAATGGCGAGCGCTACCTAACACCCGAGCTGCGCGAACTTGATGCGGCGATCGCCTCCGCCCAGGCGCGTCAGCTGCGGTTGGAGACGACGCTGTTCGAAGCGTGCGTCGAACGGGTGGCGCTTCGTGTGGAAGAGATTCTCGCGACGGCGGAAGCGCTAGCGGAACTCGACGCGTTCGCGTCGCTCGCGCAAGTTGCAGCCGAACGCGGGTACGTTCGTCCGACATTCGTCGAAGAGAGCCGCATTGCGATCGAGGACGGCCGCCACCCGGTCGTTGAAGCGCTGCTCGGCACGGCCTTCGTCCCGAACGATTTGCGTATCGAGCCTAGCGGTCCGCGTTTTATCTTGCTGACCGGTCCGAATATGGGCGGCAAGTCGACCTATCTTCGTCAGGCGGCGCTGCTGACGATTCTCGCGCAGGTCGGCTCGTTCGTCCCCGCGCGATCGGCTATCGTAGGAATTGTGGATCGCATCTTCACGCGCGTTGGCGCGGGTGACGATCTTGCTTCCGGTCAATCGACGTTTTATATCGAGATGGCGGAGGCCGCGAATATCTTGCGGCGCGCGACCGGGCGCAGTCTTCTGCTGATCGATGAGATCGGTCGCGGCACGGGGACCGTCGACGGCCTTGCGATCGCACAAGCGATTTGTGAATATCTGCTCGAGCGCGAGTCGCGCGGCCCGGCTGTCCTCTTTGCAACGCACTTTCACGAACTCGTCGCGCTTGCCGAACGCTGGCCGCTTGTTGCGAACTATCACATCACGGCGGTCGAGAATATGTCGCGCGGCGGGGCGCCCGTCTTTTCCCATCGCGTGCTGCCGGGTTCGAGCTCACGTTCCTTTGGGATCGAAGTTGCGCGGATGGCGGGCCTGCCGCCGGCCGTCGTCGCGCGCGCAAAAGAGATCGCCGACGCGCTCGAAGGTCGGCCGTCGCTCGAGACGCAGGCGCCGCTACGCGGACGACTCGCCAAAGTGCCGATCATCGAACAGCCGCTGCTCTTCGACGTCATATGATTCGCGTGCTCGATCCCCAAACCGTCGGGCAAATCGCGGCGGGAGAAGTGGTCGAGCGGCCGCTCTCGGTTGTGAAAGAACTCGTCGAAAACGCGCTCGATGCACGAGCGACCCGGATCGTCGTGCGCGTTCGTGTGGGCGGCATCGCGGAGATCGAGGTCGCCGATGACGGCGTCGGCATCGCCGCAGACGAGCTTCCGCTCGCGCTCGTGCGCCATGCGACGAGTAAACTCATCAGCGCCGCTGGACTCACGGATATCGGTACGCTCGGCTTTCGGGGCGAAGGCCTCGCCGCGATCGCAGCGGTGTCCTCGGTGACGATCGTCTCGCGCGAGCGCGCTGCAGAAATCGGCACGGCAATCGACGCGCACGGCGAGACGATCGGAGAGCCGCGTCCGATGGCAACGCCGCCCGGGACGCGCGTGATCGTGCGCGATCTCTTTGGAAACGTACCGGTGCGGCGCGACTATCTGCGCACGCCCAGCGCCGAATTTTCGCGCATCGCAACGTGGCTCTCGACGCTTGCGCTTGCGTATCCCGAGGTCGGTTTCTCGCTCGAACATGACGGTCGTCAGACGTTCGCGTTCGCACCGGGCGAAGATCCGATGGTGCGCCTCATGCACGTGTTCGGCCGCGGCGCAGAGGGCATGGTCGCCCTGAGAGGACTCGGCGATGAACGCGTGCGCGTGGATGGGTTCGTGAGTTCGCCCGGCGACGATCGGCCGGACCGGCGCGCGCAAATTCTCTTCGTCAACGGGCGGCTTTTACGCAGCACGCTTGTCTCGGGCGCGTGGAGTGCGGCGTACCGGACCTTTGCGATGATCGGCCGCCACCCGTACGGCGTGCTCTTCCTCGATGTGCCGGCGCACGAAGTCGACCCGAACGTTCATCCCACCAAGAGTGACGTGCGTGTCCGATACGGCGAACGGATCGTGACCGTCGTAAAGGAATCGATTCAGACCGCACTGCGCGCCGGAGCCGTCGAGCGGCTCAATAGTGCGATCTCGTATTCGCCGCCGGTGCGTTCGTCTGCGCCGTCGCAGCCGGTCGAATGGGGGACGCTTTTCGAGCCCGACCCGGAAGCGGTAAGCGGCCTGCGCGTGCTCGCGCAAGTCGACCGCACGTTCATCCTCGCGACCGATGGAACGGCCGTCGTGCTCGTCGATCAACACGCGGCACACGAGCGCATCGTGTTTGAGACACTCGCCGAAAATGCCGGTGGTCATGCGCCGGCGGAGCCGCTCCTGATCCCGCATACGTTCGAACTCGCACCCGATGCAAGTGACAAACTCGTTCCCGCACTCGACGCGCTTGCGGCAAGCGGTCTTGAGATCGAGTCGTTCGGCGAGCGGGCGTATCGCATCGTCGCAACGCCGGCAAACTACGTCCACGCCGGAAAAACTCGTACCTTCGACGTGGGCGATTTCCTCGAATGTCTCTCCGATGACGTGCGCGGACTCGACGACCGTCAGCGCATTTGGGCATCGCTTGCGTGCCACTCCGTCGTGCGGGCGGGGGAAGCGCTGCAGATGACCGAGATGACGACGCTCCTCGAACGGCTGATGCGGTGCGTGAATCCGATGCATTGCCCGCACGGCCGCCCGACGATCGTGCGACTCGAACCAGATGCAATCGCCCGCCTGTTCAAACGGATGTGAACGCCGGCGTTCTTCTCCTCACCGGCGCCACCGCAAGCGGGAAGACGGCGCTTGCGATATCCCTTGCGCGTGCCTTCGATGCGGAAATCGTCGGGATGGACTCGCGCCAAATCTATCGCGGTATGTCAATCGGCACGGCGGCACCGACGCTCGAGGAACGCGCGGGTATTCCACACCATCTCATCGGGTTTCTCGACCCACGCGAACCGTATTCAGCGGCGCGATTCGTGGTCGACGCGATGGCGGCCATCGACGCAATTCGTGCCCGTGGCAAGCGCGTGCTGATCGTCGGCGGGACGGGTTTTTATTTACGCGCGCTCTGCGGCGATACGATCCTGAACGCCGACCGCGACGATGCTTTACGAACGCGTCTCTCGCGCGAGGTGCGCTTGCATCCGACCGACGTTCTTGCCGATTGGCTACGCGCGCTCGAACCGCATCGGAGGGATGTGGCTCTGGACCCGTATCGACTCACGCGCGCGCTCGAAATCGCGCTTGTTGCGCGCAGCGGCGGTGGGGCGCGCGCAAACGTGCCGCTACCGACATTGCCATCGCGCGGTATCGCGTATCGCAAGCTGCAACTTGCGATCGAGCCCGATCGACTGGCAGCCAATATCGAAACACGCGTCGAGCGGATGCTTTCTGCCGGTCTCATCGCCGAGGCCGAGCACGTGGGTGAAAACGCACTCGCAGCAGACGCCGTCGGCTATCGAGACGTCTTCGCATACCAGCGCGGCGAGGCGAGCGAGCGTGAACTGCGCTTGCTCTTGGCGCGCGCGACGCGCCGGTACGCAAAGCGTCAAGCAACGTGGTTTCGTACCGAGCCCGACCTTCACGTTGTTCGCGATGCGGACGAAGCACTGGCGCTTGCCAGGACATTCTCGGCATGGATGTGAAGCGCGTTCGAATGTCGATCGCTCGGCCGCAGCCGCTGCAAGATGCGTATCTCGCGGAAGTCAAACGTCAAGCCGTTCCGGTAACGGTCTATCTCGTCAACGGTTTTCAGTTGCGTGGAATCGTCAAAGGATTCGATCCGTTCACGATCATCCTGGAGTACGAACACAAAGCGCACTTGATCTACAAACATGCCGTCTCCACGATCTCGCCGCAAGGCCCGCTCGTCGCGCCGCTGCTGCCCGAAACGGCACCGGAAGCGCCGTGATGGCGGCCGTGCCGGTCGTCAAGATGAACGGCACCGAGAATGACTTCCTCGTGGTCGACGAGCGAACGATCGCGCTTGCCGATCCAATCGCTTTTGCGCGCCGTTGGTGCGAGCGCACGAGCGGCGTCGGTGCCGACGGCGTGCTCCTCGTTGGTCCGTCCACGCACGGCGATGCGCGCATGCGCGTGATCAACGCGGATGGCAGCGAGGCGGAGATGTGCGGCAATGGCGTGCGCTGCGTCGCGCGCTATCTGTACGAGACCGACGGCGGCGAGCGCAAGACGATCGAAACGCTCGCCGGACCGATCGCAACCGACGTTGTCGGAACGTCGCCTGATTTTACGGTGCGCGTCGCAATGGGAACACCGCGGGTCGCGGGGATTCGCTGGCTCGACCTCGCCGACGGCGCTCGCATCGCCTATGTCTTTGTCGATGTTGGCAATCCGCACGCGGTCTTCTTCGTCGACGATCCGCAGAAGGTCGATCTCGCGGTGCTCGGTCGCGAGATCGAAACGCATCCGGTTTTTCCGAATGGCACGAACGTCCACTTCGTCGCCATCGCGGGGCCGTCGTGGCTCCGGGTGCGACATTGGGAACGCGGCTCTGGCGCTACGCGAGCTTGCGGTACCGGTGCGGTCGCATCGGCGGCCGCGGCGATCGTCGTTCACAACCTGCAAAGCCCGGTCGCCGTCGACGTTCCCGGCGGTCGCTTGCGTGTCGAATGGACGCCGGGCGAAGCGGCATTGCTCACCGGCAACGTCGTGCGCGAATCCGATCGCACGCTCGAAGGATGAACGTCGGTCTCGCGTACACCGACGCGCATGGTCGGATTTTTTTCGATGAGGATCAAGCGCCCCTCGCCGACGGCGGGTTCGTGCGCTTACCGCATCGCGACGAACTGATTCCCGCGCCGCCGGGAACCGTCACGACGATGCTCCCCGGCCGCACGCCACTGCTTGCCGGTGGCAAAGTCTTCGGCAAACGTGTGACGCTCGGTGCGCTCCTTCCGGCCGGCTACACGCGCTTACTTTTGCCGGCATACAAACATCGAGACGATGCACCGACGTTGCCGCTCTTCGGCTACAGTTATACGTGCGTCATTGATGACGAACTGTACGTCGCGGCCATGCGCACCGACGAGAGCGACGACTGGCAGCCGCGCTACTTCGAAGAGGGCGAGATGGCCGGGCTCGTCGCGAAACGCCAGGCTCTCGACCCAAGCAATCCGACGATCCCCCAGCTCGGTATCTGCGCGCAAAGCTACGGCTGCTTTACCGCACAAAACGTGTTCCTCGAACGCGGCGAAGCCGCGATCCCGGTCTCGCCGAAATGCAATGCCGCCTGCGTCGGCTGTATCTCGGAACTTGACGAAGATGCTGGAATTCCGTCGCCGCAAACGCGCATCGCCTACGAGCCCGATGCGGACGCCTTGGCGCGCATCGCAATCCACCACCTCGAACGCGTCGACGACGGCATCATCTCGTTCGGCCAAGGCTGCGAGGGCGAGCCACTTCTGCGCTCAACAACGATCGCTGCTGCAATCGAAAAGATTCGCGGTGTCCGCACGAACGGCACGATCAACATCAACACCAACGGCAGCATGACGAAGAGTCTCGAGCGTCTCATCGACGCCGGCCTCCAGACCGCGCGCATTAGTCTGAACGCCTTCCGACCCGAAACGTACGCGGCGTACTATCGTCCGACCGGCTACACCCTCGAGAACGTCCTCGAATCGATCGCGCTTGCCGTGAAAGGCGGGCTTCGCGTTTCACTTAATTACCTCACACACCCCGGCGTTACTGACGAACGCGAAGAAGTGGAAGCAGCGGAGGCATTCCTACGCGAGCATCCCGTAACGATGATCCAAACGCGGACGCTCAACATCGATCCGGAAGTCTATTTCGCCCGCGTCGGCCGCCCACGCGATCCAATCGGCATGCGTGTCGCTCTCCAGCGCCTCGAGTCCCTCGGCATCGCTTTAGGCAACTTCACCCACACCCACTAATTCGTTCGTCGATTAATCCGAATGGATCATCCGAACGGCGGATAGCGGGCGGGCAGCGTTCGCAGTAGGATCGTGCCATGGACACCTATGGCACCCGCCCGTGATCGAAATTGTACTCGTGGCGCTTATCGCCATGTTCTTCGTCGTGCTCGACCGCTATACCGCGGGGTGCGAGAAGATATGACGCTCGATCTTATCATTGGCTTGATTCTCTCGCTACTTGCGCTCGTCTACCTGACGTACGCGATGCTACGACCGGAGAAATTCTGAGGTGAATCCCACCGGTTGGCTCCAGGCGGCGGCATTCTTTGCCCTCGTCATCCTTTGCGTGCGTCCACTCGGAACGTATATGGCGCGCGTGTTTAGCGGCGAGCGCGTTTTCCTTAGTCCCGCGATCGCGCCGATCGAGGGCGCGCTCTATCGCATTTGTCGTATCAAACCCGACCTCGAGATGGGTTGGAAGACGTACGTCTTTGCGATGCTCGGCTTCAGTTTCGTTGGCTTCATCTATCTCTACGTTCTTTTACGGACGCAGGCGTTTCTGCCGCTCAATCCGCAGAAGTTCGGCAACTTCGCGCCGGATGCAGCCTGGAATACGGCGATCAGCTTCCTGACCAATACCAATTGGCAGTTTTACAGCGGCGAGTCGACGATGAGCTATCTCTCGCAGATGGCGGGCCTGGCTTGGCACAACTTCGTGTCCGCTGCGGTCGGCCTGGCGCTTGCGGTCGCCGTCATTCGCGGCGTCGTACGAACCGACAAAAAGACGCTCGGGAACTTCTGGGCCGACCTCACACGCGGCCTTTTGTACGTTTTTCTCCCGCTCTCGCTTCTCGGCGCGATCGTGTTGCTCTGGCAAGGCGTTCCGCAGAATTTCAGTGCGTATTTTGACGTCAAGACGATCGACGGCGCCGTTCAGACGTTGACCGGCGGGCCGATGGCCTCGCAAGAGATCATCAAGGAACTCGGCACGAATGGCGGCGGCTTCGTAAGCGCAAATTCGATCTCGCCGAACGAGAACCCGACGCCGTTTAGTAATTTCATCGAGATGTTCGTCATCTTTCTCATCCCGGCGGCCCTGACGTACACGTTGGGACGTTTTGCGAAAAACCAACGCCAAGGTTGGGCGATTCTCGCCGCGATGTCGATCGTGTTCATTGTCGGATTCGCCTCTGTCTACACCGCGGAAGCCTCGGGGAATCCGCTCGTCCACGCGATGGGCGTTTCCGGCGGAAATATGGAAGGCAAAGACACCCGATTTGGCATCGGCGCTTCGTCGCTGTTCGCGACCATCACGACCGACACGTCGTGCGGCGCGGTCAACGCGCAGCATGATTCGTTCATGCCGCTTGGCGGACTCGTTCCGCTGGTCAACATCCAGCTCGGCGAAATTATTTTCGGCGGCGTCGGTTCCGGTTTTTACGGCATGATTCTCTTCGTGATCCTAACCGTGTTCATCGCCGGACTCATGGTTGGCCGTACGCCCGAATACCTCGGGAAGAAAATCGAGCGGCGCGAGGTGCAGCTGGCGATTCTCGCCATCTTGGTCGTGCCGATCTTCACGCTCGTCCCCGCCGCGATTGCCGCGATCTCCAAAGACGGCCTCGCGACGCTTGGGAATTCCGGCGCGCACGGATTCTCCGAGATTCTGTATGCGTTCACCTCATCGACCGGCAACAACGGGTCGGCCTTTGGCGGACTGGCCGGCAGCACGTTCTACAACGTCTGGACCGGCGTCTCAATGCTTTTCGGACGTTTCGCAATCATCATTCCGACGCTCGCACTTGCGGGAGCACTCGCCGGAAAGCGTGCCGTCTCCGAAACGAGCGGCACGTTCACGACGACATCGCCGGTCTTCGTTGGGCTCTTGCTCGGCGTGATCGTGATCGTCGGAGCGCTCACGTTCTTCCCCGCGGATGCCCTCGGGCCAATCGTGGAACATCTGCAGATGCTGCAAGGAAAGACATTTTAATGGTTTCCCGCTCACGCTCTTTGTTTGACCGCGAGATTCTGGGCACCGCGATCGCGGATTCGTTCAAGAAGCTCGATCCGCGGTGGCAACTGCGCAATCCCGTGATGTTCATCGTCGAAGTTGGCGCGCTCGTCTCTGCGGGTTTCGCGGTGCGCGACTTCTCGAATGCAAGCGGCAGCGGCGGCTTCGATGTCGCCATCTCACTTTGGCTCTGGTTCACCGTCATCTTCGCGAACTTTGCCGAGGCGGTCGCCGAAGGTCGCGGCAAAGCGCAAGCCGACTTTTTACGTCGGACGAAAAGCGACGCACAAGCGCGTCGTCTTACGACGGACGGTCGGGAAGAGATTGTTAGCGCGACGCTGCTGCGCAAAGGCGATCGGTTCCGCGTTTCGGTGAACGACGTCGTTCCGGCCGACGGCGAAGTCCTCGAAGGTGCCGCGACCGTCGATGAATCGGCGATTACCGGCGAATCGGCGCCCGTGATCCGTGAAGCCGGCGGCGATCGCAGCTCGGTCACGGGCGGCACACGCGTCCTCTCCGATTCGATCGTCGTCGTCGTCAGCGCGAATCCCGGTGAGTCGTTTCTCGATCGCATGATTACGCTCGTCGAAGGCGCGAAGCGGCAGAAGACGCCGAACGAGATCGCGCTTTCGATCCTGCTCTCGGGTCTGACGATCGTGTTCGTCATCGCCGTCGCAACGATCGCCCCGTTTTCGATCTATGCGGGCTCGGCGCAAAGCATCGTCGTTCTGATCGCCCTGCTCGTCTGTTTGATCCCGACGACGATCGGTGGTTTGCTCTCGGCGATCGGTATCGCGGGCATGGATCGTGTGCTCCAACGCAACGTGCTCGCGATGAGCGGGCGCGCGGTCGAAGCCGCGGGTGACGTCGATACACTGCTCCTCGATAAAACGGGGACAATTACGCTCGGTAACCGTCAGGCAAGTGAGATCATCATCGCTTCCGGCGTCGATCCGCTTACCGTCTACCGCGCCGCATACTACTCATCGCTGCCCGACGAGACGCCCGAAGGCCGTTCGATCGTCGTGCTCTCGGGTCCGAAAGCCGGGATCGCGACCGACCCGCAAGGCATCGTCTTCGGTTCGAGTGCCGGCGGGACACCGGACGGAGCAACGTTCGTACCATTCAGCGCGTACACGCGCATGAGCGGTATCGACTATGCAAACGGGAGCAAACTCCGCAAGGGCGCGCCCGATGCGGTCCGCGCGTGGATCACCGAACAAACCGATTCCACGAAACCGTTGCCGCTTGCAGCCGAAGTCGAGCGGATCGCTCGCTCGGGCGGAACGCCGCTGCTGCTTGCGGATGAGAAACAGATCCTCGCCGTCATTTTCCTCAAGGACATTCTCAAACCCAACATGCGCGCGCGATTCGATCGCTTACGCGCGATGGGCATTCGCACCATCATGATTACCGGAGACAATCCCCTGACCGCCAGCGCGATCGCAACGGAAGCCGGGGTCGACGATTTCCTTGCGGAGGCGACCCCGGAAACCAAGATGGCCCTGATTCGGCGCGAGCAAGGCTCGGGGCGCCTCGTCGCGATGACGGGCGATGGCACGAACGACGCACCGGCGCTGGCGCAAGCCGACGTCGGCGTCGCGATGAACTCCGGCACGCAGGCGGCAAAAGAGGCGGCCAACATGGTCGATCTCGACTCCGATCCGACCAAATTGATCGAAATCGTTGAGATCGGCAAGCAACTGCTGATGACGCGCGGTGCGCTCACGACGTTCTCGATTGCCAACGACGTGGCAAAATACTTCGCGATCCTACCCGCCATGTTCGTCGCAACGTATCCGGCGATGTCGGCGCTCAACATCATGCATCTCGCAACTCCGCAGAGCGCAATCCTCTCCGCGATTATCTTCAATGCGCTCATTATCATCGCGCTCGTACCACTCGCGCTACGCGGCGTGACGTACAAGCCGCGTGGTGCGAACGCCGTCCTGCAAGAGAACGTGCTCATCTACGGTATCGGCGGGCTCGTCGTACCGTTCGTCGGCATCAAGCTCATCGACCTCATCCTCGCCGCTTTTCACCTGACGGGAGCCTAACCCATGACCCAGACAACAGAAGTCGCGCCTCGCGAGTCGACGCTCTCGCATCTGCTCACCTCGCTGCTCTACACCGTAGCGACGGTCGTGGTGTTCGGTTTCATCTATCCCGCCGTTATAACGCTTATCGGGATGTTCGCTTTCCCGCATCAGGCGGCCGGGTCGCTCGTCCGCAATGCGCAGGGCGTCGTCGTCGGTTCGCAAATCATCGGGCAACTTTTTACCAAGCCGCAGTATTTCCACGGAAGACCGTCTGCCGCAGGCAAGAACGGTTACGACCCTACTGCAACTGGCGGAACGAACCTCGCTCCAACGTCACATAAGTTGATAGACGCAACCCGTGTGACTATTAGAGGATTACACGCAGAGGATTCGATGGCTTCAGAGCCACCGATTGATCTTGTGACCTCCAGTGGATCCGGGATCGACCCCGATATCTCGCCGGAAGCGGCGCAGTATCAAATCACACGTGTTGCCGCGGCTCGTCATCTTCCTCATGACGTGGTCGCATCGCTCGTGAACTCACACATCGTTCCACGCGCCTTGGGATTCTTAGGTGAACCACGCGTGAACGTGCTTGAACTCAATGGGGCGCTTGACGCGTATCACCCGAAATAAGGAGAAAATTGAAGTTCCTCATCTCACTGATCGCAAGCGCGATCGTTTTCAGCGCACCGGCGATCGCATCGGCGCAAGCGGCTCCGTCGTCGCCCGCTCCGGCTGCATCGCCTGCCGCATCCCCCTCGCCGAGCCCGACTCCAACGCCAAAGGCGTTCCAATTCAGCGGTTTTGGCGATGTCGGCATCACCTCGTCATCCGCGTCGACCGGTGTCTCGAATACGGCAGGCAATATCTCGGGCGGCGGACTCATCAGCAACCGCGTCTTCGACACGGTCGATAAGCGTCCGCAGTTCCACAATCTCAACTTGCAAGCCGCATACACCGGCCCGATTGGCGGAAAACTCGAACTCAGCTTCGGCGATGATGCCGATGTCATCAACTCGTATCCGAAGTTCGGAACGCAGTCCTCAGTCGACGTCACGCAAGCGTACATCTCGTTTACGCAGGGCAAGTTCACACTCATCGGCGGCAAGTTCGAAACGCTCGCCGGTGCCGAAGTGATCGAGAGTCCGAGCAATCTCAATTTCTCGCGCTCGTTTCTCTTCGGTCTTGCCGTGCCGTTCACGCACACCGGCGGCCGCCTCACGTATGCCGCGAATGACAAACTGAGCTTGATCGCCGGCTTGAACAAAGGCTGGGACACGACCAAGACGATTTCTTCGAACGGCGATAACAATCGTCTGACGACGGAACTCGGCCTTGCATTCAATCCGACCTCGGCCTTCTCGCTCACCGCGCAAGGCTACAACGGCACCGTCGCCGTTGCCGATCCCGCGGCGAACCGGAAGCGTTCGCTCGTCGATATCGTGGGCACGTATCACTTCAATCCCAACGTACAGGCCGTGATTAATTTCGACTCGGGCAGCGAGACGAACTTCGCCCTGTCAACCGGCGGCATCGGCACTGCGTCGTGGAACGGCATCGCCGGCTACATCAGCGACAACATCACCCCGAAACTCTCCGCGACGCTGCGCGCTGAAACGTTCACCGATAAGGGCGGTTCGCGCACCGGTACCGACCAGCTTCTCAAAGAGGCAACGCTGACGTTCGCTTACACCCTCAACCCGAATGTGATCTTGCGCCTCGAAGGGCGCAAAGATCACTCGAGCCAGTCAACCTTCGCCCTCTCCAACGGATTGACGCGTACGTACAACGACACGATCGGATTCGAGACGCTCGTTAAGTTCCCGTAGGTTCATCCAAAGGCGCGAGGACGAACATGTCGCTCGCGCCCGCCTCGATCGCACGAAGCGCGACGGGCTTGCGGTTATTGAAGAAGCGTTTGCGGGTGCGCGCTCCTTCGACTGCAAGCACGGCGCGCTCGTCTTTTGCTAAAGCAACGAGTCCCGCTGCAACGTCGTCGCTGCGCGTGACGATCCAGCGCGCGCGCTGTGCCCGCGCCGCGCGGCTGAGCGAGTCGATGGTCAGGTCGTCGAGTAAATCATTCGTCCCCGCGACATAGGTGACGACCAGATCGATTTCCAAGCGGCTTGCGAGCCGTCCCATGCGCGCGATAAGATCGCGATCGCGTTCGCGTGCCGCGACGCCAAGCACGATGCGCTCGAACGGCGGAGCTGGGCGCGATTCGGCTCGCGCGCGCATCATTTCGCGGACCGAGAGTTCGCGCAGTGCCGCGAGGTTCTCCGTGCGAAAGAAGTTGTTCAACGCAGGCTCGATGCGATCGCGCGGATAGATTTTCCCGGCGCGCAGCCGGTCGCGAAGAACTTGCGGCGTAACGTCGATGAAGATGACGTCATCTGCGAGCTCTAAGATCGAATCGGGGACCGTTTCGCGCACACGCTGATCGGTCAGCCGGAACACCACATCGCTCAAACCGTCCAGATGCTGGACGTTCAGCGTCGTGATGACGGATATCCCGAGGCGCAGAATGCTGATGACTTCATCGAAACGCTTCGCGTACAGGCTGCCGGGTGGATTGGTGTGGGCGAGTTCGTCGATGAGCGCGACGTGCGGATTGCGCAGGACGAGCGCTTCGCGATCGAGCTCGCCATCCGGCCGGCGCGGCAACACCGCGAGCCCGTCGAGTTTCGCGAGCGTTTCGGCACGTCCGTGCGTTTCCACGAGCGCCGCGACGACGTCGACGCCTTCATCGACGAGTTGGTGCGCGCGATCGAGCATCGCGTACGTCTTACCGCTCCCGGCAACCGAGCCCAAGTAAATCGTCAATTTGCCGTACCCGATGCGCAGCCGGTCGCCGGCACTCTGACCATAGGGATGGCGCGCGCCCTGAGCTGCGACGTTCGATGGGTGCCAATTCGGATCGACGACGTAAAGATCGCGGTCGATCATGCTGGCCAGAATTTTTCGCGCGAGCGCGCCGGTGGGGACAGCGATCAGTCCGGCTTTGATGCCTGCAAAATTTCCGTTTACGAAAATTGCGTCCGGGTGCTTCACGACCGAGGCTTCGTTGACACGGGCCGCGCGTTCCAGTGCCTCGGCGTCGATGCGCGCGGGCGCGGCGACGTCGAGCGCAAGATCGAGCGCGTCGGCAAGCGCATGGACGCGTTTGAGAAACGGGCCGGCATCGCTCGTATCCGGCACGAGCGCGAGCGCCGTCGACGTTTTTCGCGCGCTCACAAGCGGGACGGTGAGTTCGTCGACGGTGCGGAGCAGCAACTCGCGCAGCATCTGCAAGTTCTGGGGTTTGAAGACACCTGAAGCGGCGCGGTCGATGTCGTCGGCGCGCACGATCCGGCCGGATTGGAGGCGCGATTCCAGGACCGCTGTCGTCACGTCCAGGGCGATCACCTGATCCGCGGACTTGAGGAACGAGACGGGGACGATTTCCCGGATGGGGTAGTTGATAATCCGCTCGGCGACCGGAGCCACCGTTTCGAGATGCTGCACGTTGAACGCGCCGATGATCGTTTTACCGAATCGATCGCGCAACGAAAGCGCATCTTCCCAACGCTTCGCGTTCGTAGATCCCGTGAGGTTGGTGTGGGCGAGTTCGTCGAGTACGATCGTCTCGTACGTACTTTCGGCCGCTGCGGCAAAGTCGAACTCGTCGAATTCCGTCTCGCCGACCTTGAGCCGCAGCGGTGGGATCCGTTCGAGTTGGTCGACGAGTGCGTCGAGGTCGGGGCGGTTCTTCGTCTCCACCCAGCCGATTGCGACACGTTTCCCGGCGCGCGACTGAGCGATGGCATCCTCGAGGATTCGCCGCGTTTTCCCGGCTCCCGGGGCGCTTGCGAGATACACCGTGATCTGCGGTTTGATCCCGAGTTCGGCAAGGAGCGCCTCGGCGCTGGGCCGTTCCGTACGCTCGTCCATGCTGATCGCTCAGGTTCGCTTGGGCGAGGCCCGCCCCCGCCGGGGGGCGAAAATTCTCACGGTGCAAGCGCGTGCGATCCCGTTCGTCAGCTTTGCGGCGCTGCTGGCGGTGTTTCTGATCGACATCGCTACGCCGCAGCTGCTGGTCGTTGCGATCCTCCTCGACGGGCCGATCGTCCTTGCGAGTTTCGCGCGAAGTCGGCGCCTGACGACCGCGCTTGTCTGCTGCGCGCTGATCGCGAACGTTATTGCCGGATACGTCAACGGCGTTCATGAGGGCTATCACTGGAGTTCCATCGGCGTCGCCGACCGACTCTTCGCCGCGATCTCCATCGTGTTCGTCGGTTACTTGAGTACGGCCGTACAAGAGCGCTCCGAGCGAGTCGGACGGCTCTCGGCACAACAGATTCAGGCCGAACGCGAACACGCGCTGCGCTCGGCGTTCGAAGAAATTCGCGCGTCGCTCTCGACTGAGATCGTGCAACGCTCGATCGTGCGCGAGTTGCTCCGCGCGCTCTCCGTTTCCAGCACGCAGTTTCTGCTGACGCCGGATCGAACCGACGAAACGGTTCGACTCGTCGCTTCGCGCGGCGGCGATATTCGCGTTGTGAACGGTCGGCTGCAACCCGAACTCGCGTCGATCGCTCAACGCGCTCTCGACGACGGTGACGCACTAGTCGTTAGTCGGGATGACGCGCTCGGTCGACTCGTGCTCGATGCGCTCGAGGGAAGCACGGCCCTGCTCTTACCGATCGTCGATCGGCAGACGCGGTTTGGTGTTCTGATCGCGGTTCGGACGGATGTCGAGCCGTTCGACCGCACCACGATCGATCTTGCCCGCAGTTTCAGCGACCAATCCGGGATCGCACTCGCACAAGCGCAGCTGTTTGCGGAACTCGCCGCCCGAAACGACGAACTTGGGGCGGCGAACGACGCGCTGCGCGAGCGAAGCGACGTGATCCGCGACATCGTGTACGCACTCTCGCACGATCTTCGCACGCCGCTAGCCGCGCTCGGCATGACGCTGCGCCAAGCAAACGAAGGTGCCTATGGAGAGTTGCCGACGACGTATCGCGAGGTCGTCGCACGCAGCATTTCGGCGACCGATGAGCTGGCGCGGTTGGCCGAGACGCTGCTCGTGGTGGCGCGTTTCGAATCGGGCGAGCGGAGTGTCGACCCCGAGTCGCTCTCATTACGCGAACTCGCCGCGACGATCGCTGCTGAATTGCACTCCGTCGCGTCGGCGAAAGGTGTGACGGTCGCTATCGAAGCGTCGGCCGATCCGATCGTTGTCGCAGATCGCGGAGATCTTCGTCGCGCAATCACGAACCTTCTTGCCAACGCGATTACTTGGAGTCACGAGAACGGCACGGTCACGCTGCATATCGCCGCCGAAGACGAGATGGCGAAATTCGAAGTCCATGATGAAGGCTATGGTGTGCCAGAAGCCGTGCGAGCGATGCTTTTCGAGCGCTTTGGTGATGGGCGTTCGCGCCGAGGCGGCGGAACGGGACTCGGACTCTACATCGTGCGTCGAATTATCGAAGCGTATGGCGGGCACGTGAAATATGCGCCGCGTTCGCCGCACGGCAGCTCGTTTGGTTTTGCTCTCCCGCTGCTACCGGTCACCGCCGATGTCTGAACCGATACGCGTGGTGCTGGTCGAAGATCACGCGCTCACGCGCGTAGGGCTCAAAACGGCAATCGATGCCGCGCCCGGGATGCTGGTGATCGCTGAAGCCGACGACGGAATCGCCGGCCTTGCGCTAATCGAGCGCGAACACCCGGACGTCGCGGTGATCGATATCGGCTTGCCCGGGATCGACGGTATCGACATCACGCGTCGTATCCGGGCGGCAAAAATCCCGACGCACGTCGTGATTTTGACGATGCACGATCTTGAGACCGAGATTCTCGCTGCACTGGCTGCGGGCGCTGATGCGTACTGCGTGAAGACATCGAAGCCCGATGGCGTTATCGACGCGATTCGGATTGCGTCCGAGGGCGGTGCCTATTTTGATGCGCGCATCGCACACGTCGTGCTCGGTCGTTTGGGCGCACCCGGTGCGGCGACGAAGCCTGCTGCCGATTCTCCGCTATCGCCGCGTGAAGGCGAGATTTTACGACTTGTCGCCGAGGGAATCGGCAATACCGAGATCGCGACGCGATTGCATCTCGGTCTCGGTACGGTCAAAGGGCACATCCGCGATATTTTGGAGAAGCTCTCTGCTGCCGATCGAACGCAGGCGGCCGTCACGGCGCTGCGTCGCGGCTTGATCTAAGGTCGCGCGTTGACGATGTCACCGCCGATGTCGACGTTCTGGCCCTGCGCATTCACATCGACACCGCCGCCCCACGATTTGAGGGTGGTCGAGAGCGATCCGCCGGATGAGCTTTGGTCGTGAACGGTGAGCGATCCATCGGTATTGCGCGTCACCGTCTCGCCGCCGTCCAGCTGCATGGACTGACCACTTGCAAGCGTATAGGCTTGTCCATCGCTGCTGATCGTGAACGATCCGTCCTTTGACATCGAGACCGTGTCGTTGCCGTTATTGAGTGCAATCGACGCGGAGTCGTTCGTCGTGACACCGCGTGAGTCCGGTGCGCTGACCGTCGTGCTGACCGCGTATCCGCCCGCAAAGTCGTTCGAGTGAAGAAGATCGCTGTGCGAGGTCATCGAGTCGAAGTGATTGCTTACGTCGGTTTTGCCATCGCCACTTACACCGTCGACCGCAAGATGCGGATCTCCGGTCGATCCGAGCGTCACGTTCTGGAATTGCTGTTCCGGCGAACTCGGCTGCCCGGATGGCGCACTCGGCTGTGCGAGCGTCGACTGAAACGCGGCGAGAAGTTGCGCTACGAGCGACTGGAGCTGCGCGAAGATTCCCCAAACGCCCTGGGTACTGAATGGTGTATCGACTTGCGTTCCCGGCGACGGTAAGTCCGTGTGTGGCCGTCGCCAGAACGGCGCTGCGATGCCGTCGGCGGTGGCTCTTGGCGGTGTAAAGATGCCGCGCGCCCAATCGGGCTGCGACTCGGGCGCAAACGACGGGCTCACCGTCGGCGCGTTGGTCTGCGGATAGCGGATCATCGAGTGCAACTCCTGATAGCAAGTGATCTCACCCGACGATCACGCCACCGGAGGCGCCGACTAGGGCGCGACGGTTGCCGCGCCGACGAGAGCGGCGCGCACATCGGCGCGCGCTTCGCGCTTGATCATCGCAATGATTCCATCACCTGCGGCAAGCGTTGTGTCGCCGTTGGGGATGACCACATCACCGGCTCCGCGGTCGACGGCAACGACCACGCAGCCGCGCGGCAGTCGCAAGTCGGCGACCCGTTTGCCCATCGCGGGCGAACCGGCGGGAATCTCCATCTGAACGAGTTCCAAGTCCCCTTTGCCGACACGTGCGAGCGGTTCGAGATCCGTCGCGTTGAGCTGGTCATCGATGTAATTGAGGATGATTTCGGTGGATGAGATGACGGTAACCGGCTGCTCCGTATCGAGCGATTCGAAGATCATCTTGTTCTTGGGATTGTTGACGCGCGCGATACAGCGCGCCTTGGACTGTTTTTTGGTAATCAGCACGACCACGAGGTTGTCTTCATCGTCGCCGGTATCGGCGACGACCACGTCGGCGCGCGCGATGCCCGCCTGGGCGAGTACCATCGGGTCGCAGCCGTCTCCAACGATCGCGATGTCCGCTTCGATGAGATTCGTCATCATCTGGGCCTTCTTCGGATCTTTTTCGATGACGACAACTTCGTGATGCTGTTTGATGAGACCGCGCGCGAGATACGTGCCGACCTTGCCGCCGCCAACGATGATGATGAACATGAGCTAGGCGGTCAGTCGGGCGGCGACGATCGGCTGCGCCGAGAGAAACGTCGTCGCAAATTCTGCGAGCGCTTCGGGTGAGACGACGGCGTTGATTTCATCGCCCTCGCGCAACACTTCGGCGGGCGTCGCGACGGAGACGATGCTTCCGCGACGGATTGCTGAGATGCGAATGCGGCCATCGCGTTCGATATCGACCACACGGCGGCCGGCGTTGCTGCTCGTCACCGTCGCGGCAAGTGAGGTGAGTTTGCCAAAATCGAATTTCGGTGCGCTTGCAAAGTCGGTCGCATTGAGGGTGTCGCGGATGAGTTGCGCGCCGATCGTCGTTGGGCAGAACGTCTCGATCCCAAGTTCCCGATACATTTGCCCGCGCGGCGGATCGTAAATGCGCGCGACGATCTTCGGAATGCGGAACATACGCTGCGCGATAAGAGCGGCCATAACGTTGCGGTTGTCGCCGTCGGTCACGGCGATAAACGCATCGGCTTTTTCGGCGCCCGCTCGTTTTAAGACATCGTAATCGATGCCCGTCCCGACCTCGACGCTGCCGGGAAATTTGCCGAGTCGTTTGAAGGCCGACGGATTTTCGTCGACCACCGTGACGTCGTGCTTCTCGGCGACGAGGAGCTTGGCAAGGGTCGACCCAACCCGGCCGCATCCGACGATGAGGTATCTCATGGGCGGCGGCTTCGTGTGTGTCGAGCGTTCTTCCCCGGCAGGAACGCGTACTATCGCTGAGAACCCCGTATCCTTTGCCCGACCTTACCAATCGGGCATTCGGGATGTAGCTCAGCTTGGTAGAGCGCTGCGTTCGGGACGCAGAGGCCACAGGTTCAAATCCTGCCATCCCGACCAATTGGGTGTCTCCGGCAATCGCCGGAGACACCCCTCAATTTTTAAGAAGCAGGCGTGTTCTCTCGATTTAGTCCGGCTGCCCGGCGCGTCTTACGCGCCGCCGAACAAGAGTGCCGAAACCACAATCACTACTATGTGGGCGCGGAGCATATGCTCTATGCCCTGCTCGAGGAACACGACCCCGCGATCGAGGCGGCACTCGGTTCCGGCGCAAGCGAAGTTCACGCCGAATTGAAGCGCTCGCTTGGTACGGGAGAGGACCGGATGTGGGAAGGAATACTCGTGACACCACGCGTCCGATCCGTGATCCGCATGGCGGAAGAGTGGGCGCGGGACCGTGATGTCGAACCGATCGACCTGTTCGAGGCAATCGCGCGTTCCGGCGGTGGTTTAGCCGCCGACATTTTGGCGCGTGCCAAACGAAACCCGGACGCCCCGTCGCAGTAGCTACGGGATCATGAGACAAGGACCAGCCCCCTGCAACATCTGACTGACTTCATTCACGCTCTGATCGTGCACGCGGGTTACCCGGGTTTGTTCGTTGTGATGGCCCTGGGCAACATTGGCGTTCCGGTGGGCACAGAAATCGTCGTTCCCTTTGCGGGCGCCCTCGCTGGAAGCGGTGCATTACCGCCCATTGGCGTGATTCCGGGTTGGGTCGTGGTCGGCTTGGTCGCTACGGTTGCCGAAGTCGTCGGCGGCATCGTCCTTTATAGCGTGGGCTATTATGGCGGCGTGCCGTTCGTACGGCGTTACGGGAAGTACATTCGCTTCCGCGAGCACGAACTCGAGCGCGTTCATGCGTTTTACGAACGCCAAGGGACAAAGACCGTCTTCTTGTGTCGCTTCCTCCCGTTCATTCGCGGCGTCGCGGCGCTACCGGCCGGTATTTCTCGGATGCAGAAGCGCTTTTTCATCACCTACACGGCAGCCGGCTCGGCAATCTTTTGCTTCGGCCTTGCCTACCTCGGCGAGACGGCCGGCAAGAATATCGATACGATCGTCGCGACGCTCCACGAATTCTCGCTGCTTGCCGTCGGCATCGTCCTCTTGCTGATCGTCGGCGGAATTATTTGGTGGCGCATCGCCAAGCGTAATGCCGGAAGCGGGACCGCCGCCTAAACGCGAAGAGAACGGGCGGATGAATACCGCCCCCTCACGTCTGGAACGGACGCTCGCGCAGATCCCCGATGCTCCCGGCGTCTATCAGATGATCGGGAAGGACGATCGCATTCTCTATATCGGGAAAGCGGTCTCGCTGCGCAGTCGCGTGCGATCGTACTTTCAAGAGAGCGCCGCGCACGCGTACCGCACGATCAAGATGGTCGAGCGCGTCGTCGACGTGCGTACGATCGTTGTCACGAACGAGATCGAAGCGCTGATCCTCGAGGCGAACCTCATCAAGCGGCACCAGCCGCTCTTCAACGTGCGCATGCGGGATGACAAGAGCTTCCCGTATCTCAAAGTGACGAACGAACGTTTTCCGCGCGTCACGTTTACCCGGACGCTGCGCGACGATGGGGCACGCTACTTCGGTCCGTACACCAACGCGCATGGACTACGCGAGCTGATCGACCTCGTGCGCATCGTCTTCCCGCTACGCACGTGCCGCGAGCCGATCGACGGCAAACGCAAGCGCCCGTGTTTGCAGTATCACATCAAGCGTTGCCTTGCGCCGTGCGTCGGTTATCAGAGTGAAGACGACTACGACGAACTCGTCGATGAGGTCGTGCTCTTTCTCGAAGGACAGCAAGACGCGCTGATCCACCGCCTTCAGAACGAGATGTCGGCCGCCTCGGAAGGGTATAACTTCGAGGCAGCGGCGCGCTTGCGCGACCGGATCATTGCGGTACGACGCACGACCGAATCGCAAAAAGTCGTCTGGGCGACGCGCGTGGATATGGACTTGATCGCGTTCGCACGCGCGCAGGGTCAGGCATGCATGCAAGTCTTCCTCGTGCGCGGCGGCAAGCTGCTCGGGCAAGAACACTTCATCATGGATGGCTCGGCCGATGCCTCCGATGCGGAAATTGTCTCGATGTTTCTTAAGCAATTTTACACCGCGCGCTCGGGGAATGCCGGGAAACCGGAATTCGAATCCGAGATCCACGGCAGTCCATCGGCTCTGCGCGGGGCGCGCGGACAAGAGTCGCCGGTTGCCGTGAGCGAACGTTCCAAGCGTCGCGCACGCGGTGCGTCCGCCGCGATTCCGAAAGAAATACTGATCGAGGCCTTTCCCGACGATCAATCCGTCATCGAGATGTGGCTTACGCAGCTCAAAGGCCAGCGCGTGCGCATCCTTGAGCCGCAGCGCGGTCCGCGCGCCGAATACATGCGACTCGTGAAGAAAAACGCCGAGCAGAACCTCAAAGCGTTTCTCGTCCATCAAGAAGCAACCGAGAGTGCCTCTGCAAGCGCACTAACGGAACTTGCGACGGCGCTCGACCTGCCCGAACCGCCGCACCGCATCGAGTGCTACGATATCTCGAATATCCAAGGTACCAACGCCGTGAGTTCCATGGTCGTGTTCATCGAGGGTCGCGCAAAAAAAAGCGACTACCGGCACTTCAAGATTCAGTACGATAAAGGGCCAAACGACTTTGCGATGATGCAGGAGACGTTGCGCCGTCGCTTGCGGTATCTGCGCGCGGACGCGGACCGCCCGCCGATCGGCGAAGACGATGCCGCCGCCGCAGCGATGGAAGTCCAGGCCGCGCGCAAAGAGCGTTTCCACGAAAAGCCCGACTTACTGATCATCGACGGCGGCAAAGGCCAACTGAGCGCCGTGGTCGAGGTCATGCGCGAGATGGACATGTGGGGTATCCCCGTTGTCGGCCTGGCAAAAGAACACGAGTGGCTCTATCTGCCGGAGAGCCCCGATCCAATCGTTCTCGCGCCCAACTCCGCGGGGTTGCATCTCGTCATGCGCATCCGCGATGAGGCGCACCGTTTTGCGATCACCTACCATCGCCAGCGCCGTGATAAAGCGATGACGAAATCCGCGCTGGACGAACTCGAAGGGGTCGGTCCGGTGCGGAAAAAGCGGCTCATGGTCGCGTTCGGCTCGGTCTCGGCGATCAAACGGGCGAGCGTCGATGAAATTGCCGCCGTCAAAGGCATGAGTCCGGCGCTTGCCGCGCAAGTCAAGACGGGACTCGGTGGCTGACCGCCGCCTGCTGTGAAAGAGATTGAGAAAACGTGAACCGACGTAACTTTATCGGGACCGGCGTCGCGGTAAGCGCGCTCACGGGGGCGCCGGCGACAGTTATCGCGGCCGAATCGCTGGAAGTCGATTCGAAAGCGCTCGACGCGTTTCGCAACGGCGTTACGGCGAAGCACCGGCAAGCATTCGGGTCGATCTCGCTCCGCTCGGGTACCGTGCTCCACCACGCCACAAACTCGGCTAACGCCTATAAGAGCGGCGCGATGGATGCAGGCGACCCGCACTTGACGGCCGCGGTGATTCTGTTTGGGCCGGCGGTCTTGCTCGGTCTGGATGATGCGTTTTGGAAAAGCACGCTGGACGATGCGTACTTCACCGAGATTCACGACACGTCGGCAACGACGAGCGGCGGCAATCCGTACAGCACCGAAGCGCGCGAACTCATCGCTTCGGGGAACGGGATATTTATCTGCAACAACGCCTTGCACGGCGTTACGGGCGCTCTCGCTCGCCGCTCGCAGAAGACGCCGGCCGAAATCTATGCGCGTGCACGCGCCAGTTTCATCGCGGGTGCGATTCTCGTACCGGCCGGCGTCGCTGCAGTGAACGCGCTGCAAGAGTCGCGCTTCACCTATCTGCAGTCGGCGTAACCGATGGGACTGCTGATTCGACTCATCGTTAACGCGCTGGCACTCTATGTCGTGCCCTACATCGTCTCGGGTGTCCACGTGAGCGGGTTTATCGAGGCGATCGTAGCGGCGCTCATCTTGGGAATCGTCAACGCCGTCATTAAGCCGATCCTCGTGCTCTTGAGCCTGCCGCTCGAAATTATCACGCTCGGTCTCTTCACGCTCGTCATCAACGCGGCGTTGTTCTACGTCGTCGCGCAGTTTGGTGTTGGGCTGCACGTCGATAATTTTTGGTCGGCGTTTCTTGGCGCGCTCGTCTTGAGCATCATCTCGTTCTTGCTCGCGCAGTTGATCCGGCCGGCGCGCAGAGCGTGAAGATCCTCGTCGTCAACGATGACGGCGTAACGAGTCCCGGGATCGTGGCGCTGGCAAGCGCCATGCGCGCGCTCGGCGACGTAACGGTCGTCGCGCCGGATCGCGACCGCAGCGGGGTTGGCCACTCGATCTCGATCGCGCATCCGCTGGAGATCACCCGCCTCGAAGGTCGCGACGTTCCGACCTATGCGTGTTCCGGCACACCGGCCGACTGTGTCGTGCTCGGCGCGTTCGAATTTTGCGGCGGCGCTCCGGATTTTGTCATTAGCGGAATCAATCGCGGTGCGAATCTTGCCGATGACATCAGCTATAGCGGAACCGTCGCCGCCGCGGTCGAGGGCGTTCTTCTTGGCGCGAGGGCAATGGCTGTTTCGCTCGCAGCGACGTGGCCCGAAACGGCGTCCACGCATTACTGGGATGTCGCCGCGGCGATCGCCTGCGATCAAGCGCAGGCAATGATTCGCACGCCGCTCGAACCCGGGGTGTTCCTCAATATCAACGTGCCCAACGTCTCCGCACGCGAACTACGCGGCGTGCGATACACCCGCCAAGGTCGTAAGCGGTACGCCGACCGAGTGAGCAAGACGCTCGACGATGGCCGTGCGCTGTACGCGTGGGTCTGGGGGACGCACGATGCGCGCGATAACGGCGCCGACGCGGACATCCTCGTCGTCGACGCCGGGTACGCGAGCGTCACGCCGCTGCGCGTTGACCGAACGAGCGAATCGACCCTCACGCGGCTCCAAGCGGAGTCAATCCGCTAGGCGCGAATTTGCCCCACTTGAAAGAGGTGGTCTCATGCCAAAACGCAGCCATTTCCTCGTCGGCGCGAGCACCGCGATCGGGAGCCTCGCTCTTACCGGTTCGGCAGAAGCCGCGTACTCGCGGATCATGCAGCCGTTCGAAAACGGTGAGCGCCCGCTCGTCGCGTTCCCGCAAAAGCGCCCGCTGATCGTTCTTACGCCGCGGCCGCCGCAACTCGAGACGCCGTTCTCCGTCTTCGATGAGGGGATCCTCACGCCGAACGATGCGTTTTACGTGCGCTGGCACAATGCGGACATTCCCACCGTTATCGACGGGGCGAAACACCGGATTGCCGTTACGGGCACGGAGCGTACGCTCTCGCTTTCCATCGCCGATCTCAAAGCATTCGAACCGGTTGAAATCATCGCGGTCAATCAATGCTCCGGGAACAGCCGCGGCTTCTTTGGACCGCGCGTGCCGGGCGGTCAATGGACGAACGGCGCGATGGGCAACGCACGCTGGAAGGGCGCACGTCTGCGGGATATTCTTGCCAAAGCGGGCATCGTCGCGGGCACGAAGCAGATCCGGTTCGACGGTCTCGACAAAGCGACGCTACCCGACACGCCCGATTTCATCAAGGCGCTCGATGTCGACATGGCGCGCGATGAGAACGTGATCGTCGCGTACGAGATGAACGGCTTTCCGCTTCCGCTGCTCAATGGGTTTCCCGTGCGGTTGGTCGTTCCGGGCTGGTACTCGACGTACTGGGTCAAGATGCTCTCGTCGATCGAAGCGATCGATCACGTCGATGATAATTTCTGGATGAAAACCGCCTATCGCGTTCCCGCCACGCCGAATAATTCGGTCGCCCCGACGGACAAAGGCTACCCGACCGTGCCGATTAGCACGATGAACGTGCGCTCGTTTTTAACCAACGTCAAGAACGGCAGCGTGCTCGCACCGAAAGCCCAAGAGATCCGTGGAATCGCGTTCGACAAAGGCACGGGCATCGAGAAAGTCGAGTACTCGATCGATGGCGGCGACTCATGGAATACCGCCGCGCTCGGGCCTGATTTTGGACGCTTTTCG
Source organism: Vulcanimicrobiales bacterium (assembly GCA_038231455.1). GTDB lineage: Bacteria > Vulcanimicrobiota > Vulcanimicrobiia > Vulcanimicrobiales > Vulcanimicrobiaceae > JANLVI01. The sequence continues at coordinate 190,770 of JBBRLI010000001.1, read as the reverse complement.
TTCCGTCAATTCCGGGCCGAAATCACGCCGAAAGCAGGCTCGACGATGACGCTTGCAACGCGCGCGACCGCCGGCGACGGTTCGATCCAAGTCGCCACGCCGACATGGCAGCCGTCCGGCTACATGCGGAACCAAATCGAGACGTATAAGGTGACCATCGTATGAAGCGCTTCGCACTCGCCGCTATAACCGTCGCCTTTGCCGGCTCGCTCCTCGCAAGCGGCGCCGCTCCGAAGACAACCCCGGCCTCGGTCGTGAAAATTACGCTGCCCGGCGATCTCGACTTCGGCTATAAAAACGCGCCTGGCGTCGTGCTCGCGCAGGTCAATTGTCTCACCTGTCACTCCTCAGCATACGTTTCGACGCAGCCGCGGCTCTCGCAAGCCCAGTGGCTCGCTGAGGTGAACAAGATGAAGAACGTCTACAAAGCCCCGATCGCCGATGCCGATGTGCCAAAGCTCGTGGACTACCTCACCGCGAATTACGGCAAACCCTAAGCGCAGCGGAATCGAGTGATCCGCTGCAACGCCACGTGCGTCTATGTGGTACATCGCTCCGATTCGAAGGGATCACTATGAAGATTTCCGCACGTTTTTTCGCGACCTTGACGGCCGCGGCCGTACTCGGCACGCTCGCCCTCCCGGCATCGGCCGAAGTCGATCACCGCGTGTTCACCATGACTGCACAGAACGGATCGGGCGAAACCGGAACCGTGACGCTCACCGCGCTCGGTGACAAAACGCGCGTCGAAGTCGCGCTCGTCAATTCGCCCGGCGATACGCCGCAGCCAGCTCACATTCACGAAGGTTCGTGCGCAAAACTCAACCCCAAACCCAAGTATCCGCTCGTGGTACTCGTCGATGGCGTCTCGACCTCGATGGTCGCCATGCCGATGAAAGACCTTGTCGCCGGCGGCTTTGCGGTCAACGTGCATAAATCAACGTCCGACATTCCGACGTACGTTGCGTGCGGCGATCTCTCGAGCAAATAAACGCACTTGATGATGGGGCGCTCTTGCGTCTCGTCGTCGCGCGTCGCGCCGATGCGTTCGAGGAACTGTACCGCCGCCATAGCGCGGCGGTTTTCGCGTTCGCATCGCGCGTCTGCGCGGATCGTTCGACGGCAGACGACCTCACACAACAAACCTTTCTCGCTCTTTGGACGCGCGCGGGCAGTATCGTCGGCAGCGGCATTCGGCCGTGGCTTTTGACCGTATTGCGCAATGCGGCAATCGATCGTCAACGTCGGGCGCGTCCGATGGTCGAACTCGATGCAACTCGCGAGCGGGCAGCTGATGGCGGCGGACCCGCCGAGATAGCCATGCAACATCAACTCGAACGCGACATCCGGCGTGCACTCGACGATCTCGATTCGGAACAGCGCGCGGTGATCGAACTTGCGTACTTTGGCGGACTCACGCAAACGGAAATCGCGCACGTCGTCGGCGCGCCCCTTGGTACGGTGAAGAGCCGCGTGCGGTTGGCAATGCAACATTTGCGTCGCTCGATAGAAGGCGCGGAGGCGATCTCATGAGCGTTCATGATGATGTCGAAGCCTTTGCTTTGGGCGCGCTCGATCCGGCTGACGAGCAGCTCTTCCGCGAGCATCTTGCAGCGTGCGCACCATGCCGTGATGCCGTCGCCCGATACGCGGTTGTGATGTCATCGCTGCGCTCGATCCGTCAGGCTGGCGCTCCGCCCGCGCCGACGATTCGACCGCGAACGTATTGGCGCGAAGCGGTCGCTGCCGTCCTCGTCGCTTGTGTCGTTGGCGGAACATTCGCGTACACGCAGCGTCCGGACGGCGATCTCGCTGCGATCGCCTCGATGGTCGCCGATCATCCGCGCGAGATCGCGCTGAGCGGCCCGAGCGCCAGTGGAAGCGTCGTCGTCGGCGCGCAAGGTCAGCGAACGGCGTTCATCGTGCGCGGACTCCCCGCGCCCGCCCCCGGTCGGGGATATCAAGTCTGGGTGCGCGGCGCGCGCGTTTCCTCGCCCGGCATGCTGCACCGTACGCGCGACGGACTCGAAGTCCTCATCGTGCCGGGCGACGTCGTGCGCGACGCGCATCGCATCGGGGTCACGATTGAGCCGGCGGAGGGATCGCCCAAGCGCAGTGGGCCGACGCAAGTGAGCGCTGAGGTCTAGCCTCCGGCGTGTGAAGCTGGACGGTTTGTGGTAGAATAGAGTGCTGCCATTGGCATGCCGTGGGGCTGAGTAGCTTCGACGGGATGATCCGCGGTTAGCGTAAGCAGGCGGAGTTGTGAGCCCTCCTAAAACGATCACAAGCGTTTACACGCGAACAACGAATACGCCCTCGCTGCCTAATTTAGGTTAGCGACGGTATGCGAGAGGTCTCCCGAATCAGCTCGCTATCCGTCAACAGATCGGGATACGGCTAAGACAACGCTTTGAGAATAGCCCGACAAATCAACTGAAGCTGCTGCGAACGGAATTCCGGTTTCGAGAAGTCCGAGCGCTTAAGACAAATTCGAAGCTGAGCCTGGAGAAAGCGTTAGTCCGGCTTTTCGGACTCGGGGGGCGGTTCCCCGACAGCTCCACCACGTTAATGCACTCTCCCGATGAACCCAGAACGATGGGATTACTCGGGATAGTGCATTTTTAATTTTCGCGACCGTGCTAAGGCACATTTCTCGCCTTAGCAATAAAGACGGTAAGATCTAGCTGAAGGGCGTGGATAAACGGGGTTGTAACGCCTCGTGTATCCGGCTTGAGCTAGACGAACGCCGTAATCGGAGTCAGAATGCGCCGCAAACTTGCAACTCCCATTAGATATTTTTGGGCGAGTTTGGTCATCGCTTCGCTAGCGACGAGCGTTGCGCCGCCCGCACGCGCAAACGTAATTGCCCCAGTTCTCTTATTCGCTGGCGCTGGGACTTCCGCGAACGATAGCGCAGCGTTGGAAGCAATTCTCAAAAGCGGCCACATCCGCTATTCGATTGTGAGCTCGTCACAATTGAATGGAATGACCGAATCGCAGATTTTCGAATACCGCCTGCTCATCGTGCCTGGTGGGGATTTTGTCAAAATGGGCAATAGCCTGACCGCTGGCACGACGTCCAATGTTCGCAACGCGGTGAAGCGTGGCCTTAACTATCTCGGAATCTGTGCGGGTGGCTTCCTCGCGGGCAGTTTCCCTGCGCCGTATAAGAGTTTTGATCTTAGCTCGGGCGTGAAATTCGGCTTTTATTCAGCAGAAATGAACGGTATTCGAAAGGTAGCCGTTAGGATTCGTAACGCGGATGGGGCAGTGTTCGATCACTACTTGGAGGACGGGCCGCAACTTTCCGGGTGGGGTGATGTCGTTGGAAAGTATCCAGATGGGACTGCCGCAATTGTCGAGGGTTCTTTCGGACGAGGTCGGGTTATCTTAAGCGGCGTCCACGTGGAGGCGACGGAACGTTGGCGTCGCGGAATGGCCTTCGTGACACCAGTAAGCGTCGATATAGCGTATGCGCGAGCGTTGATCGTAACTGCGCTCAACGGCGCATCGCTGCCGCATTACTGAGAACATCGTTTCCAAGCGGGTGAGTAGATCTCGATGCTTAGACGAGTCGGCGTGGACGCTGTTTCGCTGAGACAGAGCGCATGATGGTCACGATTTTGCCGGTTTTCGGCATGGGCTCAGGTGCCCGCGCTTCGGCGTCATCGATCAACGCGCGAACGGCGGGCTGTGCGAGGGTCTCGGCGCCATCGGGTAAGTGGAGAAAGCGGTTTTGCTTTCCTTCACCATGCAAGAGGCCCTTCGGGTCGGCGACATCGGCCCCGCGATAAAATGAAATGACGACATGGTGCGCATCTGCCACGAGAGTCACGATCGTGTGCGAAGGCTTGTTGCTTGGCGCATAACCGATGACGAAAAAATTGTAGTTGTCGTAGACCAGTTCGTACGCCGAGGGGAATCGTTTGCGCAACGCCGCACGCACGGAGGCGATCGTCTTTTTGACGTCCGGTGCGAATTTGTCGATAGCGGCCTTGACGAGTGCCGCGTCCGATTGCGCTACTGCCATGCCCGGATCGTACCACAGGCGCGGCACGAACAGGACGGAACAGGCGATGCGGGCAAGCGCGGCAGATGCATTATCGGAGTTCGATTGCCGGCAGTCTGCCCAAACCCGCGTGGCTTGCGGAGACCGAAAAACTGTGGCCCACGTGGCGCTTGAGCGGTCCCGATTTGCGCCAAGCAAAACACGATGCGACGCGGATCGCGATTGCAGAACAAGAAGCCGCCGGAATCGAGTGTGTGACCGATGGCGAACAGTCACGCGTCCACTTCGTGCATGGGTTCCTCGAGGCGCTCGAGGGGATCGACAATGAGAAGAAGGTTCGGCGCGGCATTCGGAACGATCGCTACGAGGCCGACTGCCCATCGATTGTCGACGCGATCCGACGCACGCGACCGGTCCATCTCGATGAAGTGCAGGCGGCTCGATCGTTCACGGCGCGTGCGCTGAAGTTCACGCTGCCGGGGCCGATGACGATCGTCGACACGCTGTACGATGGATTCTACAAAGAGCGCAAAGCCGCGGCGTTCGCATTCGCGCGGGTGCTCAATGAGGAGATTCGCGACTTAGTCGACGCGGGCGTCGACGTGATCCAGCTTGACGAACCGGCCTTCAACGTGTTCTTTGATGAAGTCGATGCCTGGGGTATCGATGCAGTCGACATGGCATTTGCGGGCATCAACGTTCGTAAAGCCGTGCACGTTTGCTATGGCTACGGCATCGAGGCCAACGTCAAATGGAAAGCGGAGCTTGGCGCGGAGTGGGATCAGTACTCGCACATCTTCCCGTTCCTCTCGCGTAGCTCGGCGGATGAGATCGCGATCGAACTCGCGGGGTCGCACGTTCCCGCGCACGTCCTCGGCGGTTTAAAAAATAAAGATGTCGCCGTCGGCGTAATCGATGTCGCTAGCGATACGATCGAGACGGCTGAAGATGTCCGTGCGACGCTCGATCTTGCTGCGCAGTACGTCCCGCGCGAGAGGATCATCGCCTCGACGAATTGCGGCATGGCGCCGATGAATCGGGAGATCGCCTACGCGAAGCTGCGTGCGATCGGCGCTGGCATCGCGCTCGTCCCCGCGTAAGTTCGGCTCGGCGCTTAGCCGAGCCAACTCGGGTTCTGCACCGTGCCATCGAAGAAGTGCGTGGTTTTGTAGAGTTCGCTCTCGCCATCTTTGGCAAGGTCGCGTGTCTTTGCGAGCAGCTCGGCGACGCGTTTGTCGTCGAGCGGTTTGAACGAGGTTGCTGCCTCGATTGCCTGATCGAGAATTTCGGGTTTGTCGATACCGGTTACGACGACGCTCGTCGGTAAATTGAACCCATAGTGCAACATGTCGATCGGCGGCAAGGCCTTCGTATCGAGAATCGCGTGGTCGCCGAAGGTTTTCATGCCGATGATTCCCATGTCGCGTTCGAGTGCGACCGGAAGCACGTGTTTCTCGAAGCTCTCGTAATGCGCGTCCATCACGTTGAGCGGCATCTGCACGGTATCGAAGACGAAGTCGTGTTTTGCTGCCATCTCGATCATGTGTAGGTGGAGTTTGGGCGACTTGTGGCCGGTAAATCCGATGAAGCGCGTCTTGCCCGCCTGCTTTGCTGCGAGCGCCGCTTCGAACGCGCCGCCCGGGGCAAAAATCCGGTCGGCATCGTCGGCGTGAATGTTTTCGTGAAATTGGATGAGGTCGACATGATCGACGAGCAGCCGATTCAGCGTTTGTTCGAACTGCTCGGTGAACGCCGCCTTCGTCCGCCCATCGATCTTCGACATCAGAAACACGCGATCGCGGTACCCTTTCACCTGTAGGGCTCGGCCCATTCGTAATTCGCTGTTACCGTTATTGTAATCCCAGCAATTGTCCAGAAACGTAATGCCACGGTCGATCGCGCTATGGATCAATTTGATGGCATCACCATCGGGAATATCGGGCTTGCCAATGTGGAAGCCGCCAAGGCCGACCATCGAAACCTGCTCGTTCGTACGACCGAGCCGGCGCTTGGGAATGTCGTGCGTCGTCATCGCTTCGAATCATTCCCGAGCCGGGCGAAACGAATCACCGGGTAATTTTTTACCGCGTCGAAATCGGCCTCTGCTAGGATAGTTGCAGGGGCGAAAGCTTTCCGACCAGATGGCTTTCGTCTCGCTGAATTAGACGCGGGTGTGGACTTCGAGGTGCGCCGTGTCGTTGACCCGCACGACCATCGGCGGATGGTCGGCGAAGCGGACGGTGCTAAGCGACGTGTTGCCGACGGGAAACGAGAAATCGCGCTGCATGTCGAGAATCTCGGCGAGGTACGCGTTGATCGAACCGGCGTGTGAGACAAGTGCGATACTTCCGCCGGGATGACGGCCGACGATTTCGTCGATCGCCTCGCGCATTCGCGCGCGCACTTCGACGCCGGGTTCGCAGCCGGGAACCGCGGCCCACGATCCATCGCGAATAGCGATTGCGGCGAGTTCTTGGAGCCGAGCGCGCACGGCGGCAGCGCGTTCTCGGGGCGGCATGCTCGCTGCAGGTTCGATGCCAAGAAATATCTCGCGTAGCCGATCGTCGGTCGCCACGGTCAAATTGACGGTCTCGGCGATCGTATCGGCGGTTTGCTTGGCGCGTAGCGTTGGACTCGAGTAAATCGCGTCCGGTCGCGACGGACCGCCTTTGAGACGTCGTGCAAGCGCAAAGGCCTGCGCGGTGCCTTTTTCCGAGAGCGGAAGATCTTCGTATCCGGCGGTGCTGATCGCGGCGTCGTCGGGCGGGATCGCATCGGCGTGGCGGATGAGGTGCAGCAGCGTTCGGGTGACCGTCATAGTCGCGGCCTTCTGCCGAGGAAGGTCGATTGCCCGCGCACGAATCTTGCGACATGGAGCCAGCCGTCGTTCCGCGCAAAGGCGCGTTTGCGTTTATCTTTGCTACGGTGACGCTCGACATGCTCGCCTTCGGCGTGATCGCACCGGTGTTCCCGAAGCTTGTCATCAATTTCGTCGGCGGCGACAACGCGCAAGCCGGCGTGATCTTCGGGATCTTCGGTACCGTCTTTGCGCTCATGCAGTTCCTGATGTCGCCGATCTTGGGCGCGCTCTCCGACCGCTTTGGGCGTCGGCCGGTCATCATTCTCTCGAATATCGGCCTCGGCATGGACTACATCATCATGGCCTTGGCGCCGAATCTTGCGTGGTTGTTCGTCGGTCGCGTCCTCTCCGGCATCACCTCGGCAAGCGCGACGACGGCATATGCCTACGTTGCCGACGTCGCGCCGCCGGAAAAGCGCGCGGCCGGCTTTGGAATGCTCGGCGCGGCGTTCGGTATTGGCTTTATCATCGGGCCTGCGGTTGGCGGTCTGCTCGGCGCGGCCGATCCGCATTATCCGTTTTGGTTTGCGGCCGGACTCAGTCTGCTTAACGGCGTGTACGGCTTTTTCGTGCTGCCGGAATCGCTGCCGCCAGCGCTGCGCCGCGCGTTTGCGTGGAGCCGCGCGAATCCCGTTGGCTCGCTCAAGATGCTGCGCTCACACCGCGAACTCTTCGGACTCGCCTCGGTGTCGTTTCTTTCCGTGCTCGCGGGCGCAGCGCTCCCGAGTATCTTCGTCCTCTACGTCGTCGGACGCTACGCGTGGGACGAGCGCGCGATCGGACTCTCGCTCGCACTCGTCGGAATCTTTTCCGTTCTCACACAAGCGCTGCTGATCAAACCGGCAATCGATCGATTTGGCGAGCGGCTTGCGCTCTCTGGCGGATTGTCATTCGGCGCTGCCGGGATGGCTATCTACGGGTTTGCGCCGACGGGATTGATCCTCAACCTCGGGACGCCGATTCTCATGCTGTGGGGCATCGCGGCATCGGCAGCGCAGGCGATGATGTCGCGCCGAGTCGATGCAACGGAGCAAGGCGAACTCCAAGGCGCCCTCGGCAGTTTACGCGGGATCGCCTCGCTTGCAGGACCCGCGCTCTTCACGTTCGTGTACTCACAGAGCGTCGGTCGACATCGTGACGCCCATCTGCCGGGAGCTGCCTGGTTTGTCGCTGCGGCTCTGTTGGTTCTATCGGCGGTTATCGCAATCCGCGTGACACGACGAGAGCCGAACCTAGAAGCGGCCGCCTAGAGCAGCTTGTCCGGTGTGATCGGGAGATCGCGGATGCGTTTCCCGGTTGCGTGATACACGGCGTTTGCGATGGCTGCTGCGACGCCCACGATTCCGATTTCGCCGATGCCTTTGACGCCCGCTTCATTCACAAGCGGATCGTCCTCGGGGACGAGTATCGTCTCGACGTGCGGCACGTCGGCATGCACGGGGATTAAATAGTCGCCGAGATTTGCCGTCATGATCCGTCCGGTGCGTTCGTCGAGGCGCGTTTGCTCGGTCAGCGCCATCCCGATACCCCACGTGATACCACCGAGGAATTGACTGCGCGCGGTCTTCGCGTTGAGAATCCGCCCGCAGGCAAAGGCTCCCGTGAAGCGCTTCACGCGCACTTCACCCAGGTCCGGATCGACGTGCACTTCGGCGAATTGCGCGCCAAACGCGTGCATCGCGTATTGCTCCTCGCTTGGGCCCATTTGTGTTTGGGCATTGCCTTCAACCGTGATGCCGTCATGCCGGTCGAGGATCGCGGCATAGGTTTCACCTCGCGCTCGATCGCTAGCCACGAACAGACGTCCGTCTTCCGCGGAGATTTCCGTGGGACTCGCTCCGTGGAGCGGCGAGGACTGATCGGCAACGGCAAGAGCGATGACTTTGCCACGTGCGTCGAGCGCGGCGACTTTGATTGCGGAGGCAACGCTTGCGGTGAGCATCGATCCGCCCGCAATTGGCGCGAGCGGAAAGAGCGTGTCGCCAAGGTCGATGTTCACACGATCGAGCGCGATGCCAAGAAACTCGGCCGCGACTTGCGTGAAGACCGTGTAGGCACCCGTGCCGATATCCGCGCCGCCTGACTGGAGGATTGCGCTGCCATCGGGGTTGATGCGAATCTGCGCTGCTGCTCCACTGCGGTAAGTAGGATAGGTTGCCGTCGCCATCCCGTATCCCACAAGCATACGTCCCGCGCGCATCGAGCGCGTCTCGGGCGTGCGTTTTGACCAACCAAACGAATCCGCGCCCATCTCGTAACACGCGCGGAGCGATTTGCTCGAATACGCGCTGCCGTCGTTCGGATCGGTCTCGGCATAGTTGCGTAGGCGTAACTCGATCGGATCGAGCTTGGTCGCGTACGCAAGTTCGTCCATCGCGGACTCAAGCGCAAACGATCCGCTGCTCTCACCCGGCGCACGCATGAACGTCGGTGTCGCCTGGTTGGTGCGCGCAAGCGTTTGTTTTGTGTGTGCGGTGGGCGAGGCGTAGAGCATCTTCGAGATCGCCGTCGCCGATTCGGTGAAGTCATCGAACATCGAGGTTTGCGAGGTGACTTCGTGGATCGTGCTGGTGAGTGCGCCATCGCTGTTTGCTCCGAGCGCGACGCGCTGGCGCGTTTCCGGACGATAGCCGACGGAGCCGAACATCTGCGAGCGTTGCAGCACGATTTTTACCGGGCGCGCGAGCAAGCGCGCGGCCATCGCGGCGAGCACCGCGTGCGGCCAGACCGAACCTTTCGAACCGAATCCACCACCGATGAATTTCGCGACGATGCGCACGTCCGTGAGCGGCAGATCGAAAATCTCGGCGAACCGCTTGCGCGCGGAAAAGACGCCTTGCGTCGACTCGTGTACGGTGAGTAGCGCGCCATCCCACTCGGCGAGTGTTGCGTGCGGTTCGAGTGGATTGTGATGTTCCATCGGCGTTGTGTAGATGGCATCGACCTTGACCGCCGATGCGGCAAATGCAGCCTCAGCGTCGCCGCGCACGAGTTCGGGTTCGTCGTCCTCATCGACCGGCAATTTGACGCCGGCGTCGATCGTGGTCACCGGCGGTTCTGCTTCGTACTCAACGCGCACGGCGGCCGCGCCTTCGGTCGCTGCTTCAAGTGAGTCGGCGATCACAACTGCGACCGGCTCGCGATCGTAGAGAATACGGTCATCTTGGAGTACGCGCAGGGTGCGCTCGACGCCGCCCTGACCTTCGGTCTTAACGCGGGGTGCATTCGCATGGGTAATGATCTCGAGCACGCCCGGCACCGCGCGGGCGGCCGCTTCGTCGATGCGCGTAATGCGGCCGCTCGCGATGGTGGAGAGCACCAAGACGCCGTGCGCGAGCTGGTTCGCGGGCAAATCTCCGGTGTAGTTTGCCGTGCCCGTGATCTTGCGAAGTCCATCGACGCGGTCGATCGGTGCGCCAACGAGCGTGCTCATGCCGCCACCGTTTGCAACGCGCGAACGACGGCACGCCTCACGAGTTCGATCTTAAAGTCGTTTTCGCCATAGCCGCGCATGCCGTCGATTGCCGCATCTGCCGCTGCGTCGATCGCCCCTGCATCGCCCGATGTGCCGACGATCCGTGCTTCGGCCTCGGAGACGCGCCACGGCTTGGGTGCCACGCCGCCAAGAACGATCCGCGCCGCGCGAACGACGCCGCCCGTACGTTCCAATCCGGCTCCGACCGAGACGAGCGCAAATTCATACGATGCGCGGTCACGGATCTTGAGGTACGTCGAATTATGCGCTACCGCGCTTGCCGGAATCTCGACGGCAATGATGAGATCGCCTGGCTCCAAAACGTTCTCGCGCCGCGGCGTGGTGCCGGGAAGCAAATAGAAATCGGTAATCGGAATCGCGCGTTCCTCGCCCGCACGCCCTTGCACGTGGACGATCGCATCGACGGCGGTGAGCGCGACGGCGAGATCCGAGGGATTCGTAGCGATACAGTCGTCGCTTGCGCCGATGACGGCGTGCATCCGGTTCACGCCGCCGAGTGCCGCGCATCCGCTGCCCGCTTCGCGCTTATTGCAAACTTGCGAGGGATCGCGAAAATATGCGCAGCGCGTGCGTTGAAGAATGTTCCCGCCGATCGTCGCCATGTTGCGTAACTGCGGTGATGCTCCAGCGAGGAGCGCCTCGGCGACAATTGGGAAACGCGATGCGACGGCGATATCGTCGGCGACATCGCTCATGCGGGCGAGCGCACCAACGCGCACTCCCGCCTCGGACGATTCGATCGCCGAGTACGGTAGGCGCGAAATATCGATGATGAGCTCCGGCGTTTCGACGTCGTCCTTCATCAAATCCAAGAGATTCGTCCCACCGGCGATGTACTGCGCGCGCGGAGCGTGGAGCGCAATCGCGCCCAACGCATCGCTTGGGCGCTCGTAGCGAAACGCGTTCATCGCGCGCCCTCCGCTGCATCACGCACCGCATCGACGATATTGCAATACGCTCCGCAGCGACAGAGATTGCCGCTCATCCACTCGCGGACCGCCGCCGGATCGGTTGGACGGCCTTCCGCGAGCAGAGCGACGGCAGAGACGATCTGTCCCGGTGTGCAGAACCCGCACTGAAAGCCGTCGTGCTTGAGAAATGCCGCTTGCATCGGGTGCAGTTGCTCGCCGCTTGCGAGGCCCTCGATCGTTGTAATTGCTTGTCCCTCAACCATCACGGCGAGCGTGAGGCACGAATTGACACGACGCCCATCGACGAGCACCGTGCACGCACCGCATGTGCCTTGATCGCACCCCTTTTTCGTCCCGGTCAGTGCGAGACGCTCGCGAAGCGCATCGAGCAACGTCACACGCGGTTCGACCGCAAACGTGTGCGAAGCCCCGTTGACCTGGAGGGTAATCGCGCGCGTCTCAAGTGCGTGTGGCAAACGTTCCTGGACATCCATCTGATGTGGGGTACCCTTCCGCGAGCGGTGATGATTAGTTCCTTACGAAGTTCTGAACAAAACGAGAGACACGACCGGGACGGCGTTGTTTGCTGCATGGTGGGTTCGAACTCCGGCCCGGCCTTCGATCTCCGTTTGTCAACGGCTGTAAGCGGGGAAATTATCGCTGATGCAAACCATTTCGACGACCGATCCATCGACTGGGCGCACCCTCGATGCGTTCGAACCGTTTACCGCAATCCGGCTCGATGCGACGCTGGAACGTGCTCGAACCGCCTTCCACGATTGGCGGACCACGTCGTTTGACGAGCGGGCCGCAAAGCTGCGCGCAGCCGCGAAATTGCTTCGTGAACGAAAGTCGCGACTGGCCGAGATCATCACCCGCGAAATGGGCAAGCCGATCGTCGAGGCCGAAGCCGAGATCGAGAAGTGCGCGAGCGCCTGCGACTTCTATGCCGAACACGCCCCCGGATTTCTCGCCGAAGAATCGGTGAGGTCGAACGCGACCGAGAGCTTCATTGCGTATCGTCCGCTTGGTCCGGTGCTCGCGGTGATGCCGTGGAACTATCCGTTCTGGCAAGTTTTCCGGTTCGCGGCGCCTGCGCTGATGGCCGGCAATGTCGGCGTGCTCAAACATGCTACCAACGTGACCCGGTCGTCGCTTGAAATCGAGCGTGTGTTGCGCGAGGCCGGATTTCCCGAGGGGACCTTTGCTTCGGTCATCGTTCCCGGCAAAGAAGTGGAGAAGATGATCGACGATCCGCGTATCGTCGCCGTGACGCTCACGGGAAGCGAACAAACGGGCGTCTCCGTCGCGGGCGCGGCTGGCCGTAACTTGAAGAAGACGGTCCTCGAACTCGGCGGTTCGGATGCGTTTATCGTCCTCGCCGACGCCGACCTTGATGCTGCGGCAAAGATGGCGGTCAAGTCTCGTTTTCAAAACAGCGGTCAGAGTTGTATCGCAGCGAAGCGCTTTATCGTTGAGAGTGCGGTCTACGATGCGTTTAGCGAGCGATTCATCGCCGAGGCGAAGAAGCTGGTAATCGGCGATCCGCGCGAGCGCACGACGACGATGGGACCAATGGCGCGGCACGATCTGCGCGAGACGCTTGCGGGACTTGTGAAAGAAACCGTGACGCGGGGTGGTCGGCTCGCGCTCGGTGGGAGCGAAGCCCAGCGCGACGGTTTTTACTTCGAACCGACGATCGTACTCGATGTAACGCCCGGTATGCCGATGTTCGATGAGGAAACGTTCGGCCCGGCCGCCGCCGTCATATGCGCGAAGGATGCCGATGATGCGGTGAAGCTCGCCAACGATTCGCGCTACGGGTTGGGCGGCAATCTTTGGACACGCGATCTGGAGCGGGCAAAATCAATCGCCGCCCGGCTAGAATCGGGCGGGGTCTTCATCAATGGGATGACGGCAAGCGATCCGCGGCTGCCCTTTGGTGGCGTGAAACACAGCGGCTACGGGCGCGAACTCTCATGGTTTGGCATCCGCGAGTTCACGAACATTCAAACGGTCTGGATCGGTCCCGACCAAGGCCATGGCTCTAGTGCCGCCGCTGCCGAGTAGTTCTTAGCGTTCGTCGCTAGCGTGGACGGCGACGGCGCGGGGGTCGAGCCGTTTCACGTACGCGAGATGTGCGTCAAGGGACGCGTTGCCTTTGAGTGATTGCCACTCTTGGTTTGGAATGTCGGACGAGTCGCCACCGTCGATGTCGAAAGAATACGCCGTCGCGGTCCCCGGGTTTTTCACGATCGGAACGTTCGCAGGAAGCGGCACATAGGCGGTTGTCTGCGGCTGTTTCGCGAGCGCGTTGAACAGCGGTGTTGCGGATGCATCGTAGATGTTGAGCGGGCGTACGCCAAAGAGCATTTCGACGGTGCGCAGCACCGAGGGGACGCTGTAGCGCGTGTGATCGACGAACGCGCGGCGTACGTACGGCCCGGCGATGAAGACGGGCATGCGATGGCTATCGACGTGGTCGCCGGTGCCCTGGGCGTCGTCGGGCAGCACGATGACGATGGTGTCGCGCCACTCCGGACGCTTCGAGAGACCGGCGATGATCTGACCCGTTGCGACGTCGTTGTCGGCGATGTACGAGACGGGTGTATAGAAGCCGGGCTTCATCCCGGTTGTGTGATCGGTCGGCAAGGTGAGAAACGTGTAGGCCGATAGCCCACCCTGCGCTTTGACGTCAGCGAGAAACATCTTCGCGCGATCCGTATCAAGCACGCCGAAGTCGATGTGGACGCCGGGATACGTCGCGAGGCCGTGCGCGGCAAGACCCGGCACGATTGTGCCGTCGGCGCGCATCGTCATTTGCTCGCCGTAGACCCGAAAGCTCACGCTTCGACGTTGAAGTTCGTCGATGAGTTCGCCGCGCGGACCGAAGACGGCGCTGACGTTGACGCGCGGGCCTTTCGGGAGTGCGCTCAGATCGTGGAGCCAATCGAAGTCCATATCGGCCGAGGTGAGGACGTCCTCGCCCGATTGCGCGTACGGCCAGATCGACCACGCGACGCGCGCGTGCACCTCGGGCGAACCGGCATCGCGCACGTGCGCATTGCGCTCGTGGTAGTCGTTTGCCATTCCCTGGACGTCCCAGGCGTGCCCAAAGATGCTCGCTTCCCCATCGGACATGAAGTTGTCGAGTAAGGCGTAACGCTCGGCCAGTGCGTGCCCATTCGGTGTGTACTTTTTGCCGTAGAGCAGGAGCGCAGGATCGACGTTTGCACCGGGTTCGTCGGCGAATTCCTCATCGAAATGTTTATTCTCACGCACGATCACGACGACGTGTTTGATCGGCGGGAGCCGCCGTGCGCTTGCAGGCGCGGAGAATTTATCGTTGCGAGCGACTTGCGCGCTCCACTCGGCGAAGCGGTTCGGTTCGACCACGAGGTGCTGCACAAGGCCGGTATACGTGCCGTTCCACTCGCCAGCAGGATCGGCTTGGGAGCCCAGACCTTTGGCCGAGGTAATCCAAAGCTGCGCTTTGACGCGTGCGTCTTTCTTGCCGACCGTCGTATTCGATACGAAAGCGAGTGCCGTTGGATACCACGCCGTTGGAATGCGCGCGAGCGTGCGGCCGGAGGCAATATCAATGACGGCGACATCGTTGAAGCCCGACTCCGCAACGAAGAGCATCGTCTTATCACCTGAGATCGCCATGCCGGCGGGCGTTTGCCCGGGTGGGGCGTCGGCACCGATGCTCAGATCGAAACGTTTGCTCACCGCAAGCGTAGTCCCATCGATCGCGACGACATCGCGGCCGTCGGCATTGGCAATAAACACGCGTCCGCCGTCAACCAGCATTTGCGTAGGATGCGCGCCCGTCGGAACGTGCACGGCGTCGGTCGCTCCGGCTCGCCAAGCATCCACGTGATCCGTATTATACAGTGACGCGACGATCGTATCTCCAACGAGCGCGACGCCGTAGGGTTCGTCAGATGCTTGCAACGTGCGGACGATGGCCCCTCTCGTATCGTCGATGACGAGGACGGTATGTTCGGCCGTGCGCGCGACCACGATCGTATGTGAGGTCGGGTCCTCGACAATTCCATTTGCAAGGCCCGCCGCTAGCTTGATGTCGGCGCGCTTGGGAAACGTCGCTTTGCCGGCGGCTATATCGTAGGAGAAGCGCGAGATCGTTCCGGTGTAGCCGCGCGTAACGAATAAACCGTCGGTCGTCCAGGCTAGGCCGGATGCGCTGCTCGCGGAGAGGCGCTCGACAAGCATCGATTTTCCCGTGCTGACAATGTCGATCGCACCGCCATCGGTCGAGAGCACCGCGAGCCACTTCCCATCGGGCGAGAGCGCGGATGCCGCTGCGAAGCCTTCGACGGGAATTGTAAAGCCAGTCGGCGAGATGGCGCGTCCGTCGGGAACGAGCGTCGCGGCCTGCGCGCTCGTAGCCAGCAGCCCGACAAGCGCCGTCGCAGAAAGAACAGAACGGATCGATCGTTGCATCATCTCTAGCGTAGAGACAATGCTTTAAGCCAAGATTAACATCGCGGCGCGTCCCAGTCCCGGCTTTTAGGGCGCTGCGATATCCATTTTCGGCGCCTTACGCTCGTCGATGATGACGGGCTTCGGGAATGGATGGACGTCTTCGATCGGCGCTACGGGGACGGTGTTCGCTTTGCGGTCGGCGGCAAGCTTGGCCAACATTGCTCCAGCCGTCAAAGAGGTGAGCGTGCGTTTCATTTGCGTTTGATACCCGATCAAATCACGCGGGCTCGCTTACTCTGCTACGTTGGCTTTGGGACGAATGTCCCGCGACCGATCGCGATGAGCGAGCGCACGCCGATCCCAAGAATAAGCACCGTTACGCCAGTTGCGAGAACGATTGCGACCGCCGAGGCGACGGCATCATGAGCGATGACGCTCGTGCGAATTGCAAATGTCGCCGACGCTGCCCACGGAAACGTAAACGCCCAAAAGCCAGGCGAAAATGGCGCGACACGATACATTGGAATGAGGAAAAGTTGCTGAAGCACCGTGTATGCCGCATAGCCCGCAAGCGCCAGGACGATCATGCCGTTGTGCCCTCCGGTGATGGAAAGGTAAGCGTTTCCGACGACGGCCGCAGGTGCCAGCTCGATCGCGAGGGTCGGCAGTAAGGCCGCGCCGATGCGTGGTGCACCTGCGATCGCGCGATAAGCAAAGATCGATGCCAAGATGACCCAGCTAATCGTGCCGACGCCAAAATACATCGTGCCGACCGCCGGGTATCCGAGGACCGCGAGGGAGTCGCCACCGATCAAGCCCATCGCAACCGTCGGAAGAAAATACCCGTAGTTCAGATCGTCAGGCTTGCGATCGACACGCGCGATCCACGACGCGGTGATCCAACTCGCATAGATGCTTCCAACGGCAAGAGCGACGACCACGATCGGGAGAGCCGATGGACCGAGTATCGAGCGCAGATTGAGCGCAAAAAGCAGTGCGTCGATCGGTACCAGCGCGTAGAAAGCTCCCAAGATCGGATGCGTTAGCTCCGATCGAATCTTCGCAGGCGCCACCATCGCCTTTGCGATGAGCGCAGCCAGCAATCCGAGGTAGATCGCACCAGCCAGAAGTGCGAGCGAATCGCCGAAGACGATCGGGAGACCGAACGCAGGCGCGGCCTCTCTCCAGACGCGTGCAAGACCGAAGAGCCCGAACGCGATGCCAAAAAACGTGGGCGGAAAACGAACGACCGTCGACACGTCGAAGGCGTTCGCCGCGACCGTGCCCGACCTTTGTAGACGATCTTACTGCATTTTTGGAAGTTGCTGCGCGCAGGCCGCTCGCTTCACGGTTTCGTCACTCGCGAGAAGGTCGCATCCAAGTCTGTAGTGTGCGGCGCCCCGAGCGTGTTTGCCGGTCCGGTACTCGTCGACTCCAAGCATCATCAGGAGGTTCGCGTCCTTTGGATCGTGGGCCAGGGCTCGCGTCGCATCGGCAATTGCACCTGGGATGTCGCCACTGGCCCGGCGTGCATCGGCTCGGTAGCGGAGTGCGAGCGCGTCTGATGGCTCGATTACTAAAGCATTGTCGAGCGCCGCGATCGCCTGTTGCGCATGATTGGCGCAGATATGTGCAACAGCAAAGTTTCTCCAGGTAGAGAAGTTCTCTTCGCGCGTGGCCGCGGTCGTCGGCTTGAGATTCGCGCTTGCTGCCGCATAGTGGTTTTCTGCTGCCGGACAATCACCGGCACGGAGTTCAAGATCGCCGCGAACGCGCTCTCGATACGTCGAAACTGCAATTGGATTTTCGGCAAGCAGAACGGCCGCTTCTGATTTTCTGCCAAGCATCAGAAGCGCGCGGGCGCGATTGTCGATCGCGCTCTCGCTTTTCTCGGGATGATGATCGAGCCAGTCTAGCGCGTCGACCGGACGATTTGCGTTGAGATAGATCTCTGGGACGAGCGTGATGACGTCGGTGGCGCCTGGAACGAGCGTCGCGTAGCGCTTGAGAAGCGGAACGGCTTCGGCATCGCGATGTTGCTCGATTCGCAGCCGTGCCAAATTGTAAGTGGACTCGCTATCGCGTGGGTCCTTTGCGACGACCGTCGCAAGCAACGAAGCTGCGTCGGAAATCCGATGTTCACGCTCACGGATGTCGGCCGCAAGGACGGCATACGCGGCTCGCTCAGGCTGAAGCGATCGCGCGCCCTCGATCGAACGATCGGCTTTTTCCAGGTCGCCGGCGTCGCGATAGAGTCGTGCGCACAGTGCGAACCCTTCGGAGAAAAGCGGCGCTATCTTGATGGTTCCAAGCGCATCGGCAAGGGCTTCCGAATCACGATGCAATTTCGAATACGTCACCGCGCGATTGTATAGCGGTTCCGGAATATCCGGCGTTTGTATGATGGCCCGTGTGTATTCGGCAAGAGCTGTGGGAAGGTCGCCGCGTTCGGCTGCTTGATTCCCCAGTTCGTTGTGGTTAATCGGCGCGGAGAAGATCGTCTTTTCAGCCGCGGCCGGCGCTGCCCAAAACAACATCCAGCTCAAGACAAGGGTGAGATAGACGGCGAATTTCGCGTCCGCTGCGCAGCGAGTGCCTTCGCTTATGCCGCTGATCCTGCGCGCCGAGCACCCGCGATTTCAACGTTTTGATCGTTTGCGAGGATTACCCGAATCTGTAAGCCACCGTCGCGAATTTCGAGGTAAGCAGTACCGACGTTGTTATCGTTTACCACGCGCAGGGCGATAACGCCGATACTGTCTTCTACGACCAGCTCTAAGCCTAAACTCGCTAGCCCGTCCTTTAGATCGTTCTGGAGGCGCGTTCCAAGATTGTCGGACACTTCTTCCGTGTCACCGTCGTCCATGTACGAGGGAGCGGTATCTCTCAGCATCCGTTGCCCCAAAACGGCACTAGCCGAGTTGCGAAAGCCATGAATTTAATACTGGTCCTAGTCAAGGAACCAGTCCGAGTCCTTGGCAAGTTTGGCTGATAATCGTTCATCAAAATACACCCGGAAAGCGGTAGCGATGTGCCCCTTCGTCGCATTGAAATCAAGCCCTTCGTCCTAAACTATACCTCGACGCAGGCGGGATCAGATGCCCGCAGCGCGCAAGGCGCGAGCCATGGAGACCTTTGGGGATCGATTGCGCCGACTTCGCGTCGACGCGGAGCTAACACCAAGTGCCCTTGCGCACATGGTGGGTGTTACCGAAGGGGCCATTCGCCAAATGGAGTCAGGTCAGACGAAGAGTGCGAGTCTCGTCGTCGGTCTTCGTCTTGCAGAAGCCCTCGATGTCGACGTTCGGTACCTTGCTTTGGGTAGTGACGAAGGCAAGGCATCAAGAACGCTGAGTGAGCGCGTAAGTGAACTCGAAAAATCCGTGGCGCTTCTGGCGAAAAAGATTCGAACTAGGTAGTCACGGAGCCAGCGAAAGCAAAATCGGAATGCTGGCGCTGCTGCCGTCTATACGAAGGGCCAGAAGTGTTGCCGTAATGCTGCTCTGGCCCACAGGAATCGCGGTTGTCGGGAATGGGAACGACGCTTGCCACTGTCCGATTCCCGTTTGTGCAAGGTTCACGCTTTGCGAGCCGATCATGAGGCGAACGGCGTTCGCGTTTGAGGTGGTGACGACCGCGATTTTTACCGGCGTTCCATTCGTCGCTGCGACGGTTGGCGATAGCGTGCAATAGAGAATTTGTACGACATCGGTAGGCTTGGCAAAATTACTTTGCGGCGGCGAGCCGAACACAAATACATTTGTTTGTAAAAGACCGCTTGGCGACGGCGATTGCGGTGTCGGGGAAGCGGCGGCAGTGCCGCTCGCCATCGGCGATGCCGGATTCATTTGCGTGCTTGCCGCGGACCGCAACGTGGTTGGGCTTGGAACCGGTACCGTTCGTGGAAGCTGACCCACGGGCGGGGGGAGTTGCGCGGTGGGCGGCAACGTTGGTAGCGGCTGCGGCGAGGGGAATGTGGTGAGACGAGGCCCCGGTACGGTTGTCCCCGGCTTCACGACATGTGGTGTGACGACGATGATCAGCTCGTTGCGCTGCCCTTGAACGTTGTCGTTGCGGAAAGCGCGACCGATTACCGGAAGGTTTCCAAGAAACGGTATTCGGGTCGTTGTCCGCGTTTCGTTCTCTTGGATGAGGCCGCCAATAACTAGCGTCTCGTCATCGCGCAGATGGACCGTGGTCTGGGTATCACGGGTACTAATCTCCGGAACGCCGTTATTTGTGCCAATAAGACTATTCACGACCGGGTGTAGGCTCACCATAATGTCCCCATCGGGGGTAACCGACGGCGTAATATCGAGCGTGACGCCGGTTTGGAAACTCTGGACCTGGGTCGTAGCAATTGTCCCGGCGTTGCCCGACGTCGTAGTCAGAATCGAAATCGTGTCGCCTGCGCGGATGGTGGCGGTGTGTCCCGAGAGTGTCGTGATGCGCGGATCGGCCAAAACGCGCCCTTTGCCGTTTTGTATCAGCAAGTTTAGCTGAGCCGTAAACTGGATCGGCGTTCGCGTCAACGCTTGAAAGCGACCGAGCCGCGGCGTCGCACCGTCGGTCGCTTGAGGTTGTTGTTCCGTAAATTGGCTCGTAATAGCAGCGGTGCCGAGTTGCACACCGAGATTTTTTGCTACGCTTTCGTCTATCTCGAGAACTTCCGTATCTAAGACGACGAGCGGTGGAATCAAGTCCACCTTATTGATGAATTCGTGGGCCGTGCGAACACTCGCCGGGGATCCCATAATGACGATCTGACCGGGCGTCGGAAGCTGCGCTACTTTTACGTCTGGGACGGCGATAAGCAAAGCCGCAGAGATAGAAGTGACCGCGTCGGTTGCGCCTTGCCCCTGTCCGGGAATATACGATTTTAACGTTATCACCTCGGAGGATCCGTTCGAACCGGTCGAAGGCATACCGGAAAAACTCGTTGACGCCGTCGAGGCCGGCGCGTCAAACTGTGCGATCGCCTCGGCGATCCGCGCGTGGTCCGCAGCGGTTGCATTTATAGCTAGGGCATTGAGTGAGGCATCGACGCTAACATCGATGTTGCGAATACTCCGTCGGAGAAGGTCGGCGACGGAGGTCGCATCGACCGTCCGGACGCGATAAATTTGTGTATAGCGATCGCCAAAATTCGGAACGTCGAGCTGCACGATGAGAGCTTTCGCGCGCGAGACGAGTTCCGTTGGTCCGGAGAGCACGACCGCGCCGCCAGCAACGGAGGCGCGCACGCCAGGTATCTGAGAGACGACAGAACGTGCAACATCGCTCGGAGCGCGAACGTTCAAGCGGACGGCTTCAGAATTTACGGTGATCGAGGTCGGCTGAGGCGGCGGCGTGTCGAGCGCTGCGACCGCGGCCTTAATTTGCGTGAGTTCATTTGGCGTTGCGGTAATCAAAAGCTGGCGGGAGCCAACCGGTAAGAATTTCGCCTTTGGGAATGCCGCGCGTAGTCGAGAGGTCAGCGAAACACCACTCGCAGTTCGAAGCGAGAGCGCTTCGGTCGTATCGGCGGTTGGATTCTTTACGTCAATGCCCTGAAGAACCGTCCGCATCGACTGTAGATCTGAGGGTGGCGCAACGATGACCAGCGCATTTGCACGTGCGTCGACCCGTATCTCCGCAGAAGGAAAAAGCGGTTTAAGAACCTCGCGGCCAACCTTTGCGGGAATGATCGAGAGTGCTAAGACCGTCGGGGCCGTCGTAGCGGCGCCATCGAGGGAAACTGACGCGCCGGCTTTTACGACGTAGACATTTCCACGAACTTGGTATGTATCGCCGATCGGCTCAAGAATCGCCGTAAGCGCATCGCGCAGCGTAACGTTTTTTAGCGAGAGCGTGACGTAACCCGTAACTCCCTGCGAAACAACAATGCTCGCGTTGTGAACGCGTGCGAGCCGAAGAAGAACCGAGCGAACCGTCTCATTTTGCGCACTAAAATCGAACCGATCGAGATTTGTTGATTCGGCTTCGGTCCTCCCAATTCCAAGAATAATCCCAAGGACAACTAGACTCGTAACGAGCGCGCGGCGAAGGAAATGCATGTGAGGCCGTTCGCACAGCCACTTGACCTCCACTTGAGGTCGTAGTAGTCTGTGACGTATCCCGCGTTACGGTAATGGTACGGCGACAACCTTCGCCGCTCGAATCATGCGCATGGGACATCGTTTGTGCCCTCTACTGGTGGGAGGTTGTCCCGTGTCCTTGGTTTATCGCGCTGCCCTAGCGGCGTTTTTTTCGATTGCTTTTATGGCGATTTCGTGCTCGCCCTCCGATGCGTCTGGAACGGCGAGCGGCGGCTCGTTGAATTCATATTTCGTTCCTTCGTTTTTCCCAGACGATCCGAAGAAATTCGATCGGCATCAGCGCCCGCAACCCAAGCCAACTCTACCCGCGGTGACGCACATCGAGAAACCAAAGATAGCGACGAAAAACGCTCCCGCCGCCGGCCTCCGACAACCTGGACCGCGGATCGGCGATGATGACGACGACATGCGAACGAAGCGTAAGCGCAATTCTGGAGAAGCGGTAGTTCGTTTTTTTAGTCGTGCATCATCGAGCAGAATCATCTCGACAGCCTCGACGACTTCGGCATCGGCGCCGACTGCGGTTGGTAAACGGGGAGCTGGTACAACTCGTCGCGCCTCGCAGGTCACACAAAACACGCTCAACGTAACCGGCATTAATCCGTGGTGGTCTTATGAAGAAGGCGACATCCCAGGGGTTGGCCACTGGATGATAAACGCGCACTGGCAAAACCTAATTGTGCAGTCAACGGATTTTGATATCCCCTATCGCGGCATCGACCTTGCGTTTCGTCGGACGTATAATTCCCTTGGCGGGCACGACTATCAAAGCAGCGATGGGTCGACTGAAATTGGTCAATACGGCAATGGGTGGACGAATACGTTCGATGCACACATGTCGACAAACGACTGCGCTAATGTCGGCTACTCGTGGGCTGGGTTCTCAGGATTCTCGGTTTATGACGTCGACGGCGCCCGATACGACTATTGCTTCAATGCATCTGGCCAGCTCGTCCCGCCCGCCGGGATGCAAGGAACGATGTTGATTGCCAATCCGGATGGTGGTTCATTTTTCTGGATAAAGAAGAATGGAACCCAATATATGTTCTACTCGCCGTATTATAGCGGAGCGAGTGCAGCTT
The DNA here is from genome assembly GCA_038231455.1 of Vulcanimicrobiales bacterium. Lineage (GTDB taxonomy): Bacteria > Vulcanimicrobiota > Vulcanimicrobiia > Vulcanimicrobiales > Vulcanimicrobiaceae > JANLVI01. Next base: position 167,865 of record JBBRLI010000001.1, on the reverse strand, counting down.
ATAGCGGGCGATTAGTTTCAATACAGGCGCGAAACCGTCACAGTTCTCTGAATTTTTCGTATTCGTGGAACGGCGATGCATCCTCCAGTGCAAATCTCTCTCAGATCGTCGTTGCGGCGGACTGTGGATGCCTCCAGGCAACCTTAAAATTCGCCGATGTCAATGGGCAACGTTTACTCTCTGAGGTCGACCGTCCGGACGGAGCCGCGATCACGTATAGCTATGATGGCAGTTCAAATCTATCGCTGGTCTCGAAGCCTGGACCGGACAATAGCGGTCAGCTTGCCACTCAGCTATATGGCGGCTATCACAACGTCATGTATATTGGCGGTGCGCGTGCATACGCTAATCAAGGAAACGAAGGCGGATATGTTGCTTTTCAAGAGCGCGGCTTTCTCAGCGGTCAAGTTTTTGGAATTGGCCTATATGGCGCAATGTCACCTGGACCGGCGTATCTGAACGACGGTACGAACACGCAGCTGCAGCCAGGATACCCGACAGGCTGGTTCATGTACCGATACGAGACGGTAACCGGGAGTTGCAACAGCACTTCGTATAGCGACAGCGACGGGCATCAAGTGGTTCAATATATCGACGGTTGCGGAAACGGCTCGTTCAGCGATCCCGGTAGGCCGACGAGTCGACTCACGTACAACGGTTACCAGTGGCTGACGCAAGTAGAAGGCTGGGATTCTAACAACAATAAAATATCTCAAATCACCTGGCCGTACAACGAGACTGATTACGCATACGATTCTAACGGCAATACTATTGCGGTCGCCGCTCCACAAACCACCACATCCGCTGGAACTCTACGCCCAACGAAGCTTTTTACGTACGATGCGTATAATAATGTCACGGCCTATTGCGATGAAGTGGCCACGAACAATCTGAATTGGAATTGGTATTCGAGTCCGCCCCCACCCGGTGTGTGCCCCGCAAATTCAGTCTCGACGGTGATGACTTGGGACTATCCGGCATATCAACCCTACGGTCGGCTTTTACAGATCCAGGCTCCCTCTCCGCGCTCTGGTGCAGCACCGTACGCGACGCACTTTGCATATAACCCAAATTTGGAGGGAGGGAATGAATACGGACTGCCTGTTTCGGTTACTGGCGACCCAATTCCGGAGGATGCCGGGCGCACCCCGACTCAGGCGTTTTCGTATGACACGCGCGGAAATGTTATTAACTATAGCAAGGGGGTCGGCTCTTGGTCTCTGAGTTACGATGGGCTCGATAGGATAGTCCAAGCGAATGACCCGGATGGCTACGCATCAACTACAACGTATTTCCCGGATGGCTCGGTCGCCACGACTCAGTCTCCGGGAGAAGCACGGCTTAACGTTAGGACATCATATGCCTATGACAGGGACGGCGATGTTACGTCCGAGTTACGCCATGAGGGTTGTACACTTGCCAGCTGTGCCGAATCGCCGACTCGAAAGTTCTACGACGGTGCCGATCGCCTTATAGAAGTTCAACAGCCTCACGACCCGCGATCTTATCAAGACGGCTCCCTAGCGCAATATGATGGCTCTCCTTGGATCATGCGCTATATTTATGATCTCTCTCAGGGCGGAAGTGTCTCTCTTCGAGGATCGCCAACGTTCCGCGCGTACGGCAATCTTTTCAAGACACAGTCGTGGACTGGCGTCATGACCGACGTGCGTGGAAATTCTTTCGATGCGATGGATCGGTCCCTCTCGAAGTACACATATCAACCCGGTAGCCCGGACACGCCATTGGCAACCGTGGATACGTATGACGGCGAAGGCCATTGGGGCTTACGCGCGACCGAAACAAAGCCCACCGGCGAAGTTATGTCGATTACGTATGACGCGCTGGCTAGGATCGTCACCAGAACCTACTTGGCACCGACCTCCAATGCCGACGGTGGCGCCAACACGACTCCGAACGAGCAAATCGTCTACGACCCAGCTGGTCGCCCCGCTACATTAACGTCGAGTAAGTTTGGTCTTGAGACTTTATCTTACGATCTCCGCGGCGAACTAACCGACGTCCTCGAGCCGACGGCAGGCGGCATAACGGATCCTGCCCATCTTGCGTACTCATACTTTTCAGACGGTGGGAAGAAGTCACTTTCGGTGTTTTCACCGACTCTCAACATTCCCAATGTACTCACGTACTCTTATCGAGTAGACGGGCTGCTGGCCCAGCAGACGTACAACCAATCTGCGTCCGCCGTTTGGAATAGATTGTATACCGCGGGTGGCCGCTTACAATCCCAAGCTGTCAACAACGACTTCCAATCTCGGACATACGATCAAGCTGGGCAACTTGCAACGTTGACGGTTCCCTCCGGCACTCTCTCATACGACTATGACGCTGAAGGTAATCCGATTACTGCCGGATTCTCGTCGGTTTATCCGATCTTAACAGCGGGGCAGTCCACAGGCTCGCCAGTGTCCGTCTCCAATATCTTCAATGTTCGGGGTGAGTTAATACAATCTCAGTATTCGCCAATTCCATATGTCTTGCAAGGCTATACAAGGACAATTCCTAGTTACGGTTTTGGCAAGTCGATGCCACAAATGTTTGAGGGCAGTTCGGCGGTCACGCAGAATAACTCCAGTGACTTTATTAACGGAATTAGTGTTCACTCTGACTCAACTTTCAGTAGTGGCTCTGAAAATTCATCGGATTTCGTGTTTGACGCAAGTGGTCGAATGACGAACAGCACGATGGCGGAAACGACAATATCTGACGGTCCGGCCGAGACCGGGGGTGGGACGGTCACGCGAAGAACCTCGAGTACCGAGCCGGCAGCTTACGATTTCGCAGATCACACAGTTTGGACGCATGCGAAAAGCGCCACCTCGACCTACCGCTCATCGACCGGTGCGACACAGAACTCAACATTCGATGCTGGCCCGTTATCGATAGCTTGGGGCTCCAATGGTCACCCCGTTCTTTTTACAGGAACAATCGATCCAAATTACGCGAACACCTCAAATTCGATTTGGACGGCGCATTGGGATGGAGACATGTTGTTATTCGTCTCCGATGCAAGTGGAAGCGTCGTGAACTTTAAAGTCGGCCTTGACGGAGACGTTTATCCGCACGATAGCAACTTTTCAGGGTTGAATACGTACGATCGGGATAGTGCGAACGTGATCTTACAATCGTCGAATAGCAGCGGCTCATCTTGGCTGACACCCCTAAATCCCACGGACAACTCGGCTCCGTTCGCGGTCGCTGCCAGATCAGGCTTCACCCCACCGACCAACTCTTTCATGCAATACACTCGCCCCGATGGCTTCAAATTGGGCAAGCTCCAAATTAACGGGGCGCGAGCCTTCAATTCGAATTTGGCTTCTTGGACGACGCCCGATGCGTACGCCGGAGAAGTGCACGACCCCGCTTCGCAGATGCCCTTTATGTGGAATCGGAATAATGCATATGTTTATAGCGATCCCAGCGGCTACTGCGTCGGTCCTCTAGCAATACTATGCGGAGCGGCGGTTGCTCTAGGAAGTTTTTCTGCAAGAAATGGACCAGCAATTACTGAAGCTCTGGAGCATCCCGGCGCTGGACGCTCGGCCGCAGCCGTCGGACGGCGCGGCGAAGAAGCTGTTCGGGCTATACCAGGTATCGATATCGGTAAAAAAGTAAAAATTCAAATCGGAGGGGTCACTCGAATTCCAGACGGTTTGACCGAAACTACGCTGACCGAGATTAAGAACGTGACAACGCAAAGTTATACTCAACAGTTGCGAGACTACGCCAGCTTTGCGAAGGACAATAACCTAGATTTTGTGTTATATGTTCGCGCAGATACGAAGCTCAGCGGTCCTCTAAAAACTCTAATTTCGACTGGAAATATTATCCACCAACTTATTCCAGAAATTGTGCAGAAGCAATGAAGTAGCTCATGTTAGTGATGAGGGATCTTTAGATGAACGTAGACGGTCCGGATCGGAGCGATCCAAATCAACGGCCCAATCGCTCCCTCGATATGAAAATCGAACGCGAGATATTGGATGCTGAGCAGCAAGCTATTCGCCGCGACTTAGACGCCGTGGGAGTGCGCGTGTCCAGCGTTTGGGATTTGGTCAATACCGGCTCGCCGTACGGCCCGGCTATTCCAGTGCTGATGAAACATATAACTCGGCCATACTCTTTCAAAATACAAGCTGGCATTGCTCGGGCGTTGGGAACGCCGGAAGCTTACCGCTTTTTTCCGCAAATAGTTGACTTGTATAAGGCAGCGCCACACAAGACTGGCCTTGGTCTAAAGGACGGTCTGGCCGTTGCAATATCGATTTTGGCAAAGAAAGAAGACGTTGGTTTAATTGCTGATCTCACGCGCGACAAGGCACTCGGTCAATCGCGGTCTTACTTTATCGGTGTCCTACGGAAATGGCGTTCGAGAATTCCGGTTGCGGCCTCAGTACTAATTGAAATGGCTGACGATCCGGAACTTGCGGCGGAGATCAATCGAGGTAAAAAGAAATCCTAGGTGGAGGCGAGGTAGAGTCGCTTAAGCAAGGATCGGGCGCCTGCGGTCGAGTTCGAATGCGGACTCTTCAAGTGCGTTAACGGTCGCTCCACCTTCGATGATTTCAGCGCGTAGGTGATAGGCGCGGGTGAGGATGTGTTCTGCGTAGTAGCGCGACGTCACGATCTTAGCCGCGTTGAATTCATCACTTGCGTTTTTGCTCGCGGCGATCGCCGCACGTGCCATTTGCCAGCCTCCCGCGACGGTGCCCCAGAGCATCAGATACGGAACGGAACCGGCGAAGGCGTCTTTTAAAGCGGTTGGCGCAGTCGCGATGAGGTGCTTAGAGGCTACATCGAGGGCGTCGATCGCGGTGACGAAGTGCGGGTGGATCGCTTTGACATTACCGTCGTTGCTGACTGCGAGATGCTCTGCCGTCGTGTGCATCGATGCGATGATCGAGGCGACCGTGCCGGTTTTGTCGCGCAAGAGTGCGCGGCCGACGAGGGCGTTTGCCTGGATTGCCGTCGTGCCTTCGTAGATCGTCGTGATGCGGGCGTCGCGGTAGTATTGTGCCGCGCCCGTTTCCTCGACGAATCCCATGCCGCCGAAGACTTGCAGGGCGTTGCTGGTGATCTCGACCGAGTTTTCGGTGCTCCAACCTTTGACGACCGGCGTCATGAGCTCGACGAATGCTTCGCGCTCGGCCCGGACAGCAGCATCGGGGTTGGCGTGCGCGTGATCCATGGCGGATGCAAGTACGAGTGCGAGCGCGCGCATCGCTTCGATTTGGGCTTTTGAGGTCATCAGGAGACGACGCACGTCGGGATGGTGGATAATCGTCACCGGCGTTGGGTCTTTGACCGCGAGGTCCTTACTCTGGGTTCGTTCCTTGGCGTACGCGAGCGCGTGTTGATACGCGCGGTCCGCGACGCCGATGCCTTGCACGCCGATCGAGAAGCGCGCGAGGTTCATCATGATGAACATGTATTCGAGACCGCGGTTCTCTTCGCCGATCAGATAGCCGATCGCGCCGCCGGCCTCGCCGTAATTGAGCGTGGCGGTCGGGCTGGAATGGATGCCGAGTTTGTGTTCGAGTGAGGCGCACTGCACGTCGTTGCGCGCGCCGAGCGTGCCGTCAGCGTTGCTGAGGAATTTCGGTACGATGAAGAGCGAGATGCCTTTGACGCCGGCGGGTGCATCGGGCGTCCGCGCGAGGACGAGATGCACGATGTTTTCCGCGTAATCGTGTTCGCCGTACGTGATGTAGATTTTCTGTCCGAAGAGCTTGTAGTGATCGCCCTCGGGCACGGCGCGCGTGCGCACGGCAGCAAGATCGGAGCCGGCCTGCGGCTCGGTCAGCACCATCGTGCCGGTCCACTCGCCGGAAACGAGTTTGGGCACGTAGGTTTTCTTCTGTTCGTCGGTGCCGCAAAGCAGCAGCGCTTCGATCGCGCCTTGGTTCAGGAGCGGGCAGAGCGCGAAGGCCATATTGGAGGCGTTCCACATCTCGGTCACCGCCGCTGAGAGCACTTGCGGAAGACCCTGGCCGCCGTGATCGGCGGGAAACGGTAAGCCGACCCAGCCCGCTTGCGCGAACTGCTTGTAGGCTTGCTTGAAGCCGGGGGCGGTCGTTACGTTACCATCGGACCACGTCGCGCCGACGCGGTCGCCCGGAACATTGAGTGGATCAAGCACCTCGGCGGCAAAGTTGCCCGCCTCCTCGAGAATCGCATCGACGACATCCGCGGTATCTTCAAATCCCGGTAGCGCCGCGATCGACGCCACGTCGGCGAGCTCGGTGAGCGCAAAGTGCATGTCGCGAAGGGGGGCTTGGTACGTGCTCATAGGGTGAGAAATTCGGACCCGACGCGCTCCGCGCCTCGCAAGCGCCCGCTGCGACTTCTGTCGCTGCTTTGAATGTGGTTAGTCGATCGTGACGACGACGCGTCCGCGCGTCTTACCGTCGACGATGCGGTGCGCTGCCGCCTCCACGTCTGCCAGCGCGACTTTTTCGATAAAATCATGCATTTTTGCAAACGGGAAGAGCATCGCTTCGGACCAGATCTGCGCGCGCTTCGCCATCGTGAGGTTCACGCTCTCGATGCCGAGCAAATTCACGCCGCGCAAGATAAACGGAAAGACCGTCGATGAAAAGTTGACGCCCGCTGCGTTGCCGACGAGCGCGACGCTCGCGCCGTATTTCATCTGCGGCAAGAGTTTGGCAAGCACGTCTCCGCCGACGTTGTCGATGGCGCCATCCCACGTTTCTTTTTCGAGCGGTTTGGTGGCGGCGAGAATCGACTCGCGGGAAACGACGCTCTCGGCGCCGAGCGACTTGAAGTACGGTTCGAGTTCGGGGCGACCGCTCATCGCAACGGGATGGTAGCCGAAGTGTTTGAGGAGCAGAATGGCGATGCCGCCGACACCTCCGCCCGCGCCGGTAACGACCACGGTCGCGCGATCGGGGAGATGGTTTTCACGCAGGCGCATGATCGCCGACATCGCCGTCACGCCCGGAATCCCGAATGCCATCGCGTCTTGCGCTGAGAAGATCTCCGGGCGCGCTTCGAGCCATTCCGTTTTTGCGTAGGCGTACTGCGCGTAACCGCCATCGAAGCGTTCGCCGATCCCCCAGCCCAGCGCCATCACGTCTTTGCCGACCGGCCACGCGGGATCGTTTGATTGCTCGATCGTCCCGGCGAATTCAACGCCCGGCACCATCGGCGACTTGCGCAGAATCTTTCCGCGTCCGGTTAAGGCCAGGCCGTCTTTGTAATTTAGCGCCGCGGCATGCACGCGCACGAGCACCTCACCCGCTTCGAGCGCGCGTTTGTCGAGCTGTTTGAATGCGAGTTTCGGTGCGGGGCCGTCGGCCGTCTCGGCGACGAGTGCGGTATACTGCTGTTCCATCGCAAGGCGCGTTCGCCGCACCTCACGCTTGCTCCTAATGCGGTTTGCTTGCGAACTCCCAAAACTGCTCGCCGCGCGCGAGTTCTACGGGGATATCCGCATTGAGTAAGAGCCGCTGCGAGGCGAGGCCGCGCACATAGTTTTCGTATCGTGCCATATATGCGGCTTTCGTCGGATAGCGTTCTTCGAGTGAGAGGCGCGGATCGCCCGCGGCTTTGCGTTCCGCGGCGGTCCTGGCAAAGGGCACCATCGAGCCCACGAAGTCGACGTTTTCATCCGGGAAGCCGACGCCCGCGACGCGCTGATTCCACCCGGTAAGGGTTGCAATCGGCACGGCGCCTTCGGGCATGCGAATGCCGCCGAGATCCGTCCCGTCACTGTCGACTTGCGGAAGCAGGACGGGATATTGCTGGCCGAGGATCGGCGGCTCGGTCGTGTCGATGCCGTTTGCGAACTGCGGTCCAAAATTCATCCGCCACACGCGGTGGTAGGTCGGCGTATGCGCGAAGCCCGGAATTGCCGGCCACGCAATTTTATCGAGCGGCACGAGCGTACCGTTTGCAATTTTCGGCACGCTGCTCGGAGGCGGCGCCGTTCCGTTGCGCACCCATTGGTCGAGATCCACGAGCAGCGCTTTCATCGCGAACGTGTGGTCGCTCGGCGTTTGCAGCTGCTGCGCGAGCGGATCGCGCGATCCAAGCGCCGGTACGTAATGCATGCCGCCGGAGAAGAAGTAGATGCGTGCGTTTGGGCCCGGTTCGACGTCGCGCAATCCGTCGGATGAAGTGTGCATCAGCGATGCCGCGCGTCCGTAATATTCGTACGATGTGTGCGTGAACATCACTTTGACTTTGGTCGCATCGGCATGCGAATGCGTGAGCAACCCATCGACCGCATTGGTGAGCGGATCGCTCTCGTCGACGTCGGTGAACGGAAAGAGATCGACTGGATAAAAGAACGACGAGAAGCTTGGGCCGTCGCGTGAAGGCTGGCCGAAACGCAGATTGAACGCGCCGCGGCCCGCGCCGCCGACGTGCGCGAGCACGCCGTCGAACACGAGCCGATCGGACTCATCGGTGTTGAACCCTTGATAGAGCATGTCACGCAAAAACCGGCCGCTCTGCGAGATGCCGAAACCGTAGGCGCGCTGAACGTGCTTGATTGCGGTCGGGTCGTATTTCAGATACGAGATGAAATCACGCACGGCTGTAATCCCCAAGCCATCGACGACCGGGTCTTTCGCGCGGTAAACGAATTCGTAAATGTGGCCGGGGACAAAATTGCCAACGATCGCGGTGCGATCGGCGTTCAAACGCCAGGCGCTATGCGGGATAATGGTGCGCGGCTTTGCGACGCCCTCACGCATCGTGAGCACGTTTGCTGGGTCGTTTTCATCCGCGACCGGGTAGGCGATATGATCGCGATGCGAGAGTGGTTGTTCGGTGATCGGCTTCGTTGTCGTAAAGTCCGAGCGGACGAGGCCCATGATGGATTTGCCGCGCTCGGTTGCGACCGGCGCGTAAAGGCGCATGTTGCCGGGCTGCTGGGGCACGTCCCACTGCCATCCTACCCATACCAACGTGTAACCCGCATCGAGTAAGAATGTATCGCCGAACTCAAGCGCCGTTGTTGGATCCGGCGAGCTTTTGGCGTGGTTGAAGAAGCGCAGCATCCCTTTGCCGCCGCGATTATTGACCTCGAGCAGTACGTTTCCGTTGCCGTTCTCACCATTCTTCGGCGCAAGCATATACACGTCGGCGTGCGAGGCGACACGGCCGTTTGCATCGCGCGGCGCGAGCCCAAGATCGACGACGCCTCGGTCGTGCGGGTCGCTCGGATCGTCGGCAAACGTCGCCGTCCCAACGATCTTTTCGTATGGGCCGACGGCAAAGGGCTTGCCATCGAGCACATCGGTCCGCGAGGACACGGTGAACCCAGTCATTCGCGCCTGTGCGGCGACCGGAATCGCGACGGCAAATGCGCAGGCAAGCGCGATCGAAACGATGCGAGTTCTCATGGCGGGCGATTAGGACGCGCGCACGCGCGTCCCTTCGTCCCTTACGCTTGCATCGCGCGCAGCGGCCGTTTGACGAACGCTAAAATAGCCCGCGCGTGGCTCCCGATGCCCGGCCGTCGCAACACCAAAATCCCATCGGAAAGCGCGCCGACGAGAAACAGTCCGCGACCGCTCTCGCTCAGGAGATCTTTGGGCAGTGAGCCGACGTATTGGAAGCCAGGACCCTCATCGAGCACGTGCAACACCGGCGCACCCCCCGACCAATCGAGACGAATCTCGGCGCGGCCCGGCGCGTGACGCACGACGTTGCCGATGAGTTCACTAAAAACGAGTTCGGCTGCCATTGCGCTCTCCGTATTCGCTCCGGCCGTTACGAGTTCGGCGACGATCGCAACGCGAATCGCGCTTGCGGCGGCGGCATCGCGGACGTCGAGCGTCCACCGCGCGGAGGGTACGGCCGTCGTTCCAATACGCACCGTAAGGATTGCAACGTCATCGTGCGCGCCGTCATGCAGGACGAGATCGTGAATTTCGCGCGCCGGATTTGCCGAGACGGCCGCCGCTTGAATCTCGAGCGCTTCCCGTAAGCGGCGTTCGCCCTCGATGACGTCGCGCGTCGACTCCGTTAACCCGTCGGTATAGAGCACGATAATCGAACCGGGTTCGAGCGCGACCGTGGCGCTTGCCTCATCCGAGCGTTCGCGTAGTCCGAGCGGCAACGAACCGAGCGTCAATTCGACGATCGTGCCGTCGGCTCGGCGCAACAGCGGCGCCGGATGCCCGGCAGATGCATACGCAAGCGTGCCATCCACGTTGTCGATCACGCCCACAAACGCCGTGACGATGCGGTCGGGTTCTTCGGCACGCAGCGCGCGATCGGCGGCGGTGAGAATGGCGCCGGGTTCGACTTGAATTTGCGCGGCGACGCGAATCGCTTGACGCATCCTGCCCATCGTCACCGCCGCGCCGAGGCCGCTTCCCGCGACGTCGCCGATCGAGATCACGATCCGTCCGTCGCCTAAGCGAAAGGCGTCGTACCAGTCGCCGCCGACTTCGAGATCGCTCGTTCCGGCTTGATACACGGCATCGAACGTGATTCCATCGACCGTCGGCAGATGCGCGGCAAGCGACGCGCTTTGAAAGGTGTCGGCGATGAAGTGCTCGCGCCGGTAACGCACGAGCAGTTCGTCTTTTTCATCGAGCGAGCGTTGCAGTGCGATGTTGAGTTGATCGAGTTCACGTGGACTGCGCAGCTTGAGAGCTCGCGGGACCAGTGGCACTAAGATGATGGCGGTCGCGACCGAGGCCGTTGCCGTGAGCGCTTTCACCCACCCCGAGAGCCAGTAGTCCGGGTGCCAAATCGTCCAAATCGAAAGCACGTGCGTCGTTCCGCATGCAACGATGAACAGGCCAAACATGATAAAGACGCTGCGGAAAGGCAGGTCGCCGCGCGTGCGCGCGAACCAGATCAAGACGACCGGGATCGAAAAATATGCGATCGCCGTAAGCGCATCGGAGATCACATGGAGCGAGAGTACGCGCGGATCCCACAGAAAACACATTCCGTGCGGCAAAAATCCCGGCCCGTTATCCATTCACGCCCCCCACCGATAAGTCCACAGGCTGTTCTCGTCATTTCTCCGAAGTTCTCATCCCGTGAGATCGCTGCGAATCCTCATTTTTATCGCACTCTTTACGGGCGCCGCCTATGCGGCGTGGTGGTGGTTCGGTCAGCGGCCGGCAGCGGGCGATACCGTGACCGTCTACTACACCAAACTTGACGGGCAAAGCGAGGTGCCGTGGCGAGTGAGCCTCGGCTCTGCGCGCGATCTCAAGAGCGTCGCGTTTTACACCGCAACCCAAGCGCTCGCGGGTCCCGCTCCGGGCGTCGATGCGATTCGTTTTCCCGTTGGAACGCACCTGAATGCCGTCGACGTTGAGGGTTCGACGATCCATGTCGATATCTCAAAAGAGATCGATTCATCGGCTGCCGGCGGCTTTGCTGAAAACGGTGAATTCAAGTCGCTGGTTTGGACCCTGACCGCTCTGCCGAATATCAAAGCCGTGCGCATCACGATCGGCGGAGCCAAAGTCGCAACACTTCCCGGAGGCCACTTTGAGCTTGATGAGCCGCTCTCGCGCTCGAGCTGGTAGCGCGTTTCTCGCGCTGACGCTAGCCGCGTTCTGCGTGCCGGCGCCGCTGCGTGCCCAAGAAGCGAGCGCCTTCTGGTTCGTCGGCACCAAGCTGATTCTCGAGCGATCGCAAGCCGTCAAAGGCGATGTCGCCGCTCCGATTCACGATGCGGGCTTCGAGCGATTCTTGGCCAAGCTCGGAGCAACGCTTGCATTTGCGCCCGGTCAAAGTTATGCGATCGTCACGACGGCGGATAGGCGCACGATCACGCTCACGATCGGCGATGCACAGATCGCGGGCGGGGGCGTGACGACGCGCGCTCCATTTGCGCCGTATCTCGAGGCTGGCGAACTCTACGTGCCGTTTCTCGCACTCGCGCGCGCACTGTATGTCGAGCCGGTGAAAATCGGTAGCGAGACGGTCTTGCAGCCGCAGCTCGGCGGTCTCGACGTACGCACCGAGGCGAAGCGCACGACGCTAACGTTCCGGGGCGCGATCCCGCTCAAGTATACGAAGATCTCCGAGTCACCCGAGCGCGTGACGATCGCGTTCTCCGGCGTTGCATCGACCCTCACGCAGGCCCGCCGCCTGAACGGCGGGGCCGTAAACGAAGTCGATGTGCTGGTGAGCGGCAACCCGAGAAACGCCACAACCACGGTCACGATCGAGGGCCCAGCCGGTGTTGCGCATGGCCTTGCAATCGCGCCCTCGAGTAATGAATTCGCCGTTGCCTTCGGTCCGTCGGGGACGGCGCTCGGTGCGGCAATCCCCGAGTGGTTCACGCCGGGAATCACGCAGCCAGCAATCGCGCAAACGTTCCCGATTCCGGTGCGGACGCCGCGCGCCGCGGCAACGCTCGCGCCGACGCCGGGGCCGAATGCCGCCGCAACGTACGCGCCGAGCGAAGGATCGGCCCCCGCTGCAACCGCGACTCCGGAGACGGTGAACGCACCCGTGACCATCACCGACATCGGTGTCGATCCGCTCGGTGATGGGGTGAGCGTGCGCGTAACGGCGAGCGGACCGGTATCGTACGAGTGGCACCGCCTCGCTGATAATCGCTGGTACATCGATTTCAAAAACGCACAACTCAGCGGGTCGGGTCGCGACGAACGCCCGAACGTTGCTGCCGTGGATGCGGTTCGCGCACGCCAAGTCGCGACATCGCCAATTCCGATCGTGCGCGTCGCCGTGACGCTCAAAGGTGACCGGCGCGTCGAAATCGTCCCGCTCGACGGCGGCCTTTCGCTTGCAATCGACGGCAGCGCGTTCGGCGAAGGAGCGCGATTCGGTAGCGGTGCCATCGGCGTGCCGCCGACCGCACCCGCAAGCGGTTTCGGATCGCCGTATCCCGGCGAAACGTTCGCGCCGGCAGCGTCTGCGTACCCAACTCCGCTCGGCTCGAGCTCGCCGTGGAAGTATGCGGTGCCGCCGAATGGCTCCAAACTCATCGTGATCGATCCGGGTCATGGCGGCAGCGACCCCGGGTCGCTTGGCAATGGCCTGGTCGAAAAGACGCTCACGCTCGATATTGCGCTGCGCTTACGCGCGCTGCTCGTCGCGCAAGGGTGGACGGTAAAAATGACGCGCTCGACGGATGTCGATGTGGCGCGTGCAAATGCCGCCGACGCCGAAGAACTTCAAGCCCGCGTCGACGTTGCGAACGTGCAAAATGCCCGCCTCTTCATCAGCGTGCACATCAATAGCTTCCCGCGGGCCGATCTGAACGGAACGATGACGTTCTACTCGAAAGGCATCGATAAACCGCTCGCCGATGCGGTGCAGCGCGACCTCATCCCGCTGCTTGGAACCAAAGACGACGGCGCCCGCGCCGGCCGCCTGTACGTAACGCGAAAGACCACGATGCCTGCGATCCTTGTCGAAACGGGATTCATCTCCAACCCCGGAGACGCATCGCTCATGCGCTCGCCCGAGTTTTTGCAACACGTAGCACAGGGTATCGCAAACGGCGTGCGCGACTTTACGCGATCGCAGCCCGCGACCGCGTCAATGGCGGGCGAGCGCTAGTGCTCGGACTCTTCGATTCGGGCCTTGGCGGATTGACCGTCCTCAAGGCCGTTCGTGCGCTCGCTCCCAGCGAAGATCTCGTGTACTTCGCCGATCAGGCGCACGTCCCGTACGGCGAACGCACCGATGCGGATCTGGTCCATCTGCTCGGTGAGAACCTCGCCTTTCTCGAACGCTTTCCCGTCGGCGGAATCGTGATGGCGTGCAACACGTCGTGCGCGATCGGCGGAAAGTACGGTTGGCCGACGACGCGCGAACGCGTACTCGATTTGATCGACAACGCCGCGCGAGCACTGGCGCGGACCGCACACCGGCGCGTCGCTGTGATCGCGACGCAAGCGACAGTGCGTAGCGGCGCCTATGCCCGAACGATCGCGCTCCACGCGCCGGACATTCACGTGCAAGAGATCGCCGCGCCCGCGCTCGTGCCGCTGGTCGAGCGCGGCGACGCCGCAACGCCGCAAGCTCGCGCCGCGGTCGCCGAGGCGATCGCGCAGATCGCGGGGCCGATCGATGCGCTCGTTTTGGGATGCACCCACTATCCGCTGCTCGCCGAGCATTTTCGCGCGTTGTTACCGGCACAGACGGAGATCGTCGATCCGGCGATCGCTCAAGCGCACGTTGCCGCTGCCCTCTGCACGAGGCCGGGCAATGGGACCGTACGGTATTTCACCAACGGCGATCTTCGTGCGTTCGAAACCAACGTCCGCGCGTGGATGAACGACCCGCACGCCGCCGTCGCTGACGCCGAAAGTCTCCCCGTCTAGGATGCAGACGCCCGTCCTCACGACCGAGCGTTTAACGCTTCGGGCGGTTCGCGCCGACGATTTTGACGATTGCCTTGCGCTGTGGACAAACCCGCTCGTGACACGGTATATCGGCGGCCGAGTTTCGACGGGCGACGAGACGTGGATACGCCTTCAGCGCTATGCCGGAATGTGGCAGCTGCTCGGATACGGGTACTGGATCGTCGAGGAAAACGCGAGCGGTCACTACGTCGGCGATGTCGGCTTCGGCGATCACCGACGCCCGATCGAACCCTCGATCGTCGGTATTCCCGAAGTCGGTTGGGCGCTTAAACCCGCGTACTTTGGCCGCGGCTATGCAACCGAGGCCGTACGCGCGGCGCTCGCGTGGAGCGATGCGACGCTTGCCGATGCGCGCACCGCGTGCATCATTAGTCCCGCAAACCTTGCCTCGATTCACGTCGCAGAAAAATGCGGATTCGGCGATTCGCTCCTTACGTCGTTCAAAGGCGATCCGACGCTGCTCTTCACGCGTCAAGCGCGCCCGCTCGCGCGCTAGCTTACGGCAACCCGAAAAGACGCAGGAGCAAGAAGGTCGAGGTTCCGCCGAGGATCGTCCCCGCAATCACTTGTAAGACGGTGTGCGCGTGCAAATACACACGTGCCCAGCCGACGACCGGAATCAAAATTAAGAGCGGCAGCGGCAGCCAACTGAACACCGCGATGAGCACGACGATCGGTGCGGTCACGCCGAGTGCGTGTGTGGAAATCTTCCAGTACTGCGTGATCGCCTGAACGAGCACCGAGCTGAGCGCATAACCGGCCATCGTCGCGATGACGATCTTCGGCGCGTGCGTGACGTAGAGCTCGATCGTCCCCAGCACGTAAAAGACGACGAAGATCCCGAAAACTTTCGAGCGCTCTTCGCGGATCGACATATCCAGATCGCTGATCCGGCCCGTGGCGTACATCCAAAAGATCGCGAGCATCGGCGCGATCGAGGTGAAGAACGTACTCTGAAGGACCTGGAGCCAAAACGCCACGGGCGTGGCGGTCGTTTGGTACGCCAAGATGACGAAGAGTGCGAGCGCCGTGAGAAACGGGTTGCAGATCGTCGAGAAGATGCGCGCAACATCGGTCCAGACCCGCGCCCGGAAGCGGACGGGCACCGGCCGGAGCGGGGTCGGTGGCGGGGGTCGCTGCTGCACCACCCGGGTCTACGGCCGGGCGTCGTCTAATCCTTTACTATGGTTCTGGAACGCATCAACTCACCCGCCGACGTCCGCGCCCTGAGTCGCGGCGATATCGACACCTTGGCCGCGGAAATCCGCGAGACGCTCGTGTCGGTCTGCTCGACCAACGGCGGACATCTCGCGCCGAATCTTGGCGTTGTCGAACTTACGCTGGCCTTGCACCACGTGCTCGACCTCCCGACGGACAAAATCGTTTGGGACGTCAGCCATCAGTGCTACGTGCACAAGCTGCTGACCGGGCGGCGCGAGCGCTTCAACACGATTCGTCAAGGCGGCGGGCTCTCGGGCTTCACGATGCGCACGGAATCGGAGTACGACGTCTTCGGTGCCGGTCACGCCTCGACATCGGTTTCGGCGGCGCTCGGCATGGCGCTCGCGCGCGATCTGCGCAAAGAACACTCGACGATCGTCGCGGTGATCGGCGACGGTGCGCTGACGGGCGGTCTTGCGTACGAAGCGCTCAACAACGCCGGTGGCCTCAAGACGAACTTCATCGTCATCCTCAACGACAATGAGATGTCGATCGCGCCGAACGTCGGCTCGATCGCCTCGTATCTCTCGGTGCTGCGTTCCAAGCCGCTCTTCACGTTCGCACGCGAAAAAACCAAAGACGTTTTGGGCGCGGTTCCGCTCGGCAAGACGGCGCGTAAAGCGCTCTCGACCGCCGAGGCCGCCGCGATGA
Source organism: Vulcanimicrobiales bacterium (assembly GCA_038231455.1). Taxonomy (GTDB): domain Bacteria; phylum Vulcanimicrobiota; class Vulcanimicrobiia; order Vulcanimicrobiales; family Vulcanimicrobiaceae; genus JANLVI01. The sequence goes on along the minus strand of JBBRLI010000001.1, from coordinate 151,630 downwards.
AATTCGTCTCGCCCGATTCCAAAGCGGCGGTAATCTTTGAGGAAATGGGCTTCCGGTACATCGGGCCGATCGACGGTCACGACTACGATACGCTCGTGGACGTGCTCTCGAACGCGCGCAAAATTAACGGCCCCGTGCTCTTGCACGTCAATACCAAAAAGGGCAAAGGCTTCGAGCCAGCGGAGCTCGATGCGCGCACGTTCCACGGTCTTGGGGCGTTCCAAATCGAGAACGGGAAGATCGAGAAGAAGCCCGAGTCGCGGCCGGCGTTTCCGGCGTTCTTCGCCGATGCGCTAATGGCGGCGGCCGAAAAAGACTCGAAGATCGTCGGTATCACCGCGGCCATGCCCGACGGTACCGGGCTTGCGAAATTTGCCAAACGCTTCCCGGACCGGTACTTCGATGTTGGCATCGCGGAAGCGCACGCGGTGTGCTTTGCTGCGGGGATGGCCGCCAGCGGCTTCAAACCCGTCTGCGCGATCTACTCGACGTTCTTACAGCGCGCGTACGACCAAGTCGTACACGACGTCTGCGTGCAGAATTTGCCGGTGATCTTCGCGATCGATCGCGCGGGATTCGTCGGCGACGACGGCCCAACGCACATGGGGCTGTACGATATCGCCTACATGCGCACGCTGCCGAACATGACGCTGATGGCGCCGCGCAACGAATACGAACTCGCGCCGATGCTCGAACACGCGCTGAGTTTGGGCACGCCGGTCGGCATTCGGTACCCGCGCGGCACGACCAGCGGCCGCCACGACGAGCCGGTTGCTTCGATCGTTCAGGGCCGCTCCGAAGTGCTCCGCCGCGGCGAACGCGTGGCCGTTTTCGCCTACGGCAACACCGTCGATGTCGCGCTCGATGCCTACGACCAGATCGCCTCAACCGGCGGTCCCAAGCCGACGATCGTGAACGCTCGCTTTGCCAAGCCGCTGGACGAATCGCTCATCCTCGAATTGGCGCAGACGCACGATCGCTTCATCACCTTAGAGGAACATTCGCTCGCGGGCGGCTATGGCTCGGCGGTTGTCGAATTCGTCGCCGACCGCGGCCTTGGGGTCCACGTCGAGCGAATCGGCGTCCCCAATACCCTCGTTCACCACAGCACCCAAGCTAGGCAGCGTGCCCTCGTCGGCCTCTCGGCTGACAACGTGGCCGCTCGCATCGCGGCGATCGAAGTCGCCTTACCCCTCACGTCCTAGGCCATCCGTGGACGCCTGGTGGGGGAGCGTGATACAATCCCGCACGATTATCTTCAAGGAGCCACTCTCACCGTGATCACCCTGCTGCTCGCTGCGGCGTCTCCGGTTGCCGCTGCTGCGGCGCCGGCTGCGAAGGCGACGTCCGTCCCGCTTCCTACCGCGCTTCAGAACTTCAACTACACCTTCGTTCCGAAGTCGTGGCTCGCCGATCATGCCGGCTGGCTCACCCACACGTTCGCCGGGATTTTCATCATCTCGGCGATTCTGCTCGTGCTGCTCCTGGCGATTCAAACGACCAAGAACGAGGGCCTCACCGGCACACTCGGCGGCCGCGTCGAATCGGCATATAAAGGGCGCTTGGGCTTCGAAGGCCAGATCCAACGTGTAACGACCGTCGTCGCCATCACGTTCGTGATCTTTGCCACGCTCATCAGCATTTCGGGCATATAGCCCGAAATGCTGATAAGCGTTGTTTAACGGCGCTACGCTCACGCTCCGCGCCCCCCACGCTTTGCGTGGGGCCTCCAGTCCGAGCTCGCCGCATCATTTGATTCGAGGCACGATGTTTCTTCGCTCGCTCCGCCACCGGGAGTTTTAGTGGCCGACACTCCGCTTTTGCAAGTTACCGGTCTTAAGACCTCGTTTAAAACGGATGATGGTATCGTTCGTGCGGTTGACGGGCTTTCTTATTCCGTAGAAGCCGGTTCTACGCTTGGTATTGTTGGTGAGTCGGGTTCTGGCAAGTCGGTGAATGCGCTCTCGATCATGCGGCTTATTCCGCAGCCTCCGGGGAAGATCGAGGCCGGGACCGTGCTCTTCAAAGGCGAGAACTTGCTTGAAAAGAGCGAGTCGGATATGCGCAAGATTCGCGGTCGCGATATCGCGATGATCTTCCAAGATCCGATGACCTCGCTCAATCCGGTGCTCACCGTCGGCGAACAAATCGCCGAGGCGACGCAGCTGCACTTGAAGCTGAGCAAAAAAGACTCGTGGGATCGCGCGGTCGACATGCTCAAGCTCGTGCGTATTCCGAGTCCCGAGAAGCGCATCAAAGATTATCCGCACCAGTTCTCGGGCGGCATGCGCCAGCGCGTGATGATCGCGATGGCACTCTCGTGCGACCCGAGCCTCTTGATCGCCGACGAGCCAACTACGGCGCTCGACGTGACCATTCAAGCCCAGATCATCGAGCTGATGAACGAGATGCAGACGCGCCTCGGATCGGCGATCATCCTGATCACGCACGATCTCGGCGTCGTCGCGGAAACGTGTAAGAACGTGCTCGTGATGTACGCGGGCAACATGGTGGAGTTCGGGTCGGCCGAGCAAATCTTTAACGAGCCTAAGCATCCGTACACGATCGGATTGCTCGAATCGCTGCCGCGCATGGACTCCGACGTGAGCCAAAAGCTGATCCCGATCGAAGGCCAGCCGCCCAACCTCTTGCGCATGCCACCGGGCTGTTCGTTTGCGCCGCGCTGCAAGTACAAGATGCCGATCTGCGACGAGCAAGTTCCGCTCTACGATTTTGGCGGCGGCCACCAGGCCCGCTGCTTCCTCTACGACGAGCGAGCCGACGGCCAAAAGACGCGCCCCTCGGAAAACCGCCCGCGCATCGCGGGCAGCGAGATCGCCGCACGATGACGCAGTTCGCAAGCCCGCCAGAGAGCGTCGTGCCCGCGACCGATGAGCTGGTTCAAGTCCGCGGCCTCTACAAATATTTTCCGATCAACGCCGGCATTTTCTCGCGCCACGTCGGCGATGTCAAAGCGATCGACGGCATTTCGTTCGGCATCAAACGCGGCGAGACGTTGGGCCTGGTCGGCGAATCCGGCTCGGGAAAAACCACGGTCGGCCGCGTTATTCTCCAGCTCACGCCCGCGACCAAAGGCGATGTTCTCTTCGAAGGCCGCAATGTCGGCGCGATGGGCAGCACGGAACTGCGGTCGCTGCGCAAAGAGATGCAGATCATCTTCCAGGATCCGTATGCATCGCTGAACCCGCGCATGACCGTCGGCGATATCATCCGTGAGCCGCTCGGCATTCACAAAATCGCAACAGGCAAAGCCGCCGAGGCCCGCGCCCAAGAGTTGCTCCGGATCGTCGGCTTACAGCCGTATCACGCCAATCGCTATCCCCACGAATTTTCGGGGGGGCAGCGCCAGCGCATCGGTATCGCCCGTGCGCTTGCCGTCGATCCAAAGTTCATCGTCTGCGATGAGCCGGTCTCGGCGCTCGACGTTTCGATCCAAGCGCAGGTTATCAACTTGCTTCAGGATCTGCAGCAGAAGCTTGGGCTGACCTACCTCTTCATCGCCCATGATCTCTCGGTCGTGCGCCATATCTCGAACCGGATCGCCGTGATGTACGTCGGCAAGATCGTCGAGATCGCCGACCGCAATCAGCTCTACGCCAACCCCTTGCACCCCTACACGCAGGCGCTGCTCTCGGCAATCCCGATCCCGAACCCCGCAATCGAAGGCCGACGCAAACGGATTATCCTCAGCGGCGACATTCCCTCACCGGTCAATCCGCCCTCGGGCTGCCGTTTTCACACGCGCTGCCCCGTCGCGTTCGACCGCTGCAAAACCGAAGTGCCGGAGTTCATCGAGTACGAACGCGGCCATCAAGCAGCGTGTCACTGGGTCGAGCAACACGGCGGGAAAGCGCCGGATCTCACCGCTGGCCCCGCCCTCCTCTCGTAACCAAAAAAGAGACAAAAAAGAGCGTGATCCGCGAGGATCACGCTCTTTTTCTAAGCGCTCGAACTACTTCTTACGCGAGGTCTTTTTCCGGGCTCCGGCCTTTTTGCGTCCGGCTTTTTTCACTCCGGTCTTCTTGCGACCGGCCGTTTTCTTGGCTCCGGCCTTCTTGCGTCCAGCCGTCTTTTTCTTGGCTCCGGCTTTCTTGCGTCCAGCGGTTTTCTTGGCTCCGGCTTTCTTGCGTCCGGCCGTCTTTTTCTTGGCTCCGGCTTTCTTGCGTCCAGCGGTTTTCTTGGCTCCGGCTTTCTTGCGTCCGGCCGTTTTCTTGGCGCCGGTCTTCTTGCGTCCGGCGGTCTTCTTGGCTCCGGCTTTCTTGCGTCCAGCCGTTTTCTTCGCGCCGGTTTTCTTACGTCCGGCGGTCTTCTTGGCTCCGGTTTTCTTGCGTCCGGCCGTCTTCTTGGCGGTCGATTTCTTGCGCGACGACTTCTTGCGCGTTGATTTCTTGGGCGCCGCTGAAGCGGTCGAATCGCCCATGGGATCCGTTGACTCGGTGTCCATTTCGTACTCCCCGTCTGTGCACAGACGTTATCGAAAGGCATATGCATCGTCTCATAATGAGAGACACAATTTATTGCATCGTACACTGCATCCAATTATTTTGCAACTTATTGTGCTTTGGACGGGTTCGCGTGAGCCGCGCTTCGTGACACCCACTTGACGTCCGGCGTATACTGAACCCGTTTACTAATCGAGGGAGTCACGTGGCAGCCGGAAAGCCGTTAATCATCGTCGAGTCGCCGACGAAAGCCAAAACCATCAAGAAATTCTTGCCGCCGCGCTACGTGGTCAAGGCATCGGTCGGTCATGTCCGCGATCTCCCAAAGAGCACGCTCGGTGTCGACGTCGATCACGATTTCACGCCGAAGTACCTTACCATTAAAGGTAAGGGCGACATCATCAAAGAGCTCAAGGCGGCCGTCAAAGGCGCAAGCGAAGTCTACCTTGCATCCGACCCCGATCGCGAAGGCGAAGCGATCGCGTGGCACCTCGCGGAGTTGCTGAAACTCCCGAATGCCAAGCGCATCGAGCTCCACGAGATCACCAAAGACGCGGTACTCGCGGCGCTTAAAGACCCACATGAGATCGATATGCCGCGCGTCAACGCGCAGCAGGCACGTCGCATTTTGGATCGTCTCGTCGGGTACAAAATCTCGCCGTTGCTCTGGGCCAAGGTCCGTGGCGGACTCTCCGCGGGACGCGTTCAATCCGTCGCCGTGAAGATCATCGTCGACCGCGAGCGCGAGATCAAAGCATTCGTCCCGCGCGAGTATTGGTCGATCACGGCCAAACTGGCCTCGGTCGGCAACCCGCCGCCGTTCACCGCCGAGCTTGTCGCGATTGCCGGTACGAAAGCCGAAGTAACCAATGGCGATCGGGCCGCGAAGATCGTCGCCGACCTCGAGGGCGCCGCGTATGTCGTGAGCGGGATCAAAACGCGCGAGCAGAAGCGCAATCCCGCCGCGCCATTCACCACCTCGACCCTCCAGCAAGAAGCCTCGCGAAAGCTCAAGTTCCGCGTTCGTAAGACGATGCAGGTCGCGCAAGCGCTGTACGAAGGCGTGGACCTCGGCGGAGCGGACGGCACGCAGGGTCTCATTACTTACATGCGTACCGATTCGCCGCGCATCAGCGATTCCGCCAAGGACGCGGCCCGCGCGTTTATCGATGAAACGTTCGGCGAGGCATTCTACGGTGGCACCCGCACGCATAAATTGCGTGAAGGTGCGCAAGACGCTCATGAAGCGATTCGCCCGACCGACGTGACGCGCACGCCCGAGAAGATGGCGAAGATCCTCAAGCGCGACGAACTTCGCCTGTATCAACTGATCTGGGAGCGCTTTGTCGCATCGCAGATGGCGGCGGCGATCTTCGATCAAACGACGGTCGACATCGCAGCGAAATCCTATGGCTTCCGCGCGACTGGCAGCGTCATGAAATTCGCCGGCTTCACCGCGGTGTATGAAGAAGGCAAGGACGACGAAAAACCCGAGCCGGGCGATGCGGCCGCGGCGCTCAACGGCAAAGCTGCCCCGAAGGCGCGTCCGATTCTGCCGGCGATGAAGCAAGACGAAGTGCTCGATCGCACGTCGCTCGATCCCAAGCAGCACTTCACCGAACCTCCGCCCCGCTTCTCCGAAGCCTCGCTCGTCAAGGCACTCGAAGAAAATCGGATCGGTCGTCCGTCGACCTACTCCGCAATCGTGGAGACCGTGCAGGCACGTGGGTATGTCGAACAGATCGACCGCCGCTTCCATCCAACCGAAATCGGCTTTGCCGTGAACGACCTGCTCGTCGAGCATTTCAGTGATATCGTCGACACCACGTTCACGGCGTCCATGGAAGACAAACTCGACCGTGTAGCCGAGGGCAACGAAGACTGGGTCGGCGTGCTGCGCGACTTCTATACCACCTTCAAAATCGAACTCGACTCGGCGGAAGAGAAGCTGCCCAAAGTCGAGATGCGCGACGAGCCGACCGATGAAATCTGCCCGAATTGCGAGCGGCCGATGGTCATCAAGACCGGACGCTTCGGCAAATTCATCTCGTGCACGGGCTACCCCGAGTGCAAGACAACGCGCCCGATCCTCAAAGACACCGGCGCGAAGTGTCCCAAAGATCAGGGCATGGTCGTCGAGCGCAAGTCCCGTAAAGGTCGCATTTTCTACGGCTGCGCGAATTATCCGAAGTGCGACTTCGTCTCGTGGGATCGCGTCATCCCCGAACCGTGCCCCATTTGCGGCTCGTACGTCACCGCAAAAACCAAGCGCGGCGGTGTCGTGACCTTGGAATGCAAGGCCGATAAGGAACACGATCTCTCATCGCTCGGAGCGGCGAATCCCGATGCCGAATCATCGGATGATGTCGAAGAAGAACGCGATCGAGAAGCCGTTGAAGCCTAAGGCTCTCACCGTCATCGGCGGCGGGCTTGCTGGCTGCGAAGCCGCCTGGCAAGCCGCGCAGGCCGGCGTGACCGTCGACCTCTTCGAGATGCGTCCGCGTAAACGCGGACCCGCGCATCAGACCGATATGCTCGCGGAACTGGTGTGTTCGAATTCGATGCGCGGCGCGGCGCTCGAGAACGCGGTCGGATTGCTTAAAGAAGAACTCTATCGCCTGGATTCTCTGATCGTGACCTGCGCTCGCGAGACGGCGGTTCCAGCCGGCGGTGCGCTTGCGGTCGATCGCGAGCGCTTCGGTGCGCTCGTCGAAGAGCGCCTCACCGCGCATCCGAATATCACGCTCCACCGCGAAGAAGTAACCGAAATACCGGCCGAAGGCACGGTCATCATCGCGTGCGGGCCGTTGCCCTCCGATACGCTTTCGGCCGCAATCGACGCGCTGGTGGGATCCGAGCGGCTCCATTATTACGATGCGGCAGCGCCGATCGTCGCGACCGAGTCGCTCGATCTCACGCAGATGTATCGCAAGTCGCGTTACGACAAAGGCGACGGCGATGATTATCTCAACATCCCGCTCGATAAAGAGCAGTATCTGCAATTCGTCCACGACCTGCGCACGCTGCCCAAGCACGAGCCGAAAGCCTTCGAGGCGGACGTCGCGGCGGGGAAGGTGCCGTTCTTCGAGGGCTGTCTGCCGATCGAGGAAATGGCCGAACGCGGTGAAGATGCGATGCGGTTTGGTCCGCTCAAACCCGTTGGCTTGCGTCATCCCGACACCGGCAAGACGCCGTATGCCGTCGTTCAACTCCGCAACGAAAACGCGACCGGCACGGCGATGAATCTCGTCGGTTTCCAGACACGTCTAACCTGGCCCGCGCAAAAAGAAGCGTTCAACAAACTTCCCGGCATGGCAAACGCGGAGTGGGTTCGCCTGGGCGTGATGCACCGCAACACGTTCATCGATAGCCCGCGCGCGCTCGATGAAACGTTGCGCCTGCGTGCCAATTCGCGCATCTATTTTGCGGGTCAGATCACGGGCGCCGAAGGCTACGTCGAAGCGGCCGCTTGCGGCATGATTGCCGGCAACGCTGCGGCCCGCGAACTGCTCGGTCTCCCGCCGGTCCCCGTACCGGAGGATACGGCGCTGGGCGCCGTCGTCGCGCACATCCAGAATACGGTCACCGACGACTTTCAGCCGGCGAACGTCACCTGGTCGTACTTCAGCCCGCCTGAGGTCGAACTGCGTCTGAACGGGAACGGCCGCCCGATTAAGCTTGCGAAGATGGAGAAGCGCGGCTTGCTTGCTACGCGCGCGCTTGGGCGCATCGATGAGTTTGCCGTTAAGCTCGGCCGCGATCGGACCCTCGCCGGGGTTCGTTAGAAGAAACTTTCGGGACGGGCGCGCATACCAACCGAGATGCGTATTCGGTCAACCACGATCGTCGCCGTGCGAAAAGACGGCAAACTTGCTATAGCGGGCGACGGTCAAGTCACACTCGACAAAACCATCATGAAGCACAGCGCGCGTAAAGTTCGCAAGATTGCAAACGGGAGCGTGATCGTCGGCTTCGCGGGGTCTGCCGCTGACGGTATCACCCTGCTGGAGAAATTCGAAGGCAAACTTAGCGAGTACAAAGGCAACATCGTGCGCGCCTCGGTGGAACTTGCCAAAGATTGGCGCCAAGACCGCGCGCTCCGTCGTCTCGAAGCGCTCCTAATTGTGGGAACGCCCGAACATCTCTTCGTGCTCTCCGGCACGGGCGATGTCATCGAGCCCGACGAGGGCATCGCTGCGATCGGCAGCGGCGGACCGTACGCCCAAGCCGCCGCGCAAGCGCTCCTGCGGAATTCGTCGCTCGATGCCGAGGCGATCGCTCGCGCGTCGCTCGAGATCGCGGCGGGTATCTGTATCTATACCAATACCGATATCACCGTGGAGGTCGCGGGATGACTGCCATCGCTCCGATCGCGGCCAAGACGCCGCGCGAAATCGTCGCCGAACTCGATCGCTATATCGTCGGCCAGCACAAAGCCAAGCGCGCCGTTGCGATTGCGCTGCGTAACCGCTATCGCCGCGATGCACTGCCGCCCGAGATGCGCGAAGACATCATTCCAAAAAATATCCTGATGATCGGGCCGACCGGCGTCGGCAAGACCGAGATCGCGCGCCGCCTCGCGGCGCTCGCGGGTGCGCCGTTCATTAAAGTCGAGGCGACGAAGTATACCGAGGTCGGCTACGTGGGTCGCGACGTCGAGTCGATGGTGCGCGATCTTGCGGAAGCCGCCGTGCGCATGGTGACGGACGAGCGCCGTTTGGACGTCGTCGAGGCTGCCGATCGCGCTGCCGTCGAACGCGTCATCGATCTGCTTCATCCCGAAACGCGACCCCCGCAAGCCCAGCAGCAAAACAATCCGTTCTCCCAGTTGGGCTCGATCTTCGGCGGACAGTTCGGGAACATGAACCCGCAGCCGCCACCGCCGCAGGCAGCGCCGCCCCCGCATAACGATGAGGTGACGCGCGTGCGCGATGAGGCACGTAGCGACATTCTGCGCGGTTTCTACGACGTTCGCTTGGTCGAGATTGAAATCGAAGAACAGGCGACTTTGCCGATCGGGATGATGGGCGGCGATCAAGGCATGGGCGGCGGAAACGACATGAGCGAGATGCTCGGCGGTCTCTTGCCCAAGAAGAAATCGAAGAAGCGCGTTACGGTAATCGAAGCGCGCCGTATCTTCGCCGCAGAAGAAGAGAACAAGCTAATCGATATGGATGCGGTCAAGCGCGAAGCGCTACGCCGCGCGGGCGAAAACGGCATCATCTTCATCGACGAACTCGATAAAGTCGCGGGTCGCGGTTCGCAAGGCGCCGACGTTTCACGCGAAGGCGTCCAGCGCGACATCCTCCCAATCGTCGAAGGCTCGACCGTCACGACGAAATATGGCGTGCTCAAAACCGATCACGTGCTGTTCATCGCTGCCGGCGCGTTCCACGTCAGCAAACCCTCGGACCTGATCCCCGAATTGCAAGGACGCTTCCCGATTCGCGTCGAGCTCGATTCGCTTACCGCCGCGGATTTCGAAACGATTCTCACGCAGCCGAAGAATGCACTGATCACGCAATACAAGGCACTGCTCTCGACCGAAAACGTCCAGCTCGATATCACGCCCGATGCGATTGTCGAAATCGCGCGTATCGCGATGCAAGTCAACGAGCAGACCGAAAATATCGGCGCACGCCGCCTCCATACCGTCCTCGAACGGTTGCTCGACGAGATTGGCTATGAAGCGCCGGAAAAGTCCGGTCCGGTGACCATCGACGGCGCCTACGTCCGCGAGAAACTTGAAACAATCGCCGGCAATAGCGATCTTTCGAACTTCATACTTTAGCCTTCGCATGACAAGGTTCGGCGGGTTCGACCAAGTCAATGAATTCGACGCTGGTCGGCATAGGCACCGCCGCGCCATTATCGCCTATAGCCTCGAGGTTTGACCTCGCGGGCTCACGGGTAGGGCAAGACTCCAAGCACTACCGCGCCTCGCAAAAAGGCGCAGTGATACATATTTGACGAGTGATGAGGTGTTCACTATGCGAATCACGAGCATATTTTTTGCTTTCCTGTTCCTAAGCGGGTGTAGTGCTGGCAGCGGTATACACGCATTGCCTGCATCGAACACCGCCGTAAACGAAATGAGCACCAACAGGGTGGCTCAGGCGGTCGAGAACTCGGACATTGACGCGCACATCGATCGAGACGAGTCCGATCACGATCGAAAGAAAATACGAAAGATCATGAAAATGTTGCGCAAGCAAGACCGGGCGAACGTGATGTTCATCGATGCCGATGGAAGCGTGTATGCGAACCACAAAACGCTGCTCGCCGGCACGATGCGCTTGATCGCTCTGCCAGGTCGTCGCAATATGTTTACGGATGTGGCTGGCCGCATTTTTTCCGGGCCGCCCGATTCGGCTAAACCGACTCGATTCGACGGCGTCGATATGCAAGGCGCGGAGAACCGCTTTGTATCATCAGCCATCCGCGCGCCAAAATTTGGAACGCCCGGTACGAATGGCGGCTCCGGCCCATACCGGCGCGTGTATTCGAAGGGTGGTTATGCATATGTAGCCGCGACGGTTCACTTGCAGTGTAGCGCTGGGCAAATCACCGTTACCGGCCCAAATGGCAACGCCGCCGATACCGGTTATGCCTATCTTGGCGGCTGGGGCGTAACGGGAAACAGCTCCGTAGACGCAGGTTTCCAACACAGCTCGGCGTTCGACGGTAGCGTAAACGACAACTTCGCATTATTCGTAAAAGAAGCGGGCAACCCCGATGGCTTCGTCTACGGAACAGCTGACAGCGGCATATACAATCAGTATCAATCGCGCTTCACTTGCAATCAAGATGTGAACATGGCCTATTACGTTCCAAACCCAGGTTATGTTGCGATCGCATCGACCGGTAACCTCATCGGTGGCACGAACGAAACGGTCACCGCCGTGGATGGTCTAAAGGACGCTGCGGCAACAAACGACTGGCCGATCGACGGCGGGGGAGCCGGAGGTATCGTCATGAAGCGCATGACCTCGATTGGCCAGTCGGACCCGACGACCGGCAATACGTCCGATCAACTGACGGATGGAAGTGCGTTTGGATGGCGATATTACGATAGCAATCCGGCCCCGCTCGTTCACTGGTATAACGGGACGCTCGCGCAGAATGGAAGCGGATCGAACCCGGTACAGTGGGACGGTGCCGTGAACGGAGGCGCTCAGTCGTATCCGTGTTATCCGGGAGTCGTCAAGGTGCAGACGATATCGGGAGTATCGTACGCAACCGAAGAATATGACGGCATATACGCCGATCCTAATAATCCATGCGGCGTGTAATCGTATCTCTCGTGCTTGCGGCGGTGTGCTCAGGCGGCGCCGCATTCGCACAGGATGCGTTTACCGTCGATGCGCTTCCGCTTTCGGCATCTCTGCCGTCGGCGCGGATCACGGCGGCGTATTCTGCGGGTTCAGACGAGCTCGTCGTAGTCGGCATTGAACCTTCGGCTTTGTATCGAATTGATACGCACTCCGGAACCGTTCTCTCGAATGTGAAGCTGCGGGGAAACCACGAACTCGGAATCGGCGCGCGCGATTCAGGCGGTGGGTTCTGGACGACAGAATCCGTCAGGAAAAACTCGGGTGGGGCCGACACGATCGCGCTTTGGCACGTCTTCAGAGACGGTCACACGTTGCACATCCCCGTTCCCGGCGGAGCGATTCCATTTCTCTCGCCAATAGCAGCAAATGGCAATGACGTGTGGTTCGGGCGCGGCCCGGCGTCGATCGGGCGCTTTGATACTCGAACACGACGATTCAATGCATTTCGGCTCAAGGTCGATGGACCCATTACCGTAGATGAAAACGGCGCGCTCTGGATCGTTCATCGCGATAAACTTGAAACCATGAGCGTCAATGGCTCGACAAAGTCCTATCTTCTCCCATCGGTGTTCCAGAATCCATCAGCGGCAAGCGCGGCCGCCAAACGCGTGTGGTTTGCTGACCGAACGACCGCGCGCATCGCATTTCTCGACGTCGTTACTCACACGATCAAGGTATGCCAAATAGCAGGTCCCGCCCGGAGCGCGATCGTTTCGCTGAGCTCGAATGCGAATGGCGTCTGGTTTGCCGATCGTGGAGCTGGACGCGTCGGCTACGTGCGCGATTGCGACCGTGTCGCGATTGCGTCGCCCGAAATTGCGTCGGCTTCACGCATCGAGGCCGACGGATTGACGAGTGCTCTTGTGATCGACTTCAACGCACGCCATCTCTTACGTGTTGCCATCGGCGGTTAGTTCCGCGCCAGATGACTCACGAGAGCGACGTCGGACGTCGACGGCAAGGGCCCACGCATAGGGCGGGAGAGAGGAACCGACCGAACGGTCGGACGCCCGCAACCGCCCCTTGGCGGGCGGGGGTATAATAGAGTTGTCATGGCCTACCTGCGCGAGATCCTCACCGACAACCATCCGACGCTCCGAAAAGTCGCCAAGAAAGTGTCCCTCGACGAGCTGCGAGACCCGCTCTTCCAGCAGCTAATCGACGACATGTACGAGACGATGTACGAAGCGCCGGGTATCGGTCTTGCCGCGCCGCAGGTCAACGTGTCCAAGCGCATCTTCACGATCGACCTTCAGGACGATGAAGAAGCGCACGGTCCCTTCGTCGTGGTCAATCCGAAATTCACCGTGACCGAAGGCGAGATCGAATCGATCGAAGGCTGCCTCTCGGTCCCCGGCTACGTCGGCGATGTGACGCGTTTCGAGCGCGTCGTCTGCTCGGGGATCGACCGCTACGGGAAGAAAATCGAACTCGAAGGCACCGGTCTTTTCGCGCGTTGCTTGCAGCACGAGATGGATCATCTCGATGGCATTCTCTACACCGATAAAGCGCAGAACGTGCGTCCTGCCATGACCGAAGAAGAACAAGCCGAGGCCGCGGCCGTCGAAGCCGAGGCCGCTGGCGTAGCGCGCATCGCCGACGAAGTCGCGCTTTCGCGCTGAGAACGGTTCTCTTCGGAACGAGCGAGTTTGCCGTTCCGATCTTGCATGCACTCGACGTTCGCACCGAACTCGTCGCCGTCGTCACCCAGCCCGATCGTCCGGCCAAGCGCGGCCAGAAGCTCGCGCCCACTCCGGTCCGCGAAGCGGCAGAAACGCTTGGCGTCCCGGCGCTCACTCCCGAGAAGTTGCGTCCGGCGATCAACGAAATCGCGGCGTTCGACGCCGAGCTTTTCGTGGTTGCGTCCTACGGCAAGATCTTGCCACAGGCCGTGCTCGATCTTGCGCCGCTCGGTGCATTCAACGTGCACCCGAGCCTGTTGCCGCTCTATCGCGGCGCGACGCCGCTCCAATCGGCGATCCGTGACGGCCGAACCGAAACCGGTACGACGATCATCGTCATGGACGCTGGTATGGATACGGGCGATATTCTCGTTCAAGAGCGCACGCTGCTTGATGCTCGTGAGACGTACGGCTCGCTTCACGACCGACTGGCGAAACGCGGCGCGGATTTGCTCGTTGAGGCAATCGACCGACTCGAAAGTGGAACGCTCGTGCGCTCGCAGCAGAGCGCGATGGGAATTGCCGAGGCCGAAATTGCCGCAACGCTGACGCGCCCGATTGCCAAGAACGAGACGCTCATCGACTGGTCGGCCGATACCAAGCGCATCGTCGATCTCGTGCGTTCGCTTGCGCCGAGGCCCGGTGCACGCGGTGCGCTCGACCCCGAAACGATTGCAAAATTTATCGCCGTGCATGCCGCGCCGTGCCCCGATGCGGAACGCGCTGCGCTTCCGGGAACACTCTTTTTTGCCGGATCCGATGCGCTGGTGCGCACGGGCGATGGAGCGGTTGCGATCGATCGGATCGTCCCGCCGAATCGGAGTGAGATGAGTGGTCGCGATTTTGCGCGCTCGTTTCTCGCGGCACACAAGTCATGAAAACCAATAGCAAACCGGCATTCAAAGGCCGCCGTAAACCCGCATTCGCCGCCGGTCCGAAACCCGCGTTCGTTGCCAAAGCCAACACCCCGGCGTTTAAAGAGCGCACCGCCGATCGGAAGGTCTCCTCGCGTGAGGTCGCCCTGAACGTCGTGCGTGATGTCTTTGGCGAGCATCCGCGCGGCGCGCACGATGCGCTCGACTATCGCAGCCGCACGGCCGAACTCGACCCGCGCGACCGGGCGTTTGCAACGGAACTGGCGTATGGTTCGATCAAAATGCGCCGCCGACTCGATTTCATTCTCGAACCGTTCATTGGCGAGCGCATCAAATCGATGCCGCCGACGATCGTCGAGGTTTTGCGCCTCGGAGCCTATCAACTCGATCTGATGAACGGCGTCGAAGTGTATGCCGCCGTCTCGGAATCCGTGGGCTTGGCAAAACGCTACGGCCACAAAGGCACCGCGGGATTGACGAATGCCGTTTTGCGGCGCGTCGCGGAAGCCGTGCCGGTCCCCGTGCATCGCGGCTCGTTCGAGACGGACGACGACTATTTGGGCACGCGTTACTCACTGCCGAATTGGATCGTCGCGCACTGGCGTGCACGTTTTGGCAGCGAACGACTTGAAGCGATCCTCGCGGGGATCAACGCCCCCGCGCCCGCCGGTCTGCGCATCGATCCCAAACTCGATCGGGCTGCAATCGTGATCGAACTTGCCGCCGATGGCATCATCGCGCATGCATCGCCGCTCGTGCGCGATGCAATCGTCATCGCCGACGGGCACGCGAGTTCGCGCTTGGCCGAACGCGCGAACGGACGCTGGAATTTGCAAGCCGAGAGCGCCTGCATGCCGGTCGACTTGCTCGATCCGCAGCCAAACGAACGCATTCTCGAATTGTGCAGCGGTCGCGGCAACAAGACGCTCCAAATCGTCGGACGCACCGGCGATACCGGCACGCTCGAAGCAATCGACAACGACGAGCGCAAAGTCGAGCTCGATCGCAAACGCCTTGCGGAGCATGGCTTCGCTTCGGTCACGCTCGAATGCGCCGACGCCACGATTCCACGCGGTGCCGACGACATGGACCGCGTGCTCGTCGACGCGCCGTGCTCCGGCCTTGGCATTCTGGGCCGGCAGCCCGAAGCGCGCTGGCGCAAAGCATCCGATGACGGCGCGCGTCTTGCGCCGCTCCAGCGCGCGATTCTCGAAGCGGGGGCGAAGCGTCTGCGCGCTCGGGGCACGCTCGTGTACGCGGTCTGCTCGTCGGATGCACGCGAAGGGGACGGCGTCGTCGACGGCTTTCTGGGTGCGAACGCGCAATTCACGCGCGCGGCGGCGCCCGAGCGCTACGCCGATTTCTTGACTCCCGCAGGCGACGTGCTCGTGCCGCCGGGGATCGACGGTCGCGATGGGTTTTACATCGCAACGCTCACGCGGACGTGAATGTCTTCGCGCGGGTCGAATTGACGTGTGCGCGCTTCGTCGAAGCCGCGTTCGCCCGTGTGTTCCCATCGGCACTCGAACCCGCGCAAGTCGGACGTAAACTCGTCGCTACGATGCAGAGTACGCCGAGCGACACGTTTGTCGTGCGAGTCAATCCGCTCGACTACGAACGGTTCGCGGGCGACCGCGCGTTTCTCGAAAAACGCTGGAGCGCTCTCCTTGCCGATGCGATGACGTCGCACGGCGCTGAGAAACCGCGCGCGATCCTTGCCGAAGACGTGCGCATCGTCGCGGGATCGGTTGCAATCGAAGCGCTCGTCGATGAGACGCCGACCAAGCTCTCCGTCGACGGCGTGGTGCTCGTCGATGGGATGACGATCGGACGTTCCGATGAATGCGGAATCGTCGTTCCGAACGTACGCGTTTCGCGTTTTCATGCGAAGATCGTCATGGAGCGCGGCGGCCTTGCGATCGAAGACACGGGGTCGACCAACGGAACGTTCGTCAATGGCGAACGTGTGGGTCGACGCACACTCGCCTCGGGCGATGAGATCGGTGTGGGCGATGTCGCCCTGCGGGTCGAGGTGACCCGTGGTTGACCTGCGATTGGCCTCGTTTGGGCTCGCGATGGCGGTGCTGGGATTCGTGACGCTGGTGCGGCCGAATCGTGGCGAGCCGCCCCAGGAAGCGCTGGATGTCGACATTCCGACGGGGATCGAACTGACCGTCGATGACGGGCGCACGATCAAAACGTACCGCTACGGTCGGCGGGTGCTCGTGGGCCGAGCCGCCGGTGCCGACCTGCCGATCGAAGACGACCGGGTGAGCCGCTTGCATGCTCGGGTGGAGATGCGGGATGACGGCGTTTATGTCGAAGACTTGGGAAGCCGGAACGGCACCCAGCTCAACGGGGAACGCGTCGAGAACGCGAAACTCCACGTTGACGATGAAGTGACGGTCGGACCGGCGTCCCTGATCTTTCGTGGGGTGGGCGCATGGACATAGCGATTGGTTCACAACCTGGAATGTGGCAACGGACGAGTTCCGATGCGCACTGTTCGGACGTGATCGCGCCGGGGATTGCCTTACTCGCCGTCGCTGATGGCTTCGGCGTCGTGCGCGGTACCGGCATCGGTAGCGTTGCGCTCCAGCTCTTGCGCGATTCGCTCAAACGACGGGTACGGGGGTCCGATCCCGCGAGTTTGCGCGCCGCCCTCAGCGCTGCATTCTCTGCCGCAAACGCACGCGTCTACGCGCAAACCGGCAGCCACGACGATTACGTCGCGGGCGGCACCTCGCTCACCGCCGTGCTCGTCACGGGCGATCATGCGATCGTCGGCCATGTCGGTGAGTCGCGCGCGTATCTCGCGCGCGACGGCGGCCTCTCGCTGCTCACCGATGACGATTCGCTTGCCGGTGACGGCTGGTCATCGACGCGCACCGCGACGCCCACGGAAGCGAAATACGGATCGCTCCTCACGCGCACCCTCGGCACGCAGTCGACGCTCGAGGCAAGCGTTCTGCACGTGCGCCTGATGGCGGGCGATTCGCTCGTGCTGTGTACCGATGGCGTTCACCGCCATATCAGCGGCGATGAAATTGCCTACGCGCTCGGCGGGAACGATAGCGCAAGCGATGTCGTCTCGCGTTTGCTCACCATGCGTAAGATGCGCAGCGCCGGCGAAGGCGGGACGCTCGTCATCGGTCGTCAGCTCTCCGAACAGGTGCCCCTCGCGGCAGGCAGTTCCGGTGCGGCGTTTTCTCCGCGCAATATTGTCTTGGCGCTCGCGCTCGTCATGCTAGCTGCACTGATCGCGTTTGCGATCGCGCACGTCGTCTTTGGTCCGTAGACTTCGCGCGAGCGTGCCGATGCTCGGTGCGCTCGCAATTGCGGCCGGCGCGTTTACCCTCGTTCCGCCAAACTCCCTCGGTCCGACCTGGCTCCTAATTTTGCTCGCGCTCGTTGCATTTGGATGGATGCTCGTGCGTCCGACCGGCGTCGATCGCGATAATACGATCCCGGCGATCGCCGTCGTACTCGCTTCGCTCGGCCTCTTTACGATCGCGCGGCTCTCGCCGGATCTTGCGCACAAGCAAGAAATCTGGCTTGCGATCTCGCTCGTGCTGGCGGTGATTGCGGGTCCCGCATTCGATCGGTATCGCGTGCTCGCTCCGTACAAGTATATTTGGATTCTCGGAACGATCGTACTCTTTGTGATGCTTGCGATCTTCGGTCAAGAAGTCAACGGCGCGAAACTGTGGATTCGTTTTGGGACGCTGCAGTTCGAACCGGTCGAAGTGATCAAGCTGCTCGTCGTGCTGTTCATGGCTTCGTATCTAGCGGAAACTGCCGACGTCATCGCGCGCACGCGACCCTGGTCGCTGCGTGCCAACGCAAAGTATCTGGGGCCGCTTTTCATCGGCTGGGGCGCATCGATGGCGATCCTGGTGTTCCAGCGTGACCTCGGGATGGCGGCGCTCCTACTCTGCACGTTTGCTGCCATGCTGTACGTCGCCACGCGCCGCATCGATCTGATCGTCGGCTGTTTTGCTGTCTTCGGAATATTTGCGTATTGGGCTGCAACGCACTACCGGTACATTCACGCGCGCATCGATGTCTGGCAGCATCCCTTCGCCGATCCGCAAGGCGCGGGTTACCAGCCGCTGCAAGCGCTCTTTTCGCTTGGTGCCGGCGGCCTCTTCGGGACGGGCTACCGTCTCGGACATCCCGGTTTCATTCCGGAAGTTGCAACCGACTATAGTTATGCGGCCTGGAGCGAAGAACTCGGCGCGCTCGGCGCGATCGTCATTTGTATCGCGTTCTTGGTGATCGTCAGCCGCGCGCTGACGATCGCGATGCGGCAGCCCGATCTCTATACGAAATTACTGGCGACCGGCCTTGCCTCAACGCTCGGCTTCCAAGTGCTCATCATCATCGGCGGTGTCTTGCGTCTCTTCCCACTCACCGGGATCACACTGCCGTTCTTCTCGTACGGCGGTAGTTCGCTGCTCACGAACTTTCTCTTGATCGCACTCGTCTGGTCGATTTCGAGCGAACGCCGCGCCCAGAGGTGAAACGTCTCGTCGATACATTTTGGATTGTCGTGTTGGTGATTGCCGTCGGCGGTGTTGTCGGCGGATTTTTGGGCGGTCGTTCGATTGGGCGCGCATCCGTGGGCAACCGCGGCCCGATTACGCGCATGCCGGTACCGGATGCAATCGTCGTGACGCACTTCGAGCGCGTGCTCAGCGGCCCACATTCGCTCGACCTTGCCGACGACAATCCCGCAGAGTCGCCGGGTGACATCGTTGCGGCGCGTCCCAGCGGTTGGGCGCCGGCCTTTACTCCGCGCCTCCACGCGGCCTCGAAGCTCGCGCTCGTTCTGGTGGATTGCGGACACGAACCGGCGGTCGAGATGCCATTCATCGACTCGGCGATTCCGCTTACCGTTGCGTGCGATGCCAAGAGCGATTCGTCGAGCGACCTCGTCGATCGCGCACGGGCGAACGGCAAAGCAATTCTCGTCCCATTCGATGCGACTGACCCGGGCGACCATGTTACTCGAGCCATGCTCGAGGAACGCTATCACCGCTGGGGCGCGCAGGGCTTCATCGGCACGACGGCCGAGGAGAACGGGTCGCGCGCCCTCGCAAGGTATCTGGCGTCGCACAAAGGTCTGGCCGTCGATACGCTCGGTGAACCCGCTGCCGTCTTTTATCGCAGCGCGAAGGCCGGCCACGTGGCCGCAATCACCCGCGACGTAACCGCCGATAGCCGTGAAGAACCCGCCTACACCGCTTTCATGTTGCGTACGGCCGTCGGGATCTCGCGTCGAACCGGCGTCGCGCTGGTCATCCTGCGTGCAAAACCTCGGACCTACAGGGAGCTGGTGAAGTTCGCCGCTTCCGCCGCGCGCGACGACGTCAACCTGGTCACGGTAACCGCCCTGTAACAAACCGGGCGCTACATCCACCTTAGGAACTGCCGATGATAAGGCATGCGCTTAAAAATCGGCGGCCAACTGACCCTGGCCTTCGCGGTACCGGTGCTCTTGCTCATCATCGTGGGTGTGATCGCGATTTCGCAGATCGCGACGATGTTCCAAGCGAAAACCGTCTTGAGTTCGGTCTCGGACTTGAAATATCGCTTGAACGACCTCCGCTTACAAGCGTACCTGGATCGCTTCGGCACGCGCGGTTACGTGCTCACCCAGAAGCCCAACCATCTGAAAGTCATGGCGTCGGCGCGAACCGATTCGGCCGATGATTTGATCTATCTCAAAGAACACGGGGCGGGGATCAAAGGCTTGCCCGAGACGGTCACGACCGCGACGACACTCGCCGGAAATATCAACAATCGCAATATCGAAATCGTCGGAGAAGTCAATACAGACGACACAGCCGTCGTCGACGGCTACCGCGGACTGGCGAACGGACGCGCATCGATCACCAAGAAGTTGCTTGCCGATAATTCAAAAGACGCAGCACACCTCGATACGGCGCTCGAAGAGATGAGTAAGACGCTCGAATCTTCTGCGAGCGATGCTGCGAGTGCGTTTTCACACGCCGCCGACATGGCGCGTTTTGCGATCGCTATTTTTATCGGCATCGCACTCGTCGTTACCATCGTCGTCGGCTTCCTGATCGCCCGTTCGATCTCGAGCCGCCTGCGTGCGGTCACCGCGGCGCTTGGACGCGTAGTGAATGAAGATTTCGGCTCGCTCTCGCGGGCCTTTGCCGATCTTGCCGCCGGACGGCTCACGGCGTCGTTTACGACGCAGAGCGAACCGATGCCGGCGATGGCGGCCGACGAGATCGGCGACCTCGCGCGCAGTTACAACGAACTCACGCACGGTCTGCAGTCGATCTCAACGGAATTCAGCGGTACGACGGGACAGCTTGGCCGCCTAATCTACGGCGTTGCCAATACCTCAAAAGAACTCACCAGCGCTAGCAGCCACGTCTCGAATTCATCCGGCGAAGCGCGCGCGGCGGTCGAACACATCTCGCATGCGGTCTCGGGCGTCGCCGACGGCGCGCGCGAACAAGCGCGTCAAGTTGGTGATGCGACAACGGCGGTCGAAGAACTCTCACGGGTCGCACAGCAGATCGCGCAAGGTGCGGCCGATCAAATGCAGTCCGTTCAGTCGGCGGTCTCAGCGGTCGACCGACTCGATGGGGAAATCGCCTCGCTCGCCGAGCACGGCACGTCGCTTGCGGAGCGGGCACGCCATGCAACTTCCGAGGCCGGCGCGGGCTCGGAGGCCGTGCGCCAAACCGCCGATGCGATGGCGCGTCTGCGCGAAGCGACGACCAACGTGACCGCCGCGATGTCGGTGCTCGAACAGCGCTCGGCTGCCGTCGGAGAGATCGTCGGCGCGATCGAAGATATTGCCGATCAAACCAATCTGCTTGCGCTCAACGCAGCGATCGAGGCGGCGCGCGCCGGCGAGCACGGCCGCGGTTTCGCGGTCGTCGCCGATGAAGTGCGTAAGCTCGCCGAACGGTCGAGTCAATCGACGCGCGAGATCTCCGGCATCCTCTCGGCGATTCAGAAAGAAACCGCTGCGGCAGCCGATGCGATGCGCGGATCGACCGGCGTGATGGAAGATGGACTCCAACTCGCTAATCGTGCAACGACCGCGCTTGCGAACGTCGGCGATGCGATCGCGCAGACAACGGTTGTCGCAGAAGACGTGGCAGCACGTTCGGTCGTCATGCAGAACGCCAGCTCCACGCTCAATCGCGATATGTCGAGTGTCTCGGCGATCGTCGAAGAGAACGCAACGGCAGCTCGCCAGATGCAGGGCACCTCGCATTCGGTGATGACGATGATCGTCCCGATCGCCGAACTCTCCGAACGTCAGGCACGTGCTGCCGACGACGTGTCGGCATCCACCGCGGAGCTGGCTGCTCAGGTGCAAGAGATGGACGCAACCGCGCACCAGCTCAGCGCGCAAGCGGCAAGCCTAACGGATCTGGTTTCGGTGTTCGAGACAACGGCCGCTGCGCCCGAGGTCCCCACCCAGCTCGAGCAGCCCGCAATCTTTTCGGCAAACGGGAATGGCATGAGGGTGCTCGCCGCAAGCGCGTAATTCGTTCGGCGGCGTCGAAGCGAAGGGTATGAGGCTTACGATTGGCTCCGCCGCGCCGGATTTTGCCCTGGAATCCCAAGACGGAATGCGCGTCGCCCTCGGCGACTTTCGTGGGAAACAGCCGGTCGTGCTCATCTTCTATCCGGGCGACATGACGCCGGGCTGTACCAAGCAGTTGTGCATCGCGCGTGACGATGCGCCGCAGTATACGGCCGCCGGAATCGCGGTGTTCGGCGTGAACAGCGCGAGCGCCGACTCGCACAAGAAGTTCGTCGCGAAGCACGGCCTGACAACGCCCCTGCTCGTCGACCGCGGTTTCGTGGCATCCGATGCCTATGGGTCCCTGATCAAACTTGGGCCGATCAAGATCACGAATCGAACCGTCGTCGGCATCGATACGCAGGGACGCATTGCGTACTACAAGCGCGGGATGCCACCGACAACCGAGATTCTTGCCGCGATGAACGTGGCAGCCAGCTAAGGCCTAGCCGCGGGTTCGCGGCGTGACGTGAACGTTCGCCGTCTCGCCGGGTTTGAGCGCAATGGCCTTGGCGCTCGGCGCGACCTTTGCGAGTGCGACACGGAATTCGTCAGCCGCTTCGGGCCCGTGAATGAGCGGATTATGCGCGTAGTGCACGGGGATCGCTTGCATTGCGCCCGACATCGCAACAGCCGTCGCGGCGTCTTCCGGTCCCATCGTAAAGGGACCGCCGCCCGCGCAGACGATTGCAAGATCCGGTGCGTAGCGTTTGCCGATGAGCGCCATATCGCCGTAGAGATCGGTGTCGCCCGAAGCATAGACGCGCACGCCGTTGAGATCGATGATGAAACCGATCGGCGGAAACGCCGAGCCGTTCGAGTGAACGGCCGGCACCGCGCGGAATGTCGCGCCCCCATAAGTTGCGACGCCGCCAAAATTGATCGCATTGCCGCCATTGAGAACGATCTTCGTCTCGTCCATGCCGTTCGCGGTGAACTTGTCTTTAATCCCCGCGCGCATGAAGTCGCTTTGGCCGACCGACTTCACGTCGAAGCCCGCATCGACGAGTGCCTTCATCAGTTCGAAGTAGTCGCCGAAGTGATCGCCATGGTCATGCGTGACCGCGACGATAATGGATTTCGGTTTGCGCGCCTTCATCGCCGCAATGTAAGCGGCGGGGCTCGCGAGTTCGGCGGGCTTGGTCAGCTTGAAACGCGCGAAGCCCGTGTTGTTCCAAATCCACGCATCGACTAGCACGATCGTCGAATCATCGGGCGTCGCGAGCTCGACGACGCCCCCGCCGTACCAGCGAACTTTGATATCGCCCGTACCATCAGCGGCGCGCGCCCCGGTGACCGACGCCGCAGCGAGAAGCGAGAGGCCGGCTACGAAAGCGCGGCGTGAAAGCGTTGATGCCATGAGGAGTAGTCTTGTCGTCGTCTTTCGCGTTCCCTACCGGTCGGCGGCGAGTTCAACGGCAAAGAGCGTACCGACGATCGATGCGATCGGCGGGTCGAGTGTCTGCAGCCGCTCGCGTGTCGCGCGCGGCCAAAGCGATCGGACGTCGTTGACGCCGACCCAGGCGCGCATGGCCTCAGCGAAATACTCATCGACCGCGGAAGCCGCATATGGTGTAACAAAGGCCGTTGCCGATGCGAAGGCGCTCCGAATTGCGGCGTCCGTGCTGCTTCGGTACACGCCTCCGCCGAGCGCGCAGTCCAGTGCATGGCCGAACTCGTGCGCCACGGTCATCGGCGAACACGTGCGAAGGTACATCGTGCGTTCTTCCACGACGAACAGGCCGGCGGGGGGCGCGGGCCACTCGTCCACGCCTGCGCCAAGGCGTCGAAGTGCTGGCGACGCATCGCGGTAGGCGCAGCGTGGCTCGAGTGCAACGATGCGAATACCGGCCTCCGCTGCGACCGCGAGCGCCCCAGTCCCGAAACGCGCGAGTGTCGTCTCGATCGTGCGGGCGGCGAGGGGATCGGTCGCGGTAATGAGTGCGGCTGCGGAATCCATCGCGCCAGCTTAGCGGGCGGCTGTAAACGTGGCGTGTCAGGGATGTGAACGCGGGTGTGATCTGCATCGCACTCCACGGCGTACGGACCATTTTTCGCATCCGACTACCCGCTTTCAGAAAAGGCATGCCGATAGATGTGATATGGAGGTGCTTTCCTCGGCAAACGGTTCGATCGGCGTGCAAGCCGGGCTTGCAACGTTGCTTCGTCTCGTCGCGCGAGTTGCGAAAGCGCCAAGCGTCATTCTCGAACGCCGGACCGATCGCGGCACCGTCGTCGCGTGTGCCTATGGGATCGGCCTTGGCGATGCTGAAACGATCGTGCTTACGAAGAAACTCGGCGAGCGCGTCGACAACGGCTTCGCCGTTGCTCTCGTAAAGCCGATCGTCGACGATGCCGGGGCCTCACGTGCACGCCTGTGGGTGCTCGATCGCGAAGATCGCAGCGTCGACCCGGCCGCCCGCGCGACGATCTGCATCATCGCGCAAGAGATCGCCGAACTCGTCATGCATCCGATCGGCGTGACCGATGCCGACGAACGTATGCGCGAACGCGTGCGTTTGCTCGCGCAGAGCGTCACCGAATCGCCCGACCCGTTCGTCGTGTTCGAAGCGCCGACGATCGGCAACGTTCCCACGATCGTTTATGTCAACGGTGTCTACGAAGCATTTTTCGGCTATGCGGGCCTCGATTTGATCGGAACCACGGGTGAGTGTCTGCTCGGCGCGATGACCGATCGCCGCCGCGTCGACTTCATCCGCGACGCGCTCATGCGCGGTTCGACCGTGCATACCCAATGTATTATGTATAAAGCCGGCGGCTTTCCAGTCTGGATCGAAGTCGACTTGCGTCCGATCGTTGATGAAACGGGAACGCTCGTGTTTTATGCCGGGACACTGCGCGACGTCTCGGCACGGAAAGAATTTGAAACCGCATTATTCGCCGAACGACAGAAGTTGCGTGTGACGCTGGCTTCGATCGGCGATGCCGTGATCACGACGGTGGGCGATGAGCGAGTCGAATTCGTCAACGCGGCCGCCTGCACGGCGCTCGGGACGACGCCCTTCGATTCGTACGGTCAGCCGCTTTCCAACTTGCTGCATCTCCTCGAACACGGGACCGAGACGCCGTTCGATGCGGTCGCCGCTTGGAAAGAGTCGGGCTCGCCTACGTTGCGCGGACATGCCGACCGCATTGCAAGTAGCGGCAGACGACGCACGTTTTCGTATCATCTCTCGCCGATCGATTCGTACGAGCGGGAGGCCCAAGGCTACGTCATGGCGCTCGTCGACGTGACGGCGGACGTGAATCTCAATCGGCGGCTCGCTTTTGAGGCGACGCACGATGCGCTGACGGGACTTTTCAATCGGCGTCACTTCCTCGATCGACTTTCGGCGGGAATCGGCGATGCACGCGCGAGCGGTGCGCAGCACGTGGTCGCCTATCTCGACCTCGATCATTTTAAAGCGATCAACGACCGGTGCGGTCACGCGGGCGGCGACGTCGTCCTCCGTGAAATCGCCGAGGCGATCGGTGCGGTCGTGCGCGACCGCGATTGCTTCGCGCGCCTCGGCGGGGACGAGTTCGCCTTGCTCATGCACGATTGCACGCTGCAAGGCGCGAGGCGCGTGGCAGAAACCATCCGCGGCGTTGTTGCCGATTATCGCTTTGCAACCGACGTCGGCGCGATGACCCTCGGCGTGAGCATCGGTCTTGCGCCGATCGATACGCTTGCAGAAGAAGCAGAGGTCGTTCTCGCCGCTGCAGATACCGCGTGTTACGCAGCGAAGTCCCGGGGCCGAAACGTGGTCGTTGGCTAGACTCCACCGATACAGACGTATTTCGTTTCGGTCCACTCATCTAGACCGTATTTCGAGCCTTCGCGTCCGAGTCCGGATTGTTTCATGCCGCCGAAGGGCGCGATCTCCGTTGAAATGATCCCCGTGTTGACGCCGACGATTCCCGACTCCAGGCCCTCCGCAAGCCGCCAAACGCGCGCGTTATCCCGCGTGTAGACGTACGATGCGAGGCCAAACGGTGAATCGTTGGCAAGTGCGATCGCCTCGGCCTCGGTCGTGAAGCGCTGCAATCCGGCGACGGGGCCGAACGTCTCTTCGCGCGTCATAAGCATTGCGCTCGTTACATCGACCACGACGGTCGGCATGAAGTAGGTTCCGCCTTGCTTCGCGCGCTGTCCGCCGGTGATAACGCGTGCTCCTCGCTCGCTCGCGTCGCGCAAGTGGTCTTCGACTTTCTCGATCGCGGGGGTATCGATGAGCGGACCGATTTTCGCTGCGGGATCCAGGCCGTCGCCGACCGGAAGTGCCGCTGCCGCGCGTGCGAGAAGCTCGGCAAATACCGGATAGATGCGATCTTGCACGAGAAAGCGGTTTGCGCACACGCACGTCTGCCCGGCGTTGCGGAATTTACTTGCGATCGCACCTTCGACCGCCGCTTCGAGATCGGCATCGTCGAAAACGATGAACGGCGCGTTGCCGCCGAGTTCGAGCGAAACGCGCTTAACCGTGGACGCGCACTGGCGCATCAAGATTTTCCCGACCTCGGTCGAGCCGGTGAAGCTCACCGCGCGCACGATGGGGTTCTCGGTGAGTTCGCGGCCGATCTCCGGCGCATCGGCAGCATCGCCTGTGAGGACACTGAGCACGCCGGGCGGCAAGCCCGCGCGTTCGGCGATCTCGCAGAGCGCGAGCGCCGAGAGCGGTGTCTGCTCGGCGGGCTTTACGACGAACGTGCAACCCGCGGCGATGGCGGGAGCGGCTTTGCGCGTGATCATCGCGCTTGGAAAATTCCACGGAGTAATGCCCGCGCACACGCCGATCGGTTCTTTCAGGACGACGATGCGCTTGTCGGCGGCGTGCGCGGGGATAACGTCGCCGTACATGCGCCGACACTCTTCGGAAAACCATTCGAAAAACGAGGCCGCGTAAGCGATCTCGGCGCGCGCTTCTGCGAGTGGCTTGCCTTGTTCGAGCGTAAGCAGTAATGCGAGGTCTTCTTGCGATTCCATCATCAGCTCGCCGATGCGGCGCACGATCATCGATCGTTCTTTCGCCGTCTTTTTACGCCACGGCCCGTACGCGCGCTGCGCCGCTTCGATCGCCCTTCGTGTTTCGGCAGTGCCCATGCGCGGGACCGAGGCGATCAGCGTACCGTCGGAGGGATTGCGCACGTCGTAGGTGGCGCCGGAATCAGCGTTCGTCCATGCGCCGTCGATGTAGGCCCGGTCGTGCAGAAAAGGAAGCGCGCTCTGCAGCACTAGAATGTGCGCGCGAGCGCGTCCATGTGACGCAGCCGACGCGTGAGATCGGACATCACGTCGAGCGCGAACTCCGGCGAGAGCTGCACGAGCGCGAGAAATGAATCGCGATCGATCTCCACCACGCGCGTCTTGACTTGCGCGACGGCCTCAGCGCTCCGAGGTTCATCGTCGATGAGTGC
Source organism: Vulcanimicrobiales bacterium (assembly GCA_038231455.1). Taxonomy (GTDB): domain Bacteria; phylum Vulcanimicrobiota; class Vulcanimicrobiia; order Vulcanimicrobiales; family Vulcanimicrobiaceae; genus JANLVI01. The sequence goes on along the minus strand of JBBRLI010000001.1, from coordinate 124,276 downwards.
CATTTCACCGAAGACGCCGCCGACGCCGACCGTCTCGATATGGCGGCCCTTCAGAACGATATCAACCGCGCCTTCCAGCACGGCGTACATCAACACTCCACGTTCGCCGCGTCCGAAAATGCGCTCGCCGGCGTTATAGAGTGCGTGTCGATCCGTTCCCGCGAAAAGGTCCGTGGCAGCCATGTCATCCTCCGTAGTGGGAGTTGGTTGCCGCCGACCGAGCGCTCACCCTCCTCGGATCGCGCTCTTATCATCGTCGTTTCGCTCGATTTTCGGTTCGGGAAAAGCAACGTCGAGCGGGCTGCGGTCGTCGTGCTCGGGGTCGATCGCGGGGGCGGAAGGCGGCGTCTTGTTTTCTTTGACCCGCTCGTCGGTTTCGGTGCGGCGTGATCGATCGTTCATGTAAACGGTGTACCCTGCGCACGGCAGATGATCTCGCCATCGGGGTTTTCGGCATGCAAACGCGCGAGGATCGCGGCCCGTCGACCGAGGACTTCGCGTGCGTTGAGGGTGCCTTTTGCCGTGCGTTCCGCTGCTGACCGCGGCGGTTCCGCAATTGCAATCGCGCGCGCGATCGATGCCGAATCCGGTCCCGCGCAGGCCGAGAGCGCCGCAGCGATCTGCCGGGCGATCTCCTCTTGCGAATAGCTCGCGGATTGGCCGGGATCCAAGAACACGAGCGCGCCGATTCGCTCGCGATCTTCGCCGCTGAGGACGACGTCCTCGACGAGCGGCCCGATGGCTTCGAGAAACCGCGCCCGGACCGCTGAGACGTTGACCCAGGTCGCCGAGGACAGTTTGAAATTCTCGCCGATACGGCCCTCGAAGCGCAGGTTCATTTCGTCGATCGGCGCGCCCGCATCGCCGCTGCAATAGAAGCCCTGCGCGTCGAATGCATCTGCCGTGCGCGCGGGATCGCGCCAGTAGCCCGGCGTGACGCTCGGACCGCGCACGCGCAGCTCGTTGCGACCGTCTTGCGGTTGGAGTTTGACCGTCACTCCGGGCACCGGGCCGCCGATCGTCGCGCGCGCGTCCTGAACATTTGATGGAGCGGTCGCCATCGGTGCGGTTTCGGTCGTTCCCCAGCAGGAGACGATCGGGACGTCGCGGCCGTGCGCACGCGCATGAGCGCGCAAGGTGTCTGCAACGCGGTCACTGAGCGCAGCACCCGCGTTGCAGAGTAGTGCCGTGCGACCGAAGAGTGATGCTGCAAGCGATCGATCGTTCGCGATTGCCTCGGCGAGCATCGTGTAACCGCGCGGCACGCTGAAGTATGCCGTCGGCGCAATCTCGCGCAGGTTGCGGATCGTGATCGCAAGACCATCCGCGGTTGGTTTGCCGCCGTCGATGTACAGCGTCCCGCCGCTGGCGAGCGCGAGGCCGAGCACTTTGTTACCGCCGTAGACGTGATGCCATGGAAGCCAATCGACCAGTGTCTGCGGTTCGCGCGCGAACGGCCAAAGTTGCGCGATGCTTTGTTGATTTGCACAGAGCATGCGTTGCGTTGTGATGACACCTTTGGGTGGCCCCGTCGAGCCGGACGTGAAGATGATCTTGGCAATCGTGTCGGGACCAATTGTCCGTCGTGCCGCAAGAGCCCGGACGCCCGCTTGCATGTCGTATGCCGAGAGGTCATCGCCGAGGATGGCGATTGGCGTGAGAGCGGCGACGATCGCCTCGAACCGTTCGCCTCCGGCAACGGCCGTCGCGGGCGCGATTGGCGCTGCGGGAACGCCTGCGAACTGAGCGCCGAAGACCGCGAGCGCGTGTGCGATGCTATTCTCCGAGACGATCGCGACCGGTCGTTCGAGCGATGCGCCCGCATCGAGCAGACCCTGCGCGATACGTATCGTGCGCGCGAGCATCGTTGCGTAATCGATGCTCTCCCACGATTCAGACCCGGTCCGCTCAGCCAAGAAGACGCGCGTTGGGGTTTCCGCGGCCCAGCGCTCGAGATGATCGATCATCGTCGGTGCGTGCGCTTCGAGCGGGGCGCCGGTGAAGAGCATGCTCACGCGGTGAACGCGGGGACGGGAAACGCGCGTGAATAAGAGCGGGCGGTGCGTTCGATGGCGGCCCTCGATGACTCCAAACCCATTTGGAAGTCGCTTGGCGTATTCTTGATCCCGCTGATGCTCTCGAGCATCTTGCAGTCGGCAGGCGGCACGCTTAACTCGATCTTTCTTGGGCGGCTGATCGGAGTCGGAGCACTGGCGGCGGTCTCATCGCTCTTTCCGATCATCTTTTTCCTCATTTCGTTCTTTGTCGGGATTGGCAGCGGAAGTTCCGTTCTCATCGGCCAGGCAAAAGGCGCGGGCGATCTTGGGCGGCTGAAGGCGATCGCGGGGACGACGCTCGCGCTCTCGCTGATCGTCGGGACGGTCGTTGCGATCGTCGGCGTGCTTGGCACGGGACCGATCCTTGCTGCAATCGGTACGCCCAGCGACATCCTGGCGGAAGCGACGAGCTACGCACGCATCATGTTCCTCTCGTTTCCGCTGCTCTTCGTCTATCTCTCGTACACCTCGTTCATCCGTGGTAGCGGCGATGCGACAACACCGTTTTATTCGCTGATCGTGAGTACGCTCGTTGGGTTCATTACGACCCCTGCGCTGATCTTGGGATGGTTCGGGTTGCCGCGGCTGGGCATCAACAGCGCCGCCTATGCCGGCATCATCTCCACGCTCCTCACCTTAACCGCCATGCTCGCGTACCTGCGGGCGCGCAATCATCCGCTGGCATTCGATCGTGAAATCGCGGCGAACTTCAAGCTGCAGTGGCCGATCCTCAAGAACGTCGTTCGTATCGGCGTGCCGACCGGGCTGCAATTCGTGATGGTCTCGCTCTCGGAGATCGCAGTGATTTCGTTCGTTAACCATTTCGGGTCGCGCGCGACCGCGGCGTACGGTGCGGTGAATCAGGTCGTCAGTTTCGTTCAATTTCCCGCGATCACGATTGGAATCGCCGCATCGATTTTCGGCGCGCAGTCGATTGGTGCAAAGCGATTCGACCGGCTGCGCGGGATCGTCCGCTCGGCGATCGTCCTCAACTACATCATCAGCGGCACGATTATTACGATCATATACGCTTTTTCATGGATGGTACTCGGACTCTTCATCACCGATCGGCAAACGCTCGAGGTTGCGCACGGTCTCCTCTCGATCACGCTCTGGAGCTACGCAATCATCGGAAATACGAGTGTCATTGGAGGCATCATGCGCTCGAGCGGCACGGTACTCTGGCCGACGTTGATCTCGCTGATTGCGATTTGGGGAATTGAGGTTCCGGTCGCTTATGTGCTCTCGCGCGGCCCGCTTGGGCTCAGCGGCATTTGGTATGCCTATCCGATTGCGTTCATCTGCTCGCTGGCCGGCAATCTTGTGTATTACAAATTCTTTTGGCTGAAAAGCAAGGTAAGCGCGCTCTAAACGTACGTCGCATCACGCTCGTGGCTGTCGTGAATGGGTATAGGACGGATATGAGCGACTATATTCTGGATCTCGGCAACGGCAACGGCAAAGCGATCGTGAAACTGCGCTCGACTCGGGGCGAAACGATTCGCGGCGATGTCGAACGCGCAAGTGAAGAACCGCGCGAAGTCGAGGGCTATCCGATGACGGCAAAGCTCCGGCCGGATGCCGAACCGGCAAGAGACACGAGCTCGCGCCGCTAGGGGGCTTGGGTCGTGCGGGCGTGCAAGTGGCGCCTATGTCACGATCCCTGCCGACCATTGCAGAATTTATCGAACGCGGCCGCGGGCATCTGCCGGGCTTGATCGGCATCGAGATTACGACGGTCGCCGCCGGCCGCATCGAATCGCGGCTGAGGTTGCGACCCGAAATCATGGCTCCAAACGGCTATCTGCACGCGGCGACCGTCATCGCGCTTGCCGACACATCGGCTGGCTATGGCTGCCTCGCGAGCCTGCCCGAAGGTGGCGAGAACTTTACGACAATCGAGCTGAAAAGCAATTTCCTCGGCACCGCACGGGAGGGCGCGATAGCTTGTGTCGCAACGCTCGAACACGGCGGACGCACGACGCAGGTATGGGATTCGATCGTTACGGACGAGACCAGCGGTCGCACGATCGCGCTCTTCCGGTGCACGCAGATGATCCTCTATCCGCGCGCATAGCCTTACGGTCGGAAGAGCTGTCGCGTCGTCCCGGACGGAGCGTCGTTCGGACCGCGAAAGGTTCCGATGAGGATGTCCATCGCAGGGTTCGTCACGCCGAACCAGAGCACTCGTTTTTGAAATGGTGCAGCAAATGATATTTTTTCATCCAGCGTCCGGCCGGCGTCATGGGTTGAAAGGGCACGTGCGCGACGTAGTGGACCCATTCGTAGTAGAAGAGTGCGAGCAGGCTACCCCGTGTCGGAAGAAGCCGCGCGCGAGAGACATTACGATTTTGCGGTGAGTAAGTCGTGATATTTCTCGCGCAGGTCGCGTTTGAGAAATTTGCCGACGCCCGTGCGCGGAATCGCATCGACAAACACAATGCGATCGGGCAACCACCACTTTGCAACCTTTTCGCCAAGCCAGTCGCGCAGTGTTGTCTCATCGATATCGATCCCATCGCGTTTGACGACCGCGGCGATCGGTCGTTCGAGCCACTTTGCGTGCGGCACGCCGAAGACGCAGGCTTCTTTGACCGCGGGATGACCCATTAGCGTGTTCTCGAGCTCGACGGAACTGATCCACTCGCCGCCCGACTTCACGAGGTCTTTCGAGCGGTCGACGATCTCCATGTAGCCGTCATCATCGACCGTTACGATATCGCCGGTTTTAAACCAGCCATCGACAAACGCTGCGGCCGTCGCTTCGGGATTCTGATAGTAGGATGCAGCGACCGCTGGACCGCGCACCCAGAGTTCGCCGCGTGAATGCCCGTCTTGCGGAACGTCGTGACCGTCGTCGTCGAGCACTTTCCACTGCACGATCGGCGAGAACGGCCCTTGTTTGAGTTTTTTGCGGCGCTGATCTTCGATCGGCAGCGATTCGAGTTCGCCTTTGAGATACGAGACCGTGCCGACCGGCGACATCTCGGTCATACCCCACGCGTGGATCACACGGATGCCGAGATCTTCGAGGTCGTCGAGTAATTTGGGCGGTACGGCGGAGCCGCCGATGATCAAACGCGTTAGGGTGGGAAGACCTTTGCCGCGTGCGTGCAGTGCATCGCGAATTGCAAGCCACACCGTCGGAACGCCGGCGCTAAACGTAACGCCTTCGGCTTCGATCAACTCGATGATGCTCTTCTGATCCATTCCCGCACCCGGCATCACGATTTTCGCGCCGATCAGGAGCGTCAAAAACGGCAACCCCCAGGCGTTGACGTGAAACTGTGGGACGATCGGTAGCACCGTATCTTTTTGCGAGAGCGAGAACGTATCGGTAAGACCGGTCGCAAACGCGTGGATGACGGTCGAGCGATGCGTGTACAGCGCCGCTTTGGGATCGCCGGTCGTCGCGGAGGTATAGCAGAGCATCGCCGCCGCGTTCTCATCGAGATCGGGCCATTCGATCTGCGTGCTCTCCGCGGCGAGCAGCGTTTCGTAATCGAGCGCATTCGGCAGGGCCACGGCCGCCTCACCCATCGTTACGTAGCCGCGCTCGGCGAGCGCGGGGCGCACGTCGATCGCCGCCTTCACGGCCGGCGCAAGCGAGCCGTCGACAAAGATTACCGTATCGTCGGCGTGTTCGATCACGTAGCCAACTTGATCGGGAAAGAGCCGGATATTCGCCGTGTGGAGGATCGCGCCGATACACGGTACGGCGTAGTAGAGCTCGAGATGGCGGTGCGTATTCCAAGCGAAACTCGCGACGCGGTCGCCCGGCTTGATGCCCATGCGACGCAAGGCGTTCGCAAGCTGCGCCACGCGCGCGCCGAATTCTCGGTAGGTGTACCGAGCCATTCCCGCGCCGTCGCGCGAGACGATCTCACGTTTTGGATGATTGCGGACGGCGTGTTCGAGGATTCCGCGGATCGTGAGCGGGACATCCATCATGAGACCCGGGATCGTCCCGATATCGGCGGTGCGATTGACGACGTTCATATGCATCCTCTGGAACAAGCGTGACCGATGGAGTAGGCCTGATGGAACAAAATTCCCTGGCGCTCGGTATCGAGCGTGACGGTCCCGTCGCAACGGTGCTCTTACGCGGTCCCGGCAAAGGCAACGCGATGGGCCCGGCGCTGTGGCGAGAGCTCGCACCGGCCATGGCTGCGCTCGATGCTGACCCATCGATTCGCGCCGTCGTACTGCGCGGCAGCGGCGATCACTTTTCGTACGGCCTCGACGTACAATCGATGCTCGCGCAACCGGGACTCGAACCCGGTCAAACGCAGAGCGGCCGCGACCGAGTCGCGTTTCTCGCGGTGCTGGCCGGAATGCAGAACGCGTTCAACGCCGTCGCAAACGCGCGGATGCCGGTTCTTGCCGCGATCGACGGTTGGTGCATCGGATCCGGTGTGGAGCTGGTGGCAGCTTGCGATTTGCGCTACGCGACGCCTGCCGCGCAGTTCTCTCTGCGCGAAGTGCAGCTCGCGATCGTCGCCGATCTCGGCGGTTTGCAGCGATTGCCGACGATCGTCGGCGAGGGCAACGCGCGCGAACTCGCGCTGACCGGCAGGACGATCGACGCCGCTCGCGCCCACGCGATCGGTTTGGTGAACGAGATTGCCGATGACGTGCACGCGCACGCAGCGGGTGTTGCTGCCGAGGTTGCCGCGCACTCACCGCTCACGACGAGCGGGATCAAACGCGTGATGAACGCCTCGCAAAATCGCCCCGTTGCCGATGGCCTGGCGTATACCGCGATTTGGAATGCGGCGTTCTTAAACGGCGAAGATTTCGCCGAGGCGATCGCCGCGTTCCGCGAACGACGGAAGCCCGACTACCGCTGAGCGCCCGCGGCGAATATCGCATCGATTAGCGCGGCATAGCGCTCTTCGACGACACGCCGTTTGACTTTGAGCGTCGGCGAGAGTTCGCCGTCTTCAACCGTCAAGTCGCGCGGCAGCACGCCGACCCAACGAATCTGCTCGAAACTCGCAAGGTCGCTCGTTTGCACGATCATCTCGCGGGTGAGAAAGTCGATGACACTCGGCATTTTCGAGCAGTCTGCGGTCGGTACCGCGTCCTCGATCGTAAGTTCGGCTTTCAGCGCAGGCCAATTTGGTGAGACCAGTGCTGCCGGGTGGGCTTGTCCAGCGCCGAGGACGAGCACTTGGCTGACGAACGCCGAGCGCCTGATCGCTGCTTCCACGCGCGCCGGCGCGATGTACTTGCCGCCCGAGGTTTTGAAGAGTTCTTTTTTACGATCGGTGATTTTGACGTAGCCTTCGGCATCGATCGTCGCGATGTCGCCGGTGTGCAGCCAGCCGTCGATGAGCGTTGTGCTCGTCGATTGGGGATCGTGATAGTAGCCTTGCATGACGTTTGGCCCGCGCACGAGCAGCTCGCCATCACCGCCGAGTTTGAGCTCGACGCCGGGGATTGCTTTGCCGACGGTGCCGATGTGCGGATCGTGCGGATCGTTGCACGTGACCACGGGCGCAGCTTCGCTCAAGCCGTAACCCTCGAGAATCGAGATATCGCAGCCCGCAAACGTGTAAGCGATATCTTCGTGCAGCGGCGCACTGCCGCTACCAAAGAAGACCAGATTGTCTAGCCCCAACATCGGGCGAATCTTTTTAAGTACGAGCGCGTGTGCGAGCGCGTACTGGAGCGAGAGCAGCGAGCCGTTCGAACGCTGACCGTGTTTGGCACGCATGTAATCGCGGCCGACGCCTAGCGCCCACGGCACGAGCTTCGCGCGCACGCCGCCGGCCTTTTTCGCCGTAGCATTGATACCGACGAGCACGCGCTCGAATATACGCGGCACCGCAAAGGTGCAGATCGGTTTGACCGAGCGCAGATCTTCGAGCAGTTGTTCGGGGGCGTGCGTGATCGAGATGCTCGCGCCGCGTGAGAAATAGCCGAAGATGTTGGTGTGCTCGTAAATATGGGCGTACGGCAGCATCGAGAGCACAGCTGCTCCCGGCGGAATGATGTCGGCCACCGTCTCGAACGAGTCGATCGCGTTCGATGCGATGTTGAAATGCGAGAGCATGACGCCTTTTGGCCGTCCGGTCGTGCCCGAGGTGTAGATGAGGACCGCGAGATCCGCAGGCGCGATCTCGGCGGCAAGCGCCGCGGCGCGCGCGGGCTCGGCAGCGCGAAGTGCCAGACCCTCCGCCTCGAATGCAGCAAGACCGCGCATCGCGGTGAATTCGACGACCGGCGGAAGCGCAACGCTTGCGGTCTGGAGCCGCTCAACCGTCTCGGGGCGATCGATGAAGAGCAGCTTGGCATCGCTGTCGACGAGGATCATCTCGACTTGGTCCGAGGCTTGCGTCGTATAGATCGGCACCGTAACGCATCCGGCGGAAAGGATGCCGAAGTTGACAACGATCCAGTCGGAGCAGTTGTTTGCCATCAGCCCCACGCGCTCGCCGCGGCCGATGCCGCGAGCACGGATCGCAAGGGCGATCGACTCGACGCGGGCGAGCATGTCAGCGGTCGTGAGACCGACCCAGGCGCCTCCGGCATCGCGTTCGGAGAGGGCGGTTCGCGGCATCTCGATCAGAGAGCGACGGAGCAGAGTCACCAAGGTTTCGGTTGAAAGTGCCATTCAAAAACTCTCTTCGATTGAAGAAAAAAGATTCTTTTCGCCCGGCGGGAAGCCCTTAAGGCTGTCTTAACACCGAAAGGGTGGTCTCATTTTGAGAATTCTGCATCGAACGTCGGCTGCACTTGCAGCCGCTACGCTCGTCTTTTCTCCGCTCGCCGCGCGAGCCGATCTCATCGACGCTCAATCGATGCGAACCCAAATCGTACAACCCGCCAACCGCGCGATCCGCGAGGCATTACAGGCGAAGCAGACCGCGCAGGCGGTGCCCGTCGGTACGCCGGAGCGGCCGCTCAAAACACCGGGTCTTCCGACGGGCTTCAGCTACACGCTCGACGGATCGATCGCCTATCCGCTCGGCAATATCGGCTACAATACGAAAATGCCCGGCGGCGTCGATGCCGCATTTGGCTACGGCTTCTCGCGCAAGCTCCGTCTCCAAGCCGGCTACTATCAACTGCAAGAGTATCCCGAGGGCTTCGACAAAGGCGTCGTGCCGTTGTATCTGCAGGGCCTCAGCTCGCCTGTTGCGCTGCAAGACCTCTCGCAGAACCCAACCGACGTCGTCGTGAAGAACTCGATCGTCACGGTGGTCGCACAGAATCTTTTTCTCATCGGCGGAAAGCTGCCGATCATCGTTTCGCCCGGCTATATCGCGCGCCGTGGAACGATCGGCGGACATAGCGACGAAACGCTGATCGAAACGAACGGCCTCCCGCAGACCGTTCGCCTGCGTACCGTGCAGACCAAGCTCGTCGCGTTCACGCTGCCGTTTCTCTCGACCTCAAAAATGTTCGGCACGATTACGCTTGCACCGCAGTGGAACGTGAATCTCAACGGCGCAAACGCCGCCGGCAATCACATGCAGCTCTTCGAACTTGCCTACCTCGAATATCGCGCAAACGACCGCACGACGTTCTTTTTAGAACCCTCGCGCTTGATCGATTATCTGCCCGGTGACGTTTTCCCCGAGCATATCCCAACCATCATCACGGGCGTCTCGCATAAAATCGGCAAGATGGCGTTCATCCAAGCCGTCGTCAGCGCCGGGCAGCCCACCAACATCGCGCCGAACGGCATCACCTCGCTGACCTGTCAGCAACTGCCGTGTGCGCCAAACCAAGTTGCCCCGAGCATTCGCGGTCTCAAATCCTCGCAAGTCCAACTCATGTTCGGTATCGGAACGCCGTCGGTGATTCCGCTATGATGGAGCAAACGATGATTCAGCGCATGCGCGCACTCACCGCCGTCGCGGCGATGATCTCTCTTGGCGCCTGCAGCGGCGGGGGTTCGTCAACGCCGTCGCGCGTTTTACCGCCGACGGTTCCCTCGACGGTGCGACTCGTCGGTATCGGCGATAGCCTCACCGCGGGCGTCCAATCGCAGGGCCTCATGGGCGCAAACGTCGCGCCAAACCCCATCCCCGGTTCGCCGTATCCCTACGTTCAAGCAACGCAGCCGCACGGTTTCTGGGCGCTTTTGTGGTCGCAGATGAACGCCGGGGCCGATCCCGGTAATCCGTCGATCTCGCCGTTGCCGCTCATCGCGCCGCCCGGCATCGGGCAGATTCTGGTGCCAACGGCGACCGGCGGACTCACCTCGATCACAACCACGTGCGGATCGCAAAATGCGCTCGCGTTCTCGTCATCGACCGCGCTCTCGACGCGACTCAATCCCGGTACGACGCCGTTCGACGTTGCCGTTCCCGGGCAAACGTTCCATGAAGGGCTCTTTCAAATCCAGCCGACGACGCCGTGCGTCGCTCCGCCCGGACCAATCGGCGCGCTCTCGGGCGTCGTGTTCCCGGAATCCGACAACATCTTGCCGATTCTTTCGAACTTCGGTCCGAACGTGACGCAGTTACAAGCCGCAATCGCGCTCAAGCCAACGATAACCACGGTCTGGCTTGGCTCGAACGACTTGCTCAAGTTCGTTCTTTCGGGCGGCGCGGTCGTCCCGACCGATCCCGCTTCGATGGGCGCCGATGCGACTTCGATGATCCGTCAGCTCAATGCCGTCGGATCGAAAGTTGCAATCGCCAATCTCGTCGACGTGCTGACGGCAGCGACGTTCTTGCCGCAACCGCTCGTCGGTCCGGTCATCACACAGCGACTCGTCGGCGCCGGACTTCCGCTTGCGGTTGCATCGGGGACGGCCGCGCAAGTTGTCACGAGTTTGCGATCGACGTATGGCGTCGGACCCGGTGGATATCTGACGATCTCCGGCCTCTCGAAGATCCTCGGCGCACTTGCGGTGAGGCAGTCGTTCACACTCGCACCGGCGGGCGACTACGTGCCAGATGCGCTCGCCGCGCAGACGCAGTCGCTCAACGATGCTTACAACGCAGCGATCGGCGCGGCCGCATCGTCGACCGGCGCGACGCTCGTCGACGTGCATGCATTTGTGAAAACCGCATATACCGCCGGCGGCATCCCGATCAATCCGCCCAAGTGCTGTAACTTTCAGTACGGCGGCGGCTTCTATAGCCTCGACGGTATCCACCCCTCGAACACGGGCTACGCGACGCTCGCGAACGTCTTCATCGATACGATGAACAAGGCGTTCGGGACCAACACACCCGATGTCAGCGTCACGGCGATCTACGCTACGGATATCTACGCGCCGCACTAGCGGAGCTTCGGTATCAGAACGAGACGCGCGCCGTTCGGCGCGCGTCTTTTATTTGCAGTTCGTCTTGCTGCCAACCGTGTCGAACGTCTCGCTTGCCGTGTCGCTCGAGACGCGATTGCTCGCAACACTCGCGCACGGGTTCGGCGTCGCGCGCGGTTTCATCGCGGCCTTGATCGCGGGCATGGCTTTGGCCATCGCGCGCGCATACGTATCGCCGAGAAACTGCACGAGTGCGGGATCGAGAAATCCTTTGAGCGGCAACCGCACGACCGACTGCGAGCCCGGCAGGCCAACAATTTGCATGACCTCGCCGGTATGCAGCGATTCATCGGTACCGTCGTGCGTTGCCACCAAGTCATCGGATCCACAATCCAGGCAAATCAGCGTGGTCTTCGAGGGGGTCACGATGAGGATGCCGCTTGTCCCGCGTACGGCGATCTGGGCCGTCGGCGTGACGAATCGGTAGTTCGCGTGTCCGCCCTGCGGATGGCGGATCGTGAATTTGAGCGCCCCACCGTCGACGACGATCGTGTGTCCGGCAACCTCGGCGTCCCGATCGAACGAGCCGACGCGGACTTGCGTGATCTCGCCAAGATCGATCTCCGATGAGTCGGCAAGCGCGAGCATCGCAGCCGATTTCTTACCGGTCTTCGCGGTCGACTCATCGCGCACGCCAAGCGAGCCCGCAAGCATATTGAAACCCGACGTCCCATCGCGCTGAATCGTCACGTTTCCCTTCACCCGTGTTAGCACTTTATCGGTGTCGGCGCGCGCGATCGAACCCAGCGAGGTCAGTGCGACGATCGTTACGGCAACGGCGAGCGGGCGGCTTACAACCATGGTCAACCTCCGGTGTTCGCTGGTTCGCTTGGGGCGTTACGTTGGCCCGCACTGAGGGTGCGAGGGAGACGGAAAAGCCAGAGTGCCCCAATCGTAAATTCGATGACTGCAAGAACGATTGCGGCGCGCGGTCCGCTGCCGGAGCTGCGAGCGTTGAATTGTTCGACGAGCGGTGCGGCGAGAAGCGGAGCAACGATTTGAGGCGCCGCGCTTGCGACGTTCCAGATGCCCATCGCGGCCCCCATCGCGTCGCGCGGAAGGAGCGTGCACGCAAGTGCCCAGTCTGCCGTAAAATAGGCTCCCCAAGCAGCGCCGGCGAGTGCTGCGGCGACATAGGCAATTCGAAGAGAACCGGTGAGCGCAAGCGTGATGAGCGCGATAGCGACGAGCCCATTTGCAATCAGGACGACGGCACGCTTATCGAAACGGTCGGCGGGCTTGGCCGCAATCAGGGCGCCTGCGACGCCGCACAGGGTGAAGGTGAGGAAGAGCAGCGCGGTTTGCGTGCGCACGTCGGCGACGTTCAAACTCTGCTTGACGTAGAAGAATAAGAATCCGAGTAGTGTGTAAAATCCAAGATTGATCGCACCGCGACTCGCGAGTAGGGTGCGGAACGACGCATCGATGCGAACCTGCACGCTGCGTACCGGGTGCGACCGCAGGCGAGCGATGTGACGCGCAGTGATCGCATATGAACCCAGCAACATGGTGACGATCACCGCCGCGACCACGCGCAGATCTGCGATGAATCCAGCGGCAATCAATCCGCCTGCATTGCCAAGCGATTGGAAAACACTCATGCGCGAGGATGCCGCACCCGCCTCGTCGGGCTCGACGTAATCCGGAATGACCGCCTGATAAGGCCCGGTCGCCACGTTCATCGCAAATTGTACGAGAAAAAACGCTGCGACGAGATTCGTGTAGTCGGGCGCAAGATAAAACCACACGATCGCCGGAACCGCTAGCACGACGCCGGTACGGTAGAACGCGAGGCGTGTGCCCGCGCGTGCGCGGCTGCGATCCGAGAGCGGGCCGACGACGAGCTGCACGATCGTTGCAACCACCGCCCCGATCGCGGCGATCAGCGCGTAGGCCCATACCGCCGACTGCGGCGCGAGTGCCGCGCTTCGGGACTGGAGCGAAACGGCGAGGAGTGCGCCCCAGACGAATTGCAGGCCGAACCAAAGTGCGGCGAGGGGTACTGGCCGCGGACGAACTTCACGCATAGGAATTGCGGCAGAGTTGTTCGGCATACTGCCACTCGGCGATCGTATCGATGTCGTAGCACAGGCTGGGCGCGCTGCTGCGTATCGCACGCGCGTCGAGACCGAAGAGCGCGCGCGCGCGACCTTCGATATCGCGAATCCGCAGTTGACGCGTGATGAAGCGCAGCACGAGCGCCGGCCCGAGAAGCATCGCGAGTTTGGGGAGGCTCTTGCGCGCGGTAAAGAACTGGCCGGCCAGCGTTTCGAGCGGCGCGCGCGCCGCCCGGTCGATCACAAAGACGCTGCCATTAGCGAAGCGTTCGCCACCGAGCGACATCGTGTGGAGCGGAGCGAACGGATACGCGCGTTCGTACGCTTTGGCATCGGCGAGCGGCATCGCGAGCTGGGCGTCCGTCGATGCGTGCACGAACGACGCGAGATCTTCTCCCGTAACGAACGGTAGATCGCTTGTGAGATACACGAGACGCTCGAATTCAAACGCGGCAAGCGCCCGACGAATATTTTCCACACCGTCTTCTGCGGCGTCGATAAAGCGGTCGACGCGCTTGCCGCAGTGCGCGCGCACGCGCTCGCCGCCGACGACGGCGATGCCTTGGACGCCCATTGCACGCGCCGCGTCGATCGCCGCATCGATGAGCAGTCGTTCGCCGAGTGGTGCGAGCGCCTTAACGTCGATACCGATCGCGGCGGCGAAAGCGGGATCGACACGGCCGCCTGCGGTGATGACAGCGTACACGCCGTTGCCTTACGGGGAGGTGCGGTCCGCGGCCTTTCGCCGGTACACAACGCCAAAGAAGAGATCGGCAACGAGATCGAAGGCGCCGGTCGCATCGATCGTCGCGCGTTCGAGCGCGGTGTGGTAGAGGATCACGAGTTCGCGGGGCTCGGCGAGGAGCCGTTCCAAAACGGCCGCCAGGATCGGCGCTTGGAACGGATTGTAGAGATAGACGACGAGATCGCCGCTCGGGGGCGCGAACGTTGCCGCATCGGCGCGCACGAAACGAACGTCCGTACAGGCGCGTGTCTTCGTCCGGTAGCGCGTGAGGTTTTCGACCGCCACTTCGTGGAGTGCGGGCGAAATTTCGACCCCGACGATCTGTTTGAACGGATAGCGCATTGCAAGGAGCGTGACGCGGCCCATGCCGGCGCCGATATCAACGAAGGTCACGCCTTCGGGCGCAAGGGAGCTGTGGGCGAGTAGGCGTTCGAATTCATCGACGGGCGTCGCTTCGTAATGCGTGGCGAATTCGATGCTCGGACCGACGGCGTCGGGATCGAGATCGCCAAGAAAAATCAGCGCTTCGGTCGTTACACCGTGCTCGGCATCGAAGCGCTGTCCGCGGCGACGGCTCACGCGCCGTTCACAAACGTGCGAATGGCGGTCATTGTCGTCGGATCGATGGCAAAAAGTTCGCCCGGTAGCGCACCAAGCGAATACCACGCCCAACCCTCGCATTTATCGGGCTCGCGATTCGCCGGTGTTCCCGTCTCGGAGCGTGCCCCGTAGAAGATCGTCGTGTAGCGTTTGCCGACTTCGGGGAAGTCGTTCACTTGTTGCGCAAGTTCGCACGCATCCTCGATGATCAGCCCCGTTTCCTCAAACACTTCACGGACTGCGGTTTGGACGTACGATTCGCCGGGGTCAGGCTTGCCCCCGGGCAGTTGGAAGAGGCCGTTCCCATGTGCGGCAATGCGGCGTCCGAAAAGGACGGTCCCGGCGCGCACGATGGCGACGGCGATGCCGATCGCGGGAGCGAGCACGCCTTAGTGCGTCGGCATCACAAACGAACTCGCGCGCGACTGCGTGCGCGGCCAACGCGACGTAACGGTCTTCAATCGCGTGTAGAAGTGCACGCCGTCGGGGCCGTGCACCGCGTGGTCGCCGAAGAGCGAATCTTTCCAGCCGCCGAAGCTGTGAAACGCCATCGGCACCGGGATCGGCACGTTGATGCCGACCATGCCCACGGAGATGCGATGCGAGAAGTCGCGCGCGGCCTCGCCGCTTGTGGTGAAGAGCGCCACGCCGTTGCCGAATTGGTGCGCGTTCACAAGGTCGATTGCGGCGGCGAGGTCAGGGACGCGCACGACGACGAGCACCGGTCCGAAGATCTCTTCTTGATAGATTTTCATGCTGGACGTAACGTGATCGAAGAGTGTCCCGCCGACGAAGAATCCCTCGGCATGCCCTGGCACCTCGTACGAGCGGCCGTCGACGACGAGCGTCGCCCCTTCGCTCACACCAAGATCGATGTAGCCACGCACCTTATCGCGATGGGCTCCGGTCACAAGCGGACCCATCTCGGGGTCGTCGATGCCGCTACCGACTTTGAGCGAGCGCGCGCGTTCGGCGAGTCGCTCGACGAGGGTGTCTGCGACATCGCCGACCGCGACGGCGACCGAGATTGCCATACAGCGCTCGCCGGCCGAGCCGTATGCCGCACCGATCAGGCCTTCGACGGCCATATCGAGGTCAGCATCAGGGAGGACGATCGCGTGATTCTTTGCGCCGCCCAGCGCCTGAACGCGTTTGCCGTTGTGCGCCGCGGTTTCGTAGATGTACTTCGCAATGGGCGTCGAGCCGACGAAGCTCACCGCAGCAATTTGCGGATGATTCAGCAGCGCGTCGACGGCTTCTTTGTCACCGTTCACGACGCTCAGCACGCCGCTGGGTAGGCCCGCTTCGAAGAAGAGTTCGGCCAGCCGCAAACTTGCCGAAGGATCGCGATCGGACGGTTTGAGGATGAACGTGTTTCCGCATGCGATCGCGACCGGGAACATCCACATCGGAACCATCGTTGGGAAGTTGAATGGCGTAATTCCGGCGCATACGCCGAGCGGCTGATGCATCGACCAGCTGTCGATGCCGGTGCCGACGCTCTCGGAAAACTCGCCTTTGAGCAGATGCGGGATTCCGCACGCAAACTCGACGACCTCAATACCGCGAATGACCTCGCCGCGCGCGTCGGAGATCACCTTGCCGTGTTCGGCGGTAATGAGCCCCGCGAGTTCATCGAGATGCTCCTCGAGCAACGCCTTGTATTTGAACATCACGCGGGCCCGACGCAGCGGCGTCATCGCCGACCACGCCGGAAATGCGGCGGCAGCTGATTTAACGGCGAGGTCGACATCGCTCGCATTTGCGAGTGCAACGTCTTTTGTGATGAGGCCGGTCGCCGGATTGAAGACGGGACCGCGGCGCGTGCTCGTCCCGAGTGCGTGTTTCCCGCCAATGAAATGCGGCACGGTCGCAAGGGGCGGAGCGGCAGTCGTCGTCATCGGTTCCTCCAGCACAAAGGGCTTAGCGTTCAGCATCATGAACGCCGTGCAGTATTCTGAATATGTACAGTAGGCAAAAACGCCCATGATGTCAACGAAGCCGAAAGGTAGCGTCCCTGCGCTGGAACGTGCGATCGTCGTGCTGGATGCCCTGGCCGCATCGAGCGAGCCGCTTTCCCTTGCTGCGCTCACCGCTCGCGTCGGATTTCCGAAAAGTACCGTACTCGGAATCTGCGCCACGTTGGTGCATGGCGGATTGCTCGCCCGGCGGCCCGACGGCGCGTACCAACTCGGCGTTCGACTTGTGGACCTCGCGCATGCCTATTTAGCGAAGGCCGACCTCACGAGTGAATTCGTGGCATCCTTTGAGTCGCTCGCGCCAATGCTCGAGGACACCGTGCTCCTCGCGGTGCTGGACGGCCGTGACGTGGTCTACGTGGCGTGCCGCAACGGGTCGCACGGGCTCTCGCTCAACTACCGGATCGGGATGCGCCTCCCCGCGACGTGCACGGCGAGTGGGAAGGCGCTCCTGGCGACCATGCCCGCGGCCGACGTGCTCGATCGCTTTGGGCCGACGCTCCCAGCGCTGACCGACCACAGTATCACCTCAACCCAGAAGCTCCTCGCGGATCTGGTCGTAGCGCGCGAACGTGGATACGCCGAGGACCGCGAAGAGACGCGTGCCGGGATGTGCTGCATTGGCGCGCCGGTGTTCGATGCCGCGGGGCGGCACGCCATCGCGGCGGTCGCGATCAGCCTGGTCAGCGTCGAGTTCGAATCGCCGAAAAGAAGCGAAACGGTCGCGCGCGTGAAAGAGCTTGCCGCTTCTCTTTCGACCCGTTTAGGGGCCCCAGGGTATGTAACGGAAAATTAATGGTATGTTTCTGGTAAAACAACTCAAGCGCTTGTCTCTTCTGCCGATACACCCAGAGAAGGCCGCCGGTCGTTAGACCGTAGGCATGCTCACTTTGTAAGGACGAAAACTGTGAAAACCGCTCAATTGGGCGCGCTCGTTATGAGTGCGGTCTCCCTTCTCATTGCTTCGGGCACGGGCGCCAAAGCAGCCGACAAGACAACGCTCGTCGCGCTCGTCGCTCCCAACGCAAAGACCGCGTTTGCCGATATCGTGAAGGCCTACGAAAAAAGCCATCCCGATGTGACGATTTCGCCGAGCTTCGCGGGCAGCAAGATCATCGCGGGCGAGATCGCTAGCGGTGCAGCCGCCGACGTTGTCGTGATGGCACAGCCGAACGTCGCCGGTACAAACGGTGGGCTTGATTCACCGGTCGTCATCTTTCGCAATCGCACGGCAATCGGCGTGAATAAGGCGTCGTCGGCGAAGGTCAAAGAAGCAAAGGACCTTGCCAAGCAAGGCATCCGTATTGCTGAGGGCACCCCTGGTTCTACCGTCGCCACCTTCGAGGCCGCAGCCGTCGCGAAGATGACGGCGCACTACGGAGCCGACTTCGGTACCAAGTATGAAGCCAACGTCGCCACCAAAAAAACGGACACCACGAAAGTCGCGGACGCTGTCGAGAGCGGTGCGGCCGATGCCGCAATCCTCTATGAAGCCGATATCGACCCGAGCAAACTGATCATGGTCAAGCTCACCGGTGAAGACGAAGTCGTCGTTCCTGCAGTAGTCGCTTCGGTAAAAGCCTCGGCCCACGGCGCTCAGGCGAAAGACTTCGCAAAATTCATCGCAGGCCCCGAAGCTGCCGCGATCTTCAAGTCGCACCATCACGAGGTCGCAAACTAAGATGCGTTGGCCCATCGCTGCGAAACTGGGCGTCGGGTTTGGCGTGTGCGTGATCTTGATCGTCGCACAGGCGATTCTCTCGACAACCTCGATCGTTCAGTCGCTCGCTCAAACCAAGACCATCATGCAGACCATCCCGAGTACGCGTGAGACTCGCGACTCCGTGCTGCAAGTGGTCCTTGTCGAGTCAGCGCTGCGCGGTTTCGTAGCGACGGGCGACAAAAAATATCTCGACGAGATGGATGCGGCGCGCACGCGTCTCGACGAAGATCTGACGGCGCTCAAAATCTTCGGTTCGAATCACCCGATCTTCAAAAAATGGACGGATGAAGCTGAGCCGCAGCTTACCGCTGTCGAATCACAATTCGATGCCGTCCTGAAAGTTGCTCAAGCGGGCAACCATCCGGGCGCCGTCGCCGGATTGCAAAAACTCAAAGGCCTCGTCGATGAATATCAAAAGGTCGGTCCGTACGTCGATGACGGATCGATCGGCACGCCGGCGCTTTTCAACGATCTCTTTACGGGCTTGGTCGCGCAGCAAGATCGCTCCCGAATCACGTTTATCACCCTAGGAGTCATCGCGGTAATCCTTGGAACCGCTTTTGCGATCTTCTTAAGTATGTCGCTCTCCCGTCGCCTGCGTATCCTCAGTGAAGGTCTGCGCTCGATCGTCGAACACGAATTCGCCGCGCTCTCGTCGGCCTTCAAAGATCTTGCGGCCGGTGACCTGCGTTCGACGCTCGAACTCGAACCAAAGCCGATCGTGATGTCCGGGACGGACGAGATCGCGCAACTCTCCACCAACTTCAATCGTCTCGCAACCGAACTCGGCAACACCGCCCGCGAATATCGTGCCGCAACGTTCAAGTTGCGCGATCTCGTCGGTTCGGTCGCGCTCACCGCGAATAACGTGCTCATCGCCAGTACCGAAGTTTCGACGGCGACCGCGCATAGCGGCACCGCCGTGGAAGGCATCTCGCAAGCGATGCTGACCGTCGCGCACGGTGCGCGCGATACCGCCGACCGCGGCCGACGCGGCGGCGAAGCCCTCGAGCAACTCACCCGTGTCGCGACGCAAATCGCGCAAGGCTCCGTCGATCAGGCGACGGCCGTTGCCGCCTCCGCGATCGCCGTGCAAGAACTCAACGAAGAACTCCGCTCGCTCGTGGGCCTGGGCGATGCGCTCTCCGAGGCCGCTCGCGCAGCAAACGAAGAAGCGAAAAGCGGCGGCGAGGCCGTCTCACAAACCGAGCACGCAATGGAACGCCTACAAAAGCAATCGGAAGCTGCAAGTGCTGCGATGCAGACGCTCGAGCAGCGCTCGGATGCCGTCGTCGAGATTCTCAACGCGATCGAAGACATTGCCGATCAGACAAACCTGCTCGCGCTCAACGCCGCAATCGAAGCCGCACGTGCGGGCGAACACGGCCGCGGCTTCGCCGTCGTCGCCGATGAAGTTCGTAAACTCGCAGAACGCTCGGCAGTCTCGACGCGTGAAATCTCGGGTATCCTTACGGCCATTCGCGCCGAAACTGCCAACGTGGCTCGCGCAATGAGTGCTTCGACTTCTGCGATGACCGAAGGACGCACGCTCGCCGGTAAGGCGACCAGTTCGCTTGGCGTCGTCGCGGGCGCTATCGGCCGGACGCGCGACGTCGCCGACGATCTCGCAGAGCGCGCGCGCCGCATGCGCGTAACGAGCGATACGCTCACCCAAAACGTCGGCAGCGTTTCCGCTGTTGTCGAGCAAAACGCCGCCGGTGCCGGCGAGATGCAGTCCACCACGGACAACGTCTCGGACATCCTGCGCCCGGTCGCCGCGGCTGCCATCGATCAATCGGCCAAGGCCGACGAAGTCTCGGCGTCAACCGCCGAACTCGCCGCCCAAATCCAAGAGATCGATGCAACCGCATCCTCACTGCGCGAACAGGCGGCAAGCCTGAGCGAACTCGTTGCCGCATTCCAAGTCTCGAGCAACGAACACGATGCGCGCGCGCTCCTCGCCGACGAAACCATCGCTTTCGATCACTACGTCGAAATTCCGGAACTCACCACGTCCTACGCCTAGCGCGTTTACGTCCCGTCCCCTCATCTCTCGAGATCGGGTGCTCGAATCCGAAAAGGATTCTCACTATGAACTTCCGTCTTTATAGCGCGGCTTCTCTGGCATTTGTGTTCGCGCTTAGCGGCACGGCCTTTGCCGCCGACAAAACGACGCTCGTCGCGCTCGTCGCATCGAACGCAAAGGCACCTTTCACCGACATCATCGCCGCCTATGAAAAGTCTCATCCCGATATCTCCGTAAGTGCGAGCTACGTTGGCAGTAACGTTATCGCAAAAACGGTCGCGAGCGGCTCGGCTGCAGACATCGTGCTCATCGCGGAGCCCGCGATCGCCGCAAGTGGCGGTGGGCTCGATTCGCCGGTGCACGTCTACACGAATAGAGCCGCGATCGGTGTCAATAAATCGGCAGCGGGCAAGATCAAAGAAGCAAAAGATTTGATGAAACCGGGCGTGAAAATCGCCGAAGGCAGCCCCGGCACGACGACCGGCACGTGGGAAGCGCAAGTCGTCGAGAAGATGACCGCGCATTACGGCAAAGACTTCGGAACCAAGTACGAAGCGAACGTCGTCGGTAAAAAGAACGACACCGCCAAAGTAACCGAAATGGTCGAAAGCGGAACGGCTGATGCCGCGATTCTCTACGAATCAAATATCGATCCGGCCAAACTTTCGATGATCAAGCTGACCGCCGAGGACCTCGTTACCGTTCCTACGATGGTCGCGGCGGTCAAGGCGTCGGCCCATAGTTCGGCGGCGAAGGCTTTCGCCGCCTACATCGCCGGATCCGAGGCTGCTGCGATTCTGAAGAGTCACCGGATGGACACGAGCAAGTAAAATCGAATCGAAGCGCTTCAAAGCCTAGCCTAGAGACGGCGCTTCGCTTGCGCATAGGCGCGATCGTGCGGGCCGAACGAGATGATTTTCACGGTCCGCCTTTTTTCGTCAAGTGTGAAACCACCCCGCCAAACGACGCCGTCGTTGAAAGCTGCTTCGGCTGCGCGAGCGCTGCTTAGATCGCCATTTTTCTTCGCGAATTGCTTGGGATCGTTCTTCAGACGTTCGAGCAAGTCACCAATCGTCGGTCGAAATGCTGAGTCGGACAGGCCCGGTCGAGTTATTTCTTTGGCTACTTTTGGGTGAAATGTAACGACCCACGGCTGGACGCCCAGCAGCGGAGTATCGTTCGATTGGTGTTCCGGTTGCTTCATCGATGGCAGCAGAGAGAGCGTCGGAATCAATAAATGCGTCGTCATCGTCTGCGGCACGCCGAGCGAGTTCAGCGTCGTCCACAACTTCTGCGCTTTCGAGAATGAAGAGTTCAGAAACGGCGACACCGAGTCCGTCGGCAAGTCGTTGGACCACGTCGATTCCGACGTCGTCGGCGATGCCTCGTTCGATTCTCGAGATGGTTGGTCGAGAAACTCCGGATCGTTCTGCGAGAGAATCTTGGGAGCGCGCAAAGGATGCTGGTTTGAAGGATTTTGACCAATAGTAAAACTATCAATCTCTTACTGATCATGGCGACCACCAAAGCACGGGCCGACGAAGTCCTTAAAGGTCCAGCCAAAAGCAAGACGATTTTCCCGGTGCTCGTGCTCCACATGCTGGAGGGCGGGCCCGACCATGGCTTTGGGCTCATGCAGCGGATCGAAGCAACCTGCTCTGACCTCGTCGCCGTGAACACCAATACGATTTACCCCCTCCTGCGCCGCCTCGAAGAGCGCGGCTTCATAACGGGAGAGTGGGAGCATCCGACCAAGCGCTCGCGCCGGATGTATGCGATCACCACCGCCGGTCGCGACCGCCTCGAGCGTATCAAATCGAATATGCTGCCGTACCTCGAGACGCTCGCCGCCTCGATCGATCGGCTGCGCACCGAACTCTACGGGGCTTCGGCTCCCAAAGCCGAATCCGCAACTCCCCCGCGTACCGTTACCGCGCGACGACCGGGCACCAGCCGCCGCACGACCACCCAACTTCCAGGCTAGGAGAACACCACATGAGCACCTACCGCGCACCCCTGCGAGACATGCAATTCGTTCTGCGCGAACTGGCCGGCCTCGACGCCGTCGCGCAACTGCCGGGCTTCGGCGATACGCCCGACGTCATCGACTCGATTCTCGAAGAAGCCGCGACGTTCGCATCCGAAGTGCTCGACCCGATCAATCGCACGGGCGACGTCGAAGGCTGCACGTGGAAAGATGGCGAGGTTACGGTACCGACCGGTTTCAAAGACGCGTATCACAAGTTTGCCAAAGCCGGTTGGATCGGATTGCCCGTCTCCGAAGAATTCGGCGGACAGGGATTGCCGCAACTGCTGCTCGGGCCGACGCTCGAAATGTGGAACGGCGCCAATGTTGGGTTTGCGAACGGCCCGCTGCTCAATCAGGGCGCGATCGAAGCGATCGAACTTGTCGGATCGAAAGAACAAAAAGAGACCTACATTCATAAGCTCGTCTCGGGCGAGTGGACGGGCACGATGTGCTTAACCGAACCGCAAGCCGGTTCGGACCTCGCGGCGGTGCGCACGAAAGCGATTCCGGAGGGCGACCACTACAAGATCAGCGGTCAGAAAATTTATATCACGTTCGGCGAACACGACATGGCGCCGAACATCATCCACCTCGTGCTCGCGCGTCTTCCCGACGCTCCCGAAGGCACCAAGGGCATCTCGCTCTTCATCGTGCCCAAAATGATGGTCAACGCTGACGGATCGCTCGGCAAGCGCAACGACGTCTTCTGCGCGGGCATCGAGCACAAGATGGGCATCAACGGCAACCCGACATGTACGCTCAACTACGGTGAGAAAGACGGCGGCGCTGTTGGTTATATGATGGGCGAGCCGAACCGCGGCCTCGAGTATATGTTCATCATGATGAACGCCGCGCGTTTCTCGACAGGCGTGCAGGCAATCGCAATCGCCGACCGTGCGTATCAGAGTGCGCTTGCGTATGCAAAAGAGCGCGTGCAGAGCCGCGAAGTCGCCGGCAAATCGAAAGAAGCTGCACCCATCATCCGGCACCCCGACGTCCGTCGCATGCTCATGTCGATGAAGTCGCAAATCGAAGCAATGCGCGCGCTTTCGTACGTCGCAGCTGCCTCACTCGACATGGCGCATAAGCATCCCGATGAAGCCGTGCGCAAGCAGCATAAAGCGTTCATCGAACTCATCATCCCGGTCGTCAAAGGCTGGTGCACCGAGACTTCGCAAGAAGTCTGCTCGACGGCAGTCCAAGTCTTCGGCGGAATGGGCTACATCGAAGAGACCGGCATCGCGCAGCAGTATCGCGACGTCCGCATCACCTCGATCTACGAAGGCACGACCGGCATTCAGGCGCTCGACCTCGTTGGCCGCAAACTCATCCGCGACATGGGTACGACGGCAACGTCCGTGGTCAAGCAGATGAAGAAGGCCATCGCCGCGCTCGATGAGTCGAACAAAGACGTCGCCGCGATCAAAGTCCAGATGAATAAAGCGATCGACACGCTCGGTGAAGTCTCGGGTTGGATCGGGATGAACGCGATGGGCGATCTCAACAAAGCCTTCGCATGTTCGGTGCCCTATCTCAAACTTTGGGGCATCGTTGCGGGCGGCTGGCAGATGGCGCGCGCCGCGCAAATTAGCGCGGAGAAGATCGCCGCCGGCGACACCGATCCGTTCTACGCAGCGAAGATCATCACGGCGAAGTTCTATGTCGATCACGTGCTCAGCCAAGCCTCGTGGTACCAGCACACGATCGTGCACGGTGCAGAAGACGTGATGACGATGACCGAAGCGCAATACGACCTCGATCGCAACGTGATGGTGACGGCGTAGTCATGGCACTCCTCGGCACGGACGACCGCGACGGCGTCCGCATCATTACAATGAACAATCCCCCGGTCAATGCGATGAGCTTCGCCGCCTCGGCGGAGCTGGTCGCGGCGATCGATGCCGCCGAAGCCGATGCATCCGTGCGCGCCATGGTCATCACGGGCGCGAACGGAAACTTCAGCGGCGGCGCCGACATCAACGATTTCTCGACCGAACCCGGCCCCGACACGAAGACCGCGCGCGACGTCATGGCTGCCGTCGAACGCAGCAAAAAAACCTACGTTGCGGCGATTGACGGGATGGCGCTCGGCGGTGGGATGGAACTCGCGCTCACGTGCGACTACCGTATCGCAACGGAGAAATCGAAACTTGGCCTGCCCGAAATCAAGCTTGGCTTGTTGCCGGGTGCCGGTGGCACGCAGCGTTTGCCGCGCCTGATCGGCGCGCAAAAAGCCCTCGAAGTTATGCTCAAAGGCGACCTGCACAAAGCCGAAGCCGCAAAAGAACTCGGTATCCTCGATGAAGTCGTCACCGCCAATGTCGTCGATGCAGCGATCGCGATGCTCGCGAAAGCAAAAGAGCCCAAACGTCGCGTTTCCGCGCGCAAGCCGGATCTCGGCATCAAAGGCATGGGCCTCTTCGCCGTTCCGTTTGTCGTCGCGCAAGCGCACAAGATGGTCCCGCCCGAAAACAATGGCGGCTACGCGGCACACAAGCTGATCGATGCCGTCGCTGCGGGACTCGAGCTCGACTTCGCGCACGGTCTTGCACGTGAAGCGCGTCTCTTCGAGGAACTCGTGCGCTCGGAACCCTCGGCTGCGCTGCGCCATATTTTCTTCGCCGAGCGCGAGCTGAGCAAGATTCCCGGTGCGCCGCCGTCGGAGCCGCTGGAAATCAAGAAGGCCGGCGTTATCGGCGCAGGCACGATGGGGACCGGCATCGCGATCACGTTTGCGAACGCGAATATCCCTGTCACGCTGATCGAAACGAGCGACGAAGCGGTCGAGCGTTCGAAGACGATGGTCTTTGGGATGTTCAAGTATCAGGTCGACAAGGGCCGGATGACGCAAGAAGAAGCCTGGAAGCGCGGTCAGTCGATTGCATGGGAGAGCGACTTTGCCGAACTCGCGGACGCCGACCTCATCATCGAGGCCGTCTTCGAGAACATGGACGTGAAGAAGCAAGTCTTCGCGAAGATCGACGCGATTGCCAAACCCTCGGCGATCCTCGCCTCCAATACCTCAACGCTCGACATCGATGAGATGGCAGCGGTGACGAAGCGTCCGGGTCAATTCGTCGGCCTGCACTTCTTCGCGCCAGCCAACATCATGAAGCTGCTCGAAATCGTGCGCGGCAAAGACACCTCGCCGCAGACGCTTGCAACAGCCGTCAAGCTTGGCAAGACGCTGAAAAAAGTCGCGGTCGTCTCGGCTAACGCCTTCGGCTTCATCGGCAACCGGATGTTCTTCGACTACTCGCGCGAAGCGATGTATCTCCTCGAATCGGGGATCTCGCCTTCACGCATCGACAAAGTCATGAAGAACTTCGGTTTTGCGATGGGGCCGTTTGCCACGTTCGATCTCTCGGGTGTCGACGTGTTCTGGCATATCCAACAAGAACGCGCCGAAGCACTCGGTGCGAAGCGCACGAACATCATCGATCGCATGTACGAAGCCAAACGCTGGGGCCAAAAGACCGGCAAAGGCTTCTACAAGTACGAGAAAGGCAATCGCGAGCCGATCGCCGATCCCGAACTCGAAGCGCTCGTGCAGGAAGAAGTGAAGAAAGCCGGCATCGCTCAGCGCGAAGTCACGGACACGGAAATCATCGAGCGCCTCACGTACGCTCTCGCTAACGTCGGTGCCGATCTCTTACGTAAAGACGTGTCGTTCCGTCCGGGCGATGAAGATATCGTGTTCATCTACGGATACGGCTTCCCGCCGCATCACGGTGGTCCGATGTGGTACGCCGATGAAGTTGGCGTGGCCAAGGTCGTCGCGCGGATGAAAGAATTCGGTTGGGATGTCGCACCGCTGCTTGCCGAAATCGCGCAGCGCGGTGGAAAAATCGCTGATTACAGCAAGGAGCTAGTTCATGCCTGAGGCGGTAATCGTCTCGGCCGCGCGCACGCCCATCGGGCGTGCGTTCCGCGGCGCGTTCAACCAAACACACGGTGCGACGCTCGCCGGTCATGTGGTTCAACACGCGGCCGAGCGCGCACACCTCGACCCGGCGGAAATCGAAGACGTCATCATCGGCGTCGGATTGCCCGAGGGCGCAACCGGACACAATCTCGGGCGCAACGCCGCGCTCCGCGCCGGTTTCCCCGACCGCGTTCCCGGCACGACGATCAATCGCTACTGCGCATCAGGTCTACAAGCGATTGCAACCGCGGCCGGTCGCATCATCGCCGACGGAGCGCAAGTGATCGTCGCAGGCGGCTGCGAGTCCGTCTCGATGGTGCAGAACGATCTGCACATGAAGGGCTTCACTGAAGAGTGGCTCTTGCGCAACAAGCCCGACGTCTTCATGCCGATGCTGCAGACCGCCGACAACGTTGCCAAACACTATAAAGTCTCGCGCGAATCGCAGGACGAGTATTCGTTCCAGAGTCAGCAGCGCACGGCCACAGCGCAAGCCGCAGGCGCGTTCGATGCGGAGATCGTTCCGCTCACGACGTGGAAGTACGTCGATAATAAAGAGAACGGCACCGTCTCAGAAGAGCAAGTGACCCTGATGAAGGACGAAGGCAATCGTCCCGATACGACGCTCGAGGGCCTAAGCTCGCTCAAAGGCGTGCTCGATAAGAACTCGACGATCACCGCCGGTAATTCATCGCAGCTCTCGGACGGCGCAGCCGCCGTCGTGATGATGGACAGCAAGCTGGCGGAAAAGCGCGGCCTTAGTCCGCTCGGAATTTATCGCGGGCTCGTTGTCGTGGGTTGCGATCCAGGCGAAATGGGAATCGGTCCTGTGTTCGCGGTGCCCGAACTCCTAAAACGTCACGGTCTGAAGATCGACGACATCGATCTCTGGGAACTCAACGAAGCCTTCGCCGTGCAAACGCTGTATTGCCGCGACACGCTCGGCATCCCAAACGAACGCCTTAACGTCAACGGCGGCGCGATCTCGATCGGCCACCCGTACGGCGTTAGCGGCGCGCGCATGGTGATGCACGCGCTCATCGAAGGCAAACGCCGTAAAGCAAAGCACGTCGTCGTAACGATGTGCATCGGCGGCGGAATGGGTGCCGCGGGCCTCTTCGAAGTGGCTTAAGCTCCTCGCGCTCCAGTGAAAAAACGGGCTCGCTTCAGCGGGCCCGTTTTCTCTATCTCGCTTCGAGTGCCGTAATCCGGCGTTCGTGGCCATCGAGCCTCTCGTCCACTTCATCGAACCGGCGCAGCATGCGCTGCTCAAGGCGGGAGACATCGTTGCGAACGTTGAGGATCTCGCCGTCGAGTCTGGCGAATCCGGCGCTCATGTCATTTCGCAGAGCATCGAAGCCCGTCACCATAGCTTGGTGGAGCGAGGCCAACCCGTTGAGAATCTCTTGGTCGTTCACGGGATCATGTAACGACATTTTTATTTCCTCAAGATGGACGATGCATTTCCCGTATTCGATGCCCCCTGGTCGATCTTCCCTCGGTGCGCTACTTTGCGGCTGAAATGCGGGCAAGGAGGATGCTTGCTTTGGCTTAAATTGCGCGGTTACCAGCGATTAGATCGATCCGGAGGAGCTCGGAGTCCTTCGCGTTCTACTGGAAGCATCGGGCTTCGCTTTCGAACACATTGCCGCACAGTCAGCAATGATGCAATCCGAAGAGTTACGCGCAGAGGTCGCGACCTTGCGCAGTCTCCTGGTTCAGCGCGCGACCTGACCTGCGGTTCCCCTAGCGACGTTTGAGAATATCGGCCGCTCGCAGCGGAAGCCCGAATAGCATCCCACTCGGACACCAATTCATGATGCCTGCGGCGAGCGGTACGACGCCGAAGATCGCGAGTCCGACGCCAATGCCGTTTTGTAAGCTCAGGCCGAAGACGATGAGTCCGATACCCAGGGTGAAGCGGATGATACGACCGACCGAGCCGGCCATGAAGTATGCGAAGGCCATGTTAGACTCCTAGTTTTTCTGCACGAAGCGATTCGTGCGGTGACGGTGCGGGCACGATGGCTTGCGCTGCCTTCCCCGCGTAGAGCATTGGGATGACGAAGAGCGAGAGAACGGCGCTTGTGCCCATGCCGAAGACAAGCGCCCAGGCAAGGCCGCTCCATACCGGATCGGCCGCGATGACGATCGATGAGAGCATGCCCGCGGCCGCAGTCAAGACGATTGGCCGCGCACGGATCGTTCCGGCATCGATGAGCGCCGTGCGCAGCGCCGCGCCGCTGGCTAGACGTTCTTCAACGAATTCGATGAGTACGATCGAATTGCGCACCACGATACCCGAGAGCGCGATCACACCGATCATCGCGGTGGCACTAAAGTACACGCCGGCGGGAGCGAGAAGCGCGAAGCCCGGTAAGACCCCGAGCAGACCGAGCGGAATTGCGCTGAGGATCACAAGCGGCGTGCGCAGCGAACCGAAGCGCGCGACGAGCACGAGGTAGATCAGCAGGATTGCAACGCCCATCGCTGCGCCAAGATCACGGAACACGTCAAGCGTGAGCTGCCATTCGCCGTCCCAGCGAATGCGATATGCCGGAGGTGCAAGCGGCAAGCGCGCGAGCCGAATCAATTGATCGATCACCGCGTACGTCGAACTGCGACCCGCCATTTCGCCCGTCGCGTACGAGACGTCGATGCCGTCTTCGCGTTGGAGTGCAGGCGGCGTCGATTCGCGCGTGGTGGTCGCGATGCTCCCGAGGGGAACGGCGCCTGCCGTTCTACTGGGAATCATCGCATGTTCGAGTGCCGACGATGACGTGCGAAAACTGGCCGGATACTGCAAGATGACGGGGATCGCGTCGCGTGTTTGCGGCTCGCGGATGGATGTCGCTGCGATGCCGCCGAACGCCGCGGCGATTTCATCGGTTGCAACGCTTGGGGTAACGCCGCTGAGCGCCGCGCGGCGCAAATCGACGAGCACGCGCGTGCGTTGCGGCTGCGCTTTATCGCTCGTATCGACGTCGACGACACCGGGTTCATCGCGCAGTCGCGTTGCGAGTGCCCGCGCGATTCCGGCGCGCACGGTAGGATCCGGCCCTTCGATGACGCCAAGAATTGTGGCGCGTACTGGCGGCCCCGGGGGTTCTTCGACGATGCGCACGGCCGCGGCGAACGGCACCGAAGCAAGCGCGAGGCGTGGCCGCAGATCGCGTACGATTTCCTCGCTTGACCGACTGCGCGCGCCCGGCGGCACAAGATTCACGCGCAAATCGGCGTACCAGGCGGCATCGCGGAACAGCGAGCCGCGGAGCACGCCGTTGAAGTCCGGTACCGAGTGTCGGCCGACGAAGGACTCCACGTCGTGAACGCTCGCATCGGCGAGCAATTCGCGTTCAACCGCGAGCGTTGCGGCGCGCGTGCGTTCGAGATCGGTGCCGATCGGTTCGTCAATCGCGACGACGACGGTCTTCTCGTTTTGGGCGGGCAGCATCCGGAATTTGACGATGCCGGCTACCGGCAGCGCGAACGCGATCATCATCGCGACGACGAGTACCGTCGAGAACGTGCGGCGGTTCTGGCGGTTATCGAGCAATGCGGCTAATAGCGCGCGATAGCGGCGGATGAGCCACGGTTCGGGCCGCGGTGCATCGTGCGGTTTGGGGCGCAGGAAACGTTTTGCGGCCCATGGCGTGACGATGAACGCGACGCCGAGCGACGCGAGCATCGCGATCGGCACGTTGATCGGGATCGGCCGCATGTACGGACCCATCAGGCCCGTTACAAACGCCATTGGAATGAATGCGAAAATGACGGTCAGGGTCGCGAGGATCGTCGGCATGCCGACCTCCTCGACGGCATCGACGATCGCAGCGCGCAGATCGGACGTCGCCGTCGCGGAGCGGCGATGGATGTTCTCGATCACCACGATCGCATCGTCGACCAAGAGTCCAAGTGAGAGAATCAATGCGAAGAGCGTGATGCGGTTGATCGACTGATGCAAGAGCATCCCGGTGCCAAGCGTGATGAAGAGCGTGATCGGGATGGCGAGTGCAACGATCGCTGCCTCACGCCATCCGAGCGTGAAGAATAAAAGCACGGACACGATCGCGATTGCTTCGATCAGCCGCTGCAAGAGTTCGTTCACGGCGTCATTTGCTTTTGCGCCGTCGTTGCGCGTGACGTCAAGCTGCATGTCGGAGGGCAACGTTACGTTCGATGAAGCGGCGAGGACGGCATCCGCGACGGCTACGGCGTTGGCGTCGCTTCGTTTCGCGATTGCGATGCTCACCGCTGCAGCGTCGGACGCTTCGCCCCGCTGTGAGTACCATGAGTACGACTCGCGCCGTTCGTAGCCGCGCGTGACAATGGCGATCTCGCCGAGCGCGATGCTTGTTCCGTCGCGCACGCCCACGGTCGCCCGCGCGATATCGCCGGCGTCATAAAATGGGCTGCCGGCGCGAATTGATTCGCGGGAACGACCGTTTGAGGTATAGCCTGCATCGCGTTCGCCGACATCCGAAAGCGCGGTTTCGATGCTGCCGAAGCCGACGCCGTAACCCTGCATTTTTCGCGGATCGAGTACGACGTTAACGGCTGGCAAGCGGCCGCCGTAAAGTGTGAGCGAACCGATTCCCGCGATCGGATCGAGAGCATCGCTTAGTCGGTAAGCAGCTGCCCGGAGAGCCGCATCGGAGGATACGTGTGATGAAAGCGTGAGGACGGCGATCGGCACATCGTCAATGTCGAGTCGGCTGACGACCGGTGCCGCCGCGTCCGTTGGCAAGATCGCGCGGTTTCCGAGTAGACGCGTGTAGAGGTCCACGTATGCTTGATTTGTATCGGTGCCGACTTTGTAGCGGATCGTGATCGTTGAATTCCCGTCGCTCGATGAAGTGTAGACGTGATCGATGTTCGCGATTTGGCCGATTAGCCGCTCGAGCGGCAAGGTTACTAGGCGCGCAATTTCGTCGCGCGATCGGCCCGTAGCGTCGGTCGAGACGATTGCGGTTGGTACCGTGATGCGCGGATTCTCTTCACGCGGCGTCGCGAGCAGCGCGCCAATGCCGAACAAGGTGCTCGCAGCGATGAGCAACACGGTGAGCTTCGAATCGAGGAATGTGCGCACCAGTCGTGCGACGGGCGAGGAACCGGCCATGACATCAGTATGCCATACCCCTGGGGGTATATGCAAGGGTACTCCCTAGGGTATAATATGTAGCATGCCAGCCAAGACGAAAGCGGTCACTCGTCGTGAACTCAAGCTCGCGCCCGCTGAGACAAGTGCGCTCCAGGCTCGACTACGGCGCCTCGAAGGTCAGGTGCGCGCGATCCATCGCATGATCGATGAGCGGGCTGACTGTCACGACATCGTGCAACAGATGTCCGCAGCGCGCGGCGCGCTTGAACGCGCGATGGTGCAGTTGATGGTCAGTAGCATCACCCAGTGCGTGCGGGCAGAAGACGGCGGCATCGACGAGGTCGAGATGCGCCGCCTCGGTGAATCCTTCGCAAAGCTTCTCTAAGAAGGCGGATTTGTAAGCGCCAATACGGCGAAGCCCTCGCGTCTTGGGTAGGCTATGTGGTAATGGAGAATACACACGACTTCAGCCTTGAGGCGCTGCACGAAGTGGGTTACGCGTGCTCGCCCGAGTTGCGTGATATGTACAAGCTCAGCCCGTTTATCTGGTACGAAAAAGACCATTACGAGTTGCTTTTACGCGTCGTAAACTACTCCGATAACGCTTCGGAAAAAGTTGCGCGTATTCACCGCGGCCTTTCACTGGACGGTTTGAATTTTGCCCTTGGGGTCGTTCCCGTTATTCCACCGGGGCAAGACGTTCCGGGTTCCTATGATAGCGGCGGTTGTGAGGATCCCACCGTCGCTTATTCGAGCGGCAAGTACTACGTCTACTACAGCGGCTGGAACGAGCACCTCAAACGCGGCGAGTTGTTGCTCGCATCTGGTCCGACGCTTGAGGAACTCGAAAAGCGCGGAATTGCTTTCGCGTCGACCGCGACCGAACAAAATCCGAAGGAAGCGGAGATCGTGCGCGCCGAGGACGGCAGTTGGCGTCTCTTTTTTGAATATGCTCATGAAGGCCGTTCCAAAATTGGGATCGCGGCTTCCGCGCACGTTGGAGGCCCGTGGACCGTCCAGCCGCCGCTCTTCTCCGCCCGGGATGGCTGGGATAACTGGCACCTGAGCACCGGCCCGATCATTGCCGGTCCCGACACGCTTCCGGTCATGTTCTACAACGGTGCGACGCGCGCGGCCGAATGGCGAATTGGATGGGTTGTGTTCGACCGTATGTTCACACGCGTTTTGGCGCGATGCGAACACCCGATTGTGATTCCTGGAGAACGCCGCTTTGCCGAGGATACGGATATCGCATTTGCCGCCTCAGCAATCGTGCAGAACGATCGGATCCAGCTCTACTTTTCGATCGCCGACCGGCACGTCATGCGCGCGACCATCCGGAGGCACTAACGAAGACCGCCCCTAGCTCGCCTCGACGGCGCGTTCGCTTAGGCGGCGCTCGACGAGCATGCCGCATCTGCGCGAGCGAGGGCATCGTTTACGACCGTCTAAAATGCTGATTAGCAACGTTTTATTCGGAGGATCCATGCTTCGTCTTCTGGTCCGTGCCGCTGCGGTCATCGCCATGGCCTCGCTCACCATCACGGCTGGCTTCTCGGCGACCGGCAGTTCGACGCCGTCAATCAAGCCGGGTCTCGATCTTGCCAATATCGACCACACGTGCAAAGCGTGCGATGATTTTAACCAATTTGCAACCGGCAACTGGTCGAAGACCCATCCCATCCCCGCAGCCTACCCGAGTTGGGGCAACTTCGAGATCCTCCAGGCGCAGAACGAAGATGCGCTCCATGCGATTCTCGAAACGTCGGCCGCACATACGACGGCACCGGCGGGAAGCAACGAGCAGAAGATCGGGTCGTTCTATCGCGCGTGTATGAACGAGGCCGCAATCGAAGCGACCGATACGACAGCACTCAAGCCGGAACTCGCGCGCATCGATGCGATGTCTTCAACGGCGGATATCAATGCCGAAGCGCTTCGTCTTGACGAGCTTTCGGCGTCCGCCGGCTGGGGCATCGGCCCGGCCCCCGATCGCAAAGATTCGAGTAGAACGATCCTCTCCGTGAGCCCCGCGCCCCTTGGGATGCAAGATCGCGATTTTTACCTGAAAGACGACGAGCGCACAAAAGCCGTGCGCGCCGCCTTCACGACGTATCTTGCGTCGCTTGAAACGTTCCGGGGCGTCCCTGATGCCCAGGCGCAGAGCGACGCCCAAGCCGTGATTGCGCTCGAAACGGTGTTTGCAAAAGCGCGCCCGCCGCGCGCAGAACTCCGCGACCCTGCGCGCACGTATCACCCGATGACGCTAGCCGATCTCTCGCAGATCGCACCGCATGTTGCATGGGCCACCTATATCGGCCGCTTCCTCAGCACGCCGGAGACGAAATTCAACGTTCCGCTCCCCGAGTCGCTCACTGCCTACGATCAGGCGTTGGCCGCGACGCCGCTGCCCGTTTGGAAATCGTACTTCTCCATGTTTCTCGTGAGTGCATACGCTGATGCGCTGCCGAAGCGTTACGTCGATGCCAAATTCAAAGCGACTACCGTCATATTCGGCACCACCGAGCAGCTGCCGCGTTGGAAGCGCTGCGTACAGGCAACCGACGGAAGTTTGGGCGAGGCGCTCGGCGCGGTCTACGTGAAGACGTATTTCCCGCCCGCCTCGAAAGCGCGCGCGATTGCGCTCGTTGAGAATCTGCAGAGCGTCCTTCGCGAAGACATTCCGAAACTCGCGTGGATGGCACCCGAGACCAAGACCTATGCGGGAAAGAAGCTCGACTCCTTTGGGAAGAAAATCGGCTATCCCGATCGGTTTCGCGATTATTCGAAGCTCGTGATTAGCGATAGCTCCTACGTAGCGAATCAAGTCGCCTCGGCGGAATTCGAAAGCGCCTATCAAGAGTCGCACATCGGAAAGCCCACGGATCGTACTACGTGGAACATGTCGCCGCCGACGGTCAACGCGTACTATCGTTCCTCATACAACGACATCTCATTCCCAGCGGGGATCTTACGGCCACCGTTTTTTAGTCCGCTTGCCGACGATGCGGTGAACTACGGTGCCATCGGTGCCGTGATCGGCCACGAGATGACGCACGGCTTCGATGATTCGGGTCGCAAGTTCGACGCGAATGGAAACCAAGTCGATTGGTGGACTCCGACCGATAGCGCGGCTTTCGATGCGCGCGCGAAATGCATCGTCGACGAGTTTAGCGCTTTTGATGTCGTGCCGGGCACCAAAGGCAATGGCAAACTGCAACAGGGCGAAGCAATTGCTGACCTCGGCGGTATCACGATCGCCTATCAGGCGTTTCAAAAGACCGCCCAGTATAAAGCGCACAAGAAGATCGACGGGTACACGCCCGAACAGCGATTCTTCCTTGCGTACGGTCAAGTATGGGCGAATAATATCCGGCCGGAGTTCGCACAGACACTTGCTACGATCGATCCGCATCCGCTCGGGAAGTGGCGCGTGATCGGTACGCTCTCGAACTTCCCGCCGTTCGCTCGTGCATTTGCCTGCCCGGCGACCTCGGCGATGGTTCGTGCGAACCGTTGCGAGATCTGGTAGGACGCTAACGTTTGGTCCCGATCGCCGCGATCGTTTTCCTTGTGTTGATGATTGCGGCGATGATGACCAACGTTAACCCCAAAGGCGGTCGGTCAACGAGTGCTCGCTGATTTGGCGTACGCGAATGACCGAATTGATTGAGAGGTACATGAAGAAACCCGCCACCCCCATATAGAGCAACAGGACCCAAATCGGCGAACCGGAGACGGCAATCGCCGCTAGTAGTGCCAGAGGTCCGAGTGCCGCGCTAAATCGTGAAATCCAGAAGAGCCATTGACCCGTGGGCGTCCTCAACGTCGGCTTTCCGCCGATTGCCATCCAAACGACTTTCGTGGCGAACGTCCCGAGAGTTAAGACGATGCCAACGGTTAGCAGGGCAATAAATACGGTATCCATCTGCGGGAGTCGCCTCCGATCGCGTGGGAGCTCGTTGTCCCCGAAAGCGTATCACGAGCCCGAGTTTTCATGCACGATAAACGTAGCCGTGCTCTCCGTGAGGAAGAGTGCGGTAGCTGCACCGGTGCTCGCGATATTCTTTTACGATAAGCAAGCGGGGGAGACGCATTGGTGCATGGCGATTACCTCGCACATGAAGCAAACCGTCTCCTCTGGTTTTCTCGTCATGGCCTTGTTCGCGCCGTCGATTGCATCAGCGCATCCCTCGTTTGCTAGCGTGCGCGCCGCGCTCGGCAACGTTCACTCGTTTACACAGATCGCTGTTTCGCCCGACGGAAAACGATTCGCGTGGGATGAGGCCGTTACCGAGCGACGCGGCGGAAAAGATGTCACGACGCAAGGCGTGTTTCTGGCGGATGTCGCGCGTCCCCAAGCGGGTCGGCGGATCAGCGGCTGTCGCGGCGGCGTCTGCGACGATGCCTCAATTGAGTGGTCGCCCGATAGCACGAAGATTGCATTTCTGACCACCGACTCTGCGAGCGGACAAGCACAACTTGCCGTTGCCGAGGTCGACGGTCGCGTGCGTCGCGTTACGACGAGTGCGCGCGGCCCCCTGGCCGATCCGAAGTGGTCGCCCGATGGAACGTCGATTGCCGTGCTCTACACGAAAGACGGTCCGAAGTCTCCGGGCCCGCTCAACCCACTTGCGCGCGATTCGGGCGTGCTTGGATCGACGTACTTCGAACAGCGGCTTGCAACGGTGACGCTTGCGGGCGGTCCGCTCCATGTCGTGTCGGCATCAGACATGTACGTTTATGAATATGACTGGTCGCCGGACGGCACGACGTTCGCGGCAAGTGCCGCGCACGGTTCGGGTGATGACAATTGGTGGGTTGCCGATCTCTATACGATATCGACGCGCACCGGCGAGACCAAGAAAATCCACCATCCTGATTTGCAAATGGCATCTCCGCGTTATTCCGGCGACGGCAAACGTATCGCGTATATTGGCGGGATCATGAGCGACGAAACGATCACGGGCGGCGACATCTATGTCGTTTCCGCGCAAGGCGGCGATGCCGTCGACGTGACCCCCGATCTTCACGCATCGATTACGACAATTGCCTGGAACGGGTCATCATCGAGCATGCTCGTCACGGAACTCGTCGGCGGATCGATGGGGGTCGCGACGGTCGATGTCGACACAAAGTTGCACGCCAAGAAATTTAGCGCTGATGAGATGATCATGGCGAATAGCCCAGACGGCTCGTTTCCGGGCGACGTCGGCGTCTCCGTTTCGCGCGACGGCAACGTCTCGGGGATCATCCGTCAGTCGATCACCAAGGCGCCCGAACTCTACCTTGGGCCGATCGGTTCATGGCATGCGATCACTACGCGCAACGCCGCTACGCCGCGCGTAGTGACCAAGGCGCAAAACCTCAGTTGGAAGAGCGACGATTTCAACGTGCAGGGTTGGCTTGTGTATCCCGACGGATACACGCAAGGCCGCTCGTACCCCATGGTCGTGATCGCCCACGGTGGACCATCATATGCAAACTACGCGCACTACCCCAGCGGCGCGTTCGATTACGCGGCGTTTCTCGCAAGCCAAGGGTATTTCGTTTTGGAACCCAACCCGCGCGGAAGTTACGGTCAGGGGGCAGCGTTCACCAAAGCCAATGTTAAAGATTTCGGGGGCGGCGATCTGCGCGACGTACTCGCTGGTGTGGATGCCGCCGAGAAGGCCGTCAAGATCGACGACAAACGAGTCGGTATCTTCGGTTGGAGCTACGGCGGCTACATGACGATGTGGGCGCTCACGCAAACGAACCGGTTTCGTGCCGGCGTCAGCGGTGCCGGCCTGAGTGACTGGCTCAGCTACTACGGCACCAACAACATCAGTACGTGGATGATCCCGTTTTTCGGTAAGTCGGTCTACGACGATCCCGAGGTCTACGCAAAAAGCTCGCCGATCAATTTCATCAAGAACGTCCACGCACCAGCGCTGATGCTCGCGGGCGATCGCGACGCCGAAGTCCCGATCACGCAGTCTTACGAATACTGGAACGCGCTTAAGAACTTGCACGTTCCAACGCAATTCGTGGTCTATCCCGATGAAGGCCACGAGTTCCACCAACTCGCAAACCAAGCCGATGTTGCGCGGCGTATCGTCGGCTGGTTCGATCGCTGGATGCGGTAGCATCGCTCATTCGCCGGTAATGCGAACGATCAACTTGCCGCGATGCGCGCCGCGCTCGAAGAGCGACATCAGCGCGCTCGGCGCATTCTCGAGACCGTCTACGAACGTTTCCGGTGCGATCAAACGTCCCTCACGCAGTGCCGGAGCGACGAGTTTCACGAGGTCTTTCTGACGTGCCGCGTGATCCATAACGATGAAGCCTTTCATCATGATGCGTTTGCCGATAATAAGGGCCAAGTTCCGCGGCCCGGGAACCGGCTCGTTGTAGCCCGCAATGGCACCGCAGACGGCGATACGACCGTTGAGGCGCATTGCGGCGATTGCGGCCTCGAGCGTTTCGCCGCCGACGTTGTCAAAGTAAACGTCGATGCCTTCGGGCGCAGCGGCCTTAAGCGACTCGTAGATTTTGCCGTCACGCGCCGCGAATGCGCCGTCAAATTTCAACGTATCGCGCATAAATGCAACGTTCTCTTCCGTACCCGTGCTGCCGACCGCGCGTGCGCCCATCAGGCGCGCTATTTGCCCGGCGATACTGCCGACCGCGCCAGCGCCCGCTGAGACGAATAGCGTTTCGCCGGATTTGAGGCCGGCGATGTCGGTTAGTCCCGCATAAGCGGTGAGACCGGTGACGCCGAGGACGCCGAGATAGTGGCTCGGCGCGGCGAGTGTCTCGTCGATCGGGGTTGCCTGGCGAGCGTCCAAGACCGCGTAATCGCGGAAGCCCATCATATGGAGGACGAGCGTCCCCTCGGGTATCGCGGCGGACTTCGACTTGAGCACGCGTCCGACTGCGCCGCCCTCCATTGGCTCGCCGAGTTTAAACGGGGGCACATACGACTTGACATCGTTCATGCGACCGCGCATGTAGGGATCGACTGACATGAGTGTATTACGCACGAGGACTTGGCCCTCACCCGGATCGGACGTCTCGAACTCGACGAGTTTAAACGTCGTTGCAGTCGGTGTGCCCGCCGGTCGCTGGGCTAGCGTAATCGCGCGATTTTTCATAGCCAATTGCGTTCGCCGGAGAGGATCCAGTCATCTTGCGCCGCGCCTCTTCGTCATGGGGATGAACCGAACACGGGGTCTCCTGCGGACGTCGATCACATCTGCCGGCGGTCGGGTAAGCGGCTCTGCAGACGGAGTCTATTTTCGTCGACCACTCTCTTGCTAGGGATAGCACACTAGCCCGCGCCTTATAGGCCGGGCGTCTCTTTCATGGAGAAATGGAATGTCATTCGGTATCGGGTCCGCGACAGCCGCGAATTCACTTCAGCAGATTCAAGCGAACCTGCTCAATCAGGCAAATCAGCTCTCGAGCGGCAAACGCATTACGTCTGCTGCATCGGACCCTTCCGGCGCCGCAATTGCGGCAGCGCTTCAGGCGCAAGTCGATAGCTTCGATCAATCGGCTGCGAACGCACAGGACGCGGGCAACGCCGCTGCCGTGGCTGATGGAGCGCTGTCCTCGACGAGTAGCGCGCTCCAGCAGCTCTCCAGTCTTGCCATCCAGGCCGCAAATGATTTTCTGAGTCCGACGGATCGCTCGGCACTTCAGGCGCAAGCAAATCAACTCGTCCAACAAATTAACACGAACGCGCAAAACACGTCGTTCAACGGCAACCAGCTCCTCGACGGCAGCTTCCAAGGAACGACGCCTGCGACGAACGCAAGCGCGCAGACGACTTCAAACGCCGATCTTGCAACCGGCGGCCAGCTCGCAAATGGCGTGACGGCGGCGGCCGGTGCGTCGGCTGAAACGATTTCGCTCGGCGTCGTCGACGGTGGCGGCGGAACGGCTCTTGTGTCGGTCAGCTCAACCGATACGGCGACCGGTGTTGTAACAAATCTCGGCAGCGTCGTCGCCGGTTCGACGAATACGGTCAATGGCACGACGTTTACCGTCGGCAATGTGAGCACGCTCGATATCGGCACGACGGCGACGATTCAAGTCACCGGCGCGACCGCCGGAACGACCGGTAGCGGCGCAACCGTTCAAACCGGTGCAAACCAGGGCGCGACGACGCAACTAACGCTGCCGAATGCAAGCTCGAGTTCGCTCGGACTGATCAACATCGACTTTTCATCGAGTGCGACGGCGACGAACGCGCAAGGACAGATTAACACCGCCTTGCAAAATCTTTCGAGCGCCCAAGCGCAAGTCGGAGCTCAAGAAGTCTCGATCTCCGAGAGCATCAACAATAACAACATTGCATCGGCGAATTTACAGCAATCGGAATCGAACATCGCTGATCTCAACTACGCCCAGGCCGCATCGAACTTCTCGCAGAGCCAACTCCAAGCGCAGATCGATGTTTACGTCCTGCACAATGCCAACGCCCAGCAAAGCCTGATCGGCTCGCTGCTCCGCTAAACTCCCCCGCCACCTCCATGCATGAGAAGCCGACGTCACGGACGACTTCGGCTTCTTTTATTCCGCTGGTGCCAGCTCGCGTAAGAAGCGAATGCCGCCTGCACCCGCGACGACGACTTCGTTGGCAAGATCGATGAACAGTCCGGTGTCGACGACGCCATGGATCGCGCGTAACGCTTGTGCGAGCGTCGCGGGGTCGTCGATCGAACCGAAATGGCAATCGAGAATCGCGTTGCCGTTGTCGGTGGTGAACGGTACCGGGCCACCCCGTCGTACGATCGGTTTGCCGGGATGCAGACGCGCGATCTCACGTTCGACCCAGCCCACCGCAAACGGAACGACTTCGACCGGTGTCGGAAATGCGCCGAGAAGCTCGACGAGTTTGCTCTCATCGACGATGACGATGAAACGCGCGGCAGCAAGCGCGACGGACTTTTCGCGAAAGAGCGCGCCGCCGCCGCCTTTCGTGAGCGCATAATCGCGAGCGACTTCGTCGGCCCCGTCGATCGCAACGGCGATCGGAGCATCGAGCAAACCGACGACCGGGATTTGCAGCTCGCGGCAGAGGTCCGCGGTCGCCTGCGATGTCGGTACGGCGGTTACGCCCGCTCCATTGGCGACGAGTTCGCCGACACGACGAATCGCCCAGAGCGCGGTCGAGCCGGTCCCAAGGCCGACGCACATCCCGTCTCTTACGAAGCGATCGACCGCCGCGAAGCCCGCTTCGCGCTTGCGTTCATCTGCACTCACCGGTGGCCGACCTGTGCTGCGTCCGTGCTCTCGAAAATGCGATCGGCGTTGCCGACTTCAAAACCGTCGCGCCGATGTTCGCGACGAACGTCGCTTGCCGCTAGGGAGACGAATGCCGGCAACACGCGGCGCTCCGCAAATTCGACGTACGAACCCGGGATAGCGCGCACGTTACCGTCGGCAAACGGCGCATCGACGAGCTGCGCGACGGTCGAACTCTGCAGGAGGAGACCGTCGGGACTCTCTTTGATGACGCCTCCGGCATCGTTGAGCGTAAATCCGCGCTCGAATAAAAACCGATCGAATGTGGCGAGCGCGTTCCAAGGCGCGGGCAAATTGTGGACCGAGATCGTAAAATGATTGAGGTAATACCGGTTGTAGATGGTCCACGCCGCATACTCGCTCTCATCGCGCAGGCGAGCGTAATCGGCGAAGGTCGGCAACGTCCAGAGTGGCTGGTGCAAGAGTGCATCGACGGCATCCGGATCCGCGAGTTCGACTCGATCGACCGGGTCGCGCGTTACCGCGTTCGTGTACGACCAAACGATCCGCCGTGCTTCATCCGAGAGCTTGTCGACGCGCAACTCGGAGATAAAGATTCGTGGAAAGTGCTCGGCAGGCGGATGGTACCAAAACGCGTCGAGCTTTTTTTCTGCGAACGAAAATGCATCGCGGCGTTCGTAGCCGCACGCAAGAAAAATGCGTTCCAATGAAGCGATGCCGAGATTCGGTACGCCCAGCGTGCGGAAGGCAATGTGATCGTTCTCGATTGCATCGGCGCTCGGCACGATGCCCGCCTCGATCATCGCTGCGACGATGGCGTTAACATCGGGGACGCGCTCGCGGTACCGGCGCATCAGGCCGGCAAGAATAGCGGAAAGTACGCCGGAGGTCATGCCTTGGGCGTTCTCACCAACCGCCGGGCGGGCCTTGGCCGAATCGACCATCTTTCCGACTGGTTAATTAGTGCTCGATCAGCGTCGGCGTCGGTCGGCCGAGCACGCGAGCGATGGCGCTTACGAAATCATCGACGTCCTCTTCAGTCGTGTCAAAGGCCGTCATCCAGCGTACGACCGACGCGTCGTGATCCCAAACGTAGAAGTTGCGTTCGCGCTGAAGTTCGGGGATCGACTCGGAGGGGACGTGCGCAAAGATACCGTTCGCTTCGACCGGGTAGGCCAGCCGCACACCCTCGATGTGCTGCACGTGTTCGGCGAAACGCTGTGCCATGCGATTCGCATGCGCAGCATTTTTTAGCCAGAGATCGTCGTGCAGGAGCGCGTTGAACTGCGCGGCGACGAAGCGCATCTTCGATGCGAGCTGCATGCCGGATTTGCGCGTATACGGCGCGACTTCGAGCGCGGGATGGTCGTGTAAGAAGACGATCGCTTCGCCAAACATCGCACCGTTTTTTGTCGCGCCAAACGTGAACGCCGTTACACCGGTGTCGACGAGCATGGTCCGCAGGTCGACGCCGAGGGAGGCAGCGGCATTTGCAAGACGCGCGCCGTCCAGGTGAAAGAAGAGGCCGTGCTTGCGGCAGGCCTCACCGAGCGCGGCGAGTTCTTGCACCGAGTAGACGGTCCCGACTTCTGTCGATTGCGATATGGAGATTGCCGCGGGTTGCACGTGATGCGGATCGCCGATACCGTGCATGTGCGCTGCGATGCCCGCCGGCGTGAGTTTCCCGTTCTCCACCTCGACCACGATGAGATTGCTGCCGGCAAAGCGTTCGTATGCGCCGCACTCATCCACGTTGAGATGTGATTTTACCGGCGTGATCACCGCTTGATGCGGGCGCAGCGCCGCGGCTAGCGCGACGACGTTCGCACCGGTGCCATTGAAGGCAAACATCACGCGTGCATCATTGCCGAGCATGCCGCGCAGCGTCGCTTCGGCCGCTTCGGTATACGGATCGCTGCCGTATCCGGCGACGTGGCCGTGATTCGCCTCGGCAATCGCAGCGAGGAGCGCAGGATGGACGCCGGCGTTGTTATCGCTGGCAAAGTGACGTTCGGGCATGCTCGGTACTACGGGGGCGCGGCGCACGGTCCCCGCGAACCCGCGAGCCATGAAGAACGAAGCTACGGTCGGCGGGATCACGGTCGGCGGCCAGCCCTCGAAGGACGAACTCACCTCTGGTCGGTTCTCGACTGTTGTGAACATTCGCGGCGACGCGGAAGAGGGCAACTCCACCAAAGATGCGCTCGCCGGAACCGACGTCACCTATGCGTCGGTGCCGTGGACGATTGACGTGGTGACCCGGGCCGACATCGAGAAAATTCGTGAAGCGGTCGATCGTGCAACAGGCCCCGTCCTCATTCATTGAGCGGGTGCGACGCGGGCTGCGGTCGCAGCCGGTATCGTCACCTCGGAGAAAGACGGCACGGGTCTGAATGGCGCAAAGAAAAAAGTGACGGAAGCGGGATTTCCCATCGAGGGGACGCCCTACGGCAAATTCATGGAAGACTATTTCGGCTAGAACGCTTAGGGAAAACGGTCTCCGGCGGCGTACCTAGCCGCCCATGCAGACATCCTTCGCGCGCCTGACGGCCGCCCTAGCCTTGGCCCTGGTGCTCCCCTCGTTCGCCGCGGCGCCCGTCGCGGCCGCAACCGGTGACTATACGGTCGCTAAATCGTTCGCACTCGGCGGCGATGGCGGTTGGGATTATTTGATCTACGACCCGAGCACCAAGCATCTGTTCATCTCGCGCTCGACGCATGTCATGGTTGTCGATCCCGCAACGGGCGCGATCGTCGGCGATATTCCGCAGACACCGGGTGTGCACGGAATCGCGCTTGCACCGGAGCTCGGCAAAGGCTTTACGAGCAACGGCCGTGACGGCAGCCTGACCGTTTTCGATCTTGCGACGCTCAAAACCACGGCCACGATTGCGACGACCGGAAAAAATCCCGATGCGATCGTGTACGAGCCCGTGACCAAACGCGTGTATTCATTCAATCACGGCGCGACCTCGGCGATTGCGATCGATGCAAAATCAAACGCCGTGCTCGCGACGATCGAGATCGGCGGCGTACCGGAGTTCGCTGCGGCCGGCGACAACGGCATGATGTACGTGAATCTCGAGGATAAGGCGCAGATCGTCGCGATCGACGCAAAGTCGAATACCGTCGCAAAAACCTGGCCGATCGCGCCGTGCGAAGAGCCGACCGGCCTTGCCGCCGACACGAAGCACCACCGGCTTTTCGCGGGTTGCTCGAATCAAATGATGGCGATCGTCGATACCGACACCGGCAAAGTGCTTGCAACGCCGGCGATCGGCAAAGGCGTCGACGCAACGGCGTTCGATCCGGGCACCCAACTCGCAATGAGCTCGAATGGCGAGGGAACCCTCACCGTCGTGCGCGAGATTTCGCCGACGTCGTTTGCGGTTGCGCAAACGGCCACAACGGTTCCGACGGCGCGGACGCTTGCGCTCAATCCGACGAACCACGATGTCTACGTCGTCTCGGCGACGATCAAGACCGGT
Source organism: Vulcanimicrobiales bacterium (assembly GCA_038231455.1). Lineage (GTDB taxonomy): Bacteria > Vulcanimicrobiota > Vulcanimicrobiia > Vulcanimicrobiales > Vulcanimicrobiaceae > JANLVI01. Next base: position 80,005 of record JBBRLI010000001.1, on the reverse strand, counting down.
CCGCCGGCCGAAGGGCAAACCCGTCCCACGCGCACGATGGTCCCCGGTTCGTTCACGCTCACCGTCCTCAGCCGGAGTTAAGCGTGGAGCATCGGAAACTTGGAACAACCGGCGTTGCACTCTCGGCGCTTGGCCTTGGGTGCATGGGCATGTCGGCGTTTTACGCCGGGTACGATGATGCCGAATCGATCGCGACGATCCATCACGCGCTCGACCGTGGGGTCAATTTCCTCGACACCGCGCAAGCGTACGCCGGCAATGAAGAACTCGTCGGCCGCGCGATTTCGGGCCGGCGCGATGCGGTCGTGCTCGCGACGAAATTCAGTAACCCGCCGCCCGATGAAAAGCAAGACGCAAGCTATATCACACGTGCGTGCGATGCAAGTCTGAAAAAGCTGGGCATCGAGACGATCGATCTGTACTACATGCACCGCGTCAATAAAGTGTTGCCGATTGAAGAAACGGTCGGCGCAATGGCGACGTTGGTGAAGGCCGGCAAGGTCAAATATCTCGGCCTCTCCGAAGCATCGCCCGCAACGATGCGTAAGGCGCACGCCGTCCACCCGATCTCCGCGCTGCAAACGGAGTATTCGCTGTGGACGCGCGATCCCGAAAACGGTGTCCTTGCAACGACCCGGGAGCTTGGGATCACGTTTGTTGCCTACAGTCCGCTCGGCCGCGGTTTCCTGACCGGCGCGTTCACCTCACCCGGCGATCTTGCAGCGGATGACGTGCGCCGCAACCAACCGCGCTTCTCGGGCGAGAACTTCGCGAAGAACGCGGAACTGGTGTCCGCACTAGAACGGATCGCGCAAGCAAAAGGCGCGACCAAAGCCCAAGTAGCCCTCGCGTGGGTGCTTTCGCGCGGAAGCGATATCGTGCCGATCCCCGGTACCAAACGCCGCACGCGTTTGGATGAAAACCTTGCCTCGCTCGATCTCGTTCTGAGCCCGGATGACGTGGGCCAACTCGAGGCGGCGTTCCCCATGGGTTCGGCCGTCGGCGACCGCTATGCGGCAGCGTCGATGACGGCGCTCGACCCGGCGTGAAACTTCGGGCGCGAGCGGCCGTAAGACGTGGTGCCAATGTCTGATCTTCCCGAAGGCGCCCTTGCGGTCCTCACCCGCATCGAGGCCCTCCTCGATGAGGGCCGTCGCTTGACCGCGGGCGTGAGCGGTCTGGACGATGCGACCTATGCGCTCAAAGAGACCGAACGCCGCTATTTGCCGGACACGCTCGCCGCATACTTGGATATTCCGCAGAGTCAGCGGGACGCCGCCGCCGCCGAGATGCTCGTCGGACAACTCTCACTTCTCGAGAAAGCGACGGGTCAGCGTCTCGCGGCGCTCGCCGAGGCGAGTCGCACAAACCTTGCGGCAAACGGTGCGTTTCTGACCGAACGATTCGGATCCGAAGAATCGCTGCCGGATGCACCGCACGCCGCACCCGCCGAAGGCCCGTCGCGCACGCTCGTGACGCGCTTTTTCGCGCAACTCGATTCGGCAGCTGCATCGAATCCTCAGCAACTCATCACGGTTGCCGCCGACAAGTTTTCTGCGATCTTTCCGAATCTCACGACCGTGAAGCGCGGACTCTTCGGGGGACCCCCAAAGTCACTCGTGCTGGATGTTCCGCGCGGCGACCACGCACTGCGCTACGCGCTCGCGGTGGAACGTTCGGGTGTCGCGGCGTCGGTCACCAAAGTCGTACGCGGCATCGCGCTGCGCACGGAACCCTGCGAGATCGGCGAGTGGCTGCACGGCCTCTTTGACGATGTCGGTGCGTACGTCGAGCGTGACCGCTCCACACGCGAACTCCTCACGTCGTTTCTTGCGAGGTAATCCCGGTGAGTTTTTTTGGCGGTAATCGCGGTAACCAACAGTCGAACGTCCGCGTCACGCCCGGCGGTGTGCCGGTCGATGCCATCTCGCGTCTGCGGCGCATGCGCGGTGAGGGTGGTAAGCCACTTTTCACAAGCGATCTCTCGGTCTCGGAATTCGTGTTGCTCAAGGAACTGGAGATGGAGCCGCTCGGCCTCGTCCTCGGAAGTTCGATCTATCACGTCGGTCTGCAATACGCGAATTACTTCAACAACGAAGAACTCGGCGTGCTCACGCAGGCGATGTACCAAGCCCGCGAACTTGCCATGGCGCGTATGGAAGAAGAGGCAGCGACGCTCGGTGCCGACGGCATCGTCGGCGTGCGGCTCGAAGTCGGTGGCTATGTGTGGGCCGAGAACGCACTGGAATTTACGGCGATTGGCACGGCCGTGAGTGCGCCCGCGGGTAGCGACTACAAGACCGTTAACGGAAAACCGTTCACAAGCGATCTCTCGGTTCAAGATTTCTACAAGCTCCACGAAGCCGGCTACATTCCAGCCGAACTTGTCATGGGCACGTGCGTCTACCACATCGCGCACCAAGGCTTCATGCAATCGATGCGCACGCTCGGCAACAACATCGAACTTCCAAATTATACCGAGGCGATTTACGATGCCCGCGAACTTGCGATGTCGCGCATGCAGGCCGAGGCCGAGTCACACGGAGCCGAGGGTGTCGTCGGTATGCAAATTGTCGAGAAAAATCATATCTGGCAACCGCATATCATCGAGTTCATGGCGATCGGGACGTCGATCGTGAAGCGCCACGAATCCAAAGGCGTCAAACCGCAATTCCAAATTGGACTCAACGACTAAGGTGGACGGTTTCGGCGAACTCCTCGGCGGGCTCTTCGGTGATTCAGCCGAAGGCGGCTTTGGCGAGATGATCGCGGGAATTTTTGGCGGAGGCGAGCCGCCGAGCGAGCAGGGTCAGCCGGTCACATACGAGCGGTATCTGTGCGGTGGACCCAAAGATCTCAACCTCAACGATCGCTAATATCTTGGAGAACCCGGCGTGAACGACGACTTTCAACTAGCACCGCCCGAACCCTTAACTGCCCCCGAGCCCGTCAAAGCGATCTCGCCGGCGGCGACGGCCGGCAAAGTGCCGATCACATCCGCGCAGCAGGCGGCACTCGAAACGCAAGTTAACGAAGTGGCGCATACGCTCGTGTCGCTGCCGATCGACGGAGCAGACTTCACGAAAGCCGTCGCAGCGCTGAGCGCGATGGGTTCCAAAGAAATCGTCGCCTCGGCGAACGTCTCAAACACGCTCTTGCAGCGACCGGTGCGCGCGATGCAATCGGGCGCGTTTGGCGGTGAGTCCGACGTCTCCAAGCAAATGCTCGATTTGCGCCGAACCGTCGAGAAACTCGACCCGTCGCGCCAAGGCGATCTCTTCGGCGCAAAAAAATTGCTCGGCATCTTGCCGTTCGGCAACAAGCTGCAAGATTATTTTCGCAGCTACGAGTCATCGCAAGGCCAGCTCAACGCGATCATCGAGGCGCTCTATCGCTCGAAAGATACGTTGCTGCGCGATAACGCCGCGATCGAGCTTGAAAAGCAAAACATGTGGAAGCTCATGGGCCAGCTCGAACAGTATGCGTTTCTGGCCGGAAAGATCGCCGATTCCGTACAGGGCAAGATCGGCTCGATTGAAGCGAGCGATCCCGAACGCGCCCGCATCCTTAAAGAAGACGTACTCTTTTACGCGCGCCAGAAGCAGCAAGACATTGCAACGCAGATGGCCGTGAACATCCAAGGCTACATGGCCCTCGATTTGGTGAAAAAGAACAACACCGAATTACAAAAAGGCATCGACCGCGCAACCACGACTACCGTCTCGGCGCTGCGCACGGCCGTGGTTGTCGCGCAAGCAATCGCAAGCCAGAAACTCGTGCTCGATCAAATCGATGCGCTCAATACGACAACGGGAAACCTCATCGCCGGCAATGCGAAGATGCTCAAAGAAAACGCCGGCCGCGTCTACGCTCAAGCTTCGAGCGCCACCGTCGATGTCGAGCAACTCAAAGCCGCGTTCGCGAATGTTACCTCCGCGATGGACGATATGGCGAATTTCAAACTCAAAGCGATCGACTCGATGCAGCAGACCGTTCAATCGCTCACAACCGAAGTCGACAAAGCCAAAACGTATCTTGCCTCGCAGCGTGCGCTCCCAGTCGGGGCGGACATGTCGCTTCCCCAGCCGACGGCCGACGGCGTCGCCCGCATCGTCTAAACCTCCGGCAACGCACGCGGTTCATTCGGTGTTGTAGCGCGCGTCATGGCAATTCCGATTGGTATCCTCGATCAGTCCCCGATCGTCTCCGGCTCGACTCCCGCACAAGCGATCGCTGCTTCGATTGCCCTTGCGAAGCGTGCCGAGCAGCTTGGCTACCATCGATACTGGCTCGCCGAACACCACGCGATGGGCGGGCTTGCCGATGCCGCGCCGGAGATTTTGCTCGCGCGTCTGACGGCAGAGACTTCGCGCATTCGCCTTGGAACGGGCGGTGTGATGCTGCCGCACTACAGCGCCCTCAAAGTCGCCGAGACGTTCCGTATGCTCGAAGCGCTCGCTCCCGGTCGTATCGACCTCGGCATCGGGCGTGCGCCGGGCGGGACGCACCTCGTCTCCGCTGCGCTCGAGACGGGCGATGTGAATCGCTTCCCGCAACAGCTCGCCGACACGATCGATTTCCTTGACGGGACGACGCCCGATTGCAGCCCGTTCGCGCCGCTCAAAGCAATGCCGACCGGCGGCACGTCGCCCGATATTTGGATGCTGGGATCGTCGGGATACGGCGCGCTGCTCGCTGCCGAGATGGGGCTACCGTATACGTACGCGCACTTTATTGGCGGCGATGCGCCCGCGATCGTGCGCATGTATCGCGAACGATTCAAGCCTTCGCGACGATATGCGCAACCGCGGGCGATCGTCGCACTCGCGGCGATCACGGCGCCGACCGCAGAAGAAGCCGAAGAACTGACCTGGCCCGTCTCGCTTTGGCGACTCCGCTTGTTCCGCGGATTATCGAGTCCCGTGCCCTCGCTTGTGGAAACGGCAGCTTATCCTTGGTCGCCGCTCGAGAGAAGCGAAGTCGCCGCTACCCGCAGGATCATCGCCGGCACGCCGCATGAAGTGCGTGAGAAGATCGAAGAAAAAATCGACGAGCACGGCGCTGATGAAGCGCTTATCGTAACGATCGCTCCGGATTACGGTACCCGTTTAAGATCGTACGAACTTCTGGCGGAAGCATTCTCCGTCAGTTCTCGAGCCGCATAGCGCTCATCCGCCGATGTCCAGCACGGTGCCGGACGCAAGAGCGGTTTTCGTGCTCACTAACGCGTAAATGAACGCGTGGTCGACGGTGATTACGGAGGCAAAACGGAGGCCGTCACTCCTAGTGGAACGCGGGGATGTGGCGGATCGTGAGGCCGACGAATGCGCAGATCGCGATCGCGCCGAAGACGCGCTGGAGTTGAATTGATTTCAGCCGTGCCGAATAGACCGCACCGAGTTGGGCACCGATCACGGCGCCGATCGAGAGCGGGATCGCGAGCGCCCAATCGACGCGATGGGCACCGATTTGGGCGACGATGCCCGGCCAGATGTAAACGAGTGCGATGAACGATGAAGTCGGCATGGCGATATAGGCGGGCAGCTTGTAGCGCCACATGAGCAGCGGAATCGCGATCGTACCGGCGCCGATTCCGAAGATCGTCGATACGAAGCCAACGAGCGTACCAGCAATCCCTAATTCGATTTTTCCGGCCAGCTTCGAGCGTTCGCTCTCGAGTTCGGTCTCCGGCAGATTCGTCGACTTCGTCGGTTTGAGCATCATGTAAGCGATAAGCAGCAGCATAAGTCCGTACAGCAGATCGAATGCGCTCGCGTTGATGAACCGCAGCATGTAGACGCCGAAGAAACTGCCGAGCACGCCGCCGACGCCTAGCGCCCAGCCCATGCGTAAGTTGATGCGTTTCTGTTTGCGCAGCGCGATCGATGCGACGGCGACGTTTACGCCGACCATGAACAGCGAAGTAGCTGCGACCGTCTGCGGCGGTAGTTGGCCGACCAATCGCAGGACAGGGACGGTGATGAAGCCCCCGCCGAAACCGACGAGCGAACCGAAAAAGCACGAGATCACGCCGAGGACGGCGACCGCAAACGTAAGGAGCATCAAGCGCTCTTTGGCCGAAGAGCCGCGGCGAGAACCGTTGCCACATGTTCGCCGCGCTTGTCGGCACCATGCTCGATTTGATGGCGGCAACTCAACCCGTCGGTGACGAGAAGTGCGCCCTCGGGCATCGTTCGAACGGCCGGTAAGAGCGTGCGCTCGGCCATCTTCATCGAGACGTCGTAGTGGTCGATTTCGTAGCCGAAGCTTCCGGCCATACCGCAGCAGCTCGACTCGATGAGATGGACGTCGAGATTCGGAATCGAGCGGAGCGTCTTTTCGACGGCCGGCATAGCGCCGAATGCCTTTTGATGACAGTGCCCGTGAACGTAGGCTTCTTTGGCAAGCGGCTGCAGGTCGAGTTTCCAGCGTCCAGCGTCGATTTCGATTGCGACGAACTCTTCGAAGAGAAAGGCGTGTTCGGAGAGGGCGGACGTTTCGGTGCCCGGCAGCATCGTCATGAACTCATCACGCAGCGTCAGCAGACACGACGGCTCGAGGCCGATGATGGGCACGCCGCGTTCCACGAACGGGCGCAATGCCTCGATCGTCCGTTTGGCTTCAGTCTTCGCTTCGTGGACGAGTCCCGCAGAAAGATAGGTACGGCCGCAGCAGAGCGGTCGTGCGGAGCCCATATCCGGCGCATGCACGGTGTAGCCCGCTGCTTGCAGCACGCGCAGCGCATCGCGCGCGATGCCGGGTTCGTAGTAGCGGTTCCAGGTATCCACGAGCAAGACGACGTCGCGTGTTCCCGTGAATGGTTCCGCTGGAATCTCGCGTTCGCGGAAGATGTCGTTACGCCAAGTCGGCAGTTTGCGTTTGGAAGAGATGCCGCTTGCGGATTCGGTCAACTTTGCAAGTCCGGGAATCGAGTTGCGCAGATTCGCGAAAAACGCGAATGCCGATGCAAGTGGCGCGAGACGCGGGAGGTTCGCAACGAGGCGGTCTTTCAGACGCAGGCCGTGCTTTGCGCGATAGTGGTGGAGAAACTCCACTTTCATTTTTGCCATGTCGACGCCGGTCGGGCACTCGCGTTTGCAGCCTTTGCAACCGACGCACAGATCCATCGCGCCGTAAAGCGCATCGGAGGTAATAGCATCCGGGCCGAGCTGTCCCGTCATCGCAAGACGGAGCGCATTTGCGCGCCCGCGTACGACGTCTTGCTCGTCTTCGGTCGCGAGGTACGACGGGCACATCACGCCCGAGTGATGATTGCGGCAGGCGCCGTTATTGTTGCACTGTTCGATTGCGCCGAGGAATCCGCCGTCGGCCGACCAGTCGAGCACGGTTGTCAAATCGATCGCGGCATAATCGTTCCCGTAGCGGAAGAGCGACCGGTCGTCCATCTTGGGCGCGCGCACGATCTTGCCCGGATTGAGCAATCCGGTCGGATCGAAGGCATCTTTAATTTCCTCGAACGCACCAACGATGCGGTCGCCGAGCATCTCGCGGTGGAATTCCGAACGGACGATGCCATCGCCATGTTCGCCCGAATGCGTGCCGCCGTATTCGCGGACGATGGCGAACGCTTCTTCGGCGATCTCACGCAATTTTTTCAAATCGATGTCAGACTTCATGTCGAGCACCGGCCGCACGTGCAGGCAACCCTCGGATGCGTGCGCGTACCAGGTGCCGTAGGTCCCGTGTTTTTCGAAGATCGCCGTAAGCCGGGCCGTGTAATCCGCCAGATATTCGAGCGGAACGGCGCAGTCTTCGATGATCGAAACGGGTTTCGCCGTCTCGTGCCGCGACATCATGATGTTCAGACCAGCGCTACGTACGACGCCCATTTCGTATTGAGACTTCTTATCGAGCAGTCGATTCACCGCGTGTTCGAAGCCGAGTTCGCTCATGCGCATATCGAGCGCGTCCAATCGTTCGAGAATATGCGTCTCATCGTCGCCGGCAAATTCGACAACGAGAATCGAACCGGGATCGCCCGTGATGTGTTTTTCGATAATCGGGCGATACACGTCGCTCGAACGCGAGAGCTCGAGCATGGTGTGATCGACCAGCTCGACTGCGGTCGGACCGAGCGCGACGAGGTGGCGCGTGGATTCCATCGCTGCCTGGAATGTTGGGAAATGGCAGACGCCGCTGACTTTGAATTTTGGGATCGGCTGCAACTGGAGTTCGATCTCGGTGAAAAAGCCGAGCGTGCCTTCGGAACCGACGAGGATGCTCGCAAGATTGAACGGGCCAGCATCGACTAAATGCAGATTGTAACCCCCGACGTGGCGGCGCGTCTTCGGCAACCGCTCGCGTATTTCGGCGGCTTCGCGTGCCGCGAGGTTACGCAAGAGTGCGACGATCGGTGCGAGCGATTCGATCTCGTCCGTTTCGCCGATTGGACCGAATTCGGCGATCGTTCCGTCCGCAAGCACGGTTGTGATCGCGTTCACGTTTTCGACCATCATGCCGTACTTGATCGAGTGCGTACCGGACGAATTATTCGCAGCCATGCCGCCGATCGTACAGCGGCTCGCCGTCGATGGGTCAATAGGAAAAAAAAGCCCGTGCGGCTTGAGGAATCGGTTCAGCTCATCGAGCACGACGCCCGGTTCGACTCGAACGGTTCGCGCCTGCGGATCGAAGGCGAGGATGCGCTTCATTCCGGGCGAGCAATCCACGATCACGCCGTCGCCAACCGTCTGCCCGCACTGCGAGGTTCCGCCGCCGCGCGCGGTCACGGAAACGCCTGCCTCACGGCAGGCGGTAAGTGTCGCGACGACATCTGCAACGGACGTCGGCTTGACGACACCCAGCGGCACGATCTGGTAGATCGACGCGTCGGTTGCATAGAGTCCGCGCGTTAGATCGTCGAAGGCAACGGTTCCCGACACCGTTTTTGCGAGGCGCGCCTGGAGTTCCACGGCGGTGCCTGCATGAGTTCGGTCCAGCTCGCGCTGAACCGAGCTCGTGTCTACACCCACGTGAGCGGCGGAACTTTTGTGAAGTGCTTCATTTCGATTGCGTTTCCTGAAGGGTCAAGAACGAAGAGAACCCAGTGTTCGAACGGTTTGTCGATAAATCGAAGATGGGGTTCGAGGACGAAGGGGTGATTCGCTTTTTTTAGACGATCGGCGACTTCGTGGAATTCCTCGAGCGTGACGGCCGAACCGAAGTGCGGCACCGGCACGATCTCGGCATCGACTTCACGATGCAGCGCCTCGGCATTGAAGCCGGGGATGCCGTGGAGTGTAAGCTGACTGCCCCAGAAGTCTAAGTGCAGCGACGTCGGTGTCGCGCGCAGCTCGGGCCTGCCCAGGATCGTTGTATAGAAGTGGCGCGCCTCGGCGAGATCGCGGACGATCGTGCTGAGGTGGAACGGGTACACCTGACGGATGATTGCGGCGGGCGACTCAAAGCGGTCGGCGGCCGAAGTCCGGCGTACGCGACGATCGCGCTGTCCGGCGACACGGGGAGCGTGCGCCGTGCTCAGGTATTTTTCGACGACGTTTCCCGGTTTGTCGGATGACATGAAAAATCTCCCACGTTCTAAACGAGGTGGTGCAATGGGAAGTGAGCCGCTCTTCTAAAGGAGCGCCTTACCAACCCGATACTAACTGTGTCGGCGGTTACGCCTGCGAACCTTAGCGGGTTACCTCAGTCGGGACGCGTTGTTCCCGTACCACTCTTTCCCGGGAGACTCGGGACGCCGTCACGGGCGAGGCGCCCGACCGCGTTGTCGCGCACGGTTCCATCGTGCATGTCGCGCCAAGCCGTGCGCAGCGTCGGCAAGAACGAGCGGATGCGGTGATCCCCGTGGGCATCTTCGTAGTAACTCACCGGCACGTTTTGCAAGAACAGAAAGACGGCCGTGTCGCGCCCGAACTGTGTTGGGATACTCGTATCCGAACTGCCGAAAACGACGTAAATCGGCGTGTTTTTCCACGTTTTAAGGACGCGTTTTGCCGCACTTCCAACAAGTGACCCCGAAATATCCATGACCGCTTTCCAGCGTCCGGGGGCATCGGGGCCGATCATGAACGCGGTAAAACCGCCCATCGAGTAGCCGACGAGAAAGAAATCCGCATGCGCAAATTCATGCATCGAACGTACCGTCTCCACCAATCCGTAGAGATCGGAGGTCGCCGGCCCAATAAAATCGTAGCTGCCGCGGCCGTAGGGCGCAATGAGAATCGTCCCGGTCTCATCGGCCAGATTGCGCAGGTAGGGTTGGGCGAGCAGTTCGCTCTCGGTTTGCGGGTTGCCGTGCAAGACGAAGGCCACGCGTCCGCGCGGACGCGGCGGCACGTAGGCGGCGATGGCATCGACCACGCCGTCGACCGACGAGCGGTATAAGAGCGCCTGGAGTCCTGGTTTGAAGTCGAGCGGCCGCGGCGTCCCGCTGGCCTGAGCCACAAGGTCCGTATCGAGCGCGACCAACTGCGCGAGCGTCTCTTCCCAATCGGCGGCACCAAAGCCGCTCGGCTGCGCGCTTGGGTCCAGCGCCTCGCGATCGCTTTTGAGGCGTGCTTCGAGCCCAAGGTCCTTCATCAGTCGATAGGACGGCCCGGCGCGTTCGACGAGGTCAGCATACTGGCTCTGGGCATGGTCCAAACGGACGCGCAGACTCTCGGGCGCTGCGTCTGCGGAAGCGGTGCGCCGAGAATCGCGAGCGCGAAGAGGGCGGCGGCAACGTTCATTCGCGGTGATTCGAGAGCTCCGCGAGGACGAACTGCACCCGCGCGCCAAACCGCCGCAGGAAGAGGGGGAATCCGTTTTGCGTTCTGCTGCCGTCCCATCGCGTTCTTCTTTCGATAAGCGCGTGGAGTTAACGATCCGCGGGGTGATCCTTGGCGCGTTGATCACGCTCGTTTTCACCGCCGCCAACGTTTACCTGGGCCTGAAAGTCGGGCTGACGTTCGCCTCCTCGATCCCGGCGGCGGTCATCTCGATGGCCGTGCTGCGCGGCTTCAAGAGCGCGACCATCTGGGAGAACAACATCGTGCAGACGGTGGCTTCGGCCGCCGGAACGCTCTCTTCGATTATCTTCGTACTGCCGGGCCTCGTCATGGTCGGCTGGTGGACCGGCTTCCCATTTTGGGAGTCGTTTGGGATTTGCACCGTCGGCGGCATCCTCGGCGTGATGTATTCGGTGCCGCTGCGTCGCGCGATGGTGACCGAATCGGATCTCCCCTATCCCGAAGGCGTTGCCGCGGCGGAAGTCTTGCGCGTCGGCGCCGGCTCGCGCGATTCCCAAGCATCGGCTGCCGCAATCGCAGAAAACAAAGTCGGTTTGCTCGCGGTCGTGTGGGGATCTGTTGCGTCGGCGGGCTTTGCGCTCGTCGCCGCGATGAAAGTCTTCGCTGCGGAAATCTCCTACTACACGCGCATCGGACCCTCGGCGACGGGGCTGGGCACGGGTCTCTCGTTTGCACTGCTCGGCGTCGGGCATCTCGTCGGCTTGAGTGTCGCAATCGCGATGATGGTCGGGATCGTCATCGCGTGGGGAATCGCAACACCAATCCTTACGGCCATGCATCCCGAAGTCGGCGACGCCGCGAAGTTTGCCGTGCACGTCTGGCGCACGCAAGTGCGCTTCATCGGCGCGGGTACGATCGGCGTTGCGGCGATTTGGTCGCTCGGACGCCTCACCTCGCCCGTCGTGCGTGGCGTGATCTCTTCGCTTGCCGCCTCGCGTAAACGCGCCGACGGCGACGTGCTGCCGACAACGGAACAAGACATTCCATTCAACATCGTTGCGATTATCAGCGTCGTTTGTCTGATTCCGCTCGCCATCTTGCTCTGGGCCTTTCTCTCCGGCACCGTCCTTAGTTCCCTTGCGATTCCGCTCGTCATCGGCGCGATCGCCTACATCGTCGTCGCGGGGCTTGTAGTCGCGGCGGTCTGCGGCTATATGGCCGGTCTCATCGGTTCATCGAATAGTCCCGTGTCGGGGCTTGCGATTCTCACGGTTCTCGGCGCCGCGCTGCTGCTCGTCGCCGTCGCGCATCCCGCGAATCCCGAAGCGGCAAAAGCGCTGGTCGCTTTTGCACTCTTCGTCACCGCCGTCGTCTTGTGCATCGCGACCATTTCGAACGACAACTTGCAAGATCTCAAGACCGGCCAACTGGTCGATGCAACGCCGTGGAAGCAGCAAGTCGCACTCGTGATCGGCGTGATCTTCGGTGCGATCGTGATTCCGCCGATTCTGGATTTGCTCAATCACGCGTACGGCTTTGCCGGGTCGGCAGCCGGCGTTACCGCGCAGCCGCTAGCCGCACCGCAGGCAACGCTGATCTCTGCGCTTGCAAACGGCGTCATCGGCGGCAAACTCGATTGGGGATTGATTGGTATCGGCGCGCTCGTCGGTCTCCTCATCGTTGCGATCGACGAAGTGCTGCGCAAGACCGGCGATAAGCGGCTAGCACCGCTCGCGGTTGGACTGGGCATCTATCTGCCGACCGGGACGACGCTCATGATCGTCGTCGGCGCCGTTGTCGGAAAATTCTACGACCGGTGGGCCGCAGAAAACAAAAATCCCGAGGTTGCAAAACGCTTAGGCGTGTTGCTCGCATCGGGACTTATCGTTGGCGAGAGCCTCTTTGGCGTGTTGCTCGCGGGCATCATTGTCGTCTCGAAGAAAGGCGAGCCGTTCGCCGTGGTCGGCGACGACTTTGCGACCGCGGCAAATTACATCGGGACGATCGCATTCGCGCTCGCCGTCGTCGCGCTCTATCGCTGGATTGGGAAACGCGCGCAGCAGGTCTAACCGCTGCGCGCGCTCAGCGCTAGATTTTGAGGTTGCCGAGTATGCTGCTCAGGTTGCCCAAGTAGCCGAGATTTCCCAAGTTGCCGAGATTCCCCAGGCTGCCGAGGCCGTGGTTATTCCCGTTCTTGGTGTTGCCGTACTGGTTGCCAAGAACATCGATGCGGTCGGCTTCAAAGCTGCCGTCGTCGTTGCCGTGGCCGGTGATGTTCACGCGCATGCCGCGCTGGAGCGTCACACCGGTCGGGTTGATGACTGTGCCCTGATGCAGCCGGATGTGCGGACCGTTGTTCACATCGAGATCGTAGCCGGAGTAGCCGCTCACGACGCTGCTGAGCCGGCGCGTCCCGTAAGAACCGTTGCCGTACTGGCCGTTGTTGCCGTATTGGCCGTTGTTGCCGTATTGGCCGTTGTTGCCGTACTGGCCGTTATTGCCATACTGACCGTTATTGCCGTATTGGCCATTGTTGTTCTGGTTGCGGTCATCGCGGTCGCGGCGATCGTCGTTATCGTTGTCGTTCCGACGGCGGCGGTTATTGTTGTTTTGACCGTTGTTCCACTGGCCGTTATTGGGTTGTCCGTTATTGTACTGGCCGTTATTGTAATTGTGGTTGGTCGGGTCGGTATCGGCCAGCGCAACGCTCGGTAAGACGATGAGCGAGAGAGCGAGGGCTGCGTGGATGATTTCTTTGACGCGCATAGTGTTCTCCGAGCGCGACGCAGATGTCACGCTATCTACCTCACTAACGCATGCGGCGCTCGAAAGTGCTGTGAGTTTGCTTGGAGATTGAGAGCGGCAAAGCGAGGGCTTACTTAAACGACGTCGGCATCGTAGATGATGCGGATGGTGCCAACGCGGTGCCCTTGCGCGAAGAGACTGACCGAAAGATCGTTATACACGATCCCCGTGTCGCGCGCGTAGGTGAAGATCGCCCACGGCCGCGGATTCTCCAGGCGTAGGACGCAGCCGCGTTCTTTGAACGCCGCATACGCGGTGCGTTTGGGGAGATTATCGGATTCCGCCCCGAGACCCACGCGAGAACACCGCAGGCTCAGCTCGTCATCGAAGAAGCGTTTGATGCGGTTATCGTTCAGGTCGCGCGTGTAGTCGCCGGTCCACGCTTGCCGGCATTTGTGAAAGTGGCCGAAGCAATAGCCGTTAAGGTCCACGGCGAACATGGCTTTGATCGACGCGTTCTCGGGAACCGACGCGTCGATGAGCGCGTTGAATCCGTCTTCAACGGCGCGGTCGTAGCGTGTGGCAAATTTTGGCGGGTTGAATCCCGCCTCAGGTACTTTTGTGACGTCGAAAAGGCGGCCGAGTTCTTCGATCTTCTCTCCGACGATCGGAATGTAATTCGTATCGTAGCAGTCATCGATCGTAATCGCACCGCGCTCGATTGCTGCATCGAAGACGCCGTCCATTTTTTCGGCGACGCGCAGACCGATCTCGCGAATCGTTTCGGCGACGATGCCGAGCGGTCGACGCGCGGCGAGCACGTGCGCCCGCATGCCGAGCATGGCGAGCTCGAGTCGACGTCCGTCGGTTGCAGCGGCGGTGTCGCTGCGGGTGCGGTTCACGGCGATCTCTGCTGCGGCACGAACGTTGCGCAGGGCGATGAGTTGTTGCTCGACGACCGTTGCTACTTCGGCAGCCTGTCCGAGTGTGGAGTCCAGTTCGCCGCGCAAGTGCATGATGGTTTCTTGAACGTCTTTGGTCTCGGTCTGTACGTCGGCGGTTTGCGTAACGGCGGAAGCGGATGTCGTCCGCATGTCGCGGCTCGCCTCGGCAATGCCCTCGATCACGGTCGCAATCTGCGCCGTCGACTGTGAGGTTGCCTCGGCGAGCAGGCGGATCTCGTTTGCAATAATACCGAAGCCGCTGCCCGCATCGCCCGCGTGAGCCGCTTCGATTGCAGCGTTAAACGATAGGAGGGTGGTCTCACTCGAAATATCTTCAATCAGATCGAGTATTGCCGCCGCGCGGCCCGCCGCCGCCGTCGTTGCCTCCACGTAGGACTCGGTCTCGCGGACCGTTTCTCGAACGCGCGCGACGCGTTCGAGTGCGCGTTGCAGTTCATCGACGGAGGAGCCAAAGCCGCTCCGCATCGCATCGAGCGATGCGCGCAGACGAATGGACGCAACGCCGGCAGCTTGGGCGGCGTTTGCCGTTTCTTCGATCGCGTTCGTCGTTGTTTGAAGCTGATTCTGTAAGGCGACCAGCGACGCCGCAATCGCCTTCCATTCGTAACTATTGCGCGCGATGGCAACCGCGACCACCATAATTGATGCGAGCATATCGCGTTGATCCCGGTCGACGAGATCGCGCAGTGCTTGAGCGGCGGCGTGGAGGCCCACGGGCAGGTCGTCGACCGCGACGGTCGTTGTCATCGCGGCGCTCGGTTCGCCGAGCTTATAGATCGCGATAGTTTGCTTGAGGTGGTCGATCGCCTCGCCCAGTGCCAGTTGCCCGGCGCGTTCGGCCGCGAGGGCGACGTCTTGGGCATGGCTTGCAAGCTGCTCGACGCCGCTAGCAATCGAGGAGAGGTTCGCGCTTTGTTCGGCGGCGATCGTCGCCACATCGCCGATCGATGCGTCAATATCGCGCATGAGTTCGCGCGCGCGGGCCGAGCCCGTGCGCGCATCCTGAAGATCGCGCTCGAGCGCGGTGACGATATCTGCCGAACCGCGAATCGCGGTTTCTACGCGTGTGCTCGAGTCGTGCAGTTCTTTATGAATTTTCGCGACGTTGAGAGCCGAGTCGGAGGTCGAGGACGAGAGCGTCTTGATTTGATTTGCGACGATCACGAAACCGCGGCCAAGATCGCCGAGGTGAGCCGCCTCGATCGCTGCGTTGATCGCGAGCAGGCGTGCCTGGCGCGCGATGCGTTGGAGGCGATCGAGAAAAACGATGATGCCGGTGGATCCCGTCTCCGTCGCGGTCGCGAACGACGAGGCGTCGTCGACGGTCGTACGCAGCCGAGCGAGCGCCCCGATCACGCGATCGATCCCCGCTTCATAGCCGCTCGTCGATGTTGCAACCGTCCCGGTGACGGCGCGTAGTCCATCGGTTGTCTCGGCAACTTGCGCGGCGCCGCGATCGACTTGCGCGATGGCGGCGGCGGCGCTGTCCACGACGATCCGTTGTTCTTTTGTGTTTTCGACTAGGCTTGCAAGTTGCGCGGCGTTGAGTTCGGCGGTCTTCGCGGCCGCATCGACGATCGTGCTGAACTCGAAGAGTTCGGAACGTAGTCCACTAACGAATCGCTCGAGGTCCGTGGCTGTGGGATACTCGGCTGCGCTGACATGGCGCAGGGGGGCAAGTAAGTCGCGGGTGCGTGCGAGATCATCGAGCCACGCAACGCAGCGGCGCTCGAGGTCTGAGGCCGGGGCTTCGGCGTTCGACTCGATCATATGTACGTTATCGAATTAAAAGTCTCCAGACGCGATATCGATCGTTTCGCCTTCTGAAAAGTTCGACATCGGCTGAGGCTCTTGTAGCCCGCGTTATACTTCTGAGGTGGAAACCGATCCGAAAAACGAATTGAGAGCCGAGCGATCGCGCTTGCGTAAAGTAGCTGACAAGCTCGGGTGGAAGCTGGTCGGCGGCCTCACCCTCGAAATCCGGATCGAACGGCGGCTGCAACTTGGGCCGCGCACCATCATCATCCGTGGCCGCGTCCCCGTCCCTGTCCCGATCGAAATGACCAAAGAAGGCGGCGATGCCGCCGTCGCTCCCCTCGTCGATCCGTCGGTTGGGCAATTCCAGTACGCGATGGAACGGGCAGCGGCGAAAATTCTGAGCGCACCCGATGACCTCGAGACCACGAGTGTGTTCGACCGCTCGTCGTTTTTCAGCGCCCTCGAGGATGCGCGTCGCGGACTCGTGCAGGCATACCAAGATGTAGAGAACCGGCGCGTCGATGAAAAGGTCGAAGCGGACCTGGGGCTGCGCTTCTATCTGGAAGGCCTCACCGCGCAAGTACGAACCTTCGAGTATTTCGTCGGCCCGACCAATTCGGGAAAAACGCACGCGGCGATCGAACTCTTGCGCGAAGCCGAGAGCGGTGTCTATCTTGCGCCACTGCGGTTACTCGCACTCGAAGTCTACGAGCGTTTGAGCGACCTCGGCGTTGCAACCTCGCTCGTCACCGGCGAAGAACGCGTGATCCATCCCTACGGGCGCCACGTCAGTTCGACCGTCGAGATGATCGATCTCTCGCGCACGCTCGATGTCGCCGTGGTCGATGAGGCGCAGTTGCTCGAAGATCCGCAGCGCGGCTGGGCTTGGACGCTCGCGATTGCGGGTGTCCGAGCGAAACGCGTCGTGATGTGCGGTTCGGAAGAAGGGCTGCGTGCCGCCCGCCGCTTGATGGAACGGCTCGGCATCGAACTTGCCGTGCGCCGGTTCGAGCGGAAGAATCCGCTGCGTGTTGTCGGTTCGATCCCGCTTCTTGCGCTGCGTGCGGGCGATGCCGTCGTTGCGTTCACCCGGAATGGGGTCGTCGAACTGCAAGCCCAGATCGCGCGGTTTGGCTTTTCATCGGCTGCAATTTACGGGTCGCTCTCACCGGTCGTGCGTCGTCGTGAAGCCGACCGCTTTCGCAGCGGCGCCGCAGATGTGCTGGTGGCAACCGATGCGATCGGCCTTGGACTCAATTTGCCGATTCGCCGGCTCATTTTCGCGGCCGTCGAAAAATACGACGGTATCGCAATGCGCCTGCTCACCCCGCAGGAAGTGCGCCAGATCGCCGGCCGCGCCGGTCGCTACGGTATTCATGAAGAAGGGCTCGTGAGCGCGCTCGAACCGCGCGCAATCCCGCTCTTACGCAAGAGCATCGAGCTGCACGAAGTCGCGCCGACCGATGCGCCGATCTGGATCTCGCCGACGGACGACCATTTGCGTCGCCTCTCGGTCATCCTCGGCACGAGCCGCGTGAGCCGACTGCTCCAATTTTTCCAAACGCGCGTGCTGCGGGGAGACGATAGCGGCGTGCGCATCGCCGATCTCACGGACACGATCGAAACCTCGATCGCGCTCGAATTCTCACCGGAATTCCTCAATCTCTCCCTGGAAGCGCGCTGCACCTACAGTCGCGCCCCGGTGAACACGCGCGGCAACAGTCTTGCGATTCTCGCGCAGTGGGGCGCACGCCACGCACAACACGGCATCGTCGATGGCTCCGAATTGATCGAAGGCGGCAAAACGCCGCGCGACCGGCTGCTTCTCTACGAAGATCGCTCGCGTTTGGCGACGCTCTATCTGTGGCTCGCCCAGCGGTTCCCCGATATTTATACCAATCAAGCCGAGATTACGGATATCCGCGAGGATATCGACGCCGACATTCAGTCGGCGCTCCTCGAACGCGGCGGGCGTGCGAAGCGCGCGCGCACCCAGTTCAAGCCGGTTCGCAAGCCCCCGCGTTTTCGGAAGAACAAGCTCCCGCGCTAAGCTTCTCGGTCCCGGACCCACGCTCGCCAGCGCGCGGAGATTTCTGGGACGAGGAGTTCGTGCGCGCGTTCGTGTTCGAAGAGAATGATGCTTGCCATCGTAGCAACGGTGAGCTCGTGGTCGGGTCGGGAGATCACGGTGATGGCGTCACCCGCGCCGATCTCGCCTTCGGTCACAATCCGCAGATAGGCGCCCGGCCGAAGCGCGCGCGCAAATTTCTTCACGATCTTTGGATCGTTCATTTTTGCTGCAAGTTTGAAGCACGGCACGCGCGGTGAGGTCACCGCAACGAGGGCCGTGCCGATTTGCCACTGCTCGCCGATACGCGCGTTCGAGACATCGAGACCACGTACGGTGAGGTTTTCGCCGAATGTTCCCGGAGTAAGCCTGCGTCCCAGCTCCCGTTCCCACCAAGCGTAGTCTTCCTGCGCGTACGCGTAGGCTACACGATCGGGGCCGCCGTGCACGCTGCGGTCGCCTTGATCGTCGCCTGCGACGTTGACGCCGCGTAAGGCGACACGTCCGCTCACCGATTCTTTGAAGATTCCCGTGGGAATCGATTCGCCGTCGATGACGAGTGATTTGAGGGCAGAGACGTTGACGGAAATCAGTTCGCTCATCATCAATGGGATTCGAGCGACGCGCGGTGGAGTCTTTTGCCCGCGCGCCGCGCCCCGCTATCCGCTATTGGGCGGGCTTGTAACCGGCCTTGGTGATGTCAGAATCGAAGCTCTTCATGGCCTTGAGCATGTCTTTGTCTTGGGTCATGAATGAGCCGGCGAAGTATTGCTTCATCGGTCCGACGATGACTCCGTGGACGCCGTTGAAATCGTCCATGTGCGTGCGCGCGCTCTTCATGTCTTTCGCGGCAACGAGTGCCGAGACGGACATGATATCGCCATAGTAGTGTGTCTTGATCAGACTGAGCTGCGCTTCTGGCGCTAACTTTCCGAGGGCGTCACCGTTTGGGTCGCAGTCGCCTTTACCGTCCCAAATTTTGCTGAGGACGGGGCCGAAGGTGCCCTTGTTGGCGTATTTACCGGCGATAAAGTCGGGGAATGTTGCCATGACGTAAGCGCTCTTGGCGGCAATCGCTTTTGGCGTGCAGTCGTAGGTCGTGGCTTGGGCTGCTGCGGAGACGGAAACGAACGCCGCGAGTAACGGCGCTGTGAAGCGGAGCATCCGGTGCATGCGAACTCCTCAATAGAAGAAGGTCGCGCCCGTAAACGGGCGCTGTCATCTTACGATTGTCTGGCAAGGCAGGGGGCGCCTGCTTGCCCTCAGACGCGCAACGGGAGGCCGACGTAGTTTTCCGCGAGCGAACGTGCAGCGGCATCGGATGAGAAGACGTAATCCAGCTCCGCGCGCTGCATCCGTCGACCGAACGCGTCGTCGTGATCGTTGCGATGCAAGATGCTCGTCATCCACCAGGAGAAGCGTTCGGCTTTCCAGATCCGCCGCAGAACGGTTTGCGAGTAAGCATCGAGTTCGGTTGTTTCGCCATGGTTATAGTAGCGATCCATTCCCTCGGCGAGCACGGTGACGTCCGCGACGGCGAGATTCATGCCCTTCGCGCCGGTCGGCGGAACGATGTGTGCCGCGTCGCCGGCGAGGAAGAGGTTCCCATAGCGCATGGGTTCGGCGACAAAGCTGCGCATCGGTGTCACGCCGCGCTGCAAGATCGGACCCGTGCGGAGGTCAGGTGCGTCGATGCCATCGAGCCGCGACTGCAGTGCATGCCAAATCCGCTCGTCGCTCCACTGCGTGAGATCTTCGTCGTTCTCGCATTGCAAATACATGCGCTGCACGGTTGTCGAGCGCTGGCTGAACAGCGCAAAACCGTCGTCGTGGTTGACGTAGATAAGTTCGTCGCGGACCGGCGGGCTCTCGCTCAAAATGCCGAGCCATGAGTACGGATAGACGCGATCGTAGACGCGCAGGACGTCCGCGGGGATCGCTTGCCGCGAAACGCCATGAAAACCGTCACATCCCGCAATGAAGTCGCAGAGCACGGTGCGTTCCTGGCCGTCTCGATCGCGATAAGCGATCTTCGGGCGTGTCGCCGTGACGTCGTGAAGCGCGAGCTGGGATACCTCGAATTCCAGCGGGTCGCCGGCCGCGATACGCGCGGCAATGAGATCTTTGAGGACCTCGTGCTGTCCGTAAACCATGATCGCTTTGCCGGTCAAGTCGTAAAACGGAATACGGTGACTCGCACCGTCAAAGCGAAATTCGACGCCGCGGTGTTCCAGGCCGATCTCGCGCATCCGCACGCCGAGCCCTAAACCTTCGAGGACGTCGATCGTCCCGGCTTCGAGAACACCCGCGCGAATGCGACCCTCACAGTATTCGCGGCTGCGCGCTTCGAGCACGATCGATGCGATGCCGGCGCGCGCGAGCAAGAGCGAAAGAAGTAGTCCCGATGGTCCGCCGCCGACTATGCCGACCTGTACCGATGTTGTTGCCGAATCTTGGATCATAGCAACGAACCAATGGTGCGCGTTTTGATGCGAACCCTCTCGTCGCTCGTCCGCACGAGGCCATTGGACCCGTGCAAAGAAACGGGGCGAAGTGCGTTTTGCATCTTTTTCCGTGCGTGGGAAATCGCGTTTCGGCGTCGTTGTCGCGGACGGTTTTGCCGACTTGTCGTCCCTCGCCCCGGATCTGGAGACGTTCGTTGCGCTGGGTGAAACGGGTCTCGTCGCCGCGCGCGAACTCGCAGCGAACGAAATGACGGTCGTTTTCAACCTGATGGACGTCGAACTTTTGGCGCCGTTCCCGCGTCCGACACACACGATCATGTGTGTCGGGAAAAACTATCGCGAGCATGCTGCGGAATTTCACGGTAGCGGCTTCGACTCCACCGCCGGTACGTCGGCAATTCCCGACGTTCCCATCGTCTTCGTCAAACATCCCTCATCGGTGATCGCGCCGGGCGCCGCGATCCTTGCCTCGAACGACCCCACGGCGACCGTCGACTATGAAGGCGAACTCGGCGTCATCATCGGCGAACCGGCCTACCGCGTCTCGCGTGCAGGTGCCATGAAGCACGTCTATGGTTATACGATCGTCAACGATGTCACCTCACGCGAGCTGCAGAGCAAACACAAGCAGTGGTTCATCGGCAAGAGCATCGAGACGTTCTGTCCGATGGGTCCGTATCTCGTGACGGCCGATGAAGTCCCGGACGTCACCGCACTTCAACTGCAGACGTTTGTCAATGACGAGCTCCGTCAGAACGCATCGGTCGCCGACTTGATCTTCGACATCCCGACGATCATCGAGACGATTTCCGCCACGACGCGTTTAGTGAGCGGCGACATTATCGCGACCGGAACGCCGGCGGGTGTCGGGATCGGTTTCACGCCCCCAAAATATCTGCACGCCGGCGATCGCGTGCGCATCACGATCGGTGCGCTCGGCGAGCTTGCGAATCCCGTCCACTAACATCAAGGAGTCCGTCATGAGCCACCCTACTCGTCGCACCGCACTTGCCGCCCTCGCAAGTACGCTCCTCGTCCCGCGCGCCGCTTTCGCCCAGCAGAAACTCGCTACGATCACGATGGCGGGCCTGCCGGAAGACTCGGCGACACCCGTACTCTTTGCGATTTCGAGCGGCGCATTCCGCAAAGCCGGGCTCGACGTCACGATGCAAGTGCAGCGTAGCGGTCCCTCCGTTGCGAGCGGAATTGCGGGCGGCGCGTATCAAATCGGCAAGGTCAGTCTCAACCCGCTCATCGACGCGCACGGCAAAGGCATTCCCTTTGTGATCGTCGCTCCCGGCGGTATGTCGACCAAAGACAATCCGATCGCCGGTCTCATGGTAAAAACGGATTCGCCGATCAGGAAAGCCGCGGACCTCAACGGCAAGACGATCGCCGTCGGCGCGCTCAACGACATCTTCACGCTAGCGATGCGCACGTGGATGGAGAAGAACGGCGGCAATCCCGCGTCGCTCAAGCTGGTCGAAATTCCGATTAGCGCGATCGGTGCGGCGATCGAAGCCGGCCGCGTCGATGCCGGTTCGGCAAACGAGCCGATCCTCAGTTCGGCGCTTGAAGCCGGGAAGCTAAAAGTTATCGCGCGCACCTTCGATGCGATCTCGCCGAAGTTCATGTTCACCGCGTACGTCGCGATGCGGGCGTGGGCCGATGCGAATCGCGATGCGGTGAAGCAGTTTCAACGCGTCGTGCACGAGTCGGCGCTGTACAGCAACACGCACCACGCGGCGACCGTCGACGATATCGCGAAGTTCACCGGGCTCGACCCGGAAAAAGTGAAGAAGATGGCACGAACGCAAGGTGCCGTAACGACAGAACCCGCGCTCATCCAACCCGTTATCGATGCCGCTGCGTACTTCCACGACATTCCCGCGAAGTTCTCGGCGAAAGACCTTATCTGGACGTGATCGCGATATTGGGTCTTGGTGAAGCGGGTGCGTTGCTCGCGCGCGACTTGGTCCGTGCGGGAGCGCAGGTGCGCGGCTGGGATCCCGATTTGCACGGCGACTTGAGCGAGATTCCGATATCAGCGAATTTTGCCGAGGCCGTGCGTGGTGCCGACATCGTCATCTCCGTCAATTGGGCAACCGTCGCAGCCGATGTCGCACGCGAAGCGTTCCCGCTTCTGCAATCGGGGATGATTTTCGCCGATCACAACACGTCGGGTCCCGCACTCAAGCAAGAACTCGCCGCGATCGTCGCGCCGAGTGGTGCGGCCTTCGTCGACGTCGCCATGATGGCACCCGTCCCCGGCCTTGGCATCCGCGTGCCCATGTTTCTCGCCGGTGCGGGCTCAGAAGAACTCGCGCGGGTCTACCGTTCCTTTGGCACGCCGGTCGAGATCGTCGGCGAGCGGCCCGGCGATGCGGCGGCGCGCAAACTGACCCGCTCGGTCTTCTTTAAAGGCATGTCGGCGGCCGTCTGTGAGGCACTCGAAGCGGCCCGCGCGGTCGGGGTTGAAGCGTGGTTGCGCGCAGATATCGCGCGTACGTTCGTCGCCGCGGATGCCGCTTTGCTCGACCGTGTCGTGGAGGGGACTTACAAACACGCCAAGCGCCGCGCGCACGAAATGCAGGACGCGACGGCCTTACTCGACGAGCTTGGTGTCCCATCGACGATCAGCGCCGCGACGGCCGCGTCGCTCGAACGCATCACTCGCGAACAAGGAGCCTCCGACCGTGCCTCTCGCCCGTAGTCCCGAACTCTACGCAGAATTCGCCACACTCGGCGTCGCAACGGTGTATGAAGCCTCCGGCAAAGAAGGCCTCATCGACGTGCCGTTCCACCAGCTGATTCCGCGCAGCCGTGCGGCCGGTCCCGCGCGAACCGTCAAGTGCGCGCAAGACGACAACCTGATGGTCCACGCCTGCATCGAGCGCATCGTTCCGGGCGAGATCGTCGTGCTCACGATGATCGAGCCGCGTCCCGTCGCGCTGATCGGCGAACTCTTACTCACGCAAATCAAAGTCGCGGGTGCCGCGGGCGTGCTCGTGGATGCCTCGGTACGCGATGCCGAAGAACTTGCGACGATGGGGCTGCCCGTGTGGGCGCACTGGATCAACGTCCGCGGCGCAGCGAAGAGGGTCGTCGGCGAACTCGATGTGCCCGTCGTCGTCGGTGGCTCGACGATCAACCCGGGCGATATCGTCGTGCTCGATACCGACGGCGCATGCGTTGTCGCCCAGCACCGCATCGACGACGTGCTCGTTGCCACGCGGAAACGCTACGAGACCGAAGTGGCGGCGCGCGCGAAGTACGACGCTGGTTTGCATTCGTACGACATCAACAATCTGCGTGCGATTGTCGAGGCCGGCGGCGCGTGAGCGCGGCGATCGGCATCGAGGATCTCGGGAAAGTTTTTGCTCGCGGAGGCGACTCCGTGGAAGTCCTCGCGCATATCGATTTGCAAATCGAGCGCGGCAGTTTCGTCGCGATCGTCGGTCGCAGTGGCTGCGGAAAATCGACGTTGCTCAACGTAATCGCCGGTCTGATCCCGCCGACGAGCGGGTGCATTACCTTCGATGGAACCCTCGCCGCCTATCCGCGTGCCGATGTTGGCTACATGACGCAAAAAGAGACCCTTCTTCCGTGGCGCACCGTGTTGCGGAACGTATCGATGCCGCTGGAACTTTCCGGGCGTTCAAAAATCGAATCTGAATCGCGTGCGCGGGAACTGCTCGACGTGGTCGGTCTTGCGCACGCCGAGCGGCGCTATCCACGGGAGCTCTCGGGGGGCATGCAACGTCGCGCCTCGCTAGCGCGGATGCTCGCGCGCGATCCGCACCTCCTACTCCTCGACGAGCCGTTCGGGGCTCTGGACGCACAACTGCGAGCCGATTTGCAGACCGAATTGCTCCGTCTTTGGCAAGGTTCCCAAAAAACGGTCATCTTCGTGACGCACGACATCGATGAAGCCTTGATGCTCGCGGACCGCGTGATCGTGCTGCGTGAAGGCGGCCGCATCGTCCTCGACCGCCGCGTGGAATTTCAACGTCCACGCAATCTGCGCGCCGTGCGCAGTGAAGCCCGCTTCGCCGAAATGCACGACGAGTTGCTCGTCGCGATCGGCGAGCACGCGAGCGTCGCGTGACCCGGAATCTGGGCCTTCTAATTGGCCGTATCGGGCTTGCGATCGCGTTCGTCGCGGTTTGGCAGATTGGCGCCACGACCAAACTCATTGACGCGACGACCCTCTCGAGCCCGGGTGCCATTTGGCAACACCTCGTGAAATGGACGCTGGATGGGACGCTCTGGTTTCATTCGACGATTACGATCGAGGAGACGCTGATCGGCTTTGCGATCGGTGCCGTGGCGGGGATCGTACTTGGTTTTCTGATCGGTCAGAATCGCACGCTTGCCGAACTCCTCGATCCATTCATTCTTGCATTCTACAGTGTTCCCAAAGTGGCTTTGGCGCCGCTCTTCGTCGTTTGGTTCGGTATCGGGATGCCGATGAAAGTGATTTTGGCGGCCGTGACGGTCGTCTTCATCGTGTTTTTCAATACGCTCGCTGGCGTGCGCAATGTCGATCGCGACCTGCTCGATGCGGTCTGGCTCATGGGTGCGAGCCGTAGGCAGGTCTTATTGCACGTGATCGTGCCATCGGCGCTCAGTTGGGCGCTTACGGGCGTTCGCATCGCGATCCCATACGCGCTTATTGGAGCGATCATCGGTGAATTGATCGCTTCCAATCGCGGCATCGGGTATCTCATTGCCTCATCCGGCAGCCAGTACGACACAGCGGGCGTGTTTGCCGCATTGCTTGTCTTAACGGTCGTCGCGCTCTTGCTCAACGCGCTCGTCGATGCGATCGACCGGCGGACGTCGCGCTGGAAGTCCGACCCTTCAATAGCGATTCGCGGGACGTAGGCGCACTCGTCGCGGGCTGACAAACGGTATCGGATGCGCCGACTTTGCGCGCTACGCTGCGGAAATTGAAGTAAATCGTCCATCGGTTCACGCAGAGTGCGCAATGAAGACCACGCTCTCACGCGCTCAAGCTCTCGCGGGCATGCTTGCTGCCGCCGTTTCGCCGCGGCCTGCGGGCGCAGCCGCGCTCCCCGTAACAGTCGGTCAGATTGGGAACAATTCGGTCGCGTTCTTTCCGCTCTTCGTAGCGCAAGAGAACGGTTATTTCCGCGATGCCGGTGTCGATCCGACGATTACGGCCTTCCAGTCCGGCGCCGTCGTGGGCGCGGCAATGACATCGGGGAGTATCGACGTCGGTTGCTCCGTCATTACCGACGTCTTCGCGCTGTTGAAGGCCTCGCGGCCGGTGAAGATCGTCGGTTCGCTGGTCAATGGCTATTACGTCGACGTGATTGGCTCGAACCAATTCTTCGATGCGACGAAGACCGCGCGCAGCAAGCCGCTGCACGAACGCATTCTTGCATTGAAGGGCAAGAAGATCGGGATTACGGGCCCCGGCTCCGGCACGGAAGCGCTCATGGTCTATCTGTTGCGGAACGCGGGTCTCGATCCAACCCGGGATCTCGAACTCGTCAACGTCGGCACCGATCAGGCCGCGATTCTCGCCGCGATGCGAACCGGTCGCATCGACGGCGTTTCGTTTGCCTGGCCGCTTTCGATGGTTGCGGAGACGCAGCATCTCGGCCGTGCCCTCGTTATGCCCGCGGCGGGTGATGTTGCCGCGATGCATGGCGAACTGCATGGCGTGATCTATGCGAAGCCCGACACGATCGCAAAAAAAGGCGATGCAATCGTCGCGTTCGTTCGGGCGATCGGCCGTGCGGAGGCGTTCATCAAGAATGATAAAGAGCATGCACGCGCGCTTTTCCGAAAGTACGACGCGCAGCTGGACGACGAGACGATCGGAAAGCTCCTCTCGGCGTATCTTCCGGCGCTTCCGACCACGCCGAAAGTCGAGCCGGTCGCCTACCAGAAGGCGCTCGAATTTCACCGGTATACGGGTTATGCTGCACCGGGCGGAAACGCGTTCGCGGACGTCGTCGACGCCGATATCGCAACGCGCGCGGCTCGCCCCGGCTAGCGCAGAGGTTCGGCGCGGGCCGGGCTGAAGTTCTAAATCGATGCATCGAATAGCCGAAGGTAGCAGATGAACCAAATCGCGATTCCGTGTACGTTGATGCGTGGGGGAACCTCGAAAGGCCCATTTTTTCTTGCGGCAAGCTTGCCGGCGGACGTCGCGACGCGCGACGTCGTGTTGCTCGCCGCCATGGGCTCGCCCGATGCGCGGCAGATCGATGGTCTAGGTGGGGCCGATTCGCTCACGAGTAAAGTCGCTATCGTCGGTCCGCCGAGCGTCCCGAACGTCGACGTCGACTATCTGTTCCTCCAGGTCGTCGTAAACGAAGCGCACGTGGATGCCGGACAGAACTGCGGCAATATGCTCGCCGGAATCGGTCCATTTGCGATCGAGCAGGGGCTCGTCAAACCGAGCGGCGACGTCACCGACGTTCGCATCTATATGGTGAACACGAAGAGTATTGCGGTTGCGCACGTACAGACGCCCGGCGGACGCGTGCGCTACGACGGCGACGCACGCATCGACGGTGTGCCGGGGACGGCGGCGCCGATCAACATCGATTTTTTGGATATCGCCGGCGGCACGTGCGGCGCACTGTTGCCCACCGGCAACGTGCGCGACACGATCGAAGGCATCGATGTCACGATGATTGACAACGGCATGCCCGTCGTCGTCATGCGCGCGAGTGACTTTGGCAAGTCCGGGCAAGAAACGCCCGCGGAACTCGAGGGCGATGCAGACCTCAAATCGCGCGTCGAACGGGTCCGATTGGCCGCCGGTAAACGTATGAATCTTGGTGATGTTACGAAGAAGACCGTACCCAAGATGTGCCTCGTCTCTGCGCCGCAGAACGGCGGCGCGATTTCAACGCGCAATTTTATCCCGCACGTCGTGCATAAGGCAATCGGGGTCTTCGGCGCGGTGAGCGTTGCGACGGCTTGCGCGCTGCCGGGCTCGATTGCCGCAGAGATTACCGGCGATGCCGAATACGGTACGCGCTCGTTTGAGATCGAACACCCGACGGGCTTCTTTACGGTCGAAATGGAAGTCGTCGGCGGAGCGACCGGTGTGCGCGTCGAGCGTTCGGCGCTGTTGCGTACCGCCCGCGCGCTCATGCGCGGCGAGGTCCTCATCCCGGGCTCGATATGGCAGGGCGCAAGCCTTCGCGATTCAGCCCTCACCCACGCGAGTTAGCGATGATCATCGATTGCCACGGCCACTACACGACCGCCCCCGCCGAACTGCAGACGTTCCGTCAAGGACAGATCGACAAGCTCGCAAACGGAACGCTCCCCGATCCGACCGATCCAACGATCACCGACGATGAGATTCGTGCGAGTCTCGAAGGCGCGCAACTTAAACTCTCGCGCGAGCGCGGGATCGATCTGACGGTCTTCTCACCGCGTGCATCCGCGATGGCGCATCACATCGGGAGCGAGCAAACGAGCATTGCGTGGTCGCGCGCGTGCAACGACCTCATCGCGCGCGTCGTCGGGCTCTATCCGGAGAATTTTGTCGGCGTCTGCCAATTGCCGCAATCGCCCGGCGTCGACGTGCAGGCCAGCATTCGCGAGCTCGAACGCTGCGTGAACGAGCTGGGCTTCATCGGCTGCAATCTGAACCCCGATCCCTCTGGCGGCCACTGGACCTCGGCGCCGCTGACGGACAAGTTCTGGTATCCGCTGTACGAGAAGATGGTCGAGCTCGACGTGCCCGCGATGGTTCACGTCAGTTCGTCGTGCAACCCGAACTTTCACGCCACCGGCGCGCATTACATCAATGCCGACACGACGGCATTCATGCAGTTCATCCAAGCCGATCTGTTCAAAGATTTCCCGACCTTGCGCTTCATCATTCCGCACGGCGGCGGCGCGGTGCCCTATC
Source organism: Vulcanimicrobiales bacterium (assembly GCA_038231455.1). Lineage (GTDB taxonomy): Bacteria > Vulcanimicrobiota > Vulcanimicrobiia > Vulcanimicrobiales > Vulcanimicrobiaceae > JANLVI01. The sequence goes on along the minus strand of JBBRLI010000001.1, from coordinate 51,386 downwards.
ACTGGGGCCGGTACCGCGGTCTTGCGCAAGACATGAAACGCCCGACGCTCGAAGAGTCTGTGCTTAAGAACGTGTTCTTCGATACGTGCGTGTACCATCTGCCCGGTATCGAGTTGCTGCTCAAGGTCGTCCCCACCCAGAATATTCTCTTTGGGTCTGAGATGGTCGGCGCCGTGCGCGGCATCGATCCGCGCACGGGCAACAACTACGACGATACCAAAAAATATCTCGATGCGATGGGGCTCGACGATGAGACCCGTCGCAAGATCTTTGAGACCAATGCGTACCACGTGTACCCGCGTCTCAAATCAAAACTCGCCGCCGCATCGCGGTAAGGAACTGCGTCAATGGCCCTCGATCTCAACGCGTACCACCCTAGCCCATCCAAACCAAAATTCCTCGTGCCCGATGGTGCGGTCGATGCGCACTGCCATGTCTTCGGACCGGGCGACGTCTTTGCGTACTCGCCCAAACGCAAGTATACGCCGGGTGATGCACCCAAGGAACAACTCTTCGCGCTGCGCGACATGCTTGGGTTCGATCGCAACGTGATCGTCCAAGCCAGCTGCCACGGGACCGATAACAGCGCGATGATCGATGCGCTCGACGCGGCCGGGGAGAAGGCGCGCGGTATCGCAGTGGTCGACACCGATATCTCGCTCGATGAACTCAAGGTAATGGATCATGCCGGCGTGCGCGGTGTACGCTTCAATTTTCTCAAGCGGCTAGTCGATAGCACGCCGCGCGAGAACTATCTGCGCGTCGCCGAGAAAGTCGTCAAACTCGGCTGGCATATCGTCATCTATTTCGAAGCTCCCGAACTTGAAGACCTCGCCCGCTTCATCACCTCGCTGCCCTCGATCGTCGTCGTCGACCACATGGGTCGGCCGGATGTCGAACTCGGAACGGATCATTCGCAGTGGCTGCGCTTCCTACGCCTGATGGACGAGCACGAAAATATTTGGGTGAAAGTCAGTGGCCCCGAACGTCTATCGAAAATCGGTCCGCCGTATGATGACGTCGTGCCATTCGGCAAGGCGCTTGTCGAACGCTATCCGGAGCGCGTGCTTTGGGGTACGGATTGGCCGCATCCCAATATGGAGACGCACGTCCCGGACGACGGCATGCTCGTCGATTTCATTCCGCGTATTGCAACGACGCAAGACCTGCAGCAGAAGCTCCTCGTTGAGAATCCCATGCGACTCTACTGGCCCGAGTCCTAAGCGATGGCGGAAAATCCGTTCGACGATATCCCCGGGACGACGCTCTTCGATGCGCAGCGCTCGCGGCAAGGCTATCACCTCAATATGTTTTGCATGTCCCTCATGAAAGCGGAGAATCGCGACGCGTTTCGGAGCGATGAGGCCGTCTATCTCAAAGCGTGGTCGCTCACGCCCGAGCAGACGAGCGCCGTCCTCGCGCGCGATTGGAATCGCATGCTGGAACTCGGCGGCAACATTTATTATACATCCAAGCTCGGAGCGACGGACGGACTCTCGTTCCAACAGCTCGCAGCAAAAATGACCGGCTCGACGCAGCAGGGGTATGCCGAGATGATGCTTGCCGGCGGTCGCAGCGCTGATGGCAATCGGAGTAAATCGGAGTCGAAGCTTGGCTAAGATCGTCGCCGGAGTTGCGACCTCGCACGTGCCGGCAATCGGTGCCGCACTCGATAATGGGAAATCAAACGAGCCGTACTGGCAGCCGCTCTTCGCAGGCTATGAGTTCTCAAAGAAGTGGATCGCGGACCTCGCGCCCGACGTGATCTTTCTTGTGTACAACGATCACGCATCGGCATTTTCGCTCGACATCATTCCGACGTTTGCGATCGGTTGCGCGGCGGAATTCCCCATCGCCGATGAGGGCTGGGGACCGCGACCCGTGCCCCCGGTGATCGGGCATCCGGAACTCGCGTGGCATATCGCCCAGTCGACGATTCTCGATGAGTTCGACATGACGATCGTCAACAAAATGGAAGTCGACCACGGCCTCACCGTCCCGCTCTCGCTGATGTACGGCCAACCGGCCGTGTGGCCCGTCCCGGTGATTCCGCTTGCGGTCAACGTCGTCCAGTATCCGCCGCCGACGGGACATCGGTGCTACATGCTTGGCAAAGCGATCCGCCGGGCGGTCGAATCGTTCGATCGTCCACTGCGCGTCGCGATTTTCGGCACGGGCGGAATGTCGCATCAGTTACAAGGCCCGCGCGCAGGTCTCATCAACAAGGCCTTCGATAACGCGTTCCTCGATGAGTTCGTGAGCGACCCCGCGAGGCTCGCGCAGATGCCGCATATCGACTACGTGCGTGAGGCGGGATCGGAGGGCATCGAACTTGTGATGTGGCTGATCATGCGCGGTGCGCTCGACGATGACGTCAAGCAAGTCCACCGCTTCTACCACGTCCCGGCCTCGAATACGGCCGTCGGCCATTTGATTCTTGAAAATCGCTAACGCGCACACGAAGGAACAGCAGCACACATGAACGTCGCACTCGCCGGGCAGGGGGCCTTTGGCGTCAAGCATCTCGAAGCGATTCGCAACATCGCCGGCATCAAGGTTATCTCACTTGCCGGCGGCCGTCCGGAGACAACGCAAGAAGTCGCGAAGAAATTCGAGATCCCGCACTGGACGACCGATCTTGCCGAGACGCTGGCGCAACCCGGGCTCGAAGCGGTCATCTTGGCTTCGCCAACGCAGATCCATCGAGCGCAGGCCGAAGCGTGCATGCGCGCCGGGAAACACGTGCTGATCGAAATCCCCGTCGCCGACTCGCTTGAGGATGTCGAACATCTCTTACGCGTGCAAGAAGAGACCGGCGTGAGGGTTATGGCCGGACACGTGCGCCGCTTTAACCCGAGCCACCAGTACGTGCACAACCTCATCACGGCAAAACACCTTGCAATCCAGCAGATGGACGTGCAGACATACTTTTTCCGACGCACGAATACCAATGCGCTCGGACAAGCGCGAAGCTGGACCGATCATTTGCTCTGGCATCACGCGTGTCATACGGTCGACCTCTTCCAGTGGCAGACCGGTGAGACAGCGGAGATCGCAAACGCCATTCAAGGGCCGGTTCACCCGACGCTCGGCATCGCAATGGACATGAGTATTCAGCTCAAAGTCAAATCCGGTGCCATCCTCACGCTCTCACTTTCATTCAACAACGACGGACCGCTGGGATCGTTCTTTCGGTATATCGGCGATACCGGCACGTACCTTGCCTACTACGACGATTTGAGCGACGGTAAGAACAACAAGATCGATCTCTCCGGAGTTGACGTCTCGATGAACGGTATCGAACTCGAAGATCGCGAGTTCTTCGCGGCAATCGCGGCGGGTCGCGAACCCAAGTCGAGTCTCATGCAAACGCTCCCCGCGTATCAGACGCTCGAACGCATTGAAAAACAAATTGGTCGCGTGGTTGTCGCATAGTGCGATCGTCCCGCGACAAATTTTTAATGTGATCTAAACGCAATTGCCCGAATCGACACGGGCGCCAGTCGCCATGCGCCGAATTTAAGCGTCATGAAGCGCTTGTTGCTCTCGTGTGCCTTGCTGTCCGTCGCAGTCGCGGTTACGTCGTGTTCTGGAGGGGGCGGAGGCGGCGTCAGTGCCCCAGCACCGGTGCCGGTTTCAACGACCGCAGCGCCGACGCCAACATCAACGCCCACTTCAACGCCTTCGCCCGTTGCGACCGCTTCATCAACGCCCGTCGCGGGTCCCACGGTCGCGCCCGGGGCCGTTCCGGCGCAGATTACGGTGCAGAGCGGATTCTATGCCCAGATCGTCGCTCATGTCCCACAGGCGCGCCAGATGGCAGCGCTTCCGAACGGCGACCTGCTGGTCGGAACGCTGGCGAACGCCGGAACCGTCTACCTCATTCCGGGCGCTGAGAACGCCGGAGGTGCGCAAGCGCCCGTCGTGTTCGCGACCGTGCCGGATACCAAAGCGCACAGCGTTGTCTATAGCCCCGATGCGGGCGCTATTTTTATCGCGACCACCAATCACGTCTACAAAGTGCCGTACAAAACCGGCGACCGCGTTGCCTCGGCCGTCCCGTCGCCGATTCTGAACGTGCGAACCGGTGCGATCGCGCCGAATTCCGACGGTGACGTTCATACGACAACATCGCTTGCCGTCTCGAAGACGACGCTTTACGTTAGTGTCGGATCCTCTTGCAACTCCTGTGCGGAAGTCGACCCGACGCGCGCGGCAATCCTTTCGACCGATTTCAACGGCGGCAGCGTCGCGCACGTCGCTACGCGCGTGCGAAACGCGATTGCGATGGGCGTGAACCCGACCTCGCAGCATCTCTGGATTGGCGGCGCCGGCCAAGACTGCTTACCGCAAGGAACGACGACGTGCGGCGCACAGAGCGATGCGTATTTCAACGGACGCCCGTTCGATTGGGTCGACGATCTGACCGCGCGCGCAACGCCGGTGGTCGATTATATGTGGCCGCTGTGTGAAGAAAATCGACACGACCAGCATAGCTTCAATGCCATCTGGCCGACGAGCGATTGTTCGCGTGCGCCGGTGCCCGTCGTCGAGTTCCCGACGTACTCGACGCACATCGGCTTGACGGTCTATCCAACATCACAAACGGGTGCGTATGCGTTCCCCGCTGCGTACCGCGGCCTCTACGTCACCTCGCATGGCTCCTGGCACGAATCCGCAAGCGGCGTGGCGATCGCACAGCCCGACCTCGCGTTCGTGCGCATGAACGGCGACACGCCCGCGACGAGCGTGACCTTTACGAATCCCGGCGCGCAGTGGAATTCGTTTCTCGGAAATTTCCAAGATACGTTTGGCAACCGCGTCGGTCAGCCATCAGGCGTGACCGTGGGCGTATCGGGCAGTCTCTTCGTTGGCGATGACAATGCGGGCGTTGTCTATCGTCTCCGTCCGGGGCTCGCGCCCGCAAGCGTGAACCGCCGCGCCCGTTAGACGAAGCCGAGTTTCGGATACGACTTGCCGACGATCGGCACGGGATCCGCGCCCATCGTCGCGATGATATCCGCGACGTAGTTCCGGTAGTCGTAACTGACGGCGGCGTATCCGTTGCTATCGAGATCTTTGGTAAGCAGGCTCGGATAGGCGCCGTAGACGCCGCCTTTGATCTTTGCGCCCATACAGAAGTGCATGCTCGATGAGCCGTGATCGGTGCCGGCGCTCGCGTTCTCTTGCGGCTTGCGCCCGAACTCGGAGGCCGTCATCAGGATGACGTTCTGCGCCGTCGCCGGATTCTTTGCGGCAAGGTAATCCATGAATTCGGCGGACGCCTCGGAGAGTAATTTCAGTAGATCGGGCTGCGAGCTGAGCTGCGCTGAATGCGAGTCGAAGCCGCCGAGTAGCGCGTGGTAGGCTTTGGAATCGTTGCCCGCAAGGATGAGTCGCGCGATCTGCTGCAGTTGCGTCTTAAGTCCGGATGTCGACGTCCCACCGGCACTGTTGGTGAACTTCGTTGTGTAGTCCGCCGCCGTAACCTGACCGGCAAGTTGCGCGACTTTTCCGAGCGCGCTCCCGGTCGCGCTACTGATGCCGCGGACGCGTTCCGTTGCGGGATCCGCCGTCGCGTAATTTTGCAGCATCGTAACGTCCGCAGACTGGGTCGCGATATCGGCCGCGAGCTGATTTGCCGGGAACGGCTGTTTGAAACCTTCGAGCGTGCCGCCAAACGAGAGCGCGCTACTTTTCTTTGACCCAAAGAGAATCGGTTGGCTGCCGCTAACCGAGATCATCGATGCGATCGAGGATGAGAGCGGGCTGAATTGGTCGATCGCAGCGCCCGCCCAGCCGATCGTCGTCGCGAGATACTTGTCGATCGCGCCCGTAAGCCATGCGAATTGGGCGTTTGGGTGTGAGCGCAAACCCGGCGCCGTCGGCGGCAGCGCGCCGCCCATGAGGACGGCAACATTGCCTTGCGCGTACTTGGCGCGCAGCGCCGTCATCTTCGGGTGGAACGCATACGTCGTCGCCGATGACGCTGGCGTCGCGGTGTTTGCATCAAACGCCGTACCGGCTGCGGCGATATCACTCTGCAGGACGCCGATTCGCGGACGCAGTCCGATGTACGTCCCGTATTGGCTAAGCGGAATGATTGTGTTGAAACCGTCGTTTCCGCCGCCGCAGTAGAGGACGACCAGGATCGTGTTCGATGCCGCTGCGTCGACTTGGAGCGCGCGCATCATCGAGGTGAACGAGAGCGAGAGGGCCGATGCGCCGCACAGAAAACGCTGCCGGGTGAATTCCATCTTAGTTGACCTCGTATTCCGGGGAGGACATGATGATGTACACCGCACCGGCGGCTCGTTTGGGATCGTTGTTGATGTAGTTGGTGACCAGCGCGCGCAGTTCGGGATTTCCGCCGTCGACCAGCGCGTCGAGTAAGTAGCCAGCGAGTTGCATACCGTTCATCGCGCTCAGATTGCTCGCATCGACGTTGAATTTATTGGCTCCGCCGCAACCTTGCGTCGAGCTGAGACTGGGGAGCGCGCCGAGCTGGAGCGCGTTTGAGACGCGAGCTGCCATGTTGTAGCGCGAGAGCAAGAGGCCGTTGCTGAGGACCGGGCCTTTGTCGCCGACCGTGTAGAACCCGAAGACGGTCTCGGGATCGTAGAGCAGTTGTTGCGTTCCTTCAAGATCCGCGCGCACGCCTTGGAGCGGAGCAAGATCGGTGCCCGTCACGGGATTTGCGGCCGCACCGCCGAGTGCTCGGATCGCGTCGATGTAGAATTCGGTTGTCTCCTTGAGCATCGGTTGGGACATCGCGGAGATGAATTCGGGGTCTGCGGCGATTGCGGCGACGACATTTGCGATCTGGCGCGGGTCGTTTGCGTTTGCCACCCAGACGCTCGCGATCCGACTGACGTAGGCGGGTGATGGATTCTCGGTCACCAGGCGTTGGAGCATTTCCCGCGCTTGAAAGGGTGCGGTTGAGGGATTTGCTACGAGTGAGTTGATAACGCTTGTGACGACCGTTGAATCACCGGGATCGGTGACGGTCTGGCCGATGATCGCGTAAGGCCCTTTGCCATGATTGCGTGCCGTGAACGTGACGGGGTTCGTCGTCGGATTGCGCGGCAACCCGAGCGGAAATGGATTGGGCACGGTCCATGAATAGCCCGTGAGGGCGAGTGACACGTTGTCGACGTCGGTTTGCGTGTAGTTTTGCTTCACGGCACCGGTGCCATCGAAGATCTGCGTGCCGTCCATGTTCAGCTGATCGGTCCCCATGATGTAGAGCTGCATGAGTTCGCGACCGAAGTTTTGGTTCGGCGGATTCGTGATGGGATTCGAGCCGTTATTGTTGTTGTTGCCGAGCCAGTCGAGCATCGCTGGCTGAAGTGCGATATCCGAGATGAGCTTAGCAAAATTCCCAAGTGCGTCGGCTCGAAGGATCGTGTTGTATTCGCCGATCGGACCCGGGAGCGTGCTCGAGCCATTGATTGAAAAGTGTTCCAGCCAGTACATCGTCAGTTTTTCGAGTAACTGCTTTTTCGATGAGACTTGACGCTCGGTCATCAGCGTGCCGTAGCCGCAGAGAATGTTGTTGTCGTTCCTCTGGAGCAAGCCGGTGTTGTTGGGCTCTGCTGTGAGATAGCCGGCCAGTGCGCCATCGGCGATCGTGTCTGGATTCAGCTGCGCGGCAAACCAATTTTGCAGGCCGCCCGAATACACGGCCGTGACGGCGGCCGGCGTATCGGAAAAGCCGAATCGCCGCAGTGCATTTTGCACAACTTTACGCGTGAGGATTGAGTTGCCCGTCCCGACTTGGCGCGCTTCCGAAAGCAATCGGCGCACGCCGCCGGTCGTTGCGAGGTCCTGTGGATTGCGGCCCAGACTCGCGACCACTTTGTAGGCGCCATAGGTCCCCTCGGCAAGTCCGTTGATGCGCAGCATCATGCGCGCCGCACCGCGCGGGACGGCGACACTGCCGAACGTCCCAACCGGAGTCCAGGATGAAATGAGGCGTCCGCCGCGATCGACAAACGCGACCAGCAGCATACCAACGGGAGCATTTGCCTCGCGTGTCAGTGAAAATGCACGCGCGCAACCGTCGGGGGTGAGATTGGGACCGCAAGGGCCGCCCGACGTGCGCAGCGTTCCGCTCGCGCTGATGCGAACGACGCCGCCCGCCGTGACATCGATACCCGCATCGGTTCCGAGCGACCCGCTTAGCGTGCGCGCGACGAACATGGTATTGGTCGTCGCCGCGGTCGCACTTCCCGGATGCGCGAGGAGGAGCGTCGCTAGAACGGCACACGCAAAACCGGCACGCTTCATCAAAAAACTCCCGATCGAAGGTTGCTTCCCCGCTCTGGTTACGGTTGCGCTCGCGCACTCCCACACCTTCGGGTGAAGCGTGTTTTAAATCATCCGTTAACTTGCAGCGGCCGGTGAGATAACGATCACATCGCGCATATTGGTCAAATTGTAGTACGTAAAGTCACCGAAGTAGTACGCACCACTTGCCGGCAGCTGAAGGCGTTGCGAATAGCAGAGTGCGCTCGAGATTGCCGAGAGTGCGCCGGTCGACCAAGCGCTACTGTTATCGATCGACGTGCCGGTGGCACTCGCAGCCGTTGCGGAAAACGTATGCGGCACCGGAAACGACTCGGATTGGAGACCGCTTGCCGAATGCGCCGTTCCAGGTGCCCCGCCCGCGAGCGCCGGATCGACATTGACGAATTGGACCACGTCGTTCGGCTTGAGGACGATGGGACGGGCGACGAGCGCATAGTTGCCGCTTGAATCGGAGAGCGCGTATCCGCTTACCGTCCCGTACGTGGGATCGGGCGGTATCTGCGGAACGATATACGATCCTACCGCGATGAGGATCGAACCCGGGATCGCCGCGCCGCATACCGTCGGAGGCGGAGAGCCGCTCGGCGCAGGGCTCGGGGTTGGACTTCCAATCGGAGTCGCCGGCGAGATCACGTTATAATTCGCACCGGAACATGCGCTGGCTGCTAGCGCGAACGCGACGATCGCGAGGTGCGGTTTCACGGGCTGACGAGCGGCACGACGACGCGTGCCGTTGCAGCGAGGTCCGCGCGCGTTGCGATCAGCGTGACGCTTGGATCGCTGCCGAGTGCCGCGGAGGCGGCGAGCGGAAATGCGAACGTGGCCTGCCAACGGCCCGACGTTGACTGCGAAAGCTGCGTTGTAAACCCGCCGCCGTACGTGAGCGAAAGCCGCTGTACGTTCGTCGATGTTATTGCCGTGACCGAGATCGTCTTGCCGACCCAGGGCAGCGAGGGTGTGAGCGCGACGAAAAAGATCTTCGGTAGCTCGGCGGCTCCCAGCACGAGCGAAGGCGGGACAGCGCCGTACACGTAGCCGCTCCCGCCGACGCTCGGTACCGTCGGTGCGGGATTTATCGCGGCCGGCTGGGGCGTTGCAATCGTGCGCGTCGGAGGAACGGCAGAGACCGCCGGACGCTCTGCCGGAACGACGGTCGTCGGCGGAAGTGTCGGTCGTGCTTGGGGCGCCGAATTTGTCGGCGAGACGCGCAGGCGGCTCGGATCGATAATATGTGGCGTGACCGTAATGATCAGTTCGTTGCGCGTTGTATTGACTTGACCGTCGCGGAAGATTTTACCAAGTAGCGGGAGATCGCCGAGTACGGGAATCTTCGTATCGGTGCGCGTCGCATTCTCTTGAATGAGTCCGCCGATAATGAGCGTTTCGTCTTCGCGCAGGGCGACGGTCGTTTGGGTATCGCGTGTCGAAATTTGCGGAATTCCCGCCAAGAGACCGAGGTTGCTGTTGACGGTTGGGTGCAACGTGACGCTGATGAAGTTATCGGCGTTGACGATCGGCGTGATGTCGAGCGTGACGCCGGTTTGAAATGTCTGCAGTTGCGTCGTTGCGACCGTCCCGGCGCCGCCGCCGGCAGTCGTTTGGATCGAGATCGTATCGCCCGCACGAATCGTTGCCGTGCGACCGGAGATCGTCGTGATCCGCGGGTTGGCAAGCACGCGTCCGTGCCCTTGCGAGATCGCAAGGTTGAGCGTGAAACCTAAACTCAGTGGCGTTCGCGAGAGCGGACCCAGGCCCAGCAGCCGCTGTGGGTTGCCGTTTGCGTCATTCGGCGGCGAGACTTCACTATAGTTCGTCGAGATGAGCGGATTCGTAAACGAGAGCCCGAGATTCTTCGAGACGTTTTCATCGATCTCAAGCACTTGCGTGTCGAGCACGACGAGCTTTTGCGCGACGTCGAGCTGATCGATGAGACTGCGCGCGAGCTGCAGCGAGAGCGGGCTGCCGGAGAGAACGAGCTGATTGGAACTAGCGGATACCGTGATGCGCAAATCCGGCGCCGATTGCGCGAGCGCTTGCGTAACGGTGGTGGCGATGTCGCTTGCGCTCGTGGATGCGGCGCCGTTGATGCCGGGTAGCGCCGCGCGCAGCGTATAGACGGCAAACGTGCCGCTGCCCGCCGCAACGGGAGCGGAGACAGTACCCGGTTCTGCAACCGGCAAGGAAGATGGTCCCGTATCGAGTTGCGCGAGGGCATCGGCAATACGGCGTTGCTCGGAACTCGTGGCATCGATTGTGAGCGCATTGACGTCGCGCGCGACGGTGATGCTGGCGTTCGGAAACGACCGGCTAAGCAGAGCGGCAAGCGAGGTGGCGTCGTAGTAGCGCGCGCGATAGACGACCGGATAGCGCACGCCGGCAGCGGGTGTATCGAGTCGCGCTGCGAGCGACTTTGCCCGTTCGACATCATCCGCCGAGCCGGAAAAGACGACGTTCGATCCGGCGACCGCGAGATGGACCGTCGGAACGAGTTGCGCGACCGCGCGCGCTACCGCCGTCGGTGATGCTTGCGTGATGCGCAATGCATCAGTCGCGCGCGCCGGCGCGCTCACCGGCGTCGGCGGGGGCGTATCGATCGCGGCGCTCAGGGCCGCGATCTCTTGCGCGTCGGCGGGTGCCGCATCGACGATGAGCGCGTGACCGCCCGGCGCGGCAACGACACGTGCCGACGGATAGAGGACGTGGAGCTCGTCGATGAGTGTCGAGGGACGCACGGTGTGCAGTGGGATCGCACGCGCGACGCGCGCCAGCGGGCTCTTGACGTCCAGCTGCGTGACGACAGCACGCATCACTGCAAGGTCGCGTTCGGATGCAACGACGATCACGGCGTTCGCCGAGCGGTCGATCCGCACGTTTGCATGCGGATAGAGATCGCGGAGGACTTGCGCTGCGCGGGTGGCCGAGATTTGCGTGACGCTGATGACACCGGGTACGTCGGCAGCAGACGCGCGCAGAGGCGCGAGCGCGGCAAGGAAGGTCAGGGCGAGCGCGCGTGATGGGATCAGGGGAGGGTGAATCCCGCAGCAACGCGCTTTGCGTTGATGGCATTTGCGCCGCTACACGGCCCGCTCGCCGCGCAGTTCGCCGCGACGACGCCAAACGAATCACCGGCATCGATACTGCCATTGCCGTTGGCGTCGGCCCAGACTGCGATTTTGTACGGCGCAGCGCCCGCGGGGATGTCGGCGATGCGAAACGTGCCATCCGTATTGACGCGCACGCCGGTTGGAAAGTTCATGTCGATGATCTGCGGCTGCGTACCGCCCGAATTCCTGTACGCAAAGGCGACGAATGCATTAAAGGTGGGCGGCGAGGGGCCCGGCACCGGCGTGAGATCGCCGGCAAGCGCGGCCGATGCAGCGTGCAGATTGAGTCGGCCATGACCCTGCCGCGCGTCTTTAATGTCATCTGCGGTTGAATCGAGTAATTGGCTGAGTTGTGCGGGCGTCAGCGCGGGATTTTGCGCGAGCAACAGGGCGCTTGCGCCGGCGACGATCGACGCGGCGGCCGACGTCCCGCTGAGCGTGACGTTGCACGAGGCGGGCGCGGTGCCGGCGGGGCATGCCGGGAGACCCGGAAGTGGCCTTGTGGTATATGCATTAAGGATGCCGTGAATGACATCGGAATCGGTCGCGCTTGCAAGATCGCCACCGGGTGCGACGAGTCCAAGGGTCGGTGCGGTGTTCGCGTACGTCGGGACATATTCGAAGTTGCCGCCGCCAAAGGCACTTCCCGGTGAGGCCGTGTCGTTGATCGCGGACGAGCCAACGGAGATCACGCCATCGTATCCGGCGGGATAGTCGAGCGTCGTTGCACCCTCGTTGCCGGAGGGCGCGATGACGGCGATGTTCGATGCCAGGGCAAATGCGACGGCGTCGCGTTCGAGCGGATCGGGCCCGGCATCGGACGTTCCGCCGAGTGGGAGCAGAATCAGGCTCGCTTTGTGCGCGACCGCTTCGCGGATGGCTTCTGCGACGTCGGCGGAATCCGCCGTCGGCGTCGCAGAATCGGTGAACACTTTGTAGACTTGCAGGCTCGCGCCATACGCGACGCCCGCATAGCCGCTGGCGTTATTGGTCTGGGCGCTTGCGACGCCCGCGGCGAACGTCCCGTGGCCGTCGGTGTCATTTGCGGCATTTGCGCCCGCGTCAATGGTTCCGCCGACGATTTTTTCCGAGAACGTCACACCGGGTGCGACCTCGGTTTGCGCGACGTCGTATCCCGTGTCGATCACGGCGATCGAAATGGTCGCCTTTCCTAAACCGTAGCTCCACGCATCGGGCGCATCGATCGCATCGAGATACCACTGCGCTCCTTGGGCGTAGAACGGGTCGTTCGGGTAGACGGGGCCACGCGGCGGCGCGAGTGGATAGCGCAGCCGGACGCGATCGACGCTCGTGACCCCGCGCTCGCGGGCAAGTGATGCGAGCGCTCCCGCAAGCGGCGTCCCCGCGCCGACGGTGACGACACGCGTCACGTCGCGGGCGGATTGAGCGAGCGTTGCGGCACGCACCACGCCGTGCGCGGCTTCGAGTTGCGCGAACGTGCGGGACGCATCGATCTGTACGGGGTCGTAGTGGACGACAAAACGTTGGTCGCTAAACGACGGTCGCGAAGCGATTGAGGACCGCGGTCGCAACGCTCCGCGCGTGAATCGACCCACGCTCATCGTGCGGCGCGCACTCGCCGACGTTGAGATCGATGCAATCCTCCCTTGGGTGTCGATCAGCGAATTGTAGAAAACGGAACGTGGGCCGTTTGCCGTCTGTGCGAGGGTGATGACGTAGGGCGCCAACCCGGGTGCCGTGATCGTAAGCGTGTGTGCGGAACGTGAATACGTCGGCGTCGCGGTCGTCGGTGTCGTTCCGAGCGTCGCTCCATCGAGCGTTACAGCGAGCGGGCGAGGCGCGGAATCGACCGTGATTGCACTCAGAGCCGCGGGACTCGCGCTCGGCAGAATGTATCGGACGCCCCCCGATGTTGGCGTTGCCGTCGGAACAGGCGTCGCGGTGATGCCCGGAGTTGGCGTGCTTGTGGGGCCTCCCGTCGGTGTGGGCGTCGGCGTCGTCGACGTTACCGGCGGGGTCGCACCGCCGCCACCGCCGCCACCACCGCCGCAAGCAGAGACGAAGAGTAACGCACTAGCACACGCGATCACCGCAAAAAACCGTAGCAGCATAAGACCCACGATCGAAAGTCGGGGAGAAGATTCCTGAGCTTCTGCGCCGTCAGCTCGGCTTCGCCTTTCTATTCACTGCCGAGGTGACCGTTTACACACCGTACTTTAACGTCGGACTAATCGGTTGAGCGCGGAGCGTCGCATGCGCGTGGCTTAAAGCGATTGAACGTATGCTGCGAGGTCTGCGACATCGCGTTCGCTGAGCTTGCTTGGGAAGAGTGCGGGCATCGGTGCGACCGGATGCTTGATAAACGCCACCGTCGCTGCGAGATTCTTGCGCGTCCGCTCGCCGGTGAGCGCAGGCCCGAGCCCGCCACCAACGCCCGCGGCACCGTGACAGCTTGCGCAGTTTTGCGCGAAAATCGTGCGCCCCGCAGCGAGACCGTCGAGCGCCGAAGGCTTTCCGGCGTTGCCGAATCCGACCGCAGCGAGGAGCGGAATCTGCGCTGCCGTTTTGCCGTCATGAATCGATTCCAGATACGCATACATCGCGGCTACGTCGCGATCGCTCACGAGATGCGCGCTGTATGGCGGCATCTCGCCGCGCGGTTTGCGCAACTGACTCACAAATGCCGCGTACGGAAGAGGATGCGGCGCGAGGCGCACGCCGGCCGATTTGTTTCCTTGCCCGAGCGTGCCGTGACACTGCGTACAGCCGTTGACGGAGAAGAGCGTCTTCCCCGGTGAATCGGCCGCAGGTGCGGCACCGCTGAAGGCCACGATCGCGGTGATGAGTACGCCGAGCGCGGACAATCCCATGATGCGCATCGCTTATCTCCCCTGCGTGAGGACGTCGAGCAACGCCGGTTGGCCCGCTTTGACGACTTTGACGGCGCGCGCGATCGCCGCTGCAAGGCGCGACGGATCGGTGATCGGACCTTCGGCGTACACCCCGAACCCCTGCGAGACTTTGGCATAGTCGATCGCGGGGTCGTCCATTGTCGTTCCGATCGAGGCCCCGGCGGGATTGCGATCGCGACGGTCGGCAACGCGCGTCACGTGCATCAGTTCCTGATGCCATGCGCGGTTATTGTGGATGATGGTGAGCAGCGGTATGCGGTGATGGGCGAGCGTCCACAGGGCGCCCGGCATGCAATTGAATTCGCCATCTCCGACGATATTGACGGAGAGTCGACCGCGCTCTTTATTTGCGAGCGCCGCTCCGACCGCAGCGCCGAGTTGATAGCCGACGCCTGCTCCTCCGGCGTGGCCGATGTACTGGTGGTGTTGATTCATATCCCACAGCCGCTGCGGCCACGCACTCAGAAACGTCGTCATCGAAACGAGCGACCAATCTTCGTGCGCGATGGCATTCCAAATCTCCATGCACATGCGCGGTACGCTGATCGGCGTTCCCTCCCAGCCCACGGCCGCATCTTCTTTGTCGGCAAGCCGACGTGCGGTAAAGGCACTCCGCCATTTTTCCGCGCGCGCCGTATTCTGCGCGCGGCGCTCACTCGTCAGCGCGCTTTCGACGGCGGCGATGAGTTGCGGCAACGTTGCCTCAGCATCGGCGGCGATGGACAGATCGGGTGAGAAGTAGCGCTGTTTATCTTGATAGTTGCCGCCCCCGGCAAGCAGTTCGGAATTGATATCGACGACCTTGGTTCCGGTCTTGATCTTCATGCGCGTCGATCGCTCGACATGATCGAGCACGTCGCCGACGACGCCGAAGAGATTGTCGTTTTCCAAATTTACGATGACGTCGGCCGAGCGAATCACCGCTGGATTGTAGGATTGGTTCAGGTAGTGATCGGTCGGGAAATTCATGCGGCCGAGTTGATCGATCGTCGGCGCCTGCAACAGCTCGGCAAGACGTACGAGATTCGCCATCCCCTGTGGGGTGCGTGCGTGTCGCCCGCTCACGAGCACGGGATCGCTCGCGTTGACCAGCATCGTCGCGAGTGTCGTTATCGTCTGCGGATCGGCAACCGGTGCGCGTACTTCGTGCCGTACGGGAATCGCCGGTGCCGGTCCACGCATCGGTGTCTCGGCGAGATCTCCATCGACGACGATCATGCTCGCACCCATCGGCGGCGTCATCATGATCGAATACGCCCGCTGAACCGATTCGCGGAAATGCACGAGCGAAGCCGGCGAGTCGTCGTACTTGATGTAGCCGCGCACGAGTTCTGCGATGTCGATTGCCGAGTGGTTCCACTCAGCACCCGGCCTGCGGGTGGAGGCGTCAGCGACGTTCCCGACGAGTACGAAGATCGGCACGCGGTCGGCCCATGCGTTGTAGAGTGCCATCGAGGCGTGCTGAAGACCGACGGTATTGTGCACGATGATCGCCATCGGCTTCCCTGCGGCTTTTGCGTAGCCGTGTGCCATCGCTCCCGAAATCTCTTCGTGCAGCACGGTGATCCACTCCGGCTTGGTGTTGCCGCCGTAGTTGACGAACGATTCTTGGATCCCGCGAAACGTGGAGCCCGGCATCGAGGCGATGTACGTCATTCCCAGACTCTTGAAGACGTCGACCATATAGTCCGAGCCGGCGCGCGTGACGTGTTCGCCCTCCGTCACCGCCGGCACGGGATCCATCTCTAATGCAATCTCGCGCGGCGAGAGCGGCCCGCGTTTTAAGGGGGCGGCGACCGCTGCGTGAGCGGGCTTGGCGCCGGCGGTCGCAGCAGCGCTTGCCGCGGTTGCGATACCCGCTAAAAAGGAACGCCGTTTGACACCCTCAGCATCGTTTTTCACCGATTTCCTCCGCAAAGCGCTCTATTCATTGCATCGGATTCCACTTTCTGATGAAAACTCTTTCCGTCGCGTCGACGCGTGGGTGGAATTACGTTCCTTCGAATTCGCCCATCTCACTCTGCGCGCAGGTCGGCTCGACGTCGTATCCCAGGTATGTATACGCGTGCCAGAGGCGTGTTGATGCTTTGGGCCGACCCGCCCAAATATTCAGGTGGACGCCCTCGGAGCTGGTGCACGCCGTTGCCCGAGCATCGCCAAGGTTCGCGGCCCGCGTTGTCAACCCGATCGCGATCGTTCCATTCGCCATCCCGACGACGTGCACGGCATATCCGGTGGCGCCGCGATCGAATTGCTCGGCGCGAGCCGCGCGCGGACCGACGATCGTAGCGTGCCCGACGGGACGCGACGTTTGAGGCGAAACGACGACGAGCATGGCCGCGGGTAAGAGGCGCGCGTTCTGAACCGAGAAGCATGCGGCGCCGTGATGCACGACGATGGTTCCCACATCGGCGCGGGCGATCGTGTGCGCGCGGTTGGCGTTTGCAACCGCGATCGCGAGGCCGAGCCAAATGGCAATCATCCCAGAGGTTTCCGCTTCGAGGGTCGGGCGCATCTTTCGCAACCGGTCCCGGTTCAGGCGGCATGACCTCACGCCCACCGCTCCCGAATTTTTCTCGGGTACGGATGCGATTATCGCGTTTCTCGAGCGGAAATGGTCGCGCGAGCTTTACAGATGCTCGATCGTGATCGTAAAAGCGCGAGGTTGGCCATCGGCGATGAACGAGCTGAACCCGCCGTTGTCGTCATACGGAAAACCGTAGCCTTTTCCGCCGATGCTCGACTTGTGAATCACGCGGGCGTACACGTTCGTTAGCGGTGCGAGGTAGAAGTCGGCCGCATTCGTATCGGGTTGTGAGGCTGCGAACGCCGTACCGCGGTTGAGTGCCGCGCACAGGTCCGAACCGATTCCTCCGGCAGGCGTATTCGGTGAGATGATCGCTCCATCGCAGCCGAAGACATTGAGCGTTGTCGGTTTCGCAAACGAAATGTACGGGGCTCCGGCTTTCGTGAATTCCAACACCCCAGCCGCGCTGACTTTGCCGCTTACGCCGGGTTGGTTCGCGATGATGTAGGGATGTGTCGTGTAGTAGTCCCACACCGAGGTGATCGAGGGGTCGAGATAGGTTTTCGAAAACAACCCGAGATCGGCAGCGTGGCCGGGAGAGAGCGCGCGCAGATCGATGCCGCCTTGCGAGAGCACGGTTCCGGCGAAATTTGGATCGGCTCGAAGCCCTGCGAAGATCGCTCCGCGCGCACCGGGAAGGCTGCCCGACTTCTGCGTGGTCCGTCCGTCGAGTGTCATGCTTAGTGGCAATCCGTACATGTCGACGCCCGTCACGTTGACATTGAAGGTCGTTCCGCTATACGCATACTCGACCCAATCGTGGAGCACGCTATAGTTGGAATCTTTTGGATTCCAACCGATTGGCGTTGAGACGCCGACATGTCCGTTCGCTCCGACACTGACGGAAAGTGAGAGCTTCTTGCCGAGCGCGATGTAGAGGCGCCCGTTGAGATGCGGAAAGGTAAACGGGGTCGTGCCGTTCGCTGCAAGGGGTACGCCGTAGTCGACGTGACCCGTTACGTCACGATCGCCAAGCGAATTGGCGACCGCGACGCCATCCGGGCGCACATGCATTGGAACGCCGCTGGCATCGGAGCCTAAGACGTAAAACCAACCGGCGATGCCGCTGTTATTGACGATTGTCGTTGGCAAACCGCTCGTCATCGGTCGGGGCGAGGGCGATGGTGAGGTCGAGGGTGCCGGAGTCGGAGTCGCAACCGCGCTCGCGGTCGGCACGGGCGTCGGCGTCGACGTTGCAAGCGTGGAGAACGTCATCGTATTGAGATTGAAGGATGCATGCCCGCTATCGATGGCTGCTGCGATCGTATGTTTACCGGCCGTAAGTTGTACGGCCGTCGCAAGTGTCGTCCAGGTTTGGAAGCCCCCGGTCACCGGAACGGCAATCGCGCCGCTCAAATTGGTTCCCGACTCGTCTTCGAAATGGAGTGATGCGGGCACGCCCCCGGCGGCCCGCACCGATGCAATCCGCACGGTGAGGTCGTAGCGTGCCGTGCGGTCCACGTTCACCGTATATCGATACCAGTTGCCGTTTTCCGTCCAGCCGATGTTGAAGCCGTTGCCGTACATCGTGTCGGATGTCTGTTGAATTCCCACGCCGTCATGACGGTACGCGCCGCCCGGATTACTTGTAAGATTGGTGTGGTATCCGACGTCGCGACCGCCCCGATCGTAATTATCGAAAGCGATGACGCCGGGTACCGGCCAGGGAACGCCGCTTGGGTACGCGCTCTCGCCGCTGGTTGTCGCGCCGAGCGATTGCGATACGCGAAATCTGGAATCGGCGGTTCGAACCGTTGCAACCGTGCCGCCGGTACCGACTCCGGAACAGCCGGAGAAAACCGCGATTGCGGCGAGAGCGAGAAGACGTTTCATGGCTGCTCCGGGTTAGCGCGTGAGGTGCGGGCCGTCGCCGGTGTGTTGGCATTGACGGCCGCCGTTGATGCAGTAGTCGACCAAATAAGCGAAGCGTGCCGCATCGAACGCAAAGATCTCATCGGCGTGGAACGACCACGCGCGTCCGGCCGGTCCGACGGAACCGTCGGGATTCATCGCTGAGAAGCGCAGTCGATTTTTGAGATTGTTTCCGTTCACCGCGTACGAAATTTTCCAAACCGGCATCGGAACGGCGATGGGATGATCGGCGGGGCACGCGTGCGTGGTTGCCGATGAATAGACGATGTGCGAGCGGTGCGTCGCACTGTCGGTCTGCGTGACATCGGCCATGCAGTGCGGCCCATTGAGACGCACGACGAGATCCGTGCCGGGCGGGCAGGCATCCGGGACATCGGAGGTGCGCGGCAGATTGCCGCACGTCCAATTGCCGATCTGTGCGAAGTCTGCTTCGGTTTGCGTCGATTTGCCAGCTAAAATGCGGTTCCCGTTCGCGAACGGCGTTACGTGCGCGGCGAAGCCGTCAGGTCCCATCTTGTAGTAAACAACGATCGATTTGGGATGAACCGGCGCACCGTCGATCGAGGCTTGCGGGATCCACCACGCTTGATGGCCGCCGACCATGTTGCAGGTACTCGGCGATGCGAGCAGAGTGGCGGCGTCGACGTTCGGATTGACCGCAAGGTTGCCCCAGAACGTGTGAACGTGCTGCATCGGCGGATTTGCTTGACCCGCAAAGAGAATCGGGTCTTGTGCGGCATCGATGAACGCCGGTTCATTTTTTGGACCGTCGCGGTCGGTGTCTTGCTGATCGGTATCACACTCGGTCTTGAACTCGTGAAAGAGAACGACCGTCCCGGATGTTCCAGCGATCGAGCGCGTTCCGTTCGGCGCGAACAGCGCTCCCGAGGCGGGTTGGTCGGAATTTGCCGGGGCGCTGCTTCCGGCAGCGTTGCAGCCGCTCAGCGCGAGGACCAGTGCGAGCGCCGTCCACGGTGATTTACGCATTGCGCACTCCTTTCGGGTGATGTGGTGGTACGTCGCGGTTTCGACCCTTCGCACGTACCCCTCGCGATATGAGAATCGTGTGAGACGCGAGCGGACGTACCTCACACGAAAAAAAAGCCCCGCGAGTTCGCGAGGCTTTTTGGAGAGCTTTTTCTGGCTAGGCTTTTTCGGACCGCCGTGAGACCAGCACGTTGATGTCGTCGCTGCCAGCGCGTCGGATCATCGTAATCCCGACGTCTTGGCGACCCCATGCGAAGCGAAACGTGAAATCGAATCGCTCGACGCCGGCGCCTTTGTCGAGTGCGAAGGTATCGAAGCGGCCTTTGAAATCTTGCACGGCCGTACACGGTGCAACGTCGGTAAAGAAGTTGAGGCCGAGTGTGTCCTCGCCTTCACGGCGAGCGAGCGTGGCCTCGGTCTTGTTATAGCGTTTGATGATCCCCGAACGATCGAGCGTGATCACGCCGTCCGGGAAAGCATCGAGTTGCGCACGATCCATATCGAAAATGCGGTCGTCAGTAGACTCAGCGCTCATTAATACACCTTCAAGAAAAGAAAATGGAACAGTTCAACCCTCTTTGACGCCTTGTGCGAAGCGCGAGTTCCAAAAGAGTTGTTGGCCAAGGACGAACGTTACTTGGTGTGGCGCGCGGTATTCGCCAGTATGACAAGCGTCATATCGGTTGCCTGACAGGCGCTACTACCTCGGCCTCGGCCACCATGCGACGATGGCGGCGGAGGTAATTCCATGAACGATCCCATTCGACTGATCGGCGTTAGTAAAGTTTACCCCGGCGGAATCGTCGCGGTGCGTGATTGCACGCTCAACGTTCCGGCCGGGCAAACGCTCGCCGTTCTCGGGCCAAACGGCGCCGGCAAAACCACAATGATTCGGATGATCCTTGGCTTAGCGAAGCCGAGCACGGGTGAGGTACGCGTCTTCGATCGGGATCCACGCGACTCGGATGCCCGCCTTCGGATTGGCACGATGTTGCAGATCGCGGAGATGCCCGCGGGCATGACCGTGCGCGAACACATCACGCTGTTTTCGTCCTATTATGTGAGGCCGCTTGCGATCGAGGAAACGCTTAAGCTGGCCGATCTCGAGTCTCTTGCGAGTCGGCGCTCGGAGCGCCTCTCCGGCGGGCAACGTCAGCGCCTTGCCTTTGCCCTTGCGATCTGCGGGGATCCCGATCTGCTCGTGCTCGACGAACCGACAGCAAGTTTAGACATCGAATCGCGCGTCGCTCTTTGGGAACAAATCCGGATTTTGAAAAACCGCGGTAAGACGATCGTTTTCACGACGCATCACTTGCATGAAGCCGACGCCCTCGCCGACCGCATCGCGCTGATCTCGCGCGGTAGGATCGTTGCCGACGGCACGCCCGATGCAATTAAAGCGCGTGCCGGGACGGCCGAACTCGAGGCCGCGTATCTTGCACTCACTCGTGTTGATACATTGGAGGCGATCTCATGACGAACGTTGCGAACATCTACGCCCTCGAAACGAAATTCGAATTTCTCAAACAGTTGCGGCGCCCGGCCTATGCCATCGCGACGCTCGGATTCCCGCTCATGTTCTACGCGTTCTTCGGCTTGATGTCGGGACTGCACAATAATGGTTTGAGTTTGTCGACCTACCTGCTTGCGACGTACGGAGCGTTCGGCGTCGTCGGGGCCTCGCTCTTCGGATTCGGCGTGAGCGTGGCGCTCGAGCGCGGTGCCGGGTGGCTCTTACTCAAACGCGCATCGCCGATGCCGCCACTCGCGTACTTCGTCGCGAAACTGATTTCAGCGACGGCGTTCTCCGCGATCGTCGTCGGCCTACTCTTTGCGATGGGGGCGCTTTTCGGAGGCGTGCACCTCGCCGCGCTGACCTGGTTGCAACTCGGCGGAGCGCTGGTCATCGGCGCGTTACCGTTCTGTGCGATGGGCTTGGCGCTGGGGTATCTCATCAGTCCGAACTCCGCCGTCGCCGTGATCAACGTGATCAACCTTCCGATGTCATTCATCTCGGGATTGTGGCTGCCGGTCAACGCTCTCCCACCCGTGATTCAGCAGATCGCGCCGTTCATGCCCGCCTATCATCTGGGTCAACTCGCCCTCTCGACAATCGGCGTCCAAAGTCCGCAGCCTTGGTACCTGCACGTTCTCGTGCTCTTGGCCTTCACCGCCGCGGCGCTGAGCGTGGCAGCCTTTGCGTATCGCCGCGACGAAGGCGAGACCTATGGCTAATGCCGACTGCGCGGCACCCGCGAACAAGACAAGCTGGGTGCCGCTGCTGTGGCTCGCGTATCTCCTGTGGTTGCCGGTCGACCCGATCCTGAGCCACGCGCCTCGGGTCCAATATCTCGAGGCCGGTGCGGCGACGGTCGTCTTTCTCGCGCTGTATCTTTTCTCGCTCTACCGACTCGATGGTCCGCACCCGCTGCGTCTTCCAATCATCGTCGCCATCTATGCCATCGGGACGTGGGTGATGACGTTCAACGTCGGTGCGAGTTCGTTTTTCGTCTTCGGCGCCGGTATGATCGGATATGCCATTCCCGGACGTCGTGCGTGGCTGGTCCTACTCGTCTACTGCGTTTCGATCCCGCTCGTCTCGGCGCTCGTCTTGCACGACGTGATTTTCAGCTGGACCATGGCCCTGGTCTTTTCTTCGATCGTCGGCGTGTCGAACATTCGCAGCGCCGAAGATGCCCGTGCAAATACAAAACTTCAACTTGCATACGATCACGTCGAACGGTTGACGCAAGTAGCCGAGCGCGAGCGGATCGCACGTGACATGCACGATGTCCTCGGCCACACGCTCTCGCTCATCGTCCTTAAAAGCGAGCTTGCGAGCAAACTCGCCGATCGCGATCCACAGAAAGCCGCCGTTGAAATTCGCGATGTCGAGTCGATCGCGCGCGGTGCGTTGCAAGAACTGCGCGAGGCAATCACCGGCTACCGCTCGGCGGGGATCGCCGCGGAGATCGATCACGCGCGCACGGTGCTGGAAGGGGCCGGCTTGCGCGTCGACGCGCTAGCCGAACCGGTGCGTCTGCCACCAACACACGAGGGCGTTCTCGCGCTTGCGATTCGCGAAGCGGTTACCAACGTCGTCCGGCATGCTGATGCCCATGCCGTCCAGTTGCGCCTCGCGCAGTCACGGGGCCAATGCCGCTTTGAGATCGCGGACGACGGGCGGGGGTCAAGCAAAATCGTTGAAGGCAATGGCCTTGCCGGCATGCGGGAGCGTATCGAGGCACTCGGCGGAACGATGCTTTGCGATGCGACAAGTGGAACGCGCCTCACGCTGACCCTCCC
The DNA here is from genome assembly GCA_038231455.1 of Vulcanimicrobiales bacterium. Taxonomy (GTDB): domain Bacteria; phylum Vulcanimicrobiota; class Vulcanimicrobiia; order Vulcanimicrobiales; family Vulcanimicrobiaceae; genus JANLVI01. The sequence continues at coordinate 28,326 of JBBRLI010000001.1, read as the reverse complement.
AACGGATTCACGCCTCTCGTGATCGACGTGCTCATCGCCGAGGATCAAGCGCTCGTTCGCGGTGCGCTTGCAGCGCTGCTCGATCTCGAACCAGATATTCGCGTCGTCGCGCAATGCGCGAACGGTGACGAAGCGCTCGCGTCGATTCTCGAAGTCGTTCCGGATGTCGTCATTACGGACATCGAGATGCCGAAAAAGACGGGTCTCGAACTTGCCGCCGAAATTCGGGAACGCGGCATCGCGACACGCGTCATCATCGTGACGACGTTTGCGCGTGCGGGATACTTACGCCGCGCGCTCGACGCCGGCGTCGCGGGCTACGTGCTCAAAGACCGACCTGCCGCCGCGCTCGCCGATGCGATTCGCACGGTGCACGGCGGCGGGCGCGTGATCGATCCCGATCTTGCCGTCGATGCGTGGACCGGAAGCGATCCGCTCAGTGACCGCGAGCGCGCCGTGTTACGCCTTGCCGCAGACGGGCGCAACTCGGCTTCGATCGCTTCTGAAATGCATCTGTCGCTCGGTACGGTCCGCAACTATCTCTCCGAGGCGATCGGCAAAGTCGGCGGGACCAACCGGATCGATGCCGCCCGCATCGCACGCGATCGGGGCTGGCTCTAAGGCCTCAGGCAGCGATGCTCGCGTCGAACTTCACAACGAGCGCCGCGACGTCGTCGTGCAGCTGCTCGTCGGCAAAGTCCGACGCGCAGCGTGTGAGGGCTTCGGCTTGCTGCTCGGCTTCGTAGGCGCGGTAGCGGTCGACGATATCGACGAGAACATCCGAACCGAGAAACTCGCGCTCGGCGTTGCGGGCTTCGGAGAATCCATCCGTGACGGCGGCCAGAATACTGCCGTCCGTGAGCTGGACCGTTCCGTGATCGAATGCCGAGTCATCGTCCATGAGGCCGATGATGGGCCCGGTCGCCGAGAGTTGAATCGCACGATCGTCTTCGAGAACGTAGGCGGCTTCATGTCCCGCCGAGACGTACTGCAGCGTCTTCCGGTTCGCATCGATGATGCCGAAAAAGACGGTCGCGAAAAATTCATCGTCGGATTCGAAGACGCTGTTTTCGATACAGAGCCGGTTGAGCGAGCGAACGGAGTCTCGTGCGCTCAGGCCCCGAGAGGCATAGGCGCGCAAGGCGTGCTTCGCTAGGCCCGCGTTCATTGCAGCGTAGATCCCGTGTCCGGTGATGTCGACGAGTGCAAGCGACGTGAGGCCGTTGCCGTAGTGGAATACGTCGACGAGGTCACCGCCGTAGCGGAACGGTTCGCGTGCCGCGTTCAAATAGGCGCGACCGATTTCTAGTCCCGGCAGTCGGCGAATCGGTGGCCCGTAGATGCTCTCGACGATGCGGCGCAATTCGGCTTGTACCGGATCGTCGAATCGACGCTGCATTGTGAAAAGCCCCCGGTCGATCACGCGAGCGATGACCGGAAGGCGCTCTTGCACGCCTCGTAACATTCGCACGCGGCGCCGCCGAGCAGCGCCGCATCGAGCACCGTGACGACGCCGCGACGATATTCGATCGCACCGAGTCGATGGAGGGTATCGGCGGCTTCGGAGACACCGGCTCGGCGAACGCCGAGCATGATCGAGAGAAAGTCGTGCGTGAGCGTGAACTGACTGCTGCCGACCCGATCGGCAGTCATTGCAAGCCACCGGGCGCAGCGCTGAAGAACCGAGTGCTTCGTATTGCACGCCACGAATTGCTGCGTGCTAAAGAGCGACGCGCGCACGTTGTGTCGCATCAGGCGCGCGAACGGGCGACTTTGATCCATGCGTCGATCGAAGTTCTCGATCGACATCCGCCCGACACGGCCGCGAACTTGGCAGAAAGCCGTGCGCGACGAGACGAGCGAATCGAGCGCCACATCGGTTTCGACGAACCCCTCGCAGCCGACGGTGCCGACTTCGACGCTATCGCCGTTGAGGAGCATCGCAACGACCGAGAGCACGGCGTCGATTGGAAAATCGACGTATGCGATTGGGCCGCCCATCGAATGCGTGAACTGATGCGCGGCGAGCGTGACGATTTCGAGATCCTGCTCGATCGCGGCGAGATCGACGGGCGGCAGCGCATCGAGCACACGGTTGCCGGAGGCAAACATCGCGGTGGTCATCTGGGTGCCAAGAACGATCTGGTACTGGCCCAAAGGGTGACCACTGGGAAGGGCGTTGCCCTCATGGTCTCTCCTTTATCGGTCGCATCTCGTAACGAGCGACGATGCATCTTCTACTCTAGCACGTTGGAGCCGATAAGTACGGTTTCGTACACCTTCGTTGCCTGGTGAGCAGCGGCCGCAACCGAACAGTATCGGTTTTGGTCCAATCACTCGTGACCACTAGCGCAAACGCCCTCTTTACGCCCTTCGACCTGCTCGCAACGACGCTCCGCAATCGCATCGTCATGGCGCCCCTCACGCGCAATCGCGCGACGCACGGGACCGACGTTCCGCACGCGCTTAACGCCGAATATTACGCCCAGCGCGCCTCAGCCGGCCTCATTATCTCGGAGGCGACCCAGATTTCGCCGACCGGCAAAGGCTATGCATTTACGCCGGGGATCTATTCCGAGGAGCAAGTCGCCGGTTGGAAACACGTCACGGAGGCCGTGCACGCGCAGGGCGGCACGATCGTACTGCAGCTTTGGCACGTGGGCCGCTTCTCGCATCCGGCACTTCAGCCGGGGGGCGTGCTGCCCGTCGGGCCTTCGGCAATCGCGCCGGTCGGTCAAAAAACGTTCATTGAAGACGGATCGTTTGTCGATGTCGGCACGCCGCGCGCGCTCGAGACGAGCGAATTGCCGGGGATCGTCGCTGACTATGTAAAGGCGACCAAGAATGCGCTCGCCGCGGGTTTTGACGGCGTTGAAATTCACGCCGCAAACGGCTATCTGCTCGATCAATTCTTACGTGACGGTGCAAATCAGCGTACCGATGCGTATGGTGGGTCAGTCGAAAATCGCATGCGCTTCCCGCTCGAAGCGATCGATGCGATCGTCGCCGTTGCCGGCGCGCAGCGCGTCGGCATTCGTCTCTCGCCGGTCTCGCCGGCCTCCGGTCTTTCCGATAGCAATCCGACCGCGGTCTTCTTTCCGTTCGTTCGCGAACTGAGCAAACGCGGACTCGCTTACGTTCACGTCGTCGAAGGTGCCACCGGCGGAGCGCGCGACGCTTCGCCATTCGATTTCCACGCACTGCGTAAGGAATTCGCCGGCCCGTGGATGGTGAACAACGGCTACACCCGCGAGATGGCGATCGAAGCCGTCGCAAGCGGTTACGCCGATTTCGTCGCGTTTGGGAAAGCGTATATTGCGAATCCCGACCTCGCCGAGCGTCTGCGCGTCGATGCGCCGCTCAACGATCTCGATGCCGACCACCTCTACGGCGGCGGTGCCGAAGGCTACACCGACTACCCGACACTCGAAGCGGTCGCGCGCTAAGAACGCTCGGCAGCGGCGAGCGCAATTTGCGCAGCGTCGTTGCCGACGTGCTCGGCCCAACCGCGTGGAGTGGCCTCCCACAGCGTATCGCGCGCATGGGCATCGGCGCCGCGCGCGAGAAGGCGCGCGATCATCGGTAGGCTTCCTGCACCTGCAGCTTGGTGAAGAGCGGTACTGTGAACGTGGACGGGAAGTGAGGCGTTTACTTCCGCGCCTGCATCGAGAGCGATTTCCGCAGCGCGAAGATGGCCGTTGAGAACGGCAAGCCCGAACGCCGATTGAATTTCTCCCATCGATGCCGCGCCGATGAGGTCGGTCAATCGTTCGTCATCACCGAGTGCAGCGGCGATCGGTGCGTTCATTGGGTATCCGCTGGCAAGGAGCGTATGCAAGGCGTTGAGTTCCTGATGTCCGGCTGCCATCTCGATTGCCTGCAAGCTCACCCGGGCACCGGCGTTTAAGAGCAGCTGCATCAGCGGTGTCTGCAGTCCGTTATGACGTGCGGAACTCCCGCTCATCGTGAGTTCCAGCGCGTAGTCGAGGTCTTCGGCTTGGACACCTCGTTCGATCATCACGCGCGCGACATCCACGATATTCGCAGCAATCGGATCTCGTAGAATCGGATTGTTTGCGACGAACCAAAACAGTTTTGGGTCGCGAAAATAATCGTGGCGTCCCGCCAGACGGTACGCGTCCGGGCCGATGATTCGCTCGCGCAAGATGCGCGGGTGCGCGTCGATCAGCCGTGCGAGTTCCACGCAATCGCCGCGTTGCAAGGCGTCGACGGCGTTGCGAAAGACGGGATCCGCGATCGCACGACGATCGAGGAGTGCGACGATGGCGGCTTTGTCTTGGGCGCGGCTTGCCCTCGCGCGATCGAGCGCCGTGCGGCCCTCGGCGTCGACCTGCCACCTCAGCGCTCCGCCGACGATTAGCCGTTCGACGAGCGCGAGCGGGCCACGGCGTGCGGCTGCGTGCAGTGGCGTTTCGCGTCCGTTGCCCAGGCGCGGGTTTGCTCCGGCGGCAAGAGCGGCGGTGAGCGCGTCAACATCGCGCGCACCAACGGCTGCAAAGAGTGCTTGCGAGGCCGCTTGTCCCGAAGGGATCGTCCGCGATTCGACATTTCGAATGAGCTCGGCCCAGTTGCGAAAGCCGTAGTCGATTGCGAGAAGCCGCTGCGCTTCGGCAAATTTGAGCGAGTGTTCGCTCGCAGAGCGTTTGGCTTGTTTGCGAAGATACTCCGCTGATGGGCGGGTCGGAAGAACGGGCACGATCGGTCCTTTCCTACAGAAGGCCCGACGTCCGCAAACCGGCAGGAAAGGTCCGGTGAGGATCAACTGCTGTCGGTGGGCTTTGCCCTCTCCGCGGACGGGTGGCCGCCGGTTCGGCCATGCGCCCAGATTCGCCCTGTTGCAAACCGATCCCGGTTTGAGAAACGGTAATAATCGTTACAGCGGCCTGCGCGATCGTGCTCTTGAATAGGGAGTGATGAAGAAGATGTTTTCGGCCTCGATTCTCTTGGCAGTTGTCCTCGCCACCGCGCTTGGCGCCGTTGCTGCGCCTGCCAAAACCTACGGGTTTCTCACGCACGCTGCGTTTTTCTCACTCGAATCACGCCAAGCAAATATGCTCGATCCGCACGCGTTCGTCGCCGACCCGGGTGCTATCTCGAAAACAGGCCCGCAAGGGATAATCAACACGGCGGGGTACCGACCGGCGTTTGGCATCGAGGATCCGTCGACGCCGATTTTCTCCGCCCTCGGTGTTCCGCTCGGACGTACGCTCGGGCAATGGTTCGGGGCGCTTGGTACCGCTACGTTGACCGACATGGGGTCGACCACCGGCGCGACGTTCGCATTTTCGGGGCTGATCCCCGACGGCCATTACAGTCTGTTCGAGAATCATTTTAGCGAGAGTGGGGTGACGTTCACGCCGCTCGACGGCACGGGCATAGCAAACTCATTCATCGCGCGCCACGACGGCAGCGGGAAGATTGCGCTCGTTATTCCCGGCCCCGTCACGCACGCCGAAGGCTTGCTCCTCGTGTATCACAGCGACGGGCACGATCACGGTATGCAGCGCGGCAAGCTCGGCGTCGACGCGCACCACCAACTAATCGTCCGCGTCCCGTAAGACCCGCGAGCCGGAGCGTGAAGGCGACGCTTTTCGTTCGTGATGCGTGTCCTTTTTCGCCGCGCGCGATCGAGCGACTCATCGAACTTGCCCAAGAAGATGAGCGAGTCGCCTTCGAGATCCGTTCGCTCGATCGAGAGCCGTCGCGACCGGGGTTGCCCGTCGTTACGCCCACCCTCGTGCTGCCCGATGGGAAGCGGGTAACGGGGACGCCCTCGCTCGAACGTCTGAGGGGCATCCTCGCGCGCTTTCCCGGAGCTCCGCTCGTGCCGAACAAAGTCTGGTTTCTCGAGCGCAACCGCCTTTTCAGTGGCGTTCCGCTCGAGGAGATCGAGAAGATGGCGCATCTCTTTCGAGAGGCCGACTATCCGCCCAATCACGTCATCTTCGATGAGGGCGATCTCGGCGATGCGGTCTATCTCCTCAAGACCGGACACGTCCGCATCTACCGCATAACGGAAGACGGTCAAGAAGCGACGCTTGCGGTGCTCGGACCGGGCGATATGTTTGGGGAGCTTGCACTCTTCGATGAACGCCAGCGTCTTACGGTCGCGCAGGCAATGGACTCCGCGCATATTTGCGCTGCCTCAGTTGAGGATTTCGCTTCGCTCATGCGTCACCGTCCGCAACTCACGATGATGGTCGCACGGGAGATCGCCCGCCGTGCCACGGCAAGCGAAACGCGCATCGCCGGCACGGCGTATGCGACCGTTCGTGGACGCGTCGTCGCCGTGTTGCGGCATTTGGCAGAAGAACACGGCGAGCGCCTTCCCAACGGAGCGATCCGCATCGGAATCCGTTTCTCGCACCAGCAAATCGCGAGCTTCGCCGGAGCGACGCGCGAGGCGTGTAGTACGCAAATTTCGCGGCTGCAGCGGGCGGGCGTTCTGCAAACCGATGCCACGCATCATTTCGTCATTCCGAACCTTGATGGACTTCAAATCGGCGCGATCGACCGTCTGATTCATAGCGCCGTCGGTTAGGAGATTACCGTCTTTCAACAATCGGATCGCCTCACGGCATCGCTCGTTCTCGTCGAAGTAGGACTCTTGTTCATCGCCGAGCGTATCGCGCCGGCGCGCGCCCGGCGCGAGCCGCGTTTCAAACGCTTTCTGCGCAACGGCGTCCTCGACGTCATCGCGCTTGCGGCGACGAGTCTCATCGAGGGACCGCTAGCGCTACGCGCTGCCGTTCACGTCGAACGGCGTGGTCTCGGATTGTTAGCACGCTTGCCCGCGCCGCGATGGGTGCGCGATCTTACGGCCGTCGTTCTGCTCGATTACGGCATCTACTTGTGGCACATGGCTCTGCATCGCGTTCCGCTGCTCTGGCGGCTGCATGTGGTCCATCACGCCGACCGCGAATGCGACCTAACGTCAGCGCTACGCATTCACGGCATCGAGATCGTGCTTTCCGTCGCCGTTCGTTTGGCCCAGGTCACCGTCTTCGGCGTCACGCCTCGTGCCTTCACGCTCTGGCAACGTCTTTTCGGGCTTTCGGTCATCTTTCATCATGCAAACGTTGCGCTGCCCGCGCGCCTCGAACGTGTCCTCGGTTTGCTCATCGTTACGCCGCGTCTGCACGGTATCCACCATCGCGCCGAGCGCGCGGATCAGCATAGCAATTGGTCGAGCGGACTTGCTTTTTGGGATTGGCTCCATCGGACGCGAAGCACAGGCGGAGTTGTCCTTGAGACCGGCCTGCCGGCATACCAACGCGCAAGTGAGGTAACGTTACGTACGATGCTCGCGCTTCCGTTCGTAACGCAGCGCGATGCGTGGATACGGACGTGAGGACCTACGACTGCGCGGTGATCGGTGCGGGAGCAGCGGGTTTGACCGCCGCCGCCGGCGCGGCGGCCTTAGGCGCCAAGACGATTCTCATCGAGGCGGCACGATTTGGCGGAGACTGCACCTGGAACGGCTGTGTTCCGAGCAAGGCATTGCTACGCGCAGCCGCAATCGCCGCAGATGCACGACGCGGCGCGCGTTTTGGCATCGACGCATCGGTCCGTGTCGACAGTCGGCGTGTATTGGAACGCGTGCGCGCGGTTCGAGAACGCATCTATACCGACGCTGACTCCCCGGATGTGCTCGCCCGCTACAACGTCGAAACGGTACGCGCTGCGGCGCGTTTCGTCGATCCGCACACGCTTGCGCTCGATGGCGAGGGACCCGCGACGCTGCGGGCGCGGCGGATTTTTCTTGCCACCGGGAGCCGGCCCATTCGACTCGATGTCGGTGTAGCGACGCTCGACTCGGAGAGCATTTGGGATCTCGAGACACTCCCTGCACGCATGCTCGTCGTTGGTGGCGGCCCCGTCGCCGTCGAACTCAGTCAGGCATTCGTGCGCTTGGGTGTTGAGGTGACGATGGTCTTCGACGGAGCGCGAATTCTCGCGCGAGATCCGCGGCAGGCGGCCGATATCGTGGCGCGCGCGCTGCGCGAGGATGGTGTCGACATTCGAACCGAGCGCCGGATCGCGCAGGCCCTGCAACACACAAACGGTCTGCGCGTCACGCTCTCTGACGGAGGGATCGTTGAGACGGATCGCATTTTTGCTGCGGTCGGACGCGAGGCGCGGATCGCCGATCTCGATCTCGCGCGCGTCGGCGTGCAAACGCGTGATGGTCTGATAGCGGTCGATGCCGCGTGCCGAACGAACCGGAGCCACATCTTCGCAGTCGGCGATTGCGCGACCGAGGCGCGCTTCACGCACGTTGCGGAGCGGATGGCCACCGTTGCCGTGATGAATGGAATCGTCGGACTCCCCGCGCGCTTCGATCGCGACGCCGTTGCGTGGACGACGTTCACCGATCCTGAGCTGGCGCGAGTCGGCCCGAGCGAAGACGAGCTACGCGTCGCATCGCGCCCCTATACGGTGGAAACGTTCCCTTATGCGCGGCTCGATCGAGCGATCGTCGACGGCGCCGAGGAAGGTTTCATTTCGATCTTGACATCGCGCCGCGGACGCGTGCTAGGTGGGACCGTCGTCGGTGCGCGTGCCGGCGAACTCATCGCTGAAATCGGGCTCGCGCGCGCGCGGCGGCTTCCGCTGCGTGCGCTCGCGGATACGTTGCATGTGTATCCAACGTATGGAATGGGCGTGCGGCGTGCGGCCGATGCGTCCATCATCCGGCAGAGGACTCCGCTTGCGCTCTCGCTTCTGCGTCGATTGCGTGGTCTGCGCGGAGACGCTCCACCGCTCGACATGTTGCTGCCCAAGTCATGAGCGATCGGGCCATTGCGATTTTTGCGAAAGCCGCTCAGCCGGGATGCGTGAAGACGCGCTTGATGCCCGCGCTCTCGGCAGAGTCTGCGGCCGATCTCGCGCGGGCTTTTCTGCGCGACACGGTTGAGACGATGGAGCGCGTTGGTCGCGCATGCAATGCAACACCGATCGTGTTGTTCGCGCCTTCCGACAGCGAGGCGTGGTTTCGCGCGCTTCTCGGTGCGGATATCTGTCTTGTGGCCCAGAGCGATGGAGATTTGACAGAGCGGCTGCAACAGGCGTACGGAGCACTTGCCGCGGTCGGCTTTTCAACGGTGTGCTTCGTCGGAACCGATAGCCCGACGGTCCCGCCGGCGATGATCGAAGGGGCTTTCTCACAGCTGGAAGATCACGACGTCGTCATCGGACCGGCGACGGATGGCGGCTATTATCTCATTGCGTTGCGTGCCGAACAGCGTGCGATTTTCGAGGGAATCGACTGGAGTACGAGTGCGGTGATGCAGCAGACGCGGGCGGCGGCGAGCGCTCTCCATTTGCGCGTCGCGCTCTTGCCCGAATGGTACGATATCGATGATGTTGCATCGCTTCAACGTTTGCGCCGCGACGCCGACGAGTCGGTGGCGCCTCATACAAACGCCGTTCTCGCGACCATTCACCTGTAGCCGATTTTACCGACCAAACGGGACGCGAATGACATCTCTTGTCAGCGGAGTGTGGTTCCTGTTTTCATGCTGACCTCCGACCGGAGGTGGCGCCTACGCTCAGGTAACTCGAAATGCCCCCTCGCGAAGCGGCTGTTCGCTCCCGACACGCGCCATTGCATCGACTGGAACGTCGAGGGGCAGAACCGTTCTACTCAGGAGGTACGAAATATCGAGGCGGTCGTTCTGGACCGTCGGAGCGGCCGGGCTCCAAAAGGCGCCTTCGGCGGTGATCGTCATCTCGGCCGGCAGGTCTTCAAAAGCCGCTTCGATCCCGAGGCCGTTCGTGTTCGCGCGTCCGCGACGGATGATCGGCCGCACCACGTGGTCGTCATCGCTGATTCCAAACGAGCGATGGAGTTCGCACAGTGACACGAGGTTCGTGCCTTCGTCCGCAGTCGTTCCAATTCGGACCCGAATCCCGCGCGCGATTAGCGCCGGAATCGCTGCGCGGATCTTCGCGAACCCGCCCGCGCCACGCATCGCGTCGTTGACGTCCGGCTCGGCGCTATCGAGCGAGATTTGCATCGCGACGGGCAGCTTTGCAAGCAGCGTGAGACGATCGAGTAGGCGCGGCGTAAAGAGCGTCCCGTTCGTCAAGACGACCGTCGGGAGCCGCGTCCCGAGCGATTCGAGGATTTCGGGCATGTCGGTGCGCAAAAACGGCTCGCCGCTGGTCACGCCAAACGAATCGAATCCCAGCTCGACGGCCTCCGTCGCGATCGTTTCGATCAGTTCGCGATCGAGCGAGCGACGCGGCGCGTCCGGTCGCGATTCCGTCAAGCAATATCGGCACTCGAGATTGCAGTGGTAATTGGTATAGAACCAGAGGCGACCGCGCGTCGCTCGCGTCGATTCAGCGATCATTCGAGGCCCAGCGCCGTCGCGAATCGGTTGAGAAAGTCGGTCGCCCCGGCGATTGTGACAAGCGCGACGATCTCATCGTCACGAAAGTGTGCGCGCAGTGACTCGATGCTTCCGGAGGGTTGGGCACAGAACCGATCGACGAACGCAAGCGCTGCTCGTTCGCGCTCGTTAAAGAGCGTTGCAAGCGGTTGCGGCGTGCGGATCGAGGCAATGTCGTCGGCCGAGAGTCCGGAGCCGCCGCCCTCGGAGTAGACGCGCGTGCAATACCGGCAAGCGTTGCAGACGGATGTCCGCAGTACGACCAAGTGTTTGAGTCGTTCGCCGAGCTGCGATGGTCCGAGCACTACCGAGACGAACGGCATCGTCGCTTCGAGCAACTCCGGGACGTGCGCCAGCATCGCTGCGAGCGGACTGGCGCTTTGCAAATAGGGCCGAGCGAGGAGCGGCGAGCGATCGAGCGTCAGTGGCGGGATTTTCGTCACGGTTCTCCTCATTGATCTTTGATGCGCATCTCGGTCGTCATGCCGACCCTCAACGAATTCGCGAACCTCGCCGAGCGCGCCCGCGATTTGGATGCGCAGTCCGGCCCTTGGGAATGGATTGTCGCCGACGGTGGTAGCAGCGATGGTACGGTCGCTCGCGCCGCCACGCTCGGGGCGAGGACTGTTTCCTGCGGACCCGGCCGCGGAAAACAGCTCGATGCCGGAACGCGCGTCGCATCGGGCGAGATCGTGTTGTTCTTGCACGCGGATACGGCGTTGCCCCACGGAGCATTTGACGCCATACGCGCTTTTTTGCGCCATTCGGAGATCGTCGGCGGAAATTTCGCGCTCCGTTTCGACGAGCAGACGTTCGTTGCGTCGATGTTCGAAACGATCTACCGTTTGCGACAGCACGCATTTGGCACGTATTTCGGCGACAGCGCGATTTTCGTGCGCCGTACCGTGTACGAAGCAATCGGTGGATTTGGCGACGCGCCGATTATGGAAGACTACGCCTTTAGCGTCGCGATGCGCAAGCGCGGGCGCACGATGCGGTTGCCGCTTGCCGTCATCACCTCGTCGCGACGCTATCATCGCCGGCCGATTCGCACGCTCTGGACCTGGATCTCGATCATGACGCTCTACCGAATCGGCGTCGCGCCGCAGCGACTCGCGCGATTCTATCGCCCGAACGCGCCGCAGCCGTAGCTCATCGCTTGCATCTCCGGCGGAACGCACAGACCCGGGAACGTGAGTCGGCTTCCGCCGACGCAGCACAGCCCGACCTCAGGCGATTTGGCAACACGATCGTAGTCGGTGACAGCCTCGAGATAGGTCACGACGCTACTTCAGCGTGACGTCAATGATAGCGGGAACGGCGCCCGCCGTCGGCATGTGGTCGTTGTTGGCAAGCATGACCATCAACTTCGTCTTGCCGGGATTCCAGGCGCTCAAGTCCAGCGGAACGGTTTTCGAGCAGGGCATGCCAACCATGCCGGGCATTGCCATATTTTCCATACCGCCCATTTTCATGCCATTGCCCTTTTCATCTTTCAAGTCGACGGCCTTCATGTCGCCTTTCATTTCGACTCCTTGCATCTCGCCGTCGCCATGCATGCCCGTCGCGGGCGCCATCATTCCATTTTGCAATACGAAGACGTGGAGGTGTCCGTAACCCGCAACGTCGGGCTTTCCTTCCAGGTCGCAGGAAAGATCGAAGCCGGAGACCGCGACGCGTACGCTCAACGTTCGCCCGACCGTCGCGCCGTTTTTCGGGGAGAGAATGGCGACCGTTGACTTTTGCGCGACCTCTGCTTTGGGAAGCGGATGCGGCGTCGCGGGTTGATACACGAACTTCGTCATCGCCGGTTTGCCGACGTTGACATGGTCGTCGCTTGCGAGCACGACCGCCAGGGTGTGTTCGCCGGCTTTGAGCGCTGCGCCCGAGATCGCGAATGAGTTCGTGCAATAGAGATTCGTCATTTGCGCCATCGTCATGCCATCGATCATCACGTGATAATGGCCGCGTGCGGATTTCGCTGATTGGCCGACATTCTTGCACTCGACATCAAAATTGCTCGCTGCGACCGTGACCGGAATCTCGGCGGTCGTGATTGGCGCGGCGCCCATCGCTGGAGCGACAATCCGGACCGTCGGCTCTGCGCTTGCCGCCCACACTGGTGCAGCAACCACGAACGCGGCGAGTACCGCGAAACTCGCCGGTTTGATCGGTTTTTTCATAGCATCTCCTAAGCGTTGGGTACTGGACTTCAGAATAGAAGTACCACTGCCGTTCCGATGTAAAAAGCATTACATGAGCCAAAGCCGGGCCAATCCGAAGGCGACACGAGGAGGCGGGCGGTAATCGGAGCTCCGGGACTTCCCATCTGAAAGGCGCCGCGTTGACTTCATTTCGAAAACTGCTTGTCGCGAATCGCGGAGAAATCGCGATTCGCGTGCTACGCGCGGCAACCGAGCTCCGAATCGCAACGGTCGCGATTTACTCGCACGAAGATCGCTTTGCGCTGCACCGCTTCAAATCGGACGAGAGTTACCAAGTCGGCGCCGGGAAGTCGCCGATCCAAGCCTACCTCGACATCGAGGATATCATCCGCATCGCGGTCGATGCGGGCGTCGATGCGATCCATCCGGGCTACGGTTTTCTCTCCGAGAACCCAGATTTCGCGGACGCCGTGCGTGCCGCCGGGATCGCCTTCGTCGGCCCGAAAGCGCAAACAATGCGGTCGCTCGGCAACAAAGTCGCCGCACGCGAACTTGCCGAGGCTGCCGGTGTTCCGGTCATGCCGGCAAGCGGCGCGCTACCGGTTGACGACGCGGCGATCGCCGCACTTGGGGAACGCGTTGGATTCCCCGTCATGCTCAAAGCAAGTTGGGGAGGCGGCGGTCGTGGCATGCGCATCGTACGCACCCCCTCCGAACTGCTCGACGCGGTTGGCGCTGCACGCCGTGAATCGCTTGCGGCGTTCGGCAATGACGAAGTCTTTCTCGAAAAATATATCGAGCACGCACGTCACATCGAAGTGCAAATACTCGGAGACTCGCACGGCACGATCGTGCACTTAGGCGAGCGCGATTGCACGGTGCAGCGTCGACATCAAAAAGTGATCGAAGAAGCCCCCGCGCGCGATCTCCCCGCCGACCGACAGCAGGCTTTAACGACGGCCGCACTCGCGATCGCGCGCTCCGTCGGGTACGACAATGCGGGGACGGTGGAATTTCTCTTCGACCGCGACGATAACGCGTTCTACTTCATCGAAGTGAATCCGCGCATTCAAGTCGAGCATACGGTGACCGAAGTCGTTACCGGCATCGACCTCGTGAAGGCGCAAATCCGTATAGCTGGCGGCGCCGTGATCGGTACCGAACTGGCCGGCGTACCATTTCAGGAAGGCATCGTCATTCGCGGGCATGCTCTCCAGTGTCGGATCACGACCGAAGATCCACGGAATAACTTTACTCCTACCTACGGGCAGCTCATCGCCTACCGGCCTGCGACTGGCTTTGGCGTTCGACTCGACGGTGGAACCGCGTATGCGGGTGCTGTCGTCACGCCGTTTTACGATTCGCTCCTCGAGAAAGTCACGGTTTGGGCGCCGACCTTCGATGAGACGCGCATGCGCATGCTTCGCGCGCTGCGTGAATTCCGCATCCGCGGTGTCGCAACGAACGTGACGTTTCTCGACGCGTTGCTCGAATCGCCGACCTTCGTCGACGGCACGATGACGACGCGTTTTCTCGACGAGCATCCCCCGCTTACCGAAGAACTCCCGCGCCGCGATCGCGCGACGCGTCTGCTCTCGTTCATTGGCGATGTGATGATCAACGGGAACGGCGAAGTCAAAGGCCGTCGCCCGGCGGAAGTGCGCACCGAGCCGGTGCTTCCGAAGCTCGACCGCGAACCGGCCGCACCCGGCACGCGGCAGTTGTTCGAAAAACTCGGCCCCGAGAAGTTCGCGGCTTGGATGCTCGAGCAGAAACGCGTGCTCGTGACCGATACGACGATGCGCGACGCACACCAGTCGCTGCTGGCAACGCGCATGCGCACGCGCGACATGGTTCGAATCGCACCGGCGTACGCAAAATTGCTCCCCGATCTTTTTTCGCTCGAGTGTTGGGGCGGCGCGACCTTCGACGTCGCGATGCGATTCTTGCGCGAAGACCCGTGGCTGCGACTCGAACAGATTCGCGCGGCGGTTCCGAACGTGCTGCTGCAGATGCTGCTGCGTGGTGCAAACGGCGTCGGCTACACGAACTATCCGGACAACGTCGTGAACTATTTCGTCGCTCAGGCGGCGCGCGGCGGCATCGACGTGTTCCGGATTTTCGATGCGCTCAACTGGGTTGAGAACATGCGCGTCTCGATTGAGGCCGTCCTCGAATCGGGGAAGCTCTGCGAAGTCGCGATGTGCTATACGGGCGACATCCTCGATCCGCGCCGACCGAAATACGACCTCGCGTATTACGTCGCGCTGGCAAAAGAAATCGAAGCGACCGGCGCCCACGTGCTTGGTATCAAAGATATGGCGGGCCTGCTCAAGCCCGAAGCGGCAAAGCTGCTCGTGCGCGCGCTCAAAAGCGAAGTCGGTATTCCGATCCACTTCCACACGCACGATACGAGCGGAAACTCGGCGGCGAGCGTCCTCGCAGCCATCGAGTCGGGCGTCGATGCGGTGGACGGCGCGATCGATGCGATGAGCGGACTAACCTCGCAGCCGAATCTCGGATCGATCGTCGCGGCTCTCCAACATACGCCGCGCGAGACCGGGATCGACCTCGATGCGATTCACCTGATCTCGGATTATTGGGAAGGCGTACGCAAGCTCTACCGACCCTTCGAAAGCGAAATGCGCGCCGGATCCAGCGACGTGTACTTACACGAAATGCCGGGCGGCCAGTATACGAATCTCCGCGAGCAGGCCGATTCCATGGGCCTGGGCGAGCGCTGGCCGTCGATCGTCACGACGTATGCGCGCGTGAACCGGATGTTCGGCGATATCGTCAAGG
This sequence comes from Vulcanimicrobiales bacterium, assembly GCA_038231455.1. GTDB lineage: Bacteria > Vulcanimicrobiota > Vulcanimicrobiia > Vulcanimicrobiales > Vulcanimicrobiaceae > JANLVI01. The sequence continues at coordinate 12,941 of JBBRLI010000001.1, read as the reverse complement.
TTACGCCGACATCGAAAGTCGTCGGCGATATGGCGCTCTTCATGGAGTCATCGGGGACCACGGAAGAAGACGTGCTCGATCCTACGCACGACATCGGCTTTCCACAATCCGTCGTCGAGTTTTTCCGCGGCGATCTCGGACAGCCGCCGGGTGGCTTTCCCGCCGCGCTGCAGCGGAAAGTGCTCAACGGAATCGAACCGCTCGTCGGCCGACCGGGCGCGTCGCTCGCTGCGGTCGATCTCGCCGCGGTTCGGGAGAAGTGCGAAGAATTGGTCGGCCGCCACATCCTCGATACGGAGCTTGCGTCGTACCTGATGTATCCCAGCGTCTTCGTCGAGTATGCAAAACATGAAGAGCGCTTTGGTCCGGTCGAGACGCTCGAGACGGCTGTCTTTTTCTACGGTCTCCAGATCGGGCAAGAGATTGCAATTGAAATGGAGCGCGGGAAGACGCTGTTGGTGCGGTATGCGGCGCTCGGCGAAGTCAACGAGCGCGGCTTCCGTCAAGTGTACTTCGAACTCAACGGCCAGCCGCGCACGCTCTCACTCGCCGATCGGCGTAGCGCAAGCACCGTTGCCGCCCGGGAAAAAGCGGAGAGCGGAAATCCAAATCAGATTGGCGCGCCGATGCCCGGCCAAGTCGCAGCGATCGCGGTAACCCCGGGTTTGCACGTCGCCAAAGGCGCGCCGCTGCTGACGATCGAGGCGATGAAGATGCAAACGAACATCGCCTCTCCGCACGACGGCACGATCAAGCGGATCGTCACGCCGGTTGGCGCGCAAATCGAGGCCGGCGATTTGATGATCGAGTTTGCGTAGCCGGCATCCCCACGCGCACGACCACCGATGGCGAAGTCCTTACCGCCGCGTAGTTCGACTAGGACTTCATGAATGCGAGGAGGTCGGGATTGAGCAACTCGGGATTCGTCGAGTGCACACCGTGCGGCGTCCCTTGGTAGGTCTTAAGCGTCCCGTGCTTCAGGAGCTTGACCGCTAGCGCGGCAGAGTCCGAGTACGGCACGATTTGATCGTCTTCACCGTGTACGACCAGCACCGGGACTTCAATCCTCTTCAGGTCTTCGGTGAAATCCGTTTCGGAGAACGCTTTGATACAGTCGTAGTGGGATTTCGCTCCGCCATTCATCCCTTGTCGCCACCAGTTTCTGATGAGCCCCTCGGAGACTTTGGCACCGGGGCGATTGAAGCCGTAAAACGGACCGGTTGCGATATCGAGGTAAAGTTGCGAACGGTTCGCCACAAGAGCGGCTCGATAGCCATCGAAGACTTCGATGGGAAGGCCGCCCGGATTTTTGTCGGACTTGACCATGATAGGCGGGACGGCGTCGAGTAGAACCGCTTTTTTCACGCGGCCGTTTCCGCCGTATCGTGCGACGTAACGCGTTACCTCGCCGCCTCCGGTTGAGTGGCCGATATGGACCGCGCCTTTCAAATCCAGATGCGAAGCCAGCTGGTCCACGTCGGAGGCATATGTGTCCATCTCGTTGCCGGAGTCGGTTTGGCTCGAGCGTCCGTGGCCGCGGCGATCGTGAGCGATCACGCGGTAGCCAAGTAACCGGAAGTGCATCATCTGAGCATCCCAATCATCGCTAGACAATGGCCATCCATGATGGAAGACGATCGGTTCGCCGGTGCCCCAATCCTTATAGTAAATCTGCGCCCCATCTTTTGTTGTAATAAAGCTCATGTGGTCTGCTCCTTGATCGAGCGTCGTGTGTGATTGTGTGAAATGAGATTGCGCGTCCGCTTTACCGCTTGCGCCGACCATTGCGGCAACGCCAGCCGCTCCGACCAAAAATGCTTGCCGAGTCGACATCAGCGTTTCTCATTTGCAAATGGGCGCGGCGGGATCACGAATTCTACGGTGCTCGTCTCGATGACGCGGTGCATGGGATCGGCTAGGTCGATGCGCACGCGATGTTCACCGGGCAGCAGGCCCTGGATGATAATCGGCTCTCCGCTCGCGCCGACCCAGTGCCAGAGGGAGTCGTCCACGGACACATGCACGTGGCCGATGCGCGGAATGACACTAGCGCCACCAACTCCGAAAACCTCAACGATGCGGAGATTCTCCGTACGGTACTGCAGGACGAGAAGACCGCGATCGAGCACTTCGGCAACCGGTGGGGCGACGATTAAGTGCGGCGCCGGTTGCGACTCGGGCTTCGCGATCGCCGGCAGTTCAAAGTTCATCGTTCACCCGTTCTTCAGCGAGCGCGCGAACGTAAGGAGGTCCGCGTTGAGCCGGTCTTTCTCGGTCGAAGGCAAACCATGCGGCGCACCCTCGTAAATGAGAAGCTTTGCATCCTTGACGATTTTGGAAGACAAAAGCGCCGAATCGGCAAGAGGAACGAATTGGTCGTCACTTCCGTGGACGATGAGTGTCGGAACGTCGATTCTGCGCAGGTCGCCGGTGAAGTCCACTTCGGATGAGGGTTGAACACCGAAGTAACATGCGGGCATCCCCGCCATGAGCGACTGCAAGACGAAAAAATCTTGAAGACCTTGCGAGACGTTCGCACCGGGGCGGTTCGCTCCGTAGAACGGACCGCTGATGTCCCGAAAAAACTGCGCCCGGTCGGCGTGAACGCCCGCTCGGATTCGGTCGTAGGCTTCGATTGGCGTGCCCAGCGGGTTCGATGCCGACTTGAGCATCGCCGGCGTGATGTCGCTGACCAAGACGAGGCCGGCAACGCACTTCGTGCCGTGGCGTCCGACATAGCGAGCGACTTCGCCGCCGCCCGTCGAATGGCCGATATGGATCGCGTCTTTGAGATCGAGCTGCCCGACGAGTTCCGCGAGATCGTCCGCGTACGTGTCGATATCATTGCCGCCCCAGGTTTGGCTCGAGCGTCCGTGACCGCGGCGATCGGCGGCGATACAACGGTACCCGTTCGATGCAAGAAAGAACATCGCGTCTTCCCAGGCATCGGCAGTAAGTGGCCAGCCATGACTAAAGACGATCGGCCGACCAGTGCCCCAATCTTTATAGTAAATCTGCGCGCCATCGGTCGCGGTGATGTAGTTCGTCATGGGAACCCCCCGCTGCGCAAGCGCTCGTGGTGAAGCAGCCAGCGCGTCCCGTTCGGTAACCGTAAATGTTGCGGCGCCGAAAACAGTGGCTCCGCTGGCGAGGAATAAACCTCGAGTCGCCTCGGAATGCGAGCGGTACTTGTTCATGAGATCAAATTAGCACGCATCGCGTAAGGCCCGTTAGACCAATGTTTCGCTAGCTACGGCGTGAGATCAACTCCAAAGGAGTCTCCGATCATGCGCGTCGCTATATCCCACAGGCGGTCCGCGTTCGCGGCGTCCAGCGCGTAGCCGGCGACGCCGGTCAGGAGTCCGGTGGGACGGGCATCGACCGAGTCCGCTTCGTTGCAGTTATCGAAATACCGACCGCTCACGTTGTTTAACCAGGGTGATGCCGCGAGTAGCACGGAGCTTGCAGCGCCTTGTTCGAGCGTCTTGCGATACGGTTCGGGTGTTCTGAGCCCGCCGGTGTGTCGTTGAAGATTCGTTGCGATCGCTCCGGGATTCAAGGCGTTTGAAGTGATACCGGTGGATGCCCATTTGCGACTGATGGCAACGGAGAATAAAATACAAGCGGTCTTGGACTGCGCGTAGGCTAAGAGCGGATCGTAACTGACGAATCGGAAATCCGGATCGTCCCACAACACCGGTCCAAAAAGGCTTCCGGTCGACGCTACCGAGACGACGCGCGAACCGACACGTTGCTTGAGCCATCGAAACAGGCCCATTGTCAGGGCGAAGTGCCCAAGGAAATTCGTTGCGAACTGGAGTTCTCGACCTTCAGCGGTTCGCTCGAGTTGAGGAACGGCCATGATGCCCGCGTTATTAATGAGCGCATCGAGGGGCTTGTCCCAATCCCTCGCAAAGGACCGCACCGAGCTCAAGTCCGCGACATCCAACTCCCGGACTTCGATCTTGCTGCTACGGGCAGCAGCTCGCAGCTCTTCAGCGACGATTTCGGCGGCTTGCACGCGACGTGCAGCGATGGTGACCGATGCGCCCGCGTCGGCGAGAGCTCGCACCGTCTCGACGCCAATACCACTGGCGCCGCCAGTTACGATGATCGTCTTGTTCGAAAGATCGACGCCGGCGAGAACCTCGCTGGCCGTTGTTGAGAAACCGAATGGGATCGCAAGATTCGCCACGCAAAAACTCCTAAAAAGCCGCTCTGATCGAGCATGGCCCTCGACGGGTGCCGTCATCGTCTCCTCGGATGATAGCGCTAACGAACGCGCGACGGTCCGACTGGTTGCGCGCGGCATTTTCCGTACCCGGATCGTGGAGTCGGGCGGGAGCGCCCGCTTGGGCGGAATTCGGGTAGACTAAGGGATGTCCCAAATCTCGACCGTTGTCGTCCTGCTCTTTTGCGCGATCCCGCTTATCGCGCTCGCACGGCGTTCCACGATTCCGTACCCGATCGTCCTTACCATCGGCGGCCTTGCGCTCGGCTTCGTCCCCGGATTGCAGCTCGACCTCAATCCCGATCTCGTGCTGTTGATCTTTCTTCCACCGCTGCTGTACTGGGAGTCGATCACCGCTCCGACCGATGCAATGCGGCTGAACGCGCGCTGGATTTGGACCCTTGCAATCGGCCTTGTGCTGGCGACGACGGCGGCCGTCGCTGCGGTGATTCACGCAATCGAACCGAGTCTTCCGTGGGCTGCGGCATTCGTACTCGGGGCCATCGTCGCACCTACGGATGAGATCGCGTCGGCACCAATCGCCGAACGCCTTGGCGTTCCGCGACACGTCATCGCGGTTATCGAAGGCGAATCGCTCCTCAACGATGCGGGTTCGCTCGTGCTGTATGCGGCGGCGGTCGCAGCCGTCGCGACGGGCCACTTCGCGCTCGGCCCGGCGACACTGGAGTTCTTCGGTGCCGCGATCGGCGCGGCGGTCATCGGCGCGGCAGCAGCCGGGATCTCGATCGTGCTGTGGCGTCGTTTCGCCGATGCACAAATCCAAGTTATCATCTCCGTGTGCTTGCCGTTCCTTGCCTACATCCCGGCACAGTATCTTCACGTCTCAGGGGTGCTCGCCGTTGTGGTCGCGGGCGTCATTGCAAATCGCGTCACGCCGGTCGTAATCACGCCGGCGGCACGGATTCAAGCAGTAGGCTGGTGGGAGAGCACGGTGTTCCTCATGAACGTCGCGCTTTTCATCGTGCTCGGTATCCAACTCAACGCGGTCGTTGCTCACGCCGTGCAACGCCATGGCTGGGGAGAATTGTTGCTCGACGCGGTCGTCGTGAACGCCGTTGTGATCGGCGTTCGATTCGCGTGGATATTCGCGCAGGGTGCGCTGCCATTCTTCGGCCGCATGAAGCCACACGGCATGAGCGATCGCAAGGATTTGACCGTGACGGCAATGGGAGGCCTCCGCGGGACGGTGTCCCTTGCCGCAGCACTTGCCATTCCGCTCACAACAAACGCGCACGTCCCCTTTCCCGACCGCGACCTCATCATTTTCATTACGTTTACGGTGATTCTCGTAACGCTCGTCGGTGGCGGGCTCCTCATGCCGTTCGTCGTGCGCGCTCTTGCCTTTCACGAAGTCGATGAGGATCGAGAGGAACTGCGTCTTGCCATCCGGACGATGGTGAACGCGGCGCTCGCATCGATCGAACGACTGCGAGCGGCCGGAACGATCTCCGGCGACCAGGCGATATCGTTGAAGGAAGGCTACGAGCGTAAGCGCCAACGCGTCGATTCAGACGCGCATTCCGAAGTACGCGAGGAAGAACGGCGTCAGCGTGAGGCCGAGAACCGTATCGTCGCGGAAGAACGCGCCGCGCTTTTAGCGTTGCGTAAAAGCGGTGCTATTGATAATACGGTGATGCGTCGACTGCAACTCACGCTCGATCTCAAGCAAACGCAGATCGACCGCAGCGACGATGACGGCACGGCAATCCTCGATTCGACCTCCGAACTGACCGTCTCGCAATAAGACCGCTTACAAAAGGGCATGCAAAGCGGCACGTACATGTCCGCTCGCCGCATCGAACGATCCAATTCCCATGAGGGAACCCCGGTTGTGGCGCCGCCACGCGACGTTCGTCGATTTCAATTGCACGCACATCCGTATTGGAATCGGACCGGGCATGGTTCCGTCGAGAGCCCGATCGTACGTTCCCTCCGGCGCTTGACTTGTGCCCTGATACGAAAACAGAATATCTCCGTCGGCGTCGCGGACCACGAAACGCCCGTCGTGAACGAACACTTCATCAGGAAAAAGAACCGCAGAATCAACACCGCAGACCACCGGAGAGATCAGCTCGCAACGAGCGATCGAGCCGCCTACGATGCGGAACGGTAGGTAGAGTGCGTCGCCGACAGGCCCAATCGCAGTGACGATCGGTTCGATATCGACCCGTATCTGTGCGAGGAACTCGTGGAGATATGTCTCGTGCAATCGATTTTTTCCCGTAGCCGAGCAGGAAGAGAACGCGAAAGCGATTTCGGGCTCTCGCGCGCAGCGATACGGAATCTGCCGGGAGTCATGCCCACGAGCTTCGCAAACTGACGTGTAAAATAACAGAGATCGTTGAATCCGACGCGTTCGCACACGTCGATGACCTTCGCATCCCGCTGCCCCAAATTTCGACCGCTGCCCGAATGCGTCGTTTGATGATCCACGCGGTAACCGCAGAGCCGGTCTGCATCCGAAACGTATGCGTTAGGTGAGCGGCCGAATAGTTGAGGGCTGCGGCAACGTCCCGAAGCGAGATCGGTTCACGATAGTGCATCTCCACGAAGACCTTCGTGCGCCGCACGATCTCGAGTTCTTCGCGGTCCCCGCGCAGGCGTACCCGCGTCCAGCTTCGGGGTCGCTTTGAAAAACCGGATTGCACCACTTCTCCCTCACATCTGTCACAGGCTCTGTAACAAGGAAAACAACGATTTCAGTGCTCTAGGAGAAGTATATTTTGACCGCAGCCATAAGTAAAATGCTCATTTTATCATACGTACTATACGGGGGACGGTATAGGTGGATCTCAACCTGATACGGCCGCTCTGCGTCCTGCTCGAAGAGCTCCACGTCTCACGCGCCGCCGAACGCTGCGAGATGAGCCAACCGGCGATGAGCCGCATTCTCGAGCGACTTCGCTCCACGTTTGGCGACGAGTTACTGGTCCGCAACGGACGAAACTACGGGCGGACGCCACGCGGCGATGCGATCTTGGCCGAATTTCGCGAGGTCCTCAATCGCATCGAATCGACGGTGGCCGGGAGTCAATTCTTGCCCGAACATTATGACATGCGGTTTCGCGTTGCAACCACCGATTATGCAAGCGCGGTGTTCGTCCCACATCTCTTGCGCGATCTCGAAGAGCGCTCGCCGGGCTCTGGGCTGAGCATGATGGCTTGGAACGAACGCAGTTATGACGATCTCGAAACGGGCCGTCTCGACGCGGCCATCATGAGTGCGGATGATCCGCCAAGTTCGCTCGTCTGCGAGCCGCTGTTCGAGGAAGACTACGTCTGCATGGCTAGCCTCGATCACCCGATTCGCGGGAACCGTGTGAGTCTGGAGAGTTATCTTGCGTGCCGGCACGCCGTCGTCGACATCATGCGCGGTTGGCAACCGTCGATCGATCAACCGCTCGTCGCGCGCGGCCAGCCGCGACGCATCGGCTACGTTACGCCGTTTGCGGGTTCGGCGGTGTTTGCCGCCGCGCAGACGACGCTCATTCTCACGCTGCCGCGGCGGTTAGCAATGAGCTATCGGAACGTCGCGCCGGTTCGAATGTTGGCCGCTCCTGCGGAAATCGGTGGGTTTTCATACTCATTGCTCTGGCACAAGCGGCTCGATACCTCGGGGCCGCATGGCTGGTTTCGCTCGCGAATCAAGCGGGTTGCAAGCGACCTCTTTGATGTCGAGCGTCTGCGAGCTTGATCGCCTTGCGTTTCTACGGACAGCCGATGACGTAATAGTTTGGCCCTGTTTTCTTGAGCGTCGTCTGATAGAAGACGTTATCGAGACCCATGTTTTGGTTCGATCCATTCGCGAGCGCATAACCGAAGCTATCGTGCGCGCGTCCGGCGAGTACGTGATAGTAATTTGCTGCAGTCGTGCAGATGGGCGCGGGCGTTGGTGTCGCGGCCGGCGTCGGCGTTGCGGTCGGCGTCGCTGACGGCACCGGGGTGATCGTCGGCGAACTCGAGGGACCTGGCGTTGGTGAAGGCGATGGCGTTGGTGAGGGCGTGGGCGTCGGGCCGCCGCCGGATTGTACGCGGTCGACCATTTTTTTGATCGCCGTCATTTGTGGCCCGCTTCGCAGTGCATAATTCGAACCCTCGAATCCCCACCAGTCCCAACAGCCGTTGGGATTATTTGGCGTCGAGCTTGACACTTGGTACGGATAGAGGACGAGAAACGCATTCGTGTCGGCGTATTTATTGAGTCCCGCCTCGGTGATGAATTTTGTTCCGATCGCGGATTGCGTCTGCACGCAGCCGTCGAGAGCCACAATGAGTTTGCACTGCACGCCGCCCGCGCACGTATTCGGTACGTACAGGTAGCCGTTCGTATCGAGATCGTTTGCGCCACCACCGTAGGGCGTTTGATCGAAGTTGACGAGCCTGCCGGTTGCGGCACCCGTATTTTTTGCATTTGGCGAGCCGAAGAAATACGTCAGCCACGTGTTCTCCGAGTCATAGCCGCTGCAGTTGAAATGTACGGACTTGCCGTCGTGCCGCACGCGACTTCGCCATCAGGTGATTCCCAGCCGTGCCCCGCCGCGTAGCTATTGTCGTACTTCGTCGCGACGCCGTAGTGCTGATACTCGGTGTTGAGATCGTTCATCGTCTTTTGCTCGACGGTATAATCCGATGTCCCCGAAAACAGGTACGCCTTCTGGCCATTCAAGTTGGTTTTTGAATCGATCGTGCCGGTTGCGGACTGACGATCAAGATAGCTCTCGGAGGCGGCAAGGGAACTTGACGTCGCGTACTGGCAGATCGTTTGCGCGTTGCTCAGGCTGTTTTGAGCGCAGTAGTACGGTCCGCCGGCATAGATGGCGGCAAAATGAAAGGTCGCGGAATACGCGACCTGGAGTTGCACGGCCATGAAGCCGCCCGACGAAATCCCGGCGACGGTCGTTTTTGTCTTGTCGATGTTGTAGCTGCCAAGTGAGCCGAGGCTTGCGATCGAGCGGGCGTTGCCGAGCGAAGACTCCGCATCCCCGGGTGCCATGGACCCGCTGCCGGAGCAAGCGGCAAGAGCCGCTGCAAGTCCGGCCACCACGAAAAACGAGGTCACCCGTAGATGCTTCATCACCGCAGTATATACAAGAAAGTTCCCTTAGCAAGCCTTTTCCTTGGAAATGGCTTGCATCGATCTTGCAGCTAGGGGGTGCGATCGATTTGGATCATCGCCTCAACGTGCTTTTTCCACGCGGCATCGACCTGAGCGGGGGTAAGGGCGCCCGTGAGGTCGGGTCCCATCTCGCGCACGCTTCGCGATTTCACCGTGCCGATGGTTTTTAGCGTCACGCCGGGGTCTAGCGGCTTACAGACGAGGGTGGTCGGCGCGCCGATCATTTTGGCGTTCGCTGCCTCGCCGCTCTGCGTAACGCGGCAGATCAGCGTTCCCTCGTTCGACGAAGCCGCGCGGACCGCGTCGGTCACCCCCATTCCAACGAGCGAGATCACGGCCAAACCCAAGACGAACCGCGGCGAGATGTGCTTCATGTTCCCTCCAAAGAGTTAGGTGATGAGGAGAACTGTAGCAGTCGAGCTGAAGGGTCAACAGCGCTGATTTTTCGGTCCGGTCGCTAGTGGACGTGGATTCGGAGGACGCTTGTCGTGCCGCCGTCGAGAGCTGCGCGCAGATAGGCGGCACCGACTTTGTTCGGCGCGATGACCCGCAAGCGAACGACGCCGTCGACGGCCGCCGCGATGCTCTCGAGCACAATACCGGGCGAGCCGGCGATCGTGCCGATGCGTTTGCCGTTATGCATGACCACCGCCTCGCTTGGACGATCCCCGTACGTAACGACGCTGATCCCCCCGGGGTGGTCGTCGCTGCGATCGGTGACGAGAAAGTCCAGCGCCATCGGCAAACGCGCGTTGCGCGCGACGCGCAAATCGTTCTCATTTTTCCCACCGTGCAGGCCATTGAACGGCGCGATTTTACCGAACGACTCGGCTTCAATCCGGACGCTGGTTTCGCCGAGCTTGCGTATCCCGGCGATCGTCGTCTCCACGGCCAAATGATAGATGCCGGGCACTGGATTGCGCAGCGGAGCGATAAGGTGGATCGATTTGAGACCCGGCATCGCCGATGAAACGGCGTCGATCCCGGACTGAATTGCAATGTCGATGGTGCGCGGATCGCCGGCGTTTCGGGACACGCGGAAATTCATCGGAATGTCGCCTTGCGGCCAGCCGTAGAGCAGATACGCCGTCGGATCGCCGGCGAGGGGCATGAACGCACGCGGAAAGCGAATGCGAATGCGATCCCCGCGCCGCATCGAGAGCCCAAGGACGCGCGAATCGTTCGTGTTCGCGAGTTGGACCCACGCCTCGAACGATCGGCCCGTGGCAAGACCACTCGAACGAATCGGCGCAGCGATGACCGGGAGCATCGCCGCCGGTGTCGGCGCAGGGGTCGCGAGTAACAGGACGGCGAGCAGCGCCGCGGCCGCAGATCGAGATGTCATCGCAGCAAGTATGCTCCGATAACGCCCGGATCTTCCATAGGCTAGCTTACCTTTGGGTTCCGATTGCCACCGGCGGACGCGTAAGGTGCAGTGCGTCCGCGGAGTATTCGCGCACGCGCTGAGCGAGGGCGGCGTCATCCGCGATCGACTGCCCGTACGACGGGATCATCGCGGTCAGTTTCTCACTCCAATTCGGAACATCGCCCGTGAAGAGGCGGCCGATCACATCGAGCATCACGGCGACGGCAACCGATGCGCCGGGCGATGCGCCAAGGACCGCCGCGATCGAACCGTCCGCTGCGGCAACGACCTTCGTGCCGAATTCGAGTTTGCCGCCGGTCTTTTCATCGGGCATGATCACTTGGACGCGCTGGCCCGCGACGCTAAAATGCCACTTGGTCGGATCGGCATTCGGGAAATACTCGTGGAGCGATGCGTACTTGCTATCTTTCGATGCCAACACTTCGCCGATGAGATATTTTGTTAAGTCGAAGTTGTCGCGACCGACGGAGAGCAGCGGCCCGATGTTATCGGGCTTCACGGAGGCGAAGAGATCGCCATACGAACCGCTCTTGAGGAACTTCGTCGAGAAGCCCGCATAAGGTCCGAAGAGCAGCGATTTCTTTCCATCGACGAATCGCGTATCTAAATGCGGAACCGACATCGGCGGAGCGCCGACCGAGGCTTTGCCGTACACTTTTGCTTCGTGACGCGCGATGACGTCCGGATCGTCGCAGCGTAAGAAGATGCCGCTGACAGGGAAGCCGCCGTAGCCTTTGCCCTCGGGGATACCGGATTTTTGCAGCAGCGAAAGCGCGCCGCCGCCGGCGCCAAGAAACACCGTCTTCGCGGAAATCGTCCGCGATGTGCCGCTTTTTTCGTCTTTGACCGTTACGTCCCACGCGCCGCTTGCCGAGCGTTTGAGATTCGAGACGCGATGCGAATACGAAACATTGACGCCCGCGGTCACGCGTAGATGTGCCAGGAGTTGTTCGGTGACCGCGCCGTAGTCGACGTCGGTTCCGGTAAGCATGCGGGTACCGGCCACGCGCTGCGCGGGATCGCGCCCTTCCATAACGAGGGGCATCCACTGCGCGAGCACGGCATGATCTTCGCTGTACTCCATGCCTTTGAAGCAGTGGTGGGCGCTCATCGCCTCAAAGCGTTTGCGCAGGAATGCGACGTTGTCCTCACCCCACACAAAACTGATGTGCGGCACGTCGTGGATGAACGACTCGGGCGCACCCATCTTGCCGTTCTTAACCATGAACGCCCAGAATTGACGCGAGAGATCGTACTGGGTGTTGACGACCAGAGCCCGCGAGATGCCCACACTGCCGTCGGCGTTCTGTGGCGTGTAGTTCAGTTCGCAGAGCGCGGCATGGCCGGTCCCGGCGTTGTTCCAGGGGTTGGAACTCTCTTCGGCGGGGCTGGCGAGGGCTTCAAAGATTTCGACGTTCAGCTCGGGGCGCAGCTCTTTGAGCATGGAGGCCAAGGTGGCGCTCATGATGCCGCCGCCGACGAGGACGATATCGGTTTGCTGTGTGGACATACCAGGTTGACGATAGAACCAGGAAGCGGTTCCCGTCAACGGCTTCTGGCGCAGACCGACACCCCGAAGCAGGCAACCCCTCCTCGATTCGATCGAAGCCGCGGGTGCGGACACGAAAAAGCCGCTCGCGAAGCGGGCGACTTTCGTGGAGGGGCTCGGTCCGACTAGAGCGTGGAGATGTCGATGACGAATCGGTACCGCACGTCGCTCTTCACGACGCGGTCGTAGGCCGCGTTGATGTCGCTTGCGCTTATGACTTCGACGTCGCTCACGAGGTTGTGCTTGCTGCAGAAATCGAGCATTTCTTGGGTCTCAGCAATGCCGCCGATGAGCGATCCGGCAAGGCTGCGGCGTCCCATCACGAGGCTAAATGCGTGCACGGGGATCGCTGACTCGGGGATCCCGACAACGACCATCGTGCCGTCGGTCTTGAGCAGACTCACGTACGCGTTCCAGTCGAGTACGGCCGAGACCGTGTTGACGATCAGGTCGAAGGTCCCGGCGAGTTTTTCGAACGTCTTCGGATCGGACGTCGCGAGATAGTGGTCGGCGCCGAGGCGCTTGCCGTCGGCTTCTTTCGAGAGTGACTGGCTAAGGACCGTAACGTTCGCGCCCAGCGCGTGCGCGATCTTCACTCCCATGTGACCCAGGCCGCCGAGGCCGACGATGGCGACGT